>CAWJBB010000046.1:0-177676 GCA_963840855.1 uncultured delta proteobacterium
CGCGCCGCTCGGGATAGTGCGGGATCATGAATTGCAGCCCGATGTGCACGACGCCGATTTCCATGAACTGCTGGAGTCTTTCAGCAACCTGTTCGACGCTACCCTTTAGATAGTCGGTTATCTGCGGTCCAGCGGTGGGAGTCAGCTCAACCGGAAGACAGCAGGCAAGTTCAACTTCGTCGGGGTTGCGGCCAGCTTTCTTCGCCTCAGCGCGAACGTTGTCGAATCCAGCGGCTAAATCCTTGGGCGTGATTCGCACGAAGTAGGGGAACCAGGCGTCGCCGAAAATGCCGGCTCGCTTCTGCGCGTATTTACCTTCGCCACCGACCCAGATGGGAATGCGCGGTTTTTGAAACGGCTTCGGATTGAAGGCGATGTCGTCGACGTTGTAATAGTTGCCGTGAAAGGTGATGTGCTCGTCGGTCCAAAGGCGTTCAAGAAGAGTCAGCTGTTCGTCGGAGATCTTGCCGCGCTCTTTGAACGGGACATTCATGGCGGCGAACTCTTCTTCCATCCAGCCGACGCCGACGCCCAAGATCAGTCGCCCGCTGGAGAGCTGGTCGGTGGTTGTGGCAATCCTGGCCCAGTGCAAAGGATGGCGATAGGGCATAACCATGACACTCATGCCGAGCGCGATTTTTTCAGTGCAACCGGCGAGGAAAGCCAAACAAGTCATGGTATCGAAAAATGGCCGATCGGGCGGCACGATGAAAGTCGCTTCCTTGCTATAGGGATAAACCGTGTCGATCTTCCACGGGTGCACCAAACGGTCGGCGGCCCATACGGAATCGTAGCCCAGCGCTTCGGCCTGTTGGGCTGCCTCCATCAGCGTCCTTCTACTGGCGGCGCGGCCGGACACGGGAAGAAACACACCAAACTTCATTGGGAGCCTCCGAAACACCGTTGAAACGTAAAACGCAACTTTGATTTCGCATAGCATAAAGAAAGTTAAATCGCTATTTAACACGAGCGCCCTTTGGCGACCGATTACTTGCATGGTTTGACAGTTTCCGGGGCTGATTTGTATAAGCTTTAACTATGCGTTTGGAGCTGGCGGATTTTCCGGTTACTGAGTTGCGACTTGGGCGGGCGTTTTGCTATCGCGCAGGCATTCTTGATATTGACGATGACGCACTGGCGGAACTGGTGCGCCGGGACCCTCGCATCGACGACGTTGGCTTCGCCATCGTCCAGCCGGGTGATCGAGTTCGGGTGACCGGTATCCGCGACATCGTCGAACCGAGAGTCAAGGTTTCCGGGCTGGGCCAAGTTTTCCCTGGCACTTTGAGCGCCGTCGAGCCAGTGGGCGGGGGTAGAACTCATCGTCTCTCCGGCATGGCCGTCGTGGCCACCGCGGCTTTCGAAGGATCGGCCCGCGCCGGTTTGGCGGTACAGCGCAGCGCGATCCTGGACATGTGGGGTTCGGGGGCCGAGTCGTCGCGTTTCAGCAAGTTGGCCGATTTGGTTTTGGTTATAAAATTGAAAGCCGGCTTGTCGGATTGGGACGCCCATTGCGCGATCCAGTCGGCGGAATTTAGTGTAGCCAAGCGACTCGCGGAGGCTACCAATGGGTTGGCACCGGTAACCCTGGAATATTTCGACAACAGCGCGGTGGCGCCAGACTTACCGAGGATCGCGCTCATTCAAGGTTGTTTAACGAATAGTCAAGGCACTCATACGAACTTGAGCTACTACGGCATGACCGTCAGAGAATCTCTGGCGACTTTCATTCATCCAAACGAGCTGCTCGATGGCGCGCTATGCGTGGTTGCGACCCGCGCCGTCGGCTACTTTCCGATAACGTGGGACTGGCAGAACCATCCGCTTTCGTTGGGGCTCTATCGCGAACATGGCAGGCGGTTGAATTTTGTCGGCGTGATTCTCGAACGCATCCAGTTCGACACCTTCCACGGCAAGGAAGTCATCGCCCACAACACTGCCACACTTGCGAAACAACTAGGCGTCGACGGCGCCATTGTGGCCTGGACCGGCTCGGGCAATGCTTTTGTCGATGTGATGTTGACGATCCAGGCCTGTGAAAAGCAGGGTATCCGCACGACCCTCGTGAGCTATGAGTTTGGCGGCAAAGACGGTGTCGATTCACCGCTGCTTTACTTTGTGCCGGAAGCCGACGCTGCCGTGAGCACGGGCAGCCGCGACCGCTGGCTCGAGCTACCGGTGCCGGATCGCGTGGTCGGCCCCTATGATCAATTTTCGATTTTGAGCTATCCTGGCGCGCCCCTGGCTGACGCCAAGGGGAGGTTGACCCTGGATGCGCGCGACATGGTCATCGGCGGCGTCGATAACTGGGGCGGAGAGTCCTGGACGTGCGCGGAGTATTAAAGACGGCTTGAGTCTCGCGTGTAGAGTCTCGGATTAACTCGAGCTCCGAGACCGAAACAGGGACCGTTGCTAAAGGAGTGACTGGCGATGCTTAAAGTTATCCATGTTGTCAATCAGTTCTTTGCCGGCATCGGTGGAGAAGAACAGGCGGGGATTCCCGTGGCGGTGGGCGACGGCGCGGTGGGAGCGGCGCGGGGACTGCAGATTCAACTGGGCGGCGAAGCGCAGATCGTGTGCACGGTTTATTTTGGCGACAATTATTTTCACGAGCGCAATGACGAGGCTATGAAAGCGGTGCTCGACGCCGTCCGCTCCAGCCATCCGCAGGTCTTGATCGCCGGCCCGGCGTTTAGCGCTGGGCGCTACGGCGTGAGCTGTATGGAGATCTGTCACGCGGTCGCAAGCGAGCTGGAGATTCCCAGCGTCACCGCTATGCACGAAGAAAATCCCGCCATCGGCGTTTACCGCGATCGCGCCAATTTAAATGTGTTTTGTCTGCCCACCGCGGAGACCGCCGCGGGAATGGCGGCTGCCTTGAAAGCGTTGGCGAAGTTCGCGCGCAGGCTTGCCGCGGGCGAGACTATCGGTCCAGCGAAGGAAGAGGGTTATATCCCGCGCGGCATTCGCCGCTTGGTAAAGACCGAACGGCCGGGTTACCAGCGCGCCATCGACATGCTGCTCAAGAAGATCGCCAATGAACCGTTTGAGACGGAGATTCCCATGGAGACCTGGGATGACATTGCTCCGGCGGCGCCATTGGACGATTTGCGCAAGCGGAAGATCGCTGTAGTCACCACCAGCGGCGTCGTGCCCTGGGGAAACCCGGACCGGTTTAAAACCTTCCGCAATACTTTCTGGCGCAAATACAACATCTCGGAAGTTAAAGAATTAGAGCCGGGAAAATGGGAAGCCGTGCACGGCGGCTACAACGTCGCTTACATGAACACAAATCCTCACTATGGGGTGCCGTTGGATGCGCTGCGCTCGTTGGAAGCAGAGGGCAAAATCGGGCCGGGTAAACTGTATCCCGCCTACTACGTGATTCCCGGCAACCAGGGTTCGCCGGCGGTTATGCGCCGCATGGGCCAGGAGATCGCCGCCGATCTGAAGCAGGACGGTGTTGAGGGGGTGCTGTTCGTCGCCACCTGAGGGACATGCAGTCGCAGCGGCGCTGTGATGAGCAAAGAACTTGAGAAGGCAGGCCTCCCGGTGGCATTGGTGAGCGCGATGTTTCCAGTGGCACAGCAGGTGCGCGCCACACGTATCGTCAAAGGCGTAAGCATACCTCACCCCTGCGGCGACCCCAGTTTGCCGCCGGAGCTGGACGCGGGTCTGCGCAAAGAAATCGTTCAGACTGCGCTGAAAGCGCTGGAAACAGACGTCAAAGAGCCGACGGTGTTTTCGCCGAACAGTGGGTAAAATTCATGCGACAATCGCCGGTTCTATTATGGTCACTGCTCAATCGCGCGCTTCTTCACGATATAATCCGAACGCCTTCAGGATCGGCTCATCGTGCATGGAGAAAAGAATCGCTTCTTCCGCTGACGAGGCGTTGGCGTGCTCGTGCCAGGACCACAGCGGTACGATGAAAGTATCGCCTCTCTGCCACTGGAACGGATGGCCGTTGATCATCGTCGTGCCGCCGCCGCGAAACGCATGATAGATACTCGTGCTGGTGTGGCGATGGTCGCGGGTCTTTTCGCCGGCGCGCAGCATTTGGACTCTGCACGACATCGTCGGCAAGGTTGCGCCGCCCGTGGCCGGATTTACGAACTCAAGCGCCGCGCCGTCGAAGGGATCGCCCGACGCGCGTCCTAAACGTTGCAGCGCCGGGTAAGTTTCGCGCCAATGATAGTGGAGCAGGGGCGGTGCCTCGGACCTAAGGTTGCCGACCGGCCGGGTCATGCCGTAGAAGGTTGCCGGATCGACCCCTTCATTAACCGGCAATCGCCCTTGTTTGTAGGGATCGAAGGATATCACTTGCAGCGCCTGGACGAAGGGCACATCGAGGCCGTCGATCCACACCATGTTTTGATCCCCTTCATGAGCATGCTCATGCCAGCACCCCTGCGGCGTGAGGATCAGATCGCCGGCTTCCATGACCATCTTCTGGCCGTCGACGTTGGTATAAGCGCCCTGGCCTTGCAGAATGAAGCGAAAGGCGCTCATCGTGTGACGATGCCCGGGCGCGACCTCGCCGGGCTGAATAAGTTGGAACGAGAGCAAGATTGTATGGCTGGTCATCTCGGTGTCGGCCATGCCGGGATTGACCAGACGAATAACGCGCCGCTCGACGCTGCCGCTGGCAACGGAGATTTTTTCCTTGGCTTGCAGCAGGCTGTCGTAAATATCATGCCATTTCCAAAGATGCGGCTTGACTCGCGTCTTTGGGTCCGACGGGCGCTCGGCGTGGTCCAGATTCCAAAGCCCGGAGACCCAGCGGGGGCGCAGTAGATCGTTCAGTTCTTGGATTTCTTTGGGCTGCTCCATAATTTTCCTCTGAACTCGTTTAAATCGTTCAAGCCGTTCGAAACGTTCAAACCGTCGAGACCAGAGGTTCTCTTTGCTTTGTTCCGAACAACGATTTGAACGGCTTGAACGGAGCGAAGCAATTGGACGGTTTGAACGGCGCTTCGCTACGCGAAGCGCCTATAGACTCCATCGTAAAAATTGCCGATCATCTGCACGGCGATTTTACCGCAATATTCCAGCGGCCAGCCGGCACGCTCGTTGCCGTAGCCTTCTTGGAGCGCAACTTCGAGAATCGCCTGGTTGGTTCCGCCATGCTCTTCGTCGAGATCGGCTTCTTCGTGGACGCGAAAGTATTTCATGTCATCGTCGGTTACGCCGTACTTAGGCAAGCTCTGACGAAAATCGCGGGAGATAAAGCCAAAAATTTCTTCTTCCATGTGCACGGCAAAGCATTCCGCCAGCGGGATGTCGATCCACGAACGCACGAAAAAGTCGACCAGGCCGCGGGCTTCGGGTATCAGCTCGCACTCAATCATTTCATCCGCTTTAACGCCTAACGCCTTGCCTAATATCGGCAACATGCGCGCGTGGCCGCCAATGGCTGGCGTGGTGAACTCTTCGCCGATTTTTTGCGCGATGCGGTTTTCAAGCTCCGGATGGCGTTTGAAGAAGCCGACAAACTGGTGATAGACAGTGGCCATTCCGGTATTCACTTCGAGCGCAAACGAATACCAGTTCTTGATCCAACCCTGAAGCCGGTCCCGTGACAGTGTGCCGGCGCGCAGATCAGTGAAGAACGGCGAGGGTTTGATTTCCATTCGATAGGTGTCGAGAATGACTTTTCTGATCCCCTCGGACTTTTGTTTTGCTTCCTGCGCGGTCATTTTGATATGTTCGGCCATCGTTTGGTTCCTTCCCAACAAGTGATTGCTGATGATGCTGGACGTTAGCGAAACCAGAACGGGGTTGTCAACGGGAACCGGCGAACACGAAGAAGAGGTTTCGCTCGCCGGGCGTGAGGCCGGCGACCTGACTGTTGGACGCATGTTGATCAATGCGTGCTGGCCGCTCACCTGGCGCGATCAGTTTCCGAATGTCTTTACCGCCGAGGAGCGTAAGCTCGTGAAGACCAAATACCGCGCCCGGTTCGAGAGGGGTGACGACGACTGTCTAGTGGAGCGGGTTACTTGAATTAACATGGTTGTAACGGAGTGGCTGTAATGAAGCGTTGACAAAAACGAAGCCAGTAACATACAAGTTTCTGTAGATGGAACGCCATGGAGTCCAACAGCGCTCGGCGATGTCTGTGTGCAGCGCGGCGTGGTTGCGTCCTGCGAGGGATCAGAGTCCCGTCCAGCGCGCCGCTAGAGAGCGGATTGCCTGTCTTTGATCACTGCGAGAGTTGGCGCAATACTGTTCTCCACTCCACTGCCTTCAATCGTGCGGCCCGGACTGTCTGAGCAGCGTCCATCCTAGGGTGGTGTATGCAGGAGAAGAAACGTCCTGGGCCGGTCGCCACGGCCTCGGTAGGCTTGCACCTGACGGATCAAAACCCGCCTCACAAACTGAATCCCGAATGTGTCGTCATTGTTTCGGACGACGAACGCAATCGTCTGCAATTCATCCGCCGTCTGATAGACAACTGCGAAATCCGCACGCAATGGGTCGAGGAATTTTCAGCAGCGGAGCAAATCGACGGCTCGGGTTGTTGTGGCATTGCTCTGGTCGCGTTAGGCGCAGGCGCGGCGCGTGGCGATCCTAGTTTGGATGTTATTCGCAGCTTGAATCGGAAGGGATTCACGGTGATCAGTTACGGAGACGACATACCTTCTTGGTCCCTAAGCGCGCGATGCCGTGCTTTGATCGCCGGCTCTTCCTTGGTCATCGATAGTGCCCAGGCGGAATTTGCGCAGCGACTGAGAAGTTTTCTGATCCAACACGTGCGTCTGCAAAGCGGCAGGCGGGCTGAAGAGGACAGAGTTAAGGCTACCATGAAGGAGTTAGGAGTCGTGGGCGAAAGCCCAGCCATGGTTGCCGTCTTCGGCCAAGTTATCCGGGTGAGCAGATTGAGCGATCTTCCGACGTTGATCACCGGCGAGAGCGGAACGGGAAAAGAACTCCTGGCTCGGGCGATCCATCAATTGAATCTCAAGGGGCGCAACGGTCCCTTTATCGCGGTGAATTGCGGCGCGATTAGCTCCGGTCTGGCGGAGAGCGAACTCTTCGGCCATCGTCGGGGTGCCTTTACGGGTGCGGATCGGGACCGTAAGGGTCTGATTCGGGCCGCCGAAGGTGGGGTTGTGTTTCTCGACGAAATCGGCGAGCTGGACGACACTCTACAGGTGAAGTTGTTACGAGTGTTGCAAGAGCGCCGAGTGCTCGGCGTGGGCGAAGATCAAGAGGTCCCGGTGAGCGTTCGAGTAATTGCCGCGACCAATCGAAATCTCAGCACAGCGGTGCAGCAGGGAAAATTTCGCGCCGATCTGTTTCATCGTCTGAACGTCTTATCGATCCATATCCCGTCGTTGCGCGAGAGACGCGCGGACGTTAGACCGCTGATCGAGCACTTGTTGGAGAAAAATCAGTCTTTGCATGCCGCCGGGTCTGTTTCGGCCGCTCCTGACTTTATCGAGGCGCTCACACGCATCGACCTGCCTGGCAACGTCAGACAGTTGGAGAATCTAGTGAGGCGAGCG
Source organism: uncultured delta proteobacterium (assembly GCA_963840855.1). Classification (GTDB taxonomy): domain Bacteria; phylum Desulfobacterota; class Binatia; order UBA9968; family UBA9968; genus DATACQ01. The sequence continues at coordinate 7,512 of CAWJBB010000046.1, forward strand.
CTGGTGAATAATGTTACGTCGACTCCCCTCAGTTTGACTGACCTGCCGGCTGAAGTCTGGCAACAGCTCGCCGGGCAAGAAGATCTTCACGGGATTAGCTCAGAACAAAACGAAAGCGACGCTACTGGGAAGCCCACGCGCGAAGCGACGTCTCAAACTCTCTCGTCTGATCTAGTCAACCTGTTGGACACTCATAGGTGGAGTCTTGCGCAAACGCTGCGCTACTGCGAGAAGGTTTTGTTGGAAGCCGCGCTCCGCCGAAAACAAGGCAATCAGTCGCAAACCGCGCGGCTGCTTGGGCTTACACCCCGCAGTATCTACAGCAAGATGCGCAGGCATCATCTGAATAACGTCTAGAACGCTGAGCATACCCATCTCCAGACCCGGACCGGCCTAACCCGGCGTCATTTTGTAAAGGTGGGCCACTGGCACGTCGTTTTTCGAACCCTCCACAGCGTTCGCAAGCTGTTTGCGACCGAGCGCATCTCTACGTCCAACTCGTTGCCGATTGCTCCAGGTGAAGAATCGGACGCAGGAGGAGATGCCGAGTGTGGCAATCTCTTTCCGGGTAGCGCCATCGGTTCCGGAATGTTTCTTCCTTTTCCTCGATAGCCGATCCAGCATTCTTTCCACCGATTGTCTCAAGCTTTTGAATTCGCTTCGTTTTGCCCGGAGCAGACTGGCTTCGATCATGGCACGAGGCTTGCCGTGTGACGTCGATGTCAGATGGGCAACCGATGTCTCGAGCTGCTAAACCGAGCGATAAGCAATTGAAGAATCAATGGGTGAGCTTCCGAATTCTTGACGTCTACATCCCTGACCCTCTGAAAATACTGATGGATCTGCACAGTGGTGACATCCTCCAAGGCAAAGTCATCGACTTGTCGGACGACGGAACAGAGAAAGAAGCGTTCATGGTTGTTGAAGTAGAAGGAATCGAGCAGCCAGTCATCGTACCCGCGGGTCGTATTCTGGACTTGGTATGAAGTGCCAACGCGTGCCGGCAAGGACTGTGGAAACAAAGGAGTAAGAGATGACCTGCACGATTACCAACCGGTCTGGTAGACTTGTTTCGTTTCGCGGGAATGGCGGGCAGACATGGCACCTGGCGCCCTTCGATTCGATAGCAGTCATAGAGGTTGAAGTAACGAACAACCCGAAAATTCACAAACTTGAAGCGAACGGGGTGATTGCCGTTCACCAAACGGAACAACTAGAGTCGGTTCGCCCAGAGTCTCAGCGAACCCGAACCACGCGATCAAGACAGGACAAGAAACGCTAACGGAGGAAAAGGAGCACGCTATGGCGCAGCTGACGTATCCAGGTGTCTACGTTGAAGAGGTTCCCAGCGGGGTACGACCCATCGCTGCGGCAAGCACCTCCATCGCGGCGTTCATCGGTATGGCAGAAAGAGGCACCGTGGGCGAGGCGGTGAAGGTCTTTAATTTCACCGAATATCAAAACCGCTACGGAGGGTTCCTCCCGGGCTCTTTTCTGAGTCACGCCGTCTATCAATTTTTCAACAACGGTGGAACCCAGTGTTACATCGTGCGTGTTGCAGGTGCGAATGCCGCTACCGCCAATATCGTTCTGCGCGATCGGGCGGCAACGAACCCGCAGGCAAGCCTCACGATCTTCGCTAGCAGTCCAGGGGTATGGGGCAACCAGTTGGCTGTGGTGATCGCCAATGGGACCAACGACTCGGTCAACGAGTTTAATCTGGCGGTGTTCCGGCAAGATGAGTTGACCCCTTTGGAGCGCTTCGACAACTTGAGTATGGTTCCAGGCGCCCAGAACTTCGTCGAGACCGCCACTGCATCCTCACGCTATATCCGGGTAACTATCAACGCCGCGAACACCAACGCACAAGCGGGAACCAGTCGCGGCGCGGCGGCGCCGCTGGCATTGGTGAACCCAAGGACCCGGTTCCGCATCAATATCAACGGTGACGGGTATCAAGAAGTTGACCTCCAGGCCGCCGTACCCAATCCAGCGCCAGATCTAAACTCGGCGGCGAACCTCGCTACCGCCATCCAGGCGCAGGTACGTGCACTGACGAAACTCCGCACCTCGACCAATCAAAATGCCTTCGCGAATTTTCTCTGCCAGGTCAACAATGGGGTGCTACTCCTCACGTCAGGGATGGCGAGCGTCGCTTCGTCGGTCAAGGTCGCTCTTGCCGCCAATACCAGCCAGGATGCCACCGGGCTGCTGCGTTTGGGGCTGCACAACGGCGGTATAGAAACTCTTGGCGCGACGGTCCTCCGTCCGCAGAATAATCCTCCCCGTACCCCACCCGATAACTACTTTTTTGTCGGTGATAATAGCGCCCCTACCGCTGAGGTCGTTTCTGTCACAGCGGGATCGGAGGGGAGTGCGATCACCACCGATCAGCCGTACATCGATGCGTTTTCCAAGTTGGATGACAAGGAAGATGTAAGCTTGATTACTGTTCCTGGGATTGGGTCGGCTGGACTGGTAGGCGCGGGGATGAACTACTGCGCCAATCGCTCGCTCAGTGATTGCTTCTTCATCGGTGACATGACTCAAACTGACGATACAGTCGAAGAAGCGAAAAATTTTCGCAACGCGATTACTCCGAAAAACTCGTATGGCGCTATCTACGCGCCCTGGGTGCAGATGCTCGACCCCACCGGCCGCTCATCGACGCCCATCCTTGTTCCGCCTTCGGGGTTCGTGGCCGGGTTGTATGCCAAGACCGACGGGCAGCGTGGAGTATGGAAAGCGGCAGCGGGAACGAGCGCTGCACTGGGCGGCAGTGTCGGGTTGGCAGTCAACCTGACCGATACACAGCAGGGCAACCTGAACCCGTTGAACGTCAACGTCCTTCGGCAGTTTGCTGGATCAGGCATTGTATTGTGGGGTGCGCGCACAGTGACATCCGATCCGGCCTGGAACTACATTCCCGTGCGCCGCATGGCGATCTTCCTACGGGTCAGCATCTATCGCGGCATTCAGTGGGCCGTGTTTGAGCCAAACGACGAAGATCTGTGGTCGTCCCTCCGCCTCAATATCGGCTCGTTCATGATGAACTTATTCCGCCAGGGCGCGTTTCAGGGAGCCACGCCGGCGCAAGCCTTTTTTGTCAAGTGTGACAATGAAACCACCACACAGGCTGAGATCGATGCGGGAATCGTCAACGTGTTGGTCGGCTTTGCACCGCTGCGGCCGGCGGAATTCGTCGTGGTCAAGATCAGCCAGAAGGTCGGTCAGACTGCCTAGATCCCGCTATCTGACTCAGAGGAGGAGCCCCATGGCACGATTCACAGTTAATTCCTATCGGTTCGATCCCTACCGTAACTTCAAGTTCAAGATCAAATGGGACAATCAGTACGTGGCGGGTCTGAACAAATGTAGCGCCTTGCACAAGACCACGGAAATGACCGAATGGCGCGAAGCGGGCGATCCCAGCACTAGCCGCAAGCTGCCCGGCAAGACCACGTACGAGGCGATTACCCTCGAAGCCGGTGTTACACACGATACGGCGTTCGAAGCCTGGGCGAATCTGGTGAACAACTTTCAAGGTGACGCGGCCATGTCGCTGCGCAATTTTCGCAAGGATATGACTATCGATGTGTTCAACCTCGCCGGGCAAAAAGTGTTGTCCTACAACGTCTACCGCTGCTGGGTGTCAGACTATCAAGCGCTTCCAGAACTCGATGCAGCTGGCAATGCGGTGATGATTCAAACCATCAAGCTCGAAAATGAGGGCTGGGAACGCGACACAGCGGTGGTCGAACCAACCGAGAGATAAAACAGGGATGGGTGAGTGAAGTGAGCACTCACGCAACTTTTCTTCTCCCAGGTGGTTATCGAGATCCCGGTGGAGAACTGCATCACGAGATAGAACTCGAACCGTTGAGTGGGCGTGAGGAGGAACTCCTTGCTGACTGCGAACCATCAACCAGAGCCACATTCTTGACGATGCTCCTCACCCGCTGTGTACACCGTATTGGACCAGTCAGCCCGATTTCGAGTGACATGGTTCGTAGCCTCCTGATTGCAGACCGTCACTATCTCTTACTCAAGCTACGGGAAGCAACTTTTGGAGATCACGTGCAAGCGACCGTCCAGTGCCCTTGGGAAGCGTGTCGGAAAAAAGTGGACATTGACTTTTCTCTTCATGATATCCCCGTGCGCGAGTCCGAAGAGAAAGGGCCGCTGTACACGAGGGAACTCTCGCCAGAGGCAGCTTTCACTAACGAGCACGGAGAACCATACCGAGAGGTGGTGTTTCGGCTTCCCAACGGCGAGGATCAAGAAGCGATTGCACATATGGTTGAAGAAAATGAGGCCAAGGCTCTCGCTTTGCTGCTGGCGCGGTGTATTTGCCGTCTTGGTTCCCTACAGGATCCCGGACCTGAGGTCATCGATCGGTTGTCTTCACTCGCCCGCGCGGAAATTGAACGACACATGGAAGTGGCGGCGCCTCACGTCGACTTTACCCTGGCGGCGCGCTGCCCGGAGTGCGACCGTGAGTTTACCGTGCCTTTTGACTTGCAGGAGTTCTTTCTTGCCGAGTGTCAAACGAGTCGTGAGCTTCTCTATCGTGAGGTGCATTACCTTGCCTATCACTACCATTGGAGTGAACAAGAAATCCTGGCGCTGACTCGGGAAAAACGGCGGAAATATATCGCTATTCTCGCGGAAGAGCAGCGGAGAGTGAGCCATGCCATCTGAGCCACTTCCTCCGCATAGTCAAAGCATCACCCGTCAGGGGCCTCCAGAGACGCTCCAGCACCCGCCCTCCAGGGGCGGCGTGAGGATGTTATTAGGGCTCCCGTTTAGTGGCAGCGGCGCCCTCTCCATGGTTGCCTCAACCGTGCCGGCAGGCCGAAATCGTTATGGCCAGTCGCCACTGCCAGCGCCCGAGGAGAGCACTGAGAGTTTCGCGGAAACACCAGCAGGTGAAGAAGTTATCGACGAGACGGATACACCGAGGAATTTCCCTCGGACGCCGTTACGCGACGGCGCTCCGTTTTCACGAGCTATGCGGGAGAATGCTGCGGATGCGCGCTCAACTCTTACGGAACCGTCGGTAGAGGATCGTGAGCAGATACGCCTGGTCATTCCTGGAGTCTCGACACACAGAACCGCTTTTCCGACTTTATCCCAGACCGTGGACATTCAGAGGAACAGCGTGGAGGGAGAACAGCGGGACACAATCCCGCCACAGGCCGCGCGGCTCAATGCTCCGGTCTCAATGACTCGTGCACGCGAGATGACAGGGTCGGACGTCGAGTTGCTGACCAGACTGGAACAACTCGTCACACAAGGTGTGAAGGCGCAGAAGAGTTCGGAGGCGCGCTCCAGATCGTCAGCGACGCTCTCACCTGGCCCTCTTGAGCCAATGAGCATGCAGAACGGACAGCGAGGCGGTCAAGACCTGGCTCAGCGTTTCGAACAGCTGCAACGAACGGTGCGTGATTTAGCTGCGACCGTCTCGTCGCAGAGGGCGAGGAACCGAAACGAAAGCCAAGCCCAGCGGAGCGAACCGAAGACGCCGCCACTGCAACGCACGGTGATCATTAAACATTCGGAGGCGTCGTCCACAGCACCACGGGCGTTTTGGGAACGCAGTCGACTCGGGCGTTTTTGTCTCAAAACCAGGCGATGAAGGCACAACGGTATGAGCGCCTCAACCGCTATAGGCATGGTGAGTGAATCTTTACGTAACCTCTTGTTGGAACCGATGAAGAAATTCACCCCGTCGGTGAAGGTAACAATTCTCGCGCCGGATGAGACCGGGGGTGACCCACCGAGGATAAATTTGTTCCTGTATCGCATTCTAGAAAACTCCGCCCTCAAAAACCTCGATTGGCAAGTGAAACGAGGCGAGCCCTCGCGGATTGCGCCGCCGCCCTTGTCATTAAATCTCTATTACGTCATGACGCCCTACGCACAAACCGTTTCAGAGACGGGGAACGCCACGAGCCATGCGATTCTCGGCGAGGCCATGCGGGTCTTTCATGAACATGCGGTCGTCCCCCAGAACGCGCTTGTTGAAGGCCTGCAAGACGCCGAGGAGCAGATCAAAATTATGCTGAATCCGTTGGACCCGGATGAACTCGGCCGGGTGTGGACCACTTTTTCGCAGCCCTTTCGTCTCTCTGTGATGTACGAAGTTTCCGTTGTCCAGTTGGAGGTGAGCAGTGAACGACCCATGAGCAAACGAGTCCAGAGGATTGGTGTGCCGGATATCCGTGCGCCTTTTCGTCCACCCGTCGTGGAACGGCTGACCCCTCTCGGCGGTCCGCTGGGCACGCAAATTACCGTAAGCGGTCAACATCTCGCGGGATGGCCCGCTTCTCTGAGCATCACCGGCCAAAAGATCATCGACGGCGCTGAACTCGATGGCGATACGATGACGGCGACCATTCCCGCCGGGCTCGCTCCTGGGTTCCATGAAATCCAGGTGGACATCGCCCACCTACACCGACGCGTTTTCTTTTTTGAGGTGTCTGTATGATGTCAAAGCAAAAAGGACAACCGGCGCAGCACGCCTTTTATCAGGATAGCGTAGCGCACCTGGTCGATGAGCTTCGAAGACTGGATATGCTCATCCGGCGACACATTGCGACCGTCCGTCCGCAGCGACTGGCTGGGCAGGGCATGATGGCCTCCAAAGGGGTCTATATCACGCATGAAGAAGTGGATGCTCTACTGGACCAAGAAAGCGCGGGTGACACCCACCCGCATGCGTTGGCCTCCGATCACCTTGACACCACTATTGCCGACAAAATCACCGCGAGCGCCAAAGAGGGAATTTTCCTGTCGCTGCCCTACGTAGCACAGCTCTTTTCGTTGTCTTCGTTCGAAGTGCAAACCCTCATCGTGTGTGTGGCTCCGGAACTGCGACGTAAGTACGATACGCTCTATGCGTACCTCCAAGATGACATTACCCGCAAAAGGCCGAGTGTCGATTTAATCTTGGATCTCCTCTGCGCCTCCGAAGCCGAACGGTGGCGCGCCCGCACGGCGCTGTTCTCCGACCAGGCGCCGTTATTTCGCCACGGCATTCTCCATAGGGTAGAAGACCCCCGCAGTCCCGCCGGCTCGAGCGGTCTGGCGCAATTCTTACAGCTCGACCAGCGCATGCTTCACTATCTTTTGGAGAATGATGCAGTTAACCCACGTCTCGCCGGATACGCCACGCTACTGCTTCCTTCATTGACCCTTGAGCAGGTTCTGGTTGATCCGACGCTCAAAACCCGCTTGGTGAACTTATGCCAACGGTGGTTTTCTCAACCATCACCTGGACGGCAACCCTTCGTCTTTTATTTCCAGGGACCCCATGGCGTCGGCAAGCACGACCTGGCGATGGGTCTGTGTGCGCAGTGGGGCCGGCCCCTCCTGTACGTCGATATGCAACTCCTGCTTGCTCGTGAGCCGGAAGTAGCGGCGGCGTTGCGGTTGGTATTCCGTGAGGGACTCTTGTGGGACGCTGCGATCTATCTCAACGGTTGCGATGCGCTATTGCAAGAAGACGTAAAGGCCAAAGCCTGGGTGAAAACGCTCGCGCGGATGGTGGACGAGTATGGTCAACTCACCTTTCTGGCGGGAGGACTCCCTTGGTCACTGCAGGGAGTTTTTGATCAGGACAGCTTCTGTGCCGTGGAACTGGCGATGCCCGACGTGTCTCTCCGAGAGACCGCGTGGCAGCGTGCGCTGCAACGTTTCCCCTTAAATGGTGCGCAATCCTGGGCCGGCGAACTGGCGAGTCAGTTTCGTTTGACGCCAGGGCAGATTCAGGAAGCCGCCGCCTGGGTCGTACAACAGCGGGCGATGGCGAGCGACGAAGCAGACGTGACACGCGCCGAGCTGTACGCCGCCTGTCGCAAACAATCGCACCACAAATTAGCGGAGCTGGCCGTCAAGATCGAACCGCACTACCAGTGGGACGACCTCGTGCTTCCCATCGACAAACGAGAGCAGCTTAGAAATCTCTGCAGCCAGGTTGCGCATCGCCACCGCGTCTTTGGTGACTGGGGGTTTGGGCGCAAGCTCGCCCATGGCCGCGGGATCAGCGCGCTCTTCTCGGGACCATCGGGCACGGGCAAGACCATGGCCGCCGAAGTCATCGCGCATGAGTTGCAGCTCGATCTGTACAAGATCGATCTCTCCGGCGTCGTCAATAAATATATTGGCGAGACCGAGAAGAACCTGGCCAAGATCTTCCACGAAGCCGAAGCGAGCAATGCCATCCTCTTCTTCGATGAAGCTGACGCGCTCTTTGGCAAACGCACGAAAATCTCCGACGCCCACGACCGCTATGCCAACATTGAGACGAGTTATCTGCTGCAACGCGTGGAGGCGTATGAGGGCGTCGTGATTCTCGCCACCAACCTGCGCGAGAACATGGATGAGGCGTTTACCCGGCGAATCAAGTTTATCGTCGACTTCCCGTTCCCCGATGTCACAAGCCGTAAAGCAATCTGGCAGGTGCACTTCCCACGTGAGGCGCCGGTGAGCGATGACCTCGATTACGACTGGCTCGCCCAGCGGTTACAGATCACCGGCGGCAACATCAAGAACATTGTCCTCAACGCCGCATTTTTTGCCGCCGCTGACGGCGGGGTGATCGGGATGGAGCATATTCTGCGCGGCGCCCGAGGCGAGTTCGAGAAGATTGGCAAACTGTGGAACGACAAGGACTTTGTCCAACTACAACGCTAAACCGAACCACGGGACATTCGTACATGGCGCTTACTGTGAAATCCTCCCTATCCCTCCTTTTCCAAAGGAGGGGATCCAAAAGCTCCCTTTTGCAAAGGGGGCCGTGCGCAGCGCGGGGGGATTTGTCAGGGACTGTGCTTATCTTTTGTGATCTGATTTAGGAAGCTCTATGGGTACGACACGAGCCGCGACAACACACGATAAACAAGGGAGCCCAACCTCGACCCGAGAGGCGCCTCAGGGTCGCACGTATGGGCGAAGACAGCTTGACAATGTTCCAGAATCGACTCCGCCGCTGGATCGGTACCTCGGCAATAGTTACGTGCAATCCTTGGCTGTCAGAGAGAGTAGACTACAGCAGGAATCATCCTTGCCACCGATTGTAAGTGAAGTCTTACACTCGTCGGGTCAGCCACTCGATCCCAACACTCGCACGTTTATGGAGTCTCGTTTTGACGCCGACTTCAGCCAAGTGCGGGTGCATAGTGATGGGCAAGCGGTAGCGTCGGCACGGGCGCTTCAGTCATCAGCCTACACCGTGGGGCGGGACATTATTTTTGGAGCAGGCCAGTTTGCGCCCCACGCAGCTCAAGGCCGCCGGTTGTTGGCGCATGAGTTAACGCATGTGGTGCAGCAGGGGCAGAGTGCGAGTACCCCCCACCACTTGATAAGTAGTCCGGCAGACACGGCGGAAGTGGAAGCTGGGCGCATTGCTAAGAGGATTCTGACCCCGTCGCCCAACCTGATTGCGGTGAAAGTTAGTGCACAGCGGACCGCAACCGTGCAGCGGCAAGCCAGTCCAGATGAGTTTACATTCCTGCGCAAGCCATCGCTCCCGTCCATTACAGCGCGGGTATCCAGTGGCGAAGACAAGGATGAATACCTCAAACAACAGATTTCCTTATCTCTCAAACAGGGGCATTTTGATTTGAAAGCTCGGGCTCAACGAAGCGTCAGCGCAGGCGGCGACTTAAGACAGCTGTGGAGAACGATAAATAGCTCACATGAGTTCGACTCACTTTTGAATCGTCTCATCTACACCCGTTATTTCCTCAAGTACTTCACTCAAGCTTGGGAGGATCGGGAACTCAGTGACGACGAGACAGCAGCCTGGCTTTTCCAAATTGAAAAAGCTTATCAAAGGCACGCGGAAGAAGAGGCACTCAAACCCGTCGACGAAGCCATCCTCAGAGAGAACGAACGAGCGAGGCAGGAATATCAGGAAAATGTGATCAAACAGGAAATCGCGAAGCTGCAGAAGCAGGAAGCCATTCGGAAATTCCCTGGTCACATCGATCCAAGAAAATATCCGGGAGTGATCCCGCACGGTCTGGCCCTTTTGACGAATCCGACGGTGATGGCTGTGGTCAATATGTCGATTTACTTTGTCCCTGTCGTTGGTCAGGCGCGGGGAATCGTTGAGGCAATCGTCGGCTACAATTTACTTACTAGGGAGAAGCTGGGTCTCCTTGATCGGCTACTCGGTGCGCTTCCACTGGCTCCTCTAGCGCTGAAAGGCGGCAAAATCGTGATCCGCGGCGCGAGTCTCGTGGTGAATACCGCAACCGAAAAAGCAGCATTGATTCTGGCTATCTCGAAAAGGGTCAGAAAGGAACCCGCAGAAATTTTGGCATTGCTAAGCAGGCTGGAAAAGCCCGCAGCCCGTATCGATACCATTCGCGAAGCAAGAGCCGCAATTGCGGCAGGTCGGAATCTCAGTGCGGCAGAGTTGAAGGTGCTGAAGGAAGTCGACGAGGCGTTGCAGGGCGGCAAGGCGATACCAAAGGCCAGCGCCGGATCTACCGCACCGCTAGCGCCAGTCGGACCTGCCGGCGCTGCGAAAGAATTCCCCATACCGCCTAAACCCGCAGCCCCAGCGCCCACTCCTGCGCCACCACCTCAGCCAGCGCCGCCACGGGGACAGCTTGCGAAGGATCCGGGCTCCGCTCCGCCCGAGCCGGTCATAGCTACTAATAAGGGTCGGTCCCCTACGATACGGCCAGGCGGAAGCCAGGCCAAATACCGCCGGCCTCCCCCCGGGGGGTACAGAGTGCCGCCCCGCCGCGGCGAGCTGCGGACCGATCTTCCCAAGGGGGCCCGCAGGGGGGACCGCCGCGGCGCGACGCCAACCGGTCCTCCCAGGAGGAGGCGCGGCGGTGGGGGCGAAGGGGAAACTCCGCCTGACTTTGACGACATACCGACTAGTATTCGACAGCGTCCAGGCGAGAAACCACAGACGCCACAGGAGACCGTCCAAGGCAAGATCGGGGAAGCACAAGCAGGGCGGCCAGTGTCACCACCGCGGCCAGCGCCACCATCGCCCGCCACGGTGCATCCCCGTCTCGTCCCCAGAAAGGTGCCAGTGCCACCATCGCCCGCCACGGTGCATCCCCGTCTCGTCCCCAGAAAGGTGCCAGTGCCACCACGGCAGCCAGGGCAACCACCGCCAGTGCCACCACGGCAGCCAGCGCAACCACCGCCAGTGCCACCACGGCAGCCAGCGCAACCACCGCCAGTGCCACCACGGCAGCCAGCGCCAGCACCGACCGCCGTACCAGAACCGCGTGCAGCACTGCAAGGGAAACCAGACTGGAACAAACTTCCTGTACCCAAAGGTTACAGAAGACCTGATGGTACAATAGAAATAGATCGCTTTGGCCGGGAAGTCATACGGTGGGGAATGGGGACGGAAGAAGCGAAGAATCTTGTGGAGATGATGAATTCAGCAGGGAGAAGAAGCCGAGCGTACCTAAAAGACCTGAGGAGCAGGGGCGTGACGCCCGAGATGGCGCGAGCGTGGGCCAAGGAATACCAGGGTTTCGCTAACAATAATCCGAATCCGACTGCCCCATGGCGCGCAGAACTCCTGCGCCTGATTGCCGAGCGGCTCTAGGCAGAAAAGGAAGGTGTTCTGTCTTGGCTTCAGGAACTTTTGCGACCGCGCAATTGATACCACAGTAGACGAACTAAGGAGCATACTATGCCAGGCGGTCTTCGCAACCAACCCAAAGTGTTTCGCGGCGCGTTTGTGGAATACGGACTTAGCATTCCGCCGCTTGTGGTGGTGTTTCAATTTAACCCTGTGCAACTGTCGCGCGGCCGCACGCAAGAGTTCTCCATGACCGCCTCCACCCAGCGGTGGAACGACGGGTACGGTCTGACCCTGAGAGATTTTCACCAGGGCTTCAACGATCTCTTAAAGTTGCGCGACGCCCAGTACGTCACCACGCATCCGGAATCCCTTGGTTTTGAAATTCTCCTGGATGCGACCGACAAATTGAACGAAGGCGATCGTATCACCGAAGAGCTTGGCATTGCACCGCAACTGGCGACACTGGAACTGATGGCCCAGCCCAAAAAGGAAAGCATCTTTGGCGCCCTCGTTCAGCAGCTCCTGCCGCGTCGTTTCAGTTTCACAGGTACGGAAAAACCTCCGATGATCCTATTCGTCTGGGGGCGCAAGCGGATCCTCCCAGTGAATATCAACAGCCTAACGATCACCGAAACAGAGTTCCACACCAACCTTGAGCCGATCCGCGCGACAGTGGCGGTTGATCTCACGGTCATCGAGGGGCCGAATCCAGCTCATACGTACACCAAAACCCGGAAGGAACTCATGTCGGGGTTGCGCCTCGCCAATCTGAGGGCGACAGACGTCATGGACGTAGTTATCCCGCGCTGAGGGCGGTGAAATATATGTTTTCTCGTCTCTCTCGTTACCGTACGCTACCGGATATCATCACCACTGACGCCGAAGGGCGGACGTCGGTCTCCAAGACTTTACGTCCCCTGCCGCAGGCGCCGGGGACATTTCGTCACACCGTGGAAGATGCCGACCGTCTGGACCACTTGGCGTATAAGTACTACCGACAACCAACCAAATGGTGGCGGCTGAGTGACGCCAACCCGGAGTTTCTTTCGCCCCAGGCATTACTGGGCAAGGAGCCGATTGTCACAGATCGTTTTCCCTTGGAGTTCGACGGCGCCCAGCCTCCGTGGCCTGACTTGGTGCGGAATCTGACACAACATGTCGGCGTCGAACAAGTCAAAGTGGTGGAGGAGATAGATTACGCACTTGAGGAACGGATGATCGGGAGACGGAGAGTGACCCTCCACGTCGAGCGGTTCGAACGCGCGATCCTCGTGACCTACAACCAGTTGAACACGAGCGCCAGGGAGTTGGCGGGGATTATTACTGCCTCGGGCTTTGCCATACGAGCGCCGGAAAGGCTCGGCCGCGTGGGTAAACAAATCATTATTCCACGTGACGTGACGGTGTAGACAAGCATGGCGTACGAATGCTTTACCCTGGAAACCGTGGATGGCGAGCTGGACGTTCCCAAGACGGACCTCGTGAGTCTTGAAGTCGAACTGGACAGCGAGTTGGCCAGCATGTTCAGACTGCGTCTGGCGATCAGGCAACAGCGGGACGGTAGCTGGACGTATCTGGACGAGGAGCGATTCGGTCCCTGGATGCCCATGCGGATCACCGGGGGGTTCGATACCGGCACGGAGGAACTCCTGTCCGGCTACATTACCCATGTCAAACCGGATTTTTCGCGCAGCGGCGCGCAATGCAGTTTGGAAATCTGGGGTATGGACCAGAGCGTGCTGATGGACCGGGAGGAGCGGTTATACGCCTGGCCCAATGAGAGAGATAGCGCGATTGCGGCGAAGATCTTTAGGCAGCACGGTTTGCTGCCTGTGGTGACGAATAGCGAGGCACAACACGATGACAAGATCTCCACCATCATCCAGCGCGAGACCGATATGCAGTTTCTTAAACGGCTCGCGCTGCGCAATGGCTTCGAGTGCTACGTCGAGGGCGGCATCGGATTCTTTCGCCCCCCGCGGGTTATCGCCGATCCCCAGCCTGTGCTGGCCGTGCACTTCGGCGACGACACCAACGTCAACGAATTCTCCCTCGAAGTGAATGCGCTGGCGCCGACCAACGTGACGATGTTTCAGGTGGACCGAACGAATAAAAAGCTTCTGGAGGAGACCGCAAGCGAGGGGCAACAAAAAGCTCTGGGGGCCGTCCGTGCCGCGGCTCTCTTGCCTCCTGCCATAACTCCCGGGCAGGTGTACGTGAGTATGAATGCCGCCACCGGCAAAACGGAAATGGATACCCTCTGTCAAGAGCTGTTTCACCAGGCGGAGTGGTTTGTGACGGCTGAGGGAGAGATCGACGGAAACCGGTATAACCACGTTCTCAAACCCCATGGCACAGTCACCATCAAAGGGGTGGGCGAGACCCACAGCGGCGTCTATTACGTCACGCATGTGACGCATAACTTCACGCCAAAGGGCTATACCCAGTTCTTTCGAGCGAAACGCAACGCGCTCATGCCAACCGGTGCGGAGGACTTTACGGGGCTTGTCAGCAAGCCAAACCCATTTTTGACTAGTAAGCCAAACCCGTTTTTGTAGGAGGATAGAGTGGAGTTAGAAAAGGTCGTTGCCGACCTGCTGCAGAAGGTCGAACGACGATTCTACGGGAAGTATCGCGGCTTTGTCGTGAATACGGAAGACCCGAAACGTCTTGGCCGGGTCAGGCTTCAGGTACCCAGTGTGTTGGGTCGTGAGGTCGTCACCGGCTGGGCGATGCCCTGTGTGCCCTATGGCGGCCAGAAGAATCAGGGCTTTCTCAGTATCCCCGAGGTTGGCGCCGGCGTCTGGGTGGAGTTCGAGGAAGGCGACCTGGAATTCCCCATTTGGGTGGGCACCTTCTGGAGTGAACCGGGTGGCGAGAGCGAGATCCCCGCGCTCAACGGCGCCGACGGCAAGGAACGCAAGAACGAGCAAAAACCACCAACCCGCAAGATCATCAAGACCCAAAAAGGGCATACCATCCAGTTTGAAGATGCGGATGGCGAGGAAATGGTCACGATCATCCAACGTATCAACAAGGACCTCTGTAACGTTATTACACTGAAGAATGACGGGATCACTATCAGTTCGGCTGGCGATGTCACGATCACCGGCAAAAATGTCACCATTGAAGCACAAGGCAAACTGGCAGCAATCGGGAATCCGATTCATCTCAACCCCTAAAACAACAATGGAAACCTTTTTTCCCACCGCTATCGGCTACGAAGGGTTTTTCCTGGTTGGATTTCGCAAGACGGATAACGCGATCACCCAGCGTACGGGGACGGCTATCCTCAAGCGGACCTACGATGTGGATCCTGCGGCAGGTGTGTTGACACCGTCTCCGGACGCGTTGCCCATCTTTTTTCAAGACTCTGCGGATAACCTCGTCGAGAATAGCGATTTTGCCAGAGTCACCAATGGGTCGCCGACCGCGTGGCAGAGGGAGTCCGCGACCATAGCCGTCGAACCAGGCCACGGCGTGTCTGGCAACGCCCTGAGGGTTACCGGGACCGCGAATGGCCGTGCCCTTCAGACCCTGACGTTTCGACGCGCCGTTAGGAGGGCGTCAGTTTGTTTTGAGCTTTTCGGCGAAATCCTTGCCCGCTGCCCCGGAAGACGGGTACCGTCGGTTGGTCGTAGAGGCATCACTGTAGAGGAGTGCACGAGATATGGCAAAACCAATCGCCCCAGCGAAGGGAGTCGCGTATGCGCTCCCAGATGTTTGCAAAACACCTTCAGGGCCGGGAGCGGTGCCGATTCCGTATCCCAACGTGGCCCAGTTAAGCCAGGCGACTAGCATCACCAATGAGAGTGACAAGGAAATGCTTGTGGGACCAGGCGGCGACTATGTCCTGTTACTCGACGCACAAGTCACAAGTAGCAGCGGTGACGAGGCAGGTTCACTGGGCGGAGTGAAAAGTGGCGGCGTCAAAGGGAAATGTCGTATCGTGCAGGCCAGCCAGAGTGTGGTCTACGGGCCACAGGAGAAAGGGATCGTACACTTTCTCGACCGTACCCAACACAATAACGAGAACGGCCAAGGCGTGGTGCTCAGTGCATTCCCTCGGGTGTTAGTGCGTGATTAAGATGCCAGTGGCTCTGAACTTCGGATTTCCGTTTGCCGTGACCAAAGCCGGACGCATTAGCGCCAGCGGCGGCGATGACGCCATTCGCGGCAAGATGATTCAGGTGCTGTTTACGGCGCCCGGCGAGCGGGTCAATCTCCCCGAGTTTGGCTGCGGCCTCTTTAATCTCGTGTTCGAGCCGAATGACACCGTTTTAGCGGCAACCATGGAATTCACCGTTGGCCAGGCGCTCAGCCGGTGGTTGGCGGACGACATTATCGTTGATGGCGTCGATGTTGAGGCGGTGGAGGAAACCGTGACCATCGAGGTCGCATACACTAAACGAGAGGATCTCTCGCAACAAGCGGTACGGATTCATTTCCGCTAGGCATGGGGAGGCGTGAGATGGCGGAGTTAAAACCAGCGAACGGACGGATCGTCATAGACTACATGGCGCGTGACGCCGGGAGTTTCCTACAGTCCATGCGGGCGCTGATCCCGGAGAAGTTGCCCGAGTGGACCGATTACGAGTCGGAAGCCGACTTCGGCAACGTCTTGCTCGAACTCTTTGCGCACATGGGCGACATTCTCAGCTACTATCAGGATCGTGTCGCTAACGAGAGTTTCCTCGGCACTGCGCAAGAGCGCCGGAGCATCATCCAGCATTTGCGCTTGATCGGCTATACGCTGTCCACCGCCGCGCCCGCGTCGACGACGTTGACGCTCAGCGTTCCTCCCGAAGTGACGGATGTCACGATCCGTCGGGGGCATGCGTTCGCGAGTACAGGGCAGCGAGACAAGCCGAGTGTCCGATTCGAGTACACGCGAGAACAACTCCTAACCATCAACTTTGCCACGATTCCTGTCGATCCGGCGACCAACCGAAAGTTTTTCGTCGGCATTCCCGTCGAAGAAGGCCGGCTCATCAAAGAGGAGATCCTCGGGACCTCCCCGGGAACGCCAAACCAACGTTACAAGCTGACGCAAGCGAAGATGATCTTACGCTCGCTGGGACAGGGACAGAAGGTTAACCGCGACATTATTCTGACCACGGAACTCGGGCAGACAAAGGATGAATGGGTACTACGCGAGAGCTTGGCGTTCAGCCGCGAAGGGCAAAAGGACTTTACGATTGAGGTTGATGAAGACGATCGGGCCACCGTCATGTTCGGTGACGGCGTCTTGGGCGCGATTCCAGCAACCGGATCCATCATCAAGGTTTCTTATCGCGTCGGTGGTGGTCCTCAGGGGAATGTCTTGCCCAACACGATTCAGACCATCATCGATGACTCAGAACTGGTGCTCCTCGGCGCTGAAGTCAGCAATCCGAGTCCTGCGACCGGCGGTGCAGAACGCGAAAGCATTGAACACGCAGTGTCTCACGCGCCGCAGGTGTTTCGCTCACTCAAGCGCGCCGTCACTGCCCAGGATTACGAAGCCCTGGCGCTCGACTTCAAAGGCGTTGGCAAGGTGTTGGCCGAGGGAACGAGCTGGAATGTTGTAACGTTGTTTGTCGCGCCTGCCGGCGGAGGACACGTCAGCGATGTGCTGGAGGCAAACCTCCTCGCATATTTTGAAGACAAGCGTCCCATTTCCACGATCATTGAAATCGAAGACGTCGACTATGTGCCGATCTACGTGACTGCCCAAGTCGGCGTGAAAAGCTATTACAACCGCGATGATGTGAAGGAACAGGTACAACAAGCGGTGAGCAAACTGCTTGCCTTCGAGAACGTCGATTTTCAGCAGACCATCTATCTCAGCAAATTTTATGAAGCCATCGAGGCGATCGATGGTGTCGAGTTTGTCAATATCCGCGAGTTTCGCCGTGAAGGCCAATCCCCTGACGTCGTCGAGGCGCTGGGGAAGATCGAGTTGGGTGCCCACGAGATTCCCACTGTACCTAGCGATGATCCAGCGTATGCCGCAGGTCTTCGGGTCGAGCTTGAGGAGGGCAGCTAATAATGCGTTTCCTGAATCTCGTTGCTGTTCCTCATCCGTCTGGTAATCGGATTGATTTGAGCTGGGTGCATCCAAACCCAACGCAGTTTCCGGGTGTGCGCGTCGTGCGTCGTGAGCACACTTATCCGCTCTCGCCTACGCCTGCCTCACCACAACAGGGAGTTGTAGTGGCAGACACCAATCTGCCTTCCCCAAGCCAAATACAAGTGCGTTCTGATGGAAGCTACTTCACGACTGATGATACCGGTCTCAAGGGGGAGACGGTATACTACTACGCCCTCTTTCCATACGCCGGAGCTCCGCCCAATTATGACATCGACCGTCACAACCGCGCCACGGCGATGGCTACGGCGCAGTACAATATGGCCGGGCAGATGGCTGACCTCTTGCCGACACTGTACCACCGGTACGATACGATACTGCCCAACGCAGCCGCCGTAGCGCCCGCGGACCGACAGAACGGACAACTGCGCCGTTTTCTCGACCTGCCGGGCAGCCAACTCGATCTGCTGTATAGTTTTGCCAGGGCGATGCGCGACGTGCATGACCTCGAAAACGTGGACAGCCGCTTACTTCCCCTCCTGGCGCAGTGGATCGGTTGGCAAATTGATTATCGTTTAGAGACCGACGTGCAACGGAACGATGTCAGAAACGCTCCGCACCTGTACAAATCTATTGGCTTGATTCCGACAGTAGAAGCGACGGTCAAACGCCTCGTCGGCTGGGAGAGCCGAACCAAAGAGTTTGTGCACAATGTGTTTCGCTCGAACCAGCCAGAACGCTTGAACCTCTGGGTGCGTGAACAGAATACCGTTGGGGTGTGGCCCACACCGACCGCGCCGCTGTCCCTTGATTTCGCGTACGAAGGCAGACCCGCCGCCGTCCGCGACCAGGGCGGCGTGCTCTGGCTCTTCTATCACACACTGAGAAAAGGACACTGGGACATCTGGTACAAGAACTTTCGCGAGGGTCAGGGCTGGACACCGAGCGAACCTCTCACGAATCGAACGTTGATCGACAAGTATCCGACTGCGGTCCTACAGGGGACGACGCTACGGGTTTTCTGGAGCACCTATAAAGAGGCAGATCGGCGGTGGCAGATCAATTTCCGTACCCGCGCCAACGGCCAATGGTCAGCGATTGCACCATTCAGTGCTCTCGGCCCGTTTGCCACTGCTGACACTCAACGCCGACACCCCTGGGCCGTGGTGGATAACGCCGGAATGTTGTGGTTGTTCTGGCTGGAGCTGCTGGGTCAGCAATGGCAACTCCGTTACAACCGCTATGACGGCACGAATTGGACATTAACCGACCCGGCTACGTTCCCCCTAGACGCCGGAGCTGACCCGCGCGTGGAGGGCCCGCCGTTTGTCGTGTTCCACCCGACCGATGCGGGGCAACGCCTGTGGGTCTTCTGGGCGCGGACCGAATCAGTTGGCGCGTCTGGCGAACGGCGCTGGCGTATCGTGTACCGGGTCAAAACACGCCTGAACCCAAGCGCGGCGGACTGGAGCGCGATCCGCGCACTGCCGCCAGGGCCAGCCCTGTCACAAGATCGCGAGCCGGCAGCATTGGTCAAGACCAATGGCGATGTCGAACTCTTCTGGAGCTCTACGCGCAACGGCAGTTGGTCGATCTGGCGGGCAACGGTCAACCGCACCAACCATACGTGGGGAAGCGCAGAAATGTTGATCAATAGTCCTTATACCCAGTGTGATCCCCTGCCGATTCCTCGATCTGCCGGTACGATGCTCGTTTATCACGCTAACGAAAGCGTGAAGTACACCAGCGCAGTCTATGCAGCGACCGAAACCGTAGACCTTCGGTATGCCGGCTCGACCACGGCCGATGTCGGTAATACTGCTAAACGTGCGTTGTGGGGTACCTTCGGCGATTTCCAAAATTTCACATCTGATGTCGGCCAGGACGGAGAGCGAACCAATGCAGATCGGTACGCTCGTGAGACCGTAGGGCTCTATTTGACGCCTGATACAGCTGATCCCGCCGTGATCCAGCGCAATCAAAATCTACTCCTAAATGCTTTACGTGAGTTTTTGCCAGCACCGGTGCGCACGGTGTTTGTTACCGAATCGACGTGACGGTTCAGCATACTGAGGTACTAAGTGCTTATCCGAAAAACTGTGTCATGGTATGGGCCGAGGGTAAAAATCCCCCCGCCAGCCGCTCGCGTCTGTCGGCCCCCTTTGACAAAGGGGGCAGCGGAGGCGTAGCCGAGCGGGGGATTTATAGAGCACGGTGAAACCACAGGATTGAGAGTCATTCGGATAGGCTCCAACGGGAGGAGTACATGGGCAACTTTTCGCGAAACACTTTTGATCCGCTGAAAAATTACATCGGGGTGCGTCTTCAACAGGGCGTGCCCGTGCTGGACGCGGATTGGAACGAATTAAACGACGTGGCCCGGCAGGAACTCTACGACACATTCAGTTTGACTTTTACCGACGGTATTCAACCGGGAGGTTCTGATTTTGACGTTGGGAGTAGTGAAGCACCGAACGACTTCGAGGTTCTGGCCGGAGCGGCGCTGATTCAGGGACGCCCGGTTCGAGTGCGCAAGAACCTGCGCTACTCCACCCAGCCGTGGACGGACCCGAAACGGGCTGCGCGCGACGGTGTGGCGGTGATCCCTCCCTTGACTACGCCCTCTCCAGAAGGTGCCTCACCGCGAACCGATATCGTCTATTTAGACGTCTGGGAGCGTGAGGTCGGGAGCGACGAGGATGCGAGCCTCATCAACCCCGCGATTGGCGTTGAGACCTGCGTCCGACTTAAACGCGAAGCTGCCGTGCGGGTAGCTGAGGGGACGACTACACTGCCGGCGGCGCCGGCGCGACACGCGTTTCTTCCGCTTGCGTTACTGCGTCGTCCGCGCAACCAGGCGCAGATACAGAGCAGGAACATTGAAAGCATCCGTCCTTATTTTCACAGCCCACAAGGGACGGGCATCGTTTCGTTCTTTCCGGGGTTTTTGCCGATACAACAGGCGCAAGACCCTACGCAAACACTCCCAGAATGGCGCCTGGGTATATCACCAACTGGTCCCGGTCCGGGTCAGGCTATACCGAAGTTTCGCGCCGTGAAGCCTCAGAACCAAGCCGTCAGCGGTATTCTTCCGCTCCTATTGCCCGATAGGGCGCGCTTGAGCTCGTTCGCTATTCGTGGAGATATCTCCGCTGTCAATGGCGTAGTGCACTGGCTTCTTCTGCGTTTCCGTCATCAAGTCCCCACTGCATCCAGTACAGAGACTTTCTTTGATATCCTGGCTGAAGATGTCATCCAGGCCGCATCGGCAGGGCACGTTTTTGACAGAACGTACGATTTTTCCTCGGACGAGCCGAAACTTATTGTCGATAACAGCCGGTATTACTATGCGCTGTTAACGCACACTGGTATGGTAACTGGGGGTTATGTGGCTAGCATTCACGGGATATCGATCTCTTACGAATACTATGGTCTTGCGGGCGCACCCACCAACCCAGGAACACGACTAACGAGGGGAAGTAATGGAAAGGAGGAGAGCCATGATTGATCAGCCAGATGCGTCACAAGAGACAGTGACGGTCCCGCAGGGCCATAACAGCCTGGTCGTTCACCTTCAGGGACACACCTGGGTGTCGGTGTCCACCGACACGCGCCAACTGGTCCGTAACGAGAGCCCGGATCCAGTCATCGCCTTTAACCTTACGCCAGGGACCTACGGCGTACACACCGACGGAAAAATCGAGGATGTGACGACTGAGAGTTTTCGCCAAGAGCCGTCGCTGTTCGAACAGTTGCGGCGAGGAACACCGGCGTTCCTTACTTTAACCTCCGATGCGCCAGATCGACACGTCGTCGACGGCATCGGTGAAGTTGTCGCCGATGGCACCTCGTATTGTACTATTGCAGTCCAGAAGATGGATCTGAACGGCGTCCCTGTGAGCGGGAACGAGCATCAAGATGAACTGTTTGTGCGGACTACGGGTGGGAGCATCATGGATGAAAAGGGCGAACAGCGCATCCGGTCTCTCAAACTCCGGTCCGGACGCGCAGCGTTCCGTCTGGTGTCAGAATCGAGTCCCAAAACTGTCACCGTCTCTGTCTTCAGCCGTGACCCACTCTTGTCCAAAGCGGAGATTCAAGTCGAGTTCATTTAGCAGCTCCAATCGGAGCAAGCGCAATACGGGTTTCCAGTTCTGGATGCCGTTTGAAGAAGCCGACAAACTGATGGTAAACAACCTTTGTCGTTTTGCTTTTTAGCAAAAGCTTTTCAGCCAAGTGTGCAACCCCATAGCGCAGGAAGCGATTTCATGGGCTCAGTAGGAATGAATTTGCGCCGCATCGACGGCGCGGAAAAGGTGGCGGGCCATGCGGTATATGCTGGCGATCTCCGTTTGCCTGGGATGGCCTACGCAAAAGTCCTGCGTAGCCCGGTTGCGCACGCGCGGATTCGCCGCATCGACGTAAGCAATGCCTGTGCGTTGCCCGGCGTCCTGGCGGTTGTTACGCGCGACAACTTGAACGTCGTCGCGAATTCTTTTGGCGCCTATGTGCGCGACCAGCAAATCATTGCGACAGATAAAGTGCGCTACGCCGGCGACATGGTCGCCGCCGTTGCCGCCACGGATGCCGGCATTGCCGAAGAGGCAATTAAACTGATCGACGTAGAATACGATGAGCTGCGCGCGGTTTTCACGGTCGAAGAAGCGCTAAAAGACGGCGCGCCTCTGGTGCATGAAACCCTTCAAGGCCGAAAAGACCCCGGCTATGGCCGCGGCGGCGTTCATATCGTTCATGACAACAGCAATATTTGTTTTCATTTTCGCCACCAGCGCGGCGATGTTGAGGACGGTTTCCGCAATTCAGATTTTGTCTTCGACGACGCTTTCTCGTTTCCCAGTGCCCAGCACTATCCCATGGAGCCCCATGTGTGTGTGGCGCATTTCGATAGTGAAGTCTTGACCGTATGGTCGGCGACCCAGAGTCCGTTCCCGGTGCGCCAAGAGCTGGCCCGGGTCTTCGGCCTGCCGTTCAGCGCGGTGCGGGTCATCGTTCCATACGTCGGCGGCGGTTACGGCGCCAAGAGCGGCATCAAAACCGAAGGCATTGCCGCGTGCCTATCGCGCATGTGCGGGCGGCCGGTGCGTCTAGCCTTTGGCGCCGACGAAACTTTCAAGACAATTTGCCAACCGCGCGCGCAGATGACCGTCAAAACCGGAGTAAAAAAGGATGGCACCTTTGTCGCGCGCCACTGTGAAGTTTACTTAAACGGCGGCGCCTACGCCAACTCCGGCCCATCGGTTACCGAGAAAGCGGGTTACCGTGCCCATGGCCCGTATCGCGTGCCGTGCCTGCTGACGAATGCTTATTCAGTTTATACCAACACGGTTCCCGCCGGCGCATTCCGCGGTTTCGGCGGGCCGCAAGTGGCGTTTGCCTATGAGACGCATATCGACATGATTGCGCAGCGTCTTGGCATGGATCCATACGACCTGCGGATGAAGAATCTGCTGGACAAGGGCGAAAGCTTTTCCGAAGGCGATACGCCTGTCGACTGTGATCTCAAGGCGGGCCTCAAGCAAGTAGCGGATGCCATCGGCTGGAACGCACGGAAGAAAAATGGTGTGGCCAGCGGATCGAAAAAGAAGGGCATCGGTATCGCCACCGCGATGAAAGACGGCGGTGGCACTAATAAACCCGCCAACGCGGCGGTAACAATCTTCAACGACGGCAGTGTGCTGCTGTCCACGGGCTCCGTGGAAATTGGCCAGGGGATGCGCACGGCGTTCCTTCAGGTAGTCGCTGAAGAACTGTCGGTGCCAACGGACAAAGTCAGGGTCGCGGCTTTAGACACGCACTACACGCCCTTCGACAAGGGCACCAACGCGAGCAGCGCGACGTCCGTCATGGGAAGAGCGGTGTTGCAAGCGACTTGCGACGCGCGCGCGCAATTTATCCAGGCGGCCGCGTCAGTATTCCGCGCCAGCGAACAACAAGTTCGGTTGGAAAATGGTATTGCTCTTTGCGGCGAACAAAAACTAAGTTTTCGCGAGGTGATGCAGCGCCATTTCCAGGACACGGAAGGGGAAATATGGGGCCGCGGATTTTTCAAGGTTCGCAAAGATGAAAACATCCCGCTGGGTTCGCCTTCGCCCTTTTGGGAGATCGGCTTCGGCGCTGCGGAAGTTGAAGTGGATGGCGACACCGGCGAGGTGAAGGTTCTGCGCTATGTGTCGCTTACCGACGCGGGCAAGATGATCAATCCGCTACAATGCCATGCTCAAGACGAAGGCGCCGCGGTTTTCGGGTTTGGGCAAGCTCTGTTTGAAGACCTCGCTTATCAAGAGGGCCAGCTCGTCAACGGCAGCCTGGTGGACTACCGGTTGCCGCGATTCACCGATCTGCCGGATTCGTTTACCGCGTTCATCATGGAAGGTGGCGGCGGACCTGGGCCCTACGGCGCCAAGGGCATGGGCGAAGGCGGCATCCTCGCTGTCGCCCCTGCAATCGGCAATGCGGTTTACGCGGCCACCGGGATAAGGCTGCAAGCCGTACCGCTAACGCCTGAGCTGGTTCGAAACGGCATGGCAAAAAAACATCACTTGGCGGATGAATGATTTTAAGATTAAAGAGTCGACCGATTTAAAGGGGTTTGGTATTGGAATCTAAACATTCAAATCAGCTACCTAACAGCACCGACCGAGCCGGCGCGGCACCGAGAATTGATCTTCGAGATAAAGTCACGGGCACGGCGCACTACATCGAAGATATGCCCGACCTGCCTGCGACTGCCTACGGTGCGACGCTCCTTAGCCCTTACTCTCACGCGCGAATTTTGCGGATCGATTCCTCCGAAGCGCTAAAAATGCCGGGGGTGTTGGGCATCGTGGATCGCGAACATCTCGATGGCATAAATCCGCGGCTCAAACTCGCGCCCCATGAGCATCTGAAAACCATCGACGATCAGGACTTTGTCGCCATGGAGAAAGTGCGATTCGATGGCGATCTGGTGGCGGTCGTGGCGGCTGAGGACCTGCGCACGGCCGAGCGCGCGCTCGAGAAGATTCACGTCGAGTACGAGCCTCTCACGCCGGTCTTTGATGCCAGCGAGGCCGCTGGCCGACGGCGCGCCGGTCTTGCACGAGGAGCGCGGCACGAACCTGTTGGCCGAAGATAGTCTGGCCTGGGGCGACATCGACGAAGGCTTTCGTCACGCCGACCATGTCTTTGAAGAAAACTACGCCTCGCCGTCGATGTTTCACCATCCGATGGAGCCCGTCGGTGGCTGCCTGGCTCAGTACGTCAACGGCGAAGTCAATATCTGGTTGCCAACCAGTTCGCCCATGCGCGATGCCGCCGAGTTCGCGCATTTCATCGGCATCGAACCGGACAAAGTGCGCGTGCGCGTGCCTTTTGTCGGTGGCGGTTTCGGCTCCAAGATTCCCACACCGTCGATCTTCGCGGCGCTTTTTCTCGCGCGCAAAATCGGCCGGCCGGTCCGGCTTGTCCCCTCGGCGGAACATAGCTTCCGGCAAAACTCGCGTCATGCCGAGGTGTTCAAAGCCAAGGTCGGCGTGAAAGCAGACGGAACGTTGACCGCACTGGATGTCGATCTCGTCGTCGACACCGGCGCCTATACCACCGGCGGCGCCACCGCCGTGCATAACTCGGTGATTTCGGCGTGGGGTTGTTACCGCATTCCGCATCTGCGTATCAAAGGCCGCTGTGTTTACACCAATAAAGTTCCCGCCGGCCACACCCGGGCGACGGGCAAGATTCAAACCACCTGGGGTATCGAATGCACCATTGACAGCGTGGCGCGCCAGATGGGCATCGACCCCTATGAGTTTCGCAAGAAAAATGTCCTGCTGCGCGGCGATTTTGTCTGCAAGGGCACGCCGCGCATGGACACCGATTACCTCGATCTGATGGCGGAGGCCATCGAGGCTGTCGGTTGGGACGGCCGGTCGAATCTCACGCCCTCCGCGACTGCCGCGAGCGGGTCGACCTGGGTACGCGGACACGGCATGGCGCTGAGCCTGCGTCATGGTTCTCAAGGCGGCGGCCGAGCCTACGCGCTGGTGACGATGGATGTCCGGGGCCGGCTAACGATCCAACATAATGCGCCTGAGATCGGCCAGGGAACACATAACTTGTTCAGCGTAGTGGCATCGCGAACTCTCAGTATCCCGCAAGACCAGATTAGCGTCGGCGCGCCGGATACCGCGGTGCAGTTGCCCTTCGCCGGCGTCAGCGCGCAACGCACCACTATGCAAATGGGCAATGCCGTGCACAACGCCTGCAACAAGCTGAAGCAAGAACTGTTCACCCTGGCGGCAGAGGTGAAAGGTGGCAAGCCCGAAGAATGGCAAATCATCGAGGGACGGCTGTGTTGGGGTGAAACAAGTTTTTCTATCAGCGAGATCATTAGAGCCCTCGGTGGCAACGTCGTGCTCAAGTGCGTCGGCTATCACAGCGTGCCGCCGATGGTAAAAGAATCGGCGTTTAGCGGCATGGACCACTGGGCGCCCAGTGGTGCGGCCATTGACCTGGAGGTCAATCGCGATACCGGCGAGTTGCGCATTCTGCGCTATGCCGTGATCGCCGATGCTGGCAGGGCCATCCATTATCCCTCCGCCAAAGCACAGGCCGACGGCGGCGCCGTTATGGGATTTGGCCACGCCCTATTTGAAGAGACGATTTACCAGGATGGGCAGTTCCAAAACGGCGACCCGTTTCAATATCGCTTGCCGCTCATGAAGGACATCCCGGAAGAATTCCATTCCTCGATGCTGGAAAAAGGCGACGGGCCCGGACCCTTCGGTTCGAAAGGCATGGCCCAAACTTCGATAGTGACGGTCGGGCCGGCCATCGGCAATGCGATCTACGACGCGTTGGGAGTGCGGGTTCGCTCGCTACCGATTACGCCGGAGAAGGTGCTGCGGGCGTTGGGTAAGATATAGCAGTGGATTAAATCCATCGTAGGGGCCGGTCGCGACCGGCCCCTACGTGAGCCGGCATTTATGTTGCCATCATTACAATTGCTACAACCCACAACGGTTGCCGAGGCATCTCAAGCGCTTGGTGAATTTGGCGAGCGGGCAAAAGTCTATGCCGGCGGCGCGGAGCTGCTGCTCCTGCTGCGCCAAAAACTTCTTCAAGTAGAAGTCTTGATCGACATCAAGAAGATTGGCGAGCTGCATCGACTTGGCGCCGACGAAAAGATCATGCGCGTCGGCGCCTGCGTGACCCACCAGGCGCTGGCCAACGATCCCGCCGTCCGCCGCCACGCGCCGTCATTGGCCGATGCCGAATCGCAAGTGGCGAACGCCCGCGTGCGCAACCAGGGCACTCTGGGCGGCAATCTTTGTTTCAGCGATCCCCACTCCGACCCAGGCACGGTTCTGCTCCTGCACAACGCGTCGGTAAAGGTCGCCAACTATAAAGGCGAGCGACAGCTTCCGTTGGATCAGTTTTTCGAGGACATGTACGCGACGGCATTGAGGCCCAATGAAATATTGTCAGAGGTGGGAATTCCACCGCTGCCATACGGTATGAAAAGCGTTTATTTGCGTCTGCATCGCTATCAACGCCCAACGTTGGGAGTCGCTGCCGCCGTAACTATCACTGACGGTTCCATCGCCGAGTGCAGACTGGCCGTCGGCTGTGCGGGGCCAAAGCCGCTCCGGCTAACGGAGCTGGAAACGAAAATCAAAGCAACGACCGTAAGCGAAGCGCGAAAACTATTGGCGGAGCAGAAGATTTATCTGCGCGAGTTGTTGAGACCGGTGGATGATCTGCTGGGGAGCGCTGAATATAAACTTTATATGACGAGCGTGCTACTCGGTGATGCGCTGGAGCAAGCGGCGCGGGGCAATGGCGCGGGATCTTAGGAATCGGAATTTCGCTGGTCTCAGCGTTCGATTAAATTCACTATCATGAAAGCGCTGTCATCTTTTCCTGTTTCACTTACCGTCAACGGCAATCCCTGGTCCGGCGACGTGCCGGTGGAAGAAACGCTGCTGGAATTTCTGCGCCTGCGCCTGCGCCTTACCGGCACCAAGCGCTCTTGCGAATCGGAGGTCTGCGGCGCCTGCACGGTGTTGGTGGATAATCGTCCGGTGAGCTCGTGCAACTATCTAGTATTTGAAGCGCACGGAAAAGCGCTGCTAACCATCGAAGGCGTGGCGCAGGGCGACCAGCTTGATCCATTGCAAGAAGCGTTCGTGCGCAACATCGGCGCCCAATGCGGTTACTGTACGCCTGGGCAAATCATGGCGGCCAAGGCGCTCTTGATGGAGAATCCCGATCCCACCCGCGAGCAGATCGCCGAATGGCTCAGCGGCAACATCTGCCGCTGTGGCGCGTACGGCGCCATTGCGAAATCCATTCTTGAAGCGGCTGAAGCCTATCGACAACCAAAGGATTGATGCATGACAAGAGCGATTTCACTTTCGTACTGCCATAATTCGAAGTTTTCGCGGCTTGCGCAAATTTTCCACTGACCTGAACTCGAACACGGGGATTTACTCGCGCTAAGGCGCAAAGTACGCCAAGTTCGGAGGGGAAAGATGAATAGTCTATCAAAAAAGTTTCACCGTTATCGTTCGACCTTCGCGACCTTGGCGTCTTTGCGCGAGATATTCCGAATTTCGGTTGCGGCCCTGCCGACAGCTCCTGCTCAGGGTGAACGGTCAAGGCTCAAGCCGTTTGTGGTGAGGCTCTCGAACCATGAACGGCAAACGCTATGTAGCTGTTACAGCTCACTAGTAAGAGTAGGCGCTCATTCGAAAGATTGGAATTCTGCGAACGAGTGGGTGGTTACCTCGATGCGGAGTTATTGGCGCGGCGGCAGCGGCTCTCCCGCGGCGAGCGTTTTGAATAGCTCGATGATATTGCGATCCCTGGGCACCCCCGCAATCGCGCTCTCCATGGCTTCGGGCGTCAAAGGCGAGGCCTCATCGCCGGTGAGCTTTTTAAACTCTTTGTGAAACTCCGCATCCTTGAAAATCTTGCGCATGGCGTCCTGAAGAATCTGCACGCGCTCTTTCGGCGTGCCGGGCGGCAAAATGTAAGGCGATCCAGCGAGTCTGAATGCCCGGGACATGCCAAGAATTTTCCGGTCGGTTTCTGATTTGGCGAAGCTTTCCAGCTCCGGGAGTTGTTTGAACTGTGGATGCTTTTCGCCTTTGGGAATCTCGACGATGGCATGAAAGTCGACGCTCTTTTTTTCAATCCATTCGGGCGTGCGCTGAACGACGGTGTCGGCAAGATTCGCCCGCGCGTCGATCTCGCCACGGACCAGCGCCCCGTCTACTTCCGGTCCGCTATAGCCAGTGACAAAGCGCGGCTCCTTAAGTTCCAGCAGGTACGCAAAAAGGCGCCCGACCATGTAGATGTCATGTCCAACGGACTGTGCGCCGACCCGCGCGCCTTTTGCGGATCTGAGCTTCTCCAACGTGTTCCATCCCGCTTCGCTGCGGGTCAAAAAGACGTAATGCGTGGCGCTGTTTGGCGATCCCAGGTAGATGAATTTGTCGAGTTCATATTGCACGCCGGTCTCACCCAGAACCGCGTTGGCGACCAGACCGGCGCCGACGTTGCCGATGGTCAGGCCGTCGGGCTTGGCGGAGCGGAAAATATAATTGGCGGCCTTCCTGCCGCCGCCACCCGGCATATATTCGTTTATGACCGTCGGCTCGCCGGGAATGTATTTCCTGAGGAAGTTGATCACCGCCCGAACCCGCATGTCGCCGGTTCCTCCCGGCTCGCGGGCCTGGACAATCGTGATCGTCTTTCCTTTATAGAACGGCTCCTGCGCGCGCGCGTTTGCCGGCACTAAACAAATCCCGAGCCCCGCGAAAACCAGCATTAAAGAATGAGTGATCATCGTAGTCATTGCTCAACGCACAATCGGTTCAGTCGCCGGATGGCGAAAGATCTTGATGCTTGAACGCCTCCGGGATGCGTGCGATGGTTTTTTTCTCTTCCACGAGTAGATAAGGCAAACTGATGGAGTCCATGAGCCGAGTCAGGTAAAGGCCGTTCGATATATGGTGGGGCCGCGGATCGCCGAAGACTCCTCTCAGGGTGGTGAAGATAAACATTGGAATGTGATAGGTATAATTAATTTTAGTGAGCGCGTAGACGCAGGTCATGAGCCCGGAGGCGCCCATCAGAGCCATAGCGGGAATTCCGCCGAAGTAAGCGCCGGAACAAAGGCCGATGGCGGACTCCTCGCGGTTGACCGGCACATGCTTAAAACGGTCGTCCTTCTCGACCGTGTGAATGAGGTCGGCGATCCAATCGTCGGGGAGGCTGGCAACCAACCTGATGCCGCTCCTGGCGAGTTGTTCGACGATGGCCGAGGTGGCTTCTTTTTGTTTCTCGCTCACGTCTGGGACCTCCTGCGGAAGGCAATAGCGCGGCGTGACAAAACCTGATAGCGACCCAAAACAATTTTGCCATAACACTGCGTCAGCCGGGATGTCAAGAAATCCATCGCCGAGACGCGCATCGCTCACTGCCGGTGCGTGTGCGAAAAGTGACGGCTTGAAGATTTTGAATCATTTGAACGAACCGATGAGCGAAGCAAAATCTTTCGGGGAGTCGTGAAATGGAGCAAGACGGTCTCAGAAGTTGGCTGAAACAAGCAGACGAATTAGGCGAGCTCAGAACCATTGAGGGAGCCGATTGGGATTTAGAGATTGGCGGCGTGACGGATATCCTGACCGAGCGCGGCAAGTCGCCGGCGGTGCTGTTCGATTCGATCAAGGGATTTCCGCGGGGGCATCGCGTTCTGGTTAATTCCCTCGGCTCAACCAAGCGGCTCGGGCTTTGTCTCGGCATGCCGCAAAACCTGACTTCGATGGAGTTCGTCGCCGAGTGGCGGCGCCGGTCGAAGACTTTGAAGCAGACTCCGCCGACCTATGTGAAGGACGGGCCGGTGTTGGAAAATATTCAACGCGCTGAAAATGTAAACCTGTTAGCGTTCCCGACGCCGCGCTGGTTCGAGTTGGACGGCGGCAGATACATCGGCACCGGCAGCGTGAATATAACTCACGATCCCGAGGAAGGCTGGACCAATCTGGGCACCGCGCGGGTGATGATTCACGACGAGAACTCGGTTGGTTTTTATATCGCCCCCGGACGGCATGGCCGCATTCATCGCGACAAGGCATTCGCCCGCGGCGAACCGTTCAAAGTCGCCATTTCCTGCGGTCACGATCCTTTGATTTTTCTCGCCGGCGCCCTCGAAGTGCCCTATGGCGTCTGCGAGTATGATTTTATCGGCGGCATTCGGGATCAGCCGGTGGAGGTGCTCAAAGGAGAATTTACCGGACTGCCGATTCCTGCCACCGCGGAGCTCGTGCTCGAAGGCGAGTGCGTGCCGGGAATCGAGAAAATCGAGGGGCCCTTCGGCGAATGGACGGGATATTACGGCAGTTCGGCAAGGCCCGAGCCCATCGTAAAGATTCACAACGTCATGTACCGCAACAATCCGATCATTCTCGGCTACACCCGCAAGTGGCGCGCGCCGCTCAAAGCCGCGCTGGTGTGGGATGACCTGGAAGCGGCCGGTGTCCCGGACGTGCGCGGCGTCTGGTATCACGAGGCGGCCGGCGCGGCGTATCTGTTTCTGGTGGTTTCCATCAAGCAGCGCTATCCGGGCCACGCCCGCCAAGCAGGGTTGATCGCCACGGAGTGCCACGCCGCGGCTTACTTGGGACGTTATACCGTGGTGGTTGACGACGATATCGACCCGACTAATCTGGACGAAGTTATGTGGGCGCTCTGTACTCGTTCGGATCCGGTCAAAGACATCGAGATTCTACGGCGCTGTTGGAGCGGCCCGCTCGATCCGATCATTCCCAAAGACGACAAAGGCTTTAACTCCCGCGCGGTCATTGACGCCACGCGGCCCTATGAGTGGAAGGATACCTTTCCGCCGGTGTCGCGCTCCAGCCGGGAATTACGCGAACGGGTGTTGGGCAAGTGGGGCGACAAACTCTCTAGCGTGTTTTTTCTCTTCTCGAAGAAATTCGCATGGAGAAAGAAGGAGTCGACATGTCACTTCAGTTAACCATCGCCTGCGGCGACTACGACCGTACCCACCCGTTGATCGACGGCGCGGTCAAGCCGGAAGGGATCGAGCTCAACTGGTTGGTCTTGCCGCATTTTGAAATTTGGACGCGCATGCTGAATTACTACGACTTCGACCTATCCGAAATATCGCTTTCCTCTTACATCATCTCCCGAACCATTGGAAAGCCGCTGACGGCGATCCCGGTCTTTCCGGCGCGGGCATTTCGCCATTCTTATATTTTTATCAATACCAAGAGCGGCATCCGCGAGCCGAAGGATCTCATGGGCAAACGCGTCGGCCTGGCTGAGTTTCAGCAAACAGCCACCGTCTGGCTTCGCGGGACCCTGCAACATGAGTACGGCGTCAATCTCGACGATATCGAATGGTTCACCTGGGTGCCCAGGCAGCGCATGGAGATCGAACTGCCGAAACGCTACAAAGTCACGCACCTTGCGCCGGACCGAAAACCGGATCAGCTGCTTTTTGACGGCGAACTCGACGCGATCATGATCCCCAGTCTCTTCCCGTCCCTGTTTAATCCGCCGCCGCATATCCGCCGGCTATTCGAAGACTCAGAAAAAGTTGAAGCCGCGTATTTCAAGAAGACCGGAATATTTCCGATCATGCATTCCGTCGCGCTGCGCCAAGATGTTTGGGAAAAGCACCCGTGGATCGCGAGAAGCTTGTTCAAAGCATTCCAGCGCGCCAAGGAAGACGCCTACCTAAGATTACATGACTTGTCGCCCTATAAGCTCAGCCTGGCCTGGTTTCGCGGACCGGTCGAAGAGCAGGAGCGAATTCTTGGCGACGATCCATGGCCCTATGGTCTTGAAAATAACCGCCATGTCGTCGAAACGCTGATGACATATCTTTACGAGCAAGGGTTGGCGCAAAAGAAACTCACGATGGAACAGCTTTTCGCGCCGAATACGTTCGATCTCTAAGCCGTTAAAATCTTTCAAGCCGTTCAAAAACGCCAAAAGAGGAGGGTAGTTCGATGGCAAAAACAACGCTCAATCCAGAGGGACTCCCGGTGCCTCGTGGGAGTTATTCGCTGGTCAATATTGCCCAACCGGGCCGGATGGTATTTATCGCCGGCCAGACCGCTTCAGATACCGCGGGTAATGTGGTCGGTGTCGGCGATGCCCGGGCGCAGACGCGCTTTGTGCTCGGCAAGATCCAACGGGCCGTCGAAGCGGCCGGCGGGACGATGAACGACGTTGTCGCGATGAGTGTGTTCACGACCGACGTTCGCTATCATCGGGACATCAACGAAACGCGGCGCGAAGTTTTGGCGGGGAATTTTCCAACCAGCACAATGGTTCAAGTCGTCGCTTTGGCGCGGCCGGAATTGCTGCTGGAAATCAACGCAATTGCCGTTATAGCCTGACGGCTGCTGAGACGCCCGAGCGAGTCTAGCAGGCTGCGACTGGAGTGGTGGAGTGATGGGTTCGAGAACCAATACTCCGTTACTCCAACACTCCATGTCGTTCACGCACATCCGAGATCGTTTCGAGCGGTCTGCACACAGCGTTTTCACCTTCCTGTTGGTAATCGCAAACCGGCTGCTTGACAGGGAAAAAACTTGAGTGATAACGCTATAATATTTGCAGCAAGTGTAGGAGGGAAGCATGCTGGACAAAGTTGATCCTTTGAAAGGTCCGATCACCCGGCCGGTAGTTGTACGGCAAGAAGAAGGTGATGAGCAAGGCGCGACGCACCGAGGCGGCGGCAGGAGAAGCGAGATCTACGGCTTCTTTGACCCCGAGCACGGGATAAGAATGAGGGCGGGAATCACCACTTATACGCCGGAGCGTTACAATCCGCGGCACCGCCACAGCGACGAGGCGGTGCGTTATTACTACCGCGGCGCCGAATGTTACGGCAGAGATGTCTTGGAGGAAGGCGACTGCGTGTACGTGCCGGAAGGCGTTTACTACGGCCCAACGCGCACCGCCGAGAAATGTGCGCAAAACGTGCGCATCTCGCTCCATTTCCCCGGTCCGTCGGGATTTCCAACGCCGGTGTGGTCGGAGGTCATGCAAGCGCAAAAAGAAATGCGCGAAAAGAAGGTAGGGCAGTTCGAGAAAGGGCTGTTCATTTGGCCGGATGGTAAAAAACAAGACGGATTCGAAGCGGTCCAGGAATACCTCGTCGGCCACAAGCTCAAGTATCCACAGCCGCGCTATCAAAATTACGTCATCATGCGTCACGCCAACTATGCATGGGTGCCGTTGGAGGGAACGGCTGGCGTTTCCGTGAAGCATCTCGGCTATTTCAATGAAAGCGGCCCGAACATTAAACTGGTGCGCATGGAGCGCGGCGCCGAAACGCCCGGAGGCCAGGTTGGTTTTCAGCAGGTGCGTCTGGTTCTGGAAGGCGAAGTAAAGTACGACGGCGAAAATTATCGACCGGTGTCCTGCATGTTCTTTCCTGCAGGCGCGCCATACTCGCCGGTTACCGCGGTCACCGAGACCACTCTGTTGGTCACTCAGCTTGGGATGCCGGGAAATTCTCCTCTGCCATTTTGCGTGCTGTGAAGGATTGGAGGGAGTACCAAATCTCAAACGCCGAGGCATTGACTTAGAACGGCCAATAGCGACCATGATGTTTCGACCAAGAGAGTTCCGGATGTCGTATCAACGGCCCATAGGCCAAGAGGAGGGTGCATTGAAAACGCGGTTGTACGGTTCCATCGTGTTGCTGGCGATGCTTTTTGGGTCCTCAGTATCGGCCCCATGCTTCGCCGCGACGGTCCAGGAAGTCATCAAGAAAGTATCGGCATTGCCGCCGGCACAACGGAAAAAAGCGCTTGAAGACGGCGCCCGCCAAGAAGGGCAATTTGTTTTCTATACATCGGTGAGCGTTCAGGATAACCCTCGGATAATGACTGCTTTTGAAAAGGCGTTTCCCTTCGTTAAGACCGAGGTTTATCGCGGCACGCCGAGAAGCGCGTTCCTCAAGGCGGCCACGGAGGCGAGGGCCGGGCGCTATGCAGTGGATATCGTCGGAACTGCGCCGGTCGAGATGTGGCAGTTGAAACAGGCCAAGTTGTCGACGGGCTACCTGTCTCCGGAACTGCAAGGGATGCCCAAAGGCTCTTTCGATCCGGAAGGCTACTGGTCGGCCTTTGAAGTGACGCCGATCGTGGTTGCGTTTCAAACGAAGTTGCTCAAGAGCGCCGATTTCCCGAACAACTATCAGGATCTGCTCAATCCAAAATATAAAGGGAAAATGAATCTCGGCACCGAGGAATACGATTGGTTCAGCGTGATGCTGGACGCTATGGGGCAGGATAAGGGTCTGGCTTATATGCGGGCATTGGCCAAACAAGATCTCCACTTGCCCGGACCGAGCAGCCGCATGCGGGTCCAACTCATGTTGGCCGGAGAGTCCGCTATCGCATTGGCGGCGCGCGGACGGCGCGTGGTCGACTTCAAAGAACAGGGAGCGCCGATCGATTTCCGCATCTTCGAACCCTACGCGGGGGAGCCCAACTCGCTGGCGATCATGGCGCGGGCGCCCCATCCGCACGCGGCGATCCTTTTTACCGACTACCTATTGTCGCAGGAAGGGCAGGTCATGCTGGCGAACATTCCCCGGCTCAGCATCCGCAAAGGCGTCAAACAGAAGGGCCTGCTGCAAGACTTGTTCGCCAAGGAATTCAGCTTCGTAAATCCGGCTTCCTACGGCGCCAATACCAAACAACTCATCGATCAATTCAATCAGATTTTCGGTATCCGGCCGTGATCGGGAAAATGCCTTTGGAGGACGAAATATGCTCGTGGACATAAGCTATCCAGATCCGGTGCGGGTCGAACTGGACGCAAGTAAGACTTTGCTGATTATCGTCGATATGGAAAATTGCTCGGCGCACCCCAACGGGCCGCAGTACATGGGCGAGCCGGTAGAAAAGATAATTCCAAGAATCGCGCAGCTCAGAAACTATGTGCGTGCCCATGGAGGGCGCGTCCTTCACACCCAATCGGTGCGCCGACGCGATGCGTTGGAATTCACCTTGTTCCACAACGTCGTGCGCAAGCTGGAAGGAAGCTGGGACGCGGAATTTATCGACGCCTTGAAGCCCGCGGCGGATGAGCCGGTGGTTGTTAAGTACACGCACGACTGCTTCTATCAAACCGAGATGGAGCACTGGTTGAAACGGCTCGAAATCCGTCCCGGCGATGGTCGGGTGATCGTGACGGGGATCGCTTCCCGCGGCTGCGTTCAATGCGCGGTGACAGGGTTCAGCATTCGCGATTATTACGTTTACGTTCCCATGGATTGCACTGCGGCAAAGGACGAAACCGAAACCCTGCTATCGTTTTCGCTCTACCGCGGCTTCGGCTACCGTTACAATGTCACGATGACGCAGTCGGAAATGATCACGCTAGCATCGACAGCTGCGACTGCTCACGAGCCAGCCGTCACAGGCGCGGTGCGGAGTTTGCAACCCTAGGGCAGCGGACGACCGGGGAATCTTAATAGCCCCAACGTCGCGCCGCCACGCTGACGCGGGCGAATTCGTCTTGCAGCTCCGGCCGCGCTCGCAGTTCCGCGAACGCCTCCTTCACTAAATCTTGCGCGGCCACGTCTTTGATGGGCGGAACGTCGTAATTCAGATCTCCAATCGCTTTCTCTTCGCGCAAAAGATCCTCGAAGCCGGTAGCGAGCCCATCGATGGGAAAGGGCATTGCCTCAAGGTGCTGAGGCGATTCTCCGGCGAACTTGATTTCTCGTTCTTCAGGATCCGGACTTGCGCAACGCAGCCTTCTCTCAAGATTGTGGAGGTACTCAAAATTCTTGGGCATGTCTCGCATGAACCAGTACGCCCGGATCATGGCTCTGAGAAACGCCTTCACCAATTCCGGCCTTTCTTCGAGGATTCGGCCGGTAGCAGCGATAATGCGCTCGGGCCGGCCGTTGGGATACTGTTGCTGCAGCGTCACCAGGGCATGGCACCCCTCTTTTTTGAGCTCTTCAGCTTCCCAGACCGCCACCGGCGCGCAGTCGACCTTGCCTGAGCGCAATGCCTCGATATGGACCGGGTGATAGATTCCCCGAACGAACTCCACATCGCGGTTTGGGTCGAGGCCTGCCTTGTGCAGCCAGATCGTGATGCCCCAGTGGCGATTGCTGCCGAAATCGCTGATGCCGACCTTCTTACCCTTGAGATCCTGAAGCGACTTGATGTGCGGCGCGCTCATCCACACGTGAATATGTTGGTTCCGCCAACCTGCAATTATATAGAGATCAGCACCCCTGGAGCGCTGGTAAAACACAGTCCGAGTTTGAACGTCGAGCGCGATATCAATTGATTTTTCCTTCATGGCTTGTGAGATTCCCAATTTTTCCAACCCAAACGGTACCATGGAATCCCGCGAGATCTCGTAAGCCGGGAAACCGTCGGCGCTTCTCAGTCCCTCATCGTGGAAGAAGTTCATCTCGTGCGCGGTCATGACCGGGACGAGGTGAAGCACATGATAACAAGTCGGCGCGATGCGTAATTTTCCGTCTAACATACGAGATTTCCTTCCGCGCTATCGCAGCCGTTTGGCGACAACCCTGAGCGCGCCGCTGTTGTTGCCGTAATGGGTCTTCAGATCGTTGGCAAAAGTGAATAGGTCGGCTTCTCTGGGCGCCGTGAATTCACAACCCGCGCCGATTCGGAAGAGATCCGTCTCCTCGTCATCCAACGCGCCAACGAGCTCGAACCAATTTGCCACGGGCAGGCGCCTCTCGTTTTCGAAGTGCTTGATCACTCCCTCTTTGTACCAAGGCAGCTGTTCGCTCGTCCATCCGTCCGCGCCGCAGCTGATGGTCGCGTCTTGCCACTTCTGGTTGTCGGGAACGTCGAAGCGGTAGGTGGCCCCTTTCTCCAAGCGGAGCCCCGACCAGTTATACCTGTCGGCTGCGCGGACCGGAAAGGTCGCGGCTTCGCCGATTGCCAGTTGCTTGCCCACTGCGGTCGGATGATAGAGATCCGTGGCATGCGCTGGACGGTGCGCGTTCCGCTGTATGTCCTTGTTATGAGAGATGCTTGCCAGAGGGTCACATTCGGCCGCCAGGAGGTTGATCTGCTCCGTCGTTACCGGCAAGCCGGAGACCTGGGCCTGCTCCAACATCCAATGGAGCGCGATGTTGTTGCGCAGAAGATTTCCGTTACCGCCGCCGACGTCGCTGTGCACGCCCCGGAACCAGCGTTCCTCGATGCGAGGATTGGCGTTGCCGATATTGAGGCGAGTGGCGTGGAAGGTCTGGCGCCGCTCCTCAATCGCCATGGCGTGCGCGCAGCGCCGCACCGTGTCCGGTATGCGGTCGATCGTCCAGCCGAGGTTGACGTGCTGAAAATTGATGATGAGGTCGATGGGAATGCCGAAAGATCCGACGATGTCCCATAGCCCCAAAAAACGAATCTCCGGCGTTTCGGTGCTGCCGTTGGAAAGCTTCAAGCCTTGCATAGCCAGAATATTGGCGAAATGCGTCGCCAGAGCAGCGCCGCGGCTGAAGCCGACGATGTCGAAGACATGGTCACCGTTCTCCCAGTTCTTTCGTGCAGCATCGTACATTTCTTCGATACGCGAGCGACCGCCCGAGCCGAACACTCCTCCGAGGAGACGCCCGACCGTGCCGAAGCGGGTGCCGACGCCGCCGCGGTATTCCACTGGGCCTTCGTAAAGATCGCGGAACCGCACGACATTGGTTTCCTTTTCCGGTGCGTCTTCGTCTTCCTTCCAGGTTCCGTCGAATGCGTATAGCGCCATTGAGGTTCCCTCCTCTTCTGGGATTATGAAGCGACGCGGGCTGACTTCGGGCGAGTTCAGCGGTGCGCCTCAAGTGCCGCGGCCCCACAGACCGCAATAGCGCCTCAGGACGAAGGGCATTGCCGACTCGTAATTGGATCGCCACAGGCATTAGGTTTCTCTGGCGCCCAATATTTTCAGTAACTCCAGCGCTTCACGGGCAGGCAGATAGCCGGGATCGATTTCTAGAGATTTTTTGAACTCTTCTCTGGCCTTCTCATACTGCTTTTTTTTGATATAGATCCTGCCCAGATTAAAATACGGAAACTGATAACAGCAATATCGCTTTGCGCGCTTGGCTTTCTCCAGGTAGGGAATCGCTTGATCTTCCTTGCCCTGCTCCATGAGATAAACGCCTATGTCATTGTAGGGGTTGCCATACTCGGGATCCGTGCGGATCGCTTTTTCGGCATACTCAATGGCGTGTTCGTAGACCCCCAAATGACCATAGGTCCAACCCAAAAAAGTGTACGCCTCCGCCGTGGGCCGAATCGCGAGGGACTTCATGTAGAATTGGATTGCCTCCGGATATAGACCGAGTTCGGTCAAGAGATAGCCCGCCGTGTAGAGTTCTTCGGCTTGTTTCGCCGGGTCGTCGGCCTGGGAAGCGCACAGGTTTTCTCGCGGCACGAAAGCAAGTAGTGCGAGAAGGCAAAGGGCGGGCTTTTTCACGAAAGACCTTTATTTGAATCGCTCTCACTGGGGCCGGGCTTTGCCGGCCAGGGCGTCATCGATTATTTTTACCGCCGGCTTTACGTCCATGAATTCCGGGCCCTCGACAAAAAAGTACTTTCTCCCGGCTGTGCGCCGCTGCCCCGCGGGAACTTTATCCTTGGGTATGTCGATGCGGAGCGAATCACGGTCACCATGGCTTTCCTGATAGACGATCTGGCCCCGGCGCGAAAGAAACCAGTTGATAAAAACCTTGGCCGCGTTGGGATGGGGCGCCTTATTGACAACGGTGATGGCGCTGGCGCTTCCTCTCAGACGCGGCATCTCCTTAAGGTCATTGTGGTTGATGAAATCGACGGGAAGTCCCTGGGATTTGGCCTTGGTTGCAAATCCGTCTCGGCAAAACGTGCACAGAGCCACTTTTCCCACTCCCACCCAGTCGAGGGCCTGCTGGTGCTCCCGGCTGAGGACGACATCCATCTCGCCGAAAAGCCGCCGAATGAATTCCGCGCCCAACTCTGGATGATAATAGAGATAGCGCAGTTCGCTTGCGCCAAAGCCTGGATCGCGCGCGTCCAGGCTGACAATTTTCCCTTTCCACTTGGGATGAAAGAGATCCCAATACGACTTGAACTCGTCGGCCTTGGCGAGCTTCGTATTGTACGTGACCGTAAAACCCGAAACGCTCCCTTCATTGACAAAGATGTACCTGCGCTCGGACTCAATATAAACGTGCTTCCCTTCCCACCAGAGCGAAGGATCCACGACTTCCGGAAGGACTAAGAGGGGAGCTAAGGGATCAAACAGCCTGTTCTGGTAAAATTCGTAAAGGGAAGTGGGACCGCCGAGATAAACGTCGGCGAGATACTTTCCCGCCCTGCGCTCGGAAAGAAGCCGGGGAGAGATCCGGGAACTATTGCCGTGAACGATCGTGGCTTTGATCTCAGTATGATCCTTCTGAAACTCGGTGAAGATCTGCGGATGGTATGGTCCCAGAGCAGCGTAGATGACGATCTGTCCTTCCTGCTTGGCCGCCTGGACCGTTTTCTCCCATTCCAGTTGCCAGGACGCTTTTTCGGCCGCGGCGGTTTTTTCCGTCCAGCCAACAAAGAGAGCAAGAGAAAGCGCGGCGAGGACGATGCACATGGTTCTCTTCGTAGAACCTCCCTGGCCAGCACAACTTACGCGAAAACGAGATTGCCTTCTTTGTCCCTAATCAGTCCTCTACCCCCGGTGGAAGAAGGCATATTCTCCGGGCCGATCTTGAGATCGCTGACCTTAACATGGCCATGGTAGGTGTCGACCTCAAGCATTTCTTTAACTTGACGTAACACTCCTTTTGGGTCTTTGCCGTTAGCGACGTCTTCCATCGCTTTGTGCCAGATTCGCCGCATCATGATGACACCGCGATCGGAGGTGGCGAGATGTTCGAGCCGACGATCCGGGATTTCTCCCTGAGATTCTTGCAACACCAGATCTTCGAGCGCGGGGACGCCTTCCCAGGCGGAGTACCGGCGCTTGTCGTGCGCCTTTTTCTCAACCGTTCCTTGAAGGTTGGCCGGCAAACCAAACATCCAGGCGCCTCGATAATTTCCTTTGCGCCACAGATTGTAGCGTATGAGCTCGAAGTGCGTGTCGTCGATGATGCGAATCATGCCGCCGCCTTCCTGGCGTTCATCGGTGAAATCGGGCGGAAAGCCGGATCGTATACCGGAAAAACGCCAGTGAATCGGCATGGCGAGGCTCCAGGTGTTGACGAATTTGACGTTTGGGTCGCCGGTGTCGAGCACGGACACGGTCTTCATTCCGAAGTCCGTCTCCACATGTTCCAGCGGCAGCGGCGACCAGTTTTTGATGCTGCAATCGGTATATGGTTTGAGTTCTTGCGGTAACTCCCGAACCACCAGGCCATGGAGAATGACGGCGTGTCCCATATCGGCAAAATTTTCCATCCAGTTGAGATAGTTATAGTTGCGGAAATCGCCGTCGACGAGCTTTACTTCTCCGTCGGTGCGGGCGAGGACATCGATCTTGGGTAGGGGAGGTGGGTTATCTTTCTCCGGCCCCATATAGGTCCAGACGACTCCACCCCATTCTTCAACGGGATACCAGAGATGACGGATATTTTGTTTGAGCGTGCTGTCACAGGGCTCTAAAGGTGTGTCGATGCAGCGGCCTTTCACGTCGTATCTCCAGCCGTGGTAGGAGCACATGAGGCCGTCATCCCGCACCTGGCCGTACTCTAACGACGCGAGCCGGTGCGAACAGTGAATGCCCAATAGTCCAGGCCGTCCCTTGCCGTCACGGAAGACCACTAAATCTTCGCACAACATCCGCACGGCAATGGGAATATCTTTGAGATTTTCCGATAGACAGACCGGGTGCCAGTAGCGGCGCAGCATTTCTCCCGCTCTGGTTCCCGGTCCGGTGCGCGGCAAATCGTCGAGCAATTTTTGCAATCCGCTGGGTGTTGACACTGGGCTTTTCAATTCGGTTACGGACATATATTAGTCCTTTGTCCGGTTGTTTTGGTTTTTGCGAAAATCTAACGAACCTCTTGAGTGCCGTTTTCCCGGCGCGTGACACCGGTTGCCCAAGTATCACGTCATCTGTTATTCAAGATACCGGCTGCGGCTATACCAACCTAGTTAGCCGATGCCCATGTGCTTGTCAATTTTGAAACGCCAATACTCCGTCACTCCGTTCACGCTTTTGGAGGGTGTCATGGCTAAACATGGTTTAAAGGCTTTCGACAGCGATATGCATGTCTATGACGCGGCCGATCTATACGACAAGTACATGAACCCCAAATGGTGGCCATCGCATTCCCAGAGGGCCAACGCAACGGCAAACATGGCCGGGTGAGAGTTCTCACACTGGCGGCATCTCAAAAGATCCGGACGAGCATCGTGAGCGATGTCATCAAATGCATGGGCGACGATACAATTCGCATCGCTATCGACTATCCTGGTATCGACGCGCACTTTACTGATGCATTGGATGAGTTTCTCGAAACCGATGGACTTGACGAAGGCTTGGACGTCGCAGAATCGTCTGGGACAATTCCGCACCTATGCGGTTGCGATTGAACGAAACTATTTGACCACAAAGTACGCGAGTGAGCTTATTCAAGGAGTGCAAGCCGCTCGAATCGTTCAAGCCGTCCGAGCCAATGGGTGGCGTTGATCACGTTGCACGACTGAACGATCTTGACGTTTGGTACATAGTTCGGCGCTGAAGCTGAACTCGTGGTGCGTCCCGCTGTTTTGCGCCCTTTGTCCGCTTAGATTCCGAAAACGAGCGACTATTTTCTCAAGCAATGCTTTATCTCCATGGATCCGGACGAGCAGCTTGTGAGCGATGTCATCAAACGCATCGGCGACGACAATATACTTATCTCTACGGACTATCCCCATATCGACGCCCATTTTCCTCATGCATTGGATGAGTTTTTCGAGATCGAGGGATTGAGCGCAAATAGCCGGCGGAAGATCCTGTGGGACAACTGCGCGCGCTTGTACGACGTCCTGTAGGGGCAGGCATGCCGTGCCCCTACGTCGATGGAGGCATAAATGCTGTTATCCGAAGAAGAACTAGAGCGGATGCAGACACGGTTTCCGTATCCGCGCTTTTCCCAGGCCGAGTACCGGCGGCGTTACGAAAACATCCGCAAGATGATGCGCGAGATGAACCTCGATTGCCTGCTGATCATCGGCGGGTCGGCGGCCTATGGCCGGCTCTGGTTCAATCTCCGCTACGTCACCAACGTGATGGGGAAAGCGGAAATGGCGACTTATTGTCTCTTTCCGAAGGAGGGCGATCCGGCCGTGGTTACACGGCCGGGCCATTCGCTAGCCGGCGCCATGCTCGCCAGAACCGTCGTGCGCAATATTATCGTCGGCCAACCAAGCGTGCTGGATGCCATCGTCAATGAGATCAAAGAGCGCGCTTACGACAACGGCAGAGTCGGTGTCGTCGAGTACGATCCCTACACGTCGATCCCGAAGAATCACTGGGATTTTTTTACCGCCAACCTACCCCGGGCCGAATTTGTTTTTGTCACGAAAGAGTTCATCGCCATGCGGCTACTAAAAAGCGCCGAGGAAATTCAATTCCTCGAACGCTCCGCCGAGCTCGGCGACGTTGGCATTCGCGCGATGCAAAATCGGGTCAAACCCGGCATGACCGAAAGCGAAGTGTTCGGCATCGTCCATGAAGCCGTCATGCGCGAGGGCGGCGAGATGGGCATGATCCAACTCGGTTCCTGTCCGATGCTCGACCCGGATATCAACGACCAGCGCCCCCGGCCCGTCGATCGGATCATCGGCGACCGCGACCTCATCAACAACGAGTTGGGCATTTTCTACAACGGCTACGAAGCCCAGTGTGGCAAACCGGTCATGACCGGCGAGCCGACGGCGGAATACAAAGAGATGTTCGACCTCGCGATGGAAGGGTACAAGCGGCTCGTGCCGACGATGTACGCGGGTAAAAGCAGCGCCGAGTCCGCCGAAGCCATGAAATTTATTCACGACACCGAGTATGAGTTTTACGGCGGTTTTCTGCAGGGCATGCTCGGCGCCAATCCGCGCCATGAGCCGCAGATCGGCTTCGACCGCGTTCAGAGCAGCGAAGATCGATTCCTCTATGGCCCCGACGGCCGCCTGGTCTATCAGGTCGGCCATGTTTTCACGTTGCAGATGCATATCGTCGATAGGAGCCATACCCGCGGCCTGTTTGTCGGCGATTTCTTCGCCATCGAAGAAAACGGCCCGCGCTGCTTGAACAAGTTTCCGCCGCAGATAGTCCGGACTGCCCGGCACTAAACTCAGATCACGTTATTTAAAGCGTTCCAGCCGTTCCCATCATTCAAGGCATCGAAGAACCTGGGATTCCGCGGCTTCAATAATCGGAAAAGCATCCGGCTTCGGCGTCCCGTGATTCGGTAAATTTGTAATAATTTGTAAGTATTTTGGATTTTTTCCACAACAATATGGTATGGCTAGAACCATGGCGCAAACGATCCCGGAGTTAATGAACACCCGGCAGGTGGC
Source organism: uncultured delta proteobacterium (assembly GCA_963840855.1). Classification (GTDB taxonomy): domain Bacteria; phylum Desulfobacterota; class Binatia; order UBA9968; family UBA9968; genus DATACQ01. Next base: position 51,724 of record CAWJBB010000046.1, read on the forward strand.
CGGCTATCTGGGGATTAATGAGAAAAAAATTTATGCGTTGGCCAAGGCCGGCAAGATCCCTTGCACCCGGGTGACTGGCAAATGGACGTTTCCCGCGTAAGCTGATCGACGCGTGGATCGAACAGAGTGCCGTCCGGCCGGAGCGAGGTGAGATGCGGCCGGAGCCGCGGCCGCTTCTGCTCGCCGCGGGAAGCGACGATCCAAGCCTGTCGGTTTTGCGCGAGCTATTTGAACAACGGACAAAGCCCGCCTCCCTTTTCTTGAATACCGTCGGCAGCAGTGCGGGGCTTGCGGCGCTCCGTAATGGCGTTGCCGATTTCGCCACTGCCCATCTTTTTGATCCCAAAAGTGGTGAATACAATCTGCCATTCGTCAAGGATCTAGTCGGTGATAGAACGGTGGTCGTGCAGCTTTTTTACCGGCAACTGGGTCTCGTCGTGGCTCGGGGTAATCCGCTGAAGTTATGTGCGATCGGCGATCTGGCGCGCCCCAAAGTGCGCTTGATCAATCGTCAAGCCGGTTCCGGCACGCGGCTCTACCTCGACCAGGCGCTGTCCCGCCTGAAAATCGACGCGCACAATCTAAACGGTTACGAAACTTCTGTTTCGACGCACCTTGACGTGGCCATGAGGGTTCTGCGCGGCGAGGCCGATGCCGGGCTGGCGACCTTGGCGAGCGCACGCATGTTAGGGCTCGACTTTGTGCCGCTGACGCGCGAGCGCTTTGACGCGGTGATAGCCAGGGAGCGTTTCTTCTCGCCGGGGATACAGACGCTATTGAGTATCGTCGGCTCCAGCGAATTTCGCTGTCGCCTCGCAGCAATGGGCGGGTACGACGGCGCGGAGTCCGGACGGATTATCTACACACGTTAGACAGCGGGTAAAGGAGGCTGTGATGCTAATGCAGGGACGGTCAATTGGCCTGTTCGTATTCTTGCTTGGATTGCTGCTCGGTGTCCCGAGCCGAAGCGCCGAGACACAAAGCCGCAACGTCATCCTGTCGACGACAACGAGCACGCAGGATTCCGGCTTGCTCGACCTGCTAGTGCCGGTGTTCGAAAAACAGAGCGGCTACAGCGTGAAGACGGTTTCCGTCGGCACCGGTCAGGCGCTGGCGCTGGCGGCCAAAGGCGATGCCGACGTGGCTCTGGTTCACGCCCCCAGCCTGGAAAAGAAATATGTCGCCGGCGGCCAACTGCAAAACCGTCGCCTGGTGATGTACAACGATTTCGTCATTATTGGGCCGAAAGACGATCCGGCCAAGATACGTACGGTCAAATCCACGCTGGCGGCATTGAAAGCGATAGAGCAAGCCAAGGCCGCGTTTGTCTCCCGCGGCGATAACTCCGGGACCCATACTCTTGAAAAAGCCCTCTGGAAAGAGGCGGGTATCCAACCCATTGGCCCGTGGTACATCGAATCGGGGCAGGGCATGGGCGCGACTCTGAATATTGCGAACGAACGTAATGCTTACACGATCACGGATCGCGGCACTTATCTGGCGCTGGGCAAGCGCGTGACTCTGCCGATTCTCGTTGAAGGGGATCGCGCATTGCTGAACATTTATTCCGTCATGGAAGTGAATCCCGCCAACGGGCCGCGCGTGAACGCCGCCGGGGGCAAGGCGTTCGCGGATTTTCTGGTGTCGCCGCAAGCGCAAAATTTGATCAAGAACTTCGGCGTCGAAAAGTTCGGCCAGCCATTGTTTGTGCCCGTTGCCCACAAGCGAGAAGAAGAATTGGGGGTATGACATGGAGCTGATCTGGCAGGGCGCCGTCAAGGCTGCCGAGCTCGTCTTGGGTTTCGATGCCGAGGTGTGGTCTATCACCTGGCGCTCGCTACAGGTCTCCGGCTATGCGACGCTACTTTCGCTCTTGCTCGGTATTCCGTTCGGCATCGCTCTCGCGCTTGCGGGATTTCCCGGGCGCAGCGCGGCGGTTGCCTTGATCAATACCGGCATGGGCCTGCCGCCTGTGGTGGTGGGTCTGTTCGTGTCGATTTTCCTCTGGCGCAGCGGGCCTATCGGCTTCATGGAGTTGATTTACACACCCACTGCGATGGTCGTCGCCCAGGTGATCATCGCTTTTCCCATCGTCGCCGGTTTAACGATGGCGAGTTTTCAAGCCCTCGATCCCAAGCTCGCCTTGCAATTGCTCGGCATCGGCGCATCGAAGACTCAGTTGCTGTGGTTGTTGTGCAAAGAGGCGAAGTTACCGATGCTGGCGGCGGTTATGGCCGGCTTTGGCGGGGTCATCTCGGAGGTCGGCGCCTCGATGATGGTGGGCGGCAACATCCGCGGCCAGACCCGCGTTCTTACCACCGCCACGGTGCTGGAAACCGGCAAAGGCAACTTCGATATCGCCATCGCGCTGGGGTTGATCCTGCTGGCGCTGACCTTCGCCATAAACTTTCTTCTCACCCGTATTCAGCAGCGGGAGCAACTGCGGTGGCCGCGACTCTCCTGACACTGCGCGACGTACTTGTCAGTTACGGCAACTTAGTCGCGTTGCAGATCGCGGCTCTCGATTTGCATCCCCGCGAAGTTCTGGCGATCATCGGGCCAAACGGCGGCGGTAAGTCGACCTTGCTGCGGGTGATGGGTTTGCTCCAGCGTCCCACCAGCGGCACGGTGCTGTTCCGCGGTGAGCATGCGTTTGATGGAAATTCGCTTGAACTCAGGCGGCGCATCGCCACGGTGTTTCAGGAGCCGCTGCTGGTCAACGCGACAGTTTACGAAAACGCCGCCCTCGGTATGAGGCTGCGCGGCGTTGCCAGCCGTGACATTGCGCGGCGTCTCGAGCCCTGGCTGGAGCGGCTGGGCATCGCTCACCTGCGGGGACAGTCTGCTCGCAGTTTGTCCGGCGGCGAAGCCCAACGCACTAGCCTTGCCCGCGCTCTTGTGCTCGAACCTGAAATTCTGTTGCTCGACGAGCCTTTTGCCGCTCTGGACCCCACCAGCCGGGAAGCGTTGCTGCGGGATTTTCAACCGATTATAAAAGACAGCGGAATAACCACGGTATTTGTCACCCACGATAGGAACGAGGCTTTCGGCCTCGCCGGCCGCGTCGGTGTTTTACATCTTGGCCGCCTGGTGCAAATCGGCGCCCGCGAGGAGGTCTTTCGTCGACCTGTCAGCGAAGCCGTGGCCGAGATCGTCGGCGTTGAGAACCTTCTGCCCGGCGTGGTCGAAGACTGCGAAGAGGAATGGACTATTATCCGGGTCAATCAGAACAAGTTTAAGATGGCGGGAAGATTCACGCCCGGCGCAAAGGTCGTTGTTTGTCTCCGCCAGGAAGATGTCGTGCTCAGCCGAGGAAGCTGTGAAACGAGCAATTCAAACCGGCTCATGGGAAGAATTACCGGTATATCGACGGGCGTGATGCACCAGCGCATAACCATGGACTGCGGTGGCATCGAGGTCGTGGCGCTAGTAGATCGAAGGGTTGGCTTCGGGCTGGGACTTGCAGAAGGAGAAAAGGTTACGGCGACGTTCAGCTACAGCGCGGCACATCTCATCGTCGATTAATGAGATTTCGACGTGGCTCAGGCATGCTTTGCGTCTTTGCGAGACACAGTTGTTTCAATCCTCTCTCATCCGAAATTCAATATGTTTGATAATTTTTAGTAGACAGCGGAGTCCGGGTTAGGTAATGATTTCGCGAGTATGCCTCAGTGAAAAAGGGGTAACCGATGTCTGCTTTTGAATCCTACGCCGCGGTGGTGACCGACAAGCGGCAAATTGAAATGCGCAGCTTTCCAGTCCCGCAGGTATCGCCAGCGGACGCGATTTTGAAAGTGGAGTTGTGCGGTATTTGCGGCAGCGACTATCACTATTACACCGAAGGAGAGCACTGGCCTTATCAGTTGCCGCCGCAGATTTTGGGCCACGAGGTTGTCGGACGCATTGAAAAGATCGGCCATGAAGCCGCAAGGAAATGGCGCGTTAAAGAAGGCGATCTGGTGATCGTCGAGTCTGCGATTACCTGCGGGCGTTGCCGCTACTGCCAGACCGGCAATTCATCCTTATGCTCCACCAAACAAAGCTACGGCATGAGCGCGAGCATGAAGAATCCGCCGCACCGCGCTGAATCCGTGGAGCGCCTGAATAGTGGGTGCGCATCGCAAAACCCATTGACGTTTTTTTCTCGCGCCGATGAGCGGACCCCGGCGAAACCTACTTAGCGGGACAAGCTGTGCACCGTCTGGCCGATGAGCTGCTTGGGATCTGCGCCTGGTCTAGGGCGTAGCTTCTGCACTCGGCCGTTAAAGACTTCGGCGATGTAAAGGCTCCCCTCGTTGTCGACGCTTACTTGATGCGGTCCCCACATGCCGCCAGGGAGCGGCCCGAACGTACCCCAGGAACTAAGCAATTTGCCATTGAGGTCATACTTGAGCATCTTTTGCGTAACTCCGTCGGAGACAATGACTTCTCCGTCTCTCGACATGACGACGTAGTAGGGCGAACGGATATTGTTCCACTCGTCGACGTACTTGCCGTTCAAATCAAAGATCTGGATGCGCGAGTTGGAACGGTCCGACACATAGACGCGCTGGCGGTCCAGTCGATGGCGATGCTATGCACCAGATTGAATTCGCCCGGACCTTTCCCAGGCTTGCCCCACTCGAAGAGAAACTTGCCCTCTTTGTCGTACTTCGCCACGCGGGTATTTACGTAGCCGTCGCTTACGTAAAAATCCCCATTGGGGAGGAATGCCACATCGGTGGGCCGATTGAATTGATTGGGCCGTGGCCGGGTTTCTTGAATTCGCCGAGCGTGAGCAGCACTTTCTTGCCATCCGGCGAGAACTTCAGGATCTGGTGCGCGCCATCGTCAACCAACCAGACGTTTTGCTCGCGGTCGTACGGGCTGATGTCACGCGGTGCGGCCTGACAAACTTGTCGTTGTGCTGTTCCCAAGAATCGACCAGCTTGCCATTGCGGTCGAGGATCAAAAGGCAATGCTCCCAGCGCGGCTTCGCTTGCGTCGCGACCCGCTTGGGAAGTCCTCCGCCGCCGATGGGCTCCTTTAGCACCTCCAGCTCGCCGCGCTGAAAGACGAAGACGCGGTCCGGGGTCTCGGCCCATACACCGGCAACCGAGCCCCAGCTCCAGCCGTCGTTGTGCAGCGGCTGTGGCCAGTTCGAAACAACTTCATAGGGGCCGGTTTCATCTTCGCCTCCTTTGTGGGGCGCCATGGCGGCGTAGGCCAGGCCGAAGATTAAAACCGCGACTAGACTCCATTTCACGATTAGCATAGAGCCTCCTTGCGCTAGCGCAGCTTCGAGTTAAGGGTTCGTGGTGACGAATTGAGCCAATAGTTGTTACAAGGCCATCTTGCGTGTGACTTATAGCCCAGGGGCGGAAATTGTCCACATATCCGAAGAGCCTATCCACGGAATGGGCTGACGTGCGACAAGAGGTCCCGAGTCTACTGGTGGTGGTCTGGCGAAAACGCTAGACCCAGCCTTGGGAGTCTAGACCACAACTTTTGGCGATGGACAGCCGGGCCGATGTCGGGTAATGGTTTGAAGAACGGAGGAATCTATGTCAACGGCAAAAGTGAAAACCGATGTCATCGACGCCGACGCGCATGTGGTTGAGAGTGAGCGGGTATGGGATTATCTCGACGCGGCCGAAGAGAAATTCCGCCCAACGCTCCTGGCTGAGCCGGATAACCCGGAGAGACAGTATTGGGTTCTCGATGGCGAGAATCTCGGCCCCAAGTTTCCTTCGCCCAACGAGAAAGAAGCTGAAGAGCATGTCAAAAGATTCGGCCGGGAGGTGGGAACTCCGGTGAAAGCCCGCGAGCTAAGCGACGTGACGCAGCGGCTCAAGCATTTGGACGAATTGGGGATCGACGTTCAAGTGCTTTACAATTCGCTCTGGCTCAGGCCCCTCACGCGCCGGCCGGACGTAGAGATCGCGCTCTGTTGGAGTTGGAACCGCTGGTTGGCGGATGTCTGGAAGCTGGGCGAGAATCGTCTGCGCTGGACTTGCGTGGTGCCGGCGCTGACACCCGAGGAGGCTGTGCCGCAAATTCGTTTCGCCAAGGAACATGGCGCCGTTGGCGTGTGCATTCGGCCCTTCGAGCGGAATAAACTGATGACGGATCCTTTTTACTATCCGATCTACGACGAGGCGCAGCGCCTCGACATTCCAGTCACCGTCCATATTGCGAACGGGAACCCCGAACTGTTCAAATTGATGACCAACGAATCCGGCGGCGGTTTCTCGACATTTCGAATCCCGACGGTCACCGCGTGCTACGCGCTGATCATGAGCGAGATACCTCGAGTCTTCCCGAAGCTGCGCTGGGGTTTCATCGAGACATCGAGCCAGTGGGTACCCTGGGTGGTTCACGAGGCCGTGCGGCGGTCTTTAGGGAGCGAGCATCCGGTTTCCACCAATTGCTTTGGCGAGTACAACATTTACGTTTCCACTCAGACCGACGACGACTTTGAGTACATCATGTCCTACGCGGGCGAAGGGAATCTCGTCATCGGCACCGACTATGGCCACGGCGACACCTCCAGCGAGCTGAATGCGATTTCCAGGTTCAAAGCAATGGGAGGACTTAGCCCCGAGGTGAAAAGGAAGATTCTTTCCGACAACCCGAAAAGATTCTACGGCATTTGAATCCTGGTATTTTGCCCAAAGGATTTTGCTCTTGTTGTTCGTGTTCATGATTTGTGTCCTACCGAAAGGTAGGGGTGCCGGCCCATCCTTCCGGCGCTCTATTCCGAAGACTTACAGGACGGGCAAATCATCAACAAACAAGTCACGATACGTAACCCGTTTGCGTCTCTGTAAGATTATTACGAAAGAGTACCTCCGATCGACCTGTTCGACTCCATCCAGTAAAAACATATTCGGTCGTTGCGGCTAAACCGTGGCTGCGGCACCGGGGAAAAGCTATATCAGGAGAAGTTCAAGCGCTGACCTAGAGAAGGGAGTGACGGGTTCATCTATGACATCGTTTCCCGTTTCACCCAACAAAGAAAAACAACTCTCTGAGCGCATGCGAGCCCTGGATGTTCGAGAGCAGGATATCGAGGAGCAATTTGTGCGCTCGTCGGGCGCCGGCGGCCAGAACGTCAATAAAGTCTCGACCTGTGTGCTGCTCTATCACCGGCCATCGGGTATCCGGGTCAAGTGCCAAAAGGAGCGCTCCCAGGCGCTCAATCGTTTCCTGGCCCGAAGAATTCTGCTGGATAAAATCGAGGCCAAGGTTAGAGGCACCCAAACGGCGGAGGAACAAAGGGCCGCCAAGATTCGGCGCCAGAAGAGAAAGCGTTCCCGGCGCGCCAAGTCGCGGATGCTCGATGAAAAGCATCGCCAGGCCGAGAAGAAAATTCGCAGAGCCGCCGTGCGGCCTGATCATTACGACGGCTGAATTTAACTACGCACAGGGTTCATTCATCGCGCACAAAAATACAGATCATTTCACGTCCGTTCTACGATAGCCTGGGTTAGGCCCACCCTTCTGTGAAGACAAGTACTCGCCCACTTGACCCAGCGGATCAACCATCAGCCGTTGTCGCGCCCCGACGAGTTGGTCAAGGCTCATGGCCTGAGGCAGCGAGAGGTCCCGGCCCATCTGAACGGCGATCTTGGCGTTTGCCAAAGCCGCGGGATGGCGGGAGGCAATTTCCTGTGCCAGTTTTAGCGTCACAGTTTCCAGTTCCGCTTCCGCAACCGCCATCGAAACGAGACCGAGCCGGTCCGCCTCGGTGCCTGTGATGTTTTGCCCACCGAGTTGAATCAGAGCCGCCTTTTTCATCGGCACACCGGCGTGAAAGAGAGTGCTCGTCGCCATTTGTCCGAAGCTGCCGCGCAGTATTTCCGGCATGCCGATCTGAGCGTTCGCAGCTGCAATGACGAGATCATGTGAGTTCATCAGCGCGAGACCACCGCCGAGACAATAGCCGTGCACCTGGGCGATGGTTACTTTGGCGAAGTTGCGGATCGCTTCAAACATCACGGCAGTTGGACTGAACTTATCCCAATCCGCCGGAGGTTCCTCGTTCTGCGCGCGCAAATAGTAGAGGTCCAGGCCCGAACAGTAAGAAGGCCCATTGCCTTTTGTGATAACCACATTGATCTCGCGATCGGCTCGGACCGCTTCCAGAGCGCTCATGACATCGTCAACGAGCTGTCCGTTCACCGCGTTTCGTTTTTCCGGCCGGTTGAAAATAATCCTGGCGACGCCAGTGCCGCTAATTTTTTCCAGAATTACCGTTGACAGTTGCTTTTCCATGACAGTTTCTCCTTTGTGTTGCTGGGTTGCGGCGCATCCCCCGCCTTTCTTTATCCCATGAGCAGGCGACAAGTAGGGCGGATATCCTCGACGGTTTCCAACCTCTCTAGAGAATCCAAAATCTCCGGAAGCGCCTTTTCGTCGATCGCTCGCCGCGCGCAATCGACGAATTTTTCTCTTAACTCTTGCGCCGAAAGGGGATGCTCGGCGCCGCCCTTTGCGTGCTCAACGTGGCGCGAAAGAGTCTGTCCGCCTTTTAAGCGCATCGTCACTTTGGAAGGGCGGGCTCCCGTGGAACTTTCGGAAAGGCTGGAGTCAAGGTTCATATGAACCCGATCCGCGAATTCTAGAATATGGCGCTCGCGCACCGCGGCATCCGTGAACGCATCCAGAGAAACTTTGCCGTCGATCATCGCCCGCGCCAAGACATAACCCATGCAAAACTTTCCCTGGAGCCCCGTCTGGGGAATGCGAAAAACCAGCCGGCTGTAAGCGTGTTCGGCTACGCCAACGTCGATCGCTTCCACCATTTCTGGAGCGATCCCGTGGCTGGAGCGCATATCGAGCACTGCATCGATCGCGTTGTGAGCGAGCCCGCCGCAAGGATAGGGCTTGATCTTTATGCCGTGGAGGAGGTCATTGCACTGACCGAGCTCCGCGAAAGGACTCAGATCCGGAGGCAGGGTAAGATAAGCGCCGAAGAAACCTGATTCCGATTCAAGGCCCTGTGGACTGGCGGTGAACCCTGCTTGAGCGAGCTTCGCCGCAGTTACGCCGTTCCTCGCTGCCAGGCCAGTATCCAATGGTTTGGACATCGTTCCATAGTTGCAGACAATTCCACTCGCCATGGCAGCGGCAATTCCAAGGGCCATGCGCAGTTGATCAGCGTCCAGCCGCAGCAGCTTGGCGCAGGAAACCGTCGCGCCAAAGGTGCCCAGAGTTCCCGCGCTGTGCCATTTGCCCCGACCTTTTTCAGGTATCGACCTGGCGATTTTCGCCGTTACTTCGAAGCCTGCGACGTATGCCGCCAGCAAATCGCGCCCGCGCGCCCCGAGGGATTCGCCCAGGGCCATGATCGCCGGGATCACGCCGGACGTGGGCTGGCCCAAATACAAACTATGATCGAAATCCAGCGCGTGGGCAGCGGTCCCATTGACGAAGGCGGCTTGGAGCGCCGATGACTTGAATCCCTGGCCGTAAACGCTCGCCTCGGCGGCGGCTCCTTCCTGTCGGGCTATCTGCCCGCATATAGTCGCGCTCTTTTCTCTGCTCCCAGCAAGAGTGACTCCGATGCAGTCGACGAATGCGGTTTTAGCGACTGCCAAAGCTTCCTGCGGAAGTTGTTCGTACTGCAACTCCACCACATAGCGGGCTATTTTTTCCGTGAGTTCCATTGATTTCAAATCCTTCCGAAAGTTGTTGCCGACCCGACGGGTCTATATCGCCCGTCAGCCGCTGTCAAGCGCCATATAGATAACTTCTGCGGTTGACGTAAATGCCGTCCATCGGATACAAAGGGAGAAGATCGGTGCGATTATAATTGACAGAAGGGAGAATTGTCGATCATGGAAACCAAACAACGCGGGATAAGGACTTTCAAGTGCGAGTTCAATGACCCGGACTTCAAAGGCCTTCCCAAGAAAACCGAACGGCTGATTAGCAACAGCGATAGCAGCCTTTTGGGGCTAGGCATGCAAGTGGTCCTAGCCGGAGGCGAGACGAACCGCCACGCCCACACTGGCCAAGACGCGGCGTGGCTAGTCCTTGAAGGCCGCGCTCGGTTCTACGGTAAGACCGACGACGAGGTGTTCGAGATCGGTCCACAGGAAGGCCTCTTCATGCCGGACGGACAGGATTACTGGTTCGAGTCGGCGTCGGATCAACCGCTTAAGATCCTGCGCATGTCGGCGCGAGATCCCCGGGCCGAAGCCAAGCGGATGAACTACGAAGATCTGAAAGGCTGGCAAGGCCATCTCGGCGGCGAGCGCGTCACCGCGCGCAAGTAGCAGTCCAGTCTTTATTTAGGACGCAAAAGGGACAGGTTGATTGGTTCCGCTCGGGAGCTCGAAATCAGCCTGTCCCCCGCCTTCGCACCGCGGACGGAAGACAATCGGGGCTGAATCCGGAACATTTAAACCTTGAACTCGAAGTTACGGCAACTCTGCTAGTAATCGCCATAGCCTTTGATGCGCTTCGGTCTTAACTTTTTCCCGTCGTTTCGTTTGCAGGACATGTCCACGGCCGAGTACTTCGCGCAGGCGCTTCGTCTCGCGGAACGGGGCGACGTATTGGGGTACGATTCGGTCAAGACCGTCGAGCACTATTTTCATGATTATGGCGGCCATAGCCCCAACCCCATCGTTCTTCTATCAGCCATCGCGGCCAGGACGCGGCGTATCCGGCTCATCACCGGCGCGGTGATCCCTGCCTTCAACAACCCGATCAAGCTCGCCGGCGAGTTGGCAATGCTGGATAACATCAGCAACGGCAGGCTCGACGCCGGCTTCGGGCGCGCGTTCATTCCCAAGGAGTTCGATGTCTTCAACGTCAAGATGGACGAAAGCCGCGCGCGCTTTGAAGAGGGGATCGACGTTATTACCCGCCTCTGGACTGAAGAACGGCTCTCCTACGAAGGAAGATTTCATAGGTTTCAAGACGTTCGCCTCATGCCCCGGCCGGTGCAGCAGCCGCATCCGCCGATCTGGATCGCCGCGGTGGCGACAAAAGAGTCTTTCATATGGGCAGGGCGACGCGGCTACCATATTATGATCGTCCCCTTCGCCAGTAATCTCGATCTCGTCCGCGATCTGGTGCAGAGTTACCGCGACGCCTGGCGCGGCGCCGGCCATGCGCCGGGCGCCGAGCAGATTCAATCTTCGCTTCACTGTTACGTCGCTGAAACCCATCGGGAAGCCGTCGAGGGATTCAAGCGGCCGGTGGAGCGCTATGTCGAAGTCTTCAGTGAGGCGGTGCGCTCTTGGACGGGTAAAGCCTCAGGCCAATACGCCGGCTATGAGAAACTCGTGGAGGCCATCGGCGCGCTTACCCCCGAGAAGATGATTGACAGCCACACGGCCCTCGTGGGGACACCGGAGGAGGTGATCGAGCAGGTGGAGTTCAACCGAAACCTCATCGGCGAGCACGAACCGTCGATGCAGATCAACTTTGGTGGTATCAACGAGGGTGATGCGTTTCGGACCCTGGAGCTTTTCGCCTCCCGGGTAATGCCGCGCTATCGGAAAGAGGAAAATTAGCCGCGCCCGATTGCGGCGTGAACCCCGGTCGAGTTCACCAGTCGGCCGTTCAGGGTGGTTTATAGTTATGATTTATCCTTGACGAAAGGAAAGCGAGCCGATGCTGGTCAACCGTCGAACGCTGCGCATTGAATGGGGTCAATGCGATCCCGCGGGGATCGTGTTTTATCCGCAATACCTCATTATCTTTGATAGTAGCACCGGATGGCTGTTCGAGCGCACCGGTTTAACGCCGCTCGCCATGCGGCGAAAATATGGCATCGTTGGTATGCCAATCGTCGAAGTGAGCGCCCGGTTCGTCAAACCATGCCGTTTCGACGATGAGATCGTTGTGGAGAGCGAGATCGGCGAATGGGGGCGAAGCAGCTTCACGGTGCGTCATCGACTGTTGAGAGACGGCGAGCTTGCGCTCGAAGGCGTCGAGAAGCGTGTTTGGGCAGGTCCGCGTCCCGAGCGAGCGGGCGAGATCCAGGCTCAGGCTATTCCGGCGGAGATCGTCGCGAGCCTGTCCGATCCGACCGGCGCGACAACTATCGCACTTGACAAGACCACTGCCTCGGCAATTTGAGGCGCTCTTCGTATCGCTGAAGCGAAATGATTTTTCTGTTATGAGAGATAAATGAAGATCGTCCAGGCGACGTTGTGGATCTATGCGGTGGCGTTACAAAAATCTTGGCAGTGCGTCGCGAAAAACTGGATCGTAAGCTTTGCGCCGTTGGCCTATGGCTTCATCATGTCGATGGCCGGTCTTCTGGCGCTGCCGTTGGGATTTCTCGGCGGCTTCCTATTGACGCTGGCGAGCCAAGCCTGCCTCAGCTCGGGGCTCCATTTAATCAAAAACATGATCGTTAGCGGAAAAGCCAATGTCGACGATTTCGTCAATGGCTTCACTGCTTATCTCTGGGATTTGCTGACGGTGGCATTCATCATATGGATTCCGATGAGGATAGCCGCCATGGCTCTCGGGTCCGTCCCAAACGGCGGGCTAATATATTTTCTAATTCAGGTAGTGCTTTATGTTTTGCTCAATCCCGTGCCGGAATTAATCTATCAAACCCGCACCTCAGGGCTGGAACTCCTGAGCGCGAGTTACAACTTCATCGTGGAAAACTGGCTCGAATGGCTGCTGCCCAATATCATCATCACCGCGGTGGGATTTCTTCTGCTGCGCCTTCTTTACGCGTTAGTCTGGGTGTTGCCGGATTTTCTGCAATGGTTCGCCATCGCCTTCGGTTTAGGTTTATTTCTCACCTATTTTATGACCTTTCGCGGTTTTTTGTTCGCCGAGCTGCATGGCACGACGCGGCGCAGCCGGGTGTATCGCCATGCGGCGCGCAGTTCTAAATAGCAGGCTGTTGAAACGATCTATCGAAGTGATTGAGCAGCAAAGAGAAAGGGTGGAAGATGGCAATCTTCGATCCTCTATCACGGCCTGGCTGGTCGTCTTGACCTATATAGGTTCTTATGGTGTCTTATTTTGATAACCACGAGTCGAATCCATGAAAATCACCGGCATCAAAGGCTTCTCGGATGTCTTTCCCGAGGAGGTGGAGTTCTGGCAGCTTGCCGAGGCCGAGGCGCGGCGGGTCTTAAGTGTCTATAATTTCGCCGAGATCCGCATTCCGATTCTCGAAAAGACCGAACTATTCAGCCGCTCCATCGGTGAGACCACCGACATCGTCGAGAAGGAGATGTATACTTTCGCCGACCACGACGATAACGACGCTCTGCTCACGCTGCGGCCGGAAGGAACCGCCGGGGTCGTGCGCGCCTACGTCGAATCGGAAATGTATAAATTTGAACCGGTGCGCAAGCTTTACTACATGGGCCCGATGTTTCGGCGCGAGCGCCCGCAGAAGGGGAGACTGCGCCAGTTTCACCAGATCGGCGCCGAGGCCTTGGGGCGAGGCGACCCGTTCATCGACGCCGAAATCCTGCTGTTGCTCCATGATTATCTCGAGGCTCTGCAGTTGACTGAGCCCTCGCTCCAACTCAATTCCCTCGGCTGCGCCGACTGCCGCCCCGCGTACCGCGCGCGCTTGTTGGAATTTCTCCGGCAACGGGCGGCAAGTCTCTGCGCCAATTGCCAGCGACGCATCGAGCGCAATCCGCTGCGCGCGCTGGATTGCAAGGAGGCGGGCTGCATCGCCGCGACGGCGGACGCGCCGTCGATCATCGATGGACTATGTGCGGCCTGCCGTGAGCATTTCGACGTGGTGCAGCGCCTGCTGCGCGAAACCGGCGTGGCTTACAGCCTCAATCCGCGCATGGTGCGGGGCCTCGACTACTATTGCCGCACGACTTTCGAGTGGACGAGCACCCAGCTGGGATCGCAGAGCGCGGTGGCCGCCGGCGGGCGCTACGACGGTTTGGTCGAGGCGTTAGGCGGACCGGCGATTCCCGGCGTTGGTTTTGCGTTGGGCGTTGAGCGGCTAGTGCTTTTGCTGCGCGCGTCGGAGCCGCGTGAAGCCACCGGCCCCGGGCTGTTTATCGCTTGGGTCGGCGCCAATGGGCGCGAGTGGGCTTTCCCGTTGGCGCATCGGTTGCGCCAAAGGGGGTTGAGCGTGGAGTTGGAAGGCGAAGCGCGCAGCTTGAAAAGTCAAATGCGCCGCGCCGACAAACTCAAAGCGCGTTCCGTGTTGATCGTGGGTGACGACGAATTGCAAAAAGGAAAAGTTATCCTGCGCGACATGGCGAGCAAGCAGCAGGAGGAAATCAGTTTGGCGAACGTCGAGACAGCATTCTTAGCGAAGAAGGTGGGCTGATGGCGACGGAGAGGATCTTTAGCGATCCGTTGGGCGATTGGAAGCGCAGCTTCTACTGCGGCGAACCGCGCGCCGCCGGCGTGGGGAGCGAGCTGGTTCTCGCCGGCTGGGTTCACTCGCGGCGCGACCATGGGGGGGTTATATTCGTCGACCTGAGAGACCGAACCGGCCTCTGCCAGGTGGTATTCAACCCGGAAGTAGACGCGAGCTCCCACGAAAAGGCCAAACAGATCCGCTCCGAAGACGTGATCGCGGTGCGCGGGACGCTTGCGCATCGGACCGTGGAAACGGTGAACCCGAATCTCGCCACCGGCGACGTGGAACTAATCGCCGGCGAGCTAAGGCTCCTCAACGCCTCGCAGGTGCCTCCCTTTACCATCGACAATGAGACCGAAGCCAACGAAAATACCCGGCTCAAGTATCGCTACCTCGATCTTCGCCGTCCTCGCAGCTTGAATCATCTCTTGTTGCGCTATCGCATGACCAAGTTGATCCGCGATTATCTCGACGGCAAAGGCTTCATCGATGTGGAGACCCCGGTGTTGACCAAGAGCACGCCGGAAGGGGCGCGCGACTATCTTGTGCCTAGCCGTATTTATCAAGGGAAGTTTTACGCCCTGCCGCAGTCGCCGCAGTTATTCAAGCAGGTTCTCATGGTCGGCGGCCTGGATCGCTATTTCCAGATCGTCAAGTGTTTCCGCGACGAAGATTTACGCGCCGACCGCCAGCCCGAGTTTACCCAGCTGGATATGGAGATGTCCTTCGTGCAACCGGAGGACGTGATGGAAGTCGTTGAAGGGATGATTTCGTTGCTCTTCAAAGAGCTGAAGGGCATCGAGTTGAAGCAGCCTTTCCCGCGCATGACCTGGCAAGAGGCAATGGGACGCTTCGGCTCGGACAAGCCGGACATCCGCTTCGGTCTCGAATTAGTGGATTTTACGAACGCCTTGCGCAATTGCAAGGCGAAGGTTTTCGCGGCGGCCATCGAAAAGGGCGGCGGCGTCAAAGGCATCCGCATACCCGGCGGCGGAGATCTGTCGCGCAAGGATTTGGATGACATGACGCCGTACGTTGCTACTTTCGGCGCCAAGGGAATCGCCTGGACCAGGCTCACCGCCGAGGGTTGGCAGTCGCCCATGGCCAAGTTCCTGTCGGAATCCGAACAGAAGGAAATAGAAACAATCGCCGGCGCCACGGTAGGCGACGTCATACTTTTTTCCGCCGACACCTTCAAGATCGTCAACGACGCCCTCGGCAACCTGCGCTTGCATCTGGGCGAGAAGCTCGGCCTGATTCCGGAAAACGAATTTGCGCTGGTCTGGGTGGTCGACTTTCCGCTAATGGAATTCGATGCGCAAGAGAAGCGTTACGTCGCGCTGCACCACCCATTTACCGCGCCGCTTGACGAAGATTTGTCATTGCTCGATAGCGATGCCGCCAAAACCCGCTCCAAAGCCTACGACCTCGCGCTCAACGGCACGGAGATCGGCGGCGGCAGCGTCCGTATTCACCAGGCGGAGCTGCAGAAAAAAATTCTCGGCCTGATGGGTATCGGCGCGGAGGAGGCGGAAGCCAAGTTCGGCTTCTTCCTCGAAGCCTTGAGTTTCGGCGCACCGCCCCACGGCGGCATCGCTTTCGGCATCGACCGTTTAGCTATGCTTTTGAGCGGCGCCAAGTCGTTGCGCGATGTCATCGCGTTTCCAAAAAGCCAGCGCGCCGTGTGCATGCTTACCGACGCGCCGTCTTCGGTGGATGTGAAGCAGCTGCGCGAGCTTGGCATCCGAGCCATCGCGGCGGACCCGCAAGCAAAATAAGATCGACAGAGATTGAACCGCAAAGCAAAATTTGGAAATTGAAATGTGAATTTTTCTAACTTAGTTCCTTCGTGGCGGGAAACTGTCTCATCGTAGAATATGAAACTAATGATGTCGGCTCTAGCCCTTTTTCCGTTCGTGGCCGCCTGCGGTCTTTCGTCGGGAAACATTCAAAGCAAACAAACCACCGACCTGGAGGCGCGCCATATCAGGCGCATCGCCGTGGTTGCGCCAGTAGCGCCGCCAGCCGCGGCGCAGGCCAAGAACCCATTGCTCGGTGAACCGGCTGAGAAAAAAACTGAGCGCCAGGATCCGGGAGAAGTGCTTATGCGGCTGGTTCACTCGGCGATGGCTGCCACGCCGACATGGCAGATCGTATCGGACAGCGAGGTAAGGGAAGTCAGCGAAAGCGTCGCGCCGAGCAACGACATGGCTCGTCTTAGAAAGATCGGAGAACTGGTTTATGCCGATGCCGTGCTCACTGGACGGGTGCTGCGTTACCGTGAAAGGGTGGGAAGCGAGCTCGGTGTCAAAAGCCCGGCATCGGTGGCATTCACTCTCGATTTGATAGACGTGCAGCGCGGCGACGTTATCTGGTCCGCGCGATTTGACGAAACTCAGAAAGGGTTGACCGAAAACATCTTGTCGCTGGGCGACATCCGCGAGCGCGGGATTAGATGGTTGACGGCCGAACAGCTGGCGCAAGATGGCGTAAGAAAAATGGTCAACCAACTGCACCAGGTCATCGGCCGCAGTTCCGCGTCGTAGTGAACCGATTGGGAGGCGTTCAAATCGTTCAAGCCGTGGAAACAATCCGGCCAACGATTTGAACGGCTTGAACGATTTGAACTTTTTGAACGTTGTAACTGGCGTGCCTTCACCGCAGCGCAGCGGCGTTTTCCAGCGACAGGCCGAGCCGTGGTGCAATTTTCTCACCCAACTCCTTAAGTCTCCGCGCGCTGCCGCGGTCGACCAGCACCGAAGCGCCTCCTTTCAGGCATAACCGCAACGAAGGCACGGGAAAACTTTGTGCCGCCGAGGAGCCCGCCACGGCGAAGCCGCTGTAAACTTGGTCCGATCCCAGCTTGACGTTCTCGATGTCGTCGTAGGACAACGTCAGCGAAATGGTTTTGTGAAATTTTCGCTTTGTGAGCGTCACGACATGCGCCGCACTATCGATCACGATCCTGCGCCGCTGAGCGAGCAGATAGAATGCGACGCAAATCAGCACGAGGTTCATCAATGGAAAATACCAGAGCGATGCGACGCGGCTGGCGAAGCCGTTCAGGTAAATCGCCTGCACGATGGGAATTGAAACAAATAGCAGCATCAAGGCGATTCCCAGGCAGAGAAACGCCGGGAAGCGCGGCCCCTGCCACAGAAGGCAAAGCCTCTCGGCGGAATCCTCCACGACACGAAAACCAATGCGGTTGCCGATGGCTTCGAATTCAGCGGGGTTGCCATCCATCGTTTGGCAGGGAGCTTGCCGTGATGTTACGAATTGCGGGCCTTTTGCTCACGATAAAAGTCTCTGAATCGGTAGTCTTTACGTTGAACCAGATTCCGGTAGGATCCGAAGCGTTCGCCTGCGTTATCCACTTCGTCCAAGAGATCGATGGCGCGATCGTCGGTTTCGAAGACTTTGACCTTCTGGTAAGTTGTTGAACGCTCGGCGGGGATGCGGCCCATTTCACGGATCAAATTTCGGAACTGCGACGGTTTCATGAGCTGGCCGTAGCCGGCGCCGGCGGCGGTGGAAATGCTTTCATTGATCAGCGTACCGCCGAAATCATTGGCCCCTGCCATGAGCGCGATCTGCGAGAGTTTCGGCCCTTCTTTGACCCAGGAAACTTGCAGGTTGGGAATCCAGTTGTTCAGCATCAGGCGCGACACCGCGTACATTTTCATCACTTCCGCGCCGCTGGCGCCAGTGCGCAGGCCGGCGATTTTTCCACGGTGATACATCGGCGCCTCTTCGTAGACGAAGCTCAGCGGCACGAATTCCGTGATGCCGCCGGTGCGTTTTTGAATGTCGCGCAATATACTTAGATGAGTCGCCTTATGGCGCGCCGTCTCAATATGGCCGTACATGATCGTCGAAGTTGTCTGGATGCCGACATCGTGGGCCGTCTGGATGAGGTCGATCCACTGGCCGCTTGAAATGCGCCCGGGAGAAATCTGTTGGCGGACTTCATCGACGAGAACTTCCGCGGAGGTGCCGGGCAGACTGCCAACGCCGGCATCTTTGAGAGCCGAGAGATAGTCGCGCACGGAAGCGCCGGTGAGCGTCGATCCATACAGAACTTCCTCGGGTGAAAAGCCATGGATATGCAGAGCGGGCGCGGCGTCCTTCAGCGCGCGGCAAAGATTCACGTAGTGCCAGCCATCCAAGCCGGGCGCCAGGCCGGCCTGCACGCATACTTCGGTGGCGCCAAGCTCCTGCGCCTCTTTGGCCCGCCGGATGATTTCATCGAAGGGCAGAAAGTAGCCTTCCTCCGCCAAGTGGCCGCGGCTGAAAGCGCAAAAGCCGCAGGCCTTGACGCAGACGTTGGTGAAATTGATATTGCGATTGATGACATAGGTGACGACATCGCCCACGGTCTGGGCGCGCAGATGATCCGCCGCCGCGATCATGGCGAGAAGGTCGGAACCTTCGGCTTCGAAGAGCTCGGTGGCGTCGTCACTGCTGATATCCTGCCCCGATAAGGCGCGGTCCAAAATCTTTGCCGTGCCTTGGGAAACGGTGGAAAGCAACCGGTCGAGGGACGATGCAAGATGCGGCAAATTCATGGCCGGACTCTATCGTTTCATGTCGTCAAACTCAACAATGCGACTAGAAACAAGAAATCGCGCGAGGCGATTATGGTTGGGGATTTGCTGCAAACGCGAGACCCGAGACTCTAGACCCGGAACGCGTGAGCGCCTGCTAGCGCACCCAATAGCGGACGTATTCGGTGAGAAAACTGAGAGTCGAGAAATCGCCCATGCGGTCAAGGTAAACCTTGCCGTTGAGATGATCGAACTCATGCTGGATCACCCGCGCGTGAAAATCATTGGCCACGAAGTCAATTGACTTGCCGCTGCGGTCCCACGCTTCGACGCGGATGCTTTTGTAGCGCGGCACCCGGCCGCGTAGGTCGGGAACGCTCAAGCAGCCTTCCCAATCTTCTTCCATCTCTTCGGTAAGCGGCGTGATTTTAGGATTCACGAGCACGGTCAAGGGCACATCGGGCTTGTTCGGGTAGCGCGGATTGCCCGCCACTTCGAGAACCGCGATCTGCATCGATTCATGAACCTGGTCGGCGGCCAACCCGACACCGTCGTATTCCTTCATCGTTACGATCATGTCGTCGATGAACTGCTGCACGCTTTGGGACTGCAACTCCCGCGACGTCACCGCTTCCGTAACCTGGCGCAACACCGGATGTCCAAGCCGAGCCACTTTGAGGATCGACATGTTCACATTTTTACCATAGCGGTGATTTCCGCGAAAGGGAGCACGCGGGAGAACGGGTTCAAATCGTTCCAGTCGTTCAAACCGTTCAAGACGTTTAGCCCCCAATGACATTTCAAGTCCAACAAGTCTTGAAACTTTAATTGTGGTATTATCATAGGTCTTGATTGACAAGTCGTTGCACGAGCCAGTAGTTTTGGCGTTAGATTGCCGTAATTTATTGGCCGATATACGCAACATCATTAATTCAAGATACCGGCCCACACCCATGCCCATTCGAGGGTCGGCGCGGCCGATGTGATCGCGATCTAAGCTTATGACGGCTACTACGCATAGCGGCATGCTTCGATACTTGAAGCGACGGTCCAGAAGGATCGCCCGGTTCCAATGGAATAGAGCTATGGTCTGGTTCTCGATTTTTGCCGTCGGCGGCTTCTTCTTGCTCAACGGGATCTATCAGGTTATTCGGAAGCCCGGCGAGCTCTTCGCCCCCGTTAGCGCTTCGTTCTCAAAGAGCCCCGAGTTTACATGGCAGAGTTATAGATTACTCTTTGAGGAGCATTCCACGAGCATTATTTCAGCTGAGTTTCTTGCCGCCCTCGCCCAAGTGGAAAGTGATGGAAACCCAATCGCCCGTACCTACTGGCGCTGGCAGTGGTCTTGGAACCCTTTCGAAATTTATCGCCCGGCCTCCAGCGCGCTCGGCATGTTCCAATTCACCGACGGAACCTTCGCTGAGGCTCGAAAATACTGCATCCGGGATCATAAGGTCGCCGCCGATGGGCCGTGGTATGACGTTCATTCCTGCTGGTTCAATAACTTCTACACCCGAACCATACCGAGCCACGCAACCGAAATGACCGCCGCGTACCTGCACCAGAGCGTGGTCGAGCTGCTGGATGCTCGCCCCGTCGCAAGGATCAGCGTGGACCAAAAGCAAAAACTGGCTGCCGTGATTCATCTTTGCGGAGCGAAGAGGGGAGAGACATTTGTCAGACGCGGCTTTCGGTTAACCCCGGGCGAGCGCTGCGGGACTCACAGCCTGCATGGTTATCTCATTAAGATTGACCTGATGAAAAAACGCTTTGGACGATTGCGAGTGGCTTAGCGTTCACTTTGGATCATGATAGTAGTTCATCCGGAAACGCCGATACGGTGGCTGCCCCGCCTTTACTACAATAACGTTTTATCAATATACTTGCCCTATCATGTCATCCTACCTCCCGCTTTGGTGCAAGAGTAATTTTTCTTTCCTTGAAGGCGCGAGCCATCCCGACGAATTGGTGGAAGAAGCCTACCGGCTTGGATTGCCGGCGCTTGCGCTCACGGACAGGGACGGCGTTTACGGCGTCGTGCGCGCGCATGTCAAGGCGCGAGAGATCGGCTCGAAGCTCATCATCGGCTCGGAGCTCACGGTGGCGGATAACTCCACCATCGTTCTGCTCGCTCAGGACCGCAATGGTTACGCCAACCTATGCCGCGTGATTACCAAAGGAAGGTTGCGCTCGGAAAAAGGGGAGAGCGTCGTCGGTTGGGAGGAAATCTGTTCGCATGCGCCGGGTATGATCGCGCTGTGGGGCGGGGATCAGAGCTTGCTGGTGAGCGAGGGCGAACCGGATGTCGCCGCCCGCGCTCTGCGCGACGCTTTCGGCGACCGCCTCTATGGCATGATCGCGCGGCACCTGCGTGAAGAGGAAGTCCACCAAGAAGCGCGCCTGCGGGAGCGGGCAAAGCGCTACGGACTTTCACTGATCGCCGCCAACGAAGTTCTCTATCACACGCCGGGGCGCCGCCCGCTGCAAGACGTGCTCACGGCGGTTCGCCATGGGATTCCCGTCACTTCATGCGGGCGTAAGCTCAAGCCCAACGCGGAGCATTCCCTGAAGTCCCAATATCTTTTCGCCAGGCTTTTCGCCGACGACCCCGGCGCAGTGGCCCGCACGCAGGACGTGGCCGATCGCTGTTCATTTACTCTCGATGAAATCCGCTATCGTTATCCTTCAGAGACTTTGCCGGACGGCACAACATCGGCTGAGCGGCTGCGCCGGATAGTTTTCGACGGCGCGCGCGGGCGTTACGGCGGCGCGATACCTCCGGAAGTGGTTCAGCAGCTGGAGAAAGAGTTGGAAGTTATCGAGGCGCTCGATTATCCGGGCTACTTTCTCACCATGTGGGAGATTGTCGATTTCTGCCGCGAGCATGACATTCTCTGCCAGGGGCGCGGCTCGGCGGCGAATTCCGCAGTTTGTTACTGCCTTGGAGTCACTGCCATCGACCCGGTGCTCATGGGACTTCTCTTCGAGCGCTTTATCTCGAAAGAGCGCGCGGAGCCGCCGGACATCGACCTAGACATTCAGCATGACCGGCGTGAAGAAGTCATTCAATATATCTATGGGAAGTACGGTCGCGAGCGCGCGGCCATGGCCGCCAACGTCGTGCGCTATCGCGCCCGCTCAGCGCTGCGCGACGTGGGCAAAGCCCTGGGACACTCCGAAACTTCACTGGACCGGGTGGCGAAATTTCTTTCCTCCTACGAGCAGGTGCAGCCTGAGACGTTACGAAAACTGGGCCTGGAGCCGGCCAGCGAATCAAACCAGCGGTTGATTCAACTGACCAACGAAATCCTCGATTTTCCACGCCACCTGTCGATTCACCCCGGCGGTTTTCTATTGGGGCATGAGCCGGTGCACGACATCGTACCTATCGAGAATGCCACCATGGCCGAGCGCACGGTGATCCAGTGGGACAAAAACGATCTGGAAGAGATCGGCCTGTTTAAAGTTGATTTGCTCGGCTTGGGAGGACTTACGCAACTCGATCTTTGTTTCAAGCTCCTGCGAGAGCACCGCGGCGTCGAATTAAGCATGGCGACGATCCCGCCGAATGATGCCGCGACCTACGACATGATTTGCCAGAGCGACACGGTGGGTGTGTTTCAGATAGAAAGCCGCGCGCAGATGGCGATGCTGCCCAGGCTGCGGCCAAAAAATTTTTACGACCTGGTGATCGAAATCAGCATCGTGCGGCCGGGGCCGATCACCGGCGGTATGGTCCATCCTTATTTGCGCCGCCGCCAGAATAAAGAGGCGGTGGAGTCTCCCCATCCGAGCCTAGATCCAGTGCTGGAAAAGACCCTCGGCGTGCCGCTCTTCCAAGAGCAGGTAATGCGCCTTGCCATGGTTGCCGCGGATTACACCCCCGGGGAAGCGGACCAGCTCAGGCGCGACATGGCCGCATGGCATCGCACGGGGAGAATGGAGCGCCATCGCGAGCGCTTGATCACACGCATGCGCGCAAAGGGCATCGCGCCCGAGTTCGCCGAACGGGTCTTCGAGCAGATACGCGGCTTCGGCGAGTATGGTTTTCCCGAAAGCCATGCGGCGAGTTTCGCCTTGATCGCCTACGCGACGGCGTGGCTCAAGTGTCACTACCCGGCCGAGTTCGCCTGCGCGCTACTCAACGCTCAACCCATGGGATTTTACGCGCCGGCCACCATCGTTGAGGACGCCAAGCGCCACGGCGTTGTCGTTCTTCCCGTCGATCTGCAACACAGCGATTGGCACTGTGCGATGGAAAGCCCCACGAAAAGCGCCGGCGGCTTCGCCGTGCGTATGGGACTTCGCTACGTGAAGGGCGTCGGGGAAGGGGACTGGGAGATCATTTTCCGAGCGCGCCGGACCGCGCCGTTTGCTTCCCTCGATGATTTTGCCCGCCGTGCGCGGCTGCACGAAAACGTCCTCGGCGTGCTCGCCGAAGCGGGGGCTTTCGACAGCTTCGGCGTTGACCGGCGCAACGCGCTCTGGGAGCTGCGCCGGCTCGCGCACGCGCGTGGCGAATCCTTGCCGCTCGCGGCGCGGCAGCAAAGTCCAGACTTCGATCTCTTGACCCCATTCGAAGAAGTCGGCTGGGATTATCGCACGTCGTCGCATAGCGCGCGGCGCCACCCCCTGGAGCCTTTGCGCGCCGCGCTGGACGCTCAAGGCCTTCCGGACGCGCGTGCCGTTGCGCAAATGGCCAACGGCGGGAAAGTCAATTATGCGGGGCTGGTGATCTGCCGCCAGCGCCCCGGCACGGCCGGCGGCGTGGTCTTTATGACCTTGGAGGATGAATCCGGTTTCGTTAACGTCGTGATCTGGGAGAGCGTGTTTCAGCGCTACGCGGTGCTCGCCAAAACCGTAAGCTTCCTGGGAATCACCGGCACGCTGCAAGTGGAAGACAACGTTGTTCATCTCGTGGCGGAACGGCTTTGGAAACCGCAACTAAGCTTGCGGCCCTCAGCGCCGGCGAGCCGCGACTTTCATTGAGTGTATTCAATGGGCCGCGGTATTTAATCCTGTTAGAAACGGTGCATAATAAAACTCGCCTCGGCGTTGAATACCTCTGTCGCGTTGTGGTTGCCGTCGTAGGTTCCCTGAAAGAAATAACGGCGTCACTCTAAACTATGCCATCGCCGCAAAATCCGCCGCAGCTATACTCAGGCGATAACGCCACGTCCGCCGCGTTACGGGCGAGGGTTGCTTGTCCGATATGCAATACGGAGGGTGCGCCCCGGCTATTTCTTGCCAAGGACCGCGTTCATCATCTCCCCGGGACCTTTGGCATCCATCGCTGCGCTCAGTGCCACGCCCATTTTGTCCAGCCCTCGCTGAGTGAGGAGGGTCTTGCCGGCTATTATCCCGAAGACTACGGCCGTTATCGCGTCGCCAAATCTCTCGGTAAAAAAAACTACACGGGATGGCATCGCTTCGTCTTGGAGCATCGATATGGTTACCCCAAATCTCATGGCACCGGGAGCAATGCTTTACAGCGCGCGGTGGCATTTCTGCTTTCAGGGTTCACCGCTAAGAACGTAATTCCCTATCGCGGTGACGGCAGAATTCTCGACATTGGGGTGGGTGGCGGATCGTATCTCTACCGGTTAAAGCAATGGGGCTGGGAGACCTACGGCGTAGAACGGAGCGCGACGGGAGCGCGCCAAGCGCAGAGCCTCGGGCTTGCGGTGCATCATGGAACCCTCGCCGAAGCGCGCTTTCCAAATTCTTTTTTTGATGCCGTTCGCTTGAGTAACGTGCTGGAGCATTTGCCGGATCCGCTAACCGTGTTCGAAGAAATCGATCGCATCCTCAAACCCGACGGCCTCGTCTATGTAACCGTTCCCAACACCCAGAGCCTCGTTTTTTGGCTGTTTCGGGAAAATTGGTACGCGCTCGACGCGCCGCGCCATGTGATCTCCTATTGTCCATCTACATTAGAAACCCTCTGCGACGCCACCGGTTTCGAGATCGTGGGCATGCTATTTACCGCCGGCCCGTTCAATTTCGTTCGTAGCCTCACATTGTTTTTTGAAGAAGGCGGCAGGCGCTGGCCGATATGGATTCGCCGCATTCGTTGGGAGCGGAGCAGGTTCGTCAGGCGCGCTTTGAAACCATTTTTCTTTTTCGTCGATGCCGCGGGCTACGGCGATTTTCTGCACGCGACCCTGCGCAAAAAACCTGCTCTAGTCATCAACGCAGCAAAGGTATTTGAAAAACCTCACAGCGACGGCCGAGTGGTAAATGCGGTGGCGCGCTAAAATGCTGTATTGATTGCGGTCGCCAATCATCACATTAGCGGACGGATTCTCCTCAGAACGTTTCTTTTCCGGTGGCGCATTCATAGCCGTAGATCAAGGTTCCATCCGGGGCCCTCACGGTCATGTTGCCACTTCCTCGACTGACGTAATGGAAGTACGCACCGGGCATCAGATCGACGATGAACGAAATGGTCGTTTTGTCGATATAGACTTCACGGGCGAGTATGCCATTGTGAACGATGGCGTTTTTAAGGGTGTCTATTTTGAAGCTCAACGTCATGCTGTATTCGCGATGAACACAGACGAGATCGAATGTTTCCGCAAGCGCAAACCTCGGCTGGAGGAACAACTGACAGACTACCATCCAGCAACTTAGGCGCAGTATTGCCAAAGAGTTCATATTTTTATTAGACGCTCCGTCAAAGCCTACGTTAATTCAATCAATGGTCGTCGCCGACTAGATGTATGGTCCAGTGGTTTCACTCATGTCAGAAGAGGTTACTTGCCCGGAAAGCCGCTCCAAGCGATGGCAGGAATAATCGCTGATCCGCTCAAAGTCAAACGGTCAAAAGCGAAGCCTCTTTATTTGCAATCGAGAGGCCGTTTCCATTTCATCTATTTCGGCAATGAAAGATCTGGCGTCCCTGAGGGGATTTGAAAGCACTGAGGAATAATCCCGAAAGTCATTCCGTTTATTTATTTTTCAGGTTGTTCAGTATTAGACAGACATCACAGAAGGCCCCTGGGTATTGTTCGCCCAGTGACAGCTACGGTTAGTAAATAATACTCTCGTAGGAGGAGAATATGGGTAGTAAATTATATGTTGGTGGTTTGACTTATTCCGTGACGAGCGAGCGTTTAGGGGAACTTTTCTCGGCGCACGGTGCGGTGGAATCGGCGAATGTAATCTCGGATAAGTTCACGGGTCAATCACGAGGCTTCGGCTTTGTCGAGATGAGTTCAGGCAGGGAGGCGCAGAGCGCTATATCAGCGCTGAACGGCACGCAATTCGAGGGACGCACCCTAACGGTTAATGAGGCCAAGCCAATGGCGAAGCGTGACAACTTCGGAGGCGACCAAGGAAGAGGTAACCGTCGATAGCTTTTTGCAGGAAAAATCATTCCCCTGTACGGTCGCAAAATCTTGCGGTGCGAGAGGTGCGAGCTTCGTGGGTTCGATCGCCGATGACCGAATCATGGTCGAAAGATATAAACACCATCTAATCGTCGCTTCTGTTACTCCCGATGAAAGCACGGGAAAATATACTTCAGTTGCAACTATCTCTTGGCAAGAAGGCGGACACCGCGGGCTACACTTTCTCGACCACTCGTCACATCGTTATGACGATGCCAATTCCGCTATTCAGTACGCGCTCGCCGCACCGAAAATATGGATTGAAGAAAAACTAAAATAGTCAGGCCATTTGTCAGAAACTCGCTTGCAATAGCATACGGAAGCGATCCAGGTCCCAGGCCGTGAAAATACTCGTCGATATTTCCATGGAATATTACGAGCAGATGGTGAATCGGGTCGCTGAGCATTCTCACCTCCATTCCATCCTGATGAACGGCGTAATGGTCCACGACTATCAAACCGGAGTACGAAGAAGAGTCGTGAAAATCCTGTGTAACAAGGTCGACGCCGCAATGCTTCGCGACGCCACGATAACGCTTTGCCCGCAAGCCTTCGCCGAATTGGAACAAAGCATCAAACTCTCTCGCGAGATATCGTAGGCCGCTCATCAGAACAAAGCCGGAAGCCCGCTGGCAATGCTCAATGCCTCGCTGAACGCAATCACGCGGATGGTTCACCTATGAAGAAGTTGAAGGCCGGGCGTATTCCGAAGACTCGTTACCGGATAATATGTGAAGATAGACCCCGACACACTTATAGTAGTGTTAACAGATTGTTTACAGAGAATTTCGGAACCTACCAAAAACCTGCAAGTGCTTGATTTTTTGGCGTCCCTAACTGTTCCTACTTGGAACCAGCTAATAATCTGGCTGCGAGAGCTGGAATTGGTGCGGAATCAAACTGCCGCGTAGTTAAAAGCGGATGGATACGCCGATCAATTTTGAGCTAATCAACATCCTTTAGTAGATTTGAACCATAGCAAAAGGGAACGGAGTCTGCAGGAATGGAGTCGGAAGACAAGCAGATTGTAGCCAATCGTGAGAATGCTCAACGTTCTACAGGCCCCAAGACGCCGGAAGGTAAGTCGGCATCAAGCCAGAATGCCGTTAAACACGGCCTACTAGTGAAAATCCCCGTGTTGCCTTGGGTGGAGAGCCAAGCGGATTGGGATGAGCATTGCCAGCAGCTGCAAAGGTGCCTGACGCCAACTGGCTGTCTCGAAACGGTCCTGGTCGAGAAAGTCGCTCTGCAACTATGGCGGCTGAAGCGTTTAGCGCTCTACGAGCGTGAGGTCACGGCGATTAGCCTGGAATCTGTCAAAGAGTCTCATCTGAAGGCTGAAGGTGACATTGACGAGGATCCTCCGGCTTATGAAACGAGCACGCCCATTGCCGCTGCGAGGCAGGCGGTTAAACGATTGGAGATCGAATTAGGCTTCGTAGTCGGTCTTGATAGTCGAGGAGATAGCTTTGATATAGCTGTAGTTGTACGAGTGCAGAGGGACGTGTTTATCCACAATGAGCTTTTTTTCGATGGAAAGTTCTTTGACTATGTTCTTTTCGATGGCAGGAGAGATCCCCCGCGTGGGATTCCGCCGAGCGTAGTTGATGGAGAAAGAGGAGGGACCTTGTTGATAACGTTTGACCAACTCCCAGAACCGTCGCGGTTTGATTCCCAGCACTTCCTGAATGTAAGGCCGTTTGATTTCTCCTTTGAGGTAACGGGATAACAATTCCTTGACCTGACTGTCGGTGAACCTTTTGTGTAGTTGAGCCATAGCATGCCCCCCTTTTTTGAGGTTCATGCTAGGGGGTTTTTAGGTGTGCACTTTTAAACTTTAAATCCCTCTAAAACTGTGCACTTTTAATTCTTAAATGACACTGTAGAATTTTCAGCTTGACAATGTACATCTCTTACAGTATACAGCGTCATCTCATTTGCACATCCTAAAGACCTGACCCCCCTCCAAGCCACCGCAAGATCAGGGTCTGCTCTGTCTTTTCTGTACGGCCGTTTGGGTTCTCGAAGGCGGATTACCTGATGCTCGACGGGGAAAACCTTTTTTCTCAGCGGCTGGTTCTAACAGTAATTCCGCGTGACTCCCTGCAAAGTTTGCCAGTTTTTTAAATACACTCCAACAAATATGGTCAAAAGTAAACTCGCGTGATCCTAAAGATCACCCAAAGAAAAGGAGAGGTAAGACATATGAAAGCCAAGTTGATAGAAACATTTCTCGTCGTCTTTGTAGTAACGCTAGGCTTGTCCGTAGCTCGGGCAGATCAAGCGCAGCAATACCCTGCAGACGCAACTTTCACCACTCTCATTACGACTCCGTTAGGTATCGAAGGGTTAACCGGTGACAACTCCGGGAATTTATATACTGTAGGGCGTCACGTAAACGTACCCGCAGAACAGGGATTGCCCTGCCCCGTCTGGAAAATCAATTTAACTAGCCCTTCGCTCGAGGTCGGTTGGCAATATCCCAGCCCCCAGCACCAGTACTGTGTGCGCTCCATCGCGGACTAGCGTTAAATGCCGCAGGCGACATTTTCGTTTCCGACAATGGGAAATAGAATTTCATTCACGTTTTACTCCCAATGCTGTTTCCCCTCCAACTGCAAATAGTTTATGCCACAGGGGTCCCTGGCACCAACGGACTTGCCTTTGACCGCCATGGTAACCTCTGGACCGGGGACGGAACAACTGGCCAAGGGCGT
Source organism: uncultured delta proteobacterium (assembly GCA_963840855.1). GTDB lineage: Bacteria > Desulfobacterota > Binatia > UBA9968 > UBA9968 > DATACQ01. Next base: position 80,690 of record CAWJBB010000046.1, read on the forward strand.
GTCTGGAAGATTTCCCCAGCGGGAATCGTTACGGAGAAATTCCGCATTCAGCCGATGTCGAATGAAGTGAATTTGGCGGAGGATGGTGTCGGTGGAGTCGGGCGCGACGTGCGAACTTTGCCGCCGGGGACTATCAGGGTTACACTAGACAGCCGCAGCGCCTTTAATACCGCGGGATCTCAGCCGCTCGTGGCCAATGGGCTGGCGTTCAATCGAGATGGCGATCTCTTTGTCGCGGATACCGCAAGAGGAGCGCTGTGGCAGGTGAAGTTCAATACGGACGGGACCCTTAAAAGCCATCTTGGTTGCGATGAGACGTTCCTTGACAACACGCTTTGCCTAAACCACATCTTTCTCGCGGATCCTCGCCTTGAAGGAGTTGACGGCATTGCTTTGGACCAAAACGGAAATATCTGGGCCTCGGTCAATGAGCGAAACGCGATCGCTATCTTTGGAAAGGGCGTAGCGGCGGAAGTTTTCCGAAACCCAGTGAATCGAAATACTGGGCTGAGAAATTCTTGCCAGCCCGCTGGCAGTTGTCCATCGCCTTCAGCAACAGACACAGACGATAGAAGAATCCTGGAATCTCCGACCAGCCCGTTTCTCCTCGGAAACCGATTCTGCACAGCGAATAGCGATGGTAACCGGCGGGATAACTCTCCAAACACCGCCGGTGAGATTAATTCTTCAGGCCCTGTGGGTTTGAGAGGCAAGATCTCCTGCATGGATCAGCCCTTGACTTCTCCTGGATTAGAATTGCCCATTGAGTAGAATCGTTCTCCCTCAAAAAATGAGGCTCCCGGGGAATCTTTCGAGTGCTGGCAGGGTAAGGTATGACAGAAAGCGGTTCGGGGAGCCTTATTTTGCTTTCAAATTCGAGAGCCAGTAAACGACGAGAATAACCGGATGGGAATTCTGGTATTACCGACGACCGTTTATCCTCAATCCGCTAGGTGTAAGAACCAATGCATGAAAACGGTAGAGGCTCCACTCACGACGGATATCGTATCCTGAAGAAATGTTATCGTGGCCGTAGTTTAGAACGAGTGGATTGGCATCGTTGATAAGGACTCTAACTTGGTTGACTTCCGTTTCGTTCAGTAAGCCCATCGACAAGGTTACTTGCCGCGGGTGGGCGCTACAACCGGCGCTGTTTTATAAAGTCGATCGATAAATCCCGAGCTGTCCAATTCCCTAATAAATGTTGAGTTGATAAATTGCTCCGGCCGCGCCGACTGGGCTTTTGGGTTTTGGGCCGACAATTCCCGAAGCATAATCTCGATGCCCCGACGCGTTGGATATGGCTTCTCGGGGATCAGGGCAAGCCCAACTCCCTCGTAGGTCTCGAGCAGAGCGCCCGGATCATTTAGCTTGAGACGCTTTTGCAGCAGCGCGAGCGCCTCGGTGCGATGGGTCTTAAAGTAGTGAATGCCCTCCACATAGGCGGTCAAGACCTTTTTTACCAGGTCAGGACGGGACTTGATCGTCGATTGTGTCCCTGCCAGCACGGTCGCTTGGTATTCAAGCCCCAACGATTGTAGGTCTGTCAGAACCGGAAAGCCCATTTCCTTCGCCTTTATCGTAAGGGGCACTTCCAGCATCACGCCGTGAATTTTGCCGGTCTTGAGAGCGGAGAAGCGCTCCGGCTGACTACCGATTTCAATTATCCCTACGTCCTTTTCTGGAACCAACCCGTATCTGTCGAGCGCATAGCGCGTGGCGAAATCCGAGGAGGAGCCCCTTCGGCTCACCGCTACGGTCTTTCCTTTGAGTTGATCGGGCCGTTTAATTTCCTTGCCAACGATGAACTGATAGTTCATCGTGTTCTGCAAACCGGCAAGAATCGTGAGCCCCGAGCCCTGCAAACCGCTTTCAAGCACCGGCAGTCCGGAAATCTGTCCGAATTGGACCTCCCCCGTGAGCAATGCTTGCACCCCCGGGGGGCCGCCCACAACATGCACCATTTCGACGTCCAATCCATGCTTGCGGAAAAACCCGCCCTCGTAGGCTGCCCAGCCCGACGCCTGGTTACCGGATAACCCCGCATAGACGATTCTGATCCGTTCGAGCGGTGGATCGGAAGATTTTTCAGCTGTGTAACCCGGACGGGACAAGAAAGACAGAACCAGTCCGACCAGAGCCAATCCTGCATACCCGCGTGCGTAGTGTGGATTAGCCATTTTTGCCTCCTATCGAGCCGATTCAGCAAAGAGGTAGGTTATGGATGCCTGGCTCTCTTTCTCCTGTAGCAGGGCATCGATTGCAAGTCAAATAAGTCGCTCTTAATGTCAAGTCTTTGATTTAAGAATTTTAGTTGTCACTCGTTTCATGTTATCCTATTCGGAATCGATCGAGGCTGCAAAAAATCGAAGGGGTGCGGAGAAAACGGACTTGCCGAGCACGGTGGAGGCCCTGCACCGCTTTCGAGCTTTATCGGGCATGTCCCTAATGCGTAGTTGGGTTTTTTGGCGGGCCGGCGCGAGGTTTGACCGGTCGTGGTTGCCAAGTCTCATCGTCGTTGGCGGTATCGCAACGACTATGGCGCTCTCCGTTTCCATCGATAATCAGGAACTGGACCACATCAGGCGCACCATTGACGGCGAGGCCGCGGCGGTATCCAGAGCTATCCAGAGCACCATCACATGGCACTTCCAATCGCTGCTTCGAATCGCCAAGCGGTGGGAATTCCGTAAGCCATCGATGATCGAATGGGATGATGACGCCAGACTAGTGCGTGAACATTCCTATGGCTTTGAATTTATTGATTGGGTGGATGCATCATATAAGACGCAATGGTCGGTTTATACGGGTGGGCGGAAGTCCATCGATACAGACGGCGCGTTTGACGAACCACTGAAAATAGTCCTGGAGAAAGCGCGGCAACGCCAGACGATAATCGTCAGTCGAGTCATCGATCTTCCGCCCAAAGGCAAAGGGGTATTGATTTATGTGCCGCTCTTTACCGGTCCCGACCGCGCTAGCTTCGACGGTTTTATCGCCGCTGCCCTGAGCGTCCCCGCCACGATGACCGGGCTTCTGGACGTTAACCTCTTGCGCCGATACGAGCTTGAGATCTTCGAGGGCGAGACCTTGATTTACACCATGCCCGGCGCCCAGGGAACCACAAAGAATAGATGGCAACAAGAAGCGGATTTAAAACTCTACGGCGTCGTCTGGTTCGGATCGGTTTGGACGGTTCGCCTGTGGCCGACGCCGACCTGGCTCAACGAAATGCATTCGTCGCTCGACAAAATAACGCTCATTACGGGTTTGGGCCTGACCGGGCTTTTAGCCCTCTTGAGTTACTATTTCAAACTGGCGCGCGAGCGTGAGCGCCAACTCCAGACTGCCAACATCAAACTGCGCAACGAAGACGCTATCAAGAACTCGCTGCGCGAGAAGGAAGTCCTGCTCAAAGAGATTCACCATCGGGTGAAAAACAATCTGCAGATCATCTCTAGTCTGCTCGATTTACAGACCGGCACGGTGAAGGACCCCCGGGTGCTGCAGTCATTTCAGGAGAGCCAGCACCGCATCCGCTCGATGGCCCTAATCCACGAGAAACTGTATCAATCGCCGGATCTGGCGGAGGTGGATTTTGCCGACTACCTGCGCAGTCTGATCGCTTATTTAGTGCGCGCCTATCACATCAGCGAGGCGCAGGTGACGCTGAAGCTGGATACCGAGCCGGTGCGTCTGCGCATCGACACGGCGATACCGTGCGGGTTGATTCTCAACGAGCTGGTGTCCAATGCGCTTAAGCACGCATTTCCCAACGGCCGGCGCGGAGAGATCGACGTGACGGTGCGGGCGGAGAAGCCGGAAAGGGCGTCATTGTGGGTGAGCGACAACGGTGTGGGATTGCCGGATGGGATGGATTGGCGGGCGGCGCCGTCGCTGGGGTTGAGGTTGGTGCATACCTTGACCCAGCAGCTCCATGGCACCCTAGAGGTGGAGACGGCGAACGGAGCCACGTTTCGCCTGAGCTTTCCCCTAACCTGAAGAGAGAGGCATTGCAGCGGGCGTTAAACTCCTGAGCCAAATCGGCCACCACCCCATCCGCTCCGGGAGCGGGTTATTGCAGCTTCGGGCTGAACTTTTACTCTTGCGTCGGGTGCCCGCGTTTTCCATGGCTTGCCCCTTGGTTGTCGAATGTCTACTAACCAACGAACTCCCTAGTAGTTGGGCGAGGGTGGCGGGCGCATCACTGAAAGGAAGTTCCTTTCGTATCTCCGGCTAACTCAAAAATAGGGGCGATGTTCGGCTAAGATACACATCCGCCTTTATCTCCCCACGCCGAAAGGGGTGGTATAAGCTTCGGGGTACCTCATACGGAAAGCTGGGTAATTTTTCGCCGGGTCTCACCTAATCTTTTCCGTGTCGTAAGGAACGTTCGCAGGGCTCAAAGCTCGGCAATTGTCTAACCCAGCTGTACTCGGAAAGCGGGCAGTGATATTGGAGCAGGTAACGATCCCGACCCTCGGCAGATGGAATTGTTGCGGCATTGACGGGTTGAGATAATCGCGCCAGGGTGGCAACGCATCAGCGAAACGACCCCCGATATTCTTTGAATTCTCACCAGCGCGCGCCAAGTCCATGTTTGACATAGGCCCGCGTGATCGTCGCTACAACGAGACGATGACCAAGGCCGCATTGTTGGCTATTTGTTGTGGCGCGAACAACAATAAGAAACGTTGCAATCTATCAAGGAGTTCGTAAGTATCTGGACATCGGCGCCTTGAGACCAAGGGACAAACCCTTCCAAGCGCGGGCAATGGGCCTGAGCCATATCGGCCACCGCCCGATCCGCTCCGAAGGCGGGTTATTGCAGCTTCGGGCTGAACTCTTACTGTTGCGTCGGGTGCCCGCGCTTTCCAGGGCTCGTCCCTTGGTCGTCGAATGTCTACTAACCAACGAACTCCTTAGTAATACTTCGGCCACGGACATTTGCAACCGCGGGCTCAGGCTTCACGCCGGCAGCGAAGAGGTTTGTTCGAGATGAACAACTCTAACTCCCAGTTGCAGCAGGGCAGTGAAAAGAGCATTATCGGTCATTGAGCGAGGGCACTAAAGGCTACGCCATCTTCATGGTGGATCCCCAGGGGCATGTGGTCAGCTGGAATTCTGGAGCCGAGCGCTGAGAGTGGCGCACGCCTTGATCCAGTAGCTGCATGGCACCCTAGAGATCGAGACGGCGAACGGAGCCACGTTTCGCCCGGGCTTTCCCATGCATTAGGAGAAAGAAAAGGAGAACGCATGGAGAGCGCACAGATTCTGGTCGTCGAAGACGAAGGCATCGTGGGGTGGCATCTTGCCCAGCGTCTGCAAGGCCTGGGGCATACGGTGCCGATGGTGGTAGCCTCCGGCCCAGAGGCGGTCCGTCAAGCAGCGGCTATACGACCGGACCTGGTGTTAATGGACATCCATCTAGATGGGGAGATGGACGGGATCGAAGCCGCCGCACAGATCCGTTCGCAGAGCGATATTCCTGTCGTCTATCTTACAGCCTACGCAGATGAGCCCACGCTCGAACGGGCCAAGATCACGGAGCCCTTTGGCTATGTGCTGAAACCCTTCGAAGAACGGGAGCTGCAGATCACCATCGAGATGGCGCTCTACAAACACCGCATGGAGCGCAGGCTCAGAGAGCGCGAACAGTGGCTGGCCACCATCTTGACCAGCATCGGCGATGCTGTCCTGGCCACAGATCTGCAGAGCCGCGTGACGTTTATGAATCCGGTGGCTGAGGCGCTGACTGGGTGGAAGAAGGAAGACGCTCTCGGGCGCGCGATCACGGATGTCTGTTCGCTCAATGACGAAACCGCCCAGCATCCGCTAGAGCACCCGGTCATACAGGCGCTCCGGGAAGGAACCGTAGTGGGAATGAGCAATCATGTGTCTCTGCGCGCCCCGGATGGCAGAGTCACCCCTGTTGCGGACACTGCGGCGCCCATCTACGATGAGAAGCACAACATTACTGGCGCCGTGCTGCTGTTTCAGGACATGAGCGTCCGTAGGCGGGCGGAGGAAGCGCTTCAGGCAGAGATGCAAATTGCCACGGCCCTGGCGCAAGTGGGACAAGAGTTGATTGCCGCGCTCGATACCCCCGCAGTGCTTAACCGCCTCTGTCAACTCACCGCCGAAGTGCTGGGGTGCGAGTACAGTCATACATGGCTCTGGCAATCCCAAGAAGACGCCTACGTGCCGGTCACCGGGTGGGGCGATTCATCTGAGCAGTGGGAGGTGCTGCGCGTGCTCCGGCTAACGCGGGTGCAGCTGCGGGACACTCGGTTAGCAGGATTGGAAGAGGGGGAGCTGGTTGAGATCGAAGCCTCATCTCATAATCTACCCTTGACGGCGCTTTCCGGGCAGTCCGGCGTGAGTCGCATGCTCTGTATTGCGCTGCGGCGAGGGAACGATCTGCTGGGGATCCAGACCGCTGGCTATCGGCGACAGCAAGCGCCCTTTACGCCCACGCAAGAACGCATGGCCCGGGGTATCGCCCAGTTAGCTTCCCTGGCCCTCGATAATGCGTGCTTGCTGGAGGAGGCGGAGCGAGCCAATCACCTGAAGTCGAACTTTCTGGCGACCATCTCGCATGAGTTGCGCACCCCCCTCAGCATCATCATGGGCTATACCGAACTGCTGCTGGAAGGTGGATTTGGCCCCCTCGCAGCTGAGCAGTCTAGGTCGTTGCGCAAGGTAGACCAGAGCGCACGAGAGTTACTGGAACTGATCGTCGCCATGCTCAATATCAGCCGCCTGCAGATGGGTCGACTGCCAATCGAAGTGACGGAGGTACCCATAGCTGATCTACTCGCGGAGCTGGAAGCAGAGCTGACGGCGCGGGGAGACAAGCCGGAGTTGCGCTTGATCTGGCAGGTTGCGCCAGACCTCCCGTCACTGTCCACGGATCGGACCAAACTAAAAATCATTCTCAAGAATCTGCTCGCTAATGCGATAAAGTTCACGGATGTTGGCGAGGTGCGCGTGACGGTCAAAGCGGAGAACGAGGGCATCGAGTTTAGCGTAAGTGATACAGGCACCGGAATTGCGCCGGAGGTTCTGCCGATCATTTTTGAGCCTTTCCGCCAGGGAGAGTCGGCGATGACGCGCCAATATGGAGGTCTCGGCGTGGGGCTCTACGTAGTACGGCGATTGGTGGAAACGTTGCAGGGCTCGGTATTAGTCAGAAGTGAAGTTGGCAAGGGCTCGAGCTTCCGGGTCTGGCTGCCATCGAGAGCCCGGGAATCGGCGGTATCGCCAGGTTAACCAGGTTAAATAGAAGCGCTCGACTGATGGAACAAGCCCGGATCATGGTTGTTGAAGATGAAGGCATCGTGGCGTGGCATCTTGCCCAGCAATTGCAGAATATGGGCCATAGTGTGCCGGCGGTGGTCTCGTCCGGCGCGGACGCGGTCCAGCAAGCGGCGGCCTTACACCTTGATCTGGTCTTGATGGATATCCATCTGCAGGGAGAGATCGACGGGATCGAAGCCGCCGCGCAGATCCGCGCTCAGGGTGACATACCTGTTGTCTATCTCACCGCCTACGCGGACGAAGCCACCCTTGAACGGGCCAAGATCACCGGACCCTTTGGTTATGTGCTGAAACCCTTCGAAGAACGGGAACTGCGCGCGACCATCGAGATGGTGCTTTTCAAGCACCGAATGGAAAAAAACCTGAACCAACAACGGGCCGAGTTTCTCGCCATGCTGACCCATGACATCAAGAATCCGCTTTCGGTGATCTTGGGGTATACGGAAATGCTCAATGAGCTGGTGAAAGCTGGCGATTTGACGAAGGCGGCAGATATTTCCGCCATAATGAAAAGCAACGTGCTGACCGTGCATTCCCTGGTAAGCAACTATCTATATCTTTCCACGCGAGAGGCAGGACACCTGCACGTCGTCCGCAAGCCCATGGCTATCAATGATATCTTGCAGCAAGTGGCGCAGCACTACGCGGCCGAGGCCCAACGGCGAAATCATCGCCTGCAACTCGAGTTAGCAGAGAACTTACCTTCCCTGGAGGGTAACCCCGAAGCGTTGGAGCGGGTTTTTGCCAACCTGCTGGATAATGCCATGAAGTTCATGGCTGCGCCGGGAATAGTGACACTCGGATCCAAGTTTTGCGGGGGTGAGGTCGTAATCACAGTTGCCGACACTGGGCCCGGGATTTCCCGGGAAGAGCTTCCCCTGATGTTTGAAAAATACCAGCGCGCATCGAAGGATCAATTCCGTAAGGGTTCGGGACTGGGACTATTCATCGCCCAGGAGCTAATCAAAGAGCACGGAGGCCGGATCGAAGTCACGAGCATCCTCGGTGAGGGTACGTGCTTTACGATCTGCTTGCCTGTCGTCACCCCAGACGCTGGCCAACTGCAGCTAACGCAGAGCGCTTGATGGAGCCGAAACCAAAAGCTCCGCTATTCGCCGATGTCCAGCAACACGCCGTCCGGATCGGCGAACACATGCTTTCCGAGCGGGCAACTCTGTAGGTCCTTTTCCAAATCTGCACCGCTTCTTCCCATTGTGATTTTGCGGGGAGCGGATTCGGGAAAATTCTTGTTAAAGCTTTTGCATGCGTCGCTTACGATGGTGATTCTCATTCATGAAAAAACAGATCGATAAATAAATCACGAATGCGAAATCCATTGGGACCGCCTAAGCCACTCGCCTGGGCGTCCGCCTGGGCTGCGGCACGAGAGCGCGCGATCGATCGCCGTCGCCATGGCTTCTCCGTCAGCATTATTGCGTCTGACGGACAAACGGGCCCTGAGCGAGCCGCTCATGCGGACGAGAAGCGGTCTTAAGATCTAAACATCGCCGCGATTTTCAAAGATCGGAAAAAATGACCCTCCGCCGGTTTCAATTATAAATAGTTACCTCGTTCACTTCTTTTGTGAAAAGCGAAATTTTTCGTGCGCCTGTTCTTGGCACAACGATTGCTCGAATTTTAATACCGGGGTTGCATTGCGAGTTGGTTCCTACGCCTATTGTGCTCGAATAGCAGTAACTCCTGCAGGAGACATTAACGATGAAACTTACGTTGAGCGTTATCAAAGCCGACATCGGCTCTGTCGGCGGCCATATCTGTCCGTCGCAACGTCTCGTCCAGACAGTGCGCGGCTTTGTCAGCGAGCATGGATCAAAGCTCCTGCTCGATAGCTACGTCAGCTACACCGGCGACGACATCGCGATCGTGAGCACCCATGCTCCGACATCGGCAGCATCGCGGCGCCGAAGAAACCCTGGCGGCGCATGTCGATAGCTTTTTTAGAGACCGCATCGCGCACGGTATCCCAGAACGGATGCGCGAAGGCATCTACGGGCTCGGTCATTTTACCCTTGTGCATGGCGAAGGCGGCGCAGCTTACTACAGGCGGCCCATTGAAGTAACTGATGCCGGAATTGAGCGCCACCGGCATAAGCGGCATCTGGTGCGAGCCGCGCATGGAGCCTGCCACATAAGGGCCGGTTACGTAAGGCGCGAGCACCTCGCCGGTGGCTGGAAAATCTTTCTGCACGCGCACCAGCATTACCGGATCGTCTTTGCCCGTGTATTTGCCGGCGATGTTATGCAGCCGCGATGTTGACACCGCGGCGGCTTGTTCTCCGGTGCTGCGCGACCACGCTGTCGCGAAGCGGGACCCTTCGCAAAGAAGTTGCGCTTTAAAAACAAGCTGGTCAGTTTAGCTGCACTTGGTTTTGGATCACGATGGGTATCTGCCTTGTTTTGCGGTGGTCACGGACGAGTAGGGAACAGCTGGCCCGACGCTACTCCACCTACGCCCGATTCCGGTCGAGGGCGACTGAACTGTCGCGCGATCCGGTATCGTTCGACACCTCGCCGGGCCGGGTGTGGGTTATAGAGGCAAGACCGTCTCGTGCACAATCTGTTGTAAAATTCTGTGACCACTTGACTAGATCTGGTGTTTGAGCGTATAAGTTAGTTAATCTAACTAACTAGAAGGCCGCTACTTGGAATCATTCGGGAAAATTCTAAAGAAGCTCAGGATGGAGAAGGGGTTGACGCTGCGCCAGTTGGCCGCCGCTGTCGACAGTAACTTTGCTTACCTAAGCCAATTGGAAGCTGACCTGGCAAAACCGGGTGAAGAACTGGTGAAGCGGATCGCCAAGTACTTCGGCGAGGACGAAGAGCGACTAATATTTTTGGCTCGTGGCATACCTGCGCAGATTCAAGAAATAAAAGACAAATTTCCGAATATCGCGCCGTCATATTTCAGAAAGGCAGCGAAGAAAGAGGAAAAATGATTCCTTACCTTCGACGAGAACTGATACGGCAACACGCCACCGAGGCTAGAAGCCTCTACGAGAAACGAATCGGACGACCGGTTAACTATCCTCTCAACGTAGAGGATTTTTTTTATGCGCTGTTTGGCTTGGAGACGGTCTACGACACGGAGGGCAAACTGAACGGGCTCGGGGACGGAATTATCGGATGCCTTTTTCCGGACGGACACCGATCGCCGTTCGGTGGGAAAGACAAGATCATAGCGGTTAATTTAACGTCCGCGGCTGGGTTTGACCCGGCTGTATTCAGTGAACGGCATACCATCGCCCATGAGGGAATGGGCCACTACGTGTTGCACTTTCTCAAAGGGGTGACCGCGATGACCGTAGAACGTCCCACCTATTGCCGGACCGGTGGCAAGAAAGACCCAATGGAGTGGCAATCCGATTTCGCAGCGGGCGAACTTATTCAACCGGCGGATAAAATCGCTTGGCTACTCGACGGCAAGCAGCCCGGAGAAATCGTCAATCTGGAACTCTACGAAGAGAACTATCGGGAGTATTTCGGCGCCAATCGTATGATGATGGAAGCGCGACTCAAAGCGCTGGATTACAAGCTGCTGAACGCGAAATATCCCTGGGCCGATTACGCAAAGGAACAAAAACACGGGGTATCAAAACTGCAGCAGGAAAGGGATCGACCGCGAGATACTCATAGGCCGCGTGCAAGTTTTGACGATATATTTGGAAAGCCTGTTTTTAGCTCTTTCGATAAAGACTTCTCGTCAATCTTTGGTGACGCGACAACGTTGAAGCCAGGTTGGAAAAGCAACCTCGACCGAATGGTTAAGTCGGAGATTTATCAGAATCGAAAGGGCAAACCGAATGGGCGCTAAGCTAACCGTCAAGCCTGGGAGCGGAGAGAGCGTACTGACTGCGGCAGAGCTTAAAGTCCTCGAAGCGGTTCGCCAAGAGGAGTTCAGTAAGGTTACGATCCATAAACGCCAAGGGAAAATTCTCAATATCGAGACTGAAGAGGATATTCCGCCAAGCGATTTGGACGATAAAACCGGAGCTGTCATCGTGCGGAACATGGCGGATTACGAGTCCGTAACCCTTAGTAAGCATCAAGGCAAAACAGTTAAAGCGCGACGAACTAGACCAATGCCACTTACCGAACAGGAGAACAGAACGGCAGAGTCCTCACGGGCAGGGGTCGATAAGACAAAACGATAAAGTGCGGTTCGCGGCGACAGCATGATCCTGAGCCGCGGCACAAATCGAAGCATAAACTTACCGCGTCGGCAGTGCGAACCTGAGAGGCGGCCAAGACGGAGCATACGAGATGCTGAAAGGCTCTTTTCATGTTCAGTTTGGAACGCTGCCGAAGCATCCTCGGGCGTGAGTGCGCGCTAGATGACGAGCAACTGACCAGGCTCCGTGACCAGCTTTATGGGTTGGCCGATGTCGTTACCGAGGAATTACGTGTTCAAAGAGAAATCTATGGAGATGTCGAATCGGAAGATTCGGGTCCAGCAGATTATCGGGCGGCGTTAAAGCTGCTGCCAGAAAACGAGCGAGATGATGTCGAAGAACGAGCGGCGATTACCGAGTTTGAGGGTGGCGCGGACCGAGACGAGGCCGAACGAAAAGCCATTCTCGGATCACTCCAAACCCGAAGTGAAAAGAAAGACCGAAACTAATAGCGCCGCAAAGGCTGTCATTTACTGCCGGGTCTCAACCAAGGAGGAAACTCAGAACCTGAGTCTACCAACACAACAAAAGATGTGCCGTGAGTATTGCGATAAACAGGGGTTGTCCGTGGCCCGGGTGTTTGTCGAGGAGGGCGAGTCGGCGAAAACAAGGGACCGGACTCAGCTCCGCGAATTACTTGATTACTGCCGCGAAAAAAGGGGGCTTATCCAGCACGTAGTTGTTTATCGAGTGGACCGATTTGCACGACAGCAACATGACCACGTAATCCTTCGAGCGCAACTGATGAAATTCGGCGTTACGTTAAAATCTGCTACGGAGCCAGTAAGCGAAGATTCAACTGGCAAGCTGATGGAGAATATTCTTTCGTCGTTTGCGCAATTCGATAATGATGTTCGATCTGAGCGCACGGTTGCTGGTATGAAGGCGGCGTTGATGGAAGGACGTTGGACTTTTGGGGCTCCGATTGGATATCGCCGAAAGCTCGATAGTGTGGGACGAGAGACGCTTGAGCCAGACCCTACGAGCGGTCCGTTGGTGAAAATGGCTTTCGAGCTTTACGCTACCGGGTTGCACTCGAAGAGTGAGGTTTTGCGGAAGATAACTGCAATGGGCTTGCGCACCCGGAACGGCAAGAAACTTACGGCTCAGACTTTTCAAGAATTGCTGCGCAAGTCGATCTATGCCGGTCTGATTTCGGTACGGAGTTGGGGGATTGAGCGCGTGAAAGGTGATTTTGAGCCACTCGTATCAGTGGATCTATTTGACCGAGTGCAGGACGTATTGGATGGGCGAGCACTAGCGGTCACGCCACACCAACGCAATCACCAAGACTTTTCCCTAAGACGTTTTACAAGCTGCGCGGACTGCGGGCTGCCGATCACGGGCAGTTGGTCAAAAGGCCGAGCACAGCGTTACGCCTATTATCGGTGCCGAAATTCCAAATGCCTAACTGTCAAAGTCTCAAAGGATCAGTTCGAGCGAGAGTTCGCGGAGTTTTTAAGCGGTATGCGGCCGAGAGCTGAATATGTGCGGCTATTCCGTGAGATCGTCTTGGACGTATGGAAGCGCAAGCAGGGCGACGCGAAGGGGGTTAGCGCCGCCATAGAGCAACGTATTAAGGAGATCGAAGGCAAACGCCAAAAGCTTCTTGACGCGCACGTCTATCAGAAAACGCTTGATGCTGAACTCTACAGACGCGAAGATGACCGACTGTCGCAGGAGATCGCGCTAGCTCGAATGGAGTTGCATGAAGCTCAAATCGAGCAGATAGACATCGAAGGCGTGCTTGGATTTGCGGAGACGGTCATCCTCGATGCGCGTCGCGTGTGGATAGAAGGAACGTTAGATCAGCGCCAGCGACTTCAAAAAGTACTTTTCCCGAAGGGTGTGAGCTATTCAAACCAGACTGGATTTGGAACCACAGAAACGAGTTTGTTTTTCAGGTGGTTAGCGCTCGTGCAGGAGAAAAAAGATGGTTTGGCGTCCCCGACGGGATTTGAACCCGTGTTATCGGCGTGAAAGGCCGGTGTCCTGGGCCGGGCTAGACGACGGGGACGCGGTGGTGAGCCGTGCTGGATTCGAACCAGCGACCCTCTGCTTAAAAGGCAGATGCTCTACCGCCTGAGCTAACGGCTCGCTGGCGTGAGTTGAAGCAATTTTAATAGCGGGAATAGGGCGGTAAGTCAATAAATCCGCGCCATGTTTACGCCACGTTGTGATTCATCAAGCGCGTGTTGATCGCCACATCAGCCGGTAAATTGGCAAACAGGAGTTATCTCATTGTGACCCTAAACAGGGAGGGCGAGAGGACTGAGAAAGCCAGTTTTCAGTGATTGCCGGAATTATCAACCAGCGCTATAAAGGCTACAGCGATTTCGGTCTTTCTCGGAAGGAAAAGCAAGTGAAGACAAAACGAGTGCTGTCGATTTTTGTTTTGGTGATTCTATATATAATCTCTGGCGTTTCAATCGCCTCTGGGCAAAGTAACCCGGCGTATATTCAATTTTCGCCTGGTGAAGTGAAGGGCGCTCTCTACAAGCCCGACTCCGGACCGGCGCCTCATGTGGGCATACTCGTGATGCATCGTACATCGAACGTTATGGCAAGTTTGGCCTGTACGGAGCCGGCAAAGAGAGGGTTCATGGTCCTCTGCATGAACCCGCGTTCAGATAATAACGAAGCTTTGGTCAGATGGGAAACCATCGCATTGGACGTGAGGTCGGGAGTCAATTTTCTTAGAAAACAACCAGGCATCACGAAGGTTCTACTTCTGGGTGGCAGCGGAGGAGGGCCGACGATGAGCTTTTATCAGGCGGTGGCGGAAAAGGGTCCTTCTTACTGCCAGGGGCCTAACAAGCTCGTCCAATGCGGCAATGATCTTGCCAATCTACCTCGTGCCGATGGGATCATATTCAGGGATGCGCATCCGGGAAATCCAGTGAACGGCATAAGGAGCCTGAATCCGGCGATTATCAACGAGGGTCGACCCGATCAAAAGAATCCCGAGCTGGATCCTTTTAGTCCGGAGAACGGGTATAACCCGAAAGGACCATCGAATTATTCCGAGTCGTTCAAGAAAAAATATTTCAAGGCGCAGGCAGACCGGATGAACAGGTTAATCGACGACGCGCTGAGGAAGGTCGCACTGATGAAGGAAGGCAAATACCATTACCCCGATGACGATGCTTTCGTCGTCGTCGGCGGCGCCGGAGCGCGACTCATGGAGATGGACTTGAGCATCCATCACAGTACGGTGAGGCCGCAAAAATTACTGAAGAACGACGGCAGCATCGTAACGGAGATCGTGAAAAGTGTTCGGCGGGCCAATCCATCACTGGCCAGCCAAAGCGCGACTTTCGAGAACGGGACGCGGTTCTTGACGGTAAGATCCTTTCTAAGCGCGAATGCGACACGGGGCACTGATTCCATGGATGGAATCGATGATTGCTCCACCAACAATTCTACCCCCTGCGCCCTCCGCAGTATTTCGGTACCGGTGCTCATTGGCGCCATGGGGGCACACTACTTCATACGGGATAACGAGATGCATTATGAAGTTGCGGCAAGCGCCGATAAGGATTTCATTGTGATCGAGGGGGCGACTCATGGAATCACGCCATGCGTCCGCTGCGAACAAACTCCGGGGCAGTACTCGAACAGCGTCAAGAATTTTTTTGACTACGTGGCCAAATGGGTCAACGCCCGGTTCTGATTTCCGTTGGAAGGGTCGGCGCCAATGGAAACTGTAAGACTTGCCTACCGCGATGTAGACCGATTGCCGGTCATCCATTGCATTAAAGAAATGGCTCTCCAGCACTACGGCGTCGACGTTCGTGATTTACAAATCAAGGACTACGACGAGTTTGAATCCGCAATCTTCGCTGATGCGGCAGACATCCTCATCGATCACGTGGAATTCCTGTACAAAGAAGCGGCAAAGGGAAAGAAGGTTACATTCTTTTGCGCGCCAAAGATTGTGCGGGGATTACAGCTCGTAGTGCCGAAGGACCTAGAGGAGCTTGAAGTGTTTGCGGGAAAGACCATGGCTGTGCGAGACTCAGGCCGGCCGCACGCCATTAATCTATGGCTAAGAATGGTGGGATTGGAAAGCAAGGTAACGGTTGTGATCGTCAAGGATGATGAAGTTGGACGCTGGAGTCAGTGGAAGAAAGTCGCCAGCGGAGAATGTATCGCTTCCTTTATCGATCCGCTTTACGTCTCTGACGCCTTGCAGGCGGGCCTAAAAGTTCTCGCAGTGCCGGATATCCCCGTAGTCGGGCATTACGCTCAGGCATGCACATCAGACTTCGCTCGCGAAAAATCGTCGCTACTGAGGTCGTATGTGAAGGCGGTGATCCATGCACTTTGCCTGATGAAGTATGACAAACCTGGAGCCCTCAGAATTGTGTCCGGAGAGCCGATGAAGCGCATGCGCATCGATGATCCACAGATCATGGGGCGGCACTTCGCTGCGATTGTGGAGAAGCTGCAAGTGAAGCCTTATCCGACGCCGGAAGCGATTAGCAATACCTACGAGATTGCGGTGAAGGAGTACGGCGCCGCCGGAATAAACCCAATGACCCTGTGGGACCTGCACTGGGTAAAAGAACTGGACGATGAGGGATTTATCGACGGTTTGTTGAAATGCATCGAGCCACAGTGAGGTTTTGTGATGATGCGTTCCAACCGAAGGCGCCCAGCTCAACCGCGCTAAAAAGTCGCAACCGCCCCTCAACGTCGTATATAGGGTGAGATTCTTGACGGAAAATTTTCACTTTGATATTTATCAAAAGATTTATTTCAACTAGTCAAAGGGATTCACTGCAGCGTCGCTGGCCGCGAATTTCGTACCGTTAGGAGAAAACGATGGAACAGGCGCGATTTTTTTCAGCCGACTCGCATGTTAATGAGCCGCCCGCCGCGTGGGAGCGTATTCCAAAAAATCTGCGCGCCCATGGCCCGCACTTTGTCCAAGATCCGCAGGGTCGCAAAGGCTTGTATATGGTATTTGACGGCCATGAGCCCGACCCGGTCGGAATGACTTTTACCGCGGGGGTTCAGAAAGACGGCGGCGGCGTTCGCAAGATGATCGAAAATTTTACCTGGGAAACCTGGCGCGGACCCTGGGATCCGGTGGCGCGACTGGGCGATATGGACCTCGACGGCGTCAAGATGGAGGTTCTGTATCCCAGCATGGCGCGCAATTTTTACAGCCTCAAGGGCGAAGAGGTGCCGCTGCAGCAGGCGGGACTGCAGTCCTATAACGACTGGCTGCGCGAGTACTGCCTGGCAGCGCCTGACAGGCTCGTCGGTCTGGGGCTTCTGTCCGCTCTCGATGTCGATTGGTCCATCGAAGAGATGAAACGCTGCGCTAAACTCGGGCACAAGGGCGTGGTGCTGCCGTCGGGCCTCCCCGAAGGGAAGAGCTACGCTGATCCGGAGTTCGATCCACTGTGGACGGCCGCCCAGGACATGGACTTCCCGGTGCATTTTCACGTCAACATTCTGCAGGGCAGCGATCGCATGGCGGCGCGGTTAAAAGTCATCAGCAAGTTACAGCAGGGGCGAAATGCCGTTAAACGCGGCATCTTGGAACCTTTGAATTTGGTCACCGACTTGGTTTTTGGCGGCGTATTGAACCGATTTCCCAAACTTCGCTTCGTGTTAGCAGAGTACGAGCTGTCCTGGCTCTTTCCCTTCTTCACCAAAATGGACGGCTCCGTGGCCCGAGCGCGCTCCGAAACCCCGGAATCCGCGACCATCGAGGCCCTGCCCAGCGAATCCATCAGACGGCAAGTTTACGTCACCTTCCAGGATGATCGGGTTGGTGTTCTCGGGTCGGAGGCTCTCAACCTGACGGACAACGTCATGTGGGCGAGCGACTATCCTCACGGCGGTGCCACCTGGCCCCACTCGAAAGAGATCGTCAAAGCCCAGTTCGCAGGCGTCTCCGACGAAGTCGAGAAAAAACTTACCTGGAAAAACGCGGCGAAATTTTACGGCGTTGAATAATGCAGCGCGCGGCTATGCACACGAATTAATAGGACCATGAGGGGGACTATATTGGTCGCGGCTATCGTAGTGTGCGCTGCCGTGGTTGTTTCCGCCTCGGCATTTGCCCAGACTGAGGGATTCTACAAGGGCAAAACGCTGCAAATAATCGTTGCCTCGGGCCCGGGCGCTGGCAACGACATCCAGACGCGCATTTTCGCCAGACACGCGGCGAGACATCTGCCCGGTAACCCGAATATAATCGTCGAGAATATGGCAGGCGCTGGCGGCCTGAGAGCGCGCAATCACGTCTACAACCTCGTCAAGCCTGATGGTTTGACCATCGCGCAGATTATCAGGGGTACGGAGCTCCAGGAAGCGGTCGGCGATCCCGGGGTGAAATATAAGTCCGATCGATTTAACTGGCTTGGCAACTTGAGCACCGGAGACGCGGTGTGCATCGCGCGCATCGACCGTGCGGGATTAACGCTTCAAGAAGCCGTTAAGCGTTCCGCGGGAAACCCCCTGCGTAATGCTGAGTCTGGCAACACGACCATTGGCGCAGTGGCAGCGCTGCTGATCAAAGAATTCAGCGGGATTAATTTGAATGTTGTCGCTGGCTATCCCGGAGGCTCTGCGATGGATCTCGCCATCGAGAGAGGCGAGGCTGACATGCGTTGCGGTCTGATCTGGAGTTCGGCCAAGGCGCGTCACTCTGACTGGTTCAAGCAGCTCGGAGCGAAGAAACCTTTCGCGACGGTGATGGTCCAGATTGCCGACAAACGACTTCCCGAGCTGGCCGATGTGCCAACCCTTGTGGAACTGGCGCCGGATCCCAGCTGGCGCGCCGTCGCTGAAACCATCACGTTTACCTACGAGAATGCCTATCCCATGCTCGCCCCTCCGGGAATGCCCGAACCCTTGGTCAAAATGTTGCGCAAAGCCTTTTGGGATACGGTGCAGGATCCGCAGTATATCGCCGAAGCAAAAAAGGCGGGATTCGATGATAACGAGCCTTTGCCGGGAGAAAGGGTGCAGGGCGTGGTGAGGCGAATACTGGACATTCCCGACGAGGCGAAGTCCCGGCTGCGCAAGCTCCTCGGCCTCCACTAAGGCGTTAATTGGCTGACAGACATAGGCAACCAAGAGCGAGACTTGTCTGGACAGAATCGACTCGCCCCAGGTCTTTAATTTTGCACCTCAGTATGCGATTTAGCTACTATGCCCCCGTAGCTCAGGTGGATAGAGCACAGGATTCCTAAGCGTGCTCATCCGTTAAACTGAGTTCACTCCAGTTAATTTCAGCTAAGAAAATCAAGGTTCGAGTTGTGTTGAATGCAGTTGAGTTGAGTTGTGTTTGGCACGGGCGTGGCACAACATCACTTAAACGGGAACACAAATACTTGATCGAACACGAGGCTCGCGTTAATCACACGAAAGCCAACAAAGTTTCCAGTTTGGCAAGCTGGTGTCAACAGGGCGATTGTAGCCACATCGGTCGTGAACCAAGTGCTGTTGTCCTCCCTAGCAACGAAAACAAACACGCCAGAAAAAGTTGCACAGGAAGACGCGTGATAGAAGTTAAAGCCAATAACAATCGCCTGTGTAGCGGGCCCCTCACTCGGTTCCCCCTTACCAAGTGTACCGTGTGGTTCGGAACTTTGAGCCGCCGCAATGCCAAGAGAACCAAGGACTAAAATCACTGCCAATACGATAGGCATGTTTGCCTCCTTTGAAAAATATAGTCTTTTGCCTCTACCATGCCCCGGCAGGGTGTCTGTCTAATATTGAACCAATGCTGAAAAGAATTATTACGAGTCCTGCGCGGGGCAGGCACACCCAGGGAGTAGGCAAACAAGTGAGAGTGATTTTTTATGGCTGATATTCACGAAACCAACCCGCTCCGCTTTCTAAGTTCAACTAAAGTTAACATCCCGCTTGAAGTCGCGTCATTATTTCATACAGCACAGGATTTCTTAACCTGTGGCGTCGAAAAATATCAACGAATCTAAGGGCTTTAAAAACGCTGTGCCAAACCGTGCCGACGATAAGCCGGGAATCGAATTGAATCAGATCGAGTCAACCGTATCTCTTGAGCCCCGGAAAAAGCACCCATTCGGCAGAAACGCCCCTGGCGAAGTGACTCCAGGCCCGGCCCGGCATTTAAATATTCGATTTCGTCGTCATATAGCGGTGCCATGACCTCGCAACCAAATTTTTCAAAAAACATCAGCGTGGCAAGGAGCCTTATTCATGAAACCCGCTCGCGGCGCACGTCAGAGAGGATCTAAAGACGCTGGGCCTTCCACATCACGTCAAGAGCACGAGTATTGGCGACCTGTTAAACGAGACCGCCGAGGAACATGAAGGCGGATAGCGCAAATGGGTTCGGCCAAACAGGATCGTTCGCCAGCGAGCCGTTAACGACTAGTGAGGGGCATTCTGGCAGGTGTCAGAACCCGTTCTGCAATTCCATCATTGAGCCTTTGCCGGATGGTGAATGGCGTAGGACAGAGCGGCGCTACTGTTGCGACCGTTGCCGAACTGACGGCCATGTCTTGAGGCGGGCCAAGGCGATGATTGCCGAAGTTGGAATTGTCAAGTTTAACTCGTTCCTGGAAAAGTTTTAGCGGCGCTTCATTTCTTATGTTGAAACAGCATTCAGTCTTGAAATCATAGGAAGAAGCAAAATCCAATTGGTGCCGATGTCCGAAAATGTCCCAGTAGGTTACGTCATTAGTCTCTATTTTGACCCTCCCGCACAACCTCACGCGGGTCTTGGTCTTCGCGCAAGCCGACGAAAGCGGATTGCCGTAGATGCCCATCCGGCGTCCACTCGGCAAACTCAATGTGGGCGACCGCTTCGGGCCTTACCCATTTGCAGTTTTTCATCTCTTCCTTCGTCAAGGCCCACTGTGTGCGCTTGCGCTCTGGCAGATTCGCAAATGGGCAGGTGGCAATTTCTAGTCCCCTGAGCTTGGCTGCTACCGCACGTCGGGTGTGCGGAACAAAGCCGTTTCGCACCTTGCCCGCATATAGCAGTGTGCCGTCTTGATAGTACCCGACGATGATGGAATCGATGGGGTTGCCGGAAACGTATCCGCCGATTACGAGTTCTTGGCCTCGGTTGATGCGATACTTGAGCCACGCACCGCTTCGTTTGCCGGATTCATAATACGAATCCCTCCGCTTCGCGAGGATTCCTCGAAGCCTAACTGTTTGGCGACGCGCACCAACTCGGTAGGCGTGGCATCTATCGTTTCTGACAGCTTTATGAGGGAATCTTTGCTCCTGACTTTTTCAAATATTTCATCAAGGACCTTTCGCCGCTCCTCAAGCGGTACGTTCAATAAGTTCTTGCCCCGGCAGATGAGAACGTCGAAGGCGTAAAAGAGCAGCGCCTGTGCTTGTGAGCGGTGGTGCTGAATCAGATTGAATGAGACCCGACCGCTTTCATCGACTGCCACAACTTCGCCATCGAGCAACGTATCGGCTGGCAGCCGTTCGCAGGCGCGGGCAATATGCGGGAATTGGGCGGTGAAGAGATTTCCTCTCCGTGACCAAAGCGTTACGCCATCGTTGCGTTTACCAGCAAGGCATCGGTAGCCGTCGAATTTTACCTCATAAAGCCAGTCCTGGCCGTCGGGAAGCTGTCGCACCGCAAGCGCATACATCGGCTCGATGAAGCGGACGGCGGCTTCCGGCTGGCTGCTACGTTTGACTCTTCGCATTCATGCGCCGACAGTCGGGCGCGCCTGGTAACGAATTACCGACCCATTGCGGCCCGCCTGGCAAACGGTGATTCAATCCGCGAATTTGGCTGACGGGATCGATTTTAGCTCGTCCTAGTTATTATTGCCCGCGTCCGTGCCACCTGTGTAAGGAACGGCGACTCCGCTCGTCAGATTGTCCCGAAATTTTCCGCTTTGGACGGTGAACTCAATCCCCGACGCCATGTTTGTAATGCGATTGTTAACGACCAACACATCAGACCCCGCAACGATAATACCCCCGGTGCGGGGCCTGGGAGGCGATATAGTATTGCTGAGGCGATTATTTTCTACGACGGCGTTATCGGCATTAACTGCAATCGCAAATGCGCCTCCAGTTCCTTGTGCGTTGGTGTCAGTCACGTCATTGTTGAGAGCGCGGACACCAGAACCGGAGAGAAATATGCCCGTGGACGAAGAACCTGGCAGGGACACGTTGCCTGGTCCCGTGCTTACGATCATGTTGTTGCGAATGATGCTGTGCCGGTTGCTAACACGGATACCTACCGATGTATTGAGGTCAACGCGGACATTTTCTATGACACACACAGAGCCGAAGCTGATGTTAATGGCAGTAAAAAATCCCCGCACCGTTCCGTTCTTGACCGTGATGTTATTGCGTAAAAACGCGAAAATCCCTTGAGCCTGTGTTCCTATATTTTCCGATGTCAGTTCGGTCAATCCTCCAAGAGTAAACCCGTTTAAGTCTATCACGACGTTGTCCGCCGCGATATTGATGGCATTGACAGTGGTGATCGGCGTGCTCAGGTCACGTTGGAGACAGTAAGCGCCCGGTATGGTGATAGTCACGGGGAGAAAGTCAATTTCGGT
Organism: uncultured delta proteobacterium; assembly: GCA_963840855.1. GTDB lineage: Bacteria > Desulfobacterota > Binatia > UBA9968 > UBA9968 > DATACQ01. The sequence goes on from CAWJBB010000046.1 coordinate 102,753, forward strand.
ACAGTTTTCAGTCTGTGCTGAGGCAGTCGTCGCGCCAACTGCTACAAGCAAGGAACCACACAGAAAAGCCGCAGCTAATCGTCCTAAACTCTTCATAGCGAACCTCCTTTAGACCAGAATGGTGAGGAGACTAACTATCGTCGTCGCGGCTGTCAATGAGAAAAGACTTCCGATGGGACGGGTGGCGTATGACAAGCGAGCAGCAATCCAGTTTCACTCGCAGCGGTAGTCGTACATAGCGTAATGCTGGCAGAATCGCAGATACTCAACTCGGCTGGAGAATTGGGACTGCTCGTAGACCAAGCGCGGGAAGGGGCCTGTCGAGCAACCGGCGAAAACAGCGGCGCTAAGAGCTACGGCAAGAACCATCGATGTAATATTCATGGTATTTTCCTTTCATCAAGCGGAGTGAATCAAATGAAAAACAAGATAAAACCCTAGAGCCGAATAGACTATCGCTACGAAGGTCAAGCCCCGAAGCGGCACCATCGGTCGGTAACGACCAATCGAATACAATATAACGAGCAGAGCACAGACAAAGACCTTCCAATAGATCAACGCCCACAAGAGCCCCCAGGCGTCAATCGCGGCACTCACGAACGGGTTTAATTCGGCTTCGCCGCGAAACGTATGGCCTTTTATCCCTAAAGCCTGGAAGCAATCAAGCCTCGGAGAGATCGCCGAGGATTGACGGCGGTATAAAAGTTGTGGCACTAAACCGCGGACCCGCACGTAGGTTTGAACTGAAGCCACCTTGCGCGGACTTGGCGACTGAATGGTATCAGAAATTGACCGGGGTTATTTCTTGGCGGCTCTCTTCGCGGCCCAGTAGGCCCTCAATTTCGCGGACAACTTTGCTCTCGTGGCCCGACTAAATGTCGTTTTCCTGGCTTTGGCAGCGGTTCTGCCGAAACGCGTTGCTGGTTTGGCTCGACGAAGGTTCGCCCATCTCGCTTTTTGCGCAGCCGCAATCTTCCTTTTCACAGACGCGCTTATGGTCCGCTTTTTCGTCGAGTCACCTGCAGAGTTGCTTGACACACCGAGGATGCGGCCGAGCTCCTTGCTGAGCTTCTCGATTCGTTCTTTGATCGCGGCAGCCCGTTTAAGCTGGTTGACGGTCAGGTCGTATAGGTCCATGCGGCAAGTAAGTATTCAAAAGCCGACAGAAATCAAGGGAAGTAAGACATTAATTTGCGCCAATGGTGATCTAACCGATGTCTGTGTCGGGATTTGTTAGAAGGAGAATTCAGTTCAATCCTGGCAGCGCCGCTTGCTTTTCTGCCCATCACCTGATCACCTTATCCGCTCTCACCAGCACATTTGGCGGAATCGTCAGGCCGATCTGCTTTGCGGTCTTGAGATTTATCACCAGCTCGAACTTTGTCGGCTGCTCCACAGGCAGGTCGCCTGGCTTGCAGTGGAGATGTGATGAGTTAGCATGAACAGAGCAATCCATCATTAATGCGGAGGTGATCTATGCGATTTCTAGTCAAGGTGAACATTCCTGTCGAAGCCGGGAACAGGGCTGCGAAGGCGGGAAAGCTCGGCACAACCATCCAATCTATACTGGCGGATTTGAAGCCCGAGGCCGTGTATTTCACGGACGACAATGGTCAACGGACGGCGTTTCTCTTCCTCGAAATGCAGGACGCTTCGCTGATCCCCGCAATTGCGGAGCCGTGGTTCCTCGCGTTCAATGCGAGCATTGAGATTCACCCGGTGATGGTACCTGACGACCTTGCTAAGGCTGGAGGCGCGATCGAGCAAGCAGTCAAGAAATACGGCTGATTGATCGGCGCCATCTAACCGCCGCGGGAGCCGATAATTGAGTATGCTGTTTTACTTAGTGACGACTCAACGCCATAGCGTTAGCCTTGAGATTGAAGTGAACGACGCAACGGACAAATCTCACAGGATTGAGTCGATGGAGAAATCAAGTTCGACGCCGAGAAAGCGGCTTTAAACTGGTTCGTGTACACTTCGACGGTTGGGACCTTTGGGGAATCAGGGGAAAGGTCAGGCTAGTATGGGGGATTCTGCTGAAAAACCCTATCCTGATTTCGGGACAAGATCGAGAGTGTTCTCGGTTTCGACTGCCATGTCGATAAGTTCCTTTGGCGGCGTTCCCCACGTAACCAGCGCGCGATTGGACAAGGTAAGACCAAAAGATGTTTTTTTCTCTGACACGCCGTGAGCATAGGAAGAGGCCGCGTCATCTTTCAAGCGCTGCCTGTGCCGCTTTATAGATCAGTTGTAGGGGATCATCTTGGATGATGTTCGTGAGTGTTCAATTAGAGACCCGACCTTTTCAACGAGGTCATCGACCGAATATGGTTTGTAAATGCAGTCCTTCACGCCGGCCTGGAAGAGTTCTGATTTCACTTGCGGCTCTAGATAACCGGTTGTGATGATAATCCTTATCCCCGGGTTTTGCTCCTTCAGCTCATGAATCACGTCAAAGCCGGTAATTTTGGGCAAGCCGAGATCGAGCACCACGATATCAATCTCTTCTTTATGATGGTGATAAAGATCTATCGCTTCTTCGCCGTCCATAGCAGTCAGGGTTTGGTAGCCCGCTTTCGACAAGACCTCTCTCAAAAGGCGAACCAGCGCCTCTTCGTCTTCGACCACGAGAACGGTTCCTCGACCACTAGCGTATTTTCGACTGGCGCCTTCCCTTTTCACTATCTCATCAACCGACGATTTTCCTTCCGCCCGAAGCACCGGCAAATAGAGCCGAAACGTGGTGCCGCCTCCAGGCTTACTTTCCACATCGATGAAACCATTATGCTCTTTGACGATGCCGTAGACGATTGCGAGTCCCAGCCCCGTCCCTTCACCGATTCCTTTAGTAGTGAAGAACGGCTCGAAAATTCGCTCCCGGACTTCTTCTTTCATTCCCATCCCGGTATCGCTGATCACAATTGAGACATACGACTCCGTGCCGGCTTCGAGGCGGTGCTCCCGCGCTTTGTTTTCGTCGATCCTTTCCGTTCTGACTGTGAGTTTCCCGCCTGCCAGCATGGCGTCGCGCGCATTGACGCAAATATTGAGCAGCGCTTGGCTCAATTGATTTGAATCTGCCATTACCGACGGCAGCCCAGGGTCAAGATCCAATGCGACGTCAATAATTTTGGGAAACGATTGTTTGATCAGTTCGCTGATCGTCAAAACGAAGTCGTTGGCATCGATGGGAGCTAACTGCGCTTTCGTCCTGCGCGCCACGGTCAAAAGTTGCCGCACCATGGACGTGCCGCGTTTGATTTGTTGGTCGATGGTTTTCAAACTTTTGTCAATCTCCTGCTCGGTTAACTGTTCCTCGCCGATGAGCTCAGCGTAACCTTGGATAATAGTGAGGATATTGTTGAAATCATGCGCGATGCCGCCGGCCAGCGTCCCGATGCTTTCCATTTTTTGCGCGTGGCGGAGTTGCTCTTCAAGTTTTTTTTGCTCCTCGAAGGTTCTTAATAGAGCCGCGTTGGCTTGCTTCAAATCGGCCGTGCGCTCCTGAACTCGCCTTTCGAGCTCTTCGTTGGCTTTGACCAAATCGCTTTTTGCTTGACGCACGAGTTCGTCCGCATGCTTTCGCTCCATAAACTGGCCGATCTGGCCGCCGATATCGCTGACCATTTGCAGGAAGCGATCGTCCGGTTCCCTAATCTCGCGGCTGAAGCATTCGATGACCCCAAGGGTCTTGTCTCCCAGTTTGATCGGGAAGCCAAAGGCACTATGTAGCCCCTCTTTGATCGCTACCGGCGCGCGTCTGAGATTGCTGTCCGTCGCCACATCGGGGATCCAGACCGCCCTGCCGGTGCTCCAAACTCGGCCTGGCAAATCAGTTTCACGAGTAAACCTGCCTTCTCTAGTGACGGCCTCGAACTGCGATGCTTGTATTGACGGCGGATGCCACACCTCAAAGCAGCGCAATTCACCGCTAGCTCGATCCATGCTCCAAACGGCGCCCAGATCACATCCGGACCGTTCGCATAACACCTGGACGATTTTGGCGGCAGCCTCTTTGAGAGCTGGAGATTCTGCCAAGATACGGCTCACTGCATCTTGAACCTCTAGAAGATGCTCGGCCCGCCGGCCCTCGGAAATGACTGCAGCAAGCACCAACGCCGCAATGGCGATAGTGCCCATAAAGGATTGCAGGTGCAGCAGCGATTCATTAGGGCTTGCATGGGCAAACGGACCAACGCCATTTAGCGTCCCGGCCAACGCGATCGCAGAGATGATAAACGCCGAAGTCACGGCGCCGCGCTGACCGAACCGGAACGCCGCCCACAAAAGCGGCAAGAGCAGTATGTATTCCGAGCTAGAAGGGATGCCTAGTAAAAACACAAGGTAGGCAAGCAAGATCAGCGATAGCAGCAAACCTGCAGCCTCAACGATCCATTTGGTTTTCAATTGAAAATAAGGCGGTGTCAGCCAAATCAGCAGGATGGGGGTAACGATCAAATCGCCGACTGCATCGCCCAGCCACCAGGTGAACCAGATGGCTGCGTACTGATTCCAGTGAGCGAAGCCACCCAGGGTCAAGCTGGTGACGCCGAAGGTCGCGCTAACCGCGGTGCTCAGAATCGGAGCGAGCAGGACGAACTTGAAAATGTTTCTCGCTCGTTCAAAGGCTTTCGTGCCATTGGCGAAGCGATTGATCGCCCAAGCGCCTAAAAGCGCCTCGAGCGTGTTACCGGCGGCAATGCCAAGTGTGGTTGCCACCGACCCTTGCGTGGTGATGTTCACCAGAAAGGCGCCGAGAAAAATTCCCGGCCAAAGTTTATATCCCCAGAGGAGCAGTGCCGCCAAAGCTAACCCGGTCGGGGGCCAAACCGCAGAGGCACTCGCGTGTATATACGCCCATGAAAGCCCGAGCTTGCCGGCGCAGAAATAAACCGCGGCGAGCGCCAAAATCTCTGTCAACGTGCGGAACCCTGATCTCATGTTTACATCTTTGCCTGTGGCCCGCAGGAGCTTATTTGTAGAGAAAATCTCGATCTCAATTGCTGTTTGGAGCGAAAGACGGACACTTACCGACGGCGCTCGTAAACTTTCCTACCGCTCGCGCTGTAGTGATAACGACCGCCACGCGGTCCAATGTATGTAACTAGAGCTTCCTGTGAACTAGACTTTCGCTCGCTCAAACTCGACTTGGATTTATCCGGTGATTCCGTTTCAGTGGCTTGGGCACGATGGCAATGATAACCGCCGTTCTTTCTGTCATGATGGCAGCCCTTTGCGTCAAGGCCTCCGCCGTGCGGGTAAGCCGGAAGTGCTAGAAACAACAAGAACAAAAAGTTAACAACAGACCAAAGGCACAACGAAGCTGGTTTCATAGAGCCTGCTTTCGCTAAGTTGGCACACGTGAACAGTCGATTCTTATTTTTGGAATCGGAATCTTAAAATTTTTCTACCCTAATCGCCCAAGGGAAGGGCGAAGAAAAGGGGGAACTAACTTCTCGGTTTTTAGCTTCAGCAACCCGCTGCATGTCCGCAATCTTCTGTCCGTACACTGCCGTAGCATCTACGGACAACTTCTGAACATCTCGGGCAGTGAGCAAGAATCAGTTGCCCCCAAATCGCCAGCGTTGCGCGATCGGCAGCATGGTCTTTCTCTAGAGGTCAGAGATTTGTCAAAGCCCAGGTTTCACGAGGGGTAGTGGTTCGAGTGGATACTCTAACCAGAGTATCAAAAAATTAAAAAAATTCTCTAGTTTATATTGACATCTCATGACAAAGTGTTGCCTGTTGGCGCCAAATACGGCCCGGATCAGCACCCCATCTCCCTAACGACCCGCAGCCTATCTCCGTCAAAAACCAAACCGTTAGGATTGGAAAACGATGCCAAAGAACCCCGTGGCACAAAGGCAACCGCCGAGCTGGATGTCGGAGTAGAGGGCGCTTACCGCCCTTGGGGCGGCCGTCGATTACGCATTAGAGAGCCCGCCGGGATAACATCGTTGTTCGGATCCACGACCGGAAAGACAAGGGGTGTCTTTTTTACACACCCACGGTGTCGAAAAAGCCACCTTATCAATCTCCAGCGCGCAGATCATTGATTCACTGATTGCTTCTTTATCATGGCAGCCTGCACCGAATCATAGTAGGTGCTCTTCTTGTCCTGCGGCTTTGCGTCTTCATGCTCCTTGGATAGTGGAACAGCTAAAACCCACAACACAGGCTTATCCTTAAGCAGGGGCTTGTCCCGATAAAATTTCGTCACCGCCTCAGCAAGATCGCCAAACGTGTGTCCTGCAATCACTGCCTCAATGCGTCCAGACAGTTTTGATTCAGCTTCCTGTGGTGCAGTGAAGCTGCTTGAGCCAAACTGATAATCCAAATTTCTATTTTGCTTCTGAGCGTCCACCTCTTGGCTGGTAACAGCGTGAATGTTACCGAGTGCCATAGCGATTTCGCTAACCCCTCTTAGATACATAAGTCGGGCCAACAGACCGTTTTCCATCCACCATTTGCCGTCTACCATTCCCACTACCGTTGAATTGCCCTTTTTATGTGCTTCCTCAATATCCTGTTTGTCTTTAGTGACGACGCGATCAATGAGTGATTCGATAGACAATGTCACCGATTCAGGTATCTCGATAGTCTTTTGTGCCGTATTTGAAGGGTACTGTTGGGTTATCCGGTCGCAACCTAATTGGATGAGAGCAAAACTCAGAGCCAGACAAAACTCTACGAGCGATCGAACGAACTTCATTGGGATACCTTCTGTAAAATAAACGGCCTCTCCACGCCCCGATCAGCGAATGTTCATATCGTGGGTGGATTGGCGCACCTATATCGTAGCCGAGCGGACATGTTAGTGGCGTTGAACTCTAGGTTCATCCGCCGCGCTTCAAAGACCGGTGCATTGATAGGGGACTTTGACTATCCAACGATAACAGTCACCGCCCGATGCGTGAACGCACTGCCTCGTGGTTCCGCCGAACGCATGGGCATTTTCATAGCCCCATGCGCGGCACCTTTCTGCCGCCGTGGCAGCGGCGACATTTCTATCGACTTCCGGCTTCTCGAACATGCCGTACTCAAAACCCATGCTCACGGTCCCGTCTGCGCGACTTCCGCCAAGCGGAACCATATCTTTTTGAACCGTACATCCGGCGCTGAGCATGAGCAGCATTGCTGCCATGACGAGCTTGCGTCTTGTCATTTTTTTCTCCTTTTCAACTGGACTCGCACGTTTGCATCGTGCAGCTCGCGCTCGGCGAGTTTTTGCACGCGCTCTGGGGTGAGGTAAGTTTCGGCGTCTTTGAGCGTAGCTGAGCAATTCAGGTGCCAGTTTTTTCGCAACGGGTCTTTAGAGGGAACTATGAGGAATGCGGGGCTACCACTATCGCCGCGCGGCTATAGCAAACTGGAAGGTCGTCGTAATCAACGCAGGAATGAGAAAGGGTTTTTCGTATCGCCGGACGGCGATAGCAGCGTACAGGGGTTGTTGGGACTTGAGGCCGTACTTTTTGACGAGGCGGAAGAGAGCGTTCTGGTTCATCTTTAACAGAACCGCCGCCTTATAGACGTTGCCTTCGGTCAGAGCCAGGGCCGTTAGAACCCCAGTGACTTAGATTTCGGTCCTGTTAAATAAACACGTTGGAACCGCCGACCCGGTGATGAAATAGCCTTTGTAGTCTTCCATAGCCGCCCGTCTATTATCGTCCAGCGGGCGGATGGTCAAGGCCCCCCTGCGCTGTCAAAGGGCCTCTTCCATGGTAAACATATTGAGAAACATTTTACTGCAGGCGGAGGAGGGTTGGGGATGTGTTCTTTAACTCGGCTTGCCCTTCCGCTGAAAGCCGGGAGACCGACAGAAGGCAGCGATGCCACAGAAGAAAGCCGATCGCCTACAGCCTGAAAAATACGTAGGCAGCATTCGCGACCCAAACTATTCGTACGAAGAAAACCATTACGTTCTGACGCATTTTTTTCACGCTGGCCCTCACCCTCTGACGAGTGGAGTTTATAAACGTTGGGGGCACGGTCAGAGTGGAGACTCCCTTTTCACTATCGAGGAAAAGGAGGATCTCGCACGTTCTTACGCCAAGGAAATTGACCGGGTTCTCGGGCCCCCTTTTTCTCCAGAGGCAGGTTGCATTGACAGACCCCCCGCAAAGCCGCAAATTGAAGTCGAAAGGAAACCCGAAGGTGGACCCCCTAACGAACGCATACCTGCAGTGGATGTGCGACAACCAACCGGATTACGTCCGGGAGTTACTCCAGAAAAACCAGATAGGGGAACTGGACCGGGTGTTAGCCCTATCGGTGGACCCGGCGTGGAGGTTTTACCACCAGAGGAGGGCGGAGGGAAAGGAATACTCGGAGGCGATCGACCTGGCGATGGAGGCGTTGATACCGAGAGAAAACCCGGAACTGGGCGACCAGGAAGAGATGAGCCAAGAGGACCAGCAGTTAGTCAGGAAGAAACTCGAACGGAGACAGGAGATCTGGGATTGGTTAACCGGGCTGCAAAGCCAACGACCCGGACAGGCGTAAACCACGCCCCTGGATTTCCGGCCTCTTGTCAGCTTGCCACGTTTCATTTCTCAGTTCCGCCCGGCACCGTCGGCGGTGGTATTTCAATGGGCAGCACTTCCTCGTCGGGACGAAGGGGTCTAAATCGCGCGGTTTCGGCGGGATTTGGTGGATTCCACGTGATTGCCTGCCAAGCGCACTCGGCGGGAGTCATTAAGGCCATCTTGCGCCGTAGCGCAATTGTCACACGGTTCGATTGGTCGTTTAAGTTCTCCAAGATGCTCGTGCCTGCATCCAGGCCCTCTGGCCGCATGGTTTTAATCAGATCCAGTGCCAGCCGCCTAGCTTCACGAGAGTCGGCGCGCGCCTTCTCAATCAGGTACGGTCTTTGTCTCGCCTCTAGAATCCCGCACGGATGCGGCGAACCGAAAGAAGAACCATGTGAGGGCAAGGTAGGCCGCTATAATTCCCACCATGCCGACGAACAAATGCTTCATTGTAATTTTGCCCATGGGTCCGCGTGAGCCTTAAACCATGGCGGGCATTCTCCCCCCGGAAACCAGCCCAGGTCAACCTCAAATTCTGTTATTGATTTCTACCACCAAAAACTTCAAAGTCGCTTTGTAACCCACGGGGTCTAGGGTAGCGCACCCGAAAAGCCGGTTAAAGGATGAACGCCAGTTCATCCCCTCCTGCCGGCCTGACCCCTTCATGAAAGCAGGAGGCCGTCAAGGAGGGCGGGATGAAAACAACCAAGAATACATTCGATGTAGAATCTGCTTTTGTCTGGGGCCCTTGGCAAAAACAGATCCAAGAAACCTTCGACAAGGCCGGACCCATCATCGAAAAACTCTCGCCTGAGATTGACCCAGGATATATTTATTACCTACTTCGAGAGCAGACTTATATCGCCATGAACAGGGCCAATGCTGACCAGCGGAAAATTGAACAATCGTGGGTCAAGTTATGTCATGCACTAGAGACCTTTCTGTCATGCGCTTTCGGTAGTAAACCTTTGCGAGAAATCGAGCGAGCTTTGGCGGAAGCCGCGGGAGAAGAGAAGGCAAAGCTGAAGCTACAGGTGAGACCAGAAGAACTAGCCCCTACGCCCTCTAAAGAAATGCTGAAGGCATTGAATAGCTATGCAGATGAACTCGGACTTCTGCGCTACAAGTGGGTGGTTAGCGAAGACCGGGCAGGTGGTAGACCACCTGCTGAGTGGACTAATGACGTGGCTTTTGCCATGGAAGTGCACTTTACTGCGAAGTTGGGAACGCCGCAGCGAAGGGTTATCAGTCAACTCCTCTTCTGTGCCCCCGCGGCGGCCTCCATATCCATGGAACAAAAACAGATTCGCCAGAGACTTTCTAAGAAAAGAAGAGAAAACAAAAAGCCCATATTGTCTAACATGGCCTACGATCTAGAACGTCCCTACCGCGAATGGGTTGAAGCAGGAGCTAAAGGACCGTGTCCCTCTTTTTGTCCACCGGTCAATTTTTAGAAAGCCCACGTCTGATACTCGGTTATCTGAGGAAACTTTCACAAAACTCGCCACGAACCTGCACCAAAAATACGCGCAACCAAGACAAAAATAGGGAGCGATAAACCAGTTAGGGTTTATCGCATCGTGACAAAGGGGCTGAGAGTGGTCAAACTGCTCTCAGCTTTTTTATTTTCACGAGGTGAAAGATGATTGAAGAACCCATCGACCCCGAAGGTGCGGCCAAGGTGCTCGGGATCAAAACGATCACCGTATACAAGTGGGTGCATGAACGGAAGATCCCCTTCCTTAAAGTCGGCGGCGCTCTGAGGTTTCGGCCTTCGGCGCTTGAGGAGTGGCTGCGCCAACGCGAATTTTCACCGAAATAAAGACAGCAGCGCCCCGGACATGCTGGCAGGCAGCCGAGGCGCGAAAAGGAGAGAATGCGATGCAACAGATCAATAGCACAAACACGAACGGTGATTCAATTCCAGCACCACGGGCACGCTGTATCGTCGAGTTTCTCGAGGGCGATACCAGTCGGCCGCCCATCGTTTATCCACTGGGGGGTTGCGACGAGATCGACATGGCGATGTGCGATGCGATCTTGGAGAGGTGGGGAGCGCGGGAATGAGCGTCAAAGTCATGACCCGCGTCTGGGAATATTCCCAGGCCAAACACTCGGAGCTTCTTATAATGCTCGCGCTGGCCGACTGGTCCGACGATGCCGGCGCGAGTTATCCGTCAATCCCAAAACTAGCCCGTAAGGCGAGACTCACAGGGCGCCAGACCAGGCGGGCACTCAATGAACTGGAAACTATAGGTGAGATTCACCGGAACAGGAGCAACGGTGGCCGGGATCGTCCAAATCACTACCTCATAATCCTCACTGAAAACCCTGACAAAATTACCCTGAAAAAAATACAGGGTAAAAATTACCCTGAAAAAAACGACCAAGAAACCCTAGTAAAAATGTCAGGGGCTCTTATACGTCATAGAACCGTCAATAAGAAAGAGAGCACGGAATCAGACAAGCTGATTCCTGATTCTCTTTCCACCAAATCGAAGAGAAAACTTACCCGGCCGGCGCCTGACGATCGGGTTAAACCGTTCTTGACTTGGTTCGCCGAAGAGTACGAGAGGCGCATCGGCGGACCGTACGCCCCCAAGTGGGGTAAGGATGGCAAGCTCATCAAAGAGCTTCCTCCGGCTTTCGACCTGCCGAGGCTTAAAGACCTGGCCGTTCGCTTCTTTGAGTCTCCAGATCCATGGGTCCGGCAAAACGGCGGGTTCACCGTTGGCGTTTTCATTAGTCAGATAAACAAGATCAGTTCCACCGGACCCGGCAGCAACGGCCACACCAAGCCCACCGAAGTGAAAGACTTGGACAACGGCATGGTTGAGGTCGATGGGCGGTCTATGGATCGGCGGACATACGAAAGGCGATATGGAAGCACAATCAACTGAATCGGCCAAGTTTGTTACCCAGGACGAAGCCCGTACCCGGTGGCTCAAATCTTTAGAGGCGCGCGACCATCGCCGCTATTTCAAATCAGGGTTCAAGGCACACGAGCAATCTGTAGGTGCATTCCTGCGCGGCTCATTCAATCTTTTTGCTGCGCGTCCAGGCGTCGGGAAAACTGCTTTCTTGTTCGCCCTCGCCTATCGCCAGGTGTTGGCCGGCGTAAGGGCTTATTTCTGCAATCTCGAAATGGGCGCCGAGCAAATGTGGAACCGGCTGGCATGTCTCCATGATGAGTCTCTAACGCTGCGCGAATTGAACGAAGGCGAAATAACCGACAACCGCGTCCAATACTTGACGGCGCTATCCGAAAAGCTGGCGGGGTTCTCGCCGTTGTTTTTCGAGAGCACCGAACTTAGGGCGCTGATTGCGGCGACCCAAGCGGAAATCAAGCCGTCGTCCGACTCGATCCTCTTTGTTGATTATATCGGCCTATTCACTGACAAGCGTTTAGGCCCGCAAGAGCGTTATTGGCTAATATCCGAATGCGCGAAGGCTCTAAAACTTCTCGCCCGTCAATTGGACATTCCCATCATCGCGGCTGTGCAACTCAACCGGCAGCTAGAAAACCGCAAAGATAAGACACCGACGCTGGCAGACTTAAGAGATTCGGGCGAACTCGAAAACCACGCTGATTCAGTATTCGCATTGACCCGCGAGGATCGCGGCGTGTTGGAAATTGATTGCTTAAAAAATCGTCACGGTCCGCTTGCATCGTATTCCCTCCGATTCGACGGCCCGCGGGTGGCGCTGGAGGAATTTGATTGATGCAATTCACCGCGCCTTACGCCCTAATCGGCGACAGTGCAAACCTTGCGTTGCATCTTCACCCGGATCATCTGGCAGACTTGCGAGCGTCAGGCCTGCGCGATGAGACAATCCGCGCCGCCGGCGTCTATTCGCTCGCGCCACGATTCATTGAGCACTTTTTCGGGAGTGTACCAGCCGAGGTTCAAACCGCGCTTTGCTTTCCTTATCCGGGCGGCGACTTCGCTCGGATCAAGCTCTTTCCCGCGTTAGGTAAGATGAAATATTCCCAACCGCCCAAAACTGGCGCCCGGCTTTACCTCCCCTTCGAGGTGAAGGACGGCTCGTTGTACGTGTGTGAAGGCGAGAAAAAGACGTTGGCCGCACATCAGGCCAGCATGAACGCGGCCGGGATTGGTGGGCTTTGGAATTGGCTGACGAAAGGTGAGCCCATTGATGACCTAAAACTTATCGAGTGGGACGGCCGTGACGTTATCATCATTCCAGATTCTGACGTGTTTCAACGCCAAGACTTACTTAGAGCGGTTTATGCCCTGGGCCGCGAGCTGAGAGGGCGCGGGGCGTCGGTCAGCGTCGCCGAGATCCCGCAACCGGGACAGGAGAAGATCGGACTTGATGACTACTTTGTGGCGGGCGGGCGCGTCGATGATCTGCAAACGTGCACTCTTGGCGGGCAAACCTTCCGGTCAGCGTCATTCTGGTATGGGCAATGGAAAATAAAAACGGCGACATTAGCGACAGCGGCGTGAGGAGCAGGCGGCAACATAGGCGAGCGCAAGGAAGGGAAAAACCAATGGAGGACGTGACTATGACTGACGCACAGGAGCTTTGGCTGATTGCCGAGAGGCGGAGAGCCTATGCTAAGAACGTGACGGCGCACGAGGTAGATTATAACGTTGACGATGATGGGCTTGCGCACATCGTGGAGGACTCGATCAGCGAGTTTATCAGGTGTTGGTATACGTTCTACATCGAAGGCCAGACTTGCCGCCGTGATGCCGCTGTACTCGATTGGGCACCAATACGAGCGATGACGGCGGCGCTTCTCATGAATCCAGAGCGTCTACGCCGGGTCATCGAAGAGTTTCAAAAGAGGCACAAGTACAGGGAGGACGAGCTGTTCGACCCGGTAGTGGCGTTGATCAGCGAGAAGCTACTGGACGCAGCAGGTGCGATAAACGATGGTAATGAATGGACGGTGCCGCAGGATGTCATGGAGAAGCTGCGAGAAAATGCGCACCCAACGGTGCGGCATTGAAAGCGGCGAGGGATGACTAGGCGGCGAATAGGCGGGCACTTTCTGAAGCCGATCCCGATTAAGCCTAACCAACGAAAAACCAACGAAAACCGATGAAATTTCAGAGGGGCAACAAACTAGCCGCAGGCGGCCGACGCGATCCGGCAGGCGGGCGGCCTACAAGGGCAGCTCTCGAAGCGCAGGAAGCTAGACTCGCCGTCTGGCAAAAGGAATTGGAGAAAAACGAATTGATACTTGCGCGGCGCTACATCAAGCGAGCCATGAAATCAGACCGGGTTTTGATCGACGCTCGCAAGGCGACCGTACCGGATGCCAAGAAGGAGATCGAGCATTCCGGCGAGGTAGGCGTTCGGCCGTGGCTTGTCGATGCCTACGAGCCAAAGAAAAAGAAATGAGGATGATTGCTCTTATTGGTCTGGGCCAGTTTTACGCGCCAAGCGCACAGATCGACTGCGACGCCGACCCGATAGCCCATGAGCGATAGATCGTCGTTTATGTACAGTGTGCACGCCGCAGAAATGCATCATTTGAAGGAATGCTTCGCAATCAAATCATCGACGCCATGAAGGGTGGGCATAAGCGACTTCTATGATCGAGCAAACCCTAAACCCGTTTGACCCGTTCTTCGAGAAGATCCGGGAAATTGTCCGCGAGGAGTTAAAGGCGGCCGGGAACGGGAACGGACACGGGGGCAATATTACCGAGACAGACAAAAAGGAACTGCAACGCTTGAAGGCTTTGGCGGCTGGAAAGGCGGCAGTCCAGGCAGGCGCATTGCTTACCGCCGAGCAATTGGCCGCGATGTTACAGGTCGACAAAGCGACGGTGTACGAACGAGTGAAGAAAAAAGCTATCCCTTTCTATCAGGCCGGGCGCTTTGTGCGATTCAATCTCGATGAAGTTTTAGAGAGTCAACGAAATAAAAACGACAATCCTTCTTGACGGACTGTAAGTATTATGCTTATAGTGGGTTTGTGACTGGCAGGGACTTCAAGAAGATGCGGCTTGCGAAAGGCTACAGTCAATCACAGTTAGCGCGTGAACTGGACGTGCATGTGGTGACGGTTTCAAAGTGGGAGAGGGGAGTTGTACCGATCCCGCGCATGGCCGAGCTGGCGCTTTCGTCCTTAAAGCCCAGGTCAAAACCAAAGAAGGGGGTTTAGCTATGGCAGCAGTTTACAAAGTGGGCAAGAAGTGGCGCGCGGACTTTACCGACAAGGAAGGCTTTCGCCACCGCCAGAGGTTCAAAACGAAGGGGGAGGCGGACGCCTATCTCACCGAGAAAAAGTCGGAGCTTAAAGACGGCACCTATGTTTCACCCAAAGACATACCGACCTATGGTGCTCTAGCGGATTCGTGGATTGCGGGCAGGATCGAGCAGTCACGGACACCGGGGGCGGGCTATCGGCCGTCAACCCTGGCGCAGTGGCAAACCCATGTTGCGCACATGAAAGCGTGTTTTGGCGAAAACAAGAAAGTTAACGACATCGACGCGCAGGCAATTGAAAGGGCAATCGGCAAACTCCGGCTTGCGAAAGAGCAGGGCGGCCGCGGGCTATCGGTCAAGACCGTGGGCAAGGTGCTTACCACCATGAGCCGGATCTTCAAGTTTGGGATCCGCAATAAATGCGGTATCCAGACCGATCCGACAAAGCTTATCGAGAAGGTAAAGGACAGTTCTGGCGAGCAGACAGAAACGGGCGAGCGGCTGAATGTCTTACATGAAGTCACGGAAAAGGAAGTGCTCACGCCCGAGGAAGCCAAGCGCGTGATCTTGGCGGCCAAGCCGGGGCTTTACAGGACTATCATTCAGACAGCGATCTACACCGGCGCAAGGATCAGCGAGCTCCTGGCGCTAAAATGGCCGGACGTGCACCTTGATGGCAGCGTTATCGACATTCGCCGAAGCGTATCAACGGCAAAGGTGAAAGGGGAGATAACGCAAGAAAAGTACCGCTGGTTTGATCCCAAGACGAAGCGCGGGGTTAGAGAAATACCGATCCCCCCGCAGTTAGTCGCGGCGCTCAAGGAATGGAAAGAGAGGGGTCCGAAGAGCCGGCTTGATTTGGTATTCTGTAACGGGTTTGGCGAACCCTGCGAACGAACCGGAATGGGGCGCTATGGGCTAAAGCCGGCGCTTAAGCAGGCGGGTATTGATAAGGCGGTTACGCCGCACGGACTGAGACACACCTATGCGTCAATGCTCATTCTGCTCAAGAGACCGATAACGGAAATCTCTCACTACCTGGGCCACGCGGATGTTTCAATCACGATGCGCATTTCTTGAAGCCGAAGAAACAGGACACGATGAGCGACTTGGAAAGGCTTATCGAGAATGGCTAGCCAAAAGTTCTTTGGCACAGTTAGGCACAGTTTGACACAGAAGGGGAAAAATATAATTGTAAGTAGCTGATATTGCTTATGCCCCCGTAGCTCAGGTGGATAGAGCACAGGATTCCTAATCCTGGGGCCGCGTGTTCGAGTCACGCCGGGGGCATTTCTAAGTAATCAAATCTCAAGGGGAAAGCTGGAAACAGCTTTCCCTTTTCTTTTGTCCAAGCGTCCAATGTCTCTAAAATGTCTCTATGGCGGCGCCCGGGCGCCCTTAGGCGGCGGTTTTCGTCGTTTATGGTGCTCCGGTAGCTACGTGTGGCTAAAACTTTGAGCTTGTCTGAGATACTCGCCAAGGACAACGACACGCCGGCCAACCGCAATGGCGCCGCGGATGGTGGACAATGACAAATATTGAATTCGCTCAAGCATGGACACGCAAGCTTGAAGCGTTGGGAATCGTCCTGAATAACGGCATCGTGCTGACCGGCCCGGCAAGGTTCGTCGAGCGCCCGCTTCATCCACACCCGAGCCGTGGAAGGAAGAAAATTCACGCTTCTGGCTACGCGAGACTCAAAGCACACCGGTGGAGAAAGTCAGGCATCCGGATAAAGGTCACGGATGATAACGAAATAGGTTTGTAACTACCGAGATTGAAAGGAGAAAAAAGGGCCATTTTTCGCGTATGGCTATAACACCATTAACCGGGGATTTTCGTTATCATTGAGGGCTCAACTGGCCACCATAGCTTAGTAGGACACAAATGGGCTTCTCCCGGAAGCATCAAAATTGCGGCGATGAATATCAGACCGGTAAAGGTACCAGGCCATGAGCCTTTCGAAACGATCAGGGAAAAAATCCAGAATTGACGGCATTTAGGGAAAGATCGCCGAAGCGCCGTCCAGGTTTCATTTCGTTTATTTCCCTCTTGCCCTTCAAAGCTGTCAATCGAATGTCACCCATTGTCAAGACAAGCACGGCCGTTTAAAATGATTATTTCGGAACCATGACCCAAGCAGATGCAAAAGAGGCACTAGAGAGATTTAACCGGGTACAGGGGGCATGAGCAGGAAGAAAATAGGTCCGAAATGGAGGAGAAAGGAATCTAATGAAGATATTCTTGGGTTTGGGTTTGGCGGCGGCGGTATTCCTAGCGAGCAGCGCCGGGGCAGCAGAGATTCCTCACAAGTTCAGGATTTTGGATATTAAGATACCGGGGCAGGCTTGGCCCCGCGCAGCCCTGGTAGATATTAACAAGTGGGGCAAAGTGCTTGCCCACACGCCAATGTTAAACGGCGACACGGTGAGCATTTTGAGCGACGGCAAGACATCACACAAGCCTTTCGGCTGTAAGAAAGAAGCGGGCGAGACTCTAAGTTATACCTACGCAACAGCTTTGAATGATAAGAACTATTCGGTAGGTAATTGTTATCTCTGGAATCCTACAACGGAAAGCTATCGGACGATTGCATTTCTGGCGACTCCGACAGGCCGGATAGTGGATCTGACGAGTCTCAATGTCGCGTACCAAGCTTTTAGCTTTTTACAACCACAAGGCATGAGTCCCGGCAGCCAATACATTACGGGGAATTTTTATAACGGCGTGGACTCATTTCCACATTGCTTCTTGATCGACAGAGTTGCGGGATCTTTTACCGACATCGCTTTTCCATCTCCGATACCGACGGCAGACGTGAATAGCAACTGCGTTGGCGTCAATAAATTCGGACAGGTTCTTGGGGAATATGTCGCTAATGACCTAGCGACAAACGAGAGCTTGGAACACGGCTTTTTCCTATGGGACAAAGGCGTTTTTTCAATTCCATTGCCCTTGAGCCACGATATTGATGGCGGGCCATACACTATCGCTTATGACATAGAAGGGGATACTGACGCCCTTCTAGGACTTTACAATGGCAACGACGGCACAGGGTATGCGGTTTTCTTCTTCGATGACGGGGTTAGCTACGGCATCGCCGAGCCCGCTAATTGGGCCGTAAATGATCTTGGCGGCATGAGCACTCGGGGAACATTCGTCGGCAATGTCACAATTTTCAAAGGGCTAGATAAATTTTGTATGGAAGTTGTTGGCGACCCGGATTATTGCGCCATTGAAGAAAGCCACGGGTTTGTCGCCACGCCGGCGCCTATCAAGGTCGCTTCAAAGTGAAGCTGCGAGGCCAGTTCGAGACAATAGGTGAAAACGCAATCGAGTTTTTCAACAGGGTTTCAAGGAGTGGCTAATCGTGAGTAAAATCGTTCATATAAGGCGTAAAGCTTGGAACCCGCAAAACCAAAGGAGAACCTATGGCAGACGGACCGGGCGGTAGATTCACGAAGGGTCATAAACTTGCCAAAGGCGGGCTAAGGGATCCGCCTGGAGGCAGGCCAACCAAGGCGGAAGTGGCGCGCCGAGAATCGCTCAAGGAGGTTCTAGAACGTCTACGCGAGGAAGAGGCGAACACGTTAGCGGCCAGATACTACGAGATGGCCAAAGATGATCCGGCGACCATGCGGCACGCGGTTGACAAGGTTTTGCCCAACGCAAAGCAAGAGATAGGCGTTACCGGCGATGTCAACGTGGGCCTCAACCGCGAATCGATCATCGCCTTGATGGCGACCAAGGAAGGGCGCGAGGCTGCATTGGCTATCACTAAGGCGCTGGCGGGGCAATCTAAGCCGTAATGGAACCCGCCCAACGTTTACCATACCGGCAATTATTAAAGCGGCGGCGGCAGAACGGCGAATGCTTCGAGTGCTTTTGCGGCAGTGGGCGGAGCAAGTGAAAAAAGTCTACTCTCTTACTCGAAGGCAAGCAGTAGTAGAAGTGGTAGTAGCGCAAATCCATACGCGACCAGTCCAGTTGTCCATAACGTAAACCCCCGTATGACCCTCCGGGGTTATGACGGCGGCCGTCATTCGATAACGAAAATCCAACGCAATAAGAAAAAGCATAATAATCGCTAAAGCCAAGACGAGCGCCTTCAATCTATCCAAAAGTTTTTCCTCCATGCCATACTCTCTTCAAAACATCTATTATTTGGACGCCCATTTTGTCCATGCTCTAAGCGCCTCTTCAATCGCCTTTGTGTCGCCGGTAGAGTGTTAGCCAGACGAGCCCGCAGATGATCCAGATTGCAAGCACAATGCTGACTTTCTCGACAATCCGGATCACAACGATCCCAGCTCCATACATCCGAACTTCAAGACCATCGGGCCAACCGACCATCAGAGTGACGATCGAAAGCAATCCGCCTACCCACAAAATTATCAGCTGGCCCCGTTTCATCTAGAAGGCCGAGATGATTTCCACTGTTCCGACGAACAAATGTTTCATTTTGTAATCTTGCCCACTGGGCTGCGTGCGCCTTAACCGATGGCACGCGCGACGGACGGCAGATCAAACGTCGTCATCGTGCCTCCATTCATCGTAGAGTCGGGCTCGCTCGTCTCTGGCCTTATCGATGCAGCGCAATACGATAGCGGCGCAAAGCCAGTAAAGTACCGCCGCAAGTATACATCCGATGACCCCCGCTTCCTTACCGAATATTATGCCCACGAGGAAGCCGAGCATGAAAACTACAAAAACCCCAACGACGATCTCTCCCGAGAAGTGTGCGTCCGGTTCGAAGCGATCATCCAGATTGTGATATTTCTCTCTGAGCTTGATCCGCTCTTGCGCGCTGAGGTATCCAAAACGAATAAGCCGGCGCCGATCAAACTCACCTCTAAGGTGTCGTTGTTCCAGATCCGCCTTTTCTTCTTGCGTTAGTTCAGACCACGGTTTCATATGCCAGAATCTCCCAAGGGAGATCATTCACGACTGTCTAACACCTCCATGAATAGCCGGGTCGCATTCTCGCGCAGGAAAGCAATCCCCGTCAAACGCATTTTTCGTTGCTTTTCCAGCCCAAATCCTTACATTGGGGAAGTGCATTCCTGGGGTCTAGGCTGATCACCGAAACGGCCCGGAGATTCTCACACGCCGGGCCTGGCCTCTTTCTCTGCCAAAGGTGTGAGAGAAACAGTGTGAGAGGATGTCAAAACCTCCAAGCAAAGCGACCAAGCGTCGCACTCGAAAACCGCTCGATGCAAGCGAGTTCTCAGACCGCCAACTATTGATCCATTGGGGCCGTGTTCTACAGAGCCAGCAACTGTGGCTCGCGCAAATTATTCAAAGCCTCGGCGCACCGCTACTGCCAGGTATACCCGAACGGCTCCGCCAGAACCTGTCTCGTGAACACTTGAGAGCTTGGCTGAATGATGGGGTTTCCGCTGAACTTAATCAGTGGGCTGCTTAAGGCATCTAACGAAGAAAGTTCAGTCAGGAAAGAGATAGCGGGAAGGCTGACAGGTGCGGTCGTGTCCAGATTGATCGATGTCCGCGGCGAGAAGGTCGGAAGGAGCGATAGCTTGCCGGATAACCTAAGAGAGATACGGCGGGCCTTCATGGTAGACAGGATTAAGGCAAAGCAATCCATACCTGATGATGAGGATGCCAGGAGCGATGTGTTTCTCGACGCCTGGACTGAGCTTAATCGACAGGCTGAGTCGATAATAAAAACTTCATGGCCCTTGCCGACAGCAGAAAGCGCCTTTGAAGCTGACTTATATGAGCGATGGCAAACAGACGTGCTATCGGCCTTGAAAAACCGCTGGATTGCTTTCCTTCCAATCTTGGTGGAACGAGAAGCGGTAAACTACATGCCAGCAAGAATCAAGATGGATCAAATCGACAGGGCACGGTCTAAGGCAGCAAAGAAACGGAAAGGCATCGAAGTCGAGTATGATGAGACATTACACGAGGAGCCTTTGATGCCTGCCGGCGATAATTCAGAAGAAACCAAGCTCTTAGAATCAGAAGGTGTACGAAAACGGCTAAAAAAACTGGATGAGGCGGCAGATAGATATGCCCCAGAAACGGGCCGAGCTATTCGATTGATTTTAAGAGAAGGTTATAGCCAAAAAAGAGCAGCCGAAGCTGAAGGCATCCCAGAATCTACCTTGAGTGAGAGGATCATAAGAGAAGAAATCGAAAAAAGTGACCTCTAACCCGTCCCATCAATCTTTTTCTCTGCCTATAAATCCTTCTTAAATCAATCGGTTATCCTAGCACCGGATTTCCCCTTCTGTTTTTCGAGTATCTATATCAGGAGGAGAAATTCATGCTTGTCATTGAAATCGACCCGGCCGGAGGACAAATCGCTCAAGTGTTCGTGCGAGCGGCCAGCGTTGAAGCCGAGGATGCCGCGCTTCGCGCTTGGCAGAGCGTTAGGCCACTCGTCGACGCCATCGACCTTAAGTTGAGGCAAGACAACTCGCCGCGAACTATTACGGCTTCCCGGCCACTGGAGGCCGGGTTGTGAGCGTAAAAATCATGGCTAAAGTCTGGGCAAGTTCACACCGCAAGGACGGCGAGCTTCTTGTCATGCTTGCCCTGGCGGACTTTTCAAACGATGCCGGCGAGAGCTGGCCGTCAATCCCGACGCTCGCGCAGAAGGCTCGACTAACTGAGCGGCAAACACGACGCGTCTTAAGGAAACTCGAAGAAGCTGGAGAGATCCGCCGAGTAAAGAGCAACGGCGGCCGGAATCGGCGGAATCACTACTTCATTACCCTCACTGAAAACCCTGATAATATTACAGGGAAAGAATTACAGGGTAAAAATAACCCTGTTATTGGCGACACTAAACCCCTGACGCCCATGTCAGGGGCATTAAACCATCATAGAACCGTCAATAAGAGCGGCGCTAAAGCGCCTTGTGATTCTTCTCCATCCCGAAGGGAAAGAAAGAATACCCGCGGCGCCAGCATCCCGCCCGAGCTTCAAGCCGCCGTTTCCCGCATCGTCGCCAAAATCAACGAACTGGGTGGCACTCGCTACCATGACGACAGCCCGGACGCTCTCCACAATTTGATTGCCCGTTTGCGCGATGGCCGGACCGAGGCCGAGTGCCTGGCCGTGGTAGAAGGCCGCCACGCGGCATGGGCGGACAAAAAAGAGATGCAAGAGTATTTCCGCCCGAGCACGCTATTTGCCGCGGTGCACTTCGAGGATTATTTGCAGGCCGCGCAGAGACAGAGCAACGGCGCCGCCGAATCCAACCCCGAACGGCGAAAGGAACTTTTTATCAATGCCTGAGAAGACTGCCCTGGAATACGTGGCGATGGCCGATGCCGTGCGCGATTTCGCCAAAGGCATGGACGCGCAGACCGAAGACGACTTTTTCCCTACCGGGTTTCGGTCGCATGATTTAGCCCTCGGGCGGCTGCGCCGCGGATCCCTGACTTTTGTTGGCGCCAGGACATCGATGGGGAAAACCGCCCTCATGCTCAATATGGCGCTGGCGCAGATGAAAGCGGGCGTACAAGTCTATTTCTTCACGCTCGAGATGCCGCGAAACGATATGATTGCCCGCCTTGTGAGTATCGCAACCGGCATTCCCCTTTTGGATATCCTGCAAAATCGTGTTGACGAGAAACAGGTACGCGAGATCGGCGGCGCCCTACCGATTCTATCGCCGCTTCCTGGGAATTGGACCGAAGAGGGAAACCTAAAACGAATCGGCGAACTGTTCAGCCGGATTGAACCGAAGAGCAGAAGCATCGTTTACGTCGACTTCCTGGGGCTTGTGCAAGTATCGGGACTAGACGCAACGCAGCAATACGCTGTGACGACCGAAGCCGGGTTATCGCTGAAGCGCGCCGCGATGGGGCTTCAGATTCCCGTGGTGGCCGGGGTGCAATTGAATCGCCAAGTCGAAGCCCGAAAAGAAAAGCATCCGCTTTTGTCAGACTTCAGGGATAGCGGCCGGCTCGAAGAGATTGGCGATGTCTGCCTTGGGCTCTATCGCCCGGGCTTTTATGACAAGAACGCAGACACGGAGCTTCAGGTTTTTTGCCTGAAGAACCGTAACGGCCCGCGCGTCAACTATGTTTTGGAATGGTACGGACCATGCGCCAGGGCGACAGAGAAGCACAAACTGTCATGGCCGGAGGTTGCGTAGGTCGATGCAATTCCAGGCGCCATACTCTCTTGTGCCTTTCGGTGAGCTTGCCTTACGCTTTCATCCGGACCACCTAGCCGACTTGCGGGCGTCGGGCTTGAGCGATGACACGATCCGGGCGGCCGGCGTGTATTCGATTCGCCCGCGCGACATCGCATTGTTTTTCAATTTGCGCCGCGGTGTCCCCTCTGAGATTGAAAGCGCTCTTTGTTTTCCGTACCAGGGCAGCGACTTCGCCCGACTGAAACTTTTTCCGCCAGTCGGAAAAATGAAATACTCGCAACCGCCAAAGACCGGCGCGCGTTTATACATGCCGTTTAAAATCGGCGACGGTCCCCTCTACGTTTGCGAAGGCGAGAAAAAAACCCTCGCGGCGTATCAGGCTGGGCTCAACGCAGGTGGCATCGGCGGCGTCTGGAATTGGCTAAGCGCCGGGCAACCTATCGACGATTTACGGTTGATTGACTGGGACGGGCGCGAAGTAACGCTGATTCCTGATTCCGATGTATTCAACCGCCCGGACTTGCTTCGCGCCGTCTACGCCTTAGGGCGCGAGCTGCAATCCCAAAGCGCCCGCGTTTATGTTGCGCAGATCCCACAAACCGGCTCGGCAAAAGTCGGGTTTGATGACTACTTAGTTTCGGGCGGCAAGGTTAATACCCTTGAAGTCTTTTCCTTGAGCCACAGCATTTTCAGGCGGCTTAGTTTTTGGCACAGCGAATGGAAATTCAAGAGAGCGCTAAGAGAGGCGGCATGATGGCGGCGGGGAATCGTAGAGACACCATAGAGACACAGGTCAAAAAGGCCAATGAAAACGCGGGCACAAAGCAGGGCGCAATATAAGCAATCCTGGGGCATTCGACGCGGGCGGGCGTGAAATGAGCGAGCAAGCTAACAATAGAATGCTTGTGACGTTGACGGTTGACGAACTGCGCGAGGTTATCCGGGCGGAAGTAGCGGCATCGAAAACAGCCGTTAAGCTACTTTATACGACCGATGAAGCCGCCGAGCTTTGCAACGTCAAGCCGTCATGGTTGGCATGGGCCGCTAGAAACGGAAAGGTAAACTGCCGGCGCCTGGGACATAACGTGAGATTCGCCATTGTAGACTTAGAAGAGCTAATCGAGCAATCAAGGGCCGCGGGTGAAGAGGCGGAAAGAAAGTGCTAGCACTCAAGGCCGCCAGAGCAGGTGGTCTTTCCTTGACAACCCCGTAGCAGTTGAGGTAAGCGAGGGCATTATTATAATGCCGACCGATTCTGGTTAGGCAATATCTGTGATCCAGTTTCTTTGAGCCCGACCGGCTTCGTGCTAGTCGGGCTTTGTATTTAAGAGGGGATGCCCATGTTTGCCAGAGGCCCTCCGTTTATATAGAGAAAAGATTTTTTATCGTCGGCATCTCTAAGAAGAGTCGGTGGGAGTACGATTCATTTACTTCTTTGCGCGAGCGGCTCAGTATGAGGCGCACCCACCATAACGCTTTAAAGGAGGATGCTCATGGAGACTATAGAAAGTTTGCGTGACCGCTTAGAGGTATTAGAAAATCAGACCCATGCCCTTGCAGACCAGACACGTGCTGCTGAACGACGACTGCATTGTTGGCGACGGATTGCATATGGCTTGCTGATAGTGGGGCTGGTGAGCTTGCCACTGGCGTCGGGCATCACGGCGCAAGACGAATCGTCCGAGTATAGGGGGATGAGGAAACGCCTCGCCGCCCTTGAGTACAAGCTCCAGTATATCAGTGGCGGTCCCAATGAGGTTGTCATCACTGGAGCGAACCTGCGGATCGTGAATGGCCTCGGCGCCACGCAAACCACCAACGGCTTGGGCAACCTGATCGTGGGCTATAACGAGCCGCGTCGAGTAGGGTTTCCGACCGTGCGCACGGGCTCGCACAATGTTGTGGTAGGAGAAGCGCACAACTTCTCCCGCTTCGGAGGGATGGTGGTCGGGTTTCAGAATGAGATTAGCGGCGACTTCTCGTCCGTGAGTGGGGGGCTGGAGAACACGGCCAGTGGTGACTGGTCGTCGGTTAGCGGGGGACCTCACAACAGCGCCATCGGAACCTATTCGTCTGTCAGCGGAGGGCACGATAACACCGCTAGCGGCCCCGGCGCCTCCGTGACTGGGGGGAGGAACAATACCGCCAGTGGCATTGAGGCCGTGGTTAGTGGGGGCCCTTTCAATACGGCCAGTGGCCACTGGTCGTCGGTTAGCGGGGGGCAGCAGAACACGGCTAGAGGAGAACGGTCCTCCATCAGCGGCGGGGAAGGCAACGAGGCGAGCGGGTTCGTCTCCTCGGTCAGCGGCGGACTCCAAAGGACCGCTCCCGGGACAAACAACTGGGCGGCTGGCCCCCTCTTCGCCGCGCAGTAAGGAGTTGGCGCACAAGTGAATGGCCACAAGAACTGGGCCGAATATCACGAGGGAGGGGTCGAGCGTCAAGCGGCTCCTCCTTTGCGACTGCAAACAACACGGAGCGTAAGCTTCTTTTCCCAGTGGCGGGACAAACTGTGTTGACGCACAGCCCGCCCGTTTTTATTTCAGTCTAAGTAAACGGATTCGTTCCTGCCTCACAAAATTTGAGCCCGCCGGTTCCTAACCTGAATCGGCCTGTTGGTATTTCAATGAGGCTGCCGAGCTTTGCCGCGTTAATCCATCACTCCATTACTCCAACTGACATCCTTCATCGCAGTCCTTCGAGGTGGGTTTTGAAGTCCAGCGGATTTCACCAGGTTTTCTAGTGTCCCTAACTTTGAACGTTGAACCGAACTTTCGCCACTCGAAGTCTTGCTTCAGGGCGCCGATTCAGGTTCAAGCAACGGGGAAAGTGAAGTCATCATGGTTGGCATGGGCGGCGCGCAGCGGAAAAGTGAACTGCCGGCGCCTTGGGCATAACGTAAGGTTCACCCTCGAAGATTTGGAAGCACTAATCGAGCAGTCGAAAACCACCGGCGACAATAAGAGAGAGATAGCGATTGACATTCCACTCTTAAAATTATACGGTGAGGATAATGATAGGCAAGCAGCTACGGGATGCAAGGCGCTATCTGAACCTTACACAAGGTGAGCTAGGCCGCCAATTGGGCATCCACTTAAATACGATTGCGCGCATGGAGCGCGACGAGTTAGCAATAGCGAAAGTCGTCGAGCTTGCCGTCAAATTCCTAACGTCCAAAAAACAAAGGGGGACACGCTAATGGCAATCAATCAAACAGCGGCGGGGAAATGGGTTGTTGACTGGTGGTTTTTCAAGGATGGCAAGCGAAAGCGCAAAGAGAAAACCTTCGGCAAGAAAAAAGATGCGACGGCGTTTTATGAATCGACGCGGAGCAAGGTTAGAGACAACGAATACACGCCACCGTCGAAGCATACGGTTAAGGAAATGGCGGAATTGTACCTAGCAGCGACGAAGGCGAAAACCAAAATTCAAACACACGCGCAGTATAAGCGGCATATCGACGGCTACATCGTGCCGGCATTCGGCGAGCGGCGCATGACCGAGCTAGGCTTTGAAGAAATAGAAGAGGCGGGGCGCAAATGGGCCAAAGAGAAGAAAATCAATCCGGTATCCGTCAATAAGATTTTCCGCACCCTGGGCGCCGTCTATAGCTACGCCAAGAAACACGGCGTCAACTACAATCCCATGACGAGAGTGGACCGCCAGCGTGATAACAAAACCCTTGAGGCGATAGAGGCCGAAGCGATCCGGGGCTTGACGCAGGTTGACGACGACGGGGCCGGCGACGGGCACCTACGCGCCGTGGGGCCGCACGAAGTCTACAGCGCAGAAGAGGTAAAGAAACTAATCGACGCGAGCGCGCCGGGCCTTGAGCGGGCGCTGCACATGACCGCGGTTATGACCGGCATGAGACACGGTGAGATAAACGGACTGCAATGGGATAGGGTAGATTTCGAGAAGTCGCGGATTTTTGTTTCACGCAGTTTGACCGAGCTTAAAGGCGGGGCGATCATCGAGCGGCCAAAGAGCCGGGCGGCATATCGTTATTTGCCCATGACACCCATGCTAGTTTCAGAGTTGAAGCGGTGGAAGTTGCAAAGCCCGGTAAACGAGCTTGACTTGGTTTTCGCCGATCCGTTAGGCAGGGCATTGAACCGCAAGGCGAACAATCGGCGCCTGAAGCAGGCGGCCACGCGGGCGAAGGTCAAGGCGTTGTCGATGCACAATCTGAGGCACACATACGCGAGTCAGCACTTGATGGCGGGAACGGCGCCAGCCGAGATTTCGCAGCTAATGGGCCATGCCGATGTCGCGATAACTTTGAAGGTTTATTCACACTGGACGCAAAGAGACTATGCAGGCTCCGCGGCGGCGCTAGAATCGCGCTACTTCGCAAGCGCAACGGCGGGCGAATGAAGTCTCTAAAAGTCTCTACGAGGTCTCTATAACCTGCGCAAATGTGGGGTAAGGTAGGATAAAAGAAAAGTGCAAACCCTTGATTTTTCAACACTGGAAACGTACAGAAAAGACTGGATAATCGCTCCCGCACAATTCCTAATCCTGGGGCCGTGAGTTCGAATCTCGCCGGGGGCAATTTAAAAGCGTAAGATCGTAAGCTCTGATTGGGAGGGAAGTTATAATGCCGTTATCGGGTCAAGCGTTTGTGAAAGAAATAGAAGGAATGGTGCAGAAAAAGCACTCGAAAGATCATCCGATTATTGGCATGATCGAAAACGGCGAGCTGACGCGCGAACAATTAAAAGGTTTCGTCGGACAGTTCTATCTCTTTTTCCCAAAGCCGTTTCCCAAACCCATCGCCGCCATGCTCAGCCGCTGCCCGGATGATCCCGAGTTGGAAAAGATGTGGATCGAAAACGTCGTCGAAGAGGGAACCGGCGAGATCACGGGCACCGATAGCCATAAAGGGCTTTTCATTCGATTCGCCAAAGCTTGCGGATTTTCTCGGGAAGAACTCGATAAGGTTGAGCCTACGCCGGAAGCCCAGGCGTTTCTCGACTGGCGGGAATTGCTCATGTACCAGCGCACCTGGCTGGAGCTCTTTGCCTGCCAGGGATTTTGCCTCGAAGGGACGGCGAATCCGCGCATGACCCGCATCGTCAACGGTCTGACCAAGCACTACGGCTTCGACCGGGAATCGGAAGATATCCGCTACTGGACGCTACATATGGGCGTTGACGAAGAACATATGAAAGTGGGACCGCTGACCGTGGAACGTTACGCCACGACGGACTTTCAGCAAAATCAAGTGCGCGCCGCCGTGCAGAAGACGCTGGATCAGTTTTGGCTCGCCTTCGACGGCATCAAGCGCGCGTTCGTCGACAAAGATCCGCTCTACGCCCGTTGGCGCAACGGAAATTAAGGAGGTTGATTCCATGGAACTGGTCGATCTCTCGCGTGTAATTTATGACAGCATGCCGAAGATTCCCATTTTGCCCGACGTGCACGTGCGAAAGTTTTTCGACTTGGACAAGGGACATCCACTCAACGTCACCGAACTGTCGCTGCCTTGTCACGCCGGCACCCACGTGGACGCGCCGATTCATATCGTCCCAAACGGCAAGTCGATTGAAGAGTTGCCGCTGGACGCTTTCGTCGGCAACGGCGCGACGATCTCCGTAAATAAGAGCGGCGGCGAGGAAATCACCGCAGCCGACTTGGAAAACTCCGGCGTGCCCGTGAATAAGGGTGATATTTTGATGTTGCACACGGGTTGGGACGCGAAATTCGAAACTGCGGATTACAACATGCATCCCTATTTTTCGGTGGACGCCGCGGAGTGGATGGTCAAGAAGGGGATCAAGATGGTCTGCATCGACTGTATCACGGTGGATTTGCCGACACCGCTTCGTCCCAAAGGCTTTGCATTTCCGGTTCACAAGACGCTCCTCGGCAACGAAGTGCTAATCGCCGAGAACCTGGCGAACATCGGCAGCATCGTTGGCAAGAAGACCCGGATCATGGCGTTGCCGCTGCGCGTTAAGGGCAGCGATGCGGGACACGCGAGAATCGTCGCGGAGGTTTTGAACTAAACGTCATGGCAGCCACGAAACCGATCAAAGGAATCATCGGCGCCTGTCTGACGCCGTTCGACGACAACGACAGGGTAGATTACAAGGCGTTGGAAAAAGAAATCGAGTTTCTCGTTCCGGATTGCGACGCCGTAACCATTGCGGCCGTCGAAGCCGCCGAGTACACGATGCTGTCGCGCGACGAGCGCAAAGAAGTCTTGCGCGTCGCCACGGAAATGGTAAATCACCGCGTCCCCGTCATCCTCGGTTGTTCGAGCCCGTCGCCAAAAGAGGTCATAGAATTGGCCGAATACTCCGCGAAAGTCGGCGGCGATTTTGTCCAGGTCCTCATGCCGCTTCGTCCCTGGGGCGGCCAGCCGACCATCGCAGAATTAATGGAGTTCTATACTCAGGTGGCGACCGCGAGTCCGCTGCCGGTGACTTGCTATCACAACCCAGGTCCAGGAGCCGATCCACCTCAAGACGCATTCGTCAAAATCAGCGAAGTCGACAATATCCGCTATTTCAAGGAAAGCTCGCGAGATATTACAAAAATATCTAGACTCATTGAACAAATAGATCTCGCAGGGCGTGGACATTACTTCACCACTATGCAGCCGCTGTTGATTACTTTGATGCTCGGGGGATCGGGCGCCACCATGCCGCCGCCGGGCACCAGGATCGGCGCGCAAGTGGTCAGGGCGTTCAGAGCCGGCGACCTGGATCGAGCGCGTTTCTGGGCGCGTTGTTTCGCGCTCTTCCCTGGCAAGTGGGCCGCTTACGGCCTGCCGCCGGTGATGAAATCGGCAATGAAGCACTTCGGTGTCGATATCGGCAATCCGGCGCGCCCCTACGCGCCGGTGAGCCCGCGGGACCACGCGCAAATCGGCCAGTTTCTTCAACAGGTCGGTTTGATTGGGGAAGCCGGGCCGACACCGCAATCATTGCTTGACGCCGGCGAAAAGCTGCGCCAGGAAGACACTTTTCTGAGATAGCTAACGGGTATAATTCTGAGTGCGGTGATAGGCCGGAAATCAACGCTTCGGCGAAGTCTTATATGGAATTTTTAAAGCACCTTTCAGATGAATTTCTCATCTGGTTTCTTAAATCTACTTCCGGCTTCGGGCGAGAGCTGACGAGGGTGGGCCGGCACGAACAGAACTTGTGGCGCGAGCGCCGGCTGCGCGATCTCAAAGGGTTATCGATCATGTCAAAACAGCGCTACTCAAAAAAAACGGACCCGGTGTAAACAGGGCAACCGGCAATGTTCAGACTCAACGGGCGAAAACAGATCGTCATTCTTGGCGGTGGCAGCGGTGGGGTGGTCGCCGCGACCCATCTGGGGCGCAGCCTAGGCGATCGCCATGACGTCATCCTGATCGATAAGCGACCGGATCACCTGTTCATGCCGGCTTTTCTTTTCGTCATGGTCGGCGAGCGCCAGTCCAATGACGTGAGTAGAAGCTTGAAACTCTTGGAGCGACGGAACGTTAAATTCATTCAGTCCGAGGTTTTGGGAATTGATCCTTCCAGGCAAGAAATTCATGTTCAAAAAGAATCCATTAACTACGATTATCTGATCGTTTCTCTCGGTTTACAGACCAGGCCGGACCTCGTGCCAGGTTTTGCTGAGGCGTCGGTGCATCCTTGGGAGCTGGATGGCGCCTTGGAATTGCGCGACAAAATAACGGCTTTTAGAAGCGGCCGTGTAGTGGTCGGCGTTCCGCTCGGTCCGTATCGTTGCCCGCCCGCGCCCTATGAAGCACAGTGGATGTTGGACGATTATTTCAGGCGCAAAGGTATTCGCGAACGCGTGCAGATGGATTATTTCACCCGCGACCCTGAGCCGGCCGGAGAGCAGCGCACGCCTGCGGTCTGGATGGACGCTGAAAGCCGGCGGCGCAATATCAAGCAGCACTATGAATTCGTCGTGCGTTCGATTGATGCCGAAGCCAAAACGGTGTCAGGGCTTTACGGCTATAAGATTCCATACGATCTGCTCGTTATGGTGCCGCCGCACCGGCCCGCTCAGGTGCTTTCGGATTGCGGTCTGGCCGACACTGAGAACGGTATCCGCGTTGACTATGAAACGCTGAAAACCAAGTGGGATAATGTATACGCCATCGGTGACTGCGCCGATTTGCCGGCGTCTAAATCCGGTGGTGTGGCGCACCAGGAGGCCGACGTCGTCGCGCATAATCTCACGGCTGAAATCACTGGAAAGGGCCGGCCCGTGGATCTCTGGCTCCACACCATATGACTGCTGGCGTTCGGCGCGGGCCGCGCCGCCGCAAATCGCACGACTTATCCAGGTGGCTGGCCGCCATTCGGCGCTACCGAAGCTCGAACTTGGGGGCCTTCGCGTCTGATTTACTGGGCTAAGGTAGGGTTTGAGAAGTGGTGGCTCTGGCGCTATTTCTAACTTAGTTGTTCCAATCGTTCAAAACGTTCAAGTAGTTCCAATCGTTTGAAGAATCGAATCTGTGCGTCGAAAAATGATGAGCACTTCGGCAGTTCGCTTCTTTTTGATGCTTTGAATAGCTGAGGAGAGGAGGCTGAGGATAGGAGCGGAAGATTGATTGGCAAATTGAAGCTTGCTCGATAGTTGACATAATATATCTTATCAGACGTTATAGTCTAACCCTATTTTACGCTGGGTTGAGCGCCGGCTTTTGCCTCTAGATCTGCAAGCTTCACGGTTACGGCGGCTTCAGGATCATCCTTTAAATAGTCGCGATAACTCGCGATGGCTGATTGGATATCACCCATCTGTTCAGCGCAGCGCGCCTTCCCGAGGCGCGCCTCCTGTTGCAAGGCATTTTTGATCTTCTCCGCTTCGCCGTAGCGCGCAGTTGCTTGCTTGCATAGGTTTTGTTGTTCTTCGACGGCGGCAACCGTTATCAGAGCTATCTGGCGAAAAAGCGTATCCGGGCCGGTTGCCGCTAAGAAACGCTGCGCCGGCGCGGCCGCTTTAGCGGTTTCACCGAGACTGAGATAGCTATTCGCTTCATAGAGATATCCCAACACCGCGTAACGCGACCACCGGTAGCCCTGGACCTTTTGAAACTCCGCGATGGCTTCGCGGATATTTTTGCGCCTGATAAAGGGATAACGCGCCCCCGAACTCCCTGCTCGCCGCGGCGTTGTGGCGCGCCTTGAAAAGCTGCCACCCAGAGACAACCAAGAGAAGGACTCCCAGGGCGGCCAGTCCGCCAAGTACCTTCACGCGGTGTTGGGTGAAGAGGTCGAGAGCTTTTTCAGTCGTTACTTGGAACCAGTCGGGCCGACGTAGCTCCTTGCGGGTGATTCTCTTACTCGACGTGGCCATTGCGGTAGAGCGGCGAACGGATAAACAGCGCGGCGGGCAAGTTCATGTCTTGTATTTGAAGTCCTGCGGCGTCATTTTTTCGAGGATTTCTCCCCATTTTTCCTGGGAAACGTTGGAGATATTCTCCACCGGTGCTTCCCTGTTTTCTTCGTTCTGTTGCAGTACGCTCGACGCTTCCAAAACCGCTTTCGCTACGTAGATCGGACTTTTGGTTCGAAGCGCCAGAGCAATGGCGTCACTGGGACGGGAATCGATGTTCAACTGCCGGCCCGCTATGTTGAGCCGCACCGAAGCGTAATAAGTGTTCTCCTTAAGCTCCGTGATTTCAATGGACTCTACCGCGCAGCCGACTTCTCCCAAAATGTTGCGCAAAAGGTCGTGGGTCATGGGCCGGGCCATCTTGACCCCTTCAATCTCCGTGGCCATGGCGGTGGCCTCCAACAGACCGATCCAGATTGGCAGATTAAGTTTGTTGTCCGGGTCTTTGAGAATGACGATGGGTGTTTTCGTGACCGGGTCCAACGTTAAACCGCCAACTGACATCTCAATGGTGTCTTCCCTTTTCGTCATGCCGTTTCCCCTTCTGCGTAGATATCGGTCTGGGCCGTGGTATTTAAAATTTCTGCTAAGAGCGAGTTCGCCGTGGCGCCCGTGATTCGAACCGTCTGAAATGTTCCAAGCAATTTTTCCGCACCCATTGCGTTAACGATTCTATTGCCGCGCGTGCGGCCCATGATCTGACCGTTCTTGAGCCTTGAGTTGCCCTCTACCAATATTGTTTCTATGTCGCCTATCCTTTCCCTATTCTTTCTCAGAGATATATCCCTTTGCAAGGACTGAACAGCCGTCAAACGCTCTTTTTTGACCTGTTCCGGAATATCGTCATTGTAAAGTTTCGCGGAAACCGTCTGCGGCCGCGGTGAATATGTGAACGAGTAGATTTCATTATACTCTAGACTACTCAGCAATTCTAGCGTGGCTTCGAATTCGCTCTCGGTTTCGCCGGGAAAACCGACGATGATATCCGTGCTAAGCGAGATTTCCGGACAACGTTCGCGCAGTCGGTCGATGCGGCCGAGATATTCGGCGCGCGTGTAGCCACGGCGCATCCGCGCCAGCACGGAATCCGAACCGGATTGCACGGGCAGGTGCAAGTGCTCGCAAAGCTTTCCCAGTGTCGCGAAGGCCTCGGTCAGTTCCGGCGACAGGTCTTGCGGATGAGAAGTGGTGAAGCGAATGCGTCGAATGCCGTCGACTTGATCGACTCGGCGCAACAGTTCGGCGAAGTGGATTTCACCGGGCATGGTCTTGCCGTAAGAATTGACGTTTTGGCCGAGCAGCATCACTTCCTTTACGCCCTGGCGCGCCAATGTTTCCACCTCAGCGATGATTCTGGAGCTGGGCCGGCTAATTTCTCGCCCACGCACATGCGGCACGATACAAAAACTGCAAACTTTGTTGCAGCCCTGCATGATCGTGACAAACGCCTTGGCGCCCTGCACCTGGACGCGCTCCTCGGGATCTTCAAGGTACGATGGATCGCGGTAAAAAGCAGTCTCCATCGGGCGCGCGCTGTAGGTTTCTACCTGCTCGATCATTTCCGGGAGCTTGTGAATGTTCTGCGTCCCAAAGACGAAATCGAGATGCGGCATACGTTGGAGCAAGCGTTCGCCTTCCTGTTGAGCCACGCAGCCGCCGACGCCGATGATCACGCCCTCGCGATGCTCCTTGATTTCTTTCCATGTCCCCAGCGCGCTGTAGACTTTTTGTTCCGCCTTGTCGCGCACGCTGCACGTATTGAGCAGAATGAGATCGGCGCTCTCGATGCGATCTGTAGGGATGTAATCAAACCGACCCAGCACCCGGGCGATGCGCTCGGAATCGTACTGATTCATCTGGCAGCCGTAGGTCTGGATGTAAAGCTTCTTCATGGCGCGATCAAATCGACGATCTTGTAAAGCTGGCTGATACTGCGGCATTCCTCGGCGACGTCGCAATGGGGAGCGTAGCGCGGCATCTCGCTGTCGCCGACGCCCCAGGTCATGCGGCTTTCGGGGTTGAGCCAAATCAGCTGTTTGGCCTTGCGTTGGATCTCCCGGAGCACCCAATCGTTGGGGCGATTATAATTGTTACGCCCGTCGCCAATAATCAGCACCGTGGTCTTGGAGTCAACGGCGGACAGATAATTTTTGTGAAACAGTTCGAAGGCGCGCCCGAAATTGGAGTGGGAAAAGACGTCAATCACGTCGCCCTTTAGCGCCGCTTCCACCGCCCGATGGATCTCGTTTTCTTCAAACAGTTTGGTAACTTCGCCGATGTCGCTGACGAAGACGAAACTGCGCACCTTGGCATAAAGATCCTGGATTGAATAGACGAATTGCAGCATGAAGCGAGAGGCATTCAACACGGAGTCCGAAATATCGCACAGCACCATGACCTGGGGTTTGGTTTTCTTGCGGCGGTCGAGCATGATCTCAAAGGGCACACCGCCATATTGAAGATTCTTGCGCAGCGTCTTTTTTACGTCGAAGCGGCCGCGCGCCGCTTTTTTTCGCCTTACCGACAGGCGGTTCTTCAGACGCTGGGCGAGGCGGGTGACGGCGTCGTTCATGCGCCGGATATCATCCTCGCTGTAGAATGCGAAACTCTTGTCGGCCAGCGAGCTGCGCGCGCTGGAGTCGCGCGGCTCATGTCCCTGTTTGCGTTGTTCCTGCTGAATAGCCTCGCGTAGCAAGCGGTTTAAATTGCGCAGGCGCTCGTCCAGATAGCGCATGATGTTCTTGAGATCGTCGCCGTTTTCGCCAAGCATCTGGAGCAGCGCTTTGAAACGCTCGATTTCACTTTGTACTCGCTCCAGTTCAAGGCGCGCCCCCAACCTCATGTAAGGCGTGAAACGGAAGCCGTCGAGACCGCCGCTATCCAGCTCCTGGCGCGCCGCCTCCCGGAAGAGTCGTTCCAGCTCGGCGTGGTTGGCGGTCAAGAGCGCTTTAGTCAGATCGGATAAATCCCCTTCCATTTGCCGCAAGAGCTGTTGGATATGCTCGAGCATCCTTTGGTACTGCTCGGGGGACAGTCCGAGCTCTTCCATCATGCGCCGGTCGAGAGCGTCGATGGCCTGGCCGAGGCCCAAAAAGAAAAAGTCAAAAAGTTCTTCGAAGGGTTGAATGTCGCCGACGCGTTTGACCAGCGTCGCCCGCAAGGCGTCCCTGAATAGCTGTTGGTCTTCGATGCCGAGGCGCTGCAACGCGCGGAACACGTCCATGTTTTCCGAAAGCGACACCCGCACGCCGTTTCGGCGCAGCACATTGGCGAATTCGATGATGCGTTCTTCCATGACGGCGCGCGATTTCGGTCCTAATGTAGATGATCCTCGTCGCCGCCCCTGGTCGCGCCGCGCTGGGCTTTGCGCTCGGCGAGATAAGCCTTAAGCTCCTGGTGCGCTTTGCGGATATCGGCTTCGTACTTCATAAGCACGGACAGCGTCTGGTCTACCAGGTCGTGGTCCAGTTGTTTGATATTGAGCAGGGCAAGCGCTTTTACCCAGTCGAGAGATTCGCTGATGCTGGGAGTTTTCTTCAAGTCTAGCTTGCGCACCCGCTGGAGCAGACGCACGACTTCCTGCACGAGCTGGCTGCCAACCCCGGGAACTTTGAGCTTGATGATTTCCATCTCCCGCTCGCTGTCGGGAAAATCCAGATACAAATGGAGGCAGCGCCGTTTGAGCGCGTCGGACATTTCCCGGCTATTGTTGCTGGTTAGAACGACCAGCGGGATATGTTTCGCCTTGAGAGTGCCGATTTCCGGGACGGTGATTTGAAAATCGCTCAACACCTCGAGCAAAAACGCTTCAAACTCGGCGTCCGACTTGTCGACTTCGTCGATCAACAGGACCGTGGGTTTCTCGGCTAACAGAGCGCGCAAGAGCGGCCGGGGCAACAGGAAACGGTCCGAAAAAAACACCCCGTCCTGGGCGGCGATGGAGTTCACCGCTTCCTGCAACGTCTCGGAGCCTTTGGTGATCTCACCGATCTTGTCTTTCAGGATCTGCGTGTAGAGCAGCTGCTTGGCGTATTCCCACTCATAGAGCGCCTTGGCTTCATCGAGTCCCTCGTAACATTGAAGCCGGATCAGCTCCAAACCCAAGGAGCCGGCCAGCACTTTTCCCAGCTCGGTCTTTCCCACACCGGCCGGTCCTTCCACGAGAATCGGCTTTTGCAGCGCCGCGCCGAGATATACCACTGTGGCCACGCTCTTGCCGCAAATATAATTTTGCCCGCCCAACCCAGCGATTACGTCATCCACTGTCTGAAACATGGTTTTCCTTTCCAATTTGCCGAAACTAACATAATCGTTTGGCGACAACAATAAAGCATGTTTGCACATAGCCGGGGCTTTCTGTAGTAAACGAGGTGGATGTGTACTCTGGCGCTCTTTTTTGATGTTTTTGACAGATATCCCCTGCTGATAGGCTGCCAACCGCGACGAGCGCTACGACCGCCCCGCAACGCCGCCGGGCTTGATCGCCGCCAACCCCAAAATCATCGCAGGCAAGGATCTGCGCGCCGGCGGCACATGGTTGGGAATCAATGAATATGGACTTCTGGTCGGAATCCTCAATCGCCGCGCCAATGGCGCGACACCCATTCATGCCCAACCCCCGTTCGCGGGGGTTGCTCTGTATGGATCTGCTCGCTCTCCGAAGCGCAGCGGAGGCCCGCGAGTTCCTTGGCCGCCATGAGGAAAACTACAATCCGTTCACCGTGGTTTACGTCGATCCGGAAGGCGCCGGCGTGGCCTTCAATGACAAGGAGAGCATCACGGTACGCGCGCTGAACGCCGGGCTCCATGTATTCAGCAGCGCCGCGGCAGTCGATACCGCATCGGGTAAGGCCGATCGTGCCTACGGCCGATTTCTTAGCTGGGCCACCGGGTCGCCCGCGCAAAAACAATCGGGCGATTGGCTCGGCGGGCTCAAGCGGCTGCTCGGCGACCATAGTGTGCTTAGCGACGACGATCCCCGGGACGCTATCTGCGTTCATGGCACGGAGTCGGGGACGGTTTCGTCAAGCATCATTCATTTCTCGGCAATACAGAGACGTTTTGAGAGTTACTACTGCGCCGGCGCGCCATGCCAAAACTCTTTCGCCGCGCCCCTGGCGCTGGTTGTTTCATGATTCAAAAACCGCGCCTCGCAGCCACTGTAATATTGCTCAGGGCGGCCGAGCCGCGCGGCTTCGAGGTGTTTCTCACGCGCCGCCCCGAAGGCATGGCTTTTCTCGGCGGCATGTATTGCTTTCCCGGTGGCACGCTGCGCACCGAAGATTTCTCCGACGCCATGCTGAGCCGGTGCGCAGGAATGACTCCCGAGCAGGCGCAAAAAATCATCGGCGCCGAGTTTGCTCCGCGCCAAGCGCTTGGGCTGTGGATCGCCACGATTCGCGAATTGTTCGAAGAGACGGGGATTCTACTCGCGGTCAACGGCGCGGGCGAACGGATTCTTGCGAACACCGGGCTTGCAAGCCGCCTTACCGAAAAGCATGCCCGCTTGCTCGGCAAGACGTTAAGCTTTTACTCGGTCCTCGAATCAGAAGGACTTTTCTGCGACCTCGCCGCGTTGGCCCACTTTTCCCACTGGCAAACACCGGCGCAAGTTTCCATGCGCTTTGACACCCATTTTTTTCTGGCATCTTTGCCAGCGGATCAATCTCCCCTGCCGACATCATCTGAAGTCACCCAGAGCGTGTGGTTGACACCCGACGCAGCGCTGCGCTTGTTCGGCAAGAATGAGCTGCCGATGATTTTTCCGACGTTCGCGTCGCTCAGAACTTTGGCCGACTTCGATTCTTTGGAAAGGGTGTTTAAAGAATATTGCGTCGGCAGCTAAATCATGACCCTGGCTGGGGGTCCACTAAAAGCCCCTATTACCTTACTACCGCATTACTTTTTTGCCTGCCCCTTACGCGTCAAACTCGATGTCTGCATCAGGTTGTTGCCATCAAAAATGTACGACGCGCAAAGAGCAGTGCTCTTGGAATTGACCGAGCTGCAATACGTCAGTTGATTGCCTGAGAGCTGGTCTGGTTGACCCCCAGGACCGCTGGCGAGGCGCGATTTTTCTGTGCCGTCTTTGTGGCGCACCCGGACTCGATGGAGACCGCCTCGACCATCAACCCGGAAAAACTCCACCTCATCCCCATTGCAGTTTTGGTACTGGGATATGGTGATGAGACGCCCGCTACTTTCCGGAAAGCGGATCTCCTTGATTTCTTCGCCTCGATTTTCGGTAAAAACTCGTTTACCCACGGGGAGCGCAACGTGAAAAGTTCTATTCTTCAGACTGACGATCTGGTAGTTGCCCGTATACCTTTTGCTGCCGCTTTTTCCCCCGCAGGAGTCGGTCCGCAGGATTTCCATCTTCTCGTCATCGGCGTGAATGAACACCTCGATCAAGATGGGACCAACCGTGAATGCGATCCGCGCGCGGCTGTGCTCTCTGAGTGACTTGATTTCAGGGTCGGTTTCTTGCGGCGCGGCGGCCATAGCGCCATGGTAGGCCCCAAACAACGATACCGTGAGTAAAACGATGGAAAACATTGTATGTCGTTTCATCAGAGTCACAGACGGATGACCGTTGACATGCCGATCACACGGTCGCTGGACGTAGTGCGCCGGGTTATGAATGTTTTTATTCTCAGTCACCACTGCTTTAAAACGTCATCGAGCTTTTTGCGGTCTCCGTCGGGGATATCTTCGCGCGGTCGCTGCGCGGGCAGAGGGCCGCGGTTTTTACCGGCTTCCTGATCCCGTGGCGAACTTGCACCTGGATCGGGTAGTGGCTTTGCCCGGAGCGACCAGCCGTATGATGTCGTGCCAAAAAAGCCAGATAAGGAAAGCAAGAAACCATAGGCTCAGCGGCGTTATAATAAAAAGAAAAAGCGACCGGAGCCAACGATGCGTCTTTCTTCTTCTGCTCTGAGCCACTGCGACATGTGGTTCAAAGTTCAAGGTTCAACGTTTCAGATTCGGACTTTCCGATTCGAGAATCGGACCTTGAACTTTGAACGTTGAATCTTGAACGTGACATCAGTAGTTGGGTTTGTGCTCGAAGAAGTGCGTCGCGTTGATGACGCGGACCGTGCGGGTCTTGGAGCGCATCACCACCGACTGGGTTGTGGCGCCGCCGGAGAAAAAGTGCACACCTTGGAGGTAGTCGCCGTCGGTGACGCCGGTGGCGGCGAACATCACGTCGCCGGCGGCCAGTTCGTCGATCTTGAACTTTTTATTGATGTCGGTCACGCCCATTTTCATGGCCCGCTCTATTTCTTCGTTGTTGCGCGGTTTCAAGCGGCCGTGAAACTCACCGCCGACGCAACGCAGCGCCGCAGCCGCCAGCACTCCTTCGGGCGCGCCGCCGATGCCGAGCAGGAGATCGATTCCAGTTTCCGGCTTGGTCGTGGCGATGGCGGCGGAAACGTCGCCATCGCCGATCAAGCGAATCCGCGCGCCGGCCTTGCGGACTTCTTGAATGAGGGCATCGTGGCGCGGCCGCGCAAGGATAATGACCATGAGATCTTCCACCCTGCAGCCCTTCGCTTCGGCCAGCGCGTGCAAATTTTGCGTCG
Organism: uncultured delta proteobacterium; assembly: GCA_963840855.1. Classification (GTDB taxonomy): domain Bacteria; phylum Desulfobacterota; class Binatia; order UBA9968; family UBA9968; genus DATACQ01. The sequence goes on from CAWJBB010000046.1 coordinate 142,546, forward strand.
GCGTCTTGTCGAGATCAACGACGCCTTGGCCGATGGGTCCAGCGGCGATCTTTTCCATATAGGTGTCGGGACAATTGAGCAGGTTGCCGCCGTCGCCCATGGCGATGACGGCGAGCGCGTTGGGCGCGCCAGTGGCACAGATTGTAGTGCCTTCCAGAGGGTCGAGAGCGATATCGACTTTAGGACCGCCGCATCCGACTTTCTCGCCGATGTAGAGCATCGGCGCTTCGTCCCGCTCGCCTTCGCCGATCACCACCGTGCCATCGATGGCCAGGGCGTCGAAAGCTTTGCGCATGGCGTCCACGGCGGCCTGATCAGCGGCCTTTTCGTCGCCCCGACCCGTCCAACGGGCACAATTAAGGGCCGCCGCTTCCGTTACACGCACGGCTTCGAGAGCTAAGTTTCGGTCCACGTTTGCCTCCCTTCGATGAGGGCCTCCATCAATCTGAAAGCCTCCTTCGCCACTATCCCTGTCTTGGCGGCATCTTTTTCGTTATATCCCACGGCGCCGTTGTTGCGCGGCTGGAGGGCGGAGTAGAGCACGAATGGCACTGGCTCGGCGACATGAGTCTTCAACGCAATGGACGTGGGATGATCGGGCATCAGCAAGACGCGCCAGTCCTTTCGATGCTCCATGCCTTTGAGCACGGTGCCCACGACCTTTTCATCGAAATCTTCGAGGGCTTGAATTTTTGCCTTCACGTCACCCATATGGCCGGCCTCGTCGGTGGCTTCGACATGAATAAAAACAAAATCGTTTTTTTCAAGCGAGCGAACACCATACTCGCCCTTGCCCTTGTAATTGGTATCGAGAAAGCCGGTGATGCCCGGAACATCGATGCGTTCCAAACCGGCGTAGACACCTAAGCCGTGAATAATATCGACGGCGGAGATCACCCCGCCCGTGATGCCGAAACGTTTGGTCAGCAAAGGCAGCTGTGGCGCCCTCCCCTGCCCCCAGAGCCAGATCGACGTTGCTTTTCGCCGCCCTTCAGCCTCGCGCTTTCTGTTCACGGCATGCTCGGCGAGAATGTTGCGTGATGCTTCCATGAGCTTGAGCAGGCGATCGGCGCCGTCACCGGTAGGAAGATAACCGGCGATTTTCTGCCCCGTGATGTCGTGGGGCGGAGTGGTCGTCATTTTTTCTTTGCCATCGCGCCAGACCATCAGGTGGCGGTAGCTCACGCCGGGAAAAAACTCGATGTCGTCGCCGCCGAGCTTGCGTCGCGATGTCATCGATGATTTCTTTGGCTTCCTCGCTGGAGATATGGCCGGCGGTGAAGTCTTCCATACTGGTTTCATGACCGCCACCGCTGAAGCTGACGAGGTTACAGCGGAACGCGATATCGTTCGGACCGAGAGCAACGCCCATGCTCGCCGCTTCGAGCGGTGAACGCCCGGTGTGATAGACCGCGGGATCATAGCCCATGATGCTCATATTGCCCACGTCGCTACCCGGCGGAAAGCCCTCGGGAATCACATGCGCCAGGCCAAATACGCCCCGCTGGGCGAGCCAATCCATGTTGGGCGTGCGGGCGGCTTCCAGAGGCGTTATCCCGCCTAGAACTTCCAGCGGATAGTCCGCCATGCCGTCGCCTTGCAGGATGATGTACTTCACTTTGCTCCCCAGATCGGAAACCAAACCGGATCAACTAGGATATAGTCTCGATTGCTGAGAGAATCCAGAGCCTTGCGCATTTGCCGGACCGTAGCCCGCTCGAGTGTCATCACGAAAGGCAAAACTTCCTGCAGTCTTTGTTTAAGTTTGTAACTTTGCGCGAGCCAGCGCACTTCTTCTTCGGTATGCCGCATTTGCCAAATCTCCGATATGTTAACGCCGATGCGGCCGAAGGTCCGACCGATATCGCCGACGATGCCGGCGCGGTCCCTAACGACTAAACGGAGGTAAAAGGAACCGTCGATTTCATCATCGGACTGAATTTTCAAAGTTCCCGGCGGGATCAGACTGGGGGCGCCGGAGGACTTACGCCCGCCGCGTGCCAATTCACAAACGTCGCCGAGCACCGCCACCGCGGTCGGCCCTCCACCCGCCCCAGGACCGACGAGAACATAATCGCAGTCACGCTCGCCGCGGCCGCCGCTGCTGCTCCTGGCGGCAAAACAGACCGCATTCGTCGCGCCGTCAATGCTCGCCAGAATATTGTCTCGCGGCACCAACACTGGAGAAACAAAGGCCTGGACGGACTGGTTGTTTCGTCGGGCCACGGCAAGCTGTTTGATCGTGCTCGGACCGATTCTCTGGGCGTAGCGAAAATCCACCGCGTGAATCTCTTCAATGCTTTTTCGCCAAATCGTCCCCGGTTGGATTTGCAATCCAAACGCGACGAATAAAAGCAGTAGCAACTTTGCTTCGGCGTCACTGCCGTTAACATCCGATGCCGGATTAGTTTCGGCGTAACCCTTTTGCTGCGCTTCCCGCAACGCTTCGGCGTACGCTTTCCCGCCCTTTTCCATTTGCGAGAGGATGTAATTGCAAGTGCCGTTGACTATGCCGAAGACCGCTTCCGGCGTTTCCACGGCGAAGCTTTCGCTCAAAGAGCGAATGACCGGGATACCCCCACCGACGCAGGCTTCAAACCGGAGTTGCTGGCCACTTTTTTGCGCCGCCGCCCAGATCTCTTTGCCGTAGCGCGCCAAGACGGCCTTGTCAGAGGTTACGACGGATTTGCCGTTGCGGAAAGCCCGCAGCAAATAATCTCTGAACACCGGCAATTGCGATGGGCTCTGAAATCCCAGCGCTTCAATCACGATGTCGACGCTTGGATCGTCCAGCACATGCTCCGCTTTATTGGTAAAAAGCGCGGGCCGCTTCGAAAACCATTTTTTGCGCTTAGGACTGCGCGTATAGATTTTTCTGATTACGAGATCGACGTCGGCGCCCACTTCGCCCTTGAGGTCGTGAAACAGAATGTCCTGGATCGCTTCGCCGACGACTCCCGAACCGAGCAAACCGATGCCGATCTTGCGACGTTTGTTCACGGGTGCCTATACCTAAATCCGGAGCGAATTGGAGTATTATGTTAGCGCCGCCTGCTAGTCCAGTAGTTTGCCCAACGCCCGCTTGATGTTGCGCACCGCCTGCTTGGTGCGATGCTCGTTTTCAATGAGCGCGAAGCGCACATGCTCGTCGCCGTACTGGCCGAAGCCGATGCCCGGTGAGACCGCCACCTTCGCTTCTTGCAAAAGATATTTCGAAAATTCAACGGAACCCATTTTTTTCGCCGGCTCGGGAATCTCCGCCCACACGAACATGGTGCCTTTGGGTTTATCTATTTTCCACCCCGCGCGGTCCAGGCCGTCGATCAGGGAGTCGCGCCGTTTTTGGTACATGAGGCGGATCTCTTCGACGCAATCCTGCGGGCCGTTGAGCGCCTGGATCGCGGCGATCTGCACCGGTTGAAAGATCCCATAGTCGAGATAACTCTTGATGCGCGCCAGAGCGTGGATAACGTTTTTATTGCCCACGGCGAATCCGACCCGCCAGCCGGGCATGTTGTAACTCTTCGAAAGCGAGAAAAATTCCACGCCGACATCCTTGGCGCCCGCTACCTGCAGAAAACTCGGCGCTTGGTAGCCGTCGAAGGTCAGATCGGCGTAGGCGAAATCATGGACGACGATAAAACCATGCTCCCGCGCTGCGCGCACCACGCGCTCGAAGAAATTCAGCTCGACGACTTCCGTCGTCGGGTTATGCGGAAAACTGATGATCAGCATCTTCGGCTTCGGCCAGGTCTGCTTGATCGCCTCTTCGAGGTGGGCGAAAAAAGCCTCGCTGGTCGTCAACGGCAGGCAACGCAGATCACCGCCGGCCAAGATCACGGCGAATTGGTGGATCGGGTAAGTCGGGCTCGGGCATAAGACCACGTCGCCAGGGTCGATGGTGGCCCAGGCGAGATGCGACAGGCCTTCCTTGGCGCCGATGGTGACGATGGCTTCAGCGTCGGGATCGACATCAACCCGATAGCGGCGCTTGTACCAGGCGCAGATCGCAACTCGCAATTTATATATGCCGCGCGATACTGAGTAGCGGTGGTTTTGCGGCTTGGCTGCGGCTTCAACCAGCTTGGCCACCACATGGGGCGGCGTTGGCAGGTCTGGGTTGCCCATGCCGAAATCGACGATATCCTCACCCCGGTGGCGCGCCGCCATTTTCATGCCGTCGATGATGCTGAAAACGTAGGGTGGGAGCCTCTTGATCCGCTGGAATTCCACGCGCCGCTACCTTGACCTTTCTAAAACGACGATATTTTTCAAAACTATAAGGCATGATGGTAATTCCTGCAACTATGTCTTGCCGCTGTACGCTCCCGCCTCTTTCCTCTCCTGCTTGCAGGATGAAGGACGAGGATCACCGCACGACCGTAGTGTTCATCGAGGATTTGGCGGAATTTTCTCCCGAACCTAACTCAATGCCGTTGTATTTCATGCAGAGCTTTCAGGAGTCCGGGGCCATCGGCGACGCTCAACTCAAGAAGCTCTTCGGCGCCGGTTCGATGGCGATATCGAATGGCCACCCGTGTGCTAAGAGAATTCTTTTCGCTTTCACGAGTCTCTAGGATAGTTCTTCCAGGAACCCGGTGATCCCATCCAAAGCCTTCGGCGAAAAACATCAAATTAAAAGGGAAGTGTGGGCTGACATGCAACGTGTCTTTCGTTACCGCCACCCAGAGAATATGATTGGCGCTCACCAGCCGGGCCAGAAGGCTGCGATCGGATCGTCCAGAGCGCCATGTTTCAGAAAAACGAAGCTCGGCGAATTGCGGCCGCAAAATCGGCTTTGCGTTATGCAGTCGATAGACGATCGAGCCGGTTGCCAATGCACAGCAGAATATCGCGCCCAGGCCTATCAGTTTAAAGAACATTGGAACGACGGATTGAGACGACTTTTCAAGTCGTCTCAATCCTTGTGGGCCGGCACTGATTCACGGATAGAGTAACGGTCTAACGAGACGGGGCGGTTGGAGAGACTGTTGTAGAGGCCAAATCCAACCGTTGCGAAACTCTTCACCCGATGTTTGTTCTGCGCAGTCTTCTCATCATAGCCATTACCCCAAGACCTGTTCCCAATAGCAAGAACGTTGCGGGCTCCGGAAGGGTTTCCGCCCTGGTGTTCGTGAAGAAAAATTTGAGATCGTCGTAATCCAGATCCCCGCCACCGAAGACATCTTCGAAACCTACATAGGTAGCATTCAGTGCATACTGGCCATCCACGAACGCATGAGCAATACTATCCGGGTTGCGGCTCGCCGCGCCCGTGAAGTAGTTCCGCGGCGTGAGGTCCCCTTTCCCGCTCTCGTGACGCATAGAGCCGAAATAGCAGCTCTGTGCCCGCAGTGAATGTCCCCAGGTTAAACGTCGTGCCAACGGGGGTGGTATGGTTGTTAAAAATGAGGCCCATGCCGTTGGTCGGGCTACCGAGATAAAGATCGTTCGATATGCGCGCGGTGTGTCCCAGATAAGTGGCCGTCACATTGCCAGTGGTGTTGACGATCACGTTGGCGCCGAGTATCGGGACCGCCATAGACTCGGTGTGCCAAGCCACCGTACCGAAAGCCATCAAAGCGATCACCGTGGCACGGATTCCAGTTAGTAAGCTCATTAAACCTCGAATTGTCAAATACGTTGTCATGCTGCCTTCCAGCTCAGTGTGAAAAGTTCTTGCACTTGCTTTAGAGCAAAAGGACGGCCACCCATCCCAGGTGGCCATTTATTGACTCGCGAAATTGGCACACTCGACTAGGAATATGATGGCAAAATTTGCCTTCTTACTTTCTTATCCGTGTCCAAACTTAAATCAAATAAAACAATGATTTATACTGTAAAGGAGATGTAACTGTTGCGTGAAATTTTCCGCCAGAACTCGGTTATCAGCTTGTACGTGTAACTTATTGAATTAGCGTGCCTCGTGATTAGCTTGGGCGGCGGCTAAGTGATAACACAGTATACGCTATGCGAGGTCTTACAGGCGGGTATGCTAGCCCGGATCGCACTCGATCTTTGTAATTCGGGTGAAAATGTATCGATGTTTTAAAGTTTACCCGATTAGGATGCGATTTTTTGCGTGGTCCAAGTCATGCGGATCAAACAACGTGCCGAGGGCTACTCGTGATATAAGTCTTTTACCCAGTTGAGGAATTCGTGGCGGTGTGGGGGTGAGATAAAATCTTGGATGTCCCGCCCTCAGCGGAAGGCCGGCATCACTTCTTTGGCAAAAAGCCGCATCGACTTTGTGATCACAGCATGGGGGATACCGCCGAAATTGAAAGTCGTCGTGAGGGTGTCAAAGTAATAATGTGCCGTGGCGTTGTGAATGCCCTGGATGACCTGGTCGGGAGTCCCGTAATTGTTGCGCCCGGTGGCGAGCATCATGTCCCAATCATACTCGGCTGGTGTTACAGTTGACGATCTACGCCCGATGCGTGAAATCGCGTCGTAGCGGCTGATGGCAGATGTGGCGATCGCCTTTGCGCGTTCGTCACTTTCATTTACATGTGTGCGCACGTGAAATTGGCAATGTTTCTGTTTCGGATCGAAGCCGGCTTCGATTAACCCTTGTTTCCAGGCTTCAACCGCAGGTCGTACCTTCTCCGGCGCATGCGGATGGCCCACAGTCATGATGTTATAACCGTTTCGTCCGGCCCATCCCAATCCTTCCGCCGAAGTGCCCGCCACCCAGATCGGCGGATGGGGCTGCTGCATCGGCCTCGGGTAAAGTGTCAGTTCTTCGAACTGCCAGAAATTTCCCCGGTGGCTTGCCCGCTCGTTGCCCCATGTTTTTAGGATCACATCCAGGGCTTCGTGCAACCGCTGCCGGTCGTTTTCCCGAGTGACACCGAACACCCTATAGTCCATCTCGGTATTGCCGGATCCGATGCCGAACTCCAGCCGCCCACCTGAAATGGCATCCACCATGGCGTAGTCTTCGGCGCTGACCAGCGGATGGCGCAACGGCAAAATCGCAATGCACGGTCCCAGGCGGATGCGTGTGGTGCGCGCGGCAGCCGCAGCCAGAAGTACCGCCGGATTGGCGACCAGCCCGCCGTAGCCGAGAAAATGGTGCTCGTTGAACATGAAACATTCCCACCCTAACTCCTCGGCTAATTCCACCTCTTCGAGCACCTGCCGATAATAAACATCGTAGGACGGATCGATCTCAGGATGGTAGGTGGTCAGAATATTGATATAGAAACGCACAAGCGACCTTTCGCTGGTTCAAAGTTCAACGTTCAAGGTTCAAAGTTAGGAATACGGGCAACGGCTCGATAAAGCTCCGAAGTACGTTGAACATTGAACCTTGAACGTTGAACCGCCATGGCGCCTTTGCTGTGTGAGATTCGGCTTTGTATCTGCACGGCACGTGACCGTTTACAATAGGTAGATCACCTAGGGCAAGCCATGGCGATGACTTCCTTGGCCATCCACTCCATCCGTTCGAGGGTTTCGGTGATATTTGGACGGCGCACATCAAAAATCATCGTGTCCACGCCCACGTCGCGGTATGCGCAAATGTCGGATGCGATCTCTTCAGCGCTGCCCATGAAACGCCGCCTGCGCCCTTCTATCTTCTTTTCTTTGTCGAACAGAGATCCTTTAAGCGCGACGCGGATCTTTTTTGGGTCTCGTCCGGCGGCTTTGGCGAATTCGGCGAGCAGCGTGAGATCCCGATTCATGTCTTCGGGTTCCAGCGGAATCGTCGGCACACCGCCGATGGGATGCCAGCCATCGCCGAGTCGGGCGGCGCGGCGAATCGCCTGCCTGCTATGGCCGCCGATCCAAATGGGAATTGCCGGTTGCTGCACCGGTTTGGGAAGAAAAATAACATCGGAGAAGTTGCAGTATTTGCCGTCAAACGAAGGGTTGTCCTTGGTCCATAGCTCGCGGAACGCCTGAATATACTCATCGGTCACTTTGCCGCGGTCCGCGAAAGCTTGGCGCTTGCAGGTTTTCGAACTCTTCCTTCATCCAGCCGACGCCGAGACCGACAATCACCCTGCCCTGCGACAACACGTCGAGGCTCGCGAGCATCTTAGCGGTGATAATCGGATTACGATACGGCGCGATCATGACGCTGGTGATAAATCGGATCCGATGGGTCGCGCCGGCCAGAAAGCCCATCGTCATCAGCGCTTCGAGATGATAACCGGTGCCGGGATACTTGCCGTCAACGGTATAAGGGTAAGGGACCGAGATATTTTTTGGCACGATCACATGGTCGGCGACGGTGATGCAATAAAAGCCCAGCGCTTCGGCGTTCTGGGCAAAACGAATCAGATCTGCCGCTTTCACGCCGGCGCTTGAGGCGGGCAAATGCAGTCCAAACTCCATGCGAAGTCTCCTGTTGTGCGTGGGGTAGTGGATTTAGCCGGTTAAACGGATATCGTTTCGCGAGTTTCAGTCGCAAGCACAATTGGGTCACCGACTCGAATCAGGCCGTCGCTTATGATGGCGGCTTTGAGGCCGCTGCGATGTTCCAACGCTTTGAAAATACCCGGCAGGCCGGAAAGCTTCGCCAGATGGCCGCAGGGCTCAAACAGCCTTATGCCGCGCAAGCGCACGTGGCCGACGGTAAACTCACGTTGCAGCAAGTCGACCAGTGGCACGCCGCGAGTGACGATATTGCGCCGGCTAATTTGCGCCAAAGATTCGACGCCCAGTTCAGCCGCCACGGCGTCGAGGGTTTCCGCTTCGATCAGGCTCACCGCTTTATCGGGGCGGTTGAGCGCCTGCCATGAGTCGCGAAAAAATCGATCCCCTTCAAGGCCGCGGTCGGCGAAGGCCCGCACCTGCGGCACCGAAACCATCTCTTCGGCGGCCCTGGGGGTGATAAAAATCGCGACCACGCTTGCTTGCCAATTTGCCGTTGAGCATTTAAAGCCGCGCCAAATCTCCGGCGGGGTTTCCCAAGGATACTCTTGCTCACTTTGCGCCATGTTCCACCTCCAAAACGACACAGGCCACTGAGGAGTTCAGTGGCCTGTGTCCAGGTCGTTGATTTCTCGCGATGACTGCGAGTGCTGTCGCTCATCCGGCCGAGTCGGCGAAATACCGCGTATCCTCGACCGGCGGCACCGTTTTGTTCTCCGCGGAATCCGCCGGTTGCATGGATGCTCCCCTCAATTTCTGGACCTATTAGTTAATACCGTCAACCTTCAGGTGATAGAGGTCGATGACGTTGTTGCGCACAACTTTGTCGATGGTCGCCTTGGGCAAGTGTCCCAGTTCTCTCGCGATCACGCTGCGTGAGTGCGGCCAGGTCGATGCCGCGTGGGGATAGTCGCTCGACCACATGAAGTTATCCTGGCCGAAATCTTCCATTAAACGGCCGCCCGCCGGATCGCTGAAGAACGTCGCGAAAACTTGCTCTTGGACGTATTCGCTGGGCAGCTTCTTCATATAGGGAAGCGGCGCTTTGGGACTATGACGGACGTAGTATTTGTCCCACTCGTGACAATAGAACGGGATCCAGCCCACTTCGTTTTCGACATAGACAAGTTTCAGTTTGGGGTAGCGCGCCAGAGCGCCGCCAAACACGAAATCGAACAAAACATTCGCCGCATCCGCGAGCTTCTGGTTTACCGTCATGCGGTACGTATCCAAGCCCTTGCGATCGAAGCGGCTGTAATTAAACCCGGTCAATATATGCACGTTGACCGGCATGTCGAGTTCCGACGCCGCTTCCCAGAAGGGATAGTAGTAGTCGCTGGTAAACGGTAAATGATCGGGCGGCACCTGCCAGATCATGCAACCGATCATGCCGGCTTTCTTGCAGCGTTCGAGCTCCTTGATGGCGTTCGGGATGTTGTACATCGAGATACTCGGAATACCAAAAAGTCGGCCCGGGGCGACTTTGCAATAGTCGCTCATCCAGTCGTTGGCGATCTGAAAACAGCTTTCCTGCAGTTCGGCGTCTTCCAAGGCATAGAGGCGAAGCCCAAAGGTCGGATATAAAACTTCGGCGCTGACGCCATCCACAGCCATCTCATCCAAGCGCGCTGTTGGATTCCAGCCCCCGGGTTTCTCGCCGGGCGAGTTGCGCGGTGGAAACTTAGGAAATTTAGCTCGTAACGAAGGTGTAAGACTCTTTTCCCAGAGATCGACCGGCTCCATGATATGGGAATCCGACGAGACGATTTTGTCGTTACCGAGTACCTGTTCCGCCGTTCTGGTGGCGTGGGTGGCTGTGCTCATAGTGTTGCCCTCCTGTGATTAAAGCTTATTGTTTCCCACTTTTATTCCTTTTAATTTTAATTGTCCAGGGTAACCTACGCGTGTCGGCAAAATCCCGAACGCAATTGGACAATCACCCTGCCTTGCGTTAAACCTTTTCTAAACATGACAGGAAAATTTTGCTTTCTTTGGCTGTATCTTTGCTTGTTCGCCTTGGGATTCCCATCCTTGGGGCTGCCCGGGGTGGCGGAAAACGCCTTCAACGACGGCGTTAAGCTTTACCGGGCGGGCAAGTATAAAGATGCCATCGCCGCCTATGACCGTGCCATCAAGGCCGCGCCGAACTACGCCGATGCGTACAACCAGCGGGGCCTGGCTTATTTCAAGCTTGGCGACTACGCTAACGCGATAAAAAACTCCGAGCAAGCGCTGAAGCTCGACCCAAAACTCATCGACGCGCAGGTCAATCGCGGCAACGCGCACTTCGGCCAAAAACAATATGATCGCGCGATAAAAGACTATGACGAAATTGTCAAACAGAAACCACAAGCGCCTGGACTATACTTCCAGCGCGGCTTGGCTTACTCCGCTTTGGGTCAGCATGAAAAAGCGATCCAAGATTTCAACCAGGCGCAAAAACTCGATCCCAAAGACCCCGATGTTTATCAGAGCCGCGGCCTCGCCTACCGCCGCATCGGGCGTCATGAAGACGCGATCAAAGACTACAGTGAAGCGATCAGGCTCGATGCCAAAAATGCCGAATCCTACAATAACCGCGCCAACGTCTACTCCCTTTTGGGCAAATACGATCTCGCGCTTAAAGACTTTGATGAAGCCGTTAAAATCGATTCAAAAAACGCCAGGATTTTCGCCAACCGCGGCGCGATAAAACTCCGGCTCGGCAGGGTCGGCGAAGCCGAGAAAGATCTCAAGCGGGCCATAGAGCTGGACCCAAGTCTCAAGGACAAGCTTGAAGCGCTCACGAGCGAGACAAAAGCGCCATCCGAGAAACGGTGACAACTATGCAACGAGCGATCGCCGGGCTCATTCTAATGTCTTTACTCTCTTGGTTGGACTTCGCGCCGACGTGGGCTGCGCAAACTCAGGGGGAGCTCGATGCCCTCAATGAAGGGCTCAAATTGCACGAGGCCGGAAAACCTAAGGAAGCGATCCGTGAGTACGACCGCGCCATCAAAGCCAATCCTAAACTTGCCGAGGCTTATTTCAACCGGGGCAATGCTCACTATGACCTCGGCCAAAACATGCAAGCGTTGCGGGACTACAACGAAGTCCTGCGTTTCAATCCGAAAGACGTTGAAGCGTTGTACAACCGGGGCAATACTAACCGGCGCCTCAAAAAAGATGATTTAGCTTTGAAGGACTTCGACGCCGCTATCAAGCTCAACCCCGATGACGCGAAAATTTACGTCAATCGCGGTGCCATCCATTTCGACGCGAAACACTACGATCTGGCGGTAAAGGATTACAGCGAGGCGATCCGCCTGGATCCGAACAACCCTGAAAATTATTATAACCGGGGCAACGGCCTTCTGGCGCTGGACAAGAAAGAAGATGCCATCAAAGACTACGACCAGGCGCTCAACCTCGATGCCGCGTTAACGGAGGCGTATTACAATCGCGGCATCGCCCGCGCCGACGCCGGCCAGTTTGACCGAGCGATTCAGGACTTCAACCAGGTGTTGAATCTGAATCCCAAGTCGGCCCATGCTTTTTACAATCGCGCTTTAGCCAAAACAAAGTTGGGCCACCATGAAGCGGCGATCGAGGACTATAGCGAAGTCATCCGCCTCGATCCCAAAGATCCGGAAGCTGTTTTCAATCGCGGGCTCGCTTATTTGAAAACTGAAAAATACGATCGCGCCGCGCGGGATTTCACCGAAGTGATCCGCATGCAGCCGAGCAACGCCGATGCGCATATCTACCGGGGCGTACTTAGACTCTACCAGAACAAAGACAAAGACGCGGAGGCGGACTTTAAGAAAGCATTTCAGCTTAACCCTGGGCTCAAGAAAAAGTTACAGCCGTTCATCGACGAGGCCAGAGCCAAGGCTCGAGCAAAGGATTGAATCCGATGATCATCGGTTTAGATCGTCACGCGTACGGCGCAGCACCGGTAGAACGGCGTCCATTGACTTGTCATGGGGTTTTCCGATAGCTATCGAACACAACTCATAGATACGGGAGGTGTGTCATGGGACAAATCGTCACTTTCAAACGGCCGGACGGCAATGATTGTAACGGCTATCTCGCCAGTCCCGCCGCCGGCGATCAAGGGCCGGGGGTGGTTGTCATTCAAGAGTGGTGGGGTCTCAACGATCAGATCAAGGGCGTTGCCGATAGATTCGCGGCCCTCGGTTATCGCGCTTTGGTGCCGGACCTATACAAAGGAAAAGTGGCCCTCGATGTCGCCGAGGCCAAACACATGATGACCAACCTCAACTTCGGCGACGCGGCCACTCAAGATGTTCGCGGGGCGACACAATATTTGAAGCAATCCAGCCCCAAGGTCGGCGTGGTCGGATTCTGCATGGGCGGCGCCCTCACTGTGCTGGCGGCGATGTATGTTAAAGAAGCGAACGCCTGCTCGTCGTGGTATGGATTTCCACCCGAACAAGCGGGCGACGTGAAGACCATCACGACACCGTTGCAGTTGCACTTTGCGGAGCAAGACCAGTCGTTCAGCCCGGAGGGGGCGCGCGGCCTGGAAGCCAAGCTCAAAGAAGGCAAAGTCCCTTTTGAGTCCTACTGGTATAATGCCGGCCACGCCTTTTTCAACGAAAAAGGGCCGAACTATAACGCGGAAAGCGCCAAGCTCGCCTGGGACCGCACCGTCGCCTTTTTCGCCAAACATTTAAAGTAAGCTAGTGGTTCAATTTAGTTTCAACTGGCCCCCGCTTCATTCCCGCGACGCGGGGGGATGAAGGAGGGGGATTAAACGGCTTGAACGATTGAAACTTTTTGCACGGGCGCAGTGACACTCCTATATAACAATGACCAAGATCAAAAAAATTCTCGCGCCGGCGGATTTGTCCGAACTTTCAACCTCGGGGCTGCGCTACGCATTGGACCTGGCGGAGTGGCAGCAGAGCGAGGTCGTCATTTACCATATCATCACCGTCGAGGAGACCCCATTTCCGCAAGGCAAGGAAGATTGGGTCACGACGCAAGCCGAACACCCAAAAGTCAAAAGAATTCTTGAGCAGCGCCGCAAGCGGCTCGATGCTTTTGTGCGGGCGAATTTCCCCGATGGGCTCCCCAACGGCAAAGTGCGCCAGGAGGTAGCCATCGGCACACCATATAAAGCGATCGTTGACGCCGCTGTGGCTGAAGGCGTGGACCTGATCGTCATGTCCACCCATGGCCGCACCGGCCTCGCGCATATGCTCATCGGCAGCGTCACGGAAAGAGTTTTGCGCCGTGCCCCCTGCCCCGTCCTTGCCGTCCCCCCGCCGATGAAAGCGAAACGGCCGACCAAACAGACCTCTTGAATTCCGAAATAACCGCACAAAGAAGCTGCGCGCAGCCGGTTCAAGTAGTTCAAGCCGTCCGAAGCGAAAAGAGTTTATTGAACAATGAACGTATTGAACGATTTGAACGTTTGGAACATACCCGAGCGGAAGGCGTGCCTTCGTGGTGAGACTAGTCAACACGGCCGGTTTTTATCCGTCTCTAACTACACTCCCTGCGCTCGTGCGCACGAGGGCCGCCTTCGCCGGGTCGCGAATGATCCCTTTTGGGTCCGTGCCCGCCCGCGCCGCCTGTATGGCCTCGCGCAAGATTCTCCGGAACATAATCACACCCTTGTCCGAAGTGACCAAATGCTCTAGACCATGCAGCGCGATGGGCCCCTGGCCCTCGACGGCCTCTTTGTCGTCGGGGTGACGCTGCGTGTATTCGTAACTTACATCTCGGCGTCCGCCTGGCGCCAATTGCTCCCGGCCGCTCAGTTGATCCTGCCCGTGTTCGGGCAGCCAACGGATGCTCGCCCCTAATTGATGGGTATCGTCGACGGGCACGCAGTAGGTTACCGCATGGACGCGTGCCGTTTTGGGCTCATCGGTATAGACGAGATGAACGTTGAGCGGCATGAGCATTTCCCAGATAAGCTCCCACCATTTGCCGTTGGGCAGTTTGCGCGTGAGCACGAAGCGCATGCCCATTTCTGTTTCTTCATACTTGAGCTCCTGGGGATCGATGCCATAAGCGGGTGACGGAAACTGAGGTTTGCTGTGCAGCGTGTGCAGCCAAAAAGTATGCAGCGCGTCCATCAGGTTTTCTTCCGCCTGGAGCCAATTGCAGTTAACCGGCCCGCCAACCCGAGGCCCTATGCGCGCCTTCAACATGCCGCCATCGTTGCGCCAGATGTCATAGATCGGAAACTCGGGAATCTTTTCCGGCGGTCCCATGTACGCGAAGAGCAAGCCGCTGAATTCGCGCACCGGATAACAGGGGTGTTGAAGCTGTTTGAGGAAGGGGTTGTTGGGCGGCTCCAGAGGCATGTCAAGAATGTTGCCTTCGACGTCGTAGAGCCAGCCGTGATAGCAGCACCTAAGCCCGCGCTCTTCCACCTTGCCGTACTCCAACGAAGCGCCGCGGTGGCTGCAGCGAAAAAAGAGCAATCCCGCCCTGCCCCTGCCGTCGCGAAACGCGACCAATTCCTCGCCGAGAACCAGCACGCGCTTGGGCAAATCGGTTAGCTCCGCAGACAGACACACCGGCTGCCAGTAACGGCGCATCAGCTCGCCGCAAGGCGTCCCCGGACCCACCCGAGTCAGCTCGGGATCGGGCTCGGGAACTCTTAAGCCATAGGCGCTCTTCATCGGGTTTCCTCCCGGGTAATTGATTCGATGGGTTGTGGCCGAGGGGATCACAAACAACATACATCTCCTGAATTCTTGTTGCCAAGCGGCCAACCGGTTTCTTACACAGCGTTTCTACATTTGATAATGCCGGCGATAATCCATATAGAGGAGTTGATGGATCTCACCATGCCGCGAACCGTCGTAACACTTCACCGGAGGATGAACGCCGATGGGTGAGACCCGCGTCGACCTCTTACATCTCCTCGAAGACCTGCGGGATGCTTATCCCGGCTCCCTCGAGGAGACGATTCTCACCGAGATCATGGCCAATTCCCTGGACTCGGGAGCGACGAACATTTCCTTTGACAGCGATCCGGCGGCGCGCACTCTCACCGCCGTGGACAATGGCAGCGGCATGCAGCGGCGCGAGCTGGCGCGCTTTCACGACATCGCGGCGAGCACCAAGAAGCGCGGCCAGGGCATCGGCTTTGCCGGCGTCGGCATCAAGCTTGGCCTGCTCGTGTGCGAGGAGGTATACGCCGAGACGCGCCGGAAAAAAACCCATGTGGCAAGTTCCTGGCGGTTGTCGTCGCGCCATCGCGCGCCGTGGAAATGGGCGCCGCCCGCCGGCTTGGTCTCGGAGCGCGGCACGGCGGTCCGGCTCAAGCTGCAGAACGCGCTGTCGCCCCTGCTCGATCCCGGATTTCTGGAAACCATACTGCGCCGCCACTTCCAACCGCTGCTCGACCCGGCTTTCGATGAATTCTTGTCGGCACACTATCCGAAGGGCATTGCTATCAGAGTCAACGGTCAACCGCTGGATAAGCAATCATGGACCGCCGCGCACCATGCGCCCTTGGAAATTCGCATGCTGCGCAAGCGCAAGCCTTCCGCGCTTGGTTACCTTAACCGGGAAGAGCTGCCTGTTTCGGAGGATCGGCGCGGCATCGCCGTCAGCACATTCGGCAAAGTCATCAGGCGCGGTTGGGACTGGATGGGGATGACGCCCGCCACCCCGGAACGCATCGGTGGCCTGATCGAAGTGCCGGATTTAGCGGCTTGCTTGACACTCAATAAAGGCGACTTTATCCGCGCCGGCGCCCGCGGCGCCACTTATCTGGCGTTTCGCAAAGTGATTCAAGAAGCGGTTTCCCGGCAACTCGCCACCTGGGGCGACGCACCGTCGTCTAGCGCGGAAGCGCCGCCGCGGGAAGTGCGACCGTTGCAGCGCGACCTGACGCATATGCTCGAGGACCTCGCGGCCGATTTTCCCCTGCTCGCGTCGCTCGTGGAGCAACGCGCCGGCGGGCAAAAAAAGCTCCCCCTCGGCGGCAATGGCGACGCCCAAGCGGCTCGCTCTTTCATGGCTGCGTCGGTCATCCAACGCGCGGAAGACGTGAGCCAAAATGGCGACGCGGCCGCTCCTGAATCCAACGGTGGTGAGGGTTCTACCGAAACGATAGCAGAGGCGCAAGCCGCCCAGGAGGCTTCGCCCTTACGATTGCCAGCCAGGGGAGGCAGCCGCCGCCCGGCGCATTACGGTCTCGTCATAGAATTTGAAGACCGCGCCGAGGATGCGGAGATCGGCCGTCTGGTGGATTCCACCGTCTGGGTCAACCGCGCGCACCCCGCTTACCGGCGCGCTCTGGCCTCGCGCTCCATCGGCTATCACATTGCCCTAGCCGTCGCCATGGCGCTGGCTCCTTTGGCAGTTGAAGCGGCTAACGAACATCGTTTCGTCACCGCGTTTCTGTCGTGCTGGGGGGCGGTGGTCGATAGGCCCGGCGCGCGCAGCCGGGCAAGGGCGTAAAGCAGAAGAGTTATGTTACAGGATCTCCTCCAGGCAATTTTTCTTGACAGGTTTAACTCGGAGCACTAGCTTCAAATATCGGCTCCGTCCCCGACCGCGAAAGGAAGCAATCCAATGGCCAACTCATTTCCCATCATCGATGCTGACGCCCATGTAATCGAAACCGAGCATACTTGGGATTATCTGGGGACATCCGAACGCAAGTATCGACCGATGCTGTTCTCCACGCCCGAGGACGCGACGCGCCAGTATTGGGTGATCGACGATAAGATCGCCGGTTTCCGTTTTCTCACGCTCAACGAGCGCGAGCTCCACGAATTCGCCCAGCGTGCCGGGCGAAATTTCGAGACGCCCCAGGCCGCCCGCGAACTGGACGATGTCGATTTGCGCCTAAAGCACATGGACGAACTGGGCATCGACGTGCAGGTGCTGCACAACACCTTTTGGATCGAGCGCATCACCACCAGACCCGAGGCCGAAGTCGCCCTGTGCCGTAGTTGGAACCGATGGTTGGCGGATATTTCCAAGAAAAGCCGCGGTCGCTTGTTTTACTCCTGCGTGGTGCCGGCGATGAACATCGACGAAGCGATCGAGGAGGTCAAGTTCGCCAAGGAGAACGGCGGCGCGGCCGTTTGCATGCGCCCGCTGGAAGGCGAGCGTCATCTCTCGGATCCCTATTTTTATCCGCTCTACCAGGCCGCCAGCGATCTGGACATGTCCATCGCAGTACACATTGCCAACGGCAATCCTGAAAACGCCGATCTCTATCGCCTGGCGCCCGCCGGCCGCTTCGCCCAATTCCGTGTGCCTACCGTGACCGCCTGCTTCGATGTCATCATGAGCGAACTGCCAATAGTGTTTCCGAAGCTCCGCTGGGGTTTCATCGAAGCGTCGGCCCAATGGGTGCCGTGGATCTACCGTGAAGCGGCGATCCGCTACCGAGCCGGCGGCAGAACTTTTCCGCGAAACGTCTTCGAGGACTACAATATTTTCGTTACCTGCCAGACCAACGACGACATCCCTTACATCGTCCGCTGCGCCGGCGAAAATAGATTGGTGATCGGCACCGACTACGGCCACACCGATCCATCCAGCGCGGTGACCGCGCTAAATGAATTTCAGCGGATGGAAGGTTTGGATTCAGCCGTTAAAGAAAAGATCCTGTCGCACAATGCCAAGGCGCTGTATGGGTTATAAATGGGACATCTGGCGAGAGTTTTAGCCAGGGGGCTTTCCATACCGAGTTATGACAATCTCCTGCTTTCCCGCCTCGCGCAGAAATCGCGAAAGATCATCTTTGATGTCGGACAAAGGGACTTCTCTTATTCGGGCTTTCCTAACTGCTCCAGTAGCCAAGACCTCAACGGATTCGGCTGATACATCGTAAAATGCTCGAATCTCGCCAACGCGAAGTCGATATTGCGGTCATGCCAGGCCCCGCACTTGCACGGAGGTGTCGCTCCGCTCTTACTCGGAGACGATGCGCTCTTTTAACCGACCCTCTCGCTTTATACCTCTCGGATAGGCGCCCATAACGATCCCCTAGATAGTATTGGCGCAGCTTGCGATTAGGTTGGGTCCTTCTCGTACGACTTGGTACCTGGTGGTAGTTGAACCCAAGGATGTCTGCGGCAGTCATAGACCGAATCTTGAGGCGCAGGAAAGCTTGGGTCGGCGAAAGTGCCCACGGCGACGCCCACAGACGACTGTTCCTGATTCTCCTCGGTGTGGAAAACTGTTGTCCCGCAGACAGGGCAGAACCGGAATGTGAACTTGGCTCCCTGGTCACCAAGGCGAACGTACTCTGTTGCTGTACCAAAGACCTTGTACGGGGCGGCGAAGCTAGCTAAAGCTGCAAAGACACTGCCGGTTCGACGCTGACAGGCTAGGCAGTGACAAACGCCGACTCCGCGTGGTTCTCCTTGAACTTCAATGCGCAGCTGGCCGCAGGAACAAGAGGCTGTTTGAGAACGCATTGAGCACCTCGTTGGATATTGCTCGTGTCGCCTAAACCGCTTAGGATGAGCGACGTGTTTTTCGCGTTCGCTCCATCCTTTTGTGCCGCTTCTTCGTTGACTCATGCGCGCCGTACAAGGCTTCAGGGGCGATATCGACACCGTTCCAAGCGAGCGTTCCCCCTTCGATAAAGAATTTCTTAAAGAGCTTCGGATCCTTAAGAGGTTCAAAGACAGGATCTTTGAACCACTGAGAAACATCAATGTACTTCTCAGTTCCATCATCGAAACGAGTTGAAACAATAAATCCGCGTATATGACGCGCCCCAACTACTTGTGGCAGATAGCTCATAACATTACTCCAACGGTCTAATTCGATTCAGTGGACGTCCTTTCTCAACATTCCTCCAATTTATCATTAGTTCGAGTTTGCGACGACGAGCCCAATCGCGTACCAGCTTCCGGGCTGTTCCGAACGAAATAGATCCAGCAAGAAGCTGGCCGTTAAAGTCGAAAGTCGCCTTCTCGCCCTGAAACTCAACATGAAAATATGGAGGATTATGATCTCCGAAATACATTCGAATAATGATCCCGAAGAAAGTAGAAATGATCAGGCATGCCTGGCTTTTAGCATATTCGGTTATTCAGGCATAACGCTACGCTCAGCCGACGCTTCCTAGCGATCGGTCTGAAGCGGTAAGTTAGGCCGCCACCTCTACTGTTGCGTAAAAATCCACCTGTTGTTGCGTGCGTTTTGGAGTAACCGAGCGATGTCGCGGTGAAGTTGGTCTGATGCCATCCTCGCGCATATCTTTAAGATGAAGTGTGATGGCTCTTTCGATTCTTCGCAGGGTGACATCAATTGTCTTTCCGGTTGCAACGCACCCAGGGAGGTCGGGAACTGAGGCACCCCAATCACTGTTGGGATCTTTGTTGATACGAACCAAATACTGTAGCTTTTTCATTCGATGAATTGCTCAGGCTTGGCATTAACCGCTTGCGGCATGTTCCTGAACTCGTCGAGTACCGCTCTCACCTCGTCCAAAGTTGGAAACGGCCGCGGCTGGATAAACTTCAATGCATAGCGGTAACCGTCTTCGAGAATATCCGCATCGCTAATGCGCATGTATTTTCTCAGCGCGTTCACGGCGAACTCTTTTCGTGTCCGGATGGCGTGGATTCCCTCGATCTCGCCCCGGAGAAAATTGAGCACCATCGCGCGCTGGCGCTGGATGAAACTTCGCGTGGTCGCGATCACGGTCGCGGGATATTTGTAGTTGAGACTCTCGAAATCCGCCATTTCTTTGAGGCCCGCCTTCTTGGCGGCCGAGAGCGCTGGCGGCGACATCGAGCCGCCGGAAATAGCGCGATTACGGCCGCCATGATCGAGACCATATTTCTTAAAATAGCCGCCCTCCTGCGCAACCCACGTCGCCAACGACCAGCTGCTTTCCGCGGAATAAGCCGCATTGAGTTTTGTTAACTGCGCTGCGGCGCCGGCCGGCAACCAAAGACTTAGCAGGAGAACCGCGGCCGAGACTCGTGCGATCGGGTGCGTCATAACATCTCCTTGCTAATAGCCTTCACCCCAGGTCACTTCGATGCCCAGTTTCCGGCCGCGAGCCCTGGTGAGAATCAGATCGGCGATGGCCAACTCCGCGATA
The DNA here is from genome assembly GCA_963840855.1 of uncultured delta proteobacterium. Classification (GTDB taxonomy): domain Bacteria; phylum Desulfobacterota; class Binatia; order UBA9968; family UBA9968; genus DATACQ01. Next base: position 162,986 of record CAWJBB010000046.1, read on the forward strand.
CCCTGGCCGCCATTGTTTTTAAAGACCGTGATGTCGGCATTGCTGTGCCGCCCCGCTCTTTGTCCAATGACAATTTCCCGCAGTTCGGCGATCGCGTTCCAGGACAATTGTCCGGCCTGGACTTGTTCGTAAATATCACCTTGTTGGTCTTGAATCGCCAACTCGCGCGAGGCGATGCCGATGACCGCGGCGCGCCGCAGGGTTTCGTTATCAAGCTCGCGTCGCTTCTGTGCGATCACGCCGGCTTGAACCATTCCGACATTGCTTCCCACGATGGAGGTCACGTGGGTTCCCTCGCGCAGCCATTCTCCCGATAAAACCGGCACGTTGGCATTGGTCGCCGCCAGAACAATGTCTGCTCCGCTGAGGGCTTCTTGAGCGCTGCCAATGGGAACCATTTCTAGAGTCAGCAAAGCGCTCATTTCCCGGGCAAACTGCTCGCGGCGCTCCCGTGTCGGACTGTAAACGTTAACTCGCGACAAGCTGCGAATCGAATTCATCGCGATCAGATGGTTGCGCGCCTGCTTGCCCGAGCCCAGCAACGCCATTTTTACCGAATCTGACCGGCTCATCCACCTGGTACCTACCGCGCTGATCGATGCCGTCATGAGATCAGAAGTGCGCAGCGGAATGCCATCCTTAGTCATGCCCCGCTGGGTCGACGACAAGATCATCGCCACCGGCAACGCCGTGTGGATGTCGAATAACACATCGACCAATGGACTGCGCGATGGATAGATTTGCACGCCGCCGCTGACGGCGAGAATCTCGCTCTGGATGCGCAGACCGGTTTTTCCGCCCGACGGGAGCACCGCCGGCATCGAACAAAATCGGGCATCGCCGAAATGGAGCCGGCGGCGCGTGAGATTGATTTCTGGATATTTTCCCCAATCCGAGAAAGCTTTTTCTACTGCGTCGACAGCTTCTGCCATCGTCAGCAGGCCTTCCACTTCTTCCGGCCTCAGGATCAACATGAAGCCCCTCCGTATTACTATCCAAAAACTAAAACCAACATGTTTGTCATAGAGTCCAAGGATCAAGCGGCGAGTTTTAGTGTTTGGAGTGTGGCCAGCATCTCGCATTGAAGCTTTTGGTAATGGACATCCAGCGGATCAATGTTCTTGGGCGGACGACCGCGCTTGGGCCGACACACTCCGGCCAATACCGGTTTGATCACCTGCTCGCGCAGGATGAACAACGCCGCCAGCGTGCGGATGCCTGCTCGGCGCACCCCATAGCGCTGCGTTTTACCGATCCGTTCCACCACCGACTTGCCCCGCAGCTTGCGCAAGTCGTAAGCCGCTTTGCGGGCCGCATAGCCCGCCATCGCTCGTCCTTGCTGCGCCCGCACTCGCTCAGCCAACTCTGCGGCACTGAAGCCCTCGGGTTGGACCCCCAGCGCGATCACCGCTTTGGCTACCGCTCGCATCCGCGCCTTTTGCAGGTCCACGCCCGCCGTCCGTCGCGCACCCCGCACACTCGGCGCGGCCAAAGCATCCAATTGCCGGCCGTCCACAAAGCTCAAGTGTGCCGCCTGCACCACCCCCAAAAAGGCTACCACCATCGCTTCGAGCCGTTCCAACATCCCGGGCAGTTTCTCCAGCCGCTTGCCACAGCGCAACTCTTCGATGTTTTTGACGATGACCTCCACCCGCAGCACCCTAGCCCCTTTGTCATACATCTTAAGGGTGAGCTTGCCGAAGTGCACCTTGAACACCGTCAAGTCATACTCCAACCGCTCAATGATTTTCTCCAACCGCCCGTCCCGAGCTTGGGTTTTGCTGGGACGCTGCTTGCGACCGAAGATGGTTTTGAGTCGGGGTACGTCCAACACTCGGCGTGTGCGGTCAATCAGCCCTTGATACACTTCATCCATTTGCCGCCCGCTTTTGAACAAAAGATTACGGCTGTATTCCAATTGGTAGCACGAATAGGCATAGCGAAAGCCCGAACGTTTTTGTTGCTCGAAGTTCAGTGCAAAACACAGGCAGGCCGAATACACCCAGCGATCCACCACTTGCCCCAGGCGCGCCAGGCCCCGCACGCCGTCCAACTGTTGGGCCAGCCCATTGAGGCCGGCCAGGTCGGAACCACCCACAAAACAGTTGCCCTCCTTGACCCAGGAGATGGCTCGTTTTTGGGCCTGGCGCTCCACCCATTCATGCCCATTGAGGGAAATTTGCAAGCCAAAGGGCGGATGACCGCTCATCTTGATGGTGAGGTGTCCCCACTGCCGGTCGACAATGTGGAAATGGTAGTGATAAACCAGCGGCCACTTTTGGGGCCGGCGCAGCACCACTTTGCCGTCGCGATTGTTTTTGGCTTGCCAGACCAGGGCCGGAGCTCTGGCCACGAATATGGCAAACACGCCGCGGAAATTGGGATCGAGGGGGCGAAGTTTTTCGGCTTGGGCGTGCTTGGTCTTGTCGCCGATGGCAAAATAGCGCAGCGTGATTTTATGTTTGTGCGCATAGGCATGCACGCGCCGGGCAAAGTCCCCCGCCAACTTGCGCAGTCGATCTTCGGTCAGCGCCGTGTTGGTAAAGAGCTGGTTCCACCACGTCAACAGCCCCCCGCTGGTTTGGCCCAGCGGAAAATAGCCGCGTACGGAAATGCGATCCGTGCAGTCGTAGCTGCCGCAAAGCCTATCCGCCAAGTAGGTCGACAAGTCGTCAGCAGTTCTCATGCGCCGAGACTACCAAAACCGGCTGTTCGCCGACAAGGCGAACCTCTTTTTCCCAGCGCAGTCTGGGAAAAAGCGTGTACTACTGTGGTTGAAAGTTTTTCTCAGCCTGTGGAAATTTTTCCACCGCCCACCGCCCTCCAGGAACGGAGATTTACTCGCGCCAAGTCGACGAGGGAAAGGCCAGAGGCCTGCCATCTCGAGCTAATGCGAGGGTTCTAAGAAAGATTTCTCTCTTCGTTCGAAATGACAATGTTTTTCCTTCGCCCCTTTGCGTCTTTGCGCGAGATATTCCGGTTCTTTTGGTCGCGGCTTTGCCGAGCTACGATTATGGCGAAGGCATGAAGCCTTTGTCCATCCACTCACTTAAATCGGCGCCGAACCATTCGCTCGGCAAATCCCTGCCCAATCCCTTCTTCTTGCACTCTTCGTAGATCAAGGCGCCGGCGGCGGCGAATTGGATGCCGACACCGGTGTTGCTTTTATAATAGATGATTTGCTGGTCACGGGTTCGACCGGGATGCTTGCCGATCAGCACTTGTCCCAGTTCGCAGACTTTGTCCCAAGCGAATTGTCCTCCGTCGATCAGATCGAGCAGTTCGCGCTGTTGGTTTGCGATTGCCGTCTCTTTGTTGTTGAGCACAATAAAGTCGCTGCGAATCATCGTCGCCGCATCGGCTTCGGTGCGGCGGTGAACGCCGTCGGTGTTGGCGATCGTTGTGACAAACTGGCCGGGCTCGAGCCAGTCACCGTCGAACACGGGCACACTCGAATTCGTCGCGCACATGACGATGTCGGAGCTCCTCACCACAGCTTCTGCGTTGGCTACCGGCTGAACCTCGATGTTCAATAACTCGGTCATTTCTTCAGCGAAGCGGTCTCGGTGTTCTTTGGTCACGCTGTAGACCTTTACCGACTTGATATCGCGGACCGCACAAATCGCCGCCAGGTTCGTCCTGGCCTCGTTGCCGGAACCGAAGACGCCTACAATCTGCGCCTGTTTCTTGGCCAATGCCCGATGCGCAACGCCCGTCGTCGCCCCGACGCGGATCGCCGACATGCTGAAGTCATGGATCAGCGCCAGCGGCGCGCCGGTCTCCAAGCTAAATAACAAGACAAATCCCCAACTCCGTTTTAGCGGCGATGGAAAATCCATTCGTTTGGTTCCACCGACGACGCGCTCTTGCACGATAGTCGAGTCGTAGCGCAACGCAGCCACGCCTGAGCTCGGCACGGCGCCGGGGATGATATTCGCCATGTATCCAGGCTTCTCTAGATCGGGCGGAACTTTGTAGCGCGTGCGCGGACGATTCACGGCGATGCCTCGCGCTTCTTCGGCAAAGGCTCGCTCCATGGCTTCGATGCAGTCGCGCATACTCAATACTTGCCGTACTTCAGGATCGCTGATCAACAGCATGGTTCCTCCGCCCGTGCCTTCCTCGCATGGATTTTTCTAAGGATGAACTGTTTCCAAAAACCAATCCGTGGGGATTTCCTTTCCCGCTCCTTTGGCTTTCGCCTCTAAGTAAACCGCGTGACCCACGGCGGCGAACTGAATTCCCAAGCCAATATTGTTGATGAAGCAGGTCGCCTCTTCCGGCGACTTCCGCCCCGGCGCCTTTCCACCCATCACTTCTTTGAGCTCCGGCGAGTTAATCCAAAACGGCGGCGCTTCGACTTCACTCGCCGATTTCTTTTTGCCGATGATGAAGTCGATGGGATCGTGCTCGGAAATCTTTTCGTCACCAAAGCCGGCGATGTAATTTTCCGGCGCAAAGTTGCGCGCGTGGATGACCACGCGATCGGCTTTGCGAATCGTCTCATCGCCCAGCTCCGATATCTTCACGCAGGTGGCGTGCACGCCGGGTTTCATCCAGTCCGGCGGAATCACCCGCGTGATGGCGTTGGTAGCGGCGACCAGCATATCGGCGTCTTTCGCGGCGGCCTCGGCGGATTCCATGGGCGCGACGGGGACGCCCACGAGCTTCTCCATTTCCTTGGCGAATCTTTCCCGGTTCGCTTTCGTTGGACTGTACGCGTTAACCTTTTTGATCTTTGCGCACGGCGCAGAAGGCCGGCACGTGGGCGCCGGCCTGCCAGCCAGAACCAAATATCGCCATAACCGAGGCATCCGGCCGCGCCATTTCTCTAGCCGCCAGCGCGCTCGTCACCGCGACTCGCATGCGCTGCACTACCCCGTCAGGAAACATCGCCAATGGCTCGCCGGTCTCGGCGGAAAACAGTTGGATGACGCCGACCCACTTCTTTCCCGGCGCGGCTGGAACTTTCTCTTTTACGACGCGATTGTCGCGGTTTTCCCATTTGATCACATCTGAGTTTAGTCGCAGTGCGACCACTTTGGATTCCACCAGGCCGCCCTCCATCGACTTGAAAGCATATACGCTGCCTTCATGAACTCCGGGTAGATAAAGATCGCTGCGCGGACGGTTGACCGCGGTGCCGTTGGCCTGGCCGACGTACGCTCGTTCCAGCGCCTTCAACGCCAGATTTACGGTGAGCAGAGATTCGATTTCTTCATTGTTGATGATTAGCATGATCGCCGCCTTTACACATGGGATGTTTAGGGCTATATCAATCTCAAATTCGCCCTGTCAACGTCGCGCATCGCGATTCTCACGAACGGAGCCCGCGGAATGATTTTTCTGACCAACGAGCATGTCCGACAAGTTCTCGATATGAAAACTTGCATCGATGCCATGGAAGACGCTTACCGCGAGCTTAACGAACAACGCGCCGGATATCGGCCGCGGATCGACTTCTATGTTCCCGAAGAGCCGCATTACTATCGCTGGGGCACGATGGAAGGGGCGTCGCGCAAGCTTGGCGTTTTCGCCATTCGTATGAAGTCGGACATGCTCGCCTGGGAGAACCAGGACGGCTTCATGGTCGAAGACAAGTACTGCATGGAGCGCGGCAGATATTGCGGTTTGATTTTTCTCACCAGCACGCGCAACGGCGAACCGCTGGCGATCATGAACGACGGCTACTTACAGCATATGCGCGTGGGCGCCTGCGCGGGCTTGGGAACCAAGTATCTAGCGCGGAAAAACTCGAAAGTCCTGGCCATGATCGGCTCCGGCGGCATGGCGCGGACCTATGCCGAAGCCATCAAACTCGTCCGGCCCATCGAAGCGATGCGAGTGTTCAGCCCTACGAAGAAAAACCGTGAAGCCTACGCGACAGAAATGACCGAGAAGCTTGACATCGAGGTGGCGCCCGTCGATTCGCCGGAGAAGGCGTTGAAAGGCGCGGATATCGTTGCGCTGACGACGGATTCGTTGGTTCCGGTGATCAAGGCAGAGTGGCTGGAGCCCGGCATGCATATAAACAACGTGCGCAACAATGAAGCCGGCCCTGACGTGCTGGCGCGCGCCGATGTCCGGGCGCGGCTTGGAACATCGACGCTTCACGCTGACCGCAATGCTAGCGACGTCGTCACCGGCAGCGACGGCATGTTTGGCTACATTGCCGGCAACGTCGAGGAGAAGAAAAAAATTCCCGCCGCGCCGCATCATGAGGTCGACAATCCGAATATCGGCAGCGTACCGGACATTATGGCCGGATGCTGGCTCGGTCGCACCAACGACCAGCAGATTACGTTCTTGAATAACCAGGGCACTCAGGGTCTTCAGTTCGCGGCCGTTGGCGCCACGGCCTATAATCTTGCGCGAGCCAAGGGATTGGGACATCCGCTGCCGCTTGAATGGTTTACGCAGAATATTAGGGACTAAGGAAGAATGGAATGTTGGAGTACTGGAGAGAGTTTTGGATCGAGCCATCACTCCAACCTTCCCGGAGGTCTAATGGCAACGTTGCGCTATGTCGCTTATCTAAGCGAGAACCCTGAGAAGCTCGTCGATTTCTACCACCGTTTTCTTGGCACCGAGGAGCTAGGCCGCTCCGCGGCGGGCGACATCACTATCACCGACGGTTTTTATAATCTAACCTTTTTCAAAAAGCGTCCCGCCCTCGGCGAAATGCAGATGGAAACCGGCTTACACCATATCGGCCTCGAGGTGGACAATCTGGAAGAAATCAAAGGCCGGTTTTTAAAGTTGAATCCACGCGGCATGATCATTGAGGAGCCCAACGACTTGCAGCATGGCGAAATTCGCATCCATGACCCCGAATGCCGCCCGGTCAGCCTATCGACCAGAGGCTTCGGTGTCCCAAAAGCCAAACATATTAAGTTTCCCCGCGTGCGCCACATCGCCTACAACGCCCTCGATCCGGAAACCATGCTGCTCTTTTATACGCAGGTGTTGGGGCTGCGAGAATTGCCCTCCAGCTATGAACGGCGCCGGCAAGGCCTCGGCAACCGCTTTTGCGGCGATGGTGAGACCAATCTAGCGATTCACCCCTTTTATAGCCCGGTGGAGGGGCATGAAGCCAAATACGGCATCAACCACATCGGGTTTCTGACCAACGAGATGCAGGCGGTAATGGCAGAATTGAATAACCTGCTTAAAATTGCGCCCCGGCCGTCGACGCGGCCATACGCCGAATTCCGCTTCCGCGATCTCGAGGGCAACGCCCTCGACCTCTCTCAAACCAAGGGATGGGAAGTCGATGTAAACAAGTGGGAAACCGCCGCTTGACAATAAAGCTTCGATGTTCTTGTCGGAATTATCGAAATGGTACCGAAGACCCGGAGCCGTTATCTTGACTTTCCCATGGGCCGGTTTTAACTTGGACCTCTAAGGTCTAAGAAGCATCTGACCCACTCGTCCAGGAGGAAACATGGCCAAGTCGTTTCAGGAGCTGATGTCGGAGGCACGCAAAGATGTGCCCGAGCTCAGCGCGCAACAGGTAAATGAATTATTGAGCAACGACGGAAAATCTCATGTAATACTTGATGTTCGGGAAAGCGATGAGTGGCGCCAGGGACATTTGGCAGGCGCCGTTCCGCTACCCCGCGGCTTTCTTGAGATTAAAGTCGAAACGGCGATTCCGGATAAGACCACGCCGATCATTGCCTACTGCGCGGGCGGCGTCCGTTCGCTGCTGGCAGGCAAAATGCTAAAGGAGATGGGTTACCAGAACGTAACTTCCATGACCGGCGGCTACAATGCCTGGAAGAATGGCGGATTCAAGTGGGTGCAAGATTTTCAGTATACACCGGAGCAGTTGATCCGCTACAGCCGTCACTTTCTGCTGCCCGAAGTCGGCGAGGACGGCCAGGCGAAGCTTTTACAGGCCAGAGTGCTGATGGTCGGGGCCGGCGGCCTGGGATCTCCCTCCGCCTATTACCTGGCCGCGGCGGGAGTTGGAACCATCGGCATCATCGACAACGACGTCGTCGATATTTCCAATTTGCAGCGGCAGATACTCCACGCTAACGATCGCGTCGGCATGCCCAAGGTTGAGTCTGCAAAGAAAACCCTCGAGGGCCTCAACCCCGATGTGAAGGTGATTCCCTATCAGGCAAAACTCACTTCGGAAAATATCATGGAGATCCTCAAGGAATATGATCTCGTGGTGGATGGCTGCGATAATTTCCCGACGCGCTATCTAGTCAACGATGCTTGCGTGCTCGCCGGCAAGCCCAACGTTCATGGCAGCATCTTCCAGTTCGAAGGACAAGCGACGGTATTCTATCCGGGCAAGGGTCCCTGCTACCGTTGCTTGTATCCCGAGCCGCCGCCGGCAGAGATGGCGCCCAGTTGCGCCGAAGCAGGCGTGCTTGGGGTGTTACCGGGTTTGATCGGCACCATCGAAGCCTTGGAAGCGATCAAGATCATTCTCGGCAAGGGCGACAGTCTGATCGGCCGGCTGCTCTGCTTCAACACGCTGACGATGGAGATCAATGACCTGAAACTGCGTCGTGACCCCAACTGCCCGCTGTGCGGCGACCACCCCACGATTCATGAGTTGATCGACTACGAGGAGTTCTGCAGCCTCAGGCATTAATGTCGACTTGGAAATTAATGCCGTTTCAATCGTTCCAACTGTTCCAGTCGTTCCAAACTTAAGAACAACTTCCCGAAGTTTTACGATTGGAACTATTGGAACGGCTGGAACGATTGGAACTATTTTACGCGAGTCCCACAGACTGCTTAAGCTCACGCACCTCAACGTTGGTAAGCGGGCGTAGCTCGCCGGGAGCGAGCCGTCCCAAAGACACCGTGCCGACGCGCACGCGGACGAGCTTTTCCACGAAGTAGCCCAAGGCAAGGAACATGCGGCGCACTTCGCGCTTGCGCCCCTCATGAAGCTCGATTTCAATCCAGGCGTTTTTCTTTAATTTCTGCAAAATTCGCCCGCGCGCAGGGGCGGTAACTCCATCCTCAAGGCGAATTCCCTTGCGCAGCTGCGCCCAATCATCCGCCGTGGGACAGGAACTGAGCTTCGCATGATAAACTTTGTTAACGCCGAAGCGCGGATGCATGAGGCGCTGCGCCAGCTCGCCGTCGTTGGTGAGCAAGAGTAAACCCGAGGAATTAAAATCTAGCCTGCCCACAGGGTAGACCCGCGCCCTTTCACCAAACTTTCGCAGGTACCGTGTCAGGTCGGGGCGGTGTTTGGGATCGTCGAGGGTGGTAATTACACCCGGCGGTTTGTGCAGCGCAAAATAGCGTGGCGCGCCGGCGAGTGTGATGCGCTTGCCATCGACTTTGATGCTGTCTTTCTTCGGGTCCGCGCGCACGCCAAGCTCGCGCACCACGGCACCGTTGACCGCCACGCGCCCTTTAACAATCCATTGCTCGGCCTCCCGGCGCGACGTCAGACCGGCGTGGGCGAGAATCTTCTGTAGGCGCTGCATACTGCTATTGTTGAACGTCTTCGCAGTTGGCACAAATTTTCCAATGCTCCGATGGCAAATTGGCGTGAAGATTCGGACTCTTCTTTGCGTTCTTTGCGGTTAATTTCTCTCTTATCTAGTGTTCTTCATCGACGCCTTCGGCGAGAACCCCTGCGCCAACGGGCTCGGGAAGCGTTATCTCGTCCAACTCCTTGAGCGTTGGCAATTCGGAGAGATCCTTCATATTGAAGAGTTGCAAGAACTCGGGAGTGGTACCAAAAAGAAATGGACGGCCGGGAACATCCTTGCGCCCGACGGCGCGAATCAAGCTTCGCTCCATAAGTGTATTGACCACGCCGTCGACATCCACGCCGCGAATTGCCTCGATTTCGGCTTTCGTCACAGGCTGGCGATAGGCGATAATGGCCAGTGTCTCCAGCGTCGCCCGTCCCATGCGCGCCGGGCGGCCGCCGAGAAACTTTTTCACCCAATCAGCGTTTTCCTTCGGAGTCCTGAGCTGGTACCCGCCCGCTACCTCCACCAGGCGCACGCCGCGCCGGTTCGATTCCAAGTCGGTTCTGATCTGCTCCAGCGCCGCAGTAATCTCACTCTTATCGGCGCCCTCGATGGCTTCCGCCAGGCGCTGCAGAGTCAGCGGCCCTTCCGCGACGAATAACAGGCTTTCCACGATGGACTTTAAGGTTTCACCTTCCATCCAGATCTTCCTCAATTGCTGCTTTGGCGATCACTTCCGTCGCCTGCTCCACGCCCACCGCCGCCTCGATGATGATGGGCCCATCCAGTCGGTCCTGAAAAATACGAATCGCGCGTATTTTGACCAGTTCCAGCATCGCCAAAAAAGTTACGATGACCGCCATGCGCGTGCCGGCATCTGAGAATAGCGACTCGAACATGACCTGGCCGTCAACGCGCAAGCGTTCGAGCACCAGGGTCATTTTCTCGCGCATCGTGATCTTCTCGAGAGTAACTTCGTGAAACTCGTCCTTCGGCAGACGTTCCAACACGCGGCGCAGCGCGGTCAATAACTCGAAAACTGACAACTCACGGAAAGCCGTGGGCGCCGGTTTTTCCGTGGGTGGGGTAGCGCGAACGAACACGTCCCGCGTCAAAACATCGCGCTGGCCTAACTCACCGGCGGCCTCTTTGAACCGCTGGTACTCAAGCAGGCGCTTCATCAGCTCCTCGCGCGGGTCCCCGCCCTCCTCTTCTTCGTCCGTCTCTATGTCGCTTTCAGGCAAGAGAGTGCGCGATTTGATGTGAATCAGCGTCGCCGCCATCACGAGGAACTCACCGGCCATATCGAGATTGAGAGTTTGCATCAATTCAAGCGTCGCGAGGTACTGTTCCGTGATCGTGGCGATGGGAATGTCGGTGATGTTAACTTCGTTTTTCTTGATCAGATGAAGCAGCAGATCAAGCGGGCCTTCGAAGATTTCCAGTTGAACGTTGGTGCTCACAGTCCCACCGCCTCGCGCACTTCGGTCATCGTTTCGGAAGCCTTTTGCCGCGCTACCTTATCTCCCGCCGCCAATACCTCGACGACTTCACGTGGCTTTTTCTCCAACGCGGCGCGCTTCTCATAAATCGGCGCCAGCTCGGCTACGACATGCTTGATCATAACCTTTTTGCAATCCAGGCATCCTATTCCAGCCGTGCGGCAGCCTATGGAAACCTCTTCGATCTCTTCGGCTGTGGAATAAACTTTATGCAGCTGAAATGCCGGACATTTTTCCGGCTCGCCGGGATCGGTCCGCTTCACGCGCGCCGGGTCGGTCATCATGCGGCTTAGCTTCTGGTCGATCTCTTTGGGCGTGTCAGAAAGAAAAACCGCGTTGCCGTAGCTTTTGCTCATCTTGCGACCGTCGACGCCGGGGATTTTAGGAATTTCCGTCAGTAGCGGTTGGGGCTCGGGAAAAATCTCTCCGTAGAGGGAGTTGAAACGCCGGGCGATCTCGCGCGTGATCTCTATATGCGGCACCTGGTCCACCCCAACCGGCACCCGTTGCGCTCTATAGATAAGGATGTCGGCGGCCTGCAGCACCGGATATCCGAGCAAACCGTAATTGATTTTCGTCACCTCACTGTCATCCTCGGACTGAATGAAGCCCAACTCTCGCGCCTGTTCCTTGACCGTGGGGTTTCGCAGTAGCCACGGCGTTGGCGTGATCATGGAAAAGAGCAGGTGTAGCTCCGCGTGCTCCTTGACGTCGGACTGGCGGAAAATTACCGCGCACGCCGGATCCAGCCCCGCACTGAGCCAGTCGATGACCATTTCGTCGGTGCTCTCGCGAATGATACCGCCGGTGACGTTCCCGGTAGTAAGCGCATGCCAGTCGGCAACGAAAAAATAGCAACGGTAACCTTGCTGTAACCGCACCCAGTTTTTTAGCGCTCCGTGAAGGTGGCCCAAATGAAGGCGGCCCGTGGGTCTCATGCCGCTAACGACGGTTTCCATGTTTTTCTACCCTATCACGAGTCCCTGAACTAATCGCAGAACAAAATAGACGAAAGGCTCCAAAAAAAAATCCAAAGTGTGGGTCACCAGGAGCCCCAATAGAATGATGAAGCCGAAGGGTTCAATGCGCGCCACGATGGATGACAAGGGCTGAGGCGCCATGCCCACAAGAACCCTGCCGCCGTCCAAGGGCGGCAACGGCAACAGGTTGAAAGCAGCAAGCATGACGTTCATTTTAACGCTGCCCTCCGCCATCATCGCCAACGGAGATTGGAGAATATCCGGCAGCAAGTTTCCCAACCCGTAAACAGCTTTGAACAAATAAACACTCGCCACGGCAAGGACGATATTTGTGACCGGGCCGGCAGCGGCAACCCAGATCATGTCGCGCTTGGGATTGCGCAAATTATGAAAATTTACCGGCACCGGCTTGGCGTAACCGAATATAAACGGCGCACCCACGGCCACCAGAAACAGAGGGATGAGAATCGTACCATAAATGTCAACATGAGATATCGGGTTAAGGGTGAGGCGCCCCATGCGCGCGGCCGTCGGATCGCCCAGGCGATTAGCCACCCAGCCGTGGGCAACTTCATGGAGCACGACGGCGAAAAGCACCGGCAAAGCCCAGACGGCGATCTGTCGAATGGTTTCTTCCAATACTTACTCGGCAGGGAAACTACCAATATGAATACGGGAAGCCCTGACAAAAGACAAGCTGCGCGGTTTCTAAAGACCTGTAACAGTTACATAGCGTTTGCCGTTCATGGTTCGAGAGCCTCACCACGAACGGTTTGTGCCTTGACCGTTCACCCTGAGCTTGTCGAAGGGTTCTTCGAACTTAGACGCGAACCAACTGTTACAGTTCACTAGTTTCTGGCTTGAAGTTTCTGGTTGCAAATCCGGAAGTCTTTGTTTCCGTAACTAGAAACTTGAAACTAGGAACTAGCAACTCTTCCTTTCTTACGCCCGTTGTCTTCGCGCGGGTGAAAGCGCCGGTGCGCTTCCTTGAGCCGAGCGCCGTTTACATGGGTGTAGATTTGCGTCGTCGAAATATCAGCGTGGCCGAGCATCGCTTGCAGGGCGCGGAGATCGGCGCCGCGTTCGAGCAGATGGGTGGCGAAGGAATGGCGCAGCGTGTGGGGTGTCACGCGCTTTTCGATGCCGGCGGCCAGGGCGTAGTTGCGAATCAATTTCCAGAATCTCTGGCGCGTGAGCGGCTTGCCGGAACGAGTGATAAACAAAAATGAGCTGGCGCGCCCCCTTGACAACAAAGGACGAACGTCGCGCAAATAACCGAGCAACTTTTTCCGCGCCCATTGGCCGAAGGGCACGGCCCGCACCTTGGAACCTTTGCCTTTGACCGTCAGATAGTCGCCCTGAAAATCGATCTGCTGGGATTGCAACGAAACCAGTTCGGAAACCCTGAGGCCGGTCGCGTATAACAATTCTAGCATCGCCTGGTCACGCCGGCCCAGCGCTTCGCGCTGATCCGGTTGGTTCAAAAGACTTTGCAAATCTTCGACGGACAAAGTTTGCGGCAATTTTCGCGCGCCGGCGGGGAGATACAAGCGCGGAATGGGATTCTCGCGCACCAGCTCTTCGGTTTCCAAAAAGCGATAGAAACGGCGTAGGGTCACGACGTGGCGGGCGATGCTTTTTGGGTTCAACCTCTTTGCCGTCAACCAGGACACATAGGCGCGCACATGAATCTGTTTCACGTCGTTCCAGGTGGCCACCCGCTGCCCGATGAGAAACGTCGATAACCGCGACAGATCGCGGCTGTAGGCCTCCACGGTGTTTCGGGCCAGTCCCTTTTCCACCGCGATCATCGAAAGAAAAGCGTCAATGTGCGGGCTGAGTGTGTCCTTCATGCTACGGCGCCAGGCGCTGATAGAGCGAACCTTTAATTTGTTCAAGCCGGTCCGGGTCCATGACTTTTGCGCCGCCTTGATCGGCGACGTAAAAAATATCCGCCACCTGATCGACATTGGTTGAAATCTTCGCGACATGGATCGACAGGCCGAGCTGATGCAGCTCGTGGGCGATGTCAAATAGCACGCCGATTCGGTCATCGGTAAAGACTTCGACGATATTGAACTGTTCTGAGGCTTCGTTGTCGATCTGGATCACCGTCGAGACCTTCGGCGCGCGCTTATGAAGCAACGCCCCTTTCTGCGACGCGGCCACCAGGCGGGCAACATCCATGTCCCCGGCCAGGACGCTATTGAGATTGGCGCGGAATCTCGCCCATTTGGTCTCGGCCATCACCACCTCGGCATGGCCGTTGTGGGACACCCGAAACACGTCGAGAATGCGCCCATCGCTGGAAGTGAAGATGCGCGAGTTGAGAATATTGAGGTTGAGCGCGGTCAACACGCCGGTTATGGCCGCGAACAGTCCCGGCCGGTCCTGGGTGGCGACTACCAGCGAGCTGCAATGGCGCTCCAGGAAATGCTCGACGAGGCTCACCGCGCCCTTGCCGTTGTATTGCTCCATCAAGGTGAAGTGAGCCGGCATGTCGGCTTCCGAGACCGAAAGAAAGTAGCGCTCCGGCATCGTGTCGAGAAAATGATTGACCCGCTCTAGCGGCTGGTTTTTCGAAAGATCGCGGCGCACCCGCACCTGCACCCGTCTGACCGCCGCCTTGAGATCCGGCCGATGAAACTCACCCTTTTCGAACTCTTCAAGGATGCTCAACGATTTGACATAGAGCTCGCCGAGGAGCGAGGCTTTCCAAGCATTCCAGACCTCTGGCCCCACGCCCTT
>CAWJBB010000047.1:0-28037 GCA_963840855.1 uncultured delta proteobacterium
GAGCAGTTTCTCGATTTGAGTGGTAATCCGCTGGTCTTCGGGTTCGACGGCGCTTTCAAAAACGGCTACGGGTTGTCCCGCCTTGTCGAGGAGATACTTGTGGAAATTCCAGCGCGGCGGCTTCCCGGTCCTCGTGGAAAGCTCACGAAAGAGCGGGTTGGCGTTGGCGCCGACGACGGATGTCTTTGCGAACATCGGAAACGTCACGCCGTAGTTCAACTGGCAGAACTGCGCGATCTCTTTGTTCGACCCCGGCTCCTGGCCGCCGAAATCGTTCGCCGGAAAACCCAAGACCGCGAACCCTTTGTCGCGATAACGGCGATATAACTTTTCCAAGCCGTCGTACTGCGGCGTGTAGCCGCACTCGCTCGCGGTGTTGACGATCAGCAGCACTTTGCCGCGAAACTGGCAGAGCGAGACCGCCGCGTCCATCAGATTGGCCAATTTGTGATCAAGCATGGGGGGGCAAGGAAATTCCGCTGCTAAACTTGGCGCTGGAATGGCGAATACCGCGAGCGCGGCGACGATAAATATGTAGATCGATCGGTTGAGCATAGTTCCCCCATACGAGCGTGTCCCGGAATTGCCCATCGAATAGTTATGTGTTCACTCCAGCCGCACGTTCTTCTTGAAGTCGTAGTCCACGGCAATGTCCGACTCGAAGCGTTGGCGCATTCGGCCGGCCGGGTAAGCGCCCAGGTATACTCGGTTCAAGAAATCGATCATCATTGCCCAGGCCGCCTCTGCTTCTGCCTGCCGGTACCGCCCGGGCATCGTGTCGTTAAGCCAGCCGTGGGGCATCTCGGCGAATATCTTAAACTCATAACTCCTTCTGTGCCGTTCTAAGTTGGCCCGGAACTTGTGCACGCCATCCAATGAAATGGTGTGGTCCTTTTCGGCGAAGATGCCTAGGATCGGCGCGCTCACGTTCGCAATGACTTCCTCTCCGGTATTGACGCCGCCGTAGAAAACGAGGTTTGCAGCGACCTCTTTTCGAATGCTGTTGAGGAGCAAAGGATAGTCTCCGCTCTGGCACACGCCCATAGCCGCGATACGCGTCTTGTCCACCTGAGGTTGCGCCAAGAGGTAGTCCAGACCCTTGCCCATGTAGTATTTGATCTGCTCCGGAGTCAGGGTTAAACGGGCCTCCCCACGGTTCAGAGCCGCCTTATCTCCTTTCCAGTGGGAAGCCATGTCAGGAGCGACACACATGTAGCCATAAGCGGCAAACTTGGCCGCGAGATCGAGAGTGTGTTGCACGAGGCCGTAACGCTCATGGCCTAAGATGACGGCCCTGAAGGGCCCCTTGCCCTGCTGCGGTTGAGTCAAAAACGCTCGGGTACCTTCACCAAAATCCACCCAGGAGGTATTCGCCCCGATATATTTCCGTTCTGGCGTTGCGCCACTTGCTAAAGCAGCTGCACCTATCACTCCACCGCCAAGCCCTATTAAGAAGTTCCTGCGAGAAAGTCCTTCTTCTGTTTCATTCTCCATGGCTTCCTGGCCTCCGTTCTGGCTAGAAAGAAGTGATAGGAAGTTTCTTTTGGGTGCTAGACAATGCCTATTATGCCGCGCTTGCCCGTTGCGTCGTCGTCAGGTTCAATCCGACGATGAAGGACGGGTTCAGAGTGCACATGGTGTAGATCTCGTCCGACGTGCAGCCAAAAGCCGCCATGTGGCCGCGCAGCAGACGAAGCGACTCCACCGAGTTGGGAAACAGCGGCTCACCCGCGTCGGACGAGAGCGTGCAGTGCTTGGGACCGACCGTACGAATGGCCTTGTACATATTTGCCGGGTCGATGCCGAGAAGCGGCGACAATTCGTCGTAGGTGAAGTTGAGCCATAACCCAGCCGCGGCCGCATCCTTCATTTCCTCGATGGTCAAATTGACAAAGGGGCTGAAGGGATGGTCGACTACGCCTTTTTTGAAGCCGATCTTTTGACTGAACTCCGCCATCGCGCGGTACTCCTGCTTGGTCGGATGGCCAAAAAAGATCGCCGCGTCGCGGTCATGGGCCATGCGGAAGATCTCTTCGATCTCCGCTAAGAGCCGGCCCTTATCGTCGAGCAGGTAGTGGCCGTATTTGAGCGACTCGGACCAGGGCAGAGGTTCTGTATGGGCGTTCGGATCGGCGGTCTTGTCCCAAGCGATGGGCTTGCTGCCGACGAGTGAGAGTGTGTTGGCTGAGGTGTTGTTGGGCATCCAGAGCGCGATGACGCCGGCTTTCAACATCTTGGCCGACCACGCCGGCTCGATCTTTGAGAGGAATCCCTGTGTGACCGAGCTGCCCGCCCAGACATGCGCCGGCGTACTACCCGTCTCCTCGCACCAGGATTCTAGCGCGCTGCGCACGGCGTCGACCGCCGCCGCCGGATCCTTTCGCCCCACGATAGTTTTGTAGAGCAGACCCATCATGCCGCTTTTAGAGGCGAGTTTGGCGACGCCGAGCGCATCCTGCTGTCCCTCGTGCGCATGGCAGTGAATGTCGATCGCGTCCTCGACTCCAATCACGCGGTCAAGCGAGGGATCGATGGGACCTTGCTTGAAGCCGCGGCGAGCGGGATAAGATGTAACCGAACGGGCTGCGCTCGGCGTGGCGTAGTTATGTGTTGTGTCGGCCATTGTCAATCCTCCCGATTATGAATTGATTGGACCATAGCGCGTCCTTGCGCGGCGGGCAAACGTGACTTTGTTCGAATGGCGAGGCGCCGGTTGCGGTCACGAAGGGATCCTTGTTTCATCCTTCGCTTGAATGAAATAGAATCTAATCCGCATCCGGATGGTTCCGCACGATCGGGGTGACCATTAATGAATGTCTTGATGCTCTATCCTAAGTTTCCCGAGCAAACATTCTGGAATACCGCTCGGTCGGTACAGCTCCTGTGGGGGCGAAAGGCGATTATGCCGCCGCTGGGTCTGCTCACCATCGCGGCTTATCTGCCGCAGGACTTCTCTCTTCGCCTGGTCGATCGCAACGTCGCGGAGGAATCGGCCGGCGATTGGGAGTGGGCGGATGTTGTCTTCTTGAGCGTGATGTTGGCGCAGCGGGAAGACTACCGGCAGTGTGTGGCTAACGCGAAGATGCGCGGCAAGCCGATCGCCGTCGGTGGGCCTTTTACTCATGCGCTGCCGGAGGCGGCCTGCGCCGATGCCGATTGGGTTTGCTTTGGCGAGGCCGAAAGTATCACGGAGCAGTTGGTCAGTGATTTGCGCGCCGGTCGTCGCGGCCGAATATATCAAGGCGGTTCGGCCACGAATATGGAGCTCGTCAGGATTCCCCGCTTCGAGCTTTTAGCCGACGTCAACGACTACGCCACGATGGCGCTGCAATTCTCCCGGGGCTGTCCTTTCAAGTGTGAATTCTGCGATATCATCGAGATCTATGGCCGCGTGCCGCGCACCAAAACGGCTGCGCAAGTCTGCGCTGAACTGGCGGCAGTCGAACGGCTGGGTTTTCAAGGCTATATTTTTCTGGTCGACGATAATTTCATCGGCAACAAGAGAAAAGCGAAGGACATGCTCGCGGAGCTCGCTCCGTGGAACCGCCGGCACAATTATCCGTTTCGCTATTATACCGAAGCGTCGATCAATCTGGCCGACGATGAGGAGTTGCTCGAGCGCATGTTCCAAGCCGGTTTCTTCCAGGTGTTCATCGGCATCGAGACTCCGGACCCCAAGCTGCTCAAGACAACGCAGAAGATGCAAAATATTCCGGGCAACCCGCTGGCGAAGCTGGCCAAGATTCGCCGGCACGGGCTCCACGTCACCGCCGGTTTCATCGTCGGATTCGACGGCGAAGATCGCACCGTGTTCGAGGCGCAGCGGAAATTTATCCAGGCTTCCGGGATCGGCGTTGCGATGGTCGGCTTGCTGCAGGCCATTCCGCACACGCAACTCGCCCGTCGTTTGAAGGCCGAAGGGCGGTTATTGGAAACACTCAGCTCCACCGGCAATCACACGGTGGAGGGAATCAATTTTATCCCCAAGGGCGAAATGACCAGACGGGAGTATCTCGAAAAATACCGCGAGCTTGTCCTGGAGATCTATCAGCCGAAGGCCTATTTCGCGCGGACTCTTCCCGCTTTATTGGAGCTCCGGGCCAGGGTCCCGCTCGCCGCCGTGAGGCGGCATGGGGCGAAACTATTGGCCGTTCTTATCAAGGAATCCTATTATTTCGGCATGCGCGCGAAGGCGATCAGGTTTTATTTCTGGAAAGCGCTTTTGCAAATCCTGTGGAAGCGGCCGGCCGCAATCGAGTCATTCGTTTTCGACTGCGCGGTTTTTCACCATCTGCACCAGCATGCCGACTACGTCCAACGCGCGCTCGCCAGGTATCTTTCCACACCCGCTATAGAACTTGATTGCTCCCGACCTTTAGAGATAAAACCCTATGCGTTAGGCCATACAACTCATGACAAGTTCTGAGCTATCGTTGCGATTGGCGCGACCGGCAGACGCTACCGCCATTGCCAATTTGTCGCGCGATTTAATTGAGTACGGTCTCCAATGGCGTTGGACACCTATGCGGGTGGCGGCGAGTATTCGCGCCTACGATGTTAACGTACTCGTCGCATGCAATCACGATAACATTGCCGGATTTGCGATCATGCGCTACGGAGACGACGACGCACACTTGGACCTTCTCGCCGTGGCTCCGCCCTATCGACGAGCAGGCGTCGGACGCCAACTTCTCGAGTGGCTCGAGAAATGCGCCGTCGTGGCTGGCATATTCAACGTCGCCCTGGAAGTGCGCGCGGAGAACGAAGGAGCCCAGCTTTTCTATAAGCGCATGGGCTATCGCACGCTCGTTCAGCTTCCCGGCTACTACCAGGGTATCGAGGCGGCGATCCAGATGGGCCGGGATTTGTCTTGCCGACCTATGGACCACAGAATTTGCTGCCCTGGCTCAAGGTCAAACCACGGGCATTCCAGAAACTCCGAGGGAAGAAGTTAGGTAGCTCTGTGAGACAATACAGGCATTGAAGCTTTTGGCGGCGCCGGGGCGCGGACAAGGGGCGTGAGGACGGGAGCAGTATGACTCGGAGCGGCGACGACTATGTGCGCGGCCTGCGCGATGGCCGCTCGGTACTGTTCGACGGCGAGCGCGTGGCCGACGTGACGACGCATCCGGCCTTCGCCGCCGGGATACGCACCGTCGCAGAGCTCTACGATCGCGCCCATGATCCGGCCAACCGCGAGCTGATGACTTACCCCTCGCCGCGCGACGGCCGGCCCATCAACAAGTGCTGGCTGGTGCCGCGGAGCCGCGCGGACTTGGCGGCGCGACGGCGCGCGATCAAGTTCTGGGCTGATGCCAGCTATGGCTTCCTGGGGCGCTCGCCTGATCATGTCGCGTCGTTTTTCGCGGGCTTCGCCGGCTCACCCGCGTTCTACGCACGAGGCGGGCAGCAGTTCGCCGACAATCTTTTGCGCTTCGCCGCCAGAGCCGCCGACGAGGATTTATATATCAGCTACGTCATTGTCCATCCCACCGTCGACCGCGCCAAACCGGCGCACCAGCAGGCCGAGCCGTACCTCTACGCCGGCGCCGCCGCCGAGCGTGGCAACGGGATGGTCATTCGTGGGGCACAGATGCTCGGCACGGGCTCCGTGATGTCTGACTACGTGCTGCTCACGGTTATCTTGCCGCTGCGCCCGGGCGACGAAGACTACGCGATCTCCTGCGTGGTGCCGAATGGCGCGCCTGGCCTGAAGCTTTATCCGCGCCGGCCCTATGCGCTCGGACCCACTAGCGTGTTCGACTACCCGCTGTCCAGCCGCTTCGACGAGACCGATTCGCTGGTCGTGTTCGACAATGTCTTGGTGCCTTGGGAAGACGTGTTCATCTACAAGAATATTGACCTGACGGCCGGTCAGTTCAGCGTCACCGCGGCGCATGTGCTGGGCAACACCCAGTCGCATATCCGATCATGGGCCAAGCTGCAGTTCCTGGTAGGGCTGGTCAAGCGTTGCATGGACCTGAGCGGTCGCTCGGCCGCTAGCGACACAGTTGCCCAACTCGGCGACCTCGCCACCCGCGTCTCGCTCGTGGAGGGTATGATCCTCGGCGCCGAGGCCGCGGCGGAGCCCGACCAATTCGGTGTGATGCGCCCCAAGGATGCTCTGCTCTACGCCAGCCAGGTGTTCCAGCAGGCGATGTATCCGGCGCTGCTCAACCAGATCCGCGGGCTGATGGGCGGCAGCCTGATCCAGTTGCCAGCGACGGTGGGTGAGCTACGCGCGCCCGGCTCGGCGGCGGATATCGAGCGGTACGTGCGCTGGCCGCAAGCGGCGGGCCGCGAGCGGGTGAAGCTCTTGAAGCTCTTATGGGACGCTCTCGGCTCGGAGTTCGGCTCGCGGCATCTGCAGTACGAAATGTTCTACGCTGGCGAGCCCGCAGCCATTCAGGGGCGCGAGTTCCGCAACTTCGATTGGGCGGCTGCGGAGGCCTTGGTTGATCGTTGCCTGGCGAGCTACGACGCCGACACCGTGTAGCGGCAGCTTGCTGCGGAGAAGTTCATTCTCCTTCGCCGAATACCTCGCAGCTTGCTGCGAGGATGAAGGTGAGGAGAACCCTCCGTAGCCTTGGCGAAGGAGGGTGGAAGGGCTTCGGAGAATTTTGCAAAGATACCTCGGAGCTTTGCTCCGAGGAGCTTCATTGAGAACAGGCAGGCCTGATTCCCGGCACGGAGTTGTTCTTTGTGTCGTAGTAATGAAATACTCCCGACAGGCGAAAGCGACTCAAATGAGGGGGAAGAACGATGAAACGTGACCTTGTCGGTTATGGGAAAAATTTGCCCCAAGTGGAATGGCCTGGTGGCTGCCAAATTGCCGTCTCCCTGGTCGTCAACTACGAGGAGGGTTCCGAGCTCACCCCGGCGTACGGGGACAATAGACACGAGACTAATGGGGAATTACCGTCTCGGAAACCTCCGGAGGCCCGCAGTCTTCAGACTGAGTCCCAATGGGAATATGGGGGACGAGCAGGTGTTTGGCGGTTGTTGCGCTTGTTCGAGGAGTACGAAGTTAAAGCAACCTTCTTCGCCTGTGCCATGGCATTAGAACAAAATCCGCCCCTTGGCCGCGAGATTATTGCCCGGGGCCACGATGTTTGCGGGCACGGGCTGCGTTGGGTTGAACAATGGCACCTCGACCGCGACAGCGAAAAGGAGAGCGTTCAAAAAGCCGTGGCTTCCATCGAGAAAACGACCGGTCGCAGGCCTCTGGGCTGGTTCACGAAATCCGGACCGAGCCTCAATACTCGAGAGCTTTTGGCGGAAGAGGGATTTCTGTACGATTGCGACGGTATAAACGACGATCTGCCCTATTACACGGAGGTGAAAGGGAAACCCTGGCTGGTGGTTCCTTATGCCTTTGACAGCAATGACGGAAAATATTGGCGCGGCGCTTGGAGTAATGGAGACCAATTCTTCGGTTATTTGAAGGATAGCTTTGACATGCTGTACAGGGAAGGCGCAACCCACCCTAAAATGTTGTCGGTAGGGTTGCACTCGCGCGTCTCGGGCCGTCCCGGGCGAGCGACAGCGGTGGCGCGATTCATCGAATATGCCAAAGGCTTTCCGAAGGTTTGGTTTGCCGGCCGGGACGAGATCGCCCGCTGGTGGCTGGAACAGCACCCGCCGGCGTGAAAAATGCAAATTCAATAGGCTCTGACTTCCAAAGCGATCCATGTTTTCCGCTTGACTCCCCGCTGTCATAGTGAATAGGTTCGTCGTGAGCTATGACCGTAAGCTCGTCGTAGCAGAGCCGAACGATTCTGTCCCGCGAGGATCTCGTGAACAAGAGCTTGCTTGTTCTCTTGGCATTTATTTTACCCAGCCAGTTTTCAGGACTGGCACGGTCGTTTGCGGATACACCTTTCTATCAAGGAAAAACGATCACCATCGTCCAGAGCGCTGAACCTGGCGGGTCTGGAGATTTGCGAACCAAAGCTGTTACCGCTGCTCTGTCGAAGCATATCCCAGGCAATCCCACGATTATGATGCAATACATGCCGGGTGGCGGAGGGCTAAAGGCTGCAAACTACATGTTCAGGACGGCGCGGCCGGACGGTCTCACCATAGGGCGCGTGGGCCCCGGACACGTCCAGAGCGCCGTCATGCGCGATCCCGGCGTAAGCTTTGATATTGACCAATTCATCTACATGGGATCGCCGATAAGTCGATGGGCCAGCGTCTTCTACACCCGAAAGGAGATTGGTTTGACGAACGTGGAAAAGCTGCAAGCTGGCGCTCGGTTGAGAATCGGCGCGCAATCGGTGGGACATCCCGTCTACGTGCGCGGACGGCTTGTGGCGTGGCTTCTCGGCTTGAAAGAACCTCAATTCGTTACGGGTTATTCAGCGCCGGAGATGGGAGTGGCATTCCGCCAGGGTGAGATCGACGCGCTGGTGGAAGACCCCGATGACGAGGAGATCAAAAAGGAGTTCGCGCATTTCCATATCGTTTTCAACACGCCCAACCATTACAAGCATCCTCACCCCCGTTTCAGGTCGTTACCCCATGTCAATGAGTTTGCAAAAACCGAGAAGGAACAAAAGCTACTTGCGTTGTTTCAAGTCTTCAGAGCCGTCGGCGATTCCTACGTGCTTCCTCCCGGAACGGCGCGGGATCGGGTTGAAATTTTACGCGAGGCAATGCGCAAGGCTCTCAAAGACCCGGAATTTTTCCAACGGTTCAAAGCATACTTTGGAGTTGAGGCTACGCCGCTATTTCCCGAAGAGCAGCAAAAATTGGTCCGAGGAACGCCAAGGGAACCTGAAATCTTGGATCTTTACAAGGCGCTGGCAGGGCACGGCGTTCTACCCGTCCGTTAGAAACATAGCCAAACATATTTGAAATGTTTTGCGGAATCTCGGGCAAGAGAATCGGAAACACGGTGACTCGCGCAAAGTCGCAAAGGCGCCAAGGTGTTCGGAGAAATAGGCAAAAATCTTTCTTTGCGAGCTTGGCGTCTTGGCGGGATAAAATTCTTAAACTCGTCCTGTTCGACAATTCAAGGGTAAGAATCTAAGTAAGATCTGATCGAGAGGAGAAGAGAGCAATGTTTGCAAAACTGAAGCATGTGGCAATTGTGAGCGACCGGTTCACGCTATTGGGCAAGTTTTACGAAGCGCTTTTCGGTATGAAATCGTCCGCTTCTTCTTCGACCGAACCGCGTGGCGCCGCGACAGTCGGAGATGGCTACGTCGGCCTAAATATCAATTCGAGAAGTCCCGGCCGGCAATGCGGTCTAGACCACTTTGGCTTCGAGGTCGAGGACGTGGAGACAGTGTTCACGCGCCTCAGAGAGAAATATCCAAAGATCAAGGTTCTGCACAGACCCGGCGGCAGGTCCTTCGCGGGAATCAGCACTCACGACCCAGCGGGCAATGTTTTCGACCTGTCAAAAGGGGTTGGAAAAAGGCGCGGCGTTTACGAGGAAGGCGAATGGAAGCAAGAACGTTACCTCAACCACTTGGCGCTCAGAACCGTGATTCCCGAGATCGTGGCAGAGTTCTACACGGAAGTTTTTGAGCTGGTCGCTTTGGAAAAGCCTGCCGGTGATCCCAACTATTATCTGACCGATGGAAGATTGACTCTTACAATCATGCCCTGGGACATTACGGATTACCTCGGGATCCGGGATTGAAAGGCCAGCGTTGGACCACTTGGGCTTCCAAGTAGAGAGCGTTGCGGCATTTCAAGGGGATCTCGCCGCCTTGGTGGACCGCGATCCGTCTCTTGCGCCAAGGCGGGCGCGCAAAGATTCCGAGGGAGAAGCGCGGCAGCGACTTTTCTCGACATGTCCGCACGGAATGTTGCATCTCGCCGATCCCGACGGCATCCTGATCGATGTGACGGACAAGATGAGAATTTAAAAGCCCTCCAGCGCCGGTGGCACTATGCGGGCGGTTTTTCTTGACGCCCTTGACTGCCCTGTTCTAAAGTCTCGCTCGGTATGCACCGAAACTCGGAAAGGCGCGTGGTATGAAACTGAGAATTTTCCCATGGGCTGCGGCATTGGCGGCGATGTATATCGTCTTGTCCGCATTCATGTTCTCCAGTGCATGGGGACAATCCGAACACACCAAGCGCCTTATCGAAGGGGCGAAAAAGGAAGGAAAATTACTCTGGTATACGGCGCTCAATATCAATGATGCGACGATGCTCACCAAGCGCTTCGAGCAGCTCTATCCCTTCATTAAAACCGAAACACTGCGTTTGGGTGGAAGAGAGTTGGTGACGAAGATACTCATGGAGGCGAACACCCGGGTTTTCAGAGCCGACGTAATCGAATCCGTGAGCATCGACGGGCATATACTCAAAAAGAAGGGCCTCTTGGAAAAGTATATTTCCCCCGAGGCCAGCGCCTATCCGGCCTCCGTGAAAGATCCCGATGGAACCTGGACCAGCTTCTTCATCAACACCCACGTGCTCGTGCACAATACGAATCTGGTGAAGAAGGATGAGGTTCCGCGCACCTATGAAGAGCTCATCAATCCCAAATGGAAGGGAAAGATTGTCATCCGCGACGACGATTTTCCCACTTTTGGCATGATGCTCAGAGTCATGGGAAAAGAGAAAGGCCTCGACTTCATGCGCCGCCTCGCCGCTCAGGGCGTCGAGTTACGCTCCGGCAGCACATTGGCTATTCAAGATATTTCCGCAGGAGCCGCTCCCCTGGGGATGAACCTGTACGGCACGCGGGTCGAGGAGCTGAAGAAAAAGCAGGCCCCCATCGATTGGACACCCATGGAGTTCGTGATCGTCAGCATCGAACCGTTGTCCGTGGCCGCAAAAGCGCCGCATCCGAACGCCGCTCGTCTGTTCGTCGACTTTCTGCTCTCGAAGGAAGGCCAAGGTTTGATGCGGGACCGGAGTCGTATCCCCTCGCGGCCTGATGTTCCGCCGGACCCGCCGCAGCTCACGCAGGGTTTAAAGCTAACCTCAACGGATCTATCTCTAGCCGAGGAGGCGGATCAGATTGCCAAAGACTATTATGAAATATTTCGCATCGGCAAGTGAGGGATGACCGTGGAATTCATCACGCGCGGAAAGTTTGTTTTGACCAATCACAGCCGTTATGGAAGCGATGGGATTTTGGCGGACGGGGCGGTCTATGTTTCAGGGCAGCAAATCGTAGAAGTCGCTCCCTACCGCGACCTTAAAGCCGCATACCCAAATGCCCCAGTTATCGGCTCGCCTGAATTCTGGGTAACGCCGGGCTTCGTTAGCGCACACCAGCACGGCAAGGGCCTTACCAGCTATCAGTTGGGAGGCTTGGATGACTGCCTGGAGCTGCGCGTGTCCACCCCGCCGCAGGCGAAGGTGGACAATTATCTCGATACCCTCTACGGCTGCGCGCAGATGATCGAAGCGGGCGTCACCTGTTGCATACACTATAATTCGAGCCGCGGGCCGGCCCAATACGAAACCGACATCGAAGAGCGCATGCGCGCGTACCGCGAAGCGGGCCTGCGCGTCTCCTTCGGACTCGATATCCGAAACCGCAACTATCTCGTTTACGGGGACGACGAGTTTTATCCCAGCCTTCCCGAGCAACTCCGGGAGAGGGCGCGGCAGGAATATGCCAAGCCGCGCACCGCGGCTCCCGATGACTATTTTCGTCTGGCACGGCGCCTCTCCGGAACTATCGAAAGAGAGAGCGGCGGGCGGATAAAGATTCTTCTTACTCCCGCCGGGCCGCAGTGGTGCACGGAAGACCTCTTGAGAGCCATTAGCCGGGAGGCCCAGGAAAAGCAGCTCGGCGTGCAAATGCACGTACTCGAGACCAAATACCAGCGCTCATATTTCTCGCGGGCGTATGGTCAAAGCGCGGTTCAATGGCTGGATCACATGGGCTTCCTCGGCCCGCGAACCAGCCTTGCTCATGGCGTTTGGCTCAGCCGTGAAGACGCGGCGATCCTGGCCAAGAGAGGAACCCCGCTGGTGCACAATCCCAGCTCCAATCTACGGCTGAAAAGCGGCATCGCGCCGATCGCGATGCTGCATGAGGTCGGGGTGCCCCTTGCCCTTGGCCTCGATAGCAGCACGTTGAACGACGAGCCCGATATTCTGCAGGAGATGCGGCTCTGCGCCAATCTGCAAAGGGTTCCGGGAGTCGATGCGAAACTGGTGCCTTTGAAAGAGATTTTCCGTATGGGTACGGTAAATGGATCACAAGCCCTCGGTTGGGGAGGGTTCGCCGGAAGATTGGAACCCGGCAAGCGCGCCGACCTGGTTTTACTCGACGCTAGATCGTTCTCTCAGCCCTACCTGGCCGACCAGCAAAATCCTATCGATACTCTCATCACAAGGGGAAAGAGCAGCGCGGTGGACACCGTCATTGTGGACGGAGAAATCCTCTACCAGGGGAAAAATCATCTTCGTCTCCAGCCCAAACAGATCGTCGAAAGCCTGCGAAAGACCGTGATCCCGCCGGCACCGGGAAAAATCGACGATCCTCGGCGACGAGCTTCTTGCCTTACGTGGTTCGTTACTACCAATCCTGGGACAAAGACGAGCTCGCGCCGTTTCATCAAGTCAACAGCATGATT
This sequence comes from uncultured delta proteobacterium, assembly GCA_963840855.1. Taxonomy (GTDB): domain Bacteria; phylum Desulfobacterota; class Binatia; order UBA9968; family UBA9968; genus DATACQ01. The sequence goes on from CAWJBB010000047.1 coordinate 12,561, forward strand.
TAGTCGTTTAGGAGGAATCGTGGCACGCCTAGCACTGACAGACGCTTACATAATGATCGGCACCGGCGACGTGCTTAATAAGGGCACGATTCTCATCCGGGACGCCCGGATTGAGGCAATCGGGACCAACGTCCGCGTGCCGGCGGATGCGGAAGCCTGGAGTCTCAAGGACAAGGTGATCATTCCCGGCATGATCGACGCTCACACGCATCTCGGGCTTACGCAGGACGGGGTGGGCGCCGCCCAGAGCGACGAGGACGAGGTCGACGATCCCATCGTGCCGCACCTGCAGAGCGATCGACGCGATCAATCCCGAGGATATAGCATTCAAGGACGCTCTTCGCGGCGGCGTTACCACTGTGGGAGTTATGCCCGGCAGTCACAACGTGATCTGCGGACAGCCTGCCGCGGTCAAGGTCACGGGGTCGACCGTAGAAAAAATGGTCGTGCGCGCGCCCGTGGGGATGAAGATCGCCTTCGGCGAGCGGCCTAAAAACGCCTACGGATCGCGCAAAAGAAGCCCAATGACCCGCATGGGAATCGCAGCTATCCTGCGCGAAGCTCTGGTGAAGGTGGCAAACTACTCGAAAAAGAACGGCGCCGAACGCAATCTGCGCATGGAAGCCATGATACCTGTGATGAAAAAACAGCTACCGCTCAGAGCCCACGCGCATCGCATCGACGATATTATGACCGCCGTGCGCATCGCCAAGGAATTCGGTCTGAGGCTGGTTATCGAGCATGGCACCGATGCTTACAAGGTTGCGGCGGAGTTGGCCGATGCAAAAGTTCCGGTGGTGCACGGTCCCTGGATCAAAGTTCGCGGCAACCTCGAACAATCGGGACGAGTGCCCGACTCGCCCCGACTTTTGATTCAAAGCGGAGTGTTGACCGCCTTTTCGACAGATCATCCGGTGATTGCGATTCAAAATCTCCGGCTGCAAGCCATTTCAGCGGTGGAGGAAGGGGTTTCCCAGCAAGACGCGCTGAAAGCGATCACCTGGAACCACGCCCAGATCATGGGCATCGCGGACCGAGTCGGCAGCCTCGAAAAAGGCAAGGATGCCGATCTGGTCGTTCTCTCCGGACCTCCGTTCGACAGTGCGACCAAAGTCGAGGCCGTGATCGTCAACGGCCAGGTGGCCTGGCGCCGTTGATCGCTTTCGCACCGGGGCGACCACCGGCACGGCGCCGACATGGGCAAAGCTAACTTCGCCCGCAATCAGAGACTGTACCACCGTGGCCGAACTTCCAACCTGGATATTCTCGACGTCCAAGCCGTGTTTTTTGTAGATGCCGCCGTTGATCGCAACTTGAATATGATCCGAGGTACCATTATGTTGGCGACGCGGATTTTGGTGATTGGCTGGGCAGAAACATGCGCGGTGCCGGCGGCGACCAAAACCGCACAAAGCGCTATGAGCCAAAACCACCGGAGCATGATTTCTAACTTGACAGAGGATTTCATTTGATGGAAATTCATTAAAAAAATTCGATCATCCCCAGCTTGGTAAAGCGAAACCGCTCATGCGCCGACGCCGGCAAGATCGTCATCTGATGAATCGCGTACTCATGTTCGTAGTTTCGCTTGGCGTTGACCCCGTCGAGCGGTATGATCACGTCGTAACGAAAGATCCGCGCCGCCGTCGTCGCGGTGTAGAGCACGGCGAAATTCGTCGCCGAGCCGACAATGATTAGAGACCGGCAATTCCGTTTGTCCAATTCCGCCTTGAGCGTCCCATCCATAAATTTGTCGAAGGCGTCCGGATAGAGGACTGGTTCCGATTCTCGCCGCTCAAGCGGCGCGGCGACTTGACCGAGCGGTGTCCCCTTGCCGGCTGCGGAGATAGTGTAAAGAATCGGCACCGAAGCTTGCCGGGCGCGCTCGAGGAATTCAGCGAGGGGGTGCATCAACTTCGAACAGACTTCCTGCGGATTTTCACAGCGGCGGCTCAAGTCAAGCACGGCGATCGAAGTCGTCTTACTCTCGAGTTTTATCGGCTGCGGCTCCGGCCGGTTAGGTCCTTCCTGTGTCATTTGAATTCTCCTCGACGAAATCGGTATCCAACAGCACCGCGCAGGACGGGCAGTAAATTTGGCGCAGCAGATACTGGCCATTCAGGTCGGACATGAGACTGCCCGCCGTTGTCGGCGGCAGAAGACGTACTTTACAGAATTGCCGCCAGTCCTCGCCGGCGCGGCAATGTTTGCGTTGACACTTGCCGCAACGAACCCATTCCGTCCCGTCTAGAATCGCGATCTCCAGATTTGCCCTTAGCGGATGATTCATTTCGGCTCCTGGAGGCGGTCTTGCCGCAGCCTCACGCGCAGCTTATCGGTCGCCGCCAGGTCTAACACGAGATCATCTCTTTCGAGCACCACACCGTAAATTTCCCCGGCTTCGGCGCGCGAGACGATGCCGTTTTCGACGTCGTTCAGCACGCGCTCAGGCTCGCGCTCCAGAGGATCGCCATAGCCGCCCCCGCTCGACATGCGCATGTAGAGCACGTCGTTCTTGCCGATGTCGAATTCACAGTAGGGCAATAGCCGGCCGCTGCCACCGACATCGTCGAGCTGGTCCGGCGATTTGTCTGCAGCGATCAATTCGGCCACCCGGGTCCCTTCCTTGAGCATGAGCAGGCTCGGCGCGCCGGGATAACCGCCGAACATTCCCTGGCCCGAATTTCTAAGACCCGCCACTCCCAACGCCACCCCTTTGATCTTACCCTCGGGCGCATCGTGCACCGTGAGCGCCGACTCGCCGCCGGTGCCGCCGCGATATCTGCCCGCCCCTGCGCCGCCTTTGGTATTGCGGCGAAACAAGTAGAGCAGCGGGAAATTTGCTTCGAGCCACTCTATGTTATGGCAACTGAGGCCCCGCCCGGTATCGTCGCCATCCTTGTAGGACCGCGCCCCGGTGCCATCCAGCGCGCCTTCGGACAGCGTCGATACGTAGTACTTGCCGTGTTGATTGACCCCGGCGTGGCGCGCCAACCGATGGCCGGCGTTGAGCGCCATGACTTCGCCCCGCCATTTTTCGCTGGTGGCGAGCATTTGCATGATCGCCGAGTTGGCGACGAACTTTACCGTCGCGCCGCCCGAAGTGGTATTGAGAGAAACCGGCGCCGGCGGCGTCGGATTCACCACAGTTCCCTCTGGCGCGATCACTTCGATGGGTTTCAGCGCGCCGTGGTTCTTCGGCAGATCGTAGGCGAGGGTGCAGAGCATCGCCTCGTAACAAGCGCCGAAGGTCGCATGGTAAGGCAGGTTGATGCCTTTCTTGGCCTGCGGGCTGCTGCCGGTGAAGTCGAAAAGCAGGCGGTCGTTTTTTTTGTTGAGCGTCACGTGCACTTTCCAGGTGTCGCCGGCGTGAATAGTGCCGGTGTCGCTCCATGTCCCATCGGGAATCTCGGCGATGCGTTTACGCAGAATCGCCTCGGAATAGTGCAGCATTTCTTGCGACACCGCGGTGACCAGCTCGGCGCCGAACTGCTCGTAGAGCGCCTGGATGCGCGACTTCGCCACGTTGTTCGCCGCAATCTCGCACTTGAGATCAAGGCCGACCATCACCGGCTGGCGCGTCATGTTGATGAATGCATCGAAGAAATCTTTTCTCAGCTCGCCGCGGTCGACCAACTTGATGCCGGGAATGCGAATGCCTTCGTGGCAGATCTCGGTAGCGCCTGGCGAGTTGCCGCCAGGCGACATCGCGCCGATATCCATCACGTGGACGAAGGTCGCGCTCCAGCCAACCAGCCGGCCCGTGAAGTGAATCGGCGAAATCATGTAAACATCCGACTGATGGATCGCCGCGAGATAGGGATCATTGAGGAGAAAAATATCGTCGGGGTTGATGCCGCCGTTATTTTCAAACCTCTCGATGATGCGCTTGACGGCAAAGCCGGCGCAGGCAACATGCCAACCCATCGAATCCCCCGCCGACAGCACGTCACCGTTGGCGAGGTAAAGCGATGCCATGTAGTCGTGCATCTGCGTCGTGTTTACCGTGCCGCCGACGCGCTCCAGCGCCGTGCCCATTTCCCTGGCGATCTGGTAGAGCCGGTGCGAAAGAATTTCGAAAGTGATCGGATCGACGCTCGAGATGATCGGATTGACCGGCATAGTTCAAGCTCCTAGATGAATTCTAATATTGAAATACTCGTCCATGGCGGCGCGGTCGTTGGGATTGACCACGATAGTCGTGACGGGAGTCTCGACGATTGCCGGGCCGTCGAACTCAACCCCCGGTTGCATCCTGGTGAAGTCATAAACTTCCGTGGGCACGAATTTTCCTTCTTCCTCGAAGTATACATCGCGCCGGCCCTTGAGAGCGTGCGCGCCATCGGACCTTTGTACCCGCTCGGCCTTGATATCCGGCTTTTTGAGCAAGCCCGTCGCGGTGAGCCGAAATGTCAGTATTTCTTTCCCCGCTTCGCGATACCCTGAGCCCTGGCCGAAAGCTTTCTCGTACTGGTCGTCGAAAAGCGCGTAGAAGCTCTCCATCTCTTCGGCCGTGATCGCCGTTGCTCCCGCCGGGAAAGGCACGTTAAGCTCATGCACCTGATAACGATAGCGCATGTCGACGCTGCGGTTGACCAAAACATCGCTTTCCGCAAAACCGGCCGCGCGCAGATCGCTGAGCGCCCGTAGCAAAAGCCCCGAAAAGTTTTCGTTTACCCGCGTGGTCTCGACGGGCACGACGACGTGATCTGATTTGCCATATTCATAGGCCACATCGGAGCTGATGAGCCCGGTGGCGCCGTGCACCGAAGCCGTTAAAGGAACCACCACCTGGCGGATGCCCAACTCCGCGGCGTAGCGGCTCGCGTGCACCGGCGCGGCGCCGCCGAAGGCGAACAGCACAAAGTTGCGCGGATCGTGGCCTTTTTCAACGGTCGCTTTGCGGATCAAATCGCTCATATGCGAGTTGGCAATGCGGTAAATACCGCTCGCCGCTTCCACTTCGGTCATTTTGAGTGGCTTGGCGATTTTTTCCCGGACCGCCTCCATCGTCTTCGCTTTGTTTAGTTTCATCCGGCCGCCGAGAAAATAATTCTCGTTGAGATAGCCCAACACCAAGTCAGCATCGGAAACCGTCGGCTCTTTGCCGCCGACGTCGTAGCAGACCGGTCCGGGCAACGCGCCGGCGCCCTGGGGCCCGACTTTGAGCAGGCCGGTATCGGGATCGATCCACGCGATGCTGCCGCCACCTGCGCCGATGGATTCCACCCAGATCTTGGTCGAGAGAATGCTGTGACGCAGGATGACCGGTTTGTAATCCCGCTCGATCACCCCGTCGCGCACGACGCTGACTTTAAAGGTCGTGCCGCCCATGTCGGTGGCCAGGATATTCTTTTCCCCGATACGTTCGCCTAAAAATCGCGTGCCGACGATGCCCGCCGCCGGACCGGACTCGATGATACCGACGGCATTTTTGCACGTGGCCCCGACGCCCAGCACACCACCATAGGCCTGCATGATCAGCGGCTCGCGCTCCAGCCCCTTGCTGTGGAGAATGTGCTGCAGATTTTTTAGATAACTTGAAATCTTTGGCCCAATGTATGCGTTGAAGACGGTGGTCGCTGATCTCTCGTATTCGCCGAGGTACGGGGCCACTTCACTGGACAGGGTAAAGAACAGCTCGGGATAATTATTCTTGATCATCTCCGCCAGCTGCTGTTCATGGCTATCGTTCATGATCGACCAGAGCAAGCAGACTGCGATGGACTCGGCGCCCTTTGAGACCAAACGATCGATGGCCTGCTGGGCGGCTTGCACATCGAGCCGAATCAATTCCTGGCCTTTGTAATCGATGCGTTCCGGCACCTCTTCGACCATCTTCCGCGGCACGAAAGGTTCGGGCTTGTCGAGGGCCGAACGGTGGGCGATCTCATTTTCAGTGAGCCCCTCGGCGATCTTGCCGCGCATCATGTGCAGGGTGTCGCCGAATCCCTTTGTCGCAATCAGCCCGGTCTTGGCGCCGGCGCGCGTGATCAACGTGTTATCGCCGACGGTACAGGCGTGAAAAAACAATCGCGTCGCGGCCAACAATTCATCGGCATTCTTCAGCCCGATATTTTGCGCGGCGTCGCCGGCGGCATCTAGCGCCCCCTGAGAAAAATCAGCAGGCGTCGACAGCGACTTGCCGATGGTCACTTTTCCGCCTTCATCCACCGCCACGCAATCGGTAAAAGTCCCCCCGATATCGACTCCGACGACATAATTCATGATGCGGTATGCCTCGATGCGCGCGCGAGTCTATCAACTAACAGCCGTAACCGTCCCGGCATTGAATCCCCATCTCTCTCTGCACTTCGCGCAAGAAACTCACGTCTGCGATCTGCGCGATGGCGACCTTGTCGGGATCGACGCCCAGACGCGGCGCCGTCTGCTGCAAGTAAACTCTCATGCCCTTCTCGGTAAAACCGCCCGGGTCATTGGGATACATGAATTGAAGCACTTGGGTAATCGCCTCACGCGCCACCTCCCGGCTGATTTTTAGATCTTTCACCGCGATCTGCGCCGCTTCGTCGGGCCGCTGGCGAATCAACAACATCGCCCTGAGATGAGCGCGAAGCCAGCGCTTGATTAGATCCGGGTTCTCGCGGATGAGCTTTTCGTTGACCGCCGTTCCCGAAAACGGAACCGGAAATACTTCGCCGGAGTGCATCAAGATACGATACCCCTTGCGCACTAACTCGGCGGCGATATCCGGGTTGTTCGCCGCCGCCGCGACTTGCCCCTGATCCATCGCGATCACCCGTGCTTTAGCGTCGCCGATGGCAATGAACTTGACGTCGCGCAGCGGATCGAGACCGAGCTTGGCGAGAATCAAGCGGGTCGCCAGATCGTTGGTCGCGCCCGGACTCGAGATGGCGATGGTTTTGCCTTTGAGATCATCCGCCGTGCGTATCTCGGGCCGCACGGTGAACTGAAACGTCGACGTGTTGTAAATGAAATAGATCGCTTTCAACGGCGCGCCGCGCAGCGCGGCTGTTATGGACGGGCCGGCGACGCCGAAATGCACTTCGTTGGCGATCAGCGCCGGCACCGAGACCCGCGAGTTCATCACGATGACTTTAAGATCGAGACGCTCGTCGGTAAAGAAACCTCTCGCCCTGGCGACGTAGGTCGGCAAATAGCCAAAATCCGGCGTCGAGATCGCCTGATAGGCGGGGATAAGATTCTTCGTCTGCGCGAAGCAAAGGTTGTAATTCAGGCTCGAGAGCACGAGGCCAATCGCAATCAGCCGATATTTCATTACTTCGCTCCCGGAAATAATTCGAGATATTTTTTGCCCAGCGCGGCGTAGCGCCGCCCGATATCGAGGGGGTCGGGCATGCGCACGTCCAGCCCTTTTAACAGTTGGGTCTCCCGCGCCGCAACCTTTGGATGGGCGGCCATTCGATCATGCGCCACGAGAATTTTTTGGCCTTCCTCCGAAAGCAAATAATCGATCAGCAGCGCGCCGGCGTGGGGGTGCGGCGCGGTGCGGGTCATAAATAAAAAACTCGGCCGCAGATAGAGAGGTTTGACCGGCGCGAACCAAACCGGCGCGCCTTGCTGGGACATGCTCAGCACCGAATTCAAGTTGGTCTCGACCGCGAGATCGTACTCGCCCGCGGCAACCAGTTGCGTCAGCAATCGCCGCCCCCGCACGTGATGTAACTGCTGCTCATTGAGTCCGCGCATCAATTGAGTGACGGCCGTTTCACCCAGCTGTTGCAGCAATGCGCCAAACCAGTAGTAAGACTGGCTGTCCATCGCCAGCTTGCCTTTCCAACGCGGGCGAAGAAGATCCTCGAGCCGCTGCGGCACCTCGTCCTTGCCGACCAGACGGGTATTGTACGCAGGCACGAGAACATTGAGGAGAGTCACATTCCAGAAATTATCCTTGTCGCGAAACGACTCTGGATAGGCGCCGAGCTGCGGCGAGCGGTAGCGCGCCATCACGCCTTTGTCGATGAGGACGAGAATCCCCAGCTCGCCGCTCATGATCGCATCGGCGGCCAATTTCCCGGCGCGCGCCTCGGCGTCGACTCGCGCGATGATCGATGCGCCGGAAAGCCGTCCCACCTGCACATTGACGCCGGGATATTGTTTCATGAAACCGCCTGCCAGCGCATTGGCGACGATCGTGTCCAGGTTCAGATAGATGACCGCTTCGCCTTCGGCGCGCGCGCCTTCGACCAGGCGCGCCTGTCGCTCTGCGGCGGGTAAGGAATCCAACGCCGACAATTTCGACTCGCCGACCTGGGCGGACATGGCGGCGCGCGCGGCGACGAAAACGACGAGTATTCCGACGATGAGAACCCGATGGCGTCTCATGACTTGTGTGCTATTTCGCCGTTTGAGATTGACTTGGTTAGCACGGCGCATCATAGGCCAGAACTTTGAGAGGGTGCAAGGTTTTCGCAGATAAACATTGCAAAAGGCCTTAAACTTACGGCACGGAATAGGTTGGGCTGGATGCACTCTCCATTCACGGCACCGGCGCGACGCTCAGCGACACGATAACACCGCCGCTTGTCGGCCTCCTGCTGGCAAACCTTTCGTGGCAGACTGCCGCGCAAGTGCAATGATTCCCGACCTCCGAAAAGCGGCAGGCCGGTAGAAAATCGCAATGTCTCATCGCACGATCTCTCAGCGTGCTCAAATAGCGAAGGAGCTTGGCATTTGAAAGAAATGCCGGAATCGCGCAATCTTGAGCAAAAAGACGGAACGGATTACGTGGCTGGACATGTGACCTATATAGGACTATAAACTTGCCATGAAAATCGTTAACGTGGCCCTGCTGAAAGAAAAACTCAGTTACTATCTGAATCTCGTCAAGTCCGGCGAAGAAATCGTTGTGACCTCGCATCGGCACCGTGTCGCGCGCATTCTCCCCGCGACCGATCCCTCGGCTGAAATCGTAGAACCTACTCGCCCGGTCAATGACCTACGGAAAATAAAGGGCATCAAGGGAGACGTTCGGTGTCCGGGGTGAAGTCACTTTTAGACGACCGCCGGCGCCGAAGATAGATCATCCCGACCCCATATCGTCCCATAACCTTTGGATGTCGGATTTCCGTCGTTAATTGAAGCGATTGTGAGACAGCGATAGTCTCAAAATCGAAGTGAAGATCATGAAAGCGAGACGCAAAAGAAGGGACCCGGAAGTGGTACTGCGGGGAGGAAAGCCGACCGCCGTCATTCTGAGCATCGAAAATGACCAGATCTTCTCGAACGGTGGAAGAGCAGAAACTCAAGGATGCTCAGCGCGATACGAAGAGGCCATTGAAATTCGCAGCTTTGAAGCACCGTGAACGCTTGGAACATTCCGATTCCGACTGTTGCCTCGGGCGATATCTCAATTCAACATTTGGCTCATGTCGAGCATTTAGATTTGCAATTCTGACTTTGAACTCTTGAACCTTGAACCAGCGAAGCCTTGATTGCCTCATGGCCCACGCCTGTTGATGGATCGACGAATTCCCGGTGTCGCGGAATCCGGCCTGGAGTAGTGCTGCGAAATGCGTTAGCAATTGCCGTAGTGCTCGGCAAGGAAGATGGTTCAGAAGGATTTTAGATCCAATAGAAGAGCAATAAACGTATGGAGAAACTACTCAAACTAATCTACGACCACGACCTATCAACGTGGAGCGAGAAAGCAGACGAGGCTTTCAACGAATTGTTCGGAGGCTCGACCGGTCGATACCCAGAGCGGGCTAGGCACGCAGTGCAAATTCGTGCCCCCAAATTTACTGATGAGAACAATGTTCCGTTCTCCACACTGATAGAACCATCAAATCCAAAGTCGGGACCTTACGGTGGTATGAGTGTCGGTATCTTTCCTGTAGAAGGTGAGCCCTGTTTAATCACACTCGGAACTGGGACAACCGGCTTGCATCCTGATGAAACTATTCTTGCGAGGCCCGGTCATGCCAGGAAGGCTCAGGCTATCTGTGAAGCGATCAATCGGCGTGAGAAACGTTTTGCGGCGTGGGCAAAACATGACCCGACACGCACCGACTTGGCAGTGCCTGAAAATGTTGCAAGTCACTTTGAACCATACGCTGCTCCCCTGAAGCGCTACGGCAAAGACGTTCACGCAATTTATTGTCCAAATCCAGATCGTGCAGCGACAGAGTTCGTACTGAAAGCATTCCTGGATCTCTATTTTGAGGAACGTGGCTTTGCTCCGCTGAAATCGCAATTGGACAATTACGAGATAATTCGGGCCGAATACTTCCAGTGTCTAATGCCAGACATCACAACACGCGAAGCAGCGGAACTTCTTTCCGAAAGGGCCTTTGTTGTGCTCGAAGGCCCACCGGGAACGGGCAAGACACGCATGGCTCTGGAATTGTTGCAGGACCATTATCATGGCCGTGGGCAATCAATTCAGTTTCATCCTAATACTACGTACGAGAATTTTATTGGCGGCTTGGCACCTTCAGCAACCGGTGGTGACGTGGGCTTTCGGTTCGTGCCAGTCATGGGTGAACTGATGAAAGCTGCCGCAGCAGCTGAAAAGGTTAAGCCCAATCCATACCTTCTGCACATAGACGAGATCAATCGGGCGGATCTTGCCAAAGTTCTTGGCGAGGCTGTTTTTCTCCTCGAGTATATGGAGGAAAAACCCCGTTCGATTAATCTGTCACACGATTTTGGTCCACCTTTTTTCAATAGGCTTACATTACCACCCAATCTCCATATTCTCGGAACCATGAATAGCGCTGACCGAAGTATTGCGATTGTGGACATTGCCATTCGCCGGCGCTTTGCGTTTGTAAAGCTCTGGCCACAGTTTGCCGTAGTTCAAAATTGTGGGAGCAAGCTAGCTGAGGAGGCATTTAGACGTTTGCTCTCGATCTTTACGGAATATGCGTCTGATGATGCATTCACGCTAATGCCGGGCCATTCTTATTTCCTACCCAAAGATGGGCAAGACGCCACAGCGCTAAAGTCCTTGCGCGTAAATTTGAATCCTCTTTTGGAAGAATATCTTGCGCAGGGCTACGTTACGAGCTTTTCGGATCACATCCGAGGCTACTGCCAGTGGGTGGAATCTCTAACGGCAGAATCCGAGTGAGTCCAGATCTAAGACAACGACGCCGAACCCGACGATCAAACTCTCAATTTCGTCGGATTGAGCCAACTAAGCTTGAAGCAATTCCGCTCGATGACACATCGAGCACTCGTGTCAATGCCTCAGCAATCACGCGTGCGCACCTGAGTGATCCATCGCGCGAAGCACAACTTGCGCACCATTTCATCCAGCAGAACGGACAGACGCTAGCGCAGTTCGGTATTGAGGCGCGAGTCGATTTTGACGGGCATCGTGTTTTCATTGTCTTTCAGGCGGGCTCACAAATCGGCGCATTTCCGTTAATCTCGCCTATTTCCGGAAAAGCAGAGGTGACGCTCATCGTCCGTCCTCGATTCGGCTGGTCGGGTTTGGGACGTACTTTAGGAGCCAGTGGTTTCAAGGTCGTTCCACAGATTCTATCACTCCCACTACTGCCGAAGACGGAGCGAGAAATTCCAGACTGGGTCCTTTCGGCAACAATCCTTCCGCGATTGAAGGCCATGCTTGATCAATTAGCGAGGCGCTTTGAGATCGTTGAAACCGTACGCGCGGCACCTCATGGACAGGTTAATTGGGGAAGTTACGTAACCGAGAAACTCCCTTTAATGAAGTTTCTCGATGTCCCGTGCCGCTATCCTGATCTCCGCAGCAATCGCGAATTGTACGCTGCCATCCACTACGTTCTTCGAAAACAACTCGCCTCGCTCGAATCACAACGCCATGCCGGAATGATCGTTATCGAACTAATGAAGATCTGCATGACACTTCTGCGCTTAGTCGAAGATGTGTCACCGATGCGACCTACACGCAAGCAATTGGATAGTTGGTTTCGAGTGCCGCTTGCTTCGAAATCTTTCGTCGATGGATTAAACGCTATTACGTGGAGCACCGAAGAGACTGGCCTGGGAGGATTGACAGATTGGCGGGGGCTGCCATGGGCGATGTCGATGGAGCAATTTTTTGAGGCGTGGGTAGAAACAGTCTTTCAACGCTTCACAAGACGGTATGGAGGACTGCTTCGTGTCGGACGCCGCCGCGAAACCATTACTCCTATAGCTTGGGAACGTCCATTCTTGGGATCGCAGAAATTTCTTTTGCCTGATCTTGTTATTGCGCAGGAAGATCGCACGATCTTCGTCGATGCCAAATACAAAGACCACTGGGAAGCTCTACAGCATCAACGTTGGTCGAATCTGGAAAATGAACTCCGAGAGCGCCACCGTGATGATCTGTTGCAGGTTTTGGCCTACTCGACGCTTTCCGATAACAAAGCCACCACAGTATGTCTGGCATATCCCTGTAATGTAGATACATGGGTATCACTTAAGGAGCGCGGGATGGTGAATAACAGGGCCGCCATCTATGCGGGTAAACGAAAGATCGATTTGGCTATGGTCGCTTTGCCAATGGGTGAGAAAGTTGACGAGTTGGTTACTCAGCTCGGGTCAGCTCTAGCATAGTTAATCAAGGTACGGTGAAGTTTGTGCCTAATTTGTGCAGATCCGTTGTGAATCGGACGCGCTGTATATAGTTGACACGGGGTCAGGCTATTACGAGTTGACTAGGCAATGGCATTGGGCCTGGCATTACATTCTTATCAATCTTCGACCTCGTGCGCGTTAAATCCCAGGGAGAATCAATTTTAGATCTCGTAAAGGTCTCGCGCAGTTAGTTCATGCCCGACGCAGGTCGCCTTTAACTTTAATTGGGAGATCCAATAGTTCAAGCCGTTCAACCGCTGCGCTCCGTTCGAGTCGTTCGGGACTTTTAGGTTTCGAACCTGTGTAGCCGTATCGAGTTTTTCGTTATCCTATTTATCCGTGGCGCGTTCGCGCCAGTAATAAGGTCGTCGCTTTCCGTGGGCGACAGCGAGAACTACCGCATCATCGCCGTGCAATTCATAGATTATCGAATAAGGAAATTTGCGAACGATGAGGCGCCGTCTTTGGTCATCAAACTTAGGCCAGCGCAGAGGATTCTGGGAAATTAGGCGGATGCCGCGATCGATTTCGCTTTCAAAGTTGGAAGCAATGGTTATTCCACGCGCATAGTACCAGGCAAAGGCTGCAGCATAATCTTCGGACGCACCGGGATGGAATACGACCTTAGCTGCGGCCACGAACTCGCTTTCTAGCCTGCGATTTTACTTCTGCCCAGGGAATAGGTCGGACGATACCTTCCTTGATCTCGCGAGAACGTCGTTCAACTTCTGCTGCCCACGCAGCGTCGACATTGTTGTCGGTGCCCGGCTCCAAGCTCGCTAATAGTTCTTCAACGATTTGAAGGCGATCGCTTTCGGCGAGTTTAATTGCGGCGTTGACGATTTCCTTCGCTGGTCGAGTCATTGTTCAATACCTCTGGGAGTAGATTTAATACAATGGGCCCCGCATGCGACCACCGGCTTGCGCACGCGGTTAAGAATAACCCTTGGCGCGATAAAAGATCAACCGTGGCAATTGCAGGGGCGCAGTCCGGGATCGAGGTGACCATATGAACGGTGGTAATAGGCCGCGCTCACCAAAGCTCGTTTCCGCTGGGCGGACCGAAATCAACTTCAGCGTGGAAGTTTTTCCGATTTACCTTCGCGAGAAGTTGCTTGAGAGAGAGTTTCTTTTTTCCAGCGGGTGTGGCGACAATCGTCCCGCCAGAAATCGTTATGTTCAGGATCGATCCTTCCTTGATCTTGGCGTCTTTGGCCAGCGGCTTGGCGGGAATCCTTACAGTCAAGCTGTTGTCCCACTTTTGAACTCGAACATGCATCGGCGTACCTCAGACTGTATCTGTAAAGGAGTTACAGCGCCACGAAACTAACGTCAAGCCGCAGGTGCTTGCGTAAGGGGTAGGCGTTCTCGAAATCGGGCGTGCTGTGAACGGATGGAGTTGGGCCGGGGCACCTGGCTACCGGGCTAACGCAGATAATGGGGAGACGGTCTTCGTTCTTCCTTGGCGGCAGGAGGCATCACCGCGGGATATTTTCTCCGACGCATCGCCGATTTCCGAGAGACGGGTACGCCTGGGCGAAAGCTGTTTGTCGGAAAATTCGGGGATCTCCGAAAAGTTAATCTTTTTCGGCGTCATACTTTTTTTTTCTTTCCGGCTCGCGCTAGAGATTGCCAGCTTGGCTGGAATGACGTACAGAGCGTACAGAGTTAGACGCCATACTCGCGAAAGGAGATCGATCGTGATGGACGCTAAAGCGATTCTGGCTCGGCCTGACGATCATAGAGGCATTCTCAGTATGGCGGAGGCTGTCGATGCCATGCTGGAGGCTTTCAAATACTGGGCTCGGGACCCGCTGATCGCGGAGTTGCGCCGCCGCACTCATACGCCAAAGAATGTACGGATTACTCTCCATCAAGGCGCGGCTCCCGAATATGGCACCACGGGGACGATGAGTCACGCTGAATTGGTCAGAATTTTTGGCGACGTTCAGCGCTACCCGCGTCGTGGGCGGCCGGTTTTGGTTCTTTATCATTCGGATACCGCTGCCCTAAAGCTTATTCTCGTGGGTGAAATGCATCCGAAGGAATTGCCCCACGCCAATAGCGTTGTCGCCATGCCCACCGCTTGTGCTTCGATGATCGGCACCAATCTTCTGGCGCGAAAAGATTGCAAGGTCGCGGGCATCTTCGGCGCCGGCGACCAGGCTAAAATGCATTTGTTAGCTCTCACATGCATTCGCCCGACGATCGCCGAAGTACGCGTCTATAGTCCCACGCCGGCGAGAAGAGAAGCGTTCGCGAAAGAGATGTCCGAAGTTCTTGACCTGCCCGTAAGCGCGGTTGGCGAATCGCGAGAAGTGATCCACGGCGCCGACGTGATCGTCTGCGCGACAAACTCCAACGTGCCGGTCTTCGATGGGGACTGGCTTGAGCCGGGGCAGCATGTCACGTCGATTGTTTCCAGCAACATTTCGTTGCTCAAAAGAGGTTACGTTCAACAGATGCGGCGTGAAATCGATAACCGGACCCTGGAACGCTCGGAAGTTCTTATGACCAACGTATGGGGGCAAGAAGAACTCGATCGTACCGCGGTGTTTTGGGAAATCGCTCAAAAGCGTCCAGATCTGGCGAAGGAGATGGTGGATGCGGGCCAGGTTCTCCGACACGAGAGGCCGGGCCGAACTCACGCGGAACAAATTACCTATTTCAAGAATTGTGCATTCTGGGGTATCGGTGCGGCTGCCATCGGCGGACTCATTTACGACCGGTTATTGAAACAGAACAAAGGCATCATCCTCGACTTCAATCCTTTTGAATATTATGACGAGGGCTGGGAAGGAGATTAGAGACTGGGAAGGGCAGTGGGGCCAGGCATTACTTTTTTGTCACACACTCGAATCATGCGTCTTTGGGTGTCGTCAGTATTTGATCGAGGCCGAGTATTTGTTTCAAGGCGTAAGT
>CAWJBB010000048.1:0-56627 GCA_963840855.1 uncultured delta proteobacterium
ATGATCTGGTCCGATGTTTTGGGATTGCCAATCGCTTCAAAAGCCTTATCGACGCCGCCGCCGGTCAATTTGACAACCGCCTTCACCGGATCTTCCACGCCGGCATTGATCGTTTGCGTCGCGCCGAATTGTTTGGCCGCCTCGAGCTTTTCATCGGCGATGTCCACGGCGATTATCGGATAGGCGCCGAAGCATTTGAGAAATTGCACGGTATTGAGGCCGATACCGCCGCAACCAATCACCAGCGCCGAATCCCCCGGCTCCAAGCGCCCGCGGTGCTTCACCGCATTGTACGCAGTCGTCACGCGGCAACCGATGACGCTCGCTACGTCCATGGGCATGCCTCCGGGAAATTTAAAAGCCATGTAGCCGGGCACCGACACGTACTCGGCGAAGCCGCCAACGTTCCAACGCGTCACCGTCGTGCCGTCGGTTTTTTCAACGGCGGCGGCGCGGGACGGCGCTCGCAGAGATTTTCTCGCGCGGATAGACAGTAGCGGCACCGTCCGCACTTGTAGCGCATGCCGATGATCACCCCGTCGCCGACTTTGAAATCACGGCAACGCGCGCCGACCTGCGCGACGGTTCCAGCCACTTCATGGCCCAAAATCGTCGGCGGCGTAAAGCGGTTGCGTCCTTCCATGACTTTTAAATCGGTGTGGCATACGCCGCAGGAAGCGACTTTGATGAGGACGTCCTCGTCGCCGACGGCGGGCATTTCGAGTTCTTCGATCTTCAACGGCTGGCGCGCTTCGTAAAGAATCGCGGCTTTCATGGGCACTCCTGACTACTTGATGTTAAATTAACCTTGAGTCTAATTACGCTAGCCAAGCGTGACCCGTCAAGGGACGCGGGTGGTGAGCAAGGCGCCGTGAAATACGCCTTGACAGATTTTCTACTTCTGACTAGTGTCCTTGAACTAAAGTTCGTAAAAGAAGTCGATGGTCTCTACTGTGATGCCGCGATCGCCGGGAGGACAACTCAGCGGGCAATGACGAGTGAATTTTGTAACGAACTTCGGATACGGGACCCTAGTGTCGATTAGACTTCGAGCGAAGGAGATTAAAAATGCCGAACAAACCCATACCCCAGGAAGTCGCCGTCGATGCCAAAACGACCGCGTTGCTGGTTCTGGATTTGAACGCCCGTTGCGAGAATCCCGAGGAAGCGTGCCACAAACTGATCGAGCCCGTGGCGAAGTTCTTAGAGCGCGCCCGCCAGGCGAACATGTTCATCATGTACACCGCTGCCGACCGCTACAAAGGCACGCCGGAAGCGCGCATGCCGCACGCGTTCAAACAGCGCGCCGACGAACCGACGATCTTTCCTGCGGCCTTCGACAAGTTTTACAGCGGCGAGATGCAGCCCATGCTCCAGCAGCGCGGCATCAAAACGGTGATCTGCTGCGGCGCAGCAAGCAATCAGGCGGTGATGTACACGGCCACGGCTGCCGTTCGCCCGTTTGGTTACACCTGCGTCATTCCCGTCGATGGCCTCATCGCCCGCGGCGATTACGAGCACGAATTCACCCTGCACCAGTTTACGATCCTACCCGGCGGCGCCGCGGAAAAGTTTCGCATCACCGAATTCGACAAGATAAAGATTGCGTGAATCGGCAGGGGGGTGATGCGAAATTTTTCTAGCAGTGCCCGGCAAGCCTCCTTTAACGAAGCACGCCCGCAGCTTTTGCAGTATGCGTCGCAATTGCATCCATGAGCGCCGGGGACAGGCAATCATAGGGCTCCAGGCCAAGCTCCCTCAGTCTGGCCCTGACCGCGCTCATGTCATCCGGATTGGCCCCCGACTCAATTATGGAGGAGACAAATGCCGCGAATTCCGGCGGTGCCCAGCCTTCATCTGACGATAGCTCGGTATGAACGAAATCAAAGCCGAAGAACGGATGCTTTTGATTGTCGATGCGTCCGTACATATGCACGCCGCACTCCTGGCAGGCGTATCGCTTGATAGCCGCGCTCGGGTCCACGACCTTTAACTTGCCCTCATTCGCAGACACCTTGAGCTTGTCACGCGGCACCACTGCGACCTGTGAGAAAAGCGCGCCAGCCGGCTTCCAACACTTGGTGCATCCACACACGTGGTTATGGGCGCACTGGCTTGCAACCGACACCGCAACCTTCCCATCCGCGCAGCGGCACACCAGCGTACCGCCCGCGAAGTTCGCAGCGCCGGGTTTCACACCTTGGTCGACCCTCGGATGTATGGAAAATGCATTGGCCATTTCTAGTTCTCCCCCTTTCCGTAGAATTTCCCAACTAAAAATCTTCGAAGCCTAGTGATAAAGCGCCCCGGTGTGTTTATACCAACCGGCAGATTCGTTTTCGAGATGGATTGTAAATTCTTTTTTGCCACTAAACAACAATAATTCGAGCAAGCTCCGATATCTTTGGAATCCGCGTTCCGGCTAGCCGCGGTTGGCGAAAGGGTATCGGAGGGTTGTTTTAATCGCGCATGCGCGAATTCGGCGAAGAATAATTACATCACGAGATTCCGCCCAACCGGTTGCCGCGGTTTTTAAGTATCGATAGATCTCAGCGTATGCGCGAATTTGGCGACCAATAAAACGGCAACCGAGCCAAGACATCCGCCCAGCACCAACGCGCCCGGAACGCCCATCAAGCTAGCCGCGGTGCCCAGCTGGGCGTGGCCCATGTCCCGCGGACATGAAAACCTGGTCGAAGCTTTTTACCCGGCCGCGCATGCGGTCCGGCGTCATCAGCTGAATCAGAGTGTCGCGCAGAGTTTCGCCGATGGCATCGACCAGCCCCAGCAAAAAACAATCGTCTGAGAGGCACGCGGAGCTCGATAGGCCATCGCAGCTCAGACGCGGTTCGAGCAGCGTGACTGCCGATGCAGTTGGCTGCATCTCCGCTTCCGAAGTGTTGACGGATGCCCGATCCGACCAATGCGCTCAAGCCGTTCACGCCGAGAAGGCGCCGATACCGGCCGGTCCCGTACCCAGAATGTCCCGGGCAAAGTCCGGCATCATCGAACGATAGGCTCGGAAAAATTGCACGAAGTGTCCATCGCTCATCAACCCAAGATCGCCGACATTGTTGCGAATGAAATTGAAGCCGCCGCGCACGCTTTCCAACGGCGACTATTTTTCTCCGGCGAGGGAGTCGGCCGCACGCGCATGAAGGCCAGACAAACAATCAGCTGGGAAAACTCGCGGCATCGATAAAATATGACGCGCTGATGCCGAAGACACTGATGACAATTCCGCCGATAAAAGGACCTGCCAGGGTCGCGATTTGGCGCCACGAAATATTCAATGCATAGGCGGAGGCGAGCTGTTCGGCGGGAACCAGTAGCGGAATCAACGCGTGCGGCCGGGGCGTCAAATATGCTGACCGCGCCGGACAGAAAAGTGACGGCGTAAATATCCAGACGTGCATTTCCCGTCGCGTCAGCGACCCGAGCGCAAGGTCCAGAAGGGTGGCGAGATTTGTGCCGATGGAGCCCCGCCGCCGATGCGGTCGGCGACGACCCTCCGGGGATGGACAAATCATTACCGGTAGAGCTCTGAAGAGTCCCGTCAATCCCAGTTGAAAAGGTGAGTTAGTGATCTCTAGACTTGCAGGCGATGGCGACCGCGGATATCTCGCTTCCCACCGCCGAGAAGAGCCGGCTGATCCAAAAGAGGCCCAATTCTCTGTCGCGAGCACTTGCCAAGGCGTCACTTTGCGTTTCACGGTTGTGGATTTTGTTAGAGGCTCGAGCAATGGATCGAGAAATTAGGCGCCCAAATCTTACGTGAGTGGTTATCAGCGCTGTTTTTAGTCTGATTCCGCTACAGCGGTTTCAATGAGAGGAACTGCGGCGGCACGTTTTCGGCGAGAAACAAGGGACCTGAGCGGTAGAAAGCGATGTCGGCTTGGCGCGCCGCGCGGGCATCGACGACAACAATGGCCGGCATAATGTCGCGCCGCTTTCCCACCGCCTCCGCTTCCTCCAGGGACGCGCTCAGATGCACAAATTGGCGGTCCCGAGGCTTGAGCCCTGTGTGTAGAATCGATTGCGCCAGATCGCGCGCCGTACCGAAATAAAGCTCCGGCGGCGGTTCCACCGGCTCGAGCCCGAGATCCACCGGGAACGAGTGGCCGTAGGTCGCCCGTACCTTATCATCGCGCAGCTCGAAACGCTTTTTCTCCGACTCGGTAACCACGGCACGAACCGCTTGCTCCGTGGCGTCAAAGAAACGCTCTTGGACAAGATCCACGATCGCAGACCAGGCGACAAATCCATGGCGATCGAAGGCCAGAGGATACTCCTTGGGCCGGTGGCGCAAGAGGTAGCTGAGAAAGCGGGAAATTCGTTCCGGGGGAATCAACTCTTCCTCGCTACCCCTTTTTCGCGCCGGTAATCACGTCATAGACGTTAACGGCGATGCCGGTCGCTTCGTAGCCGTCCATGCCGGTGGCCTGGGCGATGGAAAACAACTGATAAGCCAGCGCGACGAACGGCATGGGAACTTCCATCTGGCGCGCCATGTCGAGACCGAAGCCGACATCCTTGGGCATCCATGATTTGCGCGGCTTGAATTTGCGGCTCACGACGATTTCCATTATGCGGTCGATGGCAACGGAATCCTGCTGCGAATTTTTGAGGATAGTGCGAAAGGTTTCTTCGCTCAAGCCG
Organism: uncultured delta proteobacterium; assembly: GCA_963840855.1. Classification (GTDB taxonomy): domain Bacteria; phylum Desulfobacterota; class Binatia; order UBA9968; family UBA9968; genus DATACQ01. Next base: position 4,660 of record CAWJBB010000048.1, read on the forward strand.
CCTTTTTTGAGCCAAGCGCAAATTTCCGCCAGGCTCAAATGCTGCACCGCGGCGAACATCGCCATGGCGTTTTTCACCAGCTTGGCATTGCCAAGGTCGCCGACGTGGATAACTTTATTGCCCATCGCTTTAAACACCGGCTGATGCTCGTCGAACAGCGTTTTCGATCCAGAAATCCACAGTGACAAAGTCCCGGCGGCAGCGGCTTCTTCGACTCCGCCGGCGGAACCGTCGAGAATGGTCCAGCCCTGTTTGCAAAGCTCAGAGTTCACTTCCACTATGGTTTTCTTGTCGATGCTGCTCAAATCGACCCACAGCTTGGCGCCGCTACGAGCTTCGCTGAGACCGGCATTGCCTAACCCGACCGCGCGCACGGCTTCGTTGTATGGCAGCATCGAGAGAACCATGTCGCAGGATTCCGCCACCGCCTTGGGCGATTCTTTAAATACTGCGCCCCTATCCTCGAGCGCCTTGCCTTGTTCGCGGCGCAAGTCGTTGATGACCAGACTATGTCCCGCCTTGAGCAGATTTGCGGCCATGCCGCTGCCCATGCCGCCGGTGCCGATGAAGCCTAACTTCGCCATGAGAACCTCCTGGAGATTTCGGTTCAACGTTCAAGGTTCAAGTTCAAGGTTTTGGTCCCAATCCCGAATCTTTGGTTTCTACACGTTGAACATTGAACTTTGAACGGCGTCGATCGGAACAACGTCAGTCAGGTGAAAATACCGCCTAACATCGCTTTGTCTAAGGTGTGCTCTGATCGATGATGCGCACGCCCTCCGGCCACAAGACCAACACCAACGTGTCGCCGATCGCGCGCGGCGTATGCACCGATTTTGCATCCAAAAATACAAAATCCCCTTCCCGGTAGTCGCCTGTCTCATCGGCGATCTGGCCTTTGAGCACGAGATAGATCTCGCCACCGATATGTTCATGCTTCACGAAGGCGTCCGGATTCGCGTCGGCGCGAATGCGGTAAAGTACCAATTCGCGGCGGCCTTCCCGCGCCAGGCGGGCCATGAACAGCCCATTGCCGAAATCGCGCCAAGGGAGTCTATCGACGGCGCCGTTATCCAAATCGATTTTCAGAAAATCTCGCAACGAGCGGCAAAGCACAGCCATAGGAACCCTTTCTTTGCGCTTCCTTATCACGATGAGCGGTCTAAAGAAAACCACATCCGAGGCGGAATTGCCCATCGCGGATAGGGGTTTGCCTCAGAGGCAAAAATTATAGACGGTTCTGAAAAGAGAACGTGGTGGGCAGTAAGCAAGAGTTCCAAACAATTCAACGAGGAACTTGTGATGAAGATCCGGTCTCGCTTCCTTGAACATTGAACCTTGAACTTTGAACCCGCCGGAAGGCGGAGGTTTTATGCCGCAGCTTCTTGGGCAGCCGCTTGGCGCCGGCGCGCCCTTCTGCCGATTTTTTGTCCTCCGGAAGAAGCCTCGCTGCCAACCAGCTCAATGATGGAAACCGGCGCGGCATCGCCGCGGCGGATGCCGATCTTGACGATGCGCGTGTAACCACCCGGGCGGTCCTTGAAACGGGGCGCGATGGTGTCGAAGAGTTTGCGCACCACCGCTTTGTCCTGAACAACTGCCAGAACCTGGCGACGCGCGTGCAGGCTCCCCTGTTTACCAAGCGTTATCACCCGGTCCGCCCAGCGCCGTAACTCTTTGGCCTTCGCATCGGTGGTCTTGATCTTCTCATCGCGCAACAGCGACGTGATCATATTGCGGATCAGTGCCCAACGGTGGCTCGCCGACCTGCTGAGTTTCCGTCCTGACTTTTGGTGGCGCATGGCTCAGGCCGACTCCTTTTCCGCGGCGCGCTTGCGCGCTTCGATTTCCTCGCGGCTCGGAAAATGCTCGACCCGCATGCCCAGCTCCAGCCCCATCTCGCGCAGAATTTCCTTGATTTCGTTGAGCGACTTATGGCCGAAATTTTTGGTCTTGAGCATTTCCTGTTCAGACTTCTGTACCAGCTCGCCGATATACTTGATATCGGCGTTTTGCAGGCAATTTTGCGAGCGCACGGAGAACTCCAATTCGTCGACGCTCCGAAACAGATGATCATTGAGCGGAATCGAAGGCCCGTCATCGCGCTGCTCCGGACGCGGCTCATCCTGGAAGTTGACGAAAATGCTCACCTGGTCTTGCAGAATCTTCGCGGCGTAGGCCATGGCGTCGTCCGGTTTGACGCTGCCGTCGGTGTGCACCTCGAAGACGACGCGATCATAATCCGTCCGTTGTCCGACCCGGGCATTGGTCACGTTGAAATTGACCTTGTGCACAGGCGAGAAGACCGCGTCGATAAAAATTGTGTCCACCGGCGCGCCCTCTTCCTTGTTTCGTTCTGCCGGCACGTACCCGCGCCCCATCTTCAGGGTCATCTCCATCTCGAGCTTGGCGTCGCGGGAGAGCGTCGCGATTTTCTGGCCGGGGTTTAGAATCTCCACAGCGGCCGGCGCGATGATGTCCTTGGCCTGCACCACGCCCGGCCCTTTGGTGTCAATTTTGAGGGTCTGCGCCTCGCCTTCGTTCATCCGAAAACGAACTTCCTTGAGATTGAGAATGATATCGGCGACATCCTCCGTGACCCCCGAGACGGTGGAAAATTCGTGGAGTATTCCCTTGATGCGCACCGCGACGATCGACGCGCCCATGAGCGAGGATAACAGGAGGCGTCTGAGCGAATTGCCGATGGTTTGGCCGAAGCCGCGCTCGAAAGGCTCGGCGTGAAACCTCCCGTAGGTCGCCGTCAACGTTGACTCTTCCACCTCCAACTTCTTGGGTTTGATCAATTCCGTCCAATGCCTATACGTTGTGGACATAGTTTCTCCAGCCGCTCAAAAGTTATTTCGAATACAATTCTACAATCAGCTTTTCGTTAATGGGCATCGTGATATCGCTTCGGGTAGGCAGCAACTTGATGCGCCCGCTGCACGTGTCGCGGTCCAGTTCAGCCCAGTCGGGCACGCCGCGGCGCTGCGCCCCTTCCATGGCGGAAAGAACCCGCGTAATCTGGCGGCTCCGCTCTTTCACCGATACCACGTCTCCCACGCGCACGATGTATGAGGGTATGTTGACCTTTTGCCCATTAACCAATACGTGGCCGTGGCGCACCAAGAGGCGCGCTTCCGCCCGCGAGCCGGCAAATCCTAAGCGGTAGGCGACATTATCGAGCCGCCGTTCCAACAGCACCAAGAGGGTCTCGCCGGTGATACCCTTGGTCCGGGCCGCCTGCGCGAAGGTGCGGCGGAACTGATTTTCCAAAAGGCCGTACATGCGCTTGACTTTTTGCTTCTCGCGCAGCTGGATGCTGTATTCGGAAAATTTCTTCCTCGCCTGGCCATGCTGTCCCGGCGGATAGTTGCGCCGTTCGATAGCGCACTTGTCGGTGTAGCAGCGCTCTCCTTTGAGAAAAAGCTTCAAGTTTTCGCGCCGACAAAGCCGGCACACGGAATCTTTATATCGAGCCAATCCGTCCTCCTTGTGAGTCTTCAAACCCTCCGGCGCTTCGGCGGGCGGCAGCCGTTGTGCGGAATCGGCGTTACGTCTTTGATCAAGCTGATGTTGATACCGGCGGATTGCAGCGCGCGCAGGGCCGACTCGCGGCCCGCGCCCGGGCCGCGCACGAAAATCTGCACGGTGCGCAGCCCGTGATCCATTGCTTTCTTGGCGGCGCTGTCTGCCGCCTGTTGCGCCGCGAACGGCGTGCCTTTGCGCGAGCCCTTGAAGCCCATCGCCCCCGCGCTGGCCCACGAGATCACGTTGCCTTGATAGTCGGTGATCGTCACGATGGTGTTGTTGAAGGTCGAATGAATATGCACCACGCCTTCGGCGATGTTTTTCCGCCCCCGCCGTCTGCGCGCGGCGCGGTCCGCGGCCTTTTGGTCCGCCTCGCTGTCGGCCTTTTTCTCCGGTTTTGCTTCCGCGGCGTCATCCGCTTTTGCCATGAGTTTCTCCTAGTTTTGGCTAACCCGTGTCGCCTACTTAGCCCTTGGACGGCGCCGGCTTTTTGCCAGCGACGGTCCTGCGCGGCCCTTTGCGCGTGCGCCCGTTGGTATGGGTGCGCTGTCCGCGCACCGGCAGGTTTTTGCGATGGCGCAGGCCGCGGTAAGAGCCCATGTCGATATGGCGCTTGATATTGGCCGTGATATCGCGCCTGAGATCACCCTCGACTTTGAAACCTTGATCGAGGATCTGGCGGATCTTGACAACATCGTCATCGGAAAGGTCGTCACTCTTGAGATCCAGAGAAATTCCGGCTTGCTCAAGGATCTTTCGCGAGCCCGGGCGCCCGATGCCATAGATATAAGTAAGCGCGACTTCCATCCGTTTGCTCTTCGGCAAATCCACGCCTGCGATTCGTGCCATGGTATTACTCCCTTGGGAAATTGAAGTTCATTGCACAGCCACCCCCGGGCCTGTCCCCGGGGCCGTTCGAGTCGTTCAAAAAGTTCCAATCGTTCAAAACGTTTTGAATCCCCGCTTGGTACCTGCCTTCCACAAAGTTTACTCTTCGGGATGCATTCTGTCGTGGGTTTGCGTCGATGCATGAATAATCCGCGCTAGCCTTGCCGCTGTTTATGCTTGGTATTGACGCACAATACCCGCACCACGCCCCTGCGGCGAATCACTTTGCACTTGCTGCAAATCTTTTTAACCGAGGCTCTAACCTTCACGATGGCTCCCGCTTTACCGTTCTCGGAAGACAATCCGGCCGCGCGCCAAATCGTAGGGCGACAGCTCGATCTTGACCTTGTCTCCCGGAAGAATCTTTATGTAATGCATGCGCATCTTGCCCGAGATATGCGCGAGGACTTTATGCCCGTTGTCCAACTCCACACGGAACATGGCGTTGGGGAGCGTTTCAAGCACGGTGCCGGTGACTTCGATGGCGTCTTCTTTAGGCATGGAGGATTCGCGTAATCATAATCGTTTATATTTGGCTCAGAATAACCGGGCCGTCCTTGGTTATGGCGACGGAGTGCTCGAAGTGGGCCGCCAGGCTTCCATCCCTCGTCACCGCCGTCCAACCGTCTTCTTTTATCTCGACTTCGCAGCCACCCACATTAAGCATGGGTTCGATGGCCAGAACCATGCCTTCGCGCAAACGGATGCCGCGGTCGGGCTCCCCGTAGTTGGGTACCGGTGGCTCCTCGTGCAATTTCCTGCCGATGCCGTGGCCGACGAAGGCCCGGACCACCGAGTAGCCGGCGCTTTCAGCGACCTGCTGTACGGCATGGCCAAGATCGCCCAACCGCTTCCCATCGTGCAGCTGCTCGATCCCTTTGTAAAGCGCGATCTCTGTTACCTCCATCAGCCGCCGTGCTTCGTCGCTCACGCGCCCAACGCCGACGGTGACCGCGGAATCGCCGTAAAAGCCTTCGTAAATGACGCCGTAGTCCAAGCCGATGATGTCCCCTTCGCGGAGCGCCCGGTTCGTCGGGATGCCGTGGACGATTTCTTCGTTGATCGAAGCGCAGAGACAACGGGGATAAACCCGACCGGCTACGTTATAACCCTTGAACGCCGGTATAGCGTTTTTTTTTAAGGTCAACTCCTCCGCGATGGCATCCAGCTCCAAGGTCGTCACGCCGGCAGCCACCTTTTCCTTCAACTCCCGCAGCACCTCCGCGACAATGATATTAGCGCGCTTCATAATCTCGATTTCTCGAGCCGACTTGAGCGCGATCACTTCCGCAGATCTCCCAGGGCCTCGATCACCCGGCGGCGAATTTCTTCGATGGTGCCGACGCCGTCGATTTCCCGCAATAGGCCTTGTTCCCGGTAATAGTTAATCAGCGGCGCGGTCTGATTTTCGTAAACCTTCAAGCGCGCCGCGATGGTCTCTTTTCGATCGTCCTCGCGCTGGTACAAGCTACCACCGCATTTGTCACAAACACCAGCCTTTTTGGACGGGCCGAAAACAACGTGATACATCGCGCCGCAGTCTTTGCAGGTGCGCCGCCCCGACAACCGCTCGACAATAACCTCAGTCGGCACCTGCACGGACAATACGCGATCCAACTGCAGCCCCAACGGCTTGAGCATTTTTTGCAAGCCATCGGCTTGCGCAAGGGTCCTGGGAAAGCCGTCCAGCAAAAAGCCTTTTTCGCAATCCTTTTCCCTAACTCGCTGCGCAACCAAGTTTAGAATCACCGCATCGGGCACCAAGGCGCCGCGCTTAATATAGTCCGCCGCTTCTCGACCCAATGGGGTTTTCTCGGCCACCGCTTTTCTGAGAATATCGCCCGTGGAAATCTGGCAGGCGTCAAACATTTCCTGGAGCAAATTCGCCTGCGTTCCTTTTCCCGCCCCCGGCGGACCGAGCAAAACGACACGAATTCCGGCCAACCCTTATCCCCTTCTCCCGCGCAAACGCCCACGCTTCATGAACCCTTCATAACTGCGGGTGATTAAGTGAGTCTCAATCTGCGCGACGGTATCGAGGGCGACACCGACCACGATCAACAGCGCCGTCCCGCCCAGATAAAAGGGCACGTTGAACTGGGCAATCAACATCGTCGGCAAAAGGCAGACGATGCAGAGATAAACCGCGCCGCTCAGAGTGATCCGTGAAAGCACTCTTTCAATATACTCCGCGGTCTTCTGGCCGGGGCGGATGCCAGGGATATAACCGCCCGCCTTTTTCATGTTTTCGGCGACATCCGTTGGATTGAAAACGATGGCAGTGTAAAAGAACGCGAAAAAGATGATCAATACTGCGAACGCTATATCGTGGAGCCATTGTCCCGGCGCCAGGTAACCGGCGATGGTTTGCACGAATGGATAATTGGCGAATTGCGCGGCGGTGGCCGGAAAAATCAGCAACGAGGATGCGAAAATCGGCGGGATGACGTTGGCGGTATTCACTTTGAGCGGCAAGTGGGAACTCATGCCGCCGTACATTTTCCGTCCTACCACCCGCTTGGCATACTGCACGGGAATGCGCCTTTGGCCGCGCTCGACAAAAATGATCGCGCCCACCAGAACCACTGCAAGAACCAGCACCAAAAGGGCCACCAGCGCGCCCATCTCGCCTTCGCGCACGAACTGAAAAGTTGTCGATAACGCCGACGGCAGCCCGGCCACGATGCCGGCGAAAATAATCAATGAAATGCCGTTGCCGATACCGCGTTCGGTGATTTGCTCGCCGAGCCACATGATAAAAGCCGTGCCTGACGTAAGCGTAATCACGGTCATGATGCGGAACTGCCAACCCGGGTCCAAAACCAGGCCGAAGCCGCCGGGACCGCGGGTGCCTTCCAGGCCGATGCTGATCATCAAGCCCTGAATTATCGAAAGCACGATGGTGCCATAGCGCGTATACTGGGTGATCTTGCGCCGGCCCACTTCGCCCTCTTTAGAGAGCCGCTCAAGATAGGGGAAAACAACGGTCAGCAACTGAAGAATGATGGAGGCGCTGATGTAGGGCATGATCCCCAGCGAAAAAACCGAAAACTGCTCCAATGCGCCGCCCGAGAACAGGTTGAGAAAACCGAGCAAATTACCCTTTTGCTGCTCGAAAAAGGCCGCCATTGCCTGGCGGTCGATGCCCGGCGTCGGCACATGCACGCCAAGGCGGTAGACCGCGAGCATACCGAGTGTAAACAACACCCGGCGCCTGAGCTCTGGAATTCGCGAAACGTTTTGAAAACCGCTAAGCATAAATGGCGATCAACTCCACCCTGCCGCCTGAGGCCTCGATTTTTTCTTTAGCTTTGGCGGAAAATCCGTGGGCCTTGATGGTTAACGCTTTGGACAGTAAACCGTCGCCGAGAACTTTTACGCGCCGGTTTTTGCCGCGCACCAAGCCGCGCTCTGCCAATGCGTCGGGTGTCACTTCGCTGCCCGCTGGAAAATTTTCCAACTGATCAAGATTGACGATGTCCATCGCAATTCTGAAAGGGTTATGAAATCCCCGTTTCGGTAAGCGCCGCTGCAAAGGCATCTGGCCGCCTTCGAAGCCGGGACGCGTCCCGCCGCCGGAACGCGCTCCCTGCCCCTTATGCCCGCGGCATGAAGTCTTGCCGTGGCCGGAGCCGTCGCCGCGCCCGACCCGTTTACGTTTTTTGCTCGAACCTGGGGCTGGGGATAGTTCTGACAGTTTCATGATATGCGAATCTCCGCCAGTGCTTTGCCTCTGCGCTCGGCGATCTCCTGGGGCGCGCGTAGATCGCGTAGAGCTTCGAAGGTCGCCTTGACCATATTATGGGGATTGTTGGAGCCGAGACACTTGGTCAAAACATTTTGAATCCCCGCCGCTTCCACCACGGCGCGCACGCCGCCGCCGGCGATCACGCCGGTTCCGTCGGAAGCCGGCTTGAGCATTACGTAGCCAGCACCAAACCGCCCCGTCACACCGAAAGGAATAGTGCCTTCCTGCACCGGCACTCGGATGAGGTTTTTCTTCGCCTGCTCCACGCCCTTGCGAATCGCTTCCGGCACCTCGTTGGCTTTGCCGAGCCCGTAACCGACCACTGAATGACTATCGCCCACTACTATCAGCGCGCTAAAACTGAATCGGCGGCCACCTTTCACGACCTTGGCCACCCGGCTGATGTGTACGACTTTCTCTTTTAGCTCTAATCCCTGGGAATCGATACGTTCCAATGCTACCTCGCCTTTTGCTCTGCGGTTAAAATTCCAGTCCGCCCGCGCGGGCGCCTTCGGCCACCGCCTTTACCTGGCCGTGGAACTGAAACCCGTTACGGTCGAAGATCACCCGAGTGATATTTTTCTCTTGGCATTTTTGCGCCAGAACTAAACCCACCTGCTTGGCGGCCTCCAAGCCTTTGGGCTTTTTCGCCGACGCAGCGTCACCGCCGGAAAGAGTCGATACGGCGACCAAGGTTGCGCCTTTCTCGTCGGAGATGACCTGAGCATAAATATGTTTGTTGCTGCGAAAAACACAGATTCTTGGCCGCGAATCGGTCCCTCTGACAATTTTGCGAACTCGCTCCTTGCGGCCAATCCGCGCTGCTCGTCTATAATCGCGTGCCATCGTCTAACCTCTGGCGGCTACGCGCCGGTGGAGCCCACTGCTTTGCCGGCCTTACGCCGTATCACTTCCTCGCGGTATTTGATCCCTTTACCCTTGTAGGGCTCGGGGGGCCGCAAACTGCGAATCTTAGCCGCCGTCTCACCGACTGTTTGGCGGTCCGCCCCGCTCAAAGTAATCACAACTTGCCGCTCGACGCTGGCCGCGACGCCGGCGGGAAGGGGAAAAACCACGGGATGGGAATAACCCAAAGTCATATGGATCTCTTGGCCTCTAACTTCGGCGCGGTAACCCACGCCGTTGATTTCGAGCACCCGGTTAAATCCCTGGCTCACCCCTTGCGTCATGTTGGCGATGAGCTTGCGCGTGAGCCCATGCAGAGCGCGCACCTTGCGGTCGTCGGAAGCGCGTTCCACGCGCACTACGTTGCCGTCAACTTTGACGGCGACGCCGGCGGGAAGCAACGACTCGAGCTTTCCCTTCGGCCCTTCCATACGGACAGCATTCGAATCGACGGCGATATTGACGCCGGCAGGAATCGTTATGGGGAGCTTTCCAATGCGCGACACGCTACACCTCTCTTGATCCTACCAAACCGAACAAAGTAACTCGCCACCGACTTTCGCCCTTAGCGCTACCCGATCCGCCAGGATGCCTTTCGGCGTCGAAAGGACGTTAATACCAAGTCCCTTGCGGATCGGCGGGACTTCTTTGGCGCCGACATATACTCGACGTCCGGGGGTGCTCACCCGCACCAAACCGGAAATCACCGGCCGGTTTTCGCGGTCGAATTTGAGCTGAATGATTAATTCATCACCGCCGCCTAGCGGCGCTTTGGCTTTTTTATGATCTTTCAAATAACCTTCTTCAACCAGAATCTTGGCGATGTTTTCTTTCACGCGCGACCACGGCACGGCGACCTTTTGGTGGTGCGCCCGCGAAGCGTTGCGGATTCTCGTCAACATGTCCGCGATTGGATCCGTCATTGCCATGATATTCTCCGCGACTTACCAGCTCGCCTTGATGAGGCCTGGTACATGCCCTTTACGCGCGTGATCTCGCAAGCAAAGCCGGCACATGCGAAAACGCCGATAAAAAGCCCGCGCCCGGCCGCAAAGCGGGCAACGGTTATATTCCCTCACTTTGAATTTATTCGGTAGTTCCGCCTTGATTCTAAGACAGGTCTTGGCCAATTGTCTTCCCCTTTTTATTAAGCCGCGAACGGCATCCCCATATGTCTGAGGAGCGCTCTGCCCTCCTGGTCCGTCCGCGCCGTGGTGCTAATCGAGATTGTCATGCCCCTGGATTTTTCGACTTTATCGGCTTGAATCTCGGGAAAGATAATCTGCTCCCTCAAGCCTAGCGAATAATTGCCGCGGCCGTCAAAGGAGCGTTCCGACACCCCTTTGAAGTCGCGGACTCTGGGTAGCGCGACATGAATCAGACGGTCGAGAAACTCATACATGCGCTCGCGGCGCAAGGTCACCATGCAACCGATGGGCATACCTTCGCGCAACTTGAAGTTCGCGATGGCCTTTTTGGCCCGCGTCACCACCGGCTTTTGCCCGGCGATGGCCGTGATTTCCGCCACGGTTGCGTCGATGGCCTTGGCATTCTGCGTCGCCTCGCCGACGCCGACGTTAATCGTGATTTTTTCCAACCGCGGCACCTGCATGGTGTTCGTGTAGCCGAACTCCTTGACCATGGCTGGCACAACTTCATCCCAATATTTATTTTTCAAACGTGCCATCGTCTTGTCGCTAATCCAGAGCTTCGCCGCAACGCCGGCATATCCGGATCTTCTTGCCGTCACCGAGTTGCTTGTATCCGATGCGCACCGGCGCGTTGCATTTATCACACATGATCATGATGTTCGAGGCGTGGATGGACGCCTCTTTTTCGATGATGCCGCCGGGCTGTTGCGGGCCGCGCGGTTTGCTATGACGTTTGACCAAATTGATCCTTTCAATGATCAAAGCGTCTTTTTCCCGCAGCACGCGCAGCACCTTGCCGGTCTTGCCGCGCTCCCTTCCGGTGATCACCATAACGCTGTCGTTTTTGCGAATTTGCACGAGCCCCATTTCCTCCGTCCCGGCTATAGCACCTCGGGCGCCAGGGAGATGATTTTCATGAACCGCTTCGCCCTGAGTTCGCGCGCCACGGGGCCGAAGATGCGGGTCCCCACGGGCTCCTTCTGGTTGTCGATCAATACCGCCGAATTGTTATCGAAGCGAATATAGCTCCCGTCGGAGCGGCCGGTCTCTTTCGCGGTGCGGACCACCACGGCTTTCATGACGTCGCCCTTCTTGACCTTGGCGTTGGGAATGGCCTCTTTCACCGAAACAACAATGATATCGCCGATGGAGGCGTATTTCCGCTTGCTGCCACCCAGCACCTTAATGCACTGGACTTTGCGCGCTCCCGAATTATCCGCCACATCCAACACCGTTCGCATCTGAATCATGAATCACCAATCACCTTCAAAACAGCTTGCCCGGCGGAGTTAAGCGCTGGCCCCCGCCGGCGACGCCGCTTCCGCGCTCTGAGAGCGCTCCAATACCCTGCTTACCCGCCAGCGTTTATCGCGGCTTAGCGGTCGGCACTCAACGATCAGTACGCGGTCACCCACGTGACATTGATTGCTTTCATCGTGGGCTTTCACGTGGGTCCGGCGACGACGAATCTTCATATACCGCGGATGCATAACGGTGCGCTCCACGGACACGACCACCGTTTTTTGCATCCGGTCGCTGACGACTGTGCCGCTGCGTTCTTTTCTGAGCCCGCGATTTGTCATGCCGCGCCTTTCTCTCCCTGGATCTGCCTTTCTCGCAACACCGTCTCCACCCGGGCCAAGTCTCGCTTCGTTTTGCGCAACTGCATCGGATTTTCCAAACGGCCGCTGGCGCGCTTCAGCATCAAATGGCCGATTTGCTCGCGCAACTCGCCTTGCTTGCGCGCTAAATCATTGGCGCTCAAATCGCGCAACTCCTTAGCTTCCATGGACCAACCCTCTTCGTTCCACCATGACGGTCGGGATTGACAGTTTGTGCCCAGCCAAACGAAAGGCTTCCCGCGCGAGCGGCGCTTCGACGCCCTCCATTTCGAACAAGATCCGGCCCGGCTGAATCACCGCAACCCACATTTCCGGAGAGCCCTTGCCCTTACCCATGCGGGTTTCCAACGGTTTCTTGGTCAAGGGCTTGTCCGGGAAGATGCGAATCCAGACTTTGCCGCCGCGTTTGAGATAGCGGGTCAGCGCGACGCGCGCTGCCTCGATCTCGCGCGCGCTCATCCAACCGCGGTCCAAAGCCTTGAGGCCGAAATCGCCAAAAGCCAGCGTCGAGCCGCGATAAGCGGTGCCGCGCCGCCGGCCCTTTTGCAACTTCCGGTATTTAACTTTCTTAGGTTCAAGCATCTTTCCAAGTTTCTGGTTTCTAGTTTCCGGTTTCTAGTTCCCTGTTAGCCAGAAACTAGAAACAAGTAACTAGAAACTAATTACGCGCCCAGCATCGCCTTCTGTTGCTCTTCTTCCTCGGTTAAAACCTCGCCTCTAAAAATCCAAGCCTTGACGCCAATGACCCCGTAGGTCGTGCGCGCCTCGGCAAAACCATAATTGACATCCGCCCTGAGGGTGTGCAGCGGCACCCGCCCTTCGCGATACCACTCCGTGCGGGCGATTTCCGACCCACCGAGCCGCCCGGCGCACTGAATCTTCACGCCCTGCGCGCCCATGCGCATGGCCCGGGAAACGCTTTCTTTCATGGCGCGGCGAAAGGCCACGCGGCGCTCCAATTGCAGCGCGACGTTTTCAGAAACCAGCTGGGCATCGAGATCGGGACGCCGCACCTCATGAATATTGATGTAAGTCTCACGCTGGGTGAGCTTGGTGATCTCTTCTTTGAGCTTTTCGATTTCCGCGCCCTTCTTGCCGATGACGATGCCAGGACGCGACGTATAGATATTGATCTTGGCCTTGCTTGCCGCCCGTTCGATTTCGATCTTCGAGATGCCGGCGTGATAGAGCCGGGTCTTTAAGAATTTCTTGACGCGAAAATCTTCATGCAGCAGCTTGGCATAGTCATTGCGCGAGAACCATTTAGAATCCCACGATTCGATGACGCCGAGACGAAAGATCTTTGGATGCGTTTTCTGGCCCATCAGCCCTTATCTCCTCTCGCCGGCTTCATCCAGCACGATGGTCACGTGGCTGAGCCGCTTGCGAATGCTCGTCGCCCTACCATGGGCGCGCGGCATAAACCGTTTCCACATGCCCGCTTCGTTTACCATGATCTCTTTGACATAGAGCCGATCCACGTCGACGTTCTGGGTGTTCTCGGCATTGGCTACCGCCGTGCGCAAGGTCTTCGCCACCACGGCCGCGGAACGCTTGGGCACGAATTTTAGAATATTGAGCGCGTCCTCGACTCCCTTGCCGCGGATCTGGTCCACAACCAGGCGCACTTTGCGCGGCGAAAAACGCAGATATTTAGTAACTGCTTTTGTTTCCATAATACCGGTCAGTTCAGTTTCATGGTGGGCCGTTGGCTAACTCTTGGCAGGGACCGCCGGCGCCGCCGCCGGCGCCGGCGCGGCGCCGGGAGCCGATCTGGGCATACCCGTTATCTCTTTTGCCTCTGCCTTGCGGTCCCCCGAATGGGCGAAAAACGTTCTGGTCGGCGAGAACTCACCGAGTTTGTGACCCACCATATTTTCCGTGACAAAAACGGGAATGAATTTTCTGCCGTTATGCACGCCAATGGTGATGCCGACCATCTCCGGGGCAATTGTCGAACGGCGCGACCAGGTGCGCACCACCTGTTTCTGGCGCGATTCGGTTATCACGGCGATCTTCTTCGCTAAATGCTCGTCAATAAACGGTCCCTTTTTAACCGAGCGCGCCATCTTTATTTCGCCTTTCTGCCCTGGACGATGTACTTGTCGGAGGCATGATTTTTTCTCGTCTTATAGCCCTTGGTAGGCTTGCCCCAGGGCGTCATCGGATGATTGCCCTTGGATCTTCCCTCGCCGCCGCCATGGGGATGGTCCACGGGATTTTTGGCGATGCCGCGGGTAACCGACCGGCGTCCGAGCCAACGCACTCTCCCAGCCTTGCCCCAGGAAATATTTTCTTGCTCCAGATTGCCGATCTGCCCTACCGTTGCCCGGCACTCGGCCAATACGTTGCGTAACTCGCCCGAGGGAAGTTTCAGCAAAGCGTAATACCCTTCCTTGGCCATCAATTGGGCGCCGGCGCCGGCGCTGCGCGCTAACTGCCCACCCTTGCCGATCCTCAGCTCGATATTGTGCACCACAGTGCCCACCGGGATGAACTTTAACGGCAACGAATTCCCCGGCTGAATGTCGATGTTGTCGTCCCCGGCGATCACCGAACTTCCGACCCTTAGCCGGTCCGGCGCCAGGATATAGCGGCGCTCGCCATCGGCGTAACAGAGCAGCGCGATGCGCGCCGAGCGATTGGGATCATATTCGATGGCTTCGACTTTGGCGGGAACATTTTTTTTGTTCCGCTTGAAATCGATCAGGCGATAAAGCCGTTTATGTCCGCCGCCGCGATGATCCGCGGTGATGCGTCCGGTGTTGTTGCGCCCGCCGCTATGTTTGAGCGGCGCGCTGAGCCCCTTCTCAGGTTTCCACTTGGTGACCTCATCGAAGGTGAGCCCGGTTCTGAATCGTATGCCCGCCGAGGTGGGCCGGTAGGTTCGTATAGCCATTGCTCGATCTCTTTATGCCCCGCCGAAAAAGTCGATCTTGTCACCCTCTCTGAGGGTCACGTAGGCCTTTTTCCACCCCGGACGTCGGCCCATGCTGCGGCCGACGCGCCGGATTTTGCCCAAGTAGCGCGCCATGCGGACTTTGACAACCTTAACTTTGAAGAGCGTCTCGACGGCCTTCTTAACTTCAATCTTATTGGCCTCGGGACGAACCTTGAATAGCACCTGGTTCGCGCTCTCGGCCAATAATGTTCCTTTTTCCGAAACCAGCGGAGCTCGAATGATTTCCAGCGGCCCGCTCATGCGGCCAACCTTTCTTCGATCAACCTGAGCGCGGATTCGGTCATGATAAGATGCTCATAACGCAGCAGATCGTAGACGTTCAACCCCTCCACGCGTAGGACCTTTACTTTGGGCAGATTGCGCGCCGAACGTTCGATTTTTTCATCAGCCTCGGCTATGACGATCAACGCGCTTTGAACGTTGAGATGCGCCAGCGCCTGCGCCATGATCCTGGTCTTGGGCTGTTCAGGCGCCAAACTGTCCACGACGATAATCTTGCCGTCGCGATTCTTTAAACTCAGCGCCGAAAGCAACGCCTTGCGCCGCGCTTTGCGCGGCATGCGATACGAGTAATCGCGCGGCTGCGGCCCGAAAATCGTGCCGCCGCCCACCCAAATCGGCGAGCGAATGCTGCCGGAGCGCGCCCGGCCCGTGCCCTTTTGACGCCAGGGCTTTTTGCCGCCTCCCCTGACGAATCCCTTAGACTTGGTTGCCGCGGTGCCCGCGCGCCGATTGGCAAGCTGCATGAGTACCGTCTGGTGCAGCAAATGCGGACTCGCCTTGAGGTTAAAAATTTCCTCTTTGAGTTTGGGCTGGATGACGTTGACTGCCATTTCCAACTACCCCTTCGCGGCCCGGCTGAGGACGACCAGCCCGCGCTTGGCTCCCGGCACGGCGCCCCGCACCAACACCAAATTTTCATCCGGGCGAATATCGACTACCTCGATGTTTTGCACCGACACCCGCTCATCACCCCAATGCCCCGCCATTTTTTTCCCTTTGCGGACTCGCCCGGGATAAGACCGGTTGCCGATGGAGCCGCCGTGGCGAAAATATTCATGGGTGCCGTGGGACCCCGGAAAACCGCTAAACGACCAACGCTTCATGACACCTGTAAAACCATGCCCCTTCGAGGTCCCCGCTACATCGATGCGATCGCCGGCTTTAAAGAGATCGGCGGCCTTAATCTCTTGGCCAACCTCGTACTGCGACACATCGTCGAGGCGGAACTCCTTGAGCACTTCGAAGGCGCCCTTTCCGGCTTTTGCCATATGCCCTTTAAGAGCCTTGTTCACGAGTTGGGCCCTCTTGCTGCCAAAACCCACCTGCAGAGCGTTGTAACCGTCCTTGACCGTTTCCTTTTTTTGCACGACGACGCAAGGCCCGGTTTCGATCACCGTGACGGGAATAACATTCCCCTCCGGGTTGAAGACTTGCGTCATGCCGAGTTTTCTGCCGATCAGCCCCGTCATGATATGATCCAGTCAAAAATGGAGTAATGAAACGATGGAATCGTGGGAGTTACCCAATTTTTCCACTATTCCGGCATTCCAGTATTCCGTTCCTCTCATTGTAACTTTATCTCCACGTCCACGCCGGCGGCAATGTCGAGTTTGCCCAGGGCGTCGATGGTCTGTTGTGTCGGCTCCAAAATATCAAGGAGCCTCTTATGCGTCCGAATCTCATATTGGTCTCTGGACTTTTTGTCAACGTGCGGAGAACGGTTCACGGTAAATCGTTCAATGCGCGTCGGCAACGGAATGGGTCCCGCCACTCTGCCGCCTGTGCGCCGAACGGTTTCGACAATTTCACCCACCGATTGATCCAGTACCCGGTGGTCATAGGCTTTCAGGCGTATTCTTATCTTCTCGTTCATACTTTAATCATCCGGCTTGCCGGTGAATTTGGCGATGATCCCTTCGGCCACCGCCGTTGGCACCGGCTCATAGTGAGAAAACTGCATGGTGTAAGTAGCGCGGCCCTGGGTTATGGAGCGCAGATCCGTAGCGTAGCCAAACATTTGCGCTAAGGGAACCCTGGCATCGATGGCCTGCGCCGCGGGGCGCGTGTCCATGCCCAACACTTTGCCGCGCCGCGAACTGATGTCGCCGATGACATCGCCCATGAATTCCTCCGGCACCACCACCTCCACCGACATGATGGGCTCGAGCAGCACCGGGCCGGCCTTGCGCATCGCCTCCTTGAAGGCCATCGATCCCGCTATTTTGAAAGCGATTTCCGAGGAATCGACGTCATGGTAACTGCCGTCGGTCAGCGTCACTTTTACATCCACCACCGGGTATCCCGCCAGGGCGCCGTTGTCGGTGGCCTCGCGAACGCCCTTCTCTACCGCGGGAATATACTCGCGCGGGATTGAACCGCCCCTGATGGCATCGACGAACTCAAAACCAGCGCCCGGCGGCTGAGGCTCCAGCTTGATCCACACGTCGCCATATTGGCCGCGGCCGCCGGTCTGGCGGATAAACCTTCCTTGTTGCTCCACCGCCTTGCGGACGGTCTCTTTATAGGCCACCTGCGGTTTACCGACGTTGGCGCCGACGTTAAATTCGCGCAGCAGGCGATCGACGATGATTTCCAGATGCAGCTCACCCATTCCAGAAATGATTGTCTGCCCGGTTTCTTCGTCAGTGCGGACTTTGAATGAAGGATCTTCGGTGGCCAGCTTCTGCAGCGACAACCCGAGCTTTTCCTGGTCTGCTTTGCTCTTGGGCTCGATGGCGATGGAAATCACAGGGTCGGGGAAGTCGATCGATTCGAGCACGATGGGATGATCTTCATCGCAAAGCGTATCCCCCGTGGTGGCGGTCCTGAGACCCACCGCGGCGGCGATGTCACCGGCGTAGACTTCTTTGATTTCCTCGCGCTTGTTGGCGTGCATCTTGAGCAGGCGGCCGATGCGCTCGCGTTTGGTTCTAGTCGAGTTGAAAACGCTGGAACCGGAAGTCAGCGATCCCGAATAGACGCGAAAAAAACTCAGCGTCCCGACGAAAGGATCGGTCATGATTTTGAACGCAAGCGCGGAAAAAGGCGCGTCATCTTTGGCCGGTCGTGCTTCGATCTGCTGCGTGTCAGGATTGATGCCCTTCACGGGCGGAATGTCCGACGGCGAGGGAAGATAATCGATCACCGCGTCGAGCATCGGTTGAACACCCTTGTTGCGGAAAGCCGAGCCGCACAAAACCGGCACGATCTTCAACGCCAAGGTCGCCTTGCGCACCGCGGCGCGCAGCTCCGACTCGCTGATCGGTTTTCCTTCCAGATATTTTTCCATGATGGCTTCATCGGAATCGGCGGCCGCCTCGAGCAGCTTCTCTCGATACTCATCCGCCTGGATCTTGAGTCCCTCCGGGATGGGTTCCTCATGGAACTTGGCTCCGAGACTCTCATCTTCCCAAATCATTGCCTTCATCGTGATCAAGTCGACGATTCCAATAAATTTTTCTTCAGCGCCGATGGGAATCTGCACAATCGCCGGCTGAGCGCCGAGCCGGTCGCGAATCATTTGCACGACCCGAAAAAAGTCAGCTCCCAGGCGGTCCATCTTGTTGACGAACGCCAGGCGCGGCACGCCGTACTTGTCGGCCTGCCGCCACACGGTTTCGGTCTGCGGCTCGACGCCGCCCACAGAGCAGAAAACCGCCACGGCACCGTCCAAAACCCTGAGCGAACGCTCAACCTCGATAGTGAAATCCACATGACCAGGCGTATCAATGATGTTGACCCGGTGGTCGCGCCAGAAACAGGTGGTCGCCGCCGAAGTGATGGTGATCCCGCGCTCCTGCTCCTGCACCATCCAGTCCATGGTGGCGGTCCCATCATGGACCTCGCCGATTTTGTAATTGATCCCGGTGTAGTACAGGATGCGTTCGGTGGTCGTTGTCTTACCGGCATCGATGTGGGCCATGATACCGATATTGCGAGTCTTCTCTAATGCGACCGTGCGTGCCATATCAATTCACCGGAAAAAAAGGAGGCGGTCAACCCGCCTCCTTTTTTCCAGCACATCTCTTTAATTTTAGCTACCACCGATAATGCGCGAATGCCCGATTGGCCTCCGCCATGCGATGGGTATCTTCCTTTTTCTTGATTGACGTACCGCGGTTGTTCGCGGCATCGATCAATTCCGCCGCGAGTTTTTCTTCCATGGATTTTTCACTGCGATCCCGCGCAGCTTGTATGAGCCAGCGCATGCTCAGTGACAGGCGCCGCTGCGGGCGAACTTCCACCGGCACCTGGTAAGTGGCGCCACCGACGCGCCGCGAGCGAACTTCCACCGTCGGTCGGACGTTCTCCAGAGCTCGCTTGAACACGCCCAGGGAGTCTTCTTTGGTTTTGGCGGTGACGATATCCAGCGACCGGTACAATATAGATTCCGCGGTGCTCTTTTTGCCGCGGCTCATGATCGTGTTGACAAACTTCGCCACCGTCTTGTCGCCGTACTTTGGGTCCGGCAATCCTTCTCTTTTTTTAACCTCTCCCTTGCGCGGCATAAATCTTTACTTGGGTTTTTTTGCTCCGTACTTGGAGCGCCCCTGTCTTCGTTCCTGCACGCCGATGGAATCCAGCGTGCCACGGATAATGTGGTAGCGTACGCCCGGCAGGTCTTTAACGCGCCCGCCGCGAATCAGCACCACGGAGTGCTCCTGCAAGTTGTGTCCCACGCCGGGAATATAGGAAGTGACTTCGATCCCGTTGGTGAGACGCACGCGCGCCACTTTGCGCAATGCCGAGTTCGGCTTTTTTGGCGTCGAAGTGTAAACCCGGGTGCAGACGCCGCGCTTCTGCGGGCAACCCTGCAGAGCAGGAGCGGTATTCTTGCGCCGCTGTTGTTCCCGGGCTTCGCGGATCAGCTGGTTGATTGTAGGCATACTAATGCGTCATTTTACGAACTGCTAGTCAAGTTTGTGGAATGGTTGCCCCGAAAATCCCTGTTTTTATCAAATTATACTCGCCTTGTCAAAACTTTAAGCTTCCGCCGCCTCGGAATATTCGCCCGCCGATTCCTCTGGTTCCTCCAATTCGATCTCCGCCTTGGAGTACCTCGGTATACCGGTGCCGGCCGGAATAAGCCGTCCCATAATGACGTTTTCCTTGAGCCCACAAAGCATATCGATCTTGCCCTGGATTGCCGCTTCCGTAAGCACTTTGGTGGTTTCCTGAAATGACGCGGCAGAGATGAAGCTTTCCGTGGAGAGCGACGCCTTGGTGATACCGAGTAGCAGAGGCTCCGCCACCGCGGGCTTACCCCCGTCGCCGATGGCCTTTTGGTTCTCTTCATCGAAGCGCCATTTCTCCACCTGGTCGCCAATGAGAAATTCGGTATCGCCGACTTCCTTGATGCGCACGCGGCGCAGCATTTGGCGTACGATAACTTCGATGTGCTTGTCGTTAATGCGCACGCCCTGCAGGCGGTAAATCTCTTGCACTTCGTCCACTAAATATTTCGCCAATGCCTTTTCGCCGAGAATGTTGAGAATATCATGCGGGTTGGACGATCCGTCCATCAACGATTCACCGGCCTGGACGCGGTCGCCGTCATGCACGCTGATATGCTTGCCCTTGGGAATCAAATATTCCCTCGCTTCGCCGATGTCGGGGGTGACGACTACTTTGCGTTTGCCCTTGGTGTCTTTGCCAAACGCAACGACGCCGTCGATCTCGCTGATGACGGCAAATTCCTTCGGTTTGCGCGCTTCGAAGAGCTCCGCGACGCGCGGCAGACCTCCGGTGATGTCCTTAGTCTTGGTCGTTTCCCGCGGTATCTTCGCGAGCACGTCGCCGGCGTTGACGCTTTGTCCGTCTTGAACGTTGATATGGGCTCCCACGGGCAACAAATAGCGCGCTTCCGATGTCGCGCCGAGACGCGTCGTTTGCCCTTGCGTGTCCTTAATCGAAATCCGCGGGCGTTTGCCCACGTCTTTGGAGTCGGTGATGAGTTTAGTTGCGAGACCGGTGCGCTCGTCTACCTGTTCCTTCATCGTAGAGTTTTCGATCACATCGCCGAACCTAACGACACCGCCCACCTCAGTGAGAATCGGGATCGTGTACGGATCCCACTCGGCCAAGAGTTCCCCCGCTTTGATTTTCGCGCCGTCCTTCTTTTTCAGCTTTGCGCCATAGACGACCGGGTAGCGTTCGCGCTCCCGTGCGCGCCCCTTATCACCCTCGGGGTAGTCGACGATGGCGACCTCGCCATTGCGGTTCATGACCACGAGGTCGCCACCTTTATTGGCGACGGTATTGACGTTGATGAATTTGAGAAAACCTTCGTTGCGCGATTCCAAGGTCGTTTGCTCGGCCCGCCGGCTCGCCGTGCCGCCGATATGGAAGGTGCGCATCGTCAACTGCGTTCCCGGCTCGCCGATGGATTGCGCGGCCATGACGCCGATGGCTTCGCCTGGGTTGACCATATGGCCGCGACCCAGGTCGCGACCATAGCACATGATGCAAACCCCGCGCCTCGATTGGCAGGTGAGCACCGAGCGGATTTTGATCCGCTCCAGGCCGGAGTCCTCAACGCGCTGCACCAGTTCCTCATCGATCTCCTGGTTGGCGTTGACGATGGTATCGCCCGTAAACGGGTCCTTGACATCGTCCAGCGCCACGCGTCCGAGCACCCGGTCGCCCAGCGGCTCGATGACCTCGCCGCCCTCCATGAGCGGCGTCATCTCGATGCCATCCAAAGTGCCGCAGTCTTCTTCCGATATGACGGAATCCTGCGCGACATCGACGAGGCGGCGCGTCAGATAGCCGGAGTTGGCGGTTTTGAGCGCCGTATCCGCGAGACCTTTGCGCGCGCCGTGGGTCGAGATAAAGTACTGCAGCACGGTGAGCCCTTCGCGAAAGTTCGCGGTAATCGGCGTCTCGATGATTTCACCAGAAGGTTTCGCCATTAATCCGCGCATCCCCGCGAGCTGGCGAATCTGCTGGGCGCTCCCCCGCGCACCGGAGTCGGCCATCATGAAAATCGGGTTGAAACTCGGCACCGAGATTTCCTTGCCGCTGTCATCGGTGACTTTCTCCGTGCCGAGGTCGCGCAGCATCTCGTCGGCGATGCGGTCGGTGACTTCAGCCCAGATATCGACGACTTTGTTGTAGCGTTCACCGTCGGTAATCAGGCCGTTCTTGTACTGCTCCTCGATTTCGCGCACGTCTTCGTGGGCGGTTTTAAGCAGTACCTCTTTACTCGGTGGGATGACCATATCCTTGATGGATATCGAGATGCCGGCCCGAGTCGCGTTTTGATAACCGATGTCCTTCAAGCGATCCGCGAGAATAACCGTTGCCTTATTGCCGGCCAACCGGTAGCTAATGTCGATGAGATTCGCCAACTCCTTCTTTTTCATCACCCGGTTCACTTCTTTGAACGGAATCATCGGCGGCACGATCTCATACACCTGAACCCGGCCCACCGTCGTCTCCACCCGCTCACCGTTGATCCGCACGGTAATCGGCGCTTGCAAGTCCACTTCACCTTGGTCGTAGGCGATCCTCACTTCCGTGGGACTGCTGAACAGCCGGCCGCTTCCTTTCATGTGCAAGCGCTCACGCGTCATGTAGTAGAGCCCCAATACGATGTCTTGGGTCGGCACGATGATCGGCTTGCCACTGGCCGGCGAGAGAATATTGTTGGTCGACATCATCAGCGCCCGCGCTTCGACTTGGGCCTCCACCGAGAGCGGCACGTGCACTGCCATTTGATCGCCGTCGAAGTCGGCGTTATAGGCGGCGCAAACCAGCGGATGCAGCTGGATCGCCTTGCCTTCGATCAGTATCGGTTCGAAGGCCTGAATGCCGAGCCGGTGCAAGGTCGGCGCGCGATTGAGCAGCACCGGATGTTCGCGAATGACCTCATCGAGTATATCCCAAACTTCGGGGCGTTCTTTTTCCACCATCTTCTTGGCGCTCTTGATGGTGGTGACATGACCCCGCTCTTCGAGCTTGTTGTAGATAAACGGCTTGAATAGCTCGAGGGCCATCTTCTTCGGCAATCCGCACTGGTGCAGCCGCAGCTCGGGACCCACCACGATCACGGAACGGCCGGAATAGTCCACCCGTTTTCCCAGCAGATTCTGGCGGAAGCGTCCGGTCTTGCCCTTGAGCATATCGCTCAACGACTTGAGCGGCCGGCGGTTTTGGCCGGTAATGGCGCGGCCGCGCCGGCCATTGTCAAACAGCGCGTCCACCGATTCCTGCAGCATGCGCTTTTCATTGCGGATGATCATATCCGGCGCATTCAGCTCCATCAGCCGTTTGAGCCGGTTGTTGCGGTTGATGACGCGGCGATAAAGATCGTTAAGATCTGAGGTCGCGAACCTGCCGCCATCCAGCGGCACCAGCGGACGTAGATCAGGCGGGATCACCGGGATCACTTCGAGCACCATCCACTCGGGACGATTGCCGGAAGTCTTGAAGGCGTTCATGACTTTGAGCCGCTTGGCCATCTTCTTGCGCCGCACTTCAGAGTTGGATTCGCGCATTTCCTGGTGCAATTCCTCGGAGAGTTTCGCGACATCGAGGGATTTGAGCAATTTGCGGATCGCCTCCGCGCCCATTGCCGCGACGAATTTGCCGCCGTACTCCTCCATCGCTTTGCGGTAACGGGCATCGGTTAACAGCTCTCTGTGCTCCAGCGGCGTCTCGCCGGGATCGATGACGATATACGACTCGAAATAAAGCACCTTCTCGATATCCTTGAGCGACATATCGAGCAGCGCGCCGATGCGGCTCGGCAGGCTTTTGAGAAACCAGATATGCACCACGGGCGTCGCCAGCTCGATGTGCCCCATGCGTTCGCGCCGCACTTTGGACTGAATCACTTCAACCCCGCACTTCTCACACACCACGCCGCGATGGCGCATTCTCTTGTATTTGCCGCAATTGCACTCGTAGTCCTTGGTCGGGCCGAATATCTTGGCGCAAAACAGGCCGTCGCGCTCAGGCTTGAAAGTCCGGTAATTGATGGTTTCGGGCTTCTTGACTTCGCCATGCGACCAGGAGCGAATTTTCTCCGGTGCAGCGATGGAAATCTTGATGGCGTTGAAACTTATCGGGTTCTTCGGCTTCTCAAATAAATTAAACAGGTCTTCCATGAAAAAATGACCTCCGTCTGCGCGGCGCAGCCGCGCAGGGGCTAGAGACTATTCCTCTACTAGATCAATATCCAATCCCAAGCTTTGCAGCTCTTTCACCATGACGTTGAAGGACTCCGGCAGACCGGGCTCCAAAAGGTTGTCGCCCTTGACGATGGCTTCGTACATGCGAGTGCGGCCGACCACGTCGTCGGATTTTACCGTCAGCATCTCTTGCAGCGTGTAGGCCGCGCCATAAGCTTCCAGCGCCCACACTTCCATCTCGCCGAGACGCTGGCCGCCGAACTGGGCCTTACCACCCAACGGCTGCTGGGTAACCAGCGAATACGGACCAGTGGAGCGGGCGTGAATCTTATCGTCCACCAGGTGATGGAGTTTCATGATGTACATGACCCCCACCGTCACCTTACCGTCGAAGGGTCGGCCCGTCTGTCCGTCGCAAAGCGTGACTTGCCCGCTGACCGGCAAACCCGCCTTCCTGAGCAGGTTAAAGATCTCTTCCTCCGCCGCGCCGTCGAAAACGGGCGAGGCGACGCGCACACCGTCGCGGTATTTTCCGGCAAGCTTGACGAGGTCGGCGTCCTTCACGCCGTCGATGAGCTCGCCCGCATCCTTGTTGTTTAAGTACTCTTTGACGCGGCGCTTGAGGGCGTCGCCGTCCTGCTGGCGGTGCGCGCGCAATAACTCGTCGATCTGCTCCCCGAGGGTGCGCGCCGCCCAGCCCAAATGCGCCTCGAGAATTTGTCCCACGTTCATACGTGAGGGTACGCCAAGCGGGTTTAACACCACGTCTACGGGAGTGCCGTCTTCCAAATAGGGCATATCCTCTTCGGGCAATATCCGCGAAATAACGCCCTTGTTACCATGACGCCCCGCCATCTTATCGCCAACCTGCAGTTTGCGTTTGATGGCCACGAACACTTTGACCATTTTGATGACGCCCGGCGGCAGCTCATCGCCGCCCTTGAGCCTGTCGATCTTGCTTTCAAAAACCTCTTTGATCGACTTGACTTGCTGCTCCGTGCTGTCGACGATGCGGTGCAGCTCCGCCTCGGCGGATTCGCTTTCGACCCGAATCTCGCCCCAATAGCTCATCGGCAACTGATCGAGATCGTCTTCAGTCAGCTCTTGGCCCTTATTAAGCAAAACTTTGCGATTATCGTCCGCTAGACGAGCCGCCAAAGACTTTCCGACCAAAAGCCTCTTGAGCCGTCTGAGCGCGCCTTCCTGAAGAATGCGGATCTCGTCGTGCTGGTCTTTGCGCAGCCGGATAATCTCTTCCTCTTCGATGAATTTGCTGCGGTCGTCTTTGCCCAGCCCCTTGCGCGAAAAGATGCGTACGTTGATCACCGTGCCTTCGACGCCCGGCGGCACCCGCAGCGAGGTATCCCGCACTTCTCCCGCTTTTTCCCCGAAGATCGCGCGCAAGAGTTTTTCTTCAGGGGAAAGCTGGGTCTCGCCCTTCGGCGTTATTTTCCCGACCAGGATATCGCCCGCCTTGACCTCGGCGCCGATGCGGATAATGCCGCTTTCGTCGAGATCGGTCAGTGCCTCGTCGCCGACGTTTGGAATATCGCGGGTGACTTCCTCCGGACCGAGCTTGGTGTCGCGGGAAACGCATTCAAACTCCTCGATGTGGATCGAGGTGTAGATATCCTCCTTGACTACCCGCTCACTGATCAGAATCGAATCTTCGAAGTTATAGCCGCCCCAAGGCATGAGCGCCACGAGCACATTGCGCCCCAAGGCGAGCTCACCCATTTCCGTCGCCGGGCCATCGGCGATGACTTCGCCGGACTTGACCTGGTCGCCCACCACCACGATGGGACGTTGGTTGATGCAAGTATTCTGGTTGGAGCGTTGGTACTTGACGAGATTGTAGATATCGACGCCGGTATCCCGGGCGCCGGAGGTCTTATCGGCTTTTACCACGATCCGCGTCGAATCGACGCTCTCCACCAAGCCGTCACGCAACGCCACCACGGTAACACCAGAATCGCGAGCGACGGTTTTTTCCATGCCGGTGCCGACCAACGGTGCTTCGGTGCGCAGAAGCGGCACCGCCTGGCGCTGCATATTCGATCCCATCAAAGCCCGGTTCGCGTCGTCGTTTTCCAGAAAAGGAATCAACGAAGCGGCGACACTGACCAGTTGGTTCGGCGACACGTCCATGAAGTTCACTTCTTCGGGGCGTGCCATGACAAATTCGCCGCCTTTTCGCGACGAGATCAGATCCGCCGTAAAGGTGCCGCGCCCGTCGATGGGAGCGTTAGCCTGGGCGATGACATGGTCCTCTTCCTCAAGCGCGGAGAGGTAGCGGATGCGGTCGGTTACCCGTCCGTTCTCGACCTCGCGATAGGGCGTCTCGATAAAACCGTATTCATTGACCCTGGCATAGGTCGTAAGCGATGCGATGAGACCGATGTTCGGGCCTTCGGGAGTCTCGATGGGACAGACACGACCGTAGTGCGTCGGGTGGACGTCGCGGACCTCGAAGCCCGCCCGCTCACGCGTCAACCCCCCCGGACCGAGCGCCGACAAACGCCGTTTATGGGTGATTTCCGAGAGCGGGTTGGTCTGATCCATAAACTGGGACAGCTGGCTCGATCCAAAGAATTCCTTCAACGCCGCCGATACTGGCTTATAGTTGATCAGCTCCTGAGGCATCAAGGTCTCGATATCTTGGAGGCTCATTTTTTCTTTGATCGCCCGCTCCATGCGCACCAAGCCGACGCGAAAATGATTTTCCACCAGCTCGCCAACGGCGCGCACCCGGCGGTTGCCTAGGTGGTCGATATCGTCCACCGAGCCGTTGCCGTTCTTGAGTTCCATCAGATAGCGCACCACCTCGAGAATGTCTTCTTTACGCAGCGTGCCCTGCTCCAGAGGAACGTTCAACTTGAGACGATGGTTTAATTTAAGCCGGCCGACCTTGGAGAGATCATAGCGGTCGGGGTTGAAAAATAGGTTATTGAAAAAATTGGTCGCAGACTCCACCGTCGGCGGGTCGCCCGGACGCAAACGCCGGTAAATTTCCAAAATCGCATCCTGAGGGGTACGGATGCGGTCCTGGAGCAGGGTATTGCGCAGATAAGGACCAATGTTGGATTCGTCGATGAAAAGGACTTCGATCTGATGGATCCCCTTTTCCCGAATCGCTTCGAGTTTTTCGCGGGTTATTTCATGATTGCACTCGACGATGACTTCTTTCGTCTGTGAATTGACGATATCGTGAGCAGCCACGCGCCCGATGATATCGTCCCACTCGATGGGGACCTGTTTGATCCGCGCGGTCTCCATCTGGCGCAACACGGGCCGGGTAAATTTCCTGCCTTGCTTGACGATCACGTCGTTGCTTTTCGGGTCGCGCACATCGGCGCCGACGGCGGCGCCCAAAAGATGCTCAGGGTTGAAAACCAGAGCCGGCTTGCGCCCATCCAAAACGATGCTGTCGCCCTTATAGTAATAGTTCAACAAATCCTCGGCGGTCATTCCCAGCGCGCGCAACAATACCGTCGCGTGAAATTTGCGCCGCCGGTCGATGCGAACATACAGGATATCGCGCGGGTCAAATTCCAAGTCTACCCACGAACCGCGGTAAGGAATGAGCCGGGCCGAATACAAAAGTTTGCCGCTGGCGTGGGTTTTGCCTTTATCGTGCTCGAAAAAGACGCCGGGCGAACGGTGCAATTGGCTGACGATGACCCGCTCTGTGCCGTTAACCATGAAGGTGCCATTCTTGGTCATGAGCGGCATTTCACCGAAGTAGACTTCCTGCTCTTTTACGTTCTTGATGCTGCGCGTGCCCGTTTGGCTATCCACATCCCAAAGCACCAGCTGGACGGTCACTTTTAACGGGGCGGCGAAGGTCATCCCGCGCTGATGGCATTCGTCCACATCGTATTTGGGCTCGCCCAGAGTGTAACTCACGAACTCCAGGGAAGCGGTATCGTTGAAGTCTTTGATCGGAAACACCGATCGAAAAACTTCTTGCAAACCGATATTCTGGCGTTCCGCCGACGAAACCCCTTTCTGCAAAAAATGATCGTAGGAGTTTTTCTGGATTTCAATCAAGTACGGCAGATCGATAATCTTTCGAATGCTCCCGAAACTGCGGCGAAATCGTAAATTATTGGCCACTTGAAATGCCATGCCAGCTCCTTATTTAGAACAAACCGTTTACACCGGGTTAGAGAAAAAAGATACCGTGCCGCGGCGATGCGCCGGGCGCTTGGCCACGCCACCGCGCTTACAGCGACCATGGATAAATCTACGCAACCGGGAACGCAACGAATCTTCAATCGAATCATCGGAATCGCCGCGACTCCCCGGTTTACTTGATTTCGACCTTTGCGCCTTGTTCCTCGAGCTTCTTTTTGACGTCCTCGGCCTCAGCCTTGGACACGGCTTCCTTTACGTTCTTCGGCGCGCCATCGACCAGATCCTTCGCTTCCTTGAGCCCCAATCCTGTCAATTCACGCACGACCTTGATGACCTGAATTTTCTTCTCTCCGGCTTGGGTGAGAACTACGTTGAATTCGGTCTTCTCCTCCGCTGCCGCCGCCGGTCCCGCCGCTACGGCTGCCACCGCCACCGGTGCCGCCGCGCTGACGCCCAGCTCCTCCTCGAGCTCCTTGACGAGCGCCGCCGCATCCATCAGGGTCATATTTTTGATGTAGTCTTTGACTTGCTCCTTCGATACCTCTGGCATAGAACCTTCCCCCTTTGAATTAATTCCGCTGCAAGCTGCTGATATTTTCTGCCTACTCCGCTTTTCCCTTGCGCAAAGTCTCCAATAACCTGGCCACCCGTGCGCCGGGTTCCTGGATCAGACGAACCAATTGAGTTGCCGGCGCTTGGATCGTGGCCAGCAATTTCGCCTGCAACTCAGGCTTGCTCGGCATTTGCGAAAGGACCTTGACCTTGGCCGGATCCATGAACTGGCCTTCAAAGACCGCACCCTTGATGGCCAATTTGTCGTTCTCGCCGGCAAATTTGAGCAGCGCCTTGGAAAGCACCACCGGATCATCATAGGCGAACACCCAGCCGTTTGGCCCTTCCAGTAAGCGCTCTAGGTCCGCATAGGGGGATCCTTTGAGCGCGAGCTTGACCAGGGTGTTCTTGATGACTTGATACTCGCCCGAGGCTTGGCGGATTTCCCGGCGCAGTCGCGTCATCTGATCCACGTTGAGTCCGCGATACTCCGTGACGATGGCCAATTTGGCCGCCCTTAAACGCTTCTGTACGGCGGCCACCGTCTCGGCTTTTTCGGCTTGAATGGCACGCGATGTCTGTAACTCTGCCATGCACACTCCTTAGCGGCGAAGTGATATGTTAAAACGTCGCTTCCGGATTCTAGTTCCGGGTTTCGAGTAACTCTAGACTCTAGACGCGAGACTCCAAACGTCCTTTTTAGCGGCCTGCTAAGCCGCCATCAACCTGATCTGCGACAGATCGAGCTTGATACCCGGGCCCATCGTCGTCGAGACTGTCACGCCGCGAACATAGTTGCCCTTAGCGGAGGCTGGTTTGGCGCGTAAAATAGACTGTAAAACCGCCGTAGCGTTATCGATCAGCTGGGCGGCGCCGAATGAGGCTTTACCCACCGGAATATGGACTATGCCCGCTTTGTCTACGCGGTACTCCAATTTGCCGGCTTTGATTTCCTTTATCGCTTTGCCAACGTCGACGGTCACAGTGCCGGTCTTCGGATTGGGCATCAAGCCTCGCGGTCCGAGAATCTTGCCAATGCGTCCCACCGCCGCCATCATGTCCGGCGTTGCCACCGCTTTGTCGAAGTCAAACCATCCTTCGCTGATTCTTTTGATGAGTTCATCGCTGCCAACGAAGTCCGCCCCGGCATCTTGCGCTTCTTTTTCTTTATCGCCTTTGGCAAAGGCGACAATGCGTACGGTTTTCCCCATGCCGTGAGGTAAGCTTACCGTGCCACGCACGTTTTGATCGGCCTGCCGTGGATCAACGCCGAGGCGTATGGCTATCTCAACGGTTTCGTCGAATTTCGCCCGAGCGGTTTCCTTTGCGAGGCTGAGGCCATCTTCCAAAAGATAGCGCTTGGTGCGGTCGACTTTGGCTATTGCGTTCTTGTAAGATTTTCCGTTGGCGCTCATTTTCTCCTCATTCACGAAAAGTGCTGCGACCGTCAAACTCGCCCGATACGACGCCGCGCCGTTTTGAACGGCGTGCACTGCTTAACCGTCTTGAACTCGGTTGATGATTTCAACCGTCGACTTCAAGCCCGAGACTGCGCGCGGTGCCTTCCACCGATTTTTCCGCCGCCGCCAAATCCTTGGCCGTCAGATCTTTCAGTTTCAGTTCGGCGATTTGCCGAACCTGCGCCCGTGTGACTTTGCCGACCATGGTCTTGCCCGGCGCACTCGATCCCTTTTCGAGCCCTGCCGCCTTCTTCAACAGGACGGAGGCCGGCGGCGTCTTGGTCGTGAAGGTAAACGACCGGTCGGCGTACACCGTGATGATTACCGGAATGATCATCCCTTGATTGGACTGGGTCGCGGCGTTGAACGACTTGCAAAACTCCATGATATTGACGCCGCGCTGGCCCAACGCTGGACCCACGGGAGGACTCGGGTTGGCCTGTCCCGCTGGAATCTGTAGCTTTACTTGACCGATTATCTTTTTCGCCATGATTCGCGGCCCTTTGCTTTAGTTGCGTTCCACCTGG
Organism: uncultured delta proteobacterium; assembly: GCA_963840855.1. Classification (GTDB taxonomy): domain Bacteria; phylum Desulfobacterota; class Binatia; order UBA9968; family UBA9968; genus DATACQ01. The sequence goes on from CAWJBB010000048.1 coordinate 35,281, forward strand.
ACAAATTCCAGCTCCACCGGCGTAGCGCGTCCGAAAATACTGATAAGAACTCTGAGCTTCCCCTTCTCGGGGCGGACGTCTTCGACCACGCCGTTGAAATCCGCGAACGGGCCGTCGACCACTTTCACATTCTCCCCAACCGAGAATAGCACCCGGGGCTTCGGTTTGATCGCCCCTTCTTCCATGTGCTGAGTGATGGTCCTGACTTCTTCATCGCTCACCGGCGGCGGATTGGTACTGCCCCCAACGAAACCCGTCACCTTTGGAGTCTCTTTGACCACATGCCAGGTGTCATCGTTCAGTTCCATCTGAACGAGAATGTAGCCGGGAAAAAATTTGCGCGACGAAGTTTTCTTCTTCCCCTTGATCAATTCGACGACCTTTTCGACCGGAACCAGGATTTCGCCGAAAAAGTCCTGCCGGCCGAGCGACTTGATGCGTTCTTCGAGCGCGGCCTTCGCCTTTTGTTCATAACCTGAAAAGGTATGAACAATATACCATTGTTTCGCCATTTTGGACGACCCGAAGTGTTAGCCGATGATCGCCTCGATAGCACTAGTTAGCCCGAAATCCACCACCGCCAAGTAGATCGAAATCAAGATTACCACCACGATCACAACCAATGTCGCCGCGTAAGTTTCCTTGCGCGACGGCCAATGGACCTTCATAAGCTCAACCCAGGATTCCTCGACGAACTCTTTGGCGCCGCGGGCACCTTCCTGGACTCTCTGCATCCAATCAGCCATGAGGTTTTCCTAAACAGTGAGATGGCGGGTCAGGCAGGACTCGAACCTGCAACAACCGGATTTGGAGTCCGGCGCTCTAACCAATTGGAGCTACTGACCCTGTTATCCCGTCAGACCTTGACCTCGCGATGCTGGGTATGAGCCCGACATGAGGCACAGAATTTCTTCAGCGCCAGCTTTTCCGTGGTCGTTTTTCTGTTTTTCGTGGAAGTATAGTTCTTGCGCTTGCATTTATCGCAAGCAAACCCAATAATCTCCCGCATGGCTGCCCTCTTTCTTGTCTGAGCTATTGATTAATCTTGGTCACAACGCCCGCGCCAACGGTCCTGCCGCCTTCGCGGATGGCGAATTTCAAGCCGTCGTCCATAGCCACCGGGGTTATCAGTTCAATTTCCACGTTGATATTGTCGCCGGGCATGACCATTTCAGTGCCCTCAGGCAGTTTTACGACGCCGGTGACATCGGTGGTGCGAAAATAGAACTGCGGCCGGTACCCATTAAAAAACGGCGTATGTCGCCCGCCTTCTTCCTTCGTCAGCACATAGGCCTCGGCGTTAAACTTGGTGTGGGGTGTGATGCTTCCCGGTTTCGCCAGAACCTGACCCCGCTCCACGTCCTCCCGTTTGGTGCCCCGAAGCAGCACGCCGATATTGTCCCCCGCCCGCCCTTCGTCGAGAAGCTTACGGAACATTTCCACACCTGTCGCAACGGTTTTCTGGGTTTGGCGAAATCCGACAATCTCAATTTCCTCGCCGACCTTGACGATGCCGCGTTCGACCCGCCCGGTAACCACCGTGCCGCGTCCGCTGATCGTAAAAACGTCCTCAACGGGCATAATAAAGGGCCTGTCGACATCGCGGACCGGCTCTTGGACAAAAGAATCGATCGCATCCATCAGTTTGAGGATAGCGCCTTCACCCATTTCCGACACGTCGCCCTCCAGAGCTTTCAGGGCGCTGCCAATGACAATGGGCGTATCATCGCCCGGGAATTTGTACTTCGACAGAAGTTCGCGCACTTCGAGCTCAACGAGTTCCAAAAGCTCTTTGTCATCCACCATATCCGCTTTATTGAGAAAGACGACGATGGCGGGAACACCGACTTGCCGGGCCAGCAGTATATGCTCGCGGGTCTGAGGCATCGGCCCGTCCGCGGCGGAAACGACCAGGATCGCGCCGTCCATCTGCGCCGCGCCTGTGATCATGTTTTTGATATAGTCAGCGTGGCCCGGGCAGTCGACGTGGGCGTAATGGCGCTTGTCGGTTTCATATTCGACATGGGCGATATTGATCGTGACGCCGCGCTCTCTTTCTTCGGGGGCTTTGTCGATCTGGTCGTAGGCTAGAAACTTGGCCTTGCCTTGCTTCTCCAGAACCTTCGTAATCGCCGCCGTCAACGTGGTTTTGCCATGGTCAACATGTCCGATAGTGCCGATATTCAGGTGGGGTTTTTTTCGCTCGAACTTCTGTTTACTCATCTCATCCTCCTAAAAATTTGCCGGTCAATCGTATTCCACACTCAAACTGATCGCTACATACGAACCCCGCCCCTTGATCTACCGGACCGAAAGCCCAGGAGCGGGCTTGAACCGCTGACCTCGTCCTTACCAAGGACGTGCTCTACCGACTGAGCTACCTGGGCAAATGTCAGTCGATGGCTTCTAGCTCGGTCCCTGCCAACGCGGAGGTTCATGCGACGTTGCGCCATCAGCCATCAGCAATTTGGAGCGGGAAACGGGACTCGAACCCGCGACCCCGAGCTTGGAAGGCTCGCGCTCTACCAACTGAGCTATTCCCGCACAACTAAATTGGTGGAGAGGGAAGGATTCGAACCTTCGAAGGCATCGCCGGCAGATTTACAGTCTGCTCCCTTTGGCCACTCGGGAACCTCTCCTCGCTTCCCTTCGCTCCACAGATTCGCTGCGACAACCAGTTAATCTAAAACTATTGCAGAATCCCAACGCCATTGCGTGGAGCTGGCGATAGGATTTGAACCTACAACCTGCTGATTACAAATCAGCTGCTCTACCGTTGAGCTACGCCAGCTTGATCCGTGAATTCCTTTTTGCGCGTCGACATTGGCGCCTGACGGCGAGTCCAACTCGGCATCGGGAAAAATTATCGCGACGACTCAACAAGTGTCTAAATGTAATTCCTGAACCTTAACGAACCAAGAAGCAACGGAAGTGATTTACCAAGTCTGCAAACGATTATTTAAAGCACCTACGTCCTCGAAAGTCAATAGGAATACAGCCAAATAACCAAAATCACCATTTTTATCATAGACCTACTATCTTTTAGTCCCATCCTTGTCAATCTTACTGTACTGGCGCAGGACCTCGAAAAGGAATACTCCGCCCGCCACCGCGACGTTTAACGAGGCGACTTTGCCGGCCATGGGAATAGAGACAAGAAAATCACATTCTCGGCGCACCAGGGAACGCATACCTTGCCCCTCGCTACCCAAGACAATGCCCAGCCTTTCCGGGTAGGTCCGGTCGTAGATGCTGGTTTGCGCGCCGGCATCCAGTCCGACGAGCCAAAACCCCCGATCCTTGAGCTGCTTCATGGTTTGGCGCAGGTTGGTGACCCGGTAGACCTTCACGTGGTGCGCGGCGCCAGCGGAGGATTTGATGACGGTCGGCGTAACACTAGCCGAGCGGTCTTTGGGAATCACCACATGGGGGGCGCCGGCGCCTTCGGCACAGCGCAGCAAAGCGCCCAAATTTCGCGGGTCCGTGATCTCGTCTAAGATGAGGACGCGCCGCGGCTGCGACACTGTAAAGGTGTCGTCGAACAACTCGTCGATGGACCGGTACCCAAAGGCCGCCACCCGGGCAACCGCGCCTTGATGCCGCGCTCCCACGGCAATCCGGTCAAGCAAATCGCGGCTTCCACGGACCACCCGAACGCCCAACCTTTCGGCTGCCGTTTCCACCGCGCCTCCCGCTTCACCGGCAAGGAGAATTTCCACGATCTCCTCCGGGCTTGCCCTTAATTTTTCCAAAATGGCATTGGTCCCAAAAATGACCGTTTGTTCCGCTTTCATGCTGCGACTTCACCATCCATTGATTTGGATTTTACAATGATCACATCACCAGCTAACATACTCGGACTGTGAAGCGAACAACCCTGACCACCTACCTCATCTCGGAAATCCTCGCGCCATTTTTCTTCGGGCTGCTAACATTTACTCTCGTCCTGCTCATCGTTCGGGTCGTGAAACTCATAGAGCTAGTCGTTACCCGGGGCGTGCCAGCGCTGCAAATTGGCAAATTGCTGCTCCTCATAATGCCCACCTTTCTCGAACTTACCGTGCCGATGGCGTTCCTGTTGGCGATCCTTTTGGGTCTAGGGCGCCTGTCTCAAGATCACGAGGTCCTCGCGTTCAAGGCGTCGGGGGTCAGCCCGCTGCAGATCCTTTGGCCCATCGCGGGCGTGGCTTGCGTTATTGCCGCGATCACACTTTTTCTTACGGTTTTCGGGCGTCCGGCAGCCAATCTCGCCTTAAAGAAAGAACTGTATGCTATCGCCAAGAGCCGGCTGGGCACAGTCCTAAAAGAGAAAGTCTTCAATCAGGAGTTTCCCAAAATTTTGATTTATGTAGAAGAAATCGTCCCGCCAGGCAACACCGCCCAAGGTATTTTGATCGTCGACAAACGGGACCGTGATAGAGAAGATGTTATTCTTGGTAAAGTGGCCCTCATCTCCGCCGAAGAGCAGACCAACACCCTAGGGCTAAAACTCATTGATGGGTCGGTTTACCAGAGAGACCAAAACCGTCCTGGTTTCAGCCAAACCCGTTTCAATATCTACGATTTCAAGTTGGATCTGGATGAACTCATCGGTCCGGTTAGGAGAAAAAGCGATGGCCCTAAGGAACTGGGGTTCCACCGGTTGATCGAAACCATCCGTGAAAAACAGCAACAGGGACAGAACGCCATAGCTGAAAGAATAGAATTGCAACAGCGAATTTCCTTCGCGTTCGTGCCACTGGTCTTTTGTCTTCTGGGTGTTTCTTTGACTCTCCTTCCACACAGCTCGCGGGCCGGCCGTTCCTGGGGTTTTCTACTCTGTTTGTTTTGGCTGCTCGCGTATTACCTTTTACTTTCCCTGGGAAAGGCACTTGGTGAACAGGGGACGCTGCACCCTGCGCTGGCGTTGTGGTTACCCAATCTGGTGGTGGGCGGCATCGCGCTCCATTTCTTCATGAAGGCTTTGCGTGAATCACCCATTGCGCTAATGGGAGGATTTGATAACGCCTTTATCTGGGCCAGCTTACAGTGGGGAAAAATTCGGCAAAAGGCTTGAAAAATCTCTATGGCGGCGCGCGAACGGACTCGATTCTTACCCCTGGGTGGCATCCTGGACCTCTACCTTGCACGTGGGTTCTTGCGCACCTTTTTTTCTAGTCTGCTGATCATCACGACTCTATTTATGATTGTCGATCTTTTCGACCGTGCTGGCACAATTTTCGAGTCAGGGGCATCGCTCTGGACCGTGATATGCTACTTCTTCTATAAAATTCCCATATCGGTATCCCGGATCATCGGTTTCGCCACATTGTTCTCCACACTCTTCGGTCTCGGCATGTTAGCGCGGTCGCACGAAATCACCGCCATGCGTGCCAATGGCCTGAGCGTTCAGCGCATCGCCTTACCCTTGGTAAGCTTGTCCTTGGCTATTTGCGCTGCGACTTTTTTTTTGAACGAGAGCCTTGTACCCGCTTTCTCTTACCGTGCGGATGCCATTTATAAATCCGAGATCAAGAACAAACAGCAGCAGAGTCTATTTGGAAACCGAGACATCTGGATCCGTGGAGACGGCAGTTTCATCAATATCGACCACTTCGACACCAACGCAAACGCCCTCGAAGGCGTCACGATATTTGTTCTCAATCGGGATTTTAGCCTGCAAGGGTTTGTCGAGTTTCCCCGTGGGCGATGGAACGGCAAGAAATGGGAGGTAGAGCAAGCCGTAGAATGGCGTTTCTTGCCTGACGGAAAGATGGCCAGCCAAAAAATCGAAGTGCCGCCGCCCATCGCGGAAACACCGGAGGACCTTAAGCTCCTTGCGCGTGACGCCAGTGAATTTACCTATTTCGACCTGCAAAAGCAGATAGCCGACATGAAAGCCAAGGGCATCGACACCACCGCCTACGAAGTCGACCTCCAAATAAAACTGGCGTTACCCTTCATTTCACCGCTCATGGTGCTTTTGGCCGTTCCCTTCGCGCTCAAAAAACATATCAGCGGAGGCGTGGCTCTTAGCTTTGGCATCGCGATGATTATCGGATTCGGTTATTGGGTTTTGATCTCGTTTTGCATTTCCCTCGGCCATAGCGGCGGCTTACCCGCATGGCTCGCTGCCTGGGCGCCCAACCTAATCTTCACGATGACAGGAATCTATTTTTTTACCGCCGAGAAATGAGACTCGTAGCTGACCTGGAGTAAAGGAGTATCGGAGCCTTGGGTTTTCGGCCCATCACGCCACTACTCCAAACTCTATTACGTTGCGACGAGGGTATGGACCGTGACCCTTCGACTCAAGGCAAGCTAGGTGAGCCTTTTCAATAGCCGGTCAGCGTTTCGAGTACTGGGGTCGCTTGCGCGCTTTGTGCCGCCCGTACTTCTTTCTCTCTACCGCCCGGGGATCGCGAGTGACAAATCCCGCTTTCTTGAGTGACGTGCGAAAGTCGGGGTTGGCCTCCATTAGGGCGCGGGTAATCCCATGTCGGATCGCCCCCGCCTGGCCTGAGCTGCCACCCCCTTGAACATTCACGTCAATATCGTAACTGCCCTTCGTTTGGGTGACGTCGAAAGGCTGCAGAACGATCATCCTGGCCGTTTCGCGGCCGAAGTAATCTTCAAGAGAACGAGAATTGATCTTGATCCCGCCCTTGCCTTGGCGCAAAAAGACTCGCGCCACGGAGGTTTTCCTTCTACCAGTCGCAGTTATGACTTTCTCAGCCATCGCTCTCTCACTCCTATGCTCTAAGCGCCAAAGGCTCCGGCTTTTGCGCAGCATGGGGGTGCTCCGGGCCAGCGTAAATCTTGAGCTTGGTGACTAGCCGGCGGCTTAACCGATTCTTGGGCAGCATCCCCTTCACCGCCAACCGGATCAGTTCTTCGGGTTTGTCCTCTAGCATCTTTGCCGCGGTTTTTTCCCGAATTCCACCCGGGTAATCCGTGTGCCGGTAGTAGACTTTCTTCTGTAGTTTCTTGCCGGTGAGCCGAATTCCCTTGGCATTGACAACAACGACGAAATCCCCGGTATCGGCGTTGGGCGTAAAAAGCGGCTTATTTTTGCCCCGCAGTATTTTTGCAATCTCGCTGGCCATTCGGCCCAAAATCTTCCCTTCGGCATCGATAACATACCACTGCCGTTGGGCACGGGCTTGTTCAGTATTCATATGATCTCCGCTTGAGTTCAATTCGTTCAAAAAGTTCAAATCGTTTTGAACGGCTTAAACGGCTTGAACGTTTTGAACTGCGCTTCCCGTCTCTTAATAAATGGCGGGGCCGACGAGACTCGAACTCGCGACCTCCGGCGTGACAGGCCGGCGTTCTAACCAACTGAACTACGACCCCGACAAAGCAAATTACTACCTGGTGGGCGGTACAGGATTTGAACCTGTGGCCCCCGGCTTGTAAGGCCGATGCTCTCCCGCTGAGCTAACCGCCCCTTAGCTGAAAAACCAGCCGTTTATCTTTCCCGTCCAAATTGAGCCGATCCCATTATCGGCTGCGGCGGCCTCGTAGAGATACTAAAAACGCTCTAACTGAGGGATTCTCGCATTGACTAGCCCGCTTCCCCCCGGCGTCGCACCGTTATCTTTGGGCTCTGCGACCGCCGGGCGAAAAGCGTTTATAACAGCAGGGTTATCTGGAGTCAAATGCCCCAGAGGAGCTGGCAATTAAACCGCGTTACTGGGGCAATATTTCAGCTCCCGGACCTTCGTCTACCTTCTCCGCGAAAGCGGCGGAGTCGTCTTTAGTTTCCGCTTCAACCGGCGCTTTCTTAAACAGCGTTTCCGGGTCGTCCAGCACCAGCGCCTTTTTAAGCACATCATCCATGTGGGCGACTACAACCAGTTCGACTCCCTTTAGGACCGTCGCTGGAATCTCTTCGATGTCTTTTTCGTTTTCGGCTGGAATAAGGACTCGCTTGATGCCGGCGCGATGGGCCGCCAAGATTTTTTCCTTCAAACCTCCGATAGGAAGAACGGTTCCCCGCAATGTGATTTCACCGGTCATCGCCAGATCGTTATGAACGGGCGCCTTGATCAGAGCCGACACCAATGAGGTTGCCATGGTAATACCCGCTGAAGGCCCATCTTTAGGAATCGCGCCCTCGGGAACGTGAATATGGACGTCCAATTTTTGATAAAAGTCCTTTTCCAAGCCCATTTCCACCGCCCGGGAACGGACGTAGCTCATCGCCGCCTGCGCCGATTCCTGCATCACGTCGCCAAGTTTTCCGGTTATGATGAGCTGACCTTTTCCGGGCATAATCGTGACTTCCGTCGATAGCAGCTCACCGCCAAGTTCGGTCCATGCCAGACCAGTGGTAACGCCAATTTTTATCTCCGTTCTCGGCCTTTGCCATAGCGATACTTAATCGGGCCTAGATACTTATGGAGGCTGTTGTTCGCAACCTGGATGTGGGTGTTTCGGTCTTTCTTTATGACTTCCACGGCCACCTTGCGGCAAATTGCGGCGATTTCCCTTTCCAGATTTCGCACGCCCGCCTCTTTAGTGTAATTCCTTATCACACCTAACAAAGCGTTGTCCGTAAAAGTTACGTTCTCGGGAGTCAACCCGTTCGATTCTTTCTGTTTCTCCAAGAGGTACTTCTTCGCAATACTTAGTTTTTCCAGCTCGGTGTAGCCGGCAATCCGGATGATCTCCATACGGTCCTGGAGTGGCCGCGGAATCCGGTCGAGCGTATTGGCCGTGGTAATGAACAGGACCTTTGATAGATCATAGTCCAAATCAAGGTAATGATCATTGAACGTGGCATTTTGTTCGGGATCCAAAACTTCGAGGAGCGCGGAAGACGGGTCGCCGCGGAAGTCCGTCGACATTTTGTCGACCTCGTCCATGAGGAAGACGGGATTGCTCGAACCCGCTTTCTTCATAAATTGAATGATTTTACCGGGGAGAGCGCCAATATAGGTTCGCCGGTGTCCGCGGATTTCCGCCTCGTCTCTCACGCCACCCAGCGAGACGCGCACGAACTTTCGTCCGGTAGCACGGGCAATGGATTTCCCCAGCGATGTCTTGCCGACGCCCGGAGGCCCAACAAGGCAGAGAATCGGACCTTTGATTTTGCCTACGAGGCTCTGTACCGCAAGATATTCAAGGATCCGCTCCTTGACTTTTTCCAAGCCGTAGTGATCCTCTTCGAGAACTTTTTCGGCTTCGTTGATATCCAGCTTGTCATCGGTGAAGTCATTCCACGGCAAGCCTATGATCCAGTCGATGTAATTGCGCACCACCGTGGCTTCGGCCGACATCGGCGACATCATCTTGAGCTTCTTGAGCTCCTTTTCAACTTTATCCTTCGCTTCAGCCGAAAGTTTCTTCTGTTTGAGCTTTTCTTCGATCTCCTGGATTTCGTTTTTAAACTCATCCTTTTCGCCGAGTTCTTTTTGAATCGCCCGCATCTGCTCATTGAGGTAGTATTCCTTCTGCGAGCGTTCCATCTGCTTCTTAACGCGCGACCGTATGCGTCTTTCGACTTCCAAGATTTCAATTTCGGCGCGCATATGGGCCAACACCTTTTCCAGCCGCTCCGCCGCGTTAAAGGTCTCCAGGAGATTCTGCCGTTCTTCGATTTTAATGCCGAGATGGGCAACGATGGTATCTGCGAGGCGTCCCGGATCATCGATGGACGACACCGACATGACCATCTCCGGCGGTATTTTCTTTTTGAGTTTCACATAGTTCTCAAAGGTCGTATGGACCTCACGAGTGAGCGCTTCGATTTCCGTGTTCCGTTCGACAACTTCGCTCGCCTCGTCCACCTCGACCATGAAAAAATCGGGATGATTGACAAAACGGGCGATTTGCGCGCGCTTCTTGCCTTCGATCAGCACCTTGACAGTGCCGTCCGGCAGCTTGAGCATTTGCACGACGGTGCCCAGCGTGCCGATTTTATAGATATCGTCTTCGGCAGGTTCGTTGGTTTTGGCGTCCTTCTGCGACGAAAGAAAAATCGGGCCCTGTTTCTGCGTCGCTTCCTCCAATGCCTTGATTGAACGTTGCCGCCCGACGAAGAGCGGTACCACCATGTGTGGAAAAACCACAATATCCCTCAAAGGTAGCAGCGGCATTCTCATCGGACCACCGGCTGGTTCTTTTTCATCTTTCTTCTCGTTGCGAAATAGCATGATTTTCCCCCTAAGCGCTTTCTGCGGCCTTGCTGTATACGACGATCGGAGGCTCGTTTCGGTCAACCACATCATCGGAAATGACGACCTCCTTGATGTTCGGTTGGGAAGGTATGTCGTACATAATATCGAGCATGATGTTCTCCATGATGGCCCTCAAACCGCGGGCCCCGGATTTTCTCTTCATGGCCTCCCGAGCAATGGACTTGAGTGCCTCTTCGGTAAACTTGAGATGGACATTTTCCATGTCGAATAATTTGGAATATTGCTTGGTGAGCGCGTTCTTCGGTTCTTTCAAGATGCGCACCAGAGCCGATTCATCCAGCTCGTCTAACGTGGCGAGCACTGGCAACCGGCCGATAAATTCTGGAATCAACCCAAACTTCAATAAGTCCTCGGGCCGCACATCGTGCAAGAGATCGCTGGCGCGCCGGCCGTCTTTCTCCTCCAGCGAACCGCCAAAACCCATGCGCTTGCGGCCCACGCGCTTGCGAATAATATCTTCAATGCCGACGAAAGCTCCGCCGCAGATAAACAGGATATTAGTCGTGTCCACCTGGAGAAATTCCTGCTGGGGATGTTTTCTCCCGCCCTTCGGGGGCACGCTCGCCATGGTGCCTTCGACGATCTTGAGCAACGCCTGTTGCACGCCTTCACCGGAAACATCCCGGGTGATCGACGGGTTGTCCGACTTGCGCGAAATTTTGTCGATCTCATCTATATAGACGATTCCGCGCTGGGCTTTTTCAACGTCGTAATCGGCCGCCTGGAGCAAGTTGAGGATGATATTTTCGACATCTTCCCCCACATAGCCTGCTTCAGTGAGGCTTGTTGCGTCAGCGATAGTAAATGGCACCTGCAAAAAGCGCGCGAGCGTTTGGGCTAAGAGAGTCTTGCCCGAGCCGGTGGGCCCCAGGAGTAAAATATTGCTCTTTTGCAACTCGACGTCGCCCGTGACCATCTGGCTGTCGATGCGTTTGTAGTGATTATGGACAGCGACGGCGAGGATTTTTTTGGCCCGCTCCTGACCGATAACATACTGGTCCAGAACTCGTTTGATCTCCGCCGGCTTGGGAACATTGGAAGATGCGTTCAGGGTTTCTTCATGGTCGCATTCTTCGGCGATAATATCGTTACAAAGGTCGATGCACTCGTCGCAAATATAAACGGTGGGACCCGCAATCAGCTTGCGAACTTCATCTTGACTCTTGCCGCAGAACGAACAAACCAGGTTCCCTGATCGATCATCTCCGTGTTTAGGCATAGACCCCCCGCATCACCGAGATTCAATTACTTCTTCTGGGCGGTTTCGGGCCGATTGGTAATCACTTCGTCCACCAACCCGTACTCCTGCGCCTGTTTCCCGTTCAAAAAAAGGTCGCGATCGGTATCCTTTTCGATCTTTTTCAGACTCTGACCGGTATGCTTCATCAATATGCTGTTGAGTTCTTCGCGCATGCGCAAGATTTCCCGCGCCTGAATGTCGATATCGGTCGCTTGCCCTTGGAATCCGCCTAATGGCTGATGAATCATTATGCGTGAGTGAGGCAGCGCGAAACGCTTGCCCTTGGCTCCGGCGGCGAGCAGTACGGCTCCCATACTCGCCGCTTGCCCGACGCACACCGTCGAGATTTCCGGCCGGATATATTGCATGGTGTCATAGATGGCGAGCCCCGCGGTGACCCCCCCGCCCGGGCTATTTATGTAGAAAAAGATATCACGTTCAGGATCTTCGGATTCCAAAAAGAGCAGTTGAGCGGTCATGACGTTGGCGACATCATCGGTAATCACTGATCCGAGGAAAACGATGCGGTCTCTAAGCAAACGGGAATAGATATCATACGCCCGCTCTCCTCGCCCGGTTTGTTCCACTACCATCGGAATAAAATTCATTATCGGGTAAGCTCCTCAACCAATGCTCCTAGTCTAGCTTTTTTTACCCTGGTCATCAACCTTTTCAACCGGCGCGTCCACCTCTTTGACGTTCGCCCTCTCCAGAAGAAAATCAAGAGTTCGGTCAAATACGAGTTGCGAGCGCAATTCGTCCCGTGCCTCATGCCGTGAATAGTATTGGCGCAAGCTTTTCCCCCGGTCTCCCGCCGCGCGCGCAAGGTTTTCGATCCTTTCCTGCACTTCTGTATCCGGCACTTCGATTTTTTCGGTCTGGGCGATCTTTTCCACCAGTAGCGTCGCCTGCACCTGGCGCATGGCGCGCGCTTCGAATGCTTTTCTGGCCTCCTCCATGGAGGGTGCATCCGGCGCGGCACCCTCGCCGGCTCTGTCTTGGTAGCGCTCCATCATGTATCGCGTCTGCCTTTCCACCATGGCGGGCGGCGGCGTGAGTGAATGGCCTTCAATGATACGGCTCAAGATGCGTTCCTTGAGGTCACCGTCCTGATATTTCTTAAACTCGTCCTGCAAGCGCCCGCGAACTCTGTTCTTCAGCTCATCCAAGGACCCGGATTCCCCATGTTCTTTGGCAAACTCATCGTCCAGCGGCGGCAAGACTTTCTGCTTGATCTCCTGCACCGTGATAGTGAAATCCGCCGTTTTCCCAGAAAGATCGCGATTGGGATAGTCATCCGGGAAGCGCACCTGAACCGATTTCGCTTCCCCCCGCCGCGCTCCGACAGCCGCCTTGTCAAATTCAGGTAGCGTCTGTCCGCCACCCACTTCCATCTGGTAGTTGTCAGCTTTGCCGCCGGGAAATTCTTTGCCGTCAATCGTACCGGCATAATCTAAAGCGACGTAATCTCCTGCTTGAGCCACGTCGCGGTTTTCCACCGGCTCCAAGCGCGCGTGGCCCTCTTGAAGCCTTTTCAATGCTTGGTCGACCTGTTCGTCGGTGATGATAACCTTGACCTTTTCCACTTCGACGCCGAGGTAGTCCTTGAGCTCGATCTCGGGCTTGATCTCGAACACCGCGGAAAAAGAAAACTCCGCCCCATCGGCAAGATCTTCGGCCTCGATCTCCGGCTGGGACACGATGTGCATGCCGCGCTCTTTAATGACTTCGCCCAACGTAACCTCGACGAGCTGAGAACGGACTTGGCCCTTGATCTCGTCGCCGTAAATCCCTTGGAGCACGCTGCGCGGCGCCTTTCCCGCGCGAAACCCTTTCACGCGCACGCGCCGGCTCAAGGTCTGGTACGCTTTGGTAAATTCGCTCGCGACCTTATCCCCGGGCAATGCCACGCGCACCTTGCGCTGCACCGGACTCAATTCATCAACATCAATTTTCATCGTCGCTGAATTCACTCTTCTTTAGTGGCTTGCTTAGCATATCCCTCGGCTTTCCCGATTGCGATCCCTGGCGGCTCCAACCCATAGCCGCTTTCCTTTCCCGCCGAATCCGAATCCCGTTCGCAAAAACTTGGTGCGAGAGGGGGGATTCGAACCCCCACGGTTGCCCGCTAGATCCTAAGTCTAGTGCGTCTGCCAGTTCCGCCACTCTCGCGCGCGCCGGCACGCAAATCATCATCGGGTAGCCAATCTTGCCGCACCGGTGCAGAGTAGGAAACGGCTCGAGCTAAGTCAAGAACCAAATGAACATCTTCACAGCGCGCGCGGGATTTGCTATGACATGCGCAGACAAACTTCCTTGCAAAGACTTCTGGACGAGAACGTGACTGCCGATGATCAGGTGACGCGATGTGCCGGGAAAGTACTTTCCGCTCCGCTGATCCTCCTTTACGACCTAGCAAATGGCGACACGGGCGCTGGCGGCGCAGCTCGTCCATTCATTGAGTCACTGGGAAAATTAGGCTGGAAAAGTGGAAACCTTCTTTAAAGTCGTGACGCCCACAGAGGCGCTCCAGATGTTACTCGGTGCGGCGCCGGTGGGCGCCGAAACGCTGAATACCATCGAGGCCCGAGGGCGCGTTCTCGCCGAGGATCTATATTCTCAAGTCGATCTCCCGCATTTTCATCGCGCGGCCATGGATGGTTACGCCGTAAAAGCGAAAGATACCTTCGGCGCCAGCGCTACGTTGCCCGCGTATATAAAGGTTGCCGGTACCGTGGAGATGGGGAAAGAGGCAGTGGAGGCAGTGCCCAACGGCGCGGCCATGCGTATTTCGACCGGCGGCATGCTCCCGCCCGGCTGCGACTCCGTGGTCATGGTCGAATACACGGAAGACTTGGGCAACGGGATGGTTGAAATACAGCGCGCTGTCTCGCCGTGGCAAAACGTCATTCAGATCGGCGACGATATAAGGAAAGGCGATCTCGTATTCAGCCGCGGCCGCAGGCTCAGGGCACATGATCTCGGCGCCCTAACTGGCATCGGCGTCGCCTCGCTCAGGGTATTCAAGAAGCCGATCGTCGCGTTGATCTCCACCGGCGACGAAATCGTAGACGTTACGGCGGAACCAGCCCCCGGCCAGGTGCGCAACATCAACCAGCACTCCCTGGCGGGGCTGATCGAGGAATGGGGCGGTGCGCTTTGCGACTACGGTGTCGTGCGCGATGATCGCGCCGCGCTGGAAGCGATAATGCGGGATGCCCTTCAAGGCGCCGACCTCCTGCTTCTCTCCGGCGGCAGTTCCGTCGGCGCCCGCGATATCACGCTAGAGGCGATCTTGGCCATGCCCGAGGCGAAAATCCATTTCCATGGCATTTCCGTCAGCCCTGGCAAGCCCACCATCTTTGCTTCCGGCTGCGGCAAACCGATCGTCGGTTTGCCGGGTTATCCGGTGTCGGCATTAGTCATTTTCGATCTCTTCGCCGTGCCTTTGTTACGCAAGTTGAGCGGCGAAAATATTGCCAGGAGCGCCCAGCCCCGGAAAACGACCCGCGCCGTTTTAAAGACCAACGTGGATTCTCCATCGGGCCGAGAAGATTATGTCCGGGTCGGTCTCGAGGAAATAGATGGCTGCCTCTACGCGACGCCCCTGCCGAGCAAATCGGGCGCGATATTCACCCTCGTCAAGGCCGACGGCATGGTGCGCATCGGCCTTAACCAAGAGGGCGTTGAAGAAGGCGAGGAGGTCGAGGTTATTTTGTTTTAGCTTGAACCCGGGGCACGAGCATACAATGGCAAGAAAACGATATCTGAAAAAGACTACCTTGCGCGAAGCGCGTGAACTTTTCATCAGCCGCTTTGACGCTTCTGCTCTGGAAACGGAAATCGTGAACATCGACCAGGCACTAAACCGAGTCACCGCAGGGGCGGTATTCGCTAAAATCTCATCGCCGCACTACCACGGCTCGGCCATGGACGGCATCTGTGTGCGCGCCCAAGACACCTTTGGGGCCACCGAGTTCAAGCCGAAAAGACTGAAGCTCATACCAGACGCCATTGAGGATGACCTGTTTGCCTTCGTCGACACCGGCAACGCTCTGCCTGCATGGGCCGATGCCGTGATCATGATCGAAAGGGTACGGCGGCTGGACGATTCCACCGTGGAGATTTTTGAAGCCGCGGCGCCCTGGCAACACGTCCGGTTGGTCGGCGAAGACGTGGTCGCTACGGAACTGTTGCTCACCCGATGGCATCGCCTGCGCCCATACGACCTGGGCGCCCTGCTCGCCGCGGGTCATAGACAAGTTAAAGTTCTCGCCCGCCCGCGCGTTGCGATAATTCCCACGGGCGACGAGCTTTTGGCTCCGGGCGATGAATACCAGCCGGGACGCATCATTGAATTCAATTCGACAGTCTTATCCGCGCTTATTTATGAAGCGGGAGGGGCCGCGCGAGTTTTGCCTAGTGTCGGCGACGATCCCGAAAAGCTCAAGGTCGCTTTACGCAGCGCATTGCCGGATCACCATATGGTCGCCATCATCGCCGGCTCTTCCGCAGGCGAGCATGACTTCACCGCCCAGGTGATCGAAGAGGAGGGGGAGCTTTTGGTCCACGGTATCGATGTTATGCCGGGCAAACCGGCAATCCTCGGTTTCGCGCAGGGCCGGCCGGTGGTGGGCGTGCCGGGTTATCCGGTCTCGGCCATAGTCGTGGCGCGGGAGATTATCGAAGCCGCTCTGGCCAAGTTTTTAGGGCAAGGATATGTCGCCCGGCCCAGGGTCAACGCCACCTTGCCGAAAAAGATCGCGTCGCATCTGGGCGTGGAAGAATTGGTCCGGGTGACGCTGGGACGGGTAGAAAACAAACTGGTCGCAGTGCCGCTCCGCCGCGGCGCGGGTGTGATAACCACCATGGTGCAGGCGGATGGTTTGATGCGTATCCCAAGTCTCAGTGAAGGCATCAATGCCGGCGAAACGGTGGAGATCGAGCTGCTCAGACCCGCAGAAGAAATAGAGCGCGCGATCCTTTGTGCCGGCAGTCACGATCTTTCCATCGATATTCTTGGCAACGAGCTCAAGCGCCTGCATCCGGGTTTCAAGATCGCCGCCAGCAACGTCGGCAGCATGGGCGCGCTTTTGTCGATACGGCGGCGCGAAACGCATATTGGCGGCACTCACCTACTCGATCCTGAGACGGGCGATTACAATATTCCCGACATCAAGCGCTTGATTCCTGACACGCCGGTCGTTCTGGTTCATTTGGTGCGGCGCCAGCAAGGTCTTCTCCTCAAGCCAGGCAACCCAAAAGGCATCGCCGCGCTCAACGACTTGGCGAGAAACGATGTCACTTTTGTAAACCGCCAATCCGGCTCTGGTACCCGGGTGCTGCTCGATTATCAACTGCAAAAATCATGTCTGGATGCCCGCGCCATTCGCGGCTATGAGCGCGAAGAGTTTACTCATATGGCCGTCGCGGTGGCGGTTGCCAGCGGTTTGGCAGACGTAGGACTCGGCGTCCAATCCGCGGCTCACGCTCTCCAGCTCGATTTCATCGCCGTCGGCGAAGAGCAATACGATCTATTATTTCTGCGCTCGTTTTTCGAATCCGACGGCGGGGCAAATCTGCTGGACGTTATTGGCTCAGCGGGTTTCAGGCAAGCCGTGGAAGCCCTCGGCGGTTACGATGCCAGCCGTTCCGGGGAGATCATCTACCGGCAATGACCTGCGCTACATGAAAACGTTCAAACCGTTCAAATCGTTCCAGTGGTCGGAATCGATTCGCATTTCTTTAACGGCTTGAACGATTTGAACGGCTTGAACTACTTGAACCGCGTGCGCACGGCAGTTCTTGCGGCTTACTCTTCTGCCGGCTGCCGTGCGCAAGCAGGGCAGGGGCACAGAGCACGCAAATAGTCATAGCTATAGATACCGGTGCTGTGGCCGTCATGCCAACGAAATTCGATGGCATAGTTTCCGACCGCTGCGATACCGGCTAATTTGGCATCCGGCACAGAGATAAACCGGCGCGTCGCCCCATGCCCCTGGCAAAGGGCGCATGGACAATAACCGCGCAGGTAATCCTCGGCATACTCTCCCACGTGACCGTCGTCCCAGGTGATCCGCACAATTGCGCTCGCCTTGACATGATTGATTTCAGTGGGATAGTGCGCTTCCACAATTTTAAACTTCTAATCTTCGCCCAGCCCTGTCAAGCAACTGATCTGTGTGCGGTTGATCAGGTATGTCCGCGGCTCGCTCTCGCCGCCGTCGAGCAAGATGGCGTTGGTGACCGGGATAAACATTGTTCTGGCCAATAGCAGATCATGGATTAAAGCACCTGGGCTCAAATGGATATCTCCCTTCACCCAGAACGGCCCGACACCGAGTAAAGCCTGACTTTGATCTTTCCTGATATAAAGGTGCTCCAGCCCCGATCTGTCCGCCCTGAACTGCGGGCTCAAATCGGCGATCGCAAAGACCTGCTGCATGTAGATCAGAAATTGGTTCGCGTTGACGTCCATGGTCTTGCCGCGCAGATCCGTCAGTTGCGCGTCGCGCAGCGAAAAAACCTCCTCCCCTTCCCGGAGGATCAGGTAATTGCTCAGCCGGTCCTGATTGGTGACGAGGATACCACGCACGATGGCTGATTGCAGATAAACCTCCAATGGCCATGGAATAGCTGCCGATGTTATCCGACGCCAATGTTTCCTCCGCGTCTTCGCGAACCGGTGCTAGACTTCGCGCTGTTCGTCAATTATCGCACCGCCACGGGATCATGACAACTGCGATCACAGGTTTGGTCTCGAAATTTGCTTGGTGCATCAGGCAATAACATTCGGGGAGATAATCTTCTACGATCAGGCCGGTCAATTTCTGTGCCATTGGAAAGCTCTCCGCCAGCTTCAACTCAAGCGTGAAATGGAACGTCGCCCCTTTCCCCACCTCTGCCTCAGCCCAAACCTGGCCGCCATGCCGGTGAATTATCCGTTGGACCGTCGCCAGTCCAATTCCCGTCCCCTCGAACTCTTTCATGGCATGCAGTCTTTGGAAGGGGCCGAACAATCTGTCCATGTAGGCCATGTCAAAGCCAGCGCCGTTATCGCGCACGTAGTAAATCGGGGTGTCGCCATTTCGAATCATGCCAAATTCGATTCTAGCCGCCGCGCGCTTGCCGGTAAACTTCCACGCGTTGCCAAGCAAATTCTCGAGTGCCACTCGTAACAATCGCTCATCCCCGGTGACCGTGAGATTCGCAGTGATGGCACAATCGACCTGCCGCTGCGGTTCTTTTTTTTAAGACCCGCGAGGACCGACTCTGCCATTATGCTCAGATTGACAGTCTGGTGAGCGAAGGTGCTCCTCGTTACCCGTGACAGATCGAGTAAGTCATCGATCAGTTGCGCCATGCGCTGACTTCCCGCGCGGACACGAACAAGATAATCTTTGCCGTGATCGTCGAGTTGGTCCGAGCAGTCTTCCAGCAGCGCTTGGCTGAAGCCGTCAATCGCTCTCAGAGGAGATCTTAGATCGTGCGAAACGGAATAACTGAATGTCTCAAGCTCTTTGTTAGTGGCCTCAAGTTCGCTTGCTCGGCGCTGCAAGTCCCTGTTCAGCCCCTTGATCTCCTCCTCTGCCTGCGTGAGTCCTAGAACGGTGCGCAAGATCACGTAAGCGAGAATGCAGCTTATGAGCAAGATAATACCGTAGCGAAGAAGAAGCCCCTTTAGCGCGCTGTTTCGTTTTTCGAAGGCCGTATCTATCGGTTCCGAAGCGATCACACCCCAGCCAACGCCGGGCACCGGCGCGTAGGAGGCGATTCGTTCGTCGTCCTTAAGAGGATCTATTGTCGTCTCGACACCACTCAAGCCTTGAAGCACCTTTTGAACGACGGGGACGCTGGAGTAATCGACAAGTTTCCCTTGCGACGGCGACTTTGCATGGGTAGCGAGCCGGCCCTTCCTATCGACGAAGTATACATGGCCGGATGGACCGATTCCGACTGAATCGCTCCACTCGACCAATTCGTCGAGTTGCACTTGAAGAACTAGTATTCCGGTTACCTTTTCCGTTTGAGGGGCCTTCATGGGGAAAGCGAAGGCGACGACATTAAATCGGGGCTCGGCGGTTCTCTGATAGACGTCGGAGATATAGGGTTTCCAGGCGGCGCTCACGCCTTGGTACCAGTCTCTGAACGCAAAGTTTTTCCCTCTTACTTCAGGAAGCGCCGGCATGTCCGCCATCAAGGTTCCGGCCGGATCCGCTAAAAAGATTCGATCAACGAATGGGAAATCCTCCAGGACGTCCTTTAAGATTTCAATTGCCTGAACCCAGTGTCCTTCACTCACCAATTGGCGAAAGCGCACACGCGTGGCCAAGGATATTCCGAGATCAGTCAAGCGACCAAACCTTTGCTCCAATGCGATAGCGGCAAGGCGAGCTATAGCTTCCCGGCGGGATAGCGTAAAATCGGTCAGGTCCCTATACGTTCCGATAAAGCCGACGGCAGCGATGAGCACCACGGGTGAAACTAGCAGCAAAAACAGCGTAGTTTGAACCCGCTTATTTGCCTTCGCGGCTTTCCGCAACCAACTACCGAGCAACCCGGCAATGCTCTCAAACATCGGGGAGATCCCGCTTATCAGGCCAAGTCCGCTAGCGCGCGGCGGAAGTTGCTCATTTATGGCGTCCCGCGCATGGGAGGAGGCTCGTTGACCCTACGTCGTTGCCGATATTGTTCTTCTTGAGAGCGCGCAACGTGAGCAGTTCATCGTCGGGATTGCCTTCCACGAGCAAAATGATCTTGTCCATGAACCCCCTTTGCCACTCCAATTGAGAGTTCGCGTCAAACGATGAATTCTATGCCGTTGCGAGCCTTGCGCGTCGAGTTCCGTACCCTCTCCGCGCATCAGTATCATTCTACGGTGGGTAAATCCGCGCTGTGGGAATATAGCTGTCTTAGGGAAACGGACAGCTTCAAAAATAATCGAAAACCGCGAAGACGTCAAGACGTGGAAACGGCCCGGCGGTGGCCTTCGAACCGACAACCAACGAAACTAGACCACACCGCGCAAAGCGAACTTGCGCTGGAGAAATTTGGTGGGCCGCCGGAGACTCGAACTCCGGACCCGCTGATTAAGAGTTTTTTACCTCGCATGACTACAGCAACACCTTACCAAAAAACCCAACGATTTTCGGACCCGCAGCCTTGGCGCTGCCGCGATGTTTGGGGCCTGCCCGTTCCAGCGCACGGACGCTACACGGACGCAAAACGGTATCAAACCCGCTGATCGACAGTCAGCCGGGCTTTTGTAACCGGTTTTGCGCTAAAGACTTTTTTAAGGCGCGTCCGCCTTGCGTCCGTTTCCCACGAGGAAACGGCACTATGACTTATCGACTAAAGACCTTCCGCGTGCAGTTCGTGGCAGAGCCTGCGGAGTTTCCCCACGGCACGCCCTGTAGGTCATCCGACGACGTTCAACGGCTTGCGCGTGCGATCTACGAAACGCTAGACGCGGACAAAGAGCACTTTGTCTTGCTCGCCATGAACAACAAAAACCGCGTGAACGGCTTCAAGGTCATATCGACCGGAAGCCTTACCGCGTCGCTAGTTCATCCACGCGAAGTCTGGCGGGCAGCGTTGCACCTTTGCGCGGCTGCCGTAGTTTTCGTGCACAATCACCCGAGCGGCGACCCTGCGCCAAGCCCGGAAGACCAGGAGATTACGCGCCGCTTGAAAGAGACCGGCGACACGCTCGGCATCCGCGTGCTTGATCACGTGGTGCTTGGCAGAGATCGCTTTTATTCGTTCAGCGATCAAGGCTTGCTCTAGCGGCAGCGCCCCGTAAAAAACGCTCCACGCAACCAACGCCCCACACCCTACCCTACCGGGTCCCCAATGGCCGGCATCGCCCTACCGGTAAAATCTGATTTCCCGACGCGTTTTCGGTTTGACACTCTGAACATTGT
>CAWJBB010000049.1:0-70139 GCA_963840855.1 uncultured delta proteobacterium
CTCAAGCCCGGCCGGTACGCCCCCTTCTCACCAACCAGAACTCCAGCTTCCACAAGAGACCGCACGCTTTCTTCAGCGAAAAACGGGTTTCCCTCCGTGCGTCGGATCAATAATTCCTTGAGCGGAGCGAGATCCGCGTTACGTCCCAACAGGTGCTGCAAGAGTTCCTCCGCGCTGGTCGGATGCAGCGGATCCACGCGAAGTTGCGTGTAATAGGTTTTATCGCCCCAGGAATGACTGTACTCGGGCCGGTAATCGACCAGCAGAAGAATACGCGTCATCGGGAGACTTTCTATCAAACTATTGAGAAATGCCTGCGTTTCGTTATCGACCCAATGGAGGTCTTCAAAAACTATCAACAACGGTTGTTTTTGGCTTTCACGGACCATCAACCGCTTCAGTGATTCGAACGTGTGACGGCGCCGTTGCTGAGGATCCATATCATTGAATTTCTTTATCGCGTCGCCAACATCTTGCCGTCGACCATTCGACTCGTGGCTCGCTATACGGTCTTCTTTATAATCCGGCAGAGAGCTCAGCAGCGCGAGGATCGGCGGAATCGCATCCTTGAGCATTTCATCCGATTCTAATGTTCGATTCAATATCTTGGATAGGATGCTTTCGGTCCCATCCCCTTCGGAGATTTCGAAATAGCGGCGGAGTAGTTCGATCAGCTGGGAAATAGGGAGTTGCCTTGCCATAAGAAACCGATGCACCCTCGAGCACGAGCCAACCCGGCCGCAGTTGATGACGAGTAAATTCGTGAACCAGGCGCGATTTGCCCATGCCCGGCTCACCGACCATCGCCAAGATTTGGCCTTTCCCGCCCGCTACTTGTTCAACGAGTCTGTTAAAGACTTCGATTTCGCTCCGGCGCCCAACCAATGGCGTCAACCCGCGAGCAGCCCCAGCCTGGACCCGAGTGCGCGCCGACGTGGCACCGATGAGCTCGTATGCTTCGACGAGATGCGAAACCCCCTTCGCTTGCACCGCGCCCAGCGACTTCACTTGAATAAACCCTTCGACCTGCCGCAAAGTAGGGGCCGTCATTAATATCGACCCGCGACCTGCAAGCTCCTGCATTCTGGCGGCCAGATGCGTCGTTTGGCCCAAGGCCGAGTATTCGATATTCAGATCATTATCTATGGACCGAACCACCACCTCGCCGGTGTTCATGCCGATTCCGATTTGCAATCCCGATTCCTCGGACTGGCCGAGCTTTCGCCGGTGACGCCGCATTTCCTCCTGCATCGCCAGAGCTGCGTAGCAGGCGCGCAGCGCGTGGTCTTCATGCGCCAGCGGCGCACCGAAAAGCGCCATGACGCCGTCACCCAGCACTTGATTGACGGTTCCTTCATAACGATGAACCGCGTCCATCATGACATGAAGCACCGGATCGATGATCTTCTGGGCCTCCTCGGGATCGAGGCCTTCCACAAGGCTGGTGGAACCTCGAATGTCTGCGAACAGAACCGTCACCTGCTTGCGTTCTCCTTCAAGGGTATGCCGCGAGGCTAGGATCTTTTCCGCCAGATGCTTGGGAACGTACGTGTCTGGCGACGGTGCGCTCGGGACAGTGGTAGATATCGACGGTGCGGCCTGATCAATCGACTGGCCGCAATTTCGGCAAAACCTGGCCGTCCGCCGATTAGCTTCACCGCAGTTTGGACAAGCCGTTTCGAGCCGCGCGCCGCATGCGTCGCAGAACGCCGCGTTGGCGGGAATATCGGACTGGCATTGCGGGCAGGTCATTGTTCGTTGAAGTGACCGCGTTGGTCCCCGGTGTGTTGTTCGAGAGATGGTCGTGATACCGGCGCGTAACCAACGCTTATCTCCCTGTGAGTCCCGTCTATAGTATCGGGATAGTAGAAAAGCAAGGACGATTTTTCACGATCGCGGGGATCGTATTTCCCGGCGACTCATGAACATACGCTATTTTAAATACGACTTGGACTGGAAATGGGATATCGCGCGCGCTGCTTGTCGTCCCTAGTGATTTGGTCAAGCTAACATGGACATCGGACGTTTGATCATTAAAATGTCACGTCGTGATGCCGTACCGTTTCAGTTTTTTAATCAGCCCTTGCCGGCTCAAGCCCAGCTGTTTCGCCGCTCTTAGTTTGGTACCGCCACAATCCCGCAATGCCTGTTCGATGAGCTGCCGTTCGAATCGCTCGATGGCGGCGGGTAACGATCGGGCGGTCAAGGTTTGGTCGGCGACTTCCGCATTCGCTTGCGAGTCATGGACAGCCACTTGCTCTGCCTCGGTCGCTGCTGCCTTCGCAGACGCGATCTTTGCCGGCAAGTCCTGAAGGGTCAACTCCGGCCCCTGTCCCAAAACAACTGCGTTCTCGATAACGTTGGCCAGCTCCCGCACGTTCCCAGGCCACGCATGGGCAACGAGCCGTTCCAGAGCCTCGTTTCTGATCGCGGTAAAACCTTTTTTGGTTTCGACGCTGAATTTGCGGAGAAAATAGTTCGCCAGGTCGGGAATGTCGTCTTTCCGCTCTCTCAATGGGGGAAGCTCAAGGCGTATAACATTCAGGCGGTAAAAAAGATCTTCTCTGAATTGACCATTCTTCACCGCCGCATCCAGGTCCCGGTTCGTTGCCGCGATAATGCGCACGTCGACGCTGATCGGTCGGGTACCTCCAACCCTCTCAAATTCTCTCTCTTGAAGAAATCTCAAAAGTTTAGTTTGCACTTCCGTCGAAATATCGCCGAATTCATCGAGAAAAACCGTCCCCCCATGGGCTAATTCCAGCTTCCCCAATTTTAATTGCAACGCGCCGGTAAATGCTCCTTTTTCGTGGCCGAAAAGCTCGCTCTCTAAGAGCTCCTTCGAAAGCCCCACACAGTTGATTGGGACAAACGGCTTCTCTTTCCGTTCGCTCCAATTGTGGATCGCCCGGGCGAATACTTCTTTGCCTGTGCCGCTCTCCCCCAGAAGCAAAATCGTCGACTTGCTGGTCGCAGCTTTCCTGGCCAGGTCCACCGCACGGCGCATCTGCGCGCTTTCACCAACAACTATGCGATGGCGCGCATCCACCTGTTCTGCGAGCACTTCAACGTTTCTCTTCAGCGTCTGCCGATCGAGTGCCTTTGCGACAACCAGAGCGACGTGATCCGGATCGAATGGTTTGGGTATAAAATCATAGGCTCCTTTCTTCATTGCCTGGACCGCGCGTTCGATGGTTCCGAAGGCGGTAATCATAACGACCGGGATGTCCTGCCCTCGCCTGCGAATTTCCGTAAGGACTTCCAGCCCGTTCATGCCCGGCATCGCCACATCGAGAAGCACGAGCTGGGGATTCTGCCGATCGAGGGTTTCCAGGCATTCTCTACCGCCTTCCGCGAGCAAGACCTGATAACCCACGGATTCGAGGCGATCCCTCAGGACCTCGCGGGTGTCGGCGTCGTCGTCTACGACAAGGATAGTACCGGCTACAGCTTCCACGACGACTCCTACAAGGATACGCTGAGAACCTTTTGAATCTTGCTCTTTAACTCTTCCCACTCGAACGGTTTGAGAATGAATTCGTTGGCGCCCTTGGCCAGCGAGCCAATCGCCGCCTCCCGGGAAGTTGACGACGTGATTATAATAATAGGCAGCCTGCTGCCGCGCCTGCGAACTTCCTCCAAAACCTCGATGCCTGTCATTTCAGGCATCTTGACATCGAGCAGAACCCCGTCGAATTTTTCGCTCGTGATTTTTCGCAACGCTTCCCCGCCTGTGGTAACGGCAACTACGTTGAAGCCCCAGGAGTTCAAGCGGTCCTCGATGACCTCACGAACGTCGTCTTCGTCATCGGCGATAAGAATTTTTAGTGCCATTTGCCTCCCTGTATCCGGTTAACTCAAGGGTTGCCGCGCGGGGAGCGTGAATGAAAAAACACTCCCGCCATCCGCGCCGTTTTCACACCAAATATTTCCACCATGTAATTCTACCAAGGCTTTGGAAATGGCCAAGCCGAGTCCCGTCCCTTTGACGTTCAGCTTGTTCGTCTGCTGCGCTTGGTAAAATTTGTCGAAGATCTTGACTGCCTCTTGGGTGGAACGCCCGGACCATTGTCCACGACGGCGAGCTTGACCCATTCAGCATCATGCCTTTCGACGGCGATGGCCACTCGGCCGTGGGGCGGCGTAAATTTCACGGCGTTGCCGATCAAGTTCGTCAAGATTTGTAAGACCTTATCCCGGTCGGCCCAGACATCGACATGTTCATCGGCGCCGAGCACTTCGATGCTGATCAGTTTATCCGCGGCGAGAGTCCGAAGAGCATCCGCGACTTCCTTCACTAAAGCCATCACGGCAACGTTGGCGGGCCTTAAATCGATCTTTCCGGCTTCTATTCTGGACAGATCCAAGAGATCGCCGATGAGCCGCCCGAGGCGATCGGCATTGGAGTTGATGCGGCTGAGATACCGGGTTTGTTTCTCCGTCAACGGCCCCAAAATCCCGTCCAGCATGTTATCCACGGAACCTTTGATCGCCGTCAGCGGCGTTCTCAATTCATGAGACACGTTGGACACGAAGTCCGATTTCATCCTGTCGAGATCCTTCAATCTTCTTTCGTAGCGGTTTTTCTCGGTTATATCCTTCATTAGATGGAGAAAGCCGATCACTTTGCTCTCATTGTCCCTGATCGGAGAAACCGCCAAAGCGACGTCTATAATGGTCCCGTCCTTTCTCCGCCTGCGCGTCTCCAGGTTGCGCATCGGCCCGGCCACTTCCAACTTCAAGCGAATTTCCTCCAGTTCGTGAGAACGATTGGGAGGCATGACGATGTTTAGATTATTCCCGATGGCTTCAGCCTTGCTGTAACCAAAAATGATTTCGGCGGCTCGATTCCAGGTAAGTACCCGATCGTTGATATCTGTTGAGACCACGGCATCGCCGGCGTTCTCGACCAGGTTTTCAATATAAGCCTTACCCTTTGCGACTTCATGATAGAGTTCGGCGTTCTCCAGAGCCGCGCCGAGTTGGGATCCGAACGCGGTCAACAGGCGTATTTCTCTTTTGGTAAACCGATAAGACTTGCGGCTCCCCACGACGATAATGCCGAGCACGCGGTTCTTTGACAGAATCGGCGCCGCCGCCGTCGAAACCACTCCTTCTCTTTCCATGGTGCGATTCTTGTAGATGGGGTCTCGCCGGATATCTGTACAGACGTAGGGTTCTTTTGATTCAAATACGACTCTCGATACATTGCGGCGAGTACCGCTCAGAGGAGTAACGCCGTCGAGAAACTCCGGCGAGCGAAGACCGCGCGCCGCTCGTACGGTCATGCCCCCCTTGTCACGATCCACGGTGCGAATGAAGCCCACATCGAAGCCGAGGAAATTGAGGGACTCATCCAACGTGTCGTTGAGAATCTTTTCGGTATCGAGCGATTGAGTTGCCGTTTCCGCCAGCCGCAGCAGCGCCGACAGATCCAAACCCCGAAAGCGCGGTTTCTGTTTGCCATCCAAGAAATGTTTGACCCTAGGCTTGGGCTCAGGCACTTTTTCGAACTTTCCTCTTGGCGCTGCGCGCGCTCGCGGCGGCGTCGGCGAACGGTCCCCCCGCGGCGAATTCATTCCGCACGTACTGAACCAGCTCGGAATTGGCGCTTTGCGCCCATTGCATCATCTTGTCGTCCAGCTTTGTCCCAGGGTCAACGCTGAGTCCCGTGTTAAGGGTCCCAACATAGCGGTTATTCACTTTGACCGCGACAGAGAGTCGGCTAATTTCATTGTTCTCCGTGATCCCGTAATGCCCGTCTTTTTGGTATAAACGCAACGGCGGAAGCGGAGTGGTGGCCTTCATTGGCTTCCGCCAATATTGCTTCAGCAATTCCGTTGGCTTCTTCAAAGCGTTCTCATAAGTAGACCCATGCACCGGGTCCATGAATCGGAACAGGCCGGGGTCGGGTCGATTTGCGGCTACCCTGATTTCCCTGAGCGCCGCATTCTCCACCCATCCCAGGAAAAAAGCTGTTGGCTCAGTGGTATCGCTTTGGTTGAGGCGGCAGGTTAACCACTTTGGCTCGTACCCTATGGTCAATTCCAAATCGTGCAAGACATGTTGCAGGATAGTCCTTCCTGCCATGAAATGTTCAAACGAGACGTCGACGGGAACTCGAGTTGCGCCCATGAGACATACCTCCATGTGTAGGGTGATATTCGCCCGGCTAGCCGCTTATTTCACACTTCGTTTTTCACTGTCAAGACACGCGCGCCCCCGCGCCATCATTGACAGCGGAAATAGATTTCAAATAATCTTGGTCATAAATGGGTTGTAGGGTTTATTGGCCTAAACGATGTTGGCGCCGGTGCGCTGCAAGGCACAAAGGATTCAACCATGAGCGAATCAGCATATCGAAACTTCCGCCCGGACGAACTGGAGTATCAGTACAACCCGCGGGTTTCCGTGCCGGAGTTTCCGCAGCTTGCCGAGGTGAGATCGGCCAAGTCGCGCAAAGTGCGCGATTCTGCACAGTCTTGGCTTAATATCGCCTACGGCACCTCGCCGCGGGAGACGCTGGATATTTACGCTGGCGAAAAAGCCGGCGGGCCAGCGCTGGTTTACATCCACGGCGGCTACTGGCGCAGCGGCAGCAAAGAAGACAACGCCAACTTCGTTCCCGCTTTTACCCAGCGCGGCGCTACCGTGGCGTTGGTGGAATACGATCTCTGCCCGCAGGTCACGGTTACCGATATCGTGCGCCAGACCCGCGCCTCCATTGCATGGGTATTCCGCAATATCGTCCGCTACGGCGCAAACCCGTCGAAACTTTACATTTCCGGCCACTCGGCGGGCGGCCACCTAACTGCGATGGCGTTGGCGCAAGACTGGCAAACGCAAGGGCTGCCGACGGACTTCATCAAAGGCGCGGTTGCGATGTCGGGCGTGCATGACCTCGACATGGTTATGCACATCAGCGCCAATGAGCAAATCCGGATGACACCGGAAATCGCCGAGACAAAATAACCCCTTCCTTTACCCGCCGCGCGTTAACTGCCCGGTGTTAATCGCGGTGGGCAGCGTGGAGCCAGAAGGCTGGAAACAGATGTCGAAGGACTATTTTGAATTCTGCAAACAGAGCGGCCTTAAAGCCGAGTATCTCGAAGTGCCGGGCGCAAACCACTATACGATGTCGGAGCATCTCGGCGATCCGCATAGCCCGCTGGCACAGGCGATCTTTAAGCTTATCGGGATTTAACATTTACACCACCGATGCCTCGTAACCCGCGTTTCCCTTTTGCTCGGGCGGAAAAAGCTTCCAGGATTCGATCCATAGCCGCGTTCGCTCGAAGACTTCTCGCGGGTAGGGTTCGAATACTAAGCGCTCGCCGGGACCAAAGCTACGAACATCCACCAACCGGTGATACCGCTCCGGCAGCTCTCTCAGAAAGTAGTGCTTGAAGGGCTCTGGCGTAATGTCGATATCTCGCTGCGCACGGCGCAAAGCTTGGAAGTA
The DNA here is from genome assembly GCA_963840855.1 of uncultured delta proteobacterium. GTDB lineage: Bacteria > Desulfobacterota > Binatia > UBA9968 > UBA9968 > DATACQ01. The sequence continues at coordinate 7,463 of CAWJBB010000049.1, forward strand.
ACCTTCCACGTCCTGCAATTGGGCGTCGCCGGTCACTAAGTGACCGATCATGAAGGTCGTGTCGATAATCTTGCGGAACCCTAGCTGCTCGGCCACATAAAACGGCGCGCCGAAAAGGCTCGCCGCCGGTACCTGTCGATCGACGAGCAAGGCCAAGCGGTCTAACAGAAGACCGGCAAAGTGCAGCTTTATTTCAGCGCGCCCGAGAAATCTTTCCATTCCCTGCAGGGTGGAAAAATGACTTCCCGAGTGATAGCCAACCGTCACTGGCACGTTAGCCAACTCCGCGGGCTGGTGAATCGAGGATTCCGGCGGGACGAAAATGCCGGAAGGGCTGATGGAATAAGCATGGCTCCACATCTTGCCATGACCAGCCGAAGCCGCCATGTTAACCGTCCAGTGGCAGGCCGCGCTAAGATTGCAACCGCGACCGTCCTCAATCGACTCGAAGGCGCCGCGTTGAATATCCGCGGGCGCCGATTCTACGGTTTGCACGTGGGCCGACCAGGTTACGATCGGTTTGACCAGAAACTCGTAATCGAGTCCCGCGTCTTTGAAATAGCCATTTTCCTCCGCGACCCACTCTTGGAGACGTCCGTGCGATTGGATTAGGAATCTACCCATGTTCGCGCTCCCTTCTTCGGGAATCCACCGATTCTCGATAGCATTTACTCTCAAACGCCGGACCGGCGCAACATCTAAGCTGTTCAACCAGCCTCCGTCGAAACCGGTGGACACTGGTCGCGCAACTAGGCTAAGAGTCTATGGGAAAGATAAAAAGACGATGCCCTACTGCTATCCGCCCGACCCGAACACCCGAAAGCCCTCTTTCACGCCGCCGCCCGATTCCTGCGATTGCCACTTTCACGTCTTCGGACCCCCGGAGCAATTCCCCTTTCTCTCCACCCACGAGTACACGCCGCCGGCGGCGCCGTTGGAGCATTATTTGAAAATGATCGCCGTGATCGGCATCGAGCGCGCCGTCGTCGTGCAACCTAGCGTTCACGGGCTTGATAATTCCGCTACCCTGCACGCGATCAAAAATTCCGGCGGCAAGTTTCGTGGTGTCGGGCGCATCGACGACAAGACACCGAGAAGCGAATTGTTGAAACTGCACGACGGCGGCGTTCGCGGCGTGCGTTTCAATCTGCTCGACCGGCCGCGCGGCAACGTCGAGCTCGCCGTGCTCGACCGGTGCGTGGAAAACATCGTCGAATTCGGCTGGTCCGTGGACCTGCATATCGACATGAAGAGCCTTATCGAGCAAGAAAAACGCATACGCGCCATGCCGGTGCCCGTCGTCATCGACCATATCGCGCGGGTGAAACCGGCGGATGGGTTGAATCAAGCGGGCTTTCAGCTGTTGCTGGACCTCATGAAGCTCAAGCATGTCTGGGTCAAAGTCAGCGGCGCGGACAAGATCTGCAACACAAGGGTCCATTCTTACTTTGGCCTTCCTTTCGTCGAAGTCATGCCGTACGCGCAGGCCGTTATCGCCGCCGCGCCGGACCGCGTCATCTGGGGCACCGATTGGCCGCACTCGAACAACTTTGCGCCGGGGCATACTCCCGACGACGGCGACCTGGTCGATCTCCTGGCCGAGTTCGCGCCTGATCAAGCGACGCGTAAAAAGATTCTCGTCGACAACCCAGTGGCGCTTTACGGATTCAATTAGATGAAAAAATTAACGAAAAAAGGTGTGGCGCCTGTGTTACTCATGACTGGACAACCAAAGCGTCCTATGTTAGCCGTTTCAACTCGATTGCGGCCCGCATGGTCTCAGGCCGAGATCTCAAAGGATACATTCGATGGAACACGATAACGTTAGTCGCGCCAAGCGAATCTCCTTCATCGTTGGTGCTGCGGTGATTTGCATCGTCGCTACCGGAGTGGCCTCAGCAGGAACTCTCAAAGGGAACGTCCGATACGCAGGTGCGCCGGTGGAAAAGAAGAGGTTGTCCGTGACGATTGATCAATATCTTTGCGGCAAAGAGAAGGAGGCCGGAGACTTGGTGCTTTCTCCAACCAACGGAATCGCGAATGCCGTAGTGTCGCTCCACGGCCTCCCACCTGGCTCGAAGGTGTCCGGCAATCCTACGCACGTAAAAATGGATCAGAGGCAGTGTGTATTCGTGCCTCGTGTGGTCATCGTGCCGGTCGGCGGAACCGTGGAATTCCTCAACAGCGATCGACTTTTGCACAACGTCAAGAGCGGCGGCAAGGAGAACCCCCCTTTCAATCGCGCTCAACCACACGGGCGGAGCATTTCGATCGCTTTCAAAAACCCTGAGCTTCTTCGCGTTGACTGCGATCTCCACTCTTGGATGCGTGGTTGGGTAGTCGTGGCCGAGCACCCTTACTACGCTGTGACGGGCGACGACGGCGAGTTCGTCTTCGAGAACGTAGCGCCGGGCAAGTACACGCTTCAGGTCTGGCAAGAAACCTTAGGAATCGTGAACCAGGAAGTCACTGTAGCGGGTGAAAGCACCCACACAGTCACCGTACGCATGCAGAAGAAATGACGCTCGGCTCCTCGCCGGCGGCTAGCCGTGAGCCTTACCCCTGAGGTCTTTTTGAGCGGCCTGCAATCAGAATTGTTCAGCACAAGCCTAGGGGATCACCGCAATCTTTTTTGACGCTTCCCAGGCGGCAGTATGTGTCGGTTCCTCTAAAGCACGAAGCGATCCTCCCTGATCGAGTGCGATCGTGAAGGTGACTTTGGGGAACGAATAGATCGGGTGGAGATAAACTCGGGCGATCTCGGCGCTATCGATGTATAGAGCGATGTACCGAACAAAATGCTCGCTCAACGACGGGTGTTCGCTTTCGGCCCCCACCGTGATCGTAACATCGAACCATTCGCCTCGCTTGACCCGGTCGGGGGCGGTGATTTTTGGCGTATGTTTGCCATCGAAAGATTTGCGCAATTCCTTGAACTCGGGCGTGAATTGTTCGGCCTGCGCCCCCCACAGCGACGGCGTCAGCCCCCCGCCGACGAGCTGACCTAGAAAAAATCCCAACACCACTGCGGCCCTAGCGAGCTGCGACTTATCACTTCCAAGCATTGGCCTTTCCTCCTGTGAACTTTTGTACCGTGTCCACGGCTAGAACTGCTCCAGTTAGGGCTCACGCCAGCGGAGTGCGTCGTAAGCCATAACCCCATTTTCCTTCCCCATTACTCTCAGGAGCCCTAGCTCGCGAACCTCTACAGCTCCCTTGATACGCTCATACGTGCTGCCCGTGATCAGGATCTGTCCAGGTCCCGCGTTCGACTCAAATCGCTGCGCCACGTTGACCTCGTTCCCAATCACCGTGTAATCCGCCCTCCGTTCCGATCCAACGTTCCCCACAATAACAATGCCGGTATTGATTCCTATCCCAATGTGCAGACGAAGGTCAGGAAATTTGGCGAAGCTGATATTTTTTAACCGCTCCTGCATGAGCAGGGCGCAGCGGACTGCACTGGAGGGGTCATCCTCGTGACGCACGGGCGCTCCGAAAAACGCCATAAACCCATCGCCGCGAAACTTGTCCAGGGTGCCTCTAAACTCAAAGACGGCGTCGATCACGCAAGTCAGGTAAACGTTGAGGACGTCAACGGCGTCCTCCGGATCAAGTCGCTCAGCCAACGGCGTGAATCCGCGTAAGTCACCGAAAAGAACGGTGACCTCGCGCTTCTCGCCCCCTAGTTTTAGGTGACGTCCCGGATCGGCAACGATTTCTGCGGCGACTTCCTCGGAAACGTACCGGCCGAATAGCCTGCGGAGCAGACGGTTCTTCGTCTCGATGTCATCATAAAGCGTCTTGATCCGGAGAAGGGACTTGACACGGGTAAGGAGCTCCTCCCGGTTAAATGGTTTGGTCAGGAAGTCGTCGGCGCCTGCTTCGATGCCGCGGATCCGATGGGACACATCATGAAGAGCCGTTAGCATCACTACGGGCAAGACGCGAGTAGCCTCGTTGGCGCGAATTCTCTCGCAGACTTCGTAACCGGACATGCCCGGCATCATGACGTCCAAGAGAACCAAATCCGCGGCGGCGCTCTCCACGAGACGCAGAGCCGTAGGCCCGTCGGTTGCTGTGATTACTTTGTAATTCGCCGACGTTAGCGCTTTCGTGAGAAGGTCGAGATTCTGTTTATTATCGTCGACCGCCAGGATATGAGGCGTTGGAGGCTCCATTCCTTACTCCCTTTTTAGGACCTCACACACCTCAGTTTTCGGGGGCCAAATTGCGAATCATCTGAAGCAGCTCGCGAGGACTGTACGGCTTCGCCAGGTAGGCAGAAGCCCCGGCGTCTTTAGCCTTCTCGCTATCCCCGCTGAGAGCAAACGAGGTGATCACAATGATCGGAATATGAGCGGTCTTGGGATCAGCGCGCAGCTGGCGCGTCGCCTCGAGGCCAGAAAGCTTAGGAAGCTGAATGTCCATCAGGATGAGATCGGGAAGCTCGTAGTGAGCCGTGGCTACGCCTTGCTCGCCGTCCACCGCCTCGATCAGCCGGTAAGAAGTGCGGCTCAGGAGCTGCCGAACGATCTTTAGATTGTACTCGTTATCTTCCACGTTGAGGATGGTCTTGTTACTCATGCAGCATTCCTTCCTCCTACGCGCAGCGGAATCTCGAAAAAAAACGTAGAGCCTTTTTCCAGAACACTTTCCACCCAGATTCGGCCACCGTGCATTTCGACAAACTTCTTTGTGATGCTCAAACCCAGGCCGGTCCCGCCGAACTCCCGCGTGATGGCGGCGTCCACCTGGCGGAACTCCCCAAAGACATGTTCAACTTGGTCCTCGGGAATCCCGATACCCGTGTCCGAGACGCGATAGCGCAACAGATCTTGCTTTTGCTCGACCCAGACCTCGACTCGACCCTGTTTAGTGAATTTCAGCGCGTTGCCCGTCAGGTTCATGAGACATTGCGCAATTCGTCTGCCGTCGCCGACAGCCAGAGGAATCCCAGGCTGAACGCCGGCAACTAATGTAAGCCCCTTCTCCGAGGCGAGCGATTGCAACGAGGCTCCAACGGTTTCAACGACGTCTTGCACGGAGTATTCAGCCAGCGCAAGTTCCATGCGGCCCGCCTCAATCTTGGAAAGATCAAGCACATCATTGATCAGATTGAGTAAATGCTTGCCATTGACTTGGATATCGATAAGAGGCTCTCGCAAGTCAGACGGCACTTCCCCATAAATATCATCAAGAAGCATTTCCATGAATCCCAGGATAGCATTCATCGGCGTGCGTAGCTCGTGGCTCATGTTGGCGAGAAATTCGGACTTGGCCTTGCTCGCTTCCACGAGCCGCGCATTGAGCCGCTGGAGTTCTTGCGCCGCTGCCCGCTGGTTTTCATACAAGGTGTGTAACTCGCGGCTCATTTGGTTCATCCGGTCCGCCAGGACGCCAAATTCATCCCGGTTGGGAACGTTAATGGTGGCTTGAAAATTACCCGTCGCGACCTCGGTCAAGAACCCATGAGCTTCCCGCACAGGCAAGATGAAGGACCACGAGATCACAAATCCGAGCAGAAGGGCCAGGACTATCGAGCTTACCACGAAGCCAACCATCAGGATTTGCGTCCATTGGGTGGCTGCGGCGACGTCGGCTCTCAGGCCGGTCATCTTCGACTGCTCGGCGATGACGACCTGATCGACCAACCCCGCGATCCGTTCGTAGAGAGGATACCCCTTGCTCAGTTGTAAACTCATTGCCTCGTTCACCTTACCGTCGCGCAGCAGGTTCGCAATGTCAGCCACCGCCGTCAGCGCTTCCCCTTGGGCGACACGGATGCGCTGAATGACATTCTGCTCCTCCGGCATCGCGGCCTCGGCAATCAGCCCGAGAGTATTATTGAATCGATTGTTTTCACGCAAGATCTTTTCCACCGTCCCCTCATCTCTTAAGAGCAGGGCCATTGCCGTGAAATTCATCTGCAAGGCCAACGCGTGCTGGATCTGGCGCGACCACTCGACTCGCTTGTGGGCTTCATCCATGAGAGTGCTCTGCCGCGACATCTTGGTGATGGCTTGCAGGCTCAGCCCTCCCATGGCGATGAAGAGAAACGTCACAATGAGGAACCCGGTGATGAGTTTTGCGTGAACTGAAGACTTGATGCCTGCTACCCAAAGAACCACCTTCCCGAGCGGTGTGCGGCTGAGAAGAAAGTAAGCGATGCTCACGCCCCAGCCTGCCGGCGGTGAAGCCATAGGCAAGGTCTTTTTGGGAAATGTAACTTCTTGTTGAGACACACCGGTACTCCGAGACAGGAGCGAATGCTAGCAAACGCGTATGAATTTCGTCAAGGCAAAGCTAGCGGAACCCAATACAGATACGGCCGCCGGAACGGCTTGACAGAGGCAGCGCTTCGGCATAGGAGTTTGCAGCAAACCCGGCGCCGTGCAGCGCGTTGTCGATATTATCGTCATCTCGCCACTAGCGGACGCACAGATGAAAAGCAGGGCTTCAAGGTACTCGCCGCTGGACGCCACAAGGCAAAAGGAGAAATACCATGATTGTCGATTGGCATGCCCATGTGTATCCGCCCGAGATGGCGAAGGAGCGGCGTTGGGGCGGGGCCTCCCCTCTAACCATTGAGAATCTCCTCGAAACCCACGAAAAGGCCGGCATCGACCTCTGCGTCGTGAGCAATACCATCCATTACCTCAAAGACAAGAATAACGATGAATCGTTGGCATTCCTGCGCCACTGGAACGATTATGGCGCGGAGATCCAGCAGCAATACAAAGACAAGATCGTCGTCTTCACCAGCACGCTTCCCTGCGGCGGTGAGCCGTTCGTCAAAGAGTTGGAACGGGCGATTACCCAAAACAAACTGCAAGGGGTGCTGATCAATTCCAGCCACCAGGGCGCCTATCCCGATGACGACGAGGCGAAATCGTTTTTCGAGTTGGTAACTTCTCTGGGCATACCGATGATGATGCACGCGCCGTCCGTCGGTTTCGGCGAAGAGCGCATGCGTGATTACCGCCTCGCCTCCAGCGTCGGGCGGCCCTTCGACGAGTGCCTGGCGATTTCCCGGATGATCGTGCGCGGCGTGTTTGAACGATATCCCAACATGAAATTCGTCGGCTGCCACCTCGGCGGCGGCATCTGCGAGGTGATCGGCCGCATGGACTACGCCTACGAACTGGGCGACAAGGCGAGCGGGCTCGGTCCCTACGAACCGCTAATGATTAGCAAAAAGCCCAGTGACTATTTGCGCGATCTCTACTTCGACACCGTCTGTTACCATCCGCCCGCGCTGGCATGCGCCTACCAAACCGTCGGCGCAAAACGATTGCTGTTCGGCAGCGACGCGCCGCCATTGCTGCCGTTGCTTCCCAGGGCGAAACGAATTATTGAAGAGTTTCCCTTTACCGAAGAAGATCGGGCGGATGTGTTCAGCCGCAATGCGTTGAAACTGTTGGAGAAACAGTAGAGAATAGAAAAGGTCGTCGGACCATTCGACGTTCTGAACGGATTGAACCGATTACAAGGAGCGCTTGATGCCGTTATCCTATGACGATCTGATCGAACCAACGATTGTAAAGCAAATCTCAAAAAGCGTCGCCTACTGCCGCTGCACGCGGACCAAGAATCCGCCTTTTTGTGATGGCTCGCATGCGGTCACCAACATCACGCCGCATATTCTCGAATTCGACGAGCCCACGACCATCGCGATCTGCCGCTGCTGGCGATCAAAGGATCACCCCTACTGCGACGGCACTCACGGCCGCCTCGTCAAGCCCAAAGAACGGCCGCCGAGAAATCATGGTTAGAAGACGCGAGGGCGATGGTTTGAAACCCACTCCGATAACGGTTGGAACGATATTGAACGATTTGAACTGTTGGAACTAAACAAAAAGAGGAGGTTGTTATGGTTGAAATGAAAAATCCTATCAAAGAAGCCGACACTCACCCGGGGATTAATCACCTAAGTCTCTGGCGCACCGATCTGGCATACTATTGGGTAATTAACTGCGAGCCGAACCTTCAAGACGACATGCACTATCACGACAACGACGACCATATCTTCATGTGCCTCGAAGGCGAATGCACGGTGCGCACGCCGCACAAGGAATTCGTCTTGAAACAGTTCGATACCGTGCTGCTCAAGTCCGGCGAGGCCTATCAACTGTGCAATTCCGGTACGGGCAGGATGCTTCTTTTGGGCGCCGGCAATAGCCAGGTGGACGGCAAGCCGCGCACGCGAGTGCCGAAAATTCCGAGCCACACGCCGATGACACAGCCGGTTGTGGCGTAGGCGCGACGGGATGTTAATCAGTCACCTGACGAAAGGATGATGGATGAAGGGGCCATGATGAAACCGGAATTCCCGTAGATCATGTTAGCCCAGCAAACGTCGATGTGATTCGCCATGAACCAGCTATTATACCGGTTCTTTGTTCCGTGGCTTGTTTTCTTCGCAGGGGCGATCCTCAACTCGGCGTTTGCCGCCGAACCCCGCGTGCAAATCCTTTCTCCTAAGGATGGCGGCCGGATTACCCAAGAGCAAAATCTGATCTTCGTCAGCGGTAAAGTGGCGCGGGACGCCGGGCGATCCGCCAGAGTTGATGTATTCTTGGTCGTCGATGTTTCCGGAAGCACCTCGCAGTACGCGGGTAGTGATTTGGGTGATGCCGGCGAGCTGCCGGATAACTCGGGATTTTCCGGGTTTCCCACCCCGCAGATTACCATCGGTGGCATGAGCGTTGGGCGGCCGCCGGTTCGTAACTTGCGAAACTCCGTCCTCGCAGCCGAGGTTGCCGCCGCACGGCGCCTTCTCGTACAACTCAACCCCGAGACTACGAGAGTCGGAGTGTTGACTTTCAGTGAAGGAGCGAAGTTATTGCAGCCGCTAACTAACGATTTCGAGCGGGTGCGCCGCGTTCTCGACGATATTCTGCGGGCTGGGCCCTATGGTGGAACCAACATGGTCGAAGGGATCCGCATGGGGATAACTGAATTAATGGGCTTGGGCGCGAGTGAAAAGCGCACCGATGCCGTCAAGGTGCAGGTTCTGCTCACTGACGGTTTTCCCACTCTGCCCATCGGCGTCAGTAGACGAGCGGCTCCGGAAGACACGAATCTCGCGATCAACGCGGCAAGGTTGGCTGGCAAGGCCGGTATCAAAGTTCATGTCTTCGCTCTCGGTGAAGAAGCTCTTTCTTATCCGCGCGCGGCGGTCGGAATCGCCCAGGAAAGCGGCGGCACCTACACCCCGGTGATAAGGCCGGCGGATGTGCTTTCGGTAGTCGAGAATGTCTCAGTGGTCGGCGTGGACTCTGTGCAGGTCGTCAATCGAACCACCGGTCAAAAAGCGACGCAACATCGCTTGGCGGCCGATGGGTTCTTTTCTTCCGCGGTGCCGGTGGTCGAGGGACGCAATCAGATCGACGTCTTCGCCCGCGCCAGTGACGGCTCCAACGCCAGCGATTCGATTGCGGTTTACTACCAATCGGGAAACCAAAAATCTTTGGAATTGGAAATTTTCCTGGAGAAGGAAAAAAAGTTGGAACTTGAGATCAAGCGCCTAGGGAGAAGCCCCGCCGAAATCCAGCGCGACGTCGAGCGTAACCGGGAAGAGAGCCTGAGGCGCCCCCAGCAACCGCCTCCGTTAACAGACGGTCCGCCAAGATAAAATTTTTGCTTGAATCATAATCCGCTGCCGGGTGGTGCTAACGGTCTCAATTCGGCGGTAGAAACCGGTAGACGCTCTTGGCCGGAAAGAATTTCCAGACCTACGGCACTCGCATCGCGCCGGACCAGACGGCCGTTGTCATAATACGACCATAAGTCCACCGCACCATCGCCGTTTAGATCCTTTTCCTCCCTGATGACGATGTCGCCGTCTTTCGCGGTGTCATAATAAATCCACAAATCAGTTCGGCCGCTGTCGCGCGTTTCCTTTTCCACCTTGGCCAGCCTGCCGTTTTCGTACGTCGCACGATAGGTCATTCTTCCCCAGCCATTCTCATCGCGCTCCTCACGCGCGATCTTATCGCTGACGTAGTGAAAGACGGCATCCGGTCGGCCCTGTCCTTTGGCATCGACTTCTCGGCGCACCAGCAGTCCATCCTTGAAGTAGCTCCATGTGTCGACCCGACCATCGCTTTTGGATGCTTCTTCTTGGCGCATGATTTCACCCGGCTTCTGCGGATTGAAATAGATCCACAAATCCGGAACCCCATCGCCGTTGATGTCTCTTACTTCGACGTTCTTAAAAAGCATCGGCGGCGCTTGAGCCGCTATGGGTTTGTTCACGGACGCCAAACTCGTGTTTATGGGCGGCTGCTTGATCGTTGACGCCTCCCGCGGCGCGGGCGATTGCGCTTGACTACTTACCGTTGTCGGTTGGGCCGCGGGCTGCGCTCCCGCCGCTGGCGTGCTTGTCGCAGCTGCAGTGTCGATTTGATTCTCCAAACCCCGCTGCCGCTCCAGTTCCTGCTCGATGGCAGCTTCCAATTGCTGGTCTTTTTGTTGTTCTGTATGGACCTGATTGTTGATTGCGCCATAATGCGAATCGGCCATGAACAGGCCGGCAATCAGCCCCATGATTAAGCCGCCGCCCGCGCCATAAGGGCCGCCGATCATCCCGCCCATGGCCACGCCTTCCAGTGCCATATTCCAAGCATATTGCATGCGCTGGGAGCCCGTAACCTGAGCGGGTTGGGCCGGCGCCGAAGCGGCATTCGGATTTGGGTTCGGGTACTGGGCAGACGCTTGCGGAGTTTGTACTGCCACTGGGCCGCAGGCGGCCCCGGCAACGACCATCAATAGGATAGCTAATACCAACTGCCTGTCCATATCATCCCGGACCTGAGGAGTCGAAGCTTACTCATTTCCGCTGTCGACTCCGCTGCTGCTAATCCTCTACGCCAGAGCGCCGACGAAGTCAATGTACTCCTAACCGGGAAGTGACCGAAGCGTGTTTGCTTCGGTTACGGCATCTCTTCGAGCAGTTTGCCAAAGCCCTTGGCGCGCTGGCGCACGTGGAGCCGTTTCTGCACCGACCAGACGCGAGCCGGTACGGCGTGGACGACGGGCACCTGGAGGTCTTCTTCGAGGAGGCGAATGATGTCCAGGCAGCGCCAGCCAGTGCCAAGCATATAGATCCCGTCCGCGTCTGGGTGCTTGAGAAAAGCTTTGCGCGTGTGTGCGTAGATCTCTTGCGACGCCAACCGCCCGACGTCTTCGAACGCCACCGCCATGCCTTCCATGGCCAAGACTTCGAAGCCCGCATCTTGGAAATAGCCCGTTGTGATATCGTTGACGCTATTGACGAAGTAGGTGACGCCGACGAATTTTTTGATGTTGAGCGCGCGCAGCGCCTCGACTTGAGTCTGGGCCGCGGTGACCATCGGAACTTTGTACTTGGCTTCCCATTCTTTAATAATCTTCTCTTCGCCTTTATACCCGTGCACCATAAACGGCGGCGCGCCTTCGGGATGGATCAGATCGACGCCCTCTCGCGCCAGCTCCGCGACTTTTTCTTCAACGGCGTTGAGCGCGGCGCGAAATTCATCTTCGGTGCCGCGTTTGAAATTCAAATAAACCGGGACGACGCCGATGCCTTCGGGCAGCAAGCGAATGAACTCTTCCAAAGATCCGGGGCGGTGCGTCGGCTTTACGACACCGACGACGCCGCGCCAACTGGCAAAAACCATGATGACTCCTGAAAAATTGCTATCACCACGAAAGGCACGAAGAACACGAAGGGTTCGGATATTATTCTCTTAAACTTCGTGACCTTCGTGCCTTCGTGGTGAGTCCCCTCTTCTTTGTGATCCCTTTGTGGTTAATCCCTTTTCCATTTACCCGCGCGACTTGAACAAATTGGGATACTTCGCCTTCATCTTGGCGCGGTAATCTTCCGGCACTTCGACGACCTTTGGGAACTCGCCTTTCAGTTTCCGATTGTAGGGCATGCAGGCGTCGATCAATATTCGATTGTTGAAGTTGCCCGGCAAGAACATCGGATCGCGGCCCGAAGACCAGGCTTTCTGCACGATGTCGATATCGGTTACCGGGTCGAAGCGCGTGCCCATAGCCCATAGCACCTGATCGACATCCGAACAATCGACGTCGTCGTCTACCACCACAGTCCACTTGCCGTTATAGGCGCCCGCCATGCAATTGGCGGCGACATGGAGCACGTTGCGCGCGTGGCCCGGATAGCGCTGGCGTATCTGGATCGCCGTGAAACGCGTCGCCGGCGCTCCCTCGTGGTTCCACACGCCGAGAATGTCCGGCAAGCCGCAGCCCTCCAGCGCCTTCCAGATCTCCGCTGCGCCGGCGATGCCCTTGAGCAAACCGGTCTCATCCACCGGCTTATGCTGCGGCGCGCAGGTAAGAATCGGATCGTTGCGGTACATCACCGTCTTGACGTTCAGATAAGGCCGCGGCACCACGTCGTCGGAATAGTAACCCATCCACTCGCCGAACGGACCCTCGGGTTTACTCTGGCCCGGCCGAGCTTCGCCTTCGATGACGATCTCGGCATCGGCGGGAATTGGAAATCCGGTGTACGGCCCTTTGACCACTTCCACCGGTTCGCCGCGAATACCGCCGGCGAAATCATATTCCGAAATGCCACTGGGCAGCGGGCTTGCCGAGAGAAGATATAACAGCGGGTCTTGGCCGCAGACGATAGCGAACTTCGCCGCCTGGCCGCGCTCGAAATATTTGTCGCGGTGAATCCGCCCATGCTTGCCTTCGGTGATCTGGCAGCCGATGGTTTTCTCATCGTAAACCTGGCAGCGGTAGGCGCCGAAGTTATACCACTCCGCGTCGGGGTCCTTGGTAATGCACATGTCCGCAGTGCCGACGTAGCGGTGCGTGTCCGCCTGATGATGGACCGGCACGGGCAACTTGAGCACGTCGACTTTGTCGCCTTCCAGAACATTATCGAAGATCGGCCCGGACTTGACTGTCTTCGGTTTGATCAGTTTCATCTCGGTCATCCGATGATGATAGGCCTTGACGATGTCGGCTTTGTGTTCGTATTCCAGCGGCAAACCGAGAGTCAGAGCCACGCGCTTGATCGTGGAGAATTGGCCGTAGAGCGTGCGATAGCCCTTCGGATAGCCCGGCACTTCATCAAAAAGAATCGCCGGCGCCTTGCCCTTGCCGGTTTCCGTCAGCATCTGCGTGACGGCCCCCATCTCTCGGTCCCAGTGCGCGCCATTCACCCGCTCCAATTCACCGAGCTTCTCCACCTGCTCCAGCCATTCGCGCAGACCATGGTAGCTGACCGCGCTCCGGGCGGCATCGATTTTTTCCGGTCTTGCCATGCGATCCTCCAAAGAAGAACGGCACTCTAATCGACTGCGATCACCATACGTTTCGCCTATTTCCTTGTCAAGAAAGTGAACTACAAGCCGCGAAAACTGCGCCGCCTTGTTTCCGGTCGGACCAAATGTTAAGAGAAGGCTGAGCCATTGGGTTCGGTATTAAAAAATCATTTGCGAGTCATAAGGTGGCAAGATCTTCTTACAATCACGAACTTCGAACCATCGGTCAAGCCTTGGAAACCCAAGGCATCTCGACCTTCGAACTCAAAGCCCAAGAGGGACGCTATGTGGTAAGTGGCGCGCCGGAGAGGCCGGAGTCGTTAGTGGCGGCGTTGCGCCATTGGCGCAGAAACAGTTGGCAGCGCGGACCGCGCACGGTCACTTACACGGCACTGGACGTCCACACCTTAGAGAAGAAAGGGCAAGCGCGGCGCGCGGCAAACGGCCAGCTGCCCGACTTTTATAATGTCTCGAACATTCTACGAACCGTCGGCGCTTACCTCGACGTGAAAAACGCCAGCCTCCTTGAAATCCAAAAACGCCCCCTAACCTTGACCCTGATGTATCGAGCCAAGGGAGGTCATCCCTTCGTCGAGGACCGGACCATAGCGTCGTTCTATAAGACTTTCATCGAGTTGCACGGCAGACGCTCCCGGCCCGCGAAACTTTAGCCGGCTGGTTTGTTGACGAAGTCACGGCCCCGAACACGCCATTCCCGCGCCTCGGCAGGGTTCAGCACAAGCTCCAGCGGGAAGCCAGCCGCGGCACGTTACAACGCAACTTTTTCACGGATTTTTTTCATCAGCTCTTCGTAGGACGAGGTCTTGATCACCCGGTCGAACTGAGACCGGTAGCTGTTGACGATGCTGATGTTTTCCACGACGGCGTCATAGACCAGCCACCTGTCCCCCACCCTTCTGAGCTTGAAGATGATCGGGATTTCCTCGCCCTTTGCGCCTACAACCGTTGCGTCAACCTCGGCGTAATCATTGTCGATGATCTCGCGGCTAAAAATAATACGCTGCCCAGCATACTCATCGATTCGGTCCGCGTAGATTCTCTCCAAAAAAGCGCGGAACAATTTGACGAACTCCCGCTGCTCCGCCGGGGTCCGGCCCCGCCAGTGGACCCCAAGCGCGCGCTTGGCGGTTTCTTCGTAATCGAAAATCGGATTGATGATCTGCTTCAAGCGCTCGATGCGCTCGGGTTTTTTTTCCTTGGACTTGAACTGAGGATCTTTCAGAACCTGAAGCGCCCGCTCCGTCGCGCCCTTGACTACGCTGAGCGGCTCATCGGCTCGAAGCTCCCGCGCGCTAAAAGCGATACAAATGAAAGTCGTAAGAACGATTCCACCGATGGACAAGCGTGGCAGCTTCATGTACACGATTCCGAACTGGTTCTGCCTGGTGTCAGGTTGGCGAAAATACCAAGGCTCAGACGACCCGCGCGAGGAACGATGGCGCGGCACACCGCGACGGCAACGGAATTCGTCCCTTCGGTCGAACCTTCCCACCCCCGCTCAGCGCTGTCTTAGCCCGTTCAGCACCTTCTCTGCGGTGATGGGAAGTGAGGTAATCCTCACGCCCACGGCGTCTTCGACGGCGTTCGCAATCGCCGCCGCGGTAGGTATTATCGCCGTTTCGCCGATGCTCATGCTGTTATAGGGTCCGCTGCCGGTGTTGGATTGGACGATAGCAGTTTTCATCTCGGGGATATCTTTGATATTAGGAATCTTGTAGTCGCCGAGACTCGCCGTCATCACCCGGCCGGTCTCGTCGGTGGAGAGGTCTTCCATGGTTCCATAACCCACGCCCATGACCACCGCGCCGTCGATTTGCCCCTGGTGCGTCAGCAGATTGAGAATAGTCCCGGTGTTATGCGCAGTGGTCAGCCGCGTCACCGTCACCTCGCCGGTTTCGGTATCGACCTCTACCTCGGCGACCTGCGCCACCGTGGAAGTCTCCGGCCCTTCCTTTGGATTGGCGTAGTGGCCTTCCACGACGATTGGAGCGCCATTGGCGGCGGCGATCTGTGCGAAGCTCATACGCCGCTCGGCCCGGCCATGCGTAACGCCGCCATTGTTAAGAAGCAAATCCTCAGGAGCAGCGTTCATCGCCCGGCCGGCGGCACGCAGAATTTCTTCCCGCGCTTTCTTCCCGGCCTCGAATGCCGAACCGCCATGCACCCGGGTGCTGCTGCTGCCGCGCACCCCGGTGTCCTTGAGCACCCTGGTGGTATCGACCACTTCCATGCGAATCGAATCCAGCGGCACGTCTAGTTCCTGGCTGATGATCTGGCGCATCACCGTGTAAGCGCCGGGACCGGTGTCGGTGACAGCGGTGGATAGCGTCACTACGCCCTTTTCATCGATCTTGACGAAGGCGTAGGACTCGCCGCCTTTGGAAACCCAGTTGCCGACCGCGCAGCCGCGACCCACGTTCTTACCTTTGGCGGCGCGGAAGCCTGAGACCTGCAGGGCTTTCTCCAAAGCCTCGGTTACTTTCACATGCGCGATGCTCTCGCCCACCGGGAAATGATCGCCGTCATGCATGAAGTTCATGCGCCGGTAGTCCGCCGGGTCCAGCCCCAGTTTCTTGGCCACGAGGTCGGCCTGGCTCTCCGCAGCAAAGGCACCCTGCGGGTGGCCGGGCGCGCGCATATAGCCACAGGGAAATCTATTCGTATAGACGTATTTCTCTTCGATCAAACTGTTGGGAATTCGGTAGGGGCCGAAGGATTCGTGGGCGCCGACAAGGTAGCCCTGCGGGCGATAAGCGCCATAGCCGCCGCTGTCGAAAGTTATCTCCATGCGCTGGGCGATAATCAAGCCGTTTTTCTTAACGCCGGTTTTGATTTTGATCGTCCCGCCGTGGCGCGGATTCCCGGCCATCAGCTCTTCGGTGTAGTCGACAAGAAATTTAACCGGCCGCCCGGTCTTCTTCGATAGCGCGTAGCAGAGCGCCACTTCGTTGGAGTCGCCCTTGCCGCCGAAATCACCGCCCACGTAACACGGATGAATCACGATGCTCGCCGGGGAGATTTGAAATACGCTGCCCACCTGATCGCGCATGGCGAAGGGCGCCTTGGTGGAAGCCCAAACCTCGGCGCTGCCGTCGGATTTTACCTGAACGACGCAAGAGTGGGGCTCGATGTAGGCGTGGTGCACGGCGGGCACGCTAAAACTGTTTTCCACGATGACGTCCGACTGGCGAAAACCCGCTTCGACGTCTCCCTTCTTCCAGTTGAGGGAGACAAAGACGTTGCTCGGCGTCGCGATCTCATGGAGCAAGCCTTTATAGCGCGCCACGTTGGGGTGGATCAGGGGCGCGTTTGGGCTGAGCGCTTGCGCAATATCCCCCACCACCGGCAATTCGTCATACTCGACTTCGATGAGATCCACCGCCCGTTCCGCGGCGTCTTCCGTTTCGGCCGCCACGGCGGCAACTTTCTCGCCGATGTAGCGCACCGCGCCGTCGGCGAGCACCGGCATATCGATGATTTTCTTACCGATGAGCGCGCCACCAAACTCCGCGCCGGTGATTACCGCCGCGACGCCGGGAGCCGCCAGAGCTTTGTAAATATCCAGCCTTTTGATTCTGCCATGCGCAATGGGACTTCTGAGCGCCTTTACCCAGAGCATATTCGGCAACACCACGTCCACCGCATAGACCGCCTTGCCGCCGACCTTTTCTTCGCCTTCGACCCGCGGGCTCGGAACTCCAAGGACGCTTCTTTCCGCCATGGATGTCTCACCTCCTGGACAAATTATGAAACGCCGACCCTCGGATAAAGCCGACCACAAATAGATCACAACTCGATTTTGTTTGGAACCGGCCGAGCTAGAAAGTTCCAGACGTTTCAATAGTTCCAATCGTTCCAGACGTTCGAACGCGTTCGGAGGTTCCAGACGATTGGAACTTGTATTTCATGTACCGAAGGGGATCGTCACGGTGAATGTCGAGCCTTGCCCTAGCTCGCTTTGGAGCTCGATTTTGCCGCCGAGTAGCTCCGTGAATTGTTTGGCGATGTAAAGACCCAGTCCGAGGCCGCCGTGAGACCGGCTCGCGGAAGCGTCCACTTGGTGGAACTTCTCGAAGATGGCATCGAGCTTGTCCGGTGCAATGCCAAGGCCAGTGTCGGACACTTTGATCTCCAGCGACTGGCCGCGGCATTCTTGCTCGCGTTCACCCGGGATAGATACCGGTTCGCGGAAGCCGGAGACAGTCTTTGCCGACACGGTGATTTTGCCCTCGTCCGTAAACTTGAGGGCGTTGGCAACGAGATTTTGCACGACCTGGCGGAGTTTACGGCCGTCGGTAGCGATCGGCACCCGTTCCTCGGGATAGTCCCATATCAGCTCCGGCTGATTCTTATCATGAATCATGTCGAAGTCGGACTGGAGCTGCCTCAAGATATCCGAGACGTCGACCCATTGGCGGTCGACAAAAATCTTCCGGGCTTCCAGATCCGTCGTCGCGAGCATCTCTTCGACCATGCGTAGCTGGTCGCCGGAGTGGTTCAAAACTTTCTGCAGCGCTTCCTTTTGTTCCGGCGTGATCGCGCCCAGCAGCCCGTCTTTCATCATCCCCACGTATCCCATGGTGATGTTTAGCGGTGAGCGCAGCTCGTGGGACATGACGCTCAAGAAATCGTCCTTGACCTTGTCGGCTCTCTCAAGTTCGCGCGCTTGCAGCCGCGTCCGCTCGAAAAGTTGCGAGTTGTGAATCGCGATGGCCGCCTGTTCGGCCAGTCTGCACATAAAATCGGTCTCGCCGGCGGTGAATTCATGGCGCTTCCTGGTGAACACCCCCAGCACACCGATCACTTCACTCTGAAAAGTGAGCGGTAGGCCGAGATATGAAACCAAGCCGTTGCGCCGCAGGAAATCGGGATAGGCAACCTGTCGGTTATGTCGGAGATCAATAATCGCCACCGGGTTCCGCGACGAGGCAACCTGATGGAGTCCCCCCATGCCGGTTTTAGGCACTATCCTCTTCCACTCGCGCTCCTCGACATTTCGACAGGCCAGCGGCTCAAAATCGCCCGTTTCTTTATTGCGTAACCGCAGCGTAAGGGCGCAGTCGGAAAAAAGTTGCAGTATTTTATCAAACAAGACGTCTATTTGGGTCCGCAGGTCGAGAGACGAAGTGATCGCCAGATTGATTTCGCGCAGAGCTTGAGCTTCCTCGTTAGCGCGCTTGACGGCAACAAAGAGCTGCGCATTGTGAATTGCGACCGCTCCCTGGCCCGCCATCGTATTGACAAAATCGATCTCGGCGCTGCTAAAATCATGCTCGTGACGGGTATAAAGGCCCAGGACACCGACGATTTCGCTTTGCGCAATCAGGGGAACTCCCAGGTATGACACCAAGCCATGCTTGCGGAAAAAACCCCGGTTTTCAGCTGACGGAGCGCTCTCGATATTCCTTATCACCACCGGCGCGCCGCTATCGACGACCTGCCGCGCCCGGCCCGTTATCGGGCCTCTTTCCTGCCGCAGTATCCATTCATCT
This sequence comes from uncultured delta proteobacterium, assembly GCA_963840855.1. Lineage (GTDB taxonomy): Bacteria > Desulfobacterota > Binatia > UBA9968 > UBA9968 > DATACQ01. Next base: position 26,265 of record CAWJBB010000049.1, read on the forward strand.
CGATCCACGCCGCGGCAAGCGAGGGAGTTCAGCGCTCCCCCGACAGGTTTCAATAGTCTGACCGTGGCGGCCGACACGATCGGAACGAAGCGCTCGAGTTTCTCCAACAGTATGTTGAGTATGCCTTGCACGTCCAAAGTGGTGGTGATGGCGGTGTTTACTTCATGCAGCGCGCGAATGCGCTCGAGACTCCTCTGTGTTTCTTGATGGAGGCGAGCCTTCTGAATCGCTATGCCCACATGGTTACCGAGGGCCTCGAGTGTGCGTAACAGCTCCGGCGAAAACTTGCGCGGGGTCCGGCTGCCGAGTTGAATGGTACCCAGAACTTCTTCGCCGCCATGATGGGCACCAGAATGGCCGACTGGACTTCTTCATTCTTAAACACCGCGAGTCCTCGGCTTGCGGGTACGTCTTCGACGATGATCGATTCTTTTTTGACGATCACGTCGAGAATTAAGAGTACTGACTTCGGGATTTTGCAAGTCGATGCTTCTGTTTCTCGCGACGTCAGGATCTCGGTAGCCCCGTAGAGCCTCCGCTCTGAAGACGTCGCCCTCTGGAACCCGGAGCCGGATAACGCCGAGATCGAAGGAACCGAGGGACAACGCCTTGTCGAGAATACCGCTCCACGACAGCGTTTAAGTCCGGCGACGTAAACACCTCCTCGCTGATCGCATGAAGAGTCTGGAGCTGGTGGTGGCGCGCCAGGAGCGCTTCGTGAGCCTGCCTGCGCTCGGTGACATCCACGATTATGACCACAACGAGGGGCTCGAGTAGGTTCGCCCGGGGTTCGTAGGACACCGTAAAAAATCGTTTCTCTCGGCCCGGCGAGGAAGGGGGAGACCACGAGTTCATGGCTGACTCGCTCGCCCCAAAAGGCCATCTCCAGGCGACGGCGAATTTGATCATCGTATAGCGCGCCAAGCCGGTCAGCCATCCGCTGCCCGACGAGATCCTCGGTCGGCAGTTCCAGGAATTCCGCCCAGGCGCGGTTGGTATAGCGGTAGCGATGCTCCCTATCCACGGCAGCCAAGCCGACGTTTGCGGTATCGGTCACGATGCGTAACCGCCCCTTGCTTTCGTGTAATTCGGCGGCGACTTGGTGCCGTTCGATCGCATAACGAACGGCCCGTGCCAATAACGGCGGCTGGAGTTGATTTTTGAGCAGGTAGTCTTGCGCACCCTGTTGCGTGGCTTTGATCCCCTCCCCTTCGTCCTCGAGACCGGTGAGCACCAGCACGGGCACGCGGGGTTCGTGCCGGCTTAGCCGCAGAAAGGTATCGAGACCGCTGGAGTCCGGTAGCATGAGGTCCAACAGCACGACGTCGAACTTTTCCGCCTCGATTCGGTTGCAGGCGTCCGCCAGCCGTTCGACATGAGTCAAAACGAAATCGCCGCCGAAACACTGGGCGAGGGCCCGCTGCACGGTCAACGCGTCGCGTCCATTTCCCTCGACAAGTAATATTCTGAGCTGTGGTTGTGGGTTCATGGCATCCTTGCCGGTACAGTCACCACTCGATGGCTTGAATGATTGATAAGACAGCATGATACCACCACGAAGGCACGAAGGACACGAAGTTGGAAAATTTCGAAATTCGAAATCTTACCTTGTGACCTTTGTTGTTAAATCTCTTCGCTTTGGTTGCGGCTTTGCCGCACTAGGCGTTTCGTTTAATTCTTTTGCTGCAGCGCCATATGCTGGATGCGGCTCAGCACTGCGCCCAGGGCCCCGGTCTCTATGGGCACGCCTTTGTGATAGGCAATCACCTGGTTCGAATAGGGCGACACCCTGGCGCCGGGAGAAAGAATGCCGGCCAGATTGAGAGGGTCCGCCGCCGCAACGATCACCGGCTCCTCTTGTTTCGGACCACGCCGCCGGGCGCGCAGCTTTTCGACCGCGTCGGGCAACGCAAATTGTTCGCCGACAAAGCCATCGACGAAACGCCCGCCGCGAATCTCGCCGCGCGCCTCCCAGCGCCGGTAAAGCTGCAACAAGGTTCGCCACGGCGGTAAATTATTTTCACGCGCTAAGAGATCGCGAAACACGATGCCGTAGCGCCGCAGCAACTGGCGCGCCTTCTGCTCAAGGCTTGCGCTCTCCTGTGCTTCGCCGCGAGCGGCCCGGCGCCAGAGCGACCAGCGCCCCACCGGCATGGCGCGCTCCGGGCTGCGCCCGCCGCTGAGAACGCGAAAACTGCGCCGTTTGCCGGCGCGCTTGTGCTCCGGTGTGAGCAGCACCCGCAGCCCGGCGATGCCGTCGCCGGTGGCAAGACCATGGGCAACGAGCTGCCACAGCGCCTCTTCGACTTTGACTTTCAACAGACCGCTATCCCGCGCGATATCGGCAAGAAACGACGCTCCCTGGCGTTCCAGATAAGCTGCGACTTCGCGGGCCATGGGCGACAGCGCGGGAACTTGACGCCAATCCGCGCCACTATCGAGAAAATACTCCGTCTCTTCGCGCCGGAGAAACGCGATGGGCGCGTTGCGCGCTGGTGCAAACACACGCCTCGCGCGCTTTCCTCGGGCGCTTTGATCACTGGCCGGCTCCGCTTCGTCATAATTCCCACGCAAGCGACCCCAAGCCACCATTCCGGCGAGACAAAGATGTTCCAGATCCGCCGGTTCATATTTTTCCAGCCGCGACGGCAAGACATGCTGTTCCCAGGCGGGCGCTGGAAGCTCCAGCCCCTGGAGCTGCTCAATCACTCGGAGCACGCCGTCTCGTCCGGCGAGATGCCGGGCGGGGGCGAGATGCTGCCAATCAAGCAGAAACTCCATGAACTCGGCGGCGGAGACCGCTTCGATCTCCTTGCGCATGCGCCCGAGAGTCAGCCGGTGGATACGCGCAAGGAGCGAGCGCTCGCACCATTCGATTGCGCGTGGCGCCCCCGGCGCGCCATTCATCACGGTAAATTCGCCGCGCAGCACGGCGCCGGCGGATTCCAGCGCCAACAAAGCAGCATCGATCCCCGCCGCGGCCAATCCCAACCGCGCGGCCAGCTGGTCGGCGGTCGTCGGGCCGATCGCTTCAAGCCAGCCCTGGACAATATTGCGCAATGCTTCTTCTGCCGAGGATACCTTTTCAACGAAGCCTAGAGGAATACTGACGGGAGGGTCGTAGTGTATATCCGGAATGCACAGGCGCAAGAGATCGCAGCGTTCCGCAGCTATCCACGCCCGCATCTCTCCGTTGGTTTCCGGCAGGAGCCAAGACGCAACCGCGGCGCGTCCGCTTTTGATGAGCGCCGCGGCAAAGGTTGGTAATTCGCGCCCCTCGGTTAGCGGCAACAGACAGAGTGACAAAAGCAAATCATGCAGCTCGTCCGCATTGCGAACATCCGGCCATGCCTGGCGGCGCACCTCTTCGATGGCCGCGGCATCGAGCTGGCCAAACTCCCGCCCCAACCAGGGATCGGTGCGCCTGAGCGACACCGCCCGCGCGCGCCGTTCCTCGAGGGGCGCGTCATCCAAGAACGCGTAGGGATTGGCGTTGAGAATTTCATGGGCCATGGGCGAAGGTGCCGGGGTGTCAACGGCCAAGGTCCTGATCTCGCCGCTCTCGATGCGCTCGGTAATTTCCGTCAAACCAGCCAGATCCATCGCTTCATGCAGACAATCGCCGAGGGTTTCGCTGACCAATGGATGGTCGGGAATTTCCACCGGCCCGGCACGGTTGTCCTGGCACATGGTCTGCTCCGGAAATACCGCCGCCAATAGATCTTCGGCGCGCATGCGCTGCAAGGCCACGGGAATTTTCTTGCCGCCGCTATAGCGCAGCAAAGCCAGAGCGCGGGTGGCGTTCCAACGCCATCGGCTGGTGAAAAGCGGCGAGGCCAGGGCGGCCCCGGTCAACGTCGCCTGGAGAAGCGCCGGGCGGAGCATCAGAAAGACATCGCTTAAGGGGAAAGAGTGTTGCTGCACCAGCGAGATGACGATGCCGTCGTCAGTGGCCGCCGCTTGCAGCTCGCGGTCGAAGCTCACGCAAAAACGCTTGCGCAACGCCATGCCCCAGGCGCGGTTGATGCGCGCGCCCCATGGCGAGTGAATCACCAGTTGCATGCCCCCAGCTTCGTCGAAAAAGCGCTCGGCGATAATTCGTTCCTGTTCCGGCACCGCGCCGAGCAGCGCCAACGTCTCAGCCACGTAGTCAACGATCTGCTCGGCCGCCGCTTTCGACATCGCCACTTCTTGCGCGAGCCGCTCCTGCGCTTTTTCCCGGTCAGGCAACAGCCCGGCCACGTCACGGCGCAGTTCGGACAATGCCCGTGAAAGCTCCCGGGTCCGTCCCGGCGCTTCGCCGAGCCAGAACGGAATTGTCGGCGGTAAGCCCTGCGCGTCTTCGACCCATACTTTGCCCGAGCCGACGCGCCGGATGCGCCAGGAGCGGTTGCCGAGCAGAAAAATATCTCCGGCGAGGCTCTCGATGGCGAAATCTTCATTGACCTTACCGACAAAAGTCTCGCTGGGAAATTCCACCACGTCGTAGTCAGCCATATCGGGAATGGCGCCGCCGTTGGTGATGGCCGTCAAGCGCGCGCCGCGGCGCGGCCGCAGCAGGCCGTGGATGCGATCGCGATGAAGGTACGCGCCGCGCCGGCTGTGCCGCGTCGCTATGCCTTCGCTCAACATTTCCAGAACCTGGCCGAATTCTTCGCGGGTCAGATTCCTGTAGGGATAGGCGCCGCGGACCAAACGCCATAGACGCGCTTCACTTATGCCAGTCTCATCCGCAGGGGCACGGCATGCCGTGCCCCTACTACTGTTTCTTCCCTTTGCGTTCTCTGCGGTTAAATCAACGCTCGCCACCGTCGCGACCATCTGTTGCGCCAGCACGTCAAGCGATTTCCCGATGACCGTGAGGCGGTCCAATTCGCCTTGGCGCACGGCGCGTATCGCGGCGGTCGATTGCAGTAAATCATCCCGCGTAAGCGGATAGAAAATCCCTTTCGGAATGGCGCCGAGCCAATGGCCGGAGCGGCCCACACGCTGGAGCAAGACCGCCAGCGCCCGCGGCGCGCCGATATGGCATACGACATCGACATGGCCGATATCGATGCCCAACTCCAGGGATGCGGTGGCCACCACCACCGGAAATTCGCCGCTCTTGAGCTTTTCTTCCACCTCGAGCCGGGTCTTGCGCGAAAGACTGCCATGATGCGCGCCGACTTTATTTTCGCCCAACCGCTCGGTCAGTTGGTGCGCGACGCGCTCGACTAATCGCCGCGTGTTGACGAACACCAGGGTGGTGCGATGGGCTTTGATTTGTGCGACGATCTTCTCGTAAACCGCGGCCCAGATGTCTTGCCGGATGATCGGCCCCAATTCTTCATCGGGCACTTCGATGCTGAGATCCAGATCGCGCTGGTGCCCGGCGTCGACGATGGCGCAGTCGGGAGTATCATCGGAGCGCAGGTTGCGCGCGCCGACCAAAAGTCGCGCGATGTCTTCGATGGGCTTTTGCGTCGCGCTCAGGCCGATGCGCTGCAAGGGCGATTCGACCAACTCCTCGAGCCGTTCCAGCGACAATGCCAGATGCGCGCCGCGCTTGTCCGCCGCCACCGCGTGAATCTCATCGACGATGACGGTTTCGGCGCTTTGCAAAAATCGCCGGCTGCGCGGCGCCGTGAGCAAAATATAAAGGGACTCCGGCGTGGTGATAAGGATATGCGGCGGGCGGCGCGCCATCTGTTGGCGCTCGTGGGCTGGCGTATCGCCGGAGCGCACCGCAACGCGCAAGCTCGGCAGCAACACGCCTTCGCGCCCGGCCAGATCGTAAATTTCCGCCAGGGGTGCCTGAAGATTTTTGGCGATGTCGTTGCCCAGCGCTTTGAGGGGGGAAACATAGACGACGCTCGTGCGATCATCGAGCTCCCCGCTGAGCGCGCGTTTGATCAGCCGGTCGATGGACCAGAGAAAGGCCGCCAGCGTTTTGCCCGAGCCGGTCGGCGCGGCAATTAACGTCGATCGGCCGGCGGCAATGGACTCCCAGCCGCGCTCCTGCGCCGGCGTGGGTTTGCCGAAGCGCTGGCTGAACCAGCGCTGGACTAAAGGATGAAAATAAAAATCCAACTGGGCGCCACTATAGTTTCACCTTAAACTCGTACCCTCACCGTAAAAGGAAAAATTCGGAGGGTCAATAGAAGGCGTGACTCAGTTACCGGCACTATTGCCCTGCCTTCTGCTCGGCGCTGCCGGCGATTTGCAAACTGTCGAGCACCATTTTGGCGCCGGTGTGTCCTTGCTTCGCCAGCTCACTGGTCTTGGTGATGAGGGCGCTGAATTGCTCCTGAACTTTCTGCGCTGTCTGGAGCGGCGCTTCCTGCGAGCTTTTCACGGCGATGAGTTCATTTCTTTGGGCGATGAGCTGGATCGTCTGGAAAGCAAAATAGATCAACAAAGCCGCCAGCGTGATCGCAAAAGGTAGATTCGATTCCCGCGGCGTATTTGCTTCGGACTCTCGCGCGCGTCGTAGTTTCATTCTGGGTTTGTTCGTTTTCCATTAAACCTCACTTGGAAACTTTGCCCGCCTCGGGCTTGGGGCTCAAGGTGAAACCGCTCGCCGCCAAAAGTTCTTTTAGTTTCGGATCGTTGGTTTTCACCGCCACTTCAGCGAGAGCGCCGACCATCTGCCGGTGCAGCGTTTCCAGGTGCATCGCCTGGGCGATCATCTGCTGGCGCTCGCTCACCTCGCTCTGCAGCGATTGGTTGCCGAAGCCCAGTAAAATATTAACCAGCACCAGAACCAGCAACAGGCAGGAACAGATCGTCGATACGAGGCGCTTTTTCTATCATGATATAGCTTTTCCCATATTATCCCGCGTAGATTCCAATCTTTTTGCTCAAACAGGGCTCTGAGATTCTCAAAGGGTGAACGAAGGTTTTTCAGGACCGCACTATCGAATCAGGTTGCCGAGTCTCTCCCAACGCACCCAACGGTCATTGCCGTCCCATGACCAATAGATCAAGAAGGCCTTGCCGCGCACGTCGTCGAGACTGACGAAGCCCCAGAACCTGCTGTCATGACTGCTGTCGCGGTTGTCGCCCATGACGAAAAGGTGACCTTGGGGAACCGTGCGGGGGCCGAAATTATTCTGCCCCGGCTGGATTTCTCCCGCCAGTTCGCCGTCTTTGAAATAAGCATGGGGATCGGTGACCGGCCGGCCGTTGATGTAGACCTTCCTCTGGCGGATTTCCACGGTGTCGCCGCCGACCGCGACCACCCTCTTGATAAAGTCCTTGGAGCGGTCTTCGGGGAAAATAAAAACGATCACGTCGCTTCGCTGGGGCTGTTGAAACTCGACGAGATAGTCCTCCCAAAAGGGAATGCGCACTCCGTAGGAGAGCTTGTTGACCAGAATGTGGTCGCCGATGGCCAGCGTCGGGATCATCGAGCCCGATGGGATTTTGAACGCTTGCACGATGAAAGTCCGAATGAACAGCGCCAGCAGCAGCGCCATGCCGATCGCTTCGGCATACTCGCGAAAGGTCGATTTGGTCTTTGCCGCGGGTTGTCCCGCCACCGCGCCGGGTTCTCTTGTCTTGCTTGCTTTTTCGGAAGCCATGATCCCTTTCGTCCTACACTTTCAAGGCAGCGAGAAAGGCTTCTTGGGGAATTTCCACTTTGCCGACTTGTTTCATGCGTTTTTTTCCTTCCTTTTGCCGCTCTAAAAGTTTTCGTTTGCGCGTGATGTCGCCGCCGTAACACTTGGCGGTGACGTTTTTGCGCAGCGCCTTCACCGCTTCCCGCGAGATCACCCGGCTGCCGATGGCGGCCTGAATCACGACTTCGAAGAGCTGGCGTGGAATCAGCTCGCGCATCTTTTGCACGAGATCGCGGCCGCGGTAATAGGCCTTGTCGCGGTGCACGATCATCGACATGGCGTCCACCAGATCGCCGTTGATGCGCACATCCAGTTTAACCAAATTCGCCGCCCGGTATCCAGCCACTTCGTAGTCCATCGACGCATAGCCCCGGCTCACCGATTTTAGCCGGTCATAGAAATCGACAACGATCTCGTTGAGCGGCAGTTCGTAAACCAGCATAACGCGTTTAGGGCCGAGATAGCGAATCTCCTTTTGCGTGCCGCGCTTTTCTTCGCACAGCCCGAGGACTGCGCCGACGTACTCCTGCGGCAAATGGATCGTCGCCCGGATCACCGGCTCCTCGATTTGTTCGATTTCCCCCTCCGCAGGCATGCGCACGGGATTATCGATGAACAGCGTTTCGCCATTGGTCCTGGTGATGCGGTACACGACGGTGGCAGCCGTCGTGATGAGGCTCAGGGCGAATTCCCGCTCGAGCCGCTCGCGCACGATATCCATGTGCAATAGGCCGAGAAAGCCGCAGCGAAAGCCAAAACCCAACGCTAGAGAGGTCTCCGGCTCATAGGTAAACGACGAATCGTTGAGCCTGAGCTTTTCGAGGGCGTCGCGCAAAGCCTGATACTGGTTCGCTTCAGTGGGATATAAACCGCTGAACACCATGGGCTTCATCGGTTTGAATCCCGGCAGCGGCTCCAGCGCCGGCTTTTCTTCCAGAGTTATCGTCTCGCCGATGCGGGTCTCGGAGACCTCTTTGATGCCTGCCATCAAGAAACCGACCTCGCCGGCGCCGAGCTCGCCAACCTCCACCGGTTCCGGCGCGAAGACTCCCAGGCGCGTCACCTCAAAGGACTGGCCGCTGAACATCATGCGAATGCGCTCTCCTTTGCGCACCATGCCGTCAAAAACGCGCATCATAACGACGGCGCCATGATAGGGATCGAACCAGCTGTCGATAATCAGCGCGCGCAGCGGCGCCGTTGGATTGCCTCTGGGCGGCGGAAACAGGCGCACGATACCTTCGAGAATCTCCTCCGTACCGATGCCTTCCTTGGCGCTGGCGAGTATCGCGTTGGAGGCATCCAGTCCAATGACCTCTTCGATATCGGCTTTGACCCGCTCGGGCTCCGCGTTCGGTAGATCGATCTTGTTGATCACCGGAAAAATTTCCAGATTATGATCGAGCGCCATATGCACATTGGCCACCGTCTGAGCTTCCACCCCTTGAGCCGCGTCCACCACCAGCAGCGCCCCTTCGCAGGCGGCCAGGCTGCGCGACACTTCGTAGGTAAAATCGACATGGCCCGGCGTATCGATGAGATTGAGTTTGTACTCCTGCCCGTCCTTGGCGCGGTAGCGCAGACATACCGGACTCGCCTTGATGGTAATGCCGCGCTCCCGCTCCAGTTCCATGCTGTCGAGAATTTGCGCGGTCTTTTCCCGGTCACTCACCGCGCCGGTAAACTCCAACAGACGATCGGCCAGGGTCGACTTGCCGTGGTCGATATGGGCGATGATCGAGAAGTTGCGAATGCGCTCCAGATTCATTGTCCGCCGGTCTAACGCCACGAGGCGATGGTTTTTTGCAACCCCTGGTCGAGTGATGTAACTGGCCGCCAACCCAAGACCTTGGCCGCAAAGCCAACGGCCAGGCAACTGCGCCGCTGCTCGCCGGTCTTGGCCGGGCCGTGGGTTGCTTCGATGTTTTTTCCCAGTCCCGCGCACAAAGAGCGGCAAATCGTGACCACATCGGTTTCCTGCCCCGTGCCGATATTCACCGCGCCGATAAATGGGGTCCGCAACGCCGCCAGATTGGCGGCGACCACATCACCAACAAAAACGTAATCCCGTGTTTGCTTGCCGTCGCCGTTGATGATCGGGCTGTTTTCCGAAAGCAATCGGTCGATGAAGATCGCCACCACACCGGCTTCTCCTTTGCTCGACTGGCGCGGCCCATAAACATTGGCGTAGCGGAGGGCCACATAGGGTAGCCCGAAGGCCGTGTAGTAGTAGTCGAGATAAAGCTCACCCGCTCGTTTACTTACTCCGTAGGGACTCAATGGCGCGGTCGGATGGGCTTCGGCGGCCGGGATCGGTTCCTTATCGCCGTAGACGGCGCCACCGGAAGAAGCAAAGATCACTTTTTTCACCCCCGCCTCAACGCAGCCTTGCAGCAGATTTACAAAACCGATGATATTGACCCTCGCATCGAAAGCCGGGTCGGCCACAGAACGGCGCACGTCCATCTGCGCGGCATGATGGTTCAAGACATCGGGCTTGAGGTCGGTTATGAGCTTCACGGTATTGGAATTGGCGATATCGAGCCGGTGGACGACGGCCTTGGCGTTGACGTTGGCCTCGCGCCCGGTGGAAAAATCGTCCGCAATATGAACTTCATGGCCATCGGCAATGTATGCGTCGACAATATGCGAGGCGATAAACCCTGCGCCTCCCGTAACGACGATCTTCATACCTTGCCCTTCTGCAACTTTTCGCGAAAGTACTCGATGGTCCGCGCCAACCCCTGTTCCAGTCCCACCTTCGGCTCCCAACCCAAGACCCTTTTTGCTTTTGCAATATCCGGCTGGCGCACTTGCGGGTCATCCTGCGGCAGAGGCTTGTACTCGATGGCGCTCTTCGAACCGGTGATCTCGATGATTTTCTTGGCGAACTCAAGCACCGTCATCTCATGGGGATTGCCGATGTTCACCGGCAGATTTTCATTGGACTGAAGCAGCATTTGGATACCCCCCACCAGGTCGTCCACAAATTGGAAACTGCGCGTTTGCTCCCCCTGACCGTAAACCGTGAGAGGCTCGCCTGTTAACGCCTGGGCGATGAAGTTCGGCACCACCCGGCCGTCGCGCATGCGCATGCGCGGGCCATAGGTGTTAAAGATGCGCACGATGCGGCTGTTCAGGCCGTGATAGCGATGATAGGCCATGGTCATCGCTTCGGCAAAGCGCTTGGCTTCGTCATAGACACCGCGCGGGCCGATGGGATTGACGTTGCCCCAGTACTCCTCACTCTGCGGCCGGACCAGCGGATCGCCGTAAACTTCCGACGTTGACGCCAGCAAATAGATCGCGTTCTTGGCTTTTGCCAGGCCCAGCGTGTTATGCGTCCCCAGCGCGCCGACCTTCAAGGTCGGAATCGGCAACTCCAGATAATCCACCGGGCTAGCCGGCGACGCAAAGTGCAGGATATAATCCAGCGGCTCCTCGACTTCGATGTAACGGCTTACGTTGTGATCGATGAAGCGGAAGCGCGGATTGTTAAGGAAAGGAGCGATGTTCTCGGTGGCGCCCGTTGAATAATTATCCATGCACAAGACTTCGTGCCCCTGGTTGAGAAAACTCTCGCAGAGGTGCGAGCCGATGAAGCCGGCGCCGCCCGTAATCAAGTACCTAGCCATGTTTCCGTCCGATGGGAAAATATTTGAAGCCGAGTTTTGTCAGGTCCGTGGGATCGTAAATATTGCGCCCGTCGAAAATCACCGGATTCTTCAGCAATTGCCTCATACGGCCAAAATCCGGACGGCGGAATTCATTCCATTCCGTCAAGATCAACAAGGCCGCGGCGCCATCCAGAGCATCGTAGTTGTGCTCGGCGTAACGGATTCGCTCACCGAAAAGCCTTTTCGCCTCGCGCATCGCTTCAGGATCGAATGCCTGCACTTTTGCCCCCGCCTTAAGTAACGCGTTGATAACGGTGATCGCCGGAGCGTCGCGCATGTCGTCGGTGCGCGGCTTGAACGCCAGGCCCCACACGGCGAAGGTCTTACCGGACAATTTCCCGCCAAAAAAACGCGTCACCTTGTCCACCAAAAGCCGCTTCTGCCTCTCATTAACCTTCTCAACGGCGCGCAACAGCGGCATCTCGACTTCTTTTCCGCCCATGCCAATCATCGCGCGCACGTCTTTGGGGAAGCAGGAGCCGCCGTAACCAGTGCCGGGGAAAATAAAATACGGACCGATGCGGCGATCCAGGCTGATGGCACGCCTCACTTCGCCGATATCGGCGCCCATTTTCTCGCAAAGCCGGGCTACTTCGTTGATAAAAGAGATCTTCGTCGCCAGTATGGCGTTGGCGGCATACTTGCACATTTCGGCGCTGCGCGCATCCATGACCGTGATGGGATTGCCAGTGCGCACGAAGGGCTCGTAGAGCTCCTTGAGCTTCTCGATGGCCTTGAAGTCATCTCCGCCGAGCACCACCCGGTCTGGCTTCATGAAATCCTCAACCGCCGCCCCTTCTTTCATAAACTCAGGATTCGAGAGCACCGCGAAAGAATACTTGGTTCCAGACTTGATAATAGCGCGGATCTCGTCCGAAGTTCCCACGGGCACTGTGCTTTTGGTGACGATGATTTTTCGGCCATTCATCGCTTTTGCGATGGACCTGGCCGTGGCGCGCACGTATTCGAGATTGGCGCGGCCCGTGCGCCCCTGGGGTGTTCCCACAGCGATGAAAATAACTTCCGCCTTCCTGACCGCCGGGGCGATATCCGTGGCGAAACTCAAGCGCCGGTCGGTGACGTTGCGGCGGATCATCTCTTCCAAGCCCGGCTCGTAGATCGGCACCTTGCCTTGATTTAGAGTAGCGATCTTCCCTTGGTCGATATCGACGCAGATCACATCGTTGCCGCTTTCCGCAAAACAGGTTCCCGCCACCAAACCCACATACCCGGTGCCCACAACCGCGATTTTCATGCGCCGTTTTCCTCCTCGAGTATCTCTCTGATCGCGAATACCGGCCGCCCCTGGGATTCATGGTAGGTACGAGCCAGCATCTCGCCGAGCAGTCCCATGGTGATGAATTGAAAGCCAATAAAGATGAGCAGTATGCTCAGGAGCAACAAAGGCCTGCCGCCAATGTCTTGGTTATAGATAAATTTTTGCGCGCTCAGATAACCGGCGAGGATAAATCCGAGGGCGCAGCTGGCGATGCCCATGGGGCCAAAAACATGCGCCGGGCGGGTCGAATAACTAATCAGGAACTTCACCGTTAAAAGATCGAGAATCACCCGGAACGTTCTGCCTATTCCGTACTTCGACGCGCCGCGCAGCCGGGGCCGGTGTTTGACTTTCAATTCCGCTACCCGCGCTCCCCGCTCATAGGCGATGGCCGGAATGAAGCGGTGCATCTCGCCGTAAAGCTTCAGATGCGCGGCCACGTCTTTGCGCATCGCCTTCAGCGTGCAGCCGTAGTCGTGCAGCTCGACTTGCGTCGCCCATGAAATAAGCCAGTTGGCCATCATCGAAGGCAAGCGGCGGCTGAGAAATGCGTCGTGCCGGGGAAAGCGCCATCCGCAGACGAGATCGGCGCCGTTATCTAATTCCACCAGCATGGCCGGTATGTCCGCCGGGTCATTTTGGCCGTCGCCGTCCATGAGCACGACAAACTCTCCGCGCGCATGGGTCAAGCCCGCCGCCAGCGCGGCGGTCTGGCCGAAGTTCCGTTTGAGCCCGATGGCCCGGAGCTGAGGAGCTTGCCGGCGCAGACCGGCAAGGATTGCGAATGTCTGGTCCCGGCTGCCGTCATCGACCACGATGATCTCATAGCTCTTGACGAGGGGTTTCATGACCGACGTGATTTCACCCACCAGCGGTTCGACGTTTTCTTCCTCGTTATAAACGGGAATGACTATGGACAAATCCATCGGCTCAGGAGTGAAAGTCGGTGAGCTTGGCGAAATTTTGATAGCGCTCTTCAATCGCCGCCAGCTCCACGCTGGCCAGCCGCTTCACGCCGAAATCTTCCACGGTGAACGACGCCACCACCGAACCATAAACGATGGCGCGTCGCAGGCCGCGCTCGCTGTGATCGCCGGAACGGGCCAGTTGGCCCAGAAATCCTCCGGCAAAAGAATCGCCGGCGCCCGTTGGATCGAAAACTTCCTCCAACGGATAAGCCGGAGTCGCAAAAGTCGAATCATCGGAAAATTGCAACACGCCGTATTCGCCGCGTTTGATCAAAACGACTTTCGGTCCCATCTTGAGAATCGCTCGCGCAGCCCGGATGACGTTGTTGTAACCGCTCAGAAGTCGCGCCTCGGCGTCATTGACGACCAGCATCTCGACGCGTTTGAGAACCTTGCGCAGCTCCTCGGGGCTTTCGCGAATCCAGTGATCCATAGTGTCGCAGACCACTAGCTTCATCGAGCGGATCTGGTCTAACACCTCGGACTGCATCACCGGATCGATATTGCCGAGAAATACATACTCGGCGTCGCGATAGCGCTCCGGCAGGCGCGGCACAAAACCGGCCAGCACGTTCAAGTTGAGCTCCAGGGTGTCGCGCACATTGATGTCCTCGTGGTAGCGGCCGCGCCAGTGAAAAGTCTCGCCGCGCTCTTTCTGAAGCCCCTCGAGATCGATATTCCGCTCGGTGAAAAGGTCGATATATTCCTGGGGAAAATCTCTCCCGATCACGCCCACCACCCTGACCGGCGTGAAAAAGCTCGCCCCCAGGGCGAAATAAGCCGCCGAGCCGCCCAGAACGCGCTCCGCCGAACCGAAGGGCGTCTCAATGGAATCAAAGGCTACCGTCCCGACAACCAGAACACTCATAGGTATTTTCCAATAATTGGCCGCAAATCAGCGCGAACCTTTTTGGGTATCCGCTTGCGCTCCGTAACGATGGCGTTTTTAAGCGCGCTGGCGCATCGGCAGGAGCGTGTGGCCGGCGCGGATTTAACGACATTGTGAATGGTTTTCTTGGCAAGCTCAACATTACTCGACAGAATCCTTAACACATGGCCGATTTCGACATTGCCTGCCTCCTCGTTCCAGCAGTCATAGTCGGTGGCCAAAGCCAGCGTGGCGAAGCAGATTTCCGCTTCTCGCGCCAGCTTCGCCTCCTGGAGATTAGTCATGCCGATCACGTCGGCGCCCCAGGCGCGATAAAGACGCGATTCCGCCCGGGTTGAAAACTGCGGTCCTTCCATACAAAGGTAGGCGCCGCCACGATGTACGGTGGCGTTGGCGGCTTGCGCGGCGTGGGCCATTTGTCCCGAAAGTTCCGGGCAAAAGGGATCGGCGAGACTCACATGGGCGACGATGCCCCGCCCGAAAAATGTGCTCGGGCGCTGGGTGGTGCGGTCGATGAATTGATCCGGCACTACCACATGACCCGGCGCAATTTCCTTGCGCAGGCTGCCCACGGCGCTGACGGATACAATCCGCTCGACGCCGAGTTTCTTCATGCCGAAGATATTCGCTCGAAAGTTCACCTCGGTCGGCAGCCAGCGGTGGCCGCGCCCATGGCGCGGCAGAAAAACCATTTCGGCGCCGCCTAGTTTCCCTCGGATAAATTTATCGGACGGCTCACCGAAGGGGGTTTTGACTTTCACCTCGCGGATGTTTTTCAGCCCTTCGATCTGGTAGAGCCCGGTGCCGCCGATGACCCCGTAAATCTGCGTAGCCATAACGTTCGGCTACGCCTCGGCCGCCATCATGGGCCGCGCCCGCCGTTTTCCCTGCTCCTCTCCTTGTAGTTGCCCGCAGGCAGCGGCGATGTCGTCACCGCGGGGCCGCCGGAGATTGACTTGCACGCCCCGTTGGTGGAGCACTTGTTGAAATGCTTCGATGCTCTCGTCGGGAGGTCTTTGGAAGCTACTCCCGGGGTGCGGATTAAATGGAATCACATTGACTTTGCTGCGAATTCCACGGAGAAGCTCGCATAGCTCATGGGCGCATTGCAAAGTATCGTTGACGCCGCTGAGCAAAACATATTCAAACGTGATGCGCTTGCGCCTTGGAATCGGCAAGGCGCGGCAACAATCCATTAACTCTACTAAAGGATACTTCCGGTTGACCGGCATGAGGCGGGCGCGCAATTCATCCGTCGGCGCGTGCAGCGAGATCGCCAGATTTACGCTGGTTTCTTCCATGAGCCGGCGGATTTGCGGCACCAGCCCGACGGTGGAAAGCGTGATGCGCCGCGGCGAAATGCCGATCCCCCAGACCGTGTCGGTCATGATTTCAAGGGCCTTGAGTGTTTGCGTATAGTTGGCGAGCGGCTCCCCCATTCCCATCAATACCACGTTGGTAATTCGCCCCTCCGGCGCGAGGGTCCGGCTCGCCTCCAGCACCTGGTCGACGATCTCTCCGCTGGTGAGATTCCGTTTCAGACCGAGCAGTGCCGTGGCGCAAAATGCGCAGCCAAACCCGCATCCCGCCTGGGTCGAGATGCACAAGGTCAACCGTTTGGTTTCGGGAATCAGCACGCTCTCGATGGTCGCGCCGTCGGCGAGCGCGAATAAGAACTTGACCGTACCGTCGCGCGACTCCAGTCGTCGTACCACAGTTAATCGGTTGATCGTAAACTCTTCGTCAAGCCGGGCGCGAAACAGCGCCGGCAGGTTGGTCATCTCGGCGAAACCGACGCGCGCGCTTTTGAAATAACCACTGCCAAACCTGCTGGGCTCGGTAGGCCGGCTCCCGTTGCTCGGTTAAGTGGGCTTCAAATTCCTTGAAGCTCAAATCTTTAATATTCGACTTCATCGGCAGGGGGCGGTTCAATGTTCAAGGTTCAACGTATTCGCCGTCAAACTTTCGAGCGAAATCCGATACCTTGAACATTGAACGTTGAACTTTGAACCCAATAAAGCCGGATCGTTAATTTAACCATGTTGAAGCGCGACTAAACAACTGGGTTAGGCGGAATATCAATAGCGCTGGATTTCGTCGGGCTTAAAAAAGAAGGCGATCTCAATCGCCGCGGTGTCCGGTCCATCGGAGCCGTGCACTGCGTTCTGTTCGACATCCCTGCCGAAGTCTTTGCGAATCGTTCCCGCCGCCGCCTTGGCGGGATCGGTAGCGCCCATGATCTCGCGGTTTTTCAAGATCGCGTTTTCGCCTTCGAGCACCGCGACAAAGATTGGTCCCGAGGACATATACGAGCACAGACTGGCGAAGAACGGCCGTTCTTTGTGCACGGCGTAAAATGCCTGAGCCCGCTCCGGCGTCAATCGCAAAAGCTTGCCCGCCACGATCTTGAGCCCCGCCGCTTCGAAGCGTTTGAGAATCTCGCCGATGAGACTGCGCCCCACGGCGTCGGGCTTGACGATGGATAAAGTTTTTTCCAGGCTCATGACGTTGCTAAAGCCTCCTGCATGGTTCGCCCGATCATTGCCGGCGAGGGCGCGACGCGGATGCCGGCGCTTTTCATCGCCTCGATTTTCTCCTTCGCGGTTCCCTTACCGCCCGAAATGATCGCCCCCGCGTGCCCCATCCGTTTTCCCGGCGGGGCCGTCATTCCCGCGATAAAACCGGCCACCGGTTTTTTCATATTGGTTTTGATCCAAGCCGCGGCCTCTTCCTCGGCGCTGCCGCCGATTTCGCCGATCATCACCACCGCTTCGGTGCCGGGATCTTTATTGAACATTTCGAGAATATCGATGAACTCAAAACCATGCACCGGATCGCCGCCGATGCCCACGCAGGTAGACTGTCCCATGCCCAAACGGGTCAATTGATCCACCGCCTCGTAGGTCAAAGTGCCGCTGCGCGACACGACGCCGATTTTTCCCGGGCGGTGAATATGGCCGGGCATGATGCCGATTTTGCATTCGCCCGGCGTGATCACACCGGGGCAATTGGGCCCCAAGAGACGCGATTTCCGCCCCTCAAGAAAGCGCTTGACGCGCACCATATCGCGCACGGGCACGCCTTCGGTGATGCAAATAATCAAGGGAATGTCCGCGTCTGCCGCCTCCACCATCGCGTCCGCGGCAAAAGCCGGGGGCACATAGATCACGCTGGCGTCGGCGCCGGTTTGGGCAACGGCCAGGCGCACCGTGTCGAAGATTGGAATGCCTTCGTAGAAAGTTCCGCCCTTGCCTGGCGTAACGCCGGCGACCATTTGGCTGCCGTATTCTTTACACGCCTTGGTGTGGAACTGGCCCGTGGCCCCGGTGATGCCTTGGGTCAGGACACGCGTGTGCTTGTTAACTAAGATGGACATAGCTCGATTTTAGATTCTCGGAAGATTCGGGCATCGATAAGCAGTCCACAATGTTTCTCCGGCGCGCTCCCCTAATCCAAAATCGGCAAGCGGCCCCGCAGACCAAAGTCTAAAATTGTCGGACCGCCGCGACGATCTTCTCCGCCGCTTCGGCCATGGTCTCCGCGGAAATGATCGGCAAACCGGAATCCGCTAGAATCTTTTTCCCTTGGTCGACGTTGGTCCCCTGCATGCGGACGACCAGCGGAAGGCTCACATTTAAATCCCGCGCCGCATCGACGACACCCTGGGCCAACACATCGCAGCGCATGATGCCGCCGAATATAT
Organism: uncultured delta proteobacterium; assembly: GCA_963840855.1. Taxonomy (GTDB): domain Bacteria; phylum Desulfobacterota; class Binatia; order UBA9968; family UBA9968; genus DATACQ01. Next base: position 44,385 of record CAWJBB010000049.1, read on the forward strand.
TTATAAGAACGCCCCGCACCCGATCGTCAGCCAGAAGAATCTTAAACGCATTGGCGACTTTTTCTTCGTTGGCGCCGCCGCCGACATCGAGAAAGTTTGCCGGCTCGCCGCCGTATTGCTTGATGATATCCATGGTCGCCATGGCCAACCCCGCCCCATTGACCATGCAGGCTATATTGCCGTTGAGGGAAATATAGGAAAGATCGTGGCGGCTCGCCTCCACTTCGCGCGGGTCCTCTTCGTTGAGATCACGCAGGGCCAAAATCTCTTGCTGGCGAAACAAAGCATTGGCGTCGAAGTTCATCTTGGCATCGAGCGCCATCACCGCGCCTTCCTTAGTCAAGATCAACGGGTTGATCTCGGCGATAGAGCAGTCGCAGTCATCGAAGGCGCGGTAGAGCGCCTGCATCATGGCCACCAGTTTGCTGACCTGCTGCGCCGGCAACTCCAAGGCGTAGGCCAGCCGGCGGCACTGAAACGGCTGCAGGCCGATGGCCGGGTCGATCAGCTCTTTGAGCATCTTTTCCGGATGCGCCGCGGCCACCTCTTCGATCTCGACGCCGCCTTCGGACGAGCCGATCACCGCTACCCGGGACTTGCCGCGGTCGAGCACCATGCCCAGGTAAAGCTCCCGTTCGATATTGACGCTCTGCTCGACGAGCACCTGGCGAACCGCGCGCCCTTCCGGGCCGGTCTGGTGGGTTACGAGTTTCTTGCCGAGCATCTCCCTGGCCGCGCTTTCAGCCTCCGCCGGGCTCGCCGCGAGCTTCACCCCGCCGGCCTTGCCGCGCCCGCCGGCGTGAATCTGCGCTTTAACGACGCAGCGCCCGCCCAATTCCACTGCCGCCGCTTTCGCCTCCTGGGGCGTAAATGCCACTTTGCCCTTGGGCACCGGCACGCCGTAGCGTCTCAGCAGATCCTTTGCCTGAAACTCGTGAATGTTCATTGAAAGCAGACGGGGACCGGGATGGACACTGGATAAGGAGCTAGTTTTTCTCTCGACTTATCACATTTTCCATCTCGGTCTTATTCTATGCGACGCCGAGGATCTTATTCATCGCCTGGACGATTTCTTTGACGTGGCTGAGCGACTCGTCGAAGGCCTTTTTGTCGTTCGCGCTAAGCTCGATCTCGATGACCCTTTCAACGCCTCCGGCGCCAATCTGCACCGGCACACAAAAGTAATAACCCTGGACTCCGTACTCCCCTTCGAGCAACGCCGCGCAGGGATGAATCTCTTTTTTGTCGAAAAGATAAGCCTCGGTCATGCGAATCGCGGCGGACGCCGGTGAAAAATAGGCCGAACCGGTTTTCAATAAGGCCACGACTTCGCCGCCGGCGTTGCGCACTCGGGCTTCGATCTCATCGAGCCGCTTGGCCGAAAGCAATTTTTCTATCGGCACGCCGCCCACCAGGCACGTGCTGCGCACCGGCACCATATCGTCGCCATGGCCGCCCATAACCATAGCCGCCACACTGTTCACCGAAACGTTCAGCTCTTTAGCGACAAACGACCGATAACGCGAAGAATCGAGAATCCCCGATTGACCGACGACGCGGTTCTTCGGAAAGCCCGTCACCCGCTTCATCAAAGTCACCATCGCATCCAGCGGATTGGTGACTACGATGACGAAACTGTTAGGGGCGTGTTTCTTGATATTTTCCGAAACCGAGCTGATGATCTTCGCATTGGTGCCCACCAGATCGTCACGGCTCATGCCCGGCTTGCGCGCGATGCCCGCGGTAACGATGCAAACATCGGCGCCTTCGATGTCTTCGTATTTATTGGTTCCGATGACGTTACCGTCAAAACCTTCCACCGGTCCCGCGTGCGAGAGATCGAGGGCCTTACCTTGCGGCAGACCTTCGATAACGTCGAACAGCACCACATCACCCAGACCTTTGAGCAGACATAGGTGCGCCATCGATCCGCCGATGTTACCGGCGCCAATTAAAGCTATCTTGTTTCTCGCCATAACCCTCCCGTATAAAACCAATCACCTGGGTTCCACACTCACGACGCCAGAGCCGGGACTCGAAACATCTTTTTACATGTTGGCGATGATAGCATCGCCGAACCCAGAACAGCTTACGAGCTTGGCGCCCGGCATGAGCCGCTCGAAATCGTAGGTGACAGTTTTATCATTCACCGCGCCCTCGATGCCTTTAATGATCAGATCGGCGGCTTCGGTCCACCCCATGTAGCGCAGCATCATCTCGCCCGACAGGATGACCGAGCCGGGATTGACTTTGTCGAGGTCGGCATATTTGGGCGCGGTGCCATGGGTCGCTTCAAAGACCGCGTGGCCGCTGTCGTAGTTGATGTTCGCGCCCGGCGCGATGCCGATGCCGCCCACCTGCGCCGCCAGCGCATCGGAAAGATAATCGCCGTTCAGGTTCATGGTCGCGATCACGTCATAGTCTTTGGGGCGGATAAGCACGAACTGCAGCGTCACGTCGGCGATGGAATCCTTGAGCATCAACTTGGATTTCCATTTGCCCTCGCCATGGGTCGGCCAGAGCTTGAGCGCCTCTTCGACTTCTTTCTTAATATCACTCTGCTGCGCCGGCGACATCATGTCGAAACCGGGGTCCACCGCCTTGGCGTTGGCTTCGACGGTAATATCGGCCTTGGCTTCCTTGTTGCCCAAGATCCACGACTCGCGTTCGGTGACGACATCGTTACGGAATTCCCGTTTAGCAAGGGTGTAAGCCCATTCGGCGAAGGCGCCTTCGGTGTACTTCATGATATTGCCCTTGTGCACGAAGTTAATGTTCTTGCGTTGATTCGCAAGGGACCACTGAATCGCCGCTCGCACCAGTCGCTCCGTACCCTCGACGGAAATCGGCTTCACACCGATACCCGCGGAATTCGGAAAACGAATCTTCCCATACTCTTTAGGAAAGTTGTCTTTCAGCAGTGCTTTGAATTTTTTATTTTCTTCCGTGCCGTTAGGGAACTCGATCCCTGTATAGATGTCTTCGGTATTTTCCCGGAACACCACCATGTCGACGTATTCCGGATGGCGCAGCGGAGATGGCACGCCGTTGAAATAACGCACCGGTCGCTGGCAAACGTACAAGTCGAGCAATTTCCGCAGCGCCACGTTTAACGAGGTCATGCCGCCGCCGATGGGGGTCGTGAGCGGGCCTTTGATGCCGACGAGAAATTCCGTAAAGGCCGCAACCGTTTCGTCCGGCAACCAGTTCTTGAACAGTTTGAAAGACTTCTCGCCAGCGTAAACCTCCATCCAGTGAATTTTCTTTTTCCCGCCATAAGCTTTCTGAACGGACGCATCGAAAACCCGCGCCGACGCGCGCCAGATATCGCGCCCCGTGCCGTCGCCTTCGATAAACGGAATGATCGGGTTGTCGGGGACCGAAAGTTTGCGATTGGCCCCCAGGGTTATTTTCGCCCCATCGGTTGGAATTTTGATGTCTTTGTACTGTGCCATAGTCTCCTCATGCGCAAAAATAGCCTAAGGGGGCGTTTAGATTCTCGTTTCCCTTAGGCTATTTTATGTAAATTTATGTTTGTTCGGTGAAATTTAGCCGATAACTCCCAGCGAGTCAAGGCGCTCAACTATTCGTCTTTCGAGATCATTTGCTGTCGGGTGGCGAGTTTTTTACATCAATCCTTACTTCCTTTACTCGGTCTATCCATCACTTTCTAAAATAAATGACCGATGTTCTTATGCTTTATAGTTTCAAATCCGTTGTTTGGGCTGGACGAGATTCTGGGTGAAAAACGTATTTCAGCGAGTCAACACTACTCAAAACTCCTCCCGCGTCCAAATTCCTCCACTGTCTCCCGAATGAGTACGAAAAAGCCTGGCATAAGGGGTACTCTCGGTCCACCGGGATGTCATCGTCGTCTAACGGGCTTATACGGAAGCCGTTTTGCGCTGAACCGTGACTGAAATCAAACGAGTTTGCCGAAACGCCTTCGTTAAATACATCCATCATGTACATTAGTAGTTCGTTACCTCATAGACGCAGCAGGACGATCCCTAATGGTTTTTCTTCTGTTCTAGCCATTTTTCCAGGTAACGCGCGGCGACCTCTTTACCACCCAAACCAAAGGCCAACGCCGACGCCAAGCAAACCGCCCCAAAGACCAATATGAATGCCCAGATGACGATCTCGGAGGCGATATCGAGTATTTCAAAGATGGCGGCGACCACGAAAACTACCGTGCCGATATAAGCGGCGCGCCCGATGGACTCGGCTTGCTCCAATCCCGCATTGGCGCAGGAAGTACGGGTAACGGATTCCAGGAAATTCGCAAAGTATAGACCGAGAATCAACGTCACCAGCGCCGCGACAATCTTGGGAATGTATAAATAGATGGTATGCAGCGTATCGGTGGCGCCGCTCAGATTCAGCGTCTCCAGGGTCGTAACGATGGCGATCAAAAATAGAAACCAGAACGCTAACAGCCCCACCAACTCGGAGGCGGTTTGCTTGATGCCGCCGCGCTCCAGGACCTGTGTGATGCCGGTACGCCCGGCCAGGGCGTCGAAATGCATGAGCCTGAGCAGGCGCACGACGATACGCTGGACGATGTTGCAGAACACCCAACCTAAAAAAATGATCGCGATAGCGAATAACAGGTTGGGCAAAAACACCGCGATCTTCGTAATGAAGGCGTCCCAAAAGCCCGTGACCGTAACGACGGGGTTCATGTCTTCCTCCTTGAAATACCCACCACGGCGCTTAGCTTCATGCTAGTCATTAAATGAGGTAGGGTGTCTCAATTGTCAACCCCGTAGCGCTTTGTTTGAACTCTTATCGACGGATCAGGGGTTGAATCATCGCCCCGCGCTCTCTATAGTTCGGTGAAATCATTTTTCACCTGCGTGAAATTCAGCCAACATCTCAGGACTTAACGTTGCGCGTAACCGTTCACCAGCTTGCCAAAGCCTACGGATACTTCTGGGCGCTCAGGGACCTGGAGATCCAGGTCGCCGGCGGCGAACGCGTCGCCCTGCTCGGTCCCAACGGCGCGGGCAAAACCACACTGTTGAAATTGTTGGCCGGCCTCATCTATCCCACCCGCGGCGAAATCCGGCTCGACGGCGCGCCGCTGACGCGCCAATCTAACGCGCAACGCGCCGCCATCGGCCTCCTCTCGCCCGGAGAGCATCTTTATGACGACCTCACGGCGCGGGAAAACCTTGAGTTCTTCACGGCGCTTTACGACCAGGCAACGCGGCCCAATCCGTATCGATGATGCCATCGAGGAAACACTAGAGGCAGTGGGACTCGGGCGCTGGGCCGGCGAATACGCCGGTGCGCTTTCCAGCGGCATGAAATGCCGCCTCTCCGTCGCCAAGTGGAAACTGCTCAATCCGAAACTCCTGCTGTTGGACGAGCCCTACGGCGTCCTCGATGGCGGCGGCATCGATCTTTTGGAATCCTTTCTCAAGACACAATCAGAGCAAGGGAGCGTAGTGATCATCGCATCCCATCACGTCGCCCGAGTCCTCGACCTTTGCACCCGCGCCATGATCCTGGAGCAAGGGAAACTCATCTTTGACGAAACCCGCCGCGAGCCCTGGGACAGCTTCGCGAGCGCCTTCGGAGCTTTTATGCCGGGCGGCAACCGATGAAGCTTTTGCGCCAGACCCTGCTGTTGCTGCGCAAAGACCTACTTTTGGAGCTGCGCCGGCACGAAAGCCTCATGACGATGTTTTTTTTCGGCGCGCTGCTGCTTTTTGTCTTTAATTTTTCTTTCGAGTTGACTCCAGCGCGGGTGAGCGAGTTGGCACCTGGGCTACTATGGCTGGCCTTTCTCTTCACCGGCACCCTCGGTTTGACCCAGCTATTCGAGGGCGAGCGCGGCAATCACTGTCTCGACGCCCTGCTGATGTCGCCCATCGACCGGGGCGCCCTCTTTCTCGCCAAGACTTGCTTCAACATCGTCTTGATGGGGCTCGTGGAATTGGTCGTCATGCCGCTTTTCTGGATTCTTTTCAGCCTGCCTTCATGGCAGCCGCTGCCGGCGCTGTTTCTGATCGTCTTTCTCGGCAACGTGGGATTCTGCGTGCTGGGGACAATCCTTGCCGCGGTGACCCTAAAGGCCCGGGCCCGAGAGCTCTTGCTGCCGCTGGTGCTTTTCCCGTTGATGGTTCCGGTAATTCTCGCGACCATTCGCTGCATGGAAGCGCTGCTTCGCTTCGGCGAATTGGGCGACGCGCTGCCCTGGTTGCGTCTTCTCATCGGATTTGATGTGATATTTCTGACCGTGGGAATCTTAATCTTCGATTGGGTCGTAGACGTGTAACGATTGCTGTCAATGCCGCAAGTTACCGGAAAAAAGCGCAAGGGAATTCTCGGCGCAGCGACCCTGGTGTTCATCATCGCAGGCCTCTATTGGGGACTGATCAAAGCGCCGCCGGATGCCTACCAGGGCGACTCCCAGCGCATCATGTATCTGCACATCCCGAGCATTTTGATCGCCTATCTCTCATTTTTTTTGGTTTTCGTCGGCAGCTGCCTCTATTTATGGAAAAGGGAAAAGCGCGATGATAATCTGGCCCATGCCGCAGCGGAGATTGGCGTTCTGTTCACCGCCCTGACGATTATCGAGGGCTCCATCTGGGGCCGCCCCACCTGGGGAGTTTGGTGGACCTGGGACGCGCGTTTGACGCTTACGGCGATCCTGCTATTAATATTCATCGGCTATTTGATGCTGCGCGCGCTGGTCGAGGATGAATCCCGGGCGGCCTCGTCGGCGGCGATCCTGGGGATCATCGGTTTTCTCGATATTCCGCTGATCCATATGTCGGTTTATTGGTGGCGCACGCTACACCAGCCGCCGTCGATTTTGCGCCCGGATAAAGTGCCCTGGGAAAATATTCACCCGGAGTTATTAACCGCGCTGGCAATCAATTTCGTCGCGTTTGTGCTGCTCTATTTTTACATGTTGTCTCTTCGCCTGCGGCTTGGCGAGATGCTCGAAGAGATCAAAGCACGGCGAATGAGGTGAGGGAAGCAATGAGTATGTGGGGTTATGTCATTTTGGCTTATGGCATCGTGTGGTGCGCGATTTTGCTCTACGCCGTTGCATTGAAACGGCGCTACCGCGCGGCGGAGAATGAGCTACAGCGTCTGCGCGACGCCAAGGAGTCCTAGGATCATGCAAAAGCGTAAGCGCTTCTTGATCGGCGGTCTCGTCATCATCGGCGCCCTGGCATACATCATGTACGGCGGCATGCAGGAGGCGATGGTCTATTTTAAAATGCCTTCGGAGCTCAAAGCCGAAGACAGCAGCTCCAGGGACAAGTTTTTGCGCATGGGCGGCATGGTGGTAAAAGGCTCGCTTCAAGCCGACTTGAAAAACCTGACCTACCGATTCGATCTGAGCGACGGCACGGCGTCGTTCCCCGTCTTTTTTAAGGGTATTCCGCCGGATTTGTTCAGCGAAGGAAAAGGCGCCGTCGTCGAAGGCCGTATCGGCAAAGACGGCGTGTTTCAAGCGACGACGATCATGGCCAAACATGCCGAGGAATACAGCCCCCACGCCGACGGCAAGGAAGGTTATCCGAAAAGCTTCGTGCCCGCCCAAGAATCAGCGAAAAAGTGACAGCCACCGTCGGCCATACCAGTATCGTCCTGGCGCTTGTCTGCGCGCTGTGGGGTGTTTTAAGCCCCATCCTCAGCGCACGGCTTGGCCAGGAGCGCTATTTTGCCGCCGCCCGCGCGGCCATTCTCGGCCAATTTCTCCTGGTGACATTGGCGGCGGCTTCGTTGATCTTCGCTCTGGTCGCCGTTGATTTTTCAATCCGCTACGTGGCCTTCAATACCACCCGGGCAACGCCGATTTACTACCGGATCACCGGACTCTGGGGCGCCCTGGAAGGCTCGTTGCTGCTTTGGGAATGGATTCTAATCATATTCTCCGCCATCGTCACCTGGATCTATAGCCGGCGCCACCGCGAGCTAATGCCCTGGGTGTTAATGATCTTCTCTATCGTCTCGGCATTTTTTCTCGCTGTAATTGCCTTTGTCTCCAACCCCTTTGAAATCGTCACCCCTGTGCCTCTCGACGGGCGCGGTCTGAACCCGCTCCTCGAAGACGCCAATATGATGACTCATCCGCCGCTGCTCTACACCGGCTTCGTCGGTCTCACCGTGCCCTACGCCTTCGCCATGGCGGCGCTCATCGTCGGCAAAGTAGACGAAGCTTGGATCGTCACCACCCGCCGCTGGACGATCACCGCGTGGTTCTTTCTCACCGCCGGCAATCTCGTCGGCGCCTGGTGGTCCTACCATGTGCTGGGCTGGGGCGGTTACTGGGCCTGGGACCCGGTGGAAAACGCCGCGTTCATGCCCTGGCTGCCGGCGACGGCGTTTTTGCATTCGGTCCAGGTGCAGGAGCGCCGGCGCATGCTCAAAGTCTGGAATCTCTCGCTGATCATCATCGCCTTCAGCCTGACCATCTTCGGCACGTTTCTTACGCGCTCGGGAATTTTGTCTTCGATCCATGCGTTTTCCGCCGGACCGGTGGGAACTGTGTTTCTCGGCTTTCTCGCTTTCGTGTTGCTCGGCTCCTTCGGTCTTCTCGCCTACCGCTCGGAAGTCCTCAAGGGCCAACCGGAGCTCGATTCGATGATCAGCCGCGAGTCCGCCTTTTTGCTTAACAACATTGTGCTGGTCTCGGCGCTCTTCACGATTTTTCTCGGCACCATCTTCCCGCTGATCTCAGAAGCGGTGGCCGGGGTTCAAATCAGTGTCGGCGCGCCCTACTTCAATTCCGTTACCGTGCCGATCTTCCTCTTTTTAGTATTTCTCATGGCGGTGGGGCCGATGATCGCCTGGCGGCATGCCAGTTGGGACAACTTGAAGCGCAACTTTCTGTGGCCGGCCATCGCCGCTTTGGTCTTCGGGCTCGCGCTCTTCGCCTGGAAGGTGCGCGACTTTTTGCCGCTGCTCGGTTTTACCTTGCTCTCCTTCGTGGTGTTCTCGATGTTTTACGATACCGGGCTCGCATTGCGCGCGCGCCGGCGCATCGCCGGTGAAGGCGTCCTTAGCGGCTTGATTACCTTGACCCGCCGCAATCAAAGGCGTTACGGCGGCTTCGTCGTTCACTTGGGCGTGGTCTTAATCATTCTGGGCATCGCCGGTTCCATGACCTACAGCCTGGAGCGCGAAGCCACCCTCGGGCTCAAGCAAAGTCTCAGCGTCGGCAATTACAGAATCCAATTCGAAGGGTTACGCGGCACGCAGCAACCGACCCATTTTCGCGTGGAAGGCAGTTTCCGGGTATTCCATCGAGAACAAGATCAGGGACAGCTCCAACCGGCCCTAAAATTTTTTCCCGCCCAGCAGTCTCCCATCGGCCGCGCGGTCCATCAGACGAGCCTGGACGAAGATATATATTTGATCCTGTCGGGTTTCAGCGAGATCGACCGTAATCAAGCGACTCTCAAAGTGCTGGTGCGCCCTCTGGTCGTCTGGATGTGGATCGGCGGCTTCGTTATCACCTTGGGCACGCTGATCTGCATCTTGCCATTGGGCAAAATCCAACCGCAAGAAGTTTGATCTCGCACCGTAGAACCGAATGCAGGACGGAATTTCGCATGCACGACGCCGAGCAACAAACGCGTTTCGCTGTTGCCGCAAGGAATTCGGAGTCGGCAATTTGAAATTTGCGATCTGCCACTCCGAGCGTAGCGAGGACTTGTCATGCCCTGGCGACGGTTAATTATTACAGCTCTAGTCATCGCGCCATTGCTAGCGCTTTTTGCCTTCGGCTTCATGCGCGACGCGCGCTATATCCGCTCACCGCTCATCGCCAAGCCCGCGGCGCCGTTTGCGGTCACCCTATTCGACGGCACAAGCTTGAGCCTGGAGAGTCTCAGAGGCAAGGCGGTGTTTTTAAACTTCTGGGCTTCCTGGTGCCCGCCCTGCCGCGCCGAAGCCAGAGACCTTGAAAGCGCCTGGCGAAAAGTCAAAGATCAAAACGTAGTGTACATCGGCGTCGCGCTGCAAGACACGGAGGAAAACGCGCGGGCCTTCTTAAAAGAATTCGACATTACCTATCCCAACGGGCGCGACGAAAGTGGCAAGATCTCCGTCGACTACGGCGTGTGGGGGATTCCTGAAAGTTTTTTCATCGACTCCGAGGGGCGCATCACTTACAAACACACCGGCGCCATCCGCGCCGCGCTGGTTGAAACCAAATTGGCCGAGGCGATCAAAGGCATCGTCACCGCTCAAGAAGGCAAAGGCGAGTACCAACAAGTACGCTGATTATTATGCTGAGAAGGGCTTTACTGCTGGCGATTGTTTTTCTGCCAGGTTTGGCTGCGGGTGCGGTCGCTCCCGACCTCGAAGACCAAACCCGCGCCCTCGCCGCGGAGCTTCGCTGCGTGGTTTGCCAAAATCTCTCAGTGGCCGATTCGCCTTCGGAGATGGCGCAGCAAATGCGCGCCATCGTGCGCGAGCAGCTCGAGGCCGGCAAGACGCCGGAACAAGTCAAAGACTTTTTCGTCTCGAAGTACGGCGAATGGGTTTTGCTGAAGCCTAAAACCAGCGGCTTTAGCCTCCTGCTCTGGCTCCTTCCTTACGTTGCGCTGACCCTCGGCGTCATCACAGCCCTGTGGTTTGTCCGGCGCTGGGCACGCCGAAAAACCCTGGCGGCACAAAGCCCAGTCGCTGGAGGCGTGGAGCGGGTCCGAAGTGAGATCGCCCGGGAGCCCATGGAGCAACCCGATAGCGAAGACACGAGCCCGCGCGCTGAGCTGCTCCGTGAACGGGAGCGCCTGCGCGCCGAGCTGCGCGAGCTTGAGTTCGATTTTCAGTCGGGCAAACACTCCGAAGCTGACTTCATGGCGTTCCGCAGCGAGATTGAAAACAGGTTTGGCGCGCTAATCGAAAGACTCGATGCGCTGCCGGCGGAGACCCGCGCGCATACCGCCAAGGAGAAAAGACCAGCCCATACGCCGGCAAATAAAACCCCGGCGAAAACAAGCGCTGACTCCCGGCGCCGTTTTCGCCGCTGGCAACTCGCCGCTGGCGGAAGCTTTCTCCTGCTCTTCGGCCTCGCATTGGGAATCTTTTTGACGCAATCATTGCGCCCGCGCATGTCGGAGCAGGACACCATCACTGGTGATTTTATGACCGGTACGAGTGGCGCTGCAACGGCAGCGTTGTTACAGCAAGGAAAGCAAGCCTTCGCCAAACAGGATTTCGCCAAAGCCATCGAGGCTTTCAAACAGGTGCTGGCGCAAGAGCCGAACCAGCCGGAAGCCCATGCCTACATGGGATTTATTCTAGCGCAGGCCGGCCATGGCGACGGCGCGCTGATGGCGTTCGAAAAAACGTTGGCAGTGGCGCCGAATTTTCCCATGGCTCTTTGGGGCAAGGGCATGGTGCTCTATCGCGACAAACAGGACTATGCCGGGGCGCGATCGGTTCTCGAAAAACTTCTGCAATTGATGCCGCCGGGTGAAGAACGCAACGAAATCACCAAAGTTCTCGCCGAAATCCCGACCTCTGGCGGACCGTCACAAAAGGCGGCGGCTGTCGCGCCGACGGCAGCGAATTCAGGACAGACCATTTCCGGCAAGATTACCGTCGATGCCAAACTGAAGGACAAAATTGACGCTCAAGCCGCGCTGTTCATCATCGCCCGGCCGGCTGGTGGCGCTGCCGGCCCGCCCCTCGCGGTCAAGAAGATTGATCGACCGTCGTTCCCGCTCGCCTACTCACTCGGCCAGGAAAACGTCATGATGCAGGGCACGCCCTTCGCCGGAAAGATCAACATCACCGTGCGCCTCGACAAGGATGGCAACGCCGTGACCCGCGAAGCAGGCAACCTCCTCGGCGACTACAAGAAAAATCCCGTCACCGTAGGATCGCAAAACATCGACATCATCCTCGACCAGGTCGCACAGTAGTGGCGCGGGTTGTTCATCAGAATTTATTTCACAACCCTGTCGTCACTCGGCAGCGGCATCAGGGGAGTTGAGCCGCCCGTCGATTTCGATTCGCTTCCCCGCAGTAGTTCGTCGCCGTCCAGATATCCGTCGAGATCGCGGTCCAATGCACTGCGCACTCCGTCGCCCGGCGGCACGCATGTCAACGTTATCGGCTCGGCGCTTTGCCGGTAGCGGTTGAGCAACGCATCGACTCTAAGCGGCACGTCATCGCTACGGTCGCCACGAAAGGCGCCATTGTTGAACAACCAACCGCGCAGCGCTTTTCCTTCCCAACCTCTCGCCGTCAGATCGCAGTCGCCGGCTGTGGCGCGGCTCATGAGAAGGCCGATCAACCGTTGATCCGCTTCGTTGAGCTCGCCTGAAACAGTCAGCTGTCGTCCCACCGCGGGCGCCATGCCGGTGTCGAAGGCCATGAGATAGCTTTGCAGCGAGCGCCGGATTTTGTCATTTTCTTCTTCGTTCTTTCCCGGGAATATAAAAGTGTCCAAGCGTAGAAAGTTCGCGACGGTATCGAAGGTGCCATCGTGCAAGAAGCCATAACCGGAAACCTGCGGTCCGGCGCTGTTGAACCGGCCGACTTTCTGGTACACATTGCGCAGGTGCCCGGTTTTCATGTCGCGCCCCACGCGCACGTCCTCGAAATTAACCAGCCGGTTGGTGCCCAGGGGAAGCGCATGACAGTTTTCGCAGTTAACCACGCCCGCGCCGGATGGAAACGGTCCGGTAAAAAAATCGAATCCCGCTTTTTCCACCGGGTCCATGCTTCGATCAAGCCGTTGATTGGGATTGGGTGGATAGCGAATCGTGAGCACGAAGCGCGCGAAGGAATCCATGGACGGCTCGGAAATCTGCCGGCTGCGCCCGAGCAAGTCGACAAACGCGGCGTTGAAATCTTTGAAACTCGGCATATCCATTCCCGGCGCCGATGGGTCGCCGAAACGGTCGCCGCGCCAATGATAGGGCGCCGCGCCTGCCAGTCCGCGCAGACTCTGCGTGACCATGGGGCCTTTGAGCGGATGTAGGTTTTGCCGCGGCGCCGCCAACGGTTCCGGATTTTTGAGAGCTACGGGATAATCATAGCCATAACCGCCGGGATCGCCTAAATCCCAGGCCAAACCATCGACATCGCCGAACACATGGCAAGTAGCGCAGGACAGATCGCCACCTCCTGAAGTCAGCGCGGCATCGTATAGCAAAGGACGCCCCTGCTTCACCACCGCTGGCGTGGGATCGTAACGCAGCGGCGTCGTAGTCGTAATTTGCCGGTTGCGCAGATCAACAACCGAGATGGTCGCGTCAAAGTGATTCAAGACGTATAACCGCCGGGCTCGTTCATCCAGCGCCAATCCACCGGGTCCAAATCCGACGTTGATACGACCGAGAACCCGGCCCGTGCGGTCCAACACACCTATTTTTTTTGAGCCGAAGGCGGCGACATAGGCTTCGTTTCCGTCGGCTTGAAAAACCAAATCCAATGGCTGCGCCAGACTGAGGTCTGGGTCCGGAAGATCGCTCGCTGTGACGCCGCCCAAGAGTGCCGCCGCGCTGACGTTACTAATGCGGTGAGGATTCAAGTCCACGGTTCGCACGCGATCACCGCCGCCGGCCGCGGCGGCAATCCGCGTGATGCGATTTACGGCGAATCTCCCGCGTAACTCGGGCTCGTAGGGAATCAAATTAAAAGCTTCCGTATTGGACACCCAAACTTCACCGGTGCCCGGCTGAACCGCGATGTTGAAAAGCACGGTGCCGACGTTACTTATCTGCTCGACTATCATTGGCTCGTCCCCTGATGTGTCGATCACAAACAGATCGAAATCGGGCAACTCGAAGGGCACGGCTGCGTTCCAATCGCGATTTCCATGATCACGCCAACGGCCGCCGGAGCGCCGCACGATGGCGCCTTGTTTGGGAAACGCAGTCGAGCGAATGTTATTCAAGGATAACTGCCGCGCGCGCCCCAAGCGCACCGCGTCCTCGCCGGAAACAGTGGTGGTGCCGTTCCCCGAAAGATAAACGGCGGCGTAGACAAACCGGCCGTCAGCCGAAGTAGCCAGCGCGCGCGGTTTAGTTCCAAAGAGAGTCAAAATTCTCGGCGGCGCCTCGGGCCGCGTAGCGTCAAATACCCAGATCTGAGCGCGCCCGATGCCGGGGGTAAAGCTTTCTCCCGACCGGGCTGTAGCGACGAAAACCCGGTCACGGTTTTTCCCCGCAACAACGATGCCCCGGGGTTCGTCGCCGACTTGCAGCGAGTGCATAACGCGGGGCCGGCTCGGATCACTGATATCCACCACGCTCACGGAGTCGGATAGATGATTAACGACCCAGGCGGTATTTTCCCGCAACGCGAGCGCCACCGGACGCAAGCCGACCGTGGTTTCTCCAAACGCGCGGAGGCTCTCGCCTTGCGCCGCGAAAATTTCCAGCCGGTCGTCCGCCGTATTCAGCGCATACAGGTAGCGCCCATCCGCGGAAAGCGCCAGAGGGCTAACCGGTTCAGTTTCAAAATTCGTAAAACCTTCCGATCTTGTGGAGCTGAATGAAGCGGGCGGCGAGGGCTCTTTTCCGCCGCGTCCCAAGCTGCATGCCATAACCAGAGCCAGCCACGAAGCCGTGATCGCGTAAGCGAACCGGTGCAGCCGCCGTGAGTATTTATCTTTCTTGTTCAAAATAAAGGTCGGAGAAAGAAGGATTTCTCCTTGCGGTCGAAATGTCACCTACACTGCCGGATCATCCCCACTGCTGGATTATCCGCCCTTACTTGATCGCTTCGGCTTTCTTTAACTCCTCGATCCTCTCCGGGCTCAAGCGCAAAATCTCACCGAAAACGTAATCGTTATGAGCGCCAATCCAGGGTGCCGGGCGAGCCGCATTGGCGGCCGAGACGGATGGGATGCCCGGCAGGCCGTGATGCGTGATTTTGCCCCAGGGTTGGGCTTCAGTCTCGACGATATGGCCGCGGGCGCGCAGGTGGATGTCATGGAAGAGATCCTCCCCTGATGACGGTATGCCGGCGGCGATACCGGCTTCCTGGAGCAAGCGGAAGGCTTGCCGCGCCGTGCACCTGCGCGTCCATTCCGAGAGCTTGCTGTCCAATTCGTCACGATGTTCTTGGCGGCCGCTTTTGGCGGCGAACCTCACATCGGCGGCCCAAGACGATGCGCCAATGACGCGCACCATGTTTTGCCATTCTGCATCGCTGGCGCAGGCAATAATGATCCAGTTGTCGTCGCCGCGGCAGGGATAACAGCCGTAGGGGATATAGATTTCGCCGAGGATCTCTCGATAACCCATGGCGTCCCATTCATTGCCGTTGACGGTATAGTCGAGAATCGCCGGCCCCATCATGGAGCCCTGCGCTTCGAGCATGCCCGCTTCGATGAATTGACCCTTGCCCGTGCGTTGCTTGTGTTCGAGGGCGGCAAGCACGCCCACCGCCATTGTAATCGCGCCCACACGGTCGGGCCAGGCGATCTTGCAGCGGGTCTCCATGGGTGAATCCGGATAGCCCCAGAGCCGCATAATGCCGGTGTAGGCGAGTAACTGCCAACCCCAGGCCACCCACGACTTGAGCGGACCGGTGAGTCCCCAGCCGGGCATCACGGCTTGAACGATGCCGGGATTGATCTCCCGCAACGCGTCGAAGCTAAAACCCAAGCGCTCGAGCACGCCGGAGCTGAAATTGTCCACCACTACGTCGGATGTTGCGACCAACCGTTTAAAAAGTTCCTTGCCTTCGGGATGGCGCAGATTTATGGTCCCGCCGAGCTTGGCGCGGTTCATACAGGCATGCACCGCCGCTTCCCGCTCCTTGCTCGGGATCGTGCCGGTCTCGATCTTAACAACCTCCATGCCGTAGTACGCCAGTATCTCGGTGCCCAGGGGCCCGGCGTATTGCTGCGTGAGATCAGCCATGCGCAAGCCGTCGAGCATGGGACGGCGCACCCGCTCAGTAGCGAAATTCGATGAATCAGCGCGAGCTGGAAGACGTTCGAGCTCGGCGAGAATTTCCTGCCGGTGTTGATTCAAAAGCGGCGCGGGCCGGCGTACGCGCATCGGGGTCAAAGAAAACCGCAGGGGAAATCCCGGCGCGGTGTATCGTCCGATGACCGGATGCTCGATTTCTTGCATCCACTGGCGCGCGCGATTCTGTTCGCAGTTGACGAACTGGCCGACGGTGTTGAGCGGCGCCGCGGCGAGATGGCGCGCCTGCGCTTCGTTGGCGAATTCGTCGGCGCCGAACTGGCCGATAAAATCGGCAAAGGCTTTAGCAACTTCGTCGGCGTGGGCATCTCGATAGCGCGGATTTTCCCACTCGGGCCCCGCCAGCGATTTGTCCGTCATCCAGTTCTGCGCGAACTCGCGCCACATATGCGGCATGTTCGTCGTGAAATGAACGTAGCGCCCGTCTTTGCAACGGTAGATGTTCGTCCCGGCGCCGCCGTAGGTTTTGCCGCCGGGCCGCCGCTCCAAGCGATTCTCCCGGCTGTAGCGGGCGATGGAACCGCTATTGGTAAAGGTGAGCGCCTCTTGGAGCGACATATCGATGCGCTGCCCCGCGCCGGTCGCCCGCGCGTGGCGCGCCCCGGCAAGGGCCAACGCCGCTGCCATGGCGCCCGCCACTTGATAGGCGAGGTGGCTCGGCGCGGTGCATTGGCCTTTTTTATCGTCGCCCTGGCCGTAGAGAAACCCGCCCGTCGCGTTGGCGATAGCATCGCTGCCTTTGTAGCTACGATATGGGCCAGTGCGCCCAAAGGGAGTCAGCGAGACGATGACCAACTGGGGAAAGCTCTCCTTGAATCGCTGATCCGTAAAGTCAAATCTCTCGAGATCACCCAGTGCGGTTGCTTCGACCAAGAGGTCCGCCGATGCGAGTAGTTTAGCAAAGATCTGGCGGTCAGAGCTGTCTTCAAGATCGAGAACGATGCTCCGCTTATTGGTGTTGGCGTGGATAAAGGCGAGACTGCGTTCGGGATGCTCGATATTTCCCGCGAAGGGCGGTAAGAGGCGGTTGGAATCACCGCCCGGCGGCTCGACCTTGATCACATCGGCGCCGAGATCGGCGAGCCAGCGAGTCGCGTAGGACGCGGGAATATCACCCATCTCGATGACTCGGAGATGGCTGAGCGCCGAATCTTGCATACCGTTTTCGTCTTCTGACAAGCGATCTCTCCTAGAGAGGACTGATGAAACCATCAGAGGCTC
The DNA here is from genome assembly GCA_963840855.1 of uncultured delta proteobacterium. GTDB lineage: Bacteria > Desulfobacterota > Binatia > UBA9968 > UBA9968 > DATACQ01. The sequence goes on from CAWJBB010000049.1 coordinate 61,538, forward strand.
TTAACCACCTCTCTGTTTTACTTATTCAGATCGACGACCACCCTCCCGCGAATTCCGCCTTTCAGTATTTGATCGAATTTCGAGTCCAGTTCTTCCAATGAACATTCCGAGACCAACTCGCCGCCGAGATCGAGCCGCCATTCACCGGCCAGCTTTTGCCAGGCCATGTTACGCGCTCGCATCGGCACTTCCACCGAATCCACGCCGAGCAGGCTCACGCCGCGCAGAATAAACGGAAACACATTGACGTTGAGATCGACGGACATGGCGTTGCCGCAGGCGGCGACCAGCCCGCCGTATTTCGCCGTCTTAAGGGCGGTGGCAAGGATACTACCGCCGACGGTATCGACCACGCCGGCCCAGCGCGCTTTTTGCAATGGCCGGCCCGAAGTATCGTTGGCTTCTTCTCGCGAGATGATTCCCTTCGCGCCGAGCCCCTTGAGAAACGCTTCTTCGCTGGTCTTGCCGGTGGCGGCAACGACCTCGAAACCGAGCTTGGCGAGAATGCCCACGGCGACGCTGCCGACCCCGCCGGTTGCTCCGGTCACGAGAACTTCTCCTTGGTCTTTGTTGAGTCCACCGGCCCCAAGCCGCAGGACGCACAACGCCGCGGTCAGCCCAGCCGTCCCATAGGCCATGCTATCCCGCAGCGACAAACCTTGCGGCGGCTTCACGGCCCAAGCCGCCGGAATACTGATATACTGGCCGAACCCGCCGGCGGTGTTCATGCCCAGATCGAATCCGGTCACGATCACCGGCTCGCCGACGCTAAAAGACGTGGTCGTACTGTCGACCACGATACCTGCGGCATCGATGCCGGGTGTATGCGGATATTTTCGCGTCACTCCTTTATTGCCTGATCGCCGACAACGCGTCTTTATAATTGAGCGAAGAATACTTGACCTCGACGATCAATTCACCGGCAGGCAGCTCGCTCAACGCCCGTTGTTTGATTTCCCGGAGGAATGTTTTTTCCGCGGTCTCCGAGACCACCAGCGCTTTGTAATTTTGCGGTAATGCCATGCAAAAGCTCCTGTATCGTTTAATCCTCCACTTAGATAATCCCCGGCCGAACTGCAAGGCCCACGGCAACATGGCTGTTCAAAAGTTCAAGGTTCAAAGTTCAAGGATTCGTTCAAAACGGTCAAGTCGTTCAAGACGTGGAAGAATACTGTAAGGATGCTAGGCGACTTGCAATTCGTGGCGCGCTCGTTGCAGAGTGGAAACGGGAGGATAATATAATGGCCCAAGACAAAACCGGCGGCCTCGCCGGTATTACCGCCGGCAACACCGCCATCGCTACCGTTGGCAAAGAAGGCAAAGGTCTCACCTACCGCGGCCATTCAATCTACGATCTCGCCGAGCACTCGACCTTCGAAGAGGTCGCTTATCTGCTGATCTACGGACGGCTCCCCACTGAGAGCGAACTCAATGATTATAAAGCCCGGCTCGTGGGTCTCAGAGGGCTGCCGGCGCCGCTCAAGACGGTCCTGGAGGAGATACCCGAGCGGAACTCACCCGATGGATGTCATGCGCACCGGCTGTTCAATGCTCGGCGCGTTGGAACCTGAAGATCCGGGGCGCAATCAGATCGCCATCGCCAACCGATTGACCGGCTGTTTTAGCGCCATGCTTCTGTATTGGCATCACTTCGTGACCGAGGGAAAGCGCATCAATACCGAAACCGACGACGACAGCACCGCCGGCCACTTCTTGCACTTGCTGCACCAGAAGAAGCCCGATGAGTTGCATCGCCGCGCCATCGACGTATCGCTGATACTCTACGCCGAGCATGAATTTAATGCATCGACGTTCACCGCCCGCACCATCGCATCGACCTTGCCCGATTTCTATTCCGCGGTCACCGGCGCCATCGGTGCGCTGCGCGGTCCGCTTCACGGCGGCGCCAACGAAGCGGCGATGGAGCTGATCGACCAATTCAAGACGCCCGACGACGCCGAGAAAGGGCTGCTCGAAATGATGGCGGCCAAGAAATTGATCATGGGATTCGGCCATAGGATTTACAAAATCTCCGATCCTCGTTCCGACGTGATCAAAGCCTGGTCGAAAAAGCTCGCCGCGGCGCGGGGCGACGAGCGGTTATTTCCGGTGTCAGAGCGCATTGAGCAGGTCATGCGCCGCGATAAAAAACTTTTCCCAAATTTGGATTTCTATAGCGCCACCGCCTATCACTTTTGCGGCATACCCACGGTAATGTTCACGCCGCTGTTCGTCGTCTCGCGCATCACCGGCTGGGCCGCCCATATCATTGAACAGCGCGCCGACAACCGGCTTATTCGTCCCAACGCCGACTACATTGGCCCAGAGCCGCGGCCTTTCACGCCGATTGATAGGCGCTAACAGTTCAAGGTTCAATGTTCAATGTCTCCACCACCCCCGCCGTGAATTTGGACGTTGATACGGATCGTTGTTCGTCCGTTTCATCAAGAAGACCTGCCTATGAGTGAAGTTAGTTCAAATATTCGTCCGGCACCGGACAAGATTATCGTCCAACTAGCGGACTATGCGGCCGATTATGTTCCCGAGAGCCATGAAGCCCTCGAAACCGCGCGTTACGATTTGATCGACACCCTCGGTTGCGGCTTGCTCGCGCTGTGTTATCCGGAATGCACACGGCGGCTGGGTCCGATTGTCCCAGGCGCGACTCTCGTAAACGGCGCGCGCGTACCGGGAACGAATTGGCAACTGGAACCGGTTCATGCGGCGTTCAATATCGGCGCGATGATCCGCTGGCTCGACTACAATGACACCTGGCTCGCCGCCGAGTGGGGCCATCCTTCGGATAATCTGGGCGGCATACTCGCCCTGGCCGATTATCTCTGCCGGACTAAACAAAGATCGCTCATTATTCGCGACTTGCTCCACGTCGTGATCAAGGCCCATGAGATCCAGGGGATCCTCGCCCTGAAAAACAGTTTCAACCGCGTCGGCATCGATCATGTCATACTCGTCAAAGTGGCCTCCGCCGCCGTCGCCACCGCAATGCTTGGCGGACAGCGCCGGCAGATCGTCAGCGCATTGACCAACGCCTGGACCGATGGCGGGACTTTGCGGGAATATCGCCATGCGCCCAACACCGGCCCACGCAAGTCCTGGGCGGCGGGCGACGCCACCAGCCGCGGCGTGCGCCTGGCCCTCATGGCGATGCAGGGAGAGATGGACTACCCTTCGGCGCTCTCGGCCAAAGGTTGGGGCTTTTACAACACCTTCTTCAAAGGCAAACCTTTTACTCTCGGGCGTCCGCTGGGCGCCTACGTAATGGAGAACGTGCTTTTCAAAATTTCTTACCCCGCCGAGTTTCACGGCCAGACCGCTGTGGAGTGCGCGATTCAGCTTCATCCGGAGGTCAAAGAGCGGCTCGAACAAATTGAGCGGGTCGTCATTACAACGCAGGAATCCGCGGTGCGCATCATCGACAAGACCGGACCGCTCAACAATCCGGCGGACCGCGATCACTGCATTCAATATATGATCGCCATCGGCTTGATCTTCGGCGCGCTCAACGCCGACCATTATGAGGATAAGATTGCCGCCGACCCGCGCATCGATATGCTGCGCGACAAAATGGTGGTCATCGAAGACGCGCGCTATTCGCGCGACTACGTTGATCCAGAGAAGCGCTCGATAGCGAACTCCGTCCAGGTTTTCTTTAAAGATCATTCATGCACCGACAAAATCACCGTGGAATATCCCATCGGCCACCGGCGCCGCCGGAGCGAAGGCATGCCGCTGCTGGTCAAAAAATTCGAGGCCAATCTCGCCGCGCGCTTCGCGCCTGAACAGTGCAACGAAATCATCGAGCTTTGCATGAATGCAGACAAACTGCTTGCGACCCCAGTCGACGAGTTTATGGATTTGTTCGTCGCGCCGTTGCCCGGCGCAGCTCAAAGTTCAACGTTCAAAGTTCAAAGTTCAAAGTTAGGGATTGAGCCAACGTGATTCATACCAGGTCCGAATACGTTGAACATTGAACCTTGAACTTTGAACCACCCGGCCCAGATAGCGAGGTAAACCATGACCCCAAGGCAAGTGCTAAGACGGCTATTAAAGCGCGACAAACTGCTCGTTGCTCCCGGCTGTTTCGATGGCCTATCCGGCCGGCTAGTGGAACAAGCGGGATTCGAAGTGGCCTACTTAAGCGGCGGCGCTTTGGCGCGCAGCATGGGGATTCCCGATATCGGTCTAGTCACCATGTCGGAAGTCATCGAGCGCGCCGCGCAGGTGACGTCGGTGGTGAACATTCCCGTCATCGCCGATGCCGACACCGGTTACGGCAACGCCGTCAACCTCGTGCGCACCGTGCGCGCGTACGAGCGCGCCGGCGTCGCGGCGATCCATATTGAAGACCAGGTCACGCCCAAACGCTGCGGCCATCTCGACGGCAAGGAAGTGATCCCGCTTGCGGAAATGGAACAAAAACTACGCGCCGCGCTGGCCACCCGCGCCGATACCGACTTCTGCATCATCGCCCGCACCGACGCCCGCGGCGTCAACGGCTTCGACGATGCGATCAACAGAGGCCGCGCCTTCGCCAGGCTCGGCGTCGATGCCGTCTTCATCGAAGCGCCGCAGTCGGAAGCAGAGTTGGAAGAAATTCCGCGCGCGCTTCCCAACGTGCCGCTGCTGGTCAATGTTTTTAAAGGGGGCAAGACACCGATGCTGCCCGTCGAACGGCTGGAAAAAATGGGCTACCGCATCGCTATTTATCCGTCGGAGACCCAGCGGGCGGCAATTCATGCCATGAGAGAGGTGTTAGGTCTGCTCAAGCGCGAAGGGACAACGGAAGCGATGGACGCCGCGCTGACGACTTTCAGGGAGCGCGACCAGGTCGTCGCCCTCGACGAATGGCAAAGCATTGAGCGCAAGTTTCTCTCGGTGGAATCGGAGTAAGTCTCGCGTCTTGAGTCTCGTGTCCGGAGTCTGGTGTTAACGAGACCCCAGACTCCAGTCCACAAACGCGCGTGTGCGCCGTTTTCAGCCGCCCGCTCCGATTCCGCGTCAAACTTCCTCCTGTAAGATCTTCAACGCCCGCAGTATCAGTTCGCGACGGAATTCTTTTTCCTTGTCCGGTGCCAGCTCGGGATTTCCAGTCGGACTCACGATACCGCCGGAAGCGATGGCGCGCAGCGAGCCCACTTCTTTCGCCACCGGAATCATCGTGCAGATTTGCGCCACCGGAATTTCCAGCCGTTCGATTTCTTTGCTGATCGCCGCGCCGCAGCGAGTGCTGGAACCTCACGTCGAAGTGAGGATGACTCCCTGCACTCCGTCGGCTTTCAAGCGCGCGGCAATCTGCCTGCCGATAATCGTGGCATTTTCCACCGCGGCGTGAGCGCCGCCGGTGGCATGTATGACTTCATAAAGCGCGCCAATGACGCCCTCGTTTGCCAGCTCGCGCATGGTATCCAGCGGAACCAGGCGGTGCGGATCCTGGTTGGCGAGCATCGTGTCGTAACCCGAATGCACGACGTCGAACGCGGCGGGATCGAGGCGTTCTAAGTTGGCCACCGGAATCGACGTGAAACGCGTCGGGCGGCCCGGCGCCATTTTTTCCGGGTTGCCCTCGGCAACTAGTCCGCCGTCGGTCACCAGCGCAATCAGCGCCGATGAAAGATCGCTTAGCGGCGGCGCCGGTTTGGCGGAAGTGAATTGCGGCGGCATGATTTCCGGTTGTATTGGGTCGCCGCGCAATTTTGCCAGCAGCATATCGACCGCGCGCTCCGCCGGCGGCTTGGCGGCGAACTCATTGCGCTTGATGCCGCGCGCAAGATGGCCTTCATCTTCCGGCTTGCCCAGTGGCGTGCCGCGCAAAAGTTTCAAGCCCAGTCCGGCCATGCGCTGGAGCGCCGCGGTCATGCGCGCCAGCGACGGACCAGAGTCGACGATATAGACATTCTTCCGAAAGAGCGCCGCGCCGGCGTTACGCTCATCCATGCCGGCGACGGCAACGATGCCAAACCGCGCCTGCGCGGCCCGGCAGACGGCACCACAAGCCACTCCGTAGCGCCCGCTTTCAAATGCCGGGCCAGCGATGAGCAGATCGGCTTGACAGTCGGCAATCTGGCGAAGCAATTTGTCCAGGGCGGCTTCCTCATGCTCGGCGAAGTAGTTGTCGCCGCAGTAGATCGTCCCAACCACCTCGCCATTTGCGTCCAGTGCCTGCTCCAGCGCGCGCCCGGGTCCGACCGCTCCCGGTTTGTATCCTGGACCCGCGTCGCCTTTTTCTTCGCCGCCGATCTGCGCAAAGAACTGATTGAGGTAATGCACCACGCGAATTTTCTCACTCATGGCTGCGCCTCCAGCGCTACCGGTTCAAAGTTTAAGGTTCAATGTTCAACGTTAAAGAAATTCGGCCGAAAGATTTGCCTTTTGACTTCAAACCTTGAACTTTGAACGTTGAACCTTGAACGAAAAATCACAATTCGCTCCCAATACATGATTATCTATCATGTGGGTCAACTAATGTAAGTAATCAAACGCGACGCTCCGACCTGGCTAATGGCGCCAGCGATATCGCCCACCCAGAGTTTTAGTTCGCGTTCCGCCGCCATGGGAGGAAGCTCCGGACTGTTATTGTCTGGATTGGCATTATCGACATGAAGCGTAGCGCCGCCAATGACGCGTTCCACAGCGGGCAACGTGACCGGATCGCGGGTCAAACCGGGCGTAACTAAAGCGTCGACACCCAGCGGCGCGAAAGTTATGCCCGTATCCGGGTAGCGCTCCATAATGATCAGAGTCGCTTTCATGCCCAGTTCCTCCGCGCGCGCATAAATCATCATCAGATCCGTGTCTACGGCGCCGCCGCCGATCTTGGTGGCGATGATACCATCCGCGCCCAAGACCTCCTTCGCCAAACGCGCCGCCAGCGCGGTATTGCGCTCCTTCTCGGCAATCGTCACCGGCGCCACTGTCGCCACCACGCCGGCGAACCAGAGGTCGCGCCCGTGGCGCCGATAGAGTTCGTGAATCACCGGATGGTTCTGGGCGAAGTAAGTCAGGGCCGAGTAAGAAAACATCAGAGCGCCGTCGAGAATCTCGTTGGGATGCACCACCGTCGGCATGAAACCCTGAATGTTGCTGCCGTAAAAAACCGTCTCCTTTTGATGCGTCGGGTGTTGGTGCGAGTGAATGGGGAAAATATAGGCGATGCGCGGCAACCCAGCGGGCCCTTGGTTCAAAGCCAATGGCGGCAGTTCGTAGATCTGGGTTTCATCCGGCGCGGTGTCCTTGGCCGCGGCGGCTAGTATAGCCGCGGTGCGCAGGCCGGCCTTTTTCACCGCGAAACGGTAATCGTCATGGTCCGCGCCGCGCGTCGGATAAGGCAGCACAATCACATTGTGCATCCTGCCGAAGGGCGAGAGCTCCGCCGCCGGCCCGCGCATGTCAATGACGCTCCGCGATCTCTCGGCAAGCTGAGTCGTCTCTACCACCGCGACGTTTTTGAGCGCCCGCGTGCGCCCGTCGCCCACCGGCGCAAAATCATCCAGCGCGCCGGGAAAGTTAGCGCCATTGATTTTGTAGCGCGGCTCCAGCACGTCGAGCACATGGATGATGCGGCAGGATTCCCCCGGATGGGCAAGCTCGATTTCGACGCGCTCGAAGAGCGGCTCCTGTTCGAGTAGTTGAACGAGGGCATCGCGCCCCACGAGCAAAAGTCCGCCGTCCATTTCAGTGCGCGGGCCGAAGCGGACGTCTTTTATATGAGTCAGATCAAGTTCCAGGCGCATGGTTTATCGGCTGGGCGGTCAGAAGCCCAGCTTCTGAGCGTTCTTGTAATAAATCTTGTCCTTGTCCGCGTCCGGAATGTTCAATTCTTTCATCGCCTCGAGTGTCATCGGATAGAACTGATCGTCTCTGCCGCCCCTGCCATGCGGATAGTCGGCGCCAAACAGAATCTGCTCCGGACCCACCATGTCGTAGACGAGCTTGATGAACGGCGCGCGGATCGGCCCGGCGGTGTCATAATAAATCTTTTTGAAATAAAATTCCGGCTCTTCTTTACACTCGATATTGCCTTCGCGCCAGTTGAGCCGGTCGGGATAGAGGAGAATCATCCCGCCCAAATGCGATGCGATCAGCTTGAGGTCGGGATAACGGTCGAAGACGCCATTGTAGACGATGCGCGAGATCGCCAGCGTGCTGTCCGTCGGCCAGAGAATCTTTTGGTGCACGGAATACTTGTTCCAGTTGGCCTGGCAGGGCGCGTTGGCGGGATGAAGGAAGAGCGGCTTGCCGCTCGCCGCCATCGCCTCCCAAAAAGGTTTGAACTCGGGCTCGTCCAGATATTTCCCCGCCAGATTCGTCGATAAGATCACGCCATGCATATTGAGATCTTTCATGCATCGTTGAAGCTCCCTTGCGCAGTCGTCCATGTCGACCATCGGCAGCCGGGCAAAGGCCTTGAAACGCTTGGGATGCTTGGCGTGGGCTTCGGCAAAAGCATCGTTGATGATCCGGCAATGCTCCCGCGCCCGCGCGCGGTCGCCGCCCTGCTCAATGCGCCCGCCGGTATTCGACAGCACGCCGACGTCGATACCATACCGGTCCATCACGTCGAGATAGGTGGCATCGCCAGAGT
>CAWJBB010000050.1:0-187070 GCA_963840855.1 uncultured delta proteobacterium
GCCTACGGCGAACGTAAAAATTGGCAAGATTTTCGCCAGCGCATGGCGCGCGAGCGGCGCGTGATTATTCGCATCACCATCGAGAGCGTCGGGCCGCAGCGACGCGGTTGAGCCTCTTCAATGATAGCTGTCGTTTGCCACTGTATCCGGGCGCGCCGCTTAGCGCTGTTGAGCTTGCTGTGGTCGTCCGCGATCATCGTGACGGGGGCTTGGGTCCAGGGCGCCGAGGCCGCGGAATTTACCGCGGGGCAATTGCTAGTGGCGACGCCTGACATGCGTGATCCGCGCTTCGCCGAAGCGGTCATTTACATGGTCAAGCACAACGCCGAAGGAGCGATGGGATTGGTAATCAACCGGCCGCTGGCAAAGGGACCGGTCAAAGACCTGCTGCAAGGCTTTGGCATCGAAAACGAAGACGCCAAGGGCGAAATCATTATTCATTACGGCGGACCTGTGAGCGCCAACATCGGCTTCGTGCTTCACAGCGATGACGTCATGCTCGATGTTTCCGAGAGAGTGAAAGACGGCATTGTCATGACTGTCGATTCTAAGCTGATAGAAGCGATGGCACGGGGCCAGGGGCCGCGCGAATCCCTCGTGCTTTTCGGTTACGCCGGCTGGGCTCTGGGCCAGTTAGAAGGCGAACTCGAAGCCGGAGCTTGGCACGTCGTTCCCGCCGATAAAACTCTCGTTTTCAGCAAAGAGGCGGATAAGAAGTGGCAGCAGGCAATGGATCGGCGCCGGATTTCGCTGTGAGTCCTCAAAACGTTTAGTGTAGGAGTGTAATGTAGATGCTGCGCATCGCCGTTCCCGATTTAGTTTCCAATTCCTACTTTCCCATCATCGCCGCTGTGGAGTTGGGGTTTTTCAAGGAAGAGGGCTTCGATGCTTCCGTGAATCTATTGTTCCCGGTGCCGAAAACTTTCGCCGCCCTGCGCGATGGCACGTTGGATTTCGTGGTCGGCTCGGCCCACGCAACACTGTTGGCCTTTCCACAGTGGCAAGGAGCCAAGTTGCTTTGCGCCATCGGCAAGCATACCTACTGGTTTCTCGTGGTGCGGAGCGACCTCAAACCCCAGCGCGGCGATCTTGAGATCGTCAAGGGGCTGCGCATCGGCGCCGCGCCCGGCGTCGATCTGAGTTTAAAACGCATGCTCGTCGACGCCGGCATCGACACCGAAAGAGACAGTGTTCTAATCATGCCGATTCCCGGCGCAGTGGGACCCAATGTATCCTTCGGTCTCGCGGCGGCAAAAGCATTGGAAGAAGGCAAGCTCGACGGCTTCTGGGCCAATGGCATGGGATGCGAAGTGGCTGTGCGGCGCGGAGTCGGTACGATGGTGCTCGACGTGCGCCGTGGCGACGGACCGCCGGCGGCGCGGCACTACACATTTCCGGCGCTAGTAGCCACGGAGAAAAAAATCGCCGCGGAGCCGGCGAGCGTGCGCGCCGCCATTCGCGCCGTTTTGAAAGCCCACAAAGCGTTAAAGGAAAATGTAGAACTGGCGACCGAGGTCGGTAAAAAACGCTTCCCGCCCTCCGAAGCGGACCTGATCGCTGAGCTGATCCGCCGTGATCTCCCCTATTACGATCCGGCCATCGGCAAAGAAACCGTCGCCAACATGAATCGCTTCGCTCAGGATATCGGACTACTCTCGGCATCTGTGCCCTATGAGGGCGTAGTCGCCGCCGAGTTCAACCATTTGTGGAACGAAACGGTTTAATTTTGGCACGAATTAAGCAAAAGTTTCAATACTATAGAGACATTAGGTAAAGTGAAAACTGAATCTGTCAATGGGCCTCGACCGGCCGCTACCGGAAATCAACACCGGGCCGGGTTCGATGGCGCCGATCGGCACTTGCTATATGGAACAAATTTTCGGGAACCTTTTTCTGAATAAGCAGTCAAATAAATCGGAAGCGATAGTGTCTGGCGGGATCAGTGACGCGGAATGCGTCCGGCGCTTGCAGCAGGGTAACACGGAAATCTTCGCAACCCTGGTGGAACGACACCAGAAGACGATCTTTAATCTTCTATACCGCATGCTCGGCGATTATGATGACGCGGCAGAGGTTTCCCAGGAAGCTTTTCTTTCAGCCTACCGCTCCATCAAGAGTTTTCGCGGCGACGCGAGTTTTTCGACATGGCTTTACCGTATTGCGGTCAATCATGCGAACACTCGGCGCAAAAGCGCGACCCTCTGGCAACAACGCATGGCCTGGATGGAATCCATGGAGCCAGCGGGCGATGGCGGGCCCGACCCCGCCGATGCGCTTGAGCAAACAGAGATGCGCGAACGTGTCCAGGCGGCATTGAACAGCTTGGAGTCGGACGATGCCACGATCATTTTGCTCAGAGACCTCCAAGACGTTCCCTATGAAGTTGTTGCCGATATGCTGAAAATTCCCATCGGCACGGTGAAATCACGGCTTCACCGCGCGCGCCGGGCGCTCAAGGCCCGGCTTACGCCCTATTTCAAAGCAAGAAGGACGCCAAAATGAACTGCGATGAAATCCAAGCTCAACTCTCGGAATACCTGGATCGCTCCCTTGGCGCGGCGCCGATGGCGCTAGTTGAAGAGCATCTCGCGGCCTGCCCGTCATGCCGGGAGGAAACTGAACTACTCAGCGAAACTATAGGCCAGGTTGCCGTGCTGCCAACAGTGGAACCGCCGCTTGGATTTACCCAGCGTGTTATGGCCCATGTGCGGGAGATCGAACCGCAACCGGCATTATGGCGCCGGCTCTTTTTGCCGCTACGCCAAAGATTACCGGTACAAGCGACGGCGCTGGTTATGCTTGGCATTTTAGGTGCTTATCTCCTGCAAAAGGAAGAAATGCACAAACAATTAACAGCCATACCGCCTGTCCAAGTCACCGACGGCATCAAGCAAGACAGTGCGCCAGCGCGCCAAGACCTTCCTGTTCCGCCAACGACGAGTACAAGTAAAACGAATGCCTCAGCCAAGCGCTCCACCGACGAGTCCACAAAACAACCGGCATCGTCGCGCGACCCTCAACCAGACTCAATAGCGCGCCGCGAGCGCGTCCAGACTGCCGGAAGTCCGGCGCCCAAATCGACGGACAGCTTACGGCCCGCGACCCCGGCGGCCGCGCCCGAACCAGGCGATAGAGCGGCACCTATGATCTCCGGGACAGCGGTAGCTAATCATGTTTCCTCTCAAGGAGGCGGAGGTTTGGGCACGCTGGCTTTCCCCTTTGAATCGGACCCCGCGACCGCTTTTAGATCGGCGTCTTCGGCCATAGTGCCTTTCGCAGATTATGAGTTGGTTGTCAGGCGCCACGGCCGCCAACCGGCCGAGTCGCGTGGCGACGTTACGGACGCAGTGCGTAAAACAGACACGAGCCAGGCCGCCGAACGTCAATCGACCACCCCGCGCGCCATCGACCAGTTGATGGCCGCCATTCCCGACCAGGCCCGCCCACAAACTATCTGGGTGACCGTGCCGAAAAATCTATACGAACAATTTAAAAAAGAACTTCACGCTCTGGGAACCATCGAGTCGGAAACCCAAGTGCCGCTCTTACGCGATCAGACGGCTGCGCAGTCAGATGGCCAAATCCGCGTGAAGCTGACAGCCATGCCCGGGGCCGATAGCCCAACGCCAAATCCACCCGCCAGCCGGTAGTCCGGTCGCATTAGCATCCTCGACGAATGAGCCGGGTGCGGGCAGAAAAGGCCATCATCGTCAGCCAACGAAAAGCGTGAACTTCGCGCCGTTGAGGTTGGTGAGAGGTTTGGGATTGAGTAAACGCCGGTCAGAAGAGAGTACGCGCTGGGCAATTTCCCAATTGACAGGCGGCAGAGGATTCAGTTCACGAATTTGGTCTAGAGTAAAATAATCCGCATGATCTACTTCATGACCATCCGCCATAGGCTCACCGCTAACGGGCTTTAACAGCAAGACTACGTAAATGCCGTTGCCGGAGTCCGGATCGTAGCGGCTCCGCAGCCCCAAGACCGCCTCCACTTCGGCCGTCACACCCGCCTCTTCCTGAACTTCACGAACAACCGCTTGCTCAATGGTCTCATCCGGCTCGATGAAACCACCCGGCAGCTGCCAGTTGCCGCGGCCATGTCTCGACGCCCGCCGGACTAACAGTAATTGGCCGTGTCGCACCACGGCGCCGCCGACGCCGATGTTGTAACCCGTGTTATACCGTATTGGAATGGCCATGCGGGGCTCCGCCCTTAGATCCTCAATTGAAATAATCTCTGAGCATTCTTCCAGCGAATCAGTTCCTTATGCTCTTCTGAAATCTTCGCGTTATCCTTAAGAAGCCGGACGTCTTCGAATTTCATCCTTCCGCCGGGATCGTCATGGGGGTAATCGGTGGCGAAGAGAAAGCGCTCCGCGCCGAGAAACTGGACGGCCTCCGGTAGCTCCGGTTCCTCGGTTTCAATGGTGAAATAAAAGTTATTTTTAAAGTAATAACTTGCCGGCTTCTTATTCTTTTCCAGAAACTGACTCGCCGGCAGGATTGCCCGCGCCCGGCGAAGCTTCTCGCCGATCTTGGATAGTGCGCGATTCGACAAGGGCTCTTCCTGGTCGTCGTAATCCACTGGCGGCGCTTCCAAAACTTTGTCCAGGCGCTCCACCAATGGTTTGATAAAGGATGTCCCGGCCTCGGTGTAAATAAACTGTAATTTTGGCAATGCGTCGAGCAAGCCGCTGGTAAAGAGCGACACCAGACTCATCTGCCCTTCTTGGGGCGCGAAAACATAGAGCCCGTCACGCTGAAATAGCAGGAGATTGCTGATACGGTGGCCATGCTGAACATTATGGAGATAGAGCGGCATCGCCAAATCCTCAGCCTTTTCAAAAAACGGCCAAAGCTCGCGACGACTCCCGAGGGGTTCGCCGTAGGGATGTTCTTTCACCGGAAAAACTTTGTCCAGAACCGCGCTCTTGAAACCTTGTTCCTTAGCCCATTCTAGCTCGCGGATGGAAGCTTCGACGTCTTGCAACGCCACGAGCGCAACACCGAGAATTTTCCCGGGAAACTCGTTCATGATGCGCAGCATCGCTTCATTATGTGAGCGCGCCATGCTCGTCGCTAATCCGGGTTCGATGAGATAGGACCACCAACCGGAGAACTGGGGCAGAACAATATGCATCTCGATGCCTAATCGCCTCTCGTAATCCGCCATGCGCGCCTCGAGGTCCCAAAGACTGCGAAACATGGCGCCGGAACCCGGCGCGCCCAGTGGACTTGTGCCTGCCACCTGCGGCGCATCGCCGGGAAAATCGACGTCTGAATAGAGGCCGGCTTGGTCGAATTGAAGTACCGGCCTATGGGAACTCAGCATGCCACCAACGCCGTCAAACGCGTCCCGTGGCATCAAGTGGGTATCGCAGTCAACAATCAAGACCGCCTCCAAAAACTGCTAATTTTCCTTTTATAGGGCGGTCGTGACTGCGAAGTCAAATTGAGAAATGAGCGCGGCGGCCCCGATGGACCGCCGCGTGAAGGAAGAGCGAAAGCTTTGCGTCAAGCTTCAGGTATCAGTCATACCAAAAGCCACCAACCCGTCGATCGAAGTCCCGAGAACCACGCCTGTAGTCTTGTCCCCGATCCCAGCGGTTGTCGTTATTCCACCAACCCCAACCGGTTTTACGGTAGTCATGCCGACCATAACCGTATCGATGATTGTCATAGCCGTATTTGTCGAGATCGCGGCGAAGTTCCGCATAGTCCTCGCGGATTTCGCGCCGGTCCTGGAAGATTTCCTGCCGCCCCTGCCGCACTTCGTTGCGTAATCGCTCTATCTGCGCCGGGCTCCTGCCCCTCCGATAAGCTCGCTGAAGCGCTTCTCGGTCACGATTGTATTCTCGAATATCCCTGCGCAACTCCGCGCGGTCCCTCCGAATCTCCGCCACATCGCCGCGTATTTCCGCTCGCGCTACCCGCTCCCTGTGTCTGCTCCGGGCCTCCGCCGATATCGGAATCGCCAACGCTATCAATGAAATTATCGCCGCAGTTAAAAACACTCGTGCGTTAGTTTTTCTCATAGGCGCCTCCTTATCCGGTTAGACGGCGCTGGTTGAAAAACGTTAACAACGAAAAGGGGGAGATACTCCGTCGACTGCCGTTCAAGTCGTTCAAAAGGTTCCAATCGTTCCAAACGTTTTGAACGGCCCGATACGAAAGTCAAAGTCGTCGAAGAATGCTTCCGGACATGACGGCACCTGGGCGATGAAGAAAGAAAATTTTGAGGCCTCGCTCAAATGGGGGAAACGCGCCTTCGCGCAGATGGCCGAGGGCGAGCCGGACATTACCTGCTCCGACTGTCCGCTGGCGGCGATTCAGATAGAACAAAGCACCGGCCGCCGCCCATAACCGAAGCTTACTAACGCGCAGATCAACCCTCGGCTGCCTGCGGTTCAACCGTCCCCGAGCAGCCGACCATCTCGCGCCGTAGCCCGCACACCTCCGCCACTTCGTCGCGGTAGGCCAGCCAATGCTCCAAGGCTTCGTGCATCGCCCGCACCACAGCGCCGCGCCGGGTTGGCGTCACATGCTTGAGAATAGACTCCCAGGCCGCGCTGCGGTGATTGCCCTCGACTTTTCGGTGGGCTCGCGTGAGGGCCAGATGCTGCAAGGGCAGGCCGTAATGTTTAACCAACGGATGCTCGTTTAGCGAAGGCATCGGCGGGACTAGGTTTGCAGGCCCGATGGCCGTTCGCTCATCCTTGGTTCCTTCGATAAAGATAGTAACGACCGCGGTGGCGATCTCCCACCCGTAATGTTGCGTCGCTTCGTCGAGGAAACTTCGATACCGCTGCGCAGCCGCGAGTAATTGCACGTTCTCAAACCGTTTAAGGTCCATTCCTAAGCCTCGTGGGTACTCCAAGAACAATTCAGGATGGGGGCTCCCTGCCGCCAGCCCTCCGGTTTCTTCTTCGTAAAGATTTTCCGAGAGGCTGCGGCGCACCGCCGCGATTGGACATCGCACATAGGCCCACCCCACCATGACCGGGAAGTCGCGAACATAGGCACCGTATTCCTGCTCGAAGTGAAAATGAAGGCGGTCCTTTGGCACCCTGCCATTGGTAAACGCCGGCCACGCCCAGTGATCCTTGCGCTCCATTACAGCTAATAGCTGCTCGCGAAAAGTCTCCCGATCCATGATCGCCCTCCCCTGATTTAATAATCAAGTAACCGCAACCTATTTTGCACCGCAACGCTCGTGCCAACAGCTAAGGCCTCAATTTTTCAAGAGAAGGCAGCGCCCGAATCGGGCAAAACGGTCAGATTGGGAAGAACGTTACTTTAACTGCGAAGCAGCTAGGCAAACTCGCCCCGGCAAGCAAGAGGTTCAAAAGTTCAAATTGTTCAAATGGTTAACGCAGCCCGTATGGCTTGGAGACGGCTTGAACGTTTGAACGATTTGCTTTCGACAAATTCAGGCCCTGAGCAGCATGTCGAAGGGAACTACTTGAACAAGCTGCCCGCTAGCATTCTTTGCCGCGCGAATTTATCTGGGGTTAGTTAGCGGCCGCCTTGGTGCGCATGGTGACAAACTCTTCCGCCGCAGTCGGGTGGATACCAACGGTCGCGTCGAATTGGGCCTTGGTCGCGCGGCAGTTAAGCGCCACTGCCAAACCTTGGACGATCTCTCCCGCTTCCGGGCCGACCATATGGCAACCCAACACCCGGTCGGTGACCCGGTCCACCACCAGCTTCATCATCGTGCACTCGTCACGGCCGCTGAGTGTGTGTCGGAGCGGACGAAACAGGGTGCGGTAAATATCGACGTGGTAATTTTGCTGGCGTGCTTGCTGCTCCGTGAGGCCGACGGTGGCACAGGTGGGAGTGCTGAAGACCGCGGTGGGAACGTTCTCGTAGCCAGGCCTGGTTGGTTTGTTGTTAAATAGCGTATTCGCCACGGCCATGCCTTCGGCTATGGCAACCGGCGTCAACATCATTCGGTCGGTACAGTCGCCGATCGCATAGATACTATCGACGCTCGACTTCGAGAAATCGTCAACGATGACAGCGCCGTTATCCTTTAGTTTTACCCCCGCGTTTTTCAATCCTAGATCAGGCGTGTGCGCCGCGCGCCCTGTGGCAAAAAGAATCTGGTCCGCTTCAATCATGCTGCCGTCGGTGAGCGCAGCGCTCAGCTTGCCATTCACTTCGTCAATTCTTGTGATTTGCGTCTTGAACCGAAGATCGATCTGACGCTTGCGCATTTCCCCGGCCAAGGTAGAGCGAATGTCGTCGTCGAAGCCGCGCAGAAAAAGCTCGCCGCGATGGAGCTGCGTCGTATGCGCGCCGAGGCCATGAAATATGCCGGCAAATTCGACACCGATATAACCGCCCCCGACGACGATAATCTTCGCCGGCAGCACCGGCAAATAAAATGCCTCATTGGACGTAATGGCGTACTCTGACCCGGGAAACTTCGGCACCCTCGGCCAGCTACCCACGGCCACGAGTATATATTTCGCCGTGAACCTCTTGCCATCGACGGTCACCGTATGCGGATCGATGACCTCGGCGTGGCTTTCGACGATTTCCACGCCGGCATCGCCAAGAAGCTTGCGATAGATGCCGTTGAGACGGCGAATCTCTTGGTCCTTGTTGGCGATCAACTTGGTCCAATCGAAACGCCGCTTCCCTACCGTCCAGCCGAATTCCGCGGCGTCGTCAAAATCCTCGCCGTAGTGCGACGCATAAACCAACAGTTTTTTTGGAATGCAGCCAACATTGACACAAGTGCCGCCGAAATAGCGCTCCTCGGCTACCGCAACTTTGGCGCCGAAGGACGCCGACATCCGGCTGGCGCGCACGCCGCCGGACCCCGCGCCGATGGTGAACAGATCAAAATCATAATGAGCCATGCGACCTCACCTCTGTAGGGGTCTAGAGTCTAGTGCCTCGGTTCTCGACTTAGCACTAGGCTCCAAACTCTTAGACCTTTTGTTCACACCTGCGCCATTCTGGGATTTGCGTTCCCGGTATCAGGTGAATGAGACCCTTGACGCGAAACTCCCAGTTCTCTGTTAGCAACCACTAAAATAGGTAGCATCCGCCACTCGAAAAGTCTTGCGCGACTCTTTGACAGCGCGGGACGATTCGTGAACAATGGCGCAACCGGTCGATTTCTGCTTAGAGCAACATGTCACAATCAACCGCACGCACCGCCGCCGGAGGGCAGCGCATCCTTGAAGCCATCAGCGCGCTCCGCCACCGAAATTACCGTCTCTATTGGTTCGGCCAACTATTTTCCGTGCTGGCGCAGAACATGGAACATGTCGCCCAGGGCTGGCTGGTGTTGGAGCTCACCAATTCTCCTTTAGCCCTCGGAGTTACGGGCCTGGCCCATGCGATCCCGACAATTACCTTGACATTGATCGGCGGCGCGATTGCCGACCGCGCCGACCGCAGGCGCATCATGATCGCCTCCCAGTGCTGCACGGCTCTTATGTTTCTGATTCTTGCGGTGCTGGTGCTGACCAATCTCGCCGCGCTCTGGCATGTCATGGTTTTAGCGTTTATCTCCGGGAGCATCCGAGCTTTCGACAGGCCCAGCAGGATGGCCCTACTGCCGCAAATGGTACCCAGGGAGGATATTCCAAACGCGGTTGCCATCGGCGGCACGATCTGGCAATTATGCCGTCTCGTTGGACCGGCCGCAGCCGGCATTTTGATTTATCTTTTCGGCGTGGGCCCGACGTTTTTCACCTGTTGTTTGGCGTCGTCCACCGCGGTCAGTCTCTGGCTCGCCATTCGCGCGGACCAGCCCGCGCTCGCGGCCAGCGCCGGCGGTTTACGCAAGAATATGCTGGCCGGCGTTCACTTCATCCGCAACAACGAACTCTTCTACACGTTCATGGGCATGACGTTCTTCAACAGCGTTTTCGGCATGTCTTATTTGATCTTGATGCCGGTGTTCGCGCGCGACATTCTCAATGTCGGTTCCCAGGGATTCGGCTTCCTGCAAACCGCCGGGGGCGCCGGCGCGCTGATTGGCACATTGGCAGTCGCCTATTTATCCGACGCGCGCCGCCTACCCCTGCAAGCAGCGCGCGGCGCCGCTCTGTTCGGCGTGCTGCTGCTCCTTTTTGCCTATTCACGCGCCTTTCCGTTCTCTTTGGCCTTGGCCTTCGTGCTCGGAATGTCGGGCCAGTTCTACATCACAGCTATAAACACAGTTTTGCAACTCAACTTACCCGAGCAGTTGCGCGGCAGAGTCATGGGAGTCTATGGTTTGACCTGGGACTTGATGCCGGTTGGCGGAATGGTGGCCGGAACCATCGCCGAATTCGCCGGCGCCCCCGCTGCGGTAGCGGTGGGCGGGGCGTTCGTGTCCGGGCTCGCGCTCTGGGTCATCTCCATCGCGACGCGATTCGGTGCCGAGGAACGAAGCGAAGGGAAGGAAAGCGCGTCCATAAGACCGGGGTGAAGTTTATGGCTGAGAAGAAAGCCAAGAAAGCGCCGGGGGGGCCAAAGAAACGCCGCAAACTCGCCGGCAAAGCCATCGCCCTCGAAGCCAAAGAACTCCTTGACGAGCCGGCGCCGGGCAATGTGAGCGCGCTGCAAGAGACGATAAAAACCGACGGCGGCACCGTGCTCGCCTCGTACCGCGACCCCTTCGGCGGCAAGTGGCTGGTGCTGGCCGCGCTGCCGATTGAAAAAGTCGAGCCCACCCCCTATCAGCGCAATCTCTCTGATACGCACGCGCGTAAACTGGAAACGGTCATCGCTAAACTCGGCCGCTTCCTTGATCCGATTGTCGTCGTGCGCAAGGAAAGCAAAGAAAGCACCACCCGTTACTGGACGCCCAATGGCAACCATCGTCTGTCGGCGATGAAAACCCTCGGAGCGAAAAGCATCGTCGGCATTGTCGTTCCAGAAGCATCCACCGCGTATCAAATCCTCGCGTTGAATACCGAGAAGGCGCATAATCTGCGCGAGCGGGCGCTGGAAGTCATCAAGATGTACCAGGAACTGGCGACCCTGGATGACGCGACCGAGGAAGCGTACGCGCTGGAATTCGAGGAGGCCGCGCTGATCACCCTCGGTCTCTGTTACCTCGAAAACGGCCGCTTCAGCGGCGGTGCCTATCACCCGATCTTGCGCCGATCGGACCAATTTATAAAAAAGTCGCTCCACGCGGCGTTGGCAACGCGCCGCGAACGCGCCAGCGCCCTGATCGATCTGGATAAGACCGTAGTTGAAAAGGTCGAAGCGTTAAAGGCGAAAGGAATGACGAGTCCCTATCTGAAGAGTTTTGTCGTCGCTCGCATCAATCCGATACGCTTTAGGCCCAAAGACGCCGCGCCGCTTAGTTTCGATGAGGTCATGGAGCGCATGACGAAAGCCGCCGAGAAGCTCAACGTCGAGAAAGTCAAAGTCGAAGATCTCGCGAAATCCGGCGGCGCACCTGAGGATTAGTCGAGAAGCGACAAGAGCTCAATGATGACCGGCAGTGAATTCAAGATTCTGGCGAATCTCAAATCGAATTGTCGCAAACGTCTCACAATAACCTTGGGCGAGTGTTTTGGTTGAATCACTCGCTTTTGATCCTAGCGTTCCAACCAGAAACTTGGAACTAAAAACTAACCTAACCCTGCGGATACGAGTGTGTCATGAGCTTACGCTCGCCCACAGATCATGAAAATGGAGGATTCTCCTTCGTAGCCCGGATGGAGCAAAGCGTAATCCGGGTTTCTTCATTCACGCGCGCCGTTGCCTCTGCCACGCTCCATGTCACCTTCCTGGATTCCGCTTCGCTCCATCCAGGCTACAATTCTAAAGCCCAACCTCACGCCCCGTATTTTCGAAAGAGGCACGAAGCGCACGACGGGTTTGGATACTATTTTCTCAAACTTCGTGACCTTCGTGGATTCGTGGTGAGTCCTCGTGAAATGATGCCGGTTTCAAAGTATGGCGATCATAGGTTATTCGCCGGCTGGATGTCCAGCAAGTAATTACGCCGTCTAGAGTATAGAGTCTTGAGTCTCGCGTTAACACCAGACCCCAGACGCTAGACTCGAGACCTTTGAGCGTGCGCCTCACGGCACTTGACGCAAACTCAATACAAGTGCTTAGATCGGTGGCAATCGGCGTGCTATTCAGGAGCTACTGATAACAGCGCCGCAATGGCGCTTTGCGGGTCATCCGAAGGGAGGAACAAACCATGGCTGAAAAGGAATATCTCGTCGGCACGGTGCGTCCAACGAATCGTCCGGAGGCGGGCCAAGCGCTGGATCTCGACACTTTGATACCGGAAAAGATCAAGTTCGTCGCGCTGACGATGAACTTCACCAGCGGCACTGCAGAAGAGTTCAGCAAGTCGATGCCAGGGTACGAAGCCAAGGCGGCGGAATTGGCGAAGATGGGCGCCCACCTGGTTCGTCCCAGCGGCGCGCCGCCCTTCATGCTTCTGGGCTACTTGCGCGAACAGGAACTCATCGCCAGCTGGGAGAAAAAATACGGCGTGCAAATGTTCACGTCGGGACAGAACCACGTGCACGCTCTGCGCACCCTGGGGATTAAGAAATTTGTCGGCGCCAGCTATTTTCCCGAGCAGATGAACAACATCTTCGCGCGCTATTTTACCGACGCGAAGTTTGAAGTGCTGTCCATGGAAGGCATTGACTCGCCATTCGCCGATGTCCCCAAGGTGCCGGCGACGGAGATTCTCGAATTCATGAAGCGTATCGCCGCCAAACACAAAGAGGCCGAAGCCATTTATATGCTCGGCTCGGCGTGGAAGACCCTCGAGATCATCGAACCGTTGGAAAAGTCCACCGGGTTGACCGTCGTGCACGCCGGCCCGGCGCGCTGCTGGGAGACGCAACTTCGTTTAGGCGTGCGCCATCCGATCAAGGGATACGGAAAACTACTCGCCGAGATGCCGAGCTAGACACTCGCAACCTTTTCTATGACGAGACCGTGTCGCAAATCCGTTCATGGTTTCCTTCGACTTCGCTTCTCAGGACAGGCCGGCTCACCACGAACGAATGGCGTCACTTCGAAATTCAAACACTTGGCCGTTCGTCCTGAGACCTCCAAGGGCGGACGGCCAATTGTGACATAGTCTCGACAGGAGAAAGTGTTAAGTAGGGAGAAAAATTACATAATGCAATCTCGCCCATTCTTAACAGGTCTAGTTGGCGCGGCCTGCATTTTGTTGACGCAAGGAAGCCGTCTTTTCGCCGGCGCGCCTTACTACGAAGGCAAAGCGATTCGCATCATCGTCGGCACTTCGCCGGGCGGCGGTTATGACACTTACACGCGTCTGATCGCGCGTCACTTTGGCAAATATATTCCCGGCAATCCGACCATTATCGTCGACAACATGCCGGGAGCCGGCGGCACGTTGTCGGCCAACCATCTGTTCAAAGTCGCCAAAGGCGACGGCCTGACCATCGGCCACTTCGTCGGCGGACAGTTTTTGCAGCAATTGCTCGGCCGCCCCGGCATCGAGTTCGACGCGCTCAAGTTCGAGTATATCGGCGTGCCGGCGCAAGATCATTTCGTGTTGGGCATCGCCAAGGCGAGCGGTGTTACGACGATAGAGCAGTGGCTCGCGTCGAAGACGCCGCTAAAATTCGGCGCCATCGCACCGGGGGACGGAACTTACGACATCCCCAAAGTCGTGGAAGCTACTCTCGGCCTGCCGATTCAATTGGTGTCAGGCTATAAAGGCACGGCGCCGATTCGTCTCGCCTTTAACAGCGGTGAAGTCGCGGGCCTAAGCAACTCCTGGCAGTCATTTCGTTCTACCTGGCGCAACGAGTTGGAGAGTGGCGAAGTCATAATGGTGGTGCAGGTCAGTCTCAAATCTCACGCCGACTTGCCCAAGGTGCCCTTGGCGGTAAACTTCGCCAAAACAGAGGACGCCCGCAAGCTGATCGCCGCCGTGCTTCAATCCCATGGCGCTGCGGTGCGCCCGTATCTGCTCCCTCCCGGGACATCGAAGAACCTGGTCGGGATTCTGAGAAAAGCGTTTGACGAGACGATGAAGGATCCCGGGCTTCTCGCCGAAGCCGCCAAAGCTAACTTGGAATTCAATCCCGGCACCGGCGAAGAGTTGGAGAACAACGTCAGGGAGTTGCTTCGTATGGATGCGCCGCTAGTGGCAAAGCTCAAAGATATTTTGAAATGACCGATGCGCTTATTTTTTCACAGCTACCCTCTCAGAAATTCTCTCATTATGCCATGCACCTTTTCCGGTTCGGTGTATAAGTAGCTGTGACGCTCGCCAGAGAGAACCACCAGCTTGGAATTCGGGATACCTCGAGCGAGAAGATCCGCGCCCGCCCGGTGCGACATATCGCTGACCACGAAATGATCGTCATCGCCGACCAATATTAGCGTCGGCACGTTGATGTCTTTGAGCCGCTCGCTGGTGTCGTGCTCCTGGCGCGCCAGCACGTGGCGGAAGTAAAATTCCACCGGGCACAGATTGGCCATGCGCACCTGGAGATATTTTTCGATGCGATTCATGTGATTGCGCGCGTACACCTCGCTCCAGCCGACGACGATGGTGTGATCCCGCACGTACTTCTCATAACCCCACTCCACCATCTCTTTAGCGATGCGCAGGGGAATACCCCGGTCACCCGGATGCGCCGCACCGCTGGAGGCGAGAATCAGCTTGCTGACCTTGCGCGGATAATTTAGGGCGAGGAGTTGCGCGACTCTGCCGCCCATGGAATGGCCACAGACGACGGCGCCTTCAAGACCGAGATGATTCAGCACTGCTACGGCATCGTCCGCAAACATTTCCGTGCTGTATTTGGCCGACGGTTTACCGGACAATCCCGTGCCGCGATAATCGAGGATCACGACACGGTGGTCACGCGAGAATTCCGGAACCTGGTACAGACTCCATACCGCGCCGTCGCAGGCGGTCTCGCTGAGAAAAACAAACGGTGTGCCTTGTCCTGACGCTTCGTAATAAATTTCCACCCCATCTTTGGCTTTGACGTGCGGCATGACCTTCCCTCCTTGTTGTCAATTCTAGATAGACCAGAAGGCCGGTCGGTAACAAGTGATCCGTTTCGCCAAACCAGGGTCTCGTTAAAGTCGTGTTGAGCAGATGAAAATCCCTTTACAAAGGGAGACTATTGACAGCCATCGGCCATTTCCTCTATGCCTCAACCCAGCAAACCCATTAACCGAGGCAATTTATGGCGAAGCGTTATGTCGACTGCGACGGTCATGTCATGGAAAACTTTGACGAGCTGATCAAGTTCGTCGGCGATCCGTTCAAAACCACCGGGCACATGAATCCGCGGCGCGTCCTGCCGGCGCTGGACCGCTTTCACACGCCGCGTTTGGAGGAACGCAAGCCCGGCACCTTCGATCCCACCGTGGGACCTGAGAAGTGGCTCATGTTTCTCGAAAAAACCGGTTTGGAGTCCAGCGTGCTCTTTCCCACCGATGGCCTGGCTTACGGACAGGTGGTATTTCCTGCCTGGGCCATCGCTTACGCCAAAGCCTACAACGACTGGTTGCACGACAAATATCTCAAATTCAACTCCCGGTTGAAGGGAATCGCTTTGATCCCGCTCCAAGATGTGCCCAGCGCGGTCACGGAGCTTAGGCGCGCTGTGAAAGAGCTGGGGATGGTAGGCGCGATGCTGCCGTCCAATGGCCTCACCCCGCATCTGAGCGCGAAACATTTCTGGCCCGTTTACGAAGAAGCGGAAAAACTCGATTGCGGTTTGGCCGTGCACGGCGGTTGTTACGGTGACTTGGGTTTTAATAGTTATACAGTGTTTCCCGCCACCCGGGCCCTCGGCATGCCGGTCCCGCTGGCCATCGCGGCCACCGGCATGATCGTCGATGGCGTATTCGATGCCTTTCCCAATTTGCGCGTCGGTTTCTTAGAGGGCGGTACGAGCTGGATCCCGATGGTGCTCGACCGCCTCGAACGGGAGTTGGAATACGGCGGTCTGCGCATCAAGCGCAAACCCTTGGATTACTTTACCGGGGGCAAGATCTTCGTTGGCTGCGAGGGCAACGAGAAGGCGCTAGCCTACGCCATCGAAAGGGTCGGTCCGGAGCCATTTATGTTCGCGTCCGATTTCCCGCACGAGATTTCCCTCGACAATTGCATGGAAGAAATCGACGAAATCGTTGAGCGCAAGGACCTGAAAGCAGAGCATAAGGGTGCGATCCTGGGCGACAACGCCCGGCGGTTTTATAAAATTTAGTAGGCCGCTGAAAAAGACTAATAGTTCAAATCGTTTCGAACGTCTTGAACGCCACATACGTTCCCGTTCGGTTATCAGTGGCGAGGGAAAAAGTCGGGCCTTCTCATCGCCAGCCGAACTCCCGCTAAAAAGACGCGTCAATGGGCAGTTGATGCCTGCTTTTAGATCGAAAGGAGCCTCAAGTGCCAGGTTGGAAAGCGCGCATTGGTTATCTGTCGCCATCGGTTTTTGAAACGCCGTCGGACTGGGATCTCATCCTGCCGCAAGGCTTTACCATCGTCTCGTCGGGCTTGAACGTCCAAGCCCATACCATCGAAGAATTCAATAAAGCCATCGACGCGCTGGGTACCGGACTCGGGATATTCAAAGCCGAAGAATGCGACGCCATTCTCATGGGCGGCATCACCTTGGGCACGCAGCGCGGCTACGCCGCCGAACAAGAGGTGGTCAGTAAACTGTCCAGGCAAGTCGGTTTGCCGGTGAGCACGGCCATGAACGCGACGGTGGAAGCGCTCAAGCACCTGAAAGTCAAAACTACAGTGATCGCCACAGCTTACAAAGAAGCCATCAACCAGGCCGTCAAGAAATACTACGAAGACGGCGGCGTTAAAGTTCTCGCCATCCATGGGCTGGAAGTTTCCAAACCGGTGGATCAAGCCAAGCTGCCCGATTACGCTTCTTACAAAGTTGCTCGCGAACTGTTCCGCGAGCATCCCGACGTAGATAGCCTATTGATCCAAGGCCGCTGGCGCTCCGTCGCCCACGTGCAGGAACTGGAAGACGACACGCAAAGACCGGTCGTCGCCAGCACCGCGGCATCTCTCTGGTGGGTATTGCAAACCCTCGGGATGAAACCCCGCATCGAAGGCTTCGGCAAACTGTTGCGGAAATCATAGTCCGGTTCCGTTAATTGTGCTCGCAACTCGCCCGATGCTACGCGGGCGTCAAGTTGCGGAGACGTTGCGTAATTCCCCAAGCGAGAAACTCAACGGTGGGGTCTTATGGTCGATGCAAAGGATTTCAATGTAGAGCCAACGCTCAGAACACCGCGTGTGCTGCGCCGCGGAAATCAGTCGGATCCGGCAGCCCCTTTTTGCGCGCACTCTCTCGCGCTTTCTGATGATTCATGTCCGCCGGAATGAAACGCACTTTCTTGCCCAAACGCCGTGCTACAATCAGCTCATCTCGAGCTACTTCTCCACCGCCAATCCCGACTATGATGTCGCTGTTCTCGACCATCGCGTCAGAGGTAGGCGACAATCGCTTGGTGCCCTTCAGAAATCCCCCCCACGTCGCGTCTTGCACATAGAACACGTGATCAACATACGGTGACGGTTGCACGTTATACTGCTTCGCCTGCGCCGACACGATTCCCGTCGTAACGAACCCCTTGCGTTTGGCGATCTCGTACACACCGCCAATGCCTTCCGGTGTAGCCCCGATATTCACGATTGTCTTCCCCGGGTCGAACTCGCTAAGAATATGCTCCGCCTGTTTGAGCATTGAAGCTTGATCCTCATAGCCAGCGCCGGAATATCCCACAAACGTCAGTAGCGCCTTTTTTGTGCCCTGAAAGAAGACCCTGATCTCTTCCCTCGTCGCGTTCTTTCCCGCCCCCGTCTGCCCAAAGGCGCTCAGTGCAAAGAGCCATAGCAATAGCGTGAGCGATAGTGTCCTTGAACGACCGAACGCTTTACATCCCTTCAATATCATCAGCGGGCCTGTTCTTCCTTGTTTACTTTAGCGACGAAAGCCGCGTTGCGGATATAGAATTCCACTTCACCGCACCAGCGCATATGACTGCTCTGCTCTACGACACCGCTGGGGACTACGCCTTAAGTGCTTCCGGGACCGGCATCTTCAGGGACGTCAAAACTTCCGCCGCCTTCGCCTTTAACGCGGTCGCCTTAGCCATCGCATCCGCCAAGTTGCCACCCTTGGAAGCGTCGGTCGCCGCGCTCCATTGCTGGGTGATCTCGGCGAGCCCCGCTTTCGCCCCGGCCAGCGTTTCCGCCGTCATACCGGCAGGAAGTTTTTTGCTTTGCGACAAAATGTCCACCCGGCTCTTGATCGCTTCGACTACCTTGGGAAACCCGGCGCTAAACCCGCTCCACGCTTTAGTGAGCTCCTCCTTCTTCGCAGCCGCAGCGCTAACCACGTCCTTCGCCTTGGAAGTGAGCGCCGGAGCCTCGGACACGACTGCCTTGTAGTCGCTCTTGTTGAATTTTTCCCTAAGCGCGGCGAGCCCAGATTCGAGCGAGGCAACCTGGTCGGGCACATATTTGCTCGCTTCGCCTTTCGCAGCGTTGACAGCCTCCTCTGCCGCTTTGAGCGCAGTTTCGGCAGGGCCCTTATCGCCGGCGCCGCAGCCACTCAGCAGCGCACCAATAAGAAGACTCTCCTTTCTGGCGGCATAAAACCGACCGTTATCCTTCTTACCTAGCCAAGCTACAAAATTTACCTTCTAACCTTCAAGAACGTTTTCTCGGGGCGCTTTGTTTGTTGTCTGGAAGCATAGTTGTAAGGACCTGCTGACAACTGTCAGGCTCTGTACGCGCTCGGCAGCAGCACCTAACCGCCCAACAGGAAATCCTTTGCCGCCGCGACATGGTGTCGGCGGCTGCCAAACAAAACTAGGCTTTCGCCATCGCGTTCTTTATGAAGCCGATGATGACCATCAAGATTCCGCCGCTGACGCCCCCACTCGCGATATTGCCGAGTAGAGAGCCGAAGTCGAGTCCTCCGCCGCCGGCAGACGCTCCCATGGCTTGAAGAATTACACCGCCGAGTCCACCCCCAAGAATCCCGGCGATGGAATTGCCTAGCGTCCCCAAGCTTTGATCTTTGAGTAGCGCGCCCGCTATGTTGCCGCCGACCGCGCCGCTGATCAGATTAATAATAAGGGTTATGATGTCCATGAAGACCTCCTTATTTTTCTGACTGTGTGACGTGAGACAAGGTGTGGAATTGTTATCTGTTTGCTGAGTAAACCGGAATGGACAAAACGCCGCTATCAGGAAAACCATGGTTTGAGGGTGCGAATTTCCTTAGGCCCACCGGCCCTTGGGGCGGCCACCTGCGTCGGCTTGTCAGAAAGAGTGCCCCGCAACAGCAGACTCGGATCGACCCCAAAAAGATCTCAGTCGCCTACGTGCAGGAACTGGCGTTTCTTGTGCCTCAGCCGGTGCGAAAGTACGTGTTAGTCGAGATACCCGCGATCTCGCCAGAAGCGCGCAGCGGCGGGATGCAATGGCACTTCTAAGTGGCCCTCGGGAGTGTCGCGGGCCATCTGGGCCAGCGGCAGCGGCCCTTCCCCCGACCACGGAATATGTTCTTTGCTCGCTTCCAGCGCTTCGCAGAAATCGATGACTAGCGAGTCGGGTGTCTCTAGGTGCGTGTAGATCGGCCAGCCGCTGAAGTCGAGGCTCGGCACGTCGGCGGCGAGTTTTGGAAAGTCCTTTTTCTCGATCACGGCGCGCCTGAGACCGACGGTTTCCAATCGCTCGAGCAGTTCTTCTTCCAACGGCAAAAAACCCATGCCTAACTCAAGCGCCATATTGCCCCAGGTGCTGGCGCCCTCGTCGAAGATCGCGTGGATCTCGCCGCGGTGCACCGCGCCGATTCGATTGTTGCCGTAGGCCATGCCCGCGTCGTATCTGACTTCTCCGCCCCACGAGACGATGTCACTCAAGCTAAACCCCGCCGCGGCAAGCACGTGATCGACGATAATATGCAGCGAGTGATCCGGCTGGCGGCGCAGCGATACTTTGAGCGGGAAGCGGCGCGCGCGAATCTCCGAAAAGGAATTCAAGCCGGTGTCGGATTTGACCGCAAACACCATCTGGTCGCGCGACGGGAGCACAGCGATGATGCGCAGTGCCGATAATTCATTGAAAGGCGCGCTGCCCAGGGCGGCGAGCTTGAGAATCATACCGGGGTTGATAATAGCAAACTGAACTTTCTTGGCGGCGACTTCATAAACAGTCGCGGGGCTATCGCTGCCGAATAGAATGAGCGGCCACTCCTCCGCGCCCTGCTCGCGCAGGCTGACGCGCGCTTGCAAATAGGGCCAATCACGCCGGTTGACCAGCGCGGAGGCGACTTCGAGCATCAAACGCGAGCGCGTCGTATGGGGATGGGTGCGCATGCGCGTCGGCTTCAGAAAAAATTCGTTGTCGCTCATCGGCAGACCGATAAAATAATTAGCCGCAATTCACTTTGCTTTCAGCTCGCGATACGCCTCGCGGACGAAACTGAATTCCACCACCCGGGATACCGGCACCGGCTGTTTACTCCCGGCGAGTTTCAGACTCTCGTCGATGCCCGCATGCACGGCCTGGTCCGTCACCAGGCCGTTGTCGGACCAGGTCTTTAGCACAAGATCGAAAGCTTTCTCAGCCACGTCGCGGTCGACCTTCCAGCGCGCCGCGATGAGACCGATGGATTCCGCCCGCTGCATCCGCGCGTGGGCCATGGCGCGTAAAACCGCCGTGACCACTTTCTTGATTTGATCCGGACGTTGTTGAATCCAGCGCTCAGATACGGAGAGACCGCCGCTGAGACTCTCCAACAACTCGCCCATGAAGGCCAGACGCCGCAGTCCCGTCCTCTCCGCCTGAATGTCCACCGGCACCGTCAAAGTCGTGGCATCGACGACCCCGCTGCGCAGAGCCATGAGCCGGTCCGGCGTATTGCCGATGACACGCAGGACCATGTCCTTATCGGCGTCCACGCCGGCATCTTTGAGCAAACGCCTCGACAACAAAGATTCGCCGGAGGTAAGGGTGGCCACGCCCAAGACTTTGCCTTTGAGCTCTTTCAGCGTGCGAATCTCCGGCTTGGACATCAATGAGAACAACGGCCGATCGTTGTGCACCATCACAGTCTTGACGGGTAGTCCCCGAACCGCCGCGTTGATCGCCGTTCCGACAAAGGCAACATACTGAATATCGCCGGAA
The DNA here is from genome assembly GCA_963840855.1 of uncultured delta proteobacterium. GTDB lineage: Bacteria > Desulfobacterota > Binatia > UBA9968 > UBA9968 > DATACQ01. The sequence continues at coordinate 21,161 of CAWJBB010000050.1, forward strand.
ATTAGCGCCGTGACCGCGATGGTCGGCGGAATATTTATCAGCTCGACGTCGAAGCCGGATTGCTCGAAAAGCTTGGTTTCGCGGGCAATGACCACAGGCAAAGGAATCAGCCCGCCCACGGAGTAGCCGATGCGCACGCGCTCGAGCTCGCGGGTGGCGGAGAAAGCGCTTGGCGCGGCGATCGCACAGAATAGGGCGCAGCATAAAAATTTCGATCTTATCCTGAGCATTGTTGATCTATTCGACAACGTCACGGCCAGCGGTTGCGGTTTTGCGGCCGCTTGGCCCAGTAGTCCTCGAAAGCTTTCGGTCCGGCGCGCTCATACATGCGCCGGTGGGTTGCTTGATCCGCTTCATGTGGAACTACTCGTTCCGAATATTGTAGATGCAGCACTTTGCCTTCGGCCGCGGCTTTTTCCGCCGCCAGCAGGTCTTCCAAAAATTGGCGCAGCTCGCCGTGGTTGGCCATGTTGCTGCGGAAAATGAGCCGGCCGTCTATGTGAATGACAAAAAGCGCATTGGGCCAAGCGCCATAAGCACGGTGGATTCTACCATCGAGATGATCGACGACGACGGGGAACTCGACTTTTTCCAAACGCTGCAGGTCGCGCGCGGCCGCGATTTTCTGTTCCAACGACCCATGTGCCGGGTAATTTTCCGCTGGATGGGACTCCCTGGTGTAAAGTAAGAAAAACGCCACGCCGCTGGCGTCGAAATCTTTTTGCAGCCGATTGAACGCCGGCGCCTCGGAGGCGCACATGGGGCTTGTCACCGCGCCGGTCATCACGACGACGTGACGCCGGCCGCGAAAGTCGCTGAGACGGACAATTGAGCCGTCTACCGCGACGGCTTCAAACTCCGGCGCGGCGACACCCACCTTCGCGGCCATCGTCTGGCCGGGATTCGCAGGCGACGGCGCGGCGGCGGCAAATTCTTCAAGATTATAGGCGCGCTCTTCTTCGTTCATCTTTAGACTCTGAATCAGCGGCTCTCCTCGCGATAAACACCGATGGCCTCGACGCGCTCTTCGCGCGCCCATAACCCCTTCATCGAGTCTTTCGCCAGCTCCGCGTCGAGCACTTTCAATTCATTTACCTGGTCAGGTGCCATGACTATTCCTTTCTGAATTAGTGATCAGAGAGCCTGAAGTACTTGACCGCGTTGCCGACGGTCATCTTCCATTGTTCATCTTCCGGCACGCCGGCGAAATTTTCTTTGAGGACTTTTCTGGAGTTGGGCCAGTCGGATTCGAGATGCGGAAAGTCGTTCGCCCACATGACTTTTTCGACGCCTAGTTCTTGGCGCGCTATGCGTACGCCGACCGGGTTGCGATTGAAGCCCCAGTAGACATTCTCCCGGGCGTACTCGCTCGGCATGCGCTTCAAGCGCGGCAGGCCGAGCACGCGCTCGGCCCAGTATTGCTGCCGCCCATATTCGTTATCCATCTGATCCATCCAGTTGGGCACCCAGCCGATCTGCACTTCAGCGACATAAATATTGAGCTTGTTAAAGCGCTCGAAGACGCCGGCCCAAATCATCTGCACGATCTGTTTGCTGCCGCGAAAGCCGTATTTGTTGAAGCGCTCGATCACGTCCGGCACATGGTGCTCGGGATCGGTGGCCTTGGGATACTTAAACGACGGCGCGGCGACCGCCGCCTGCGGACCACGGCCACGGCGCGGAAAGCCGAACTCAACATGGATCGTCAACGCCATGCCGAGATCGACGACCGCAGCCCAGAAACGGTCGTCACCCGGCGTTGGATAGCGATTACCCGCCGGAAAGTTATCGATAGCCACGGCCTTGAGGCCTATCTTCTGGCAATGCTCCAGCTCCGTCACCGCGTCGTCGATATCGGTGATCGGAATCACGCCGACGCCAATCAGCCGCTGCGGCGAAAAAGAGCAATACTCCTCCGCAAGCCAATCGTTATACGCGCGGACAACGGCTTTGTAAGCATCGTCGTTCCGTATGCCGCGCCAGAAGCCCGGCCCAACGTTGCCGGTAAAGAGCACTTCGGCATCGACGCCGTCTTTTTCCTGTTCCCGCAAGCGCTGTTCCGGCGAGCCCGTGCCCGGCGCGGTCTCGTAGCTTTCCCCCGGCAGCGGATCGAAAGGCCGCCGCTCCTCATAGGGCAGGCCGCAAGAAATGTTCGAGATCAAGCGCTCGAGCGGCTGGCCTTCCTGCAGCACCGCCAAGGTGCCGTCTTCGAGAGTGATCACCTTGGGAGCGCGGTCGCGAAACTTCGCCGCTACTCGACTGGCGTAACGGTCGGGCCGAATCTCCAGGTGGGAATCGGCTGAGATGCAATGATATTTCACTTTAGCTTCCCTCCAATTCGCGCTGCGATCCTTCAGCCTAGCGGCTCAACTGGCTTGTTCTACCGGTGCGCTTGCAAATCCTTAGCGGTGAACGGACCCGCGCCCATGATCTGATGGACCTCCCACTCATAGAGGTCGAAGGCGCAAAATCCCGCCGCCGTGTAGGGATCGGCGCCCGCGATCTTTTCGGCGTCGGCTTTAGAAGCGGCGCGAATGACGTAAATGCCAAACTTTCGGTCCGGGGTGGGACCGGAAAATAGAATCGTGCCGGTTTCATGCTGCCGCTTCATCCAGACGAGATGCTGATCCAGGCTGACCGTCCACTCCTCCCGCGGCTTCACCGGCCGGCGCATTACCAAATACCACATAGATACCTCCTTCGCTCTCGCGCCATCCGGTTACCGTCGAGACGCGAGACAAGCCTCGCCCAGGGATAAACCCAGCCTCGTTCACTGTCAACAAATTATTTGGCTGTGAAAAAACCGCCCGGCGGCAACGCTGACGAGTTCCTGCGCAGAAAAGAGGTTCAAAATGTTCAAATCGTTCAAGCTGTTCAAAATGTTTGGAACGATTGGTTGATTCAAGTTGATGCGGTTCGCTTCCCTTTGAGAAAAGCCATTACGAGGGGTGCCGCTAGCAAAATAATGGAGAGCAGGATCAGGGTGGCTGATAGCGGACGAGTGAAAAAGATCGTTGCGCTGCCCTGGGACAGGACCATCGATTGGCGCAGCGAGCGCTCGATGAGAGGGCCAAGCACGAGTCCCAGAACCAGGGGCGCGGACGGATAATCGAAAATGCGAAACAGATAGCCCAGGAGACCAAAAAACGACAGCAGCCAGAGATCGGTGACGCTCTGGCGGACGCTGTAAACGCCCACAGCGCAGAAGCCGAGGATAAGCGGATAGAGAAAACGATAGGGAAGTCGAAGCAGGCTGGCGAAAAGCGGCACCAAAGGAAGGTTCAAGATGAGCAGCATCACATTGCCCACGTACATGCTGGCAATCAATCCCCACACGAGGTTCGGATGCTCTTGAAAAAGCATGGGCCCGGGTCGGATACCGTAGAGAATCAGCGCCCCCAGTAGCACGGCGGTGCCGCCCGACCCAGGAAGTCCCAGGCTGAGCATTGGCACCATGGCGCCCGCCGTATCCGCGTTGTTCGCCCCTTCCGGCCCGGCCACTCCTTCGATGGCGCCTTTACCGAAGCGCTCGGGGTGTGCCGAATAGCGCTTCTCCAGCGCGTAGGAAAGAAAAGACGAAATCGACGAGCCGGCCCCGGGCAACACGCCGATCACGAAACCGATCAACGTTCCACGGATGAAAGCGCCGCGACAGTCGCGCAGGTCCCGCGCGCTGGGCAGAAGATCGCGCAGGCGCGAGGAAACCCGAAATATCTCCGCCCCGGCACGCGGCTTGCCCACGTTGGCCAAGACCTCACCGACGGCGAACAGTCCCGTGGCCACGACGATGAAGCTGATGCCGTCCGACAATTCGCTCTGGCCGTAGGTAAAGCGCAGCTTGCCGGTAAAGATGTCGAAGCCCACGGTGGCAAGAAAAAGGCCTACGGCGGCGGTGAGCAGCGCTTTCGTCATAGAGCGGCCGGCGAGAAATGCCACGGTGGTCAAGCCCATCACCATCAAGGAAAAGTATTCAGGGGGGCCAAAGCTCAGCGCAACCGCCGTAAGCATCGGACCGAGAAGAATGAGTCCCAAGAGCCCAATAGTTCCCGCGATAAACGATGCAATCGCCGCGATGCCGAGGGCGGCGCCGGCGCGCCCTTGCAAAGCCATCTGATAGCCATCGATGCAAGTGACCACTGACGACGACTCGCCCGGGGTATTGACCAGGATCGACGTGGTTGAACCGCCGTACTTCGTGCCGTAGTAGATACCCGCTAGCATGATCATACCGGTGGTGGGATCCATGCGAAAAGTCAGCGGCAATAGAATCGAAACCGCCGCGGTGGTGCCGATGCCGGGGAGAATGCCGACCACGGTTCCCACCGTTACGCCGATCAAACAGAACAAAAGGTTGTTGGGCATTAATGCGGTTTGAAAACCGTGTAGAAGGTTCGACAGGATATCCATTGGTTAAAAACCCAAGGGACCGATGGGCAGCTCCACCGCCAGCAGGCGTATGAAAAACAGATAAAAGCCGATGCCGGAAGCCAACGCCACACAAAAGACGCTGCGCCACTTCTCGCCTTCGAGCTTGAGCAGAAAAGCGACCAGGAAGGTGAAAGCGGTAACGAAACCGAGAAAGTCTAAGCCGATGACAAAGGCAAGAATAGCGAAGTAGGCCAGGGCTTTTTGCTTCAACCCGGTGGCGGCCGGTTGATCGGCAGAAGGCGCCGCCGGCTGGCGCGCCCCCTGCGCCATCACGACGGCGCCGAGAACGGCAATGGCGATGCCGAGCCAGAAGGGAAAGAAGCCGCTGCCCGCGCCATAGCTACTGGCGAACTCGAGCTTGGCAGCTTCCCGCGCGATGAAAATGCCCAGCAGCAAAAAAAGGCCGCCGATCCAGCGGTCGGAGCGGGTCATGATCGGCTCGTTGGCAACAACATGATGCGTCGATGCGCTAAACGCGGTGCTCTGTGAGCAATGTCCGAACCATCCGCGCAACTAGTCCTTGTCAAGCGCACAGACGCGCCACTTCCCCGGCATCCTCGACGTTTTCCAACCGATAAACCAGCTCAACGGCTCGTTGGGCGCGGGCCGGCCCCAAAACTGGATCGGCCAAGTTCAAGAATTTCTCACTCACGTCTTCGTTGGTGAGAGGATTGGCCGCGTAGCCCTTCTGAATCGGCACCTCCGCTGCCAGCACGCCGCGGTTCTTGGTCTGCACGGCAATTTTCGCCTGGCCGGGATTGCACTCTGGATCGGCAATGACTTCGGTGCGACGGCGCAGTTCGGTTATTTCAGCATGGCGCACCGCCGCGTCGCTGAATTCGGCCGGACCGACGCGCCCGTTACACAGCGCTGCGGCGACACCATGTCCGATGCTGAACATGGATTGTGTGCCGTTCTCGGGTTCACTCTTACCCATCAAATACTGCGCGCGCGGCTCAACGTGAACTTCAGTCGAGACGATCTCTGCCGGGGTCAATTGATACGTGAAGCGCGCCTTGAGGGCGGCCTCGATGGCGGCATGGCCCAGCCGCCCGCAGGGAAATGGCTTGAGACGATTTTCCACCACGGCGTAGGATTGTCCGAGCCCGCGCGCCAAGTCGGGCGCCGGCGTGCCACCCATGGCCTGGGACAAACTCAACGGACCTTCCAAAGCGGGACCGGTGGTGCAACCACGGACCGCCAGCTGAGCGGCGAATAGCCCGTTGGCGGCGGCTTTTCCGGAGTGGAACGGCTTGGTCAAGAAACCATGCATTGCCACCAGACCGGCCGCCTGCGACGCAGCGATGCCGAGGGCGGCGACGATCTGCGGCGGGCTTAACTTCAATAAAATAGCAGCTGCGGTGGCGGCGCCAAAGACCCCAGCCACACCCATCATGTGCCAACCCCGGGAGTTTTCCCATCCGCCAATGGCTCGGGTCATTCGGCTCGCGACTTCAAAACCGAGAACGTAGGCGCGCAGCAGCTCGCGCCCGGAGAATGCGTGGTGTTCAGCCAGGACCAGCGCGGTCATAGCGGTTGGCGCACTCAGCGTGTCGTCGTAATCCAACGCGTGCGCGGCCGTGCCGTTGAACAAAGCCGCGTCCCGCAAAGCGGCGCGTTTGCCGGTGGCGAGAAGCGTAGCCTGGGGCTTGCCGCCTGACTCTTCGATCAGCTCGAGTGCCATCCGCGCCGCGTCACTATTGGCGCCGCCAATGGCAGTTCCGAGACAATCCAGCAAGCCTCTCTGGCCGGCCTGGAGCGTCTCGCCAGGAAGCGCGCGATAATCGGTTTCCGCCAGAAACTTGGCGAGTGCGGTAGCTTGATCCATAATGGTGCTCCGTTATTTCTTGATTTCACCGAGTAGGCTGAGCGACTTTGCCAGGCTGTCAGTTTCCTCGTCTAAAAACTGCTTGAATTCCGCGGCGGGGAGAAACTTGGGAAACAACTCGATCTCGGCGCTGAACTGGAGGTAAGCCTGCGTGCGCGTCAGTTTGCGTAAAACTTCTTCCCAGTATTGGATCACCGCCCTGGGAAGATCCGGCGGCGCAACAATCCCACGCACCGTTCCCCGCGACACGCGCGCCGCCACCCCGGCTTCGCGCAAAGTTGGTACCTGGGGCTGACCGGCCAGGCGTGTCTCGGAAAAACTTGCCAGCGCGCGCAGAGTTCCCGCGCGCAGATGTCCGCTCATATCGGCGGGTTGGCCGATTACCAAGTTCACATGCCCGCCCAGCAGCGCGGTGACGGCTTCGCCGCCGCTGGGGAAGGCCACATAGTCCCACGACGCGCCGGTGCTTTCGATGATGGCGAGCCGGTCAAAATTAGGCGTGCTGGAAACCGAACCACCCGCCTGTTTTAGCTTGTTCGGATTAGCTTTCGCGTGATCGAGCAGATCTTTGATCGTCTTGAACGGAGAGTCCGCGCGCACCACGACAAGATTTGGATCTAATCCAAGAAGCGCCACGGGGCTCATTTCTTTGTAGCTGACTTTGATGTCTGGAGAGATTAGCGGCGCAGCGACCCAAACGCTGGTCATGCCAGCCAGCACATGATCGTCCCCCTTGCGCTTTACCAGCGCGGTCATCGCTTTTGCGCCGCCCCCGCCCTGGATATTCTCCACCCGCATTTGTTGCGTCACCAACCGTTCCTTGGCCATGATGTCAGTGATGCGGCGCAGCATGGTATCCATGCCGCCGCCTGGTCCGCTGTGGGTGATGAAAACAACGGGTTTGTTCGGATACGAACCATCAGCGCCAATGCCGCGATACGCCCAAGAGAGCACTGCCAAACTGACAATTGCGTGAACCAAGAATGGCCGCAGAGAAATCGCTTTCATGCTTTGTCTCCTTCTTATCGAGCAACGTTAGAACCATTCGCCAAACTAGGCGAGCGCGGAATGATCACGCCGTAACGAGAGCGCCGCAGCAGTTTTTGAATTCGTTCGTCCATTGTCGGGTGTACCAACCGGTTGGGGCGCGCGTCCGCTAATTTTGCGTCCGGACAAGCTCCAGCAGCGCATCGAGGCTCTGGCATCTTTCAATGCCGAGGAGCAGATCGAGCGCAGCGCTAACCCGAGTGGCCGGTAGCGAGCGCGCCGCGCAGGCGCGAAACTTTTCCGCTAGTTCAGCCTCGCTAATCCAGGGTTGTGCCGCTCCAGTTTCCAGACTGGCCAGCTGTTCCAATGCCTGCCCGTCCCGGAGGTGGATTTTGAGCTTGGCGGTGACTTCGCTGCCGCCGGATTCCTGCAGTGCCGGATCGGTGCCAACGACGATTTTCTTCATCAACGCGACAACTCTGGGATCGTTCACTTTTTCGTCCGTAAAATCGTTTAAGCCGACCTGGCGCTGCAGCATGGCCAGCGCCAGCGGAAAACTCACGCTGAACTTGCCCGCCAAGCCGCTCTTGGGCTCAGGATGGTTGAGGGTGGAAGTGACCACATCGCTGACGCCGACCTCGATTCGCTTGACCTTCTCCTCAGTGAGGTCATGGGCCCGCGAAAGTTCGATCATCTTGCGGATCGCCGGATGAACCAGGATCGCGCATGGGTAACGCTTGACATGCAGACCAGGGTCGAGGATAAAAAACGGCTTGCCAAGCTTGCCGGAAATTTGCTTAGGATCGTGCCGTCCTCCCATGGCCAGAAAAAAACCTCGCCTCGCCTCGAGGATGTCCGGCGCTGCAGTGAACCCGCTCTGGGCAAGCACCGCCGCAACGACCCCCGCCTCGGCGGCGCGGCCCGAGTGGAAGGATTTGCTCATGGTCCCGAAGTTTTCTCTAAGGCCGCCCGCCATGGTCGCAGCCAATCCCATGGCGTGCATTAGCTGTGACTGATTCAGACCCAGAACGCTTGCCGCGGCCGCGGCGGCGCCCAGCCCCCCCATAGTGGCGGTCGATTGATAAGCGATCTGATAGGCGTCGGGAGGGATCGCCTCGGTGACGCGGCACGCTACTTCGATGCCGACAGCGCACGCCAGGAGAAGCGTTCGCCCGGTGATGGCGCGCGGCTCGCCCACCGCCAGCGCGGCAGCTAGCGCCGGTACGGTCGGATGGATACGAATCCCATGGGCGGTGCCCGGCCACGAAGAAAGTTGGATGCTATCGAAGTCGAGCGCGTGGCCCGCCGCAGCGTTGGCGAGCGCGGCGCCGGCGGCACAGCCTTTTAAGCCCGCACCGATCAACGTCGCCTCCTCGCGACCGCCGGTTTGCTGGATATAACGTTGCAATATTCGGCTGCCCTCCTCACAGGACCCCGCCAGCATGGTGCCGACGGCATCCACGATCAAGGTCTTGGTTCTGAAAATGGTTTCCTCAGGCAAGTCTTCAAAGCTGGTTGCACAGACGAATCGGACTATCTCGTTGGTAACACCCATTTCAGTTCCTCGTTCTACGAACTCGAAAAAGCTCTGCCCGTCCAATCCGGGCCGCCAAGTGCCTCTCCATATCGAAGAGAGCGCGTTCAAGTCAAGCGCTACCGGCACCTGGGCTGGCTCAAAACTAACCTCTTCCGCCTCAAAGCTCCACCGCCGGCCGGCCCTACAATCGTTGTTGTCAAGCATTCGCGCCGCCATTAGATAAGCCTTCTAGCTGGGCAGTGCAGACATATGGATTTAACTGGAAAGTGGCATATAATGCGTCGGGCATGTTGAAACTGGATTCAACAAGGAGAAACCATGCGCCGGACTCTTGCCCCGTATATATGTCTTAGCCTGCTACTTTTTTGCGCCGCGGACGGGCGCGCTCAAGACAGCATTCGCGACCTCGTCGTAAAGATTCACGCCGTCCATCATACGCCCGATCTGTTGCGGCCTTGGACCAAAAACAGCCCCCAACAGGTCAAAGGCTCCGGCGCGATTATCGACGGTAAACGCATTTTGACCAACGCTCACGTGGTACGCTACGCGAGCCAGATCTACGTCCAACCCAACCAATCGGCGCGCCGCATACCGGCAAGGGTCGAGGCGGTTAGCCCATCCATCGACCTGGCGCTGTTAACGCTTGACGACGATTCATTTTTCGACAACCGCGGCGCGCTGTCCTTCGCCAACGAACTGCCGCGGGTCAAGGACGCGGTCAGCGTCTACGGTTACCCCACCGGCGGCACCGAGCTTTCGGTGACGCAGGGAATCGTCTCGCGCATCGAGTTCACCGATTACTATCACCAAACCAGCGGGTTGCGCATCCAGGTGGATGCGGCGCTCAATTTTGGCAACAGTGGCGGTCCGGCGGTCAACGATGGCAAGCTGGTCGGCCTGGTTTTCAGTCTAATTCAAAACGCCCAAAACATCGGTTATCTGATTCCCATCGACGAGATCAAACTATTTCTTGCCGACATCGCCGACGGAACATACCACGGCAAACCCCAGATGCATGATCTTGTTCAGACCATCGAGAACGACGCGCTTAGGCGCAAACTGGGTTTGCCCAAGAACGTAAATGGCATGATGGTCACGGAGCCGTACCGCGATGATCAGAATTACCCGCTAAAAGAGTGGGACGTGATCACCCATATCGGCGACACGCCGGTGGACAGCGATGCCAAGGTTGCGGTGCGCTACGACCTGCGACTTTCCGCCTTTTACCTGGTCCAGAAATTCGCCAAGAACGGGTTGCTTCCTCTGACTGTTTTTCGCGACGGCCGGACGATGCAGGTCGGCCTGCCGGTGCAGCCGCAAAGGGACATGGTCATTCCTTATATGATTGAAGCCAATCCGCGCTATTTCATTTTAGGGCCGCTGGTTTTTTCCCAAACCACGCAAGATTTTCTAGACCGGCTCGGCGGCCAAAGAGCCTCCACGTTGAGCCGGCGTTCCAGCCCGTTGGTCACGCGCCGCTTTGACAAGCCGGCTTTTCCCGGGGAGGAGATCGTAGTGGTGGCCTCGCCGCTATTTCCCCACCGCATCACCAACGGCTACGATGATCCCAACAACGCCGTGGTCAGCGAGATCAATGACATACCCGTCAAGAATTTGCGCCATCTGGTCGAAGTAGTGCGCGACTTGAGGGCTTCGCAGATCACCTTCAAATTCGCCCGCTCCGGCGGCTTTGCCCATGAATCCATGGTGTTCAATCGCGACGAGTTGATGGCGGCAACCGGGAAAATCCTCGAGGAGAACGGCATTCGTTATCCCTTCTCGCCGGACCTGCGCGCCGTGTGGGAAACAACCATTAGCGCAACCCCGCAATCGGCGCCCGTTGCCTGCTGTCTGACCCGATAGACGATTATTTGCAATGCACATCTGTAACACCACGCTAGATCAACTTCCGCATTGATCCCAGCGCTGGGCTGGGTTAGGATCGAATTTCCCATACGACCGCAAATCGCAAGCGGGGGCATCATGCGCAAGAAACTCTTCTCTTGGCTCGGAAAAGAATTCATAGAACTATCCGGCGAGGCTAAGCCGGCCGGCTCCGGGGAGCTCGAAGCGCAGGAGCTTTTTCAGCGCTTCGACCAGGAGTTGAGGGCTCACAGTTTGTCCCTGGACAATACCGTGCGCAGCCGGCTCTGGGGACGCAACCGCGAAAGCCGCGACGCCGGTAGTAATGAACGGGTCAAACTCCTCTCCGGCAAAGCCCGCTCGGCCAGTTCGAGTTATATCTCGCCGTCGCATTTTGATTCCCCGGCTAGAGTCGCCGTGGACCTGCTCGCCATGAGGCCGGCGATATCAAACAGCGCTAAACGAATCGTCGAGTACGATCCGCCAATCGTGCCGATTCGCTTCCTGGTTTACGAGTCCGTTGTGGTTCTTTCCGGCGTCACCGCGGTTTTGCCGAACCTCGAAGAACAGTTGGCTAACATCTTGCCGCGCATCACCGGATCCCTTGAAGACGCCGGCAGTTCATGGGGAAAAGTTGAGCGCGTGTCTTTTTACCTGCACCGCAGCGAAACCGTCGAGGGGCTCAAACAACTTTTCGCGCGCCACGTAAGCGCCGCGATTCCACAAATGGAATATGTCTTTGTCGACGGCTATTCGTCGCCGGGTAAACTCTGTGAAATTGAAGTTAGCGCGACAAGCTAAACAACAAGGATAAACAATGAGCAATCAGCGCCTGCGCGTGGCAGTCCTGGACGATTTTGAGAAGATTGCCGACACGGTGCCGGCCTATGAAAGACTCAAGGCGCGGGCCGATGTGACGATACTGCGCCAGCGTCTCGACACTTCCGAAAAACTCGTCGCTGGGCTGAAGGATTTCAACGTCTTGCTGCTCATGCGCGAGCGCACAAGCTTCAGCGAAAAAGAGTACGACCAGCTGCCTAATTTAAAATTCATCGCGCAAACCGGCCGCACCGGCAGGCACCTCGATCTCCCCGCCGCGACCAAATTCGGTATCGCCGTTTCGGGCACTCCCAGCGACACCGGCACGACCACCAAGGAACTGACCATCGGCCTGATCCTCGCGCTCCTGAGAAAAATTCCCCAGGTCAACCAGCGCATGCGCGAGGAGGTTTGGCCCGCAATCACGGGCCGCATGCTCGAAGGAAAGACCGCCGGCGTGCTCGGCCTCGGCAGAATCGGCGGCGAAGTAGCGCGCATTCTGAAAGTCTTCAACGCGCGAGTGCTCGCTTACTCGCGGACCTTGACGCCGGAAAAAGCCGCGGCAGCCGGCGCGGAATGCGTAAACCAGGAAACTTTGCTGCGGGAGTCGGACATCGTCACGATTCACATTCCGCTCAACGCTCACACCCGCGGCACTATCGGGGAAAAAGAATTCGCGCTGATGAAGCCGGGCGCCGTGCTCGTCAACACCGCCCGCGGCCCGATCGTCTCCGAGCCGGCGCTGATCAAAGCGCTGGAGCGCGGTCAGCTCGGCGGCGTCGGTCTCGACGTCTATGACATCGAACCCTTGCCGCTGGATCATCCGCTGCGCCGCTTTGATAATGCGATTTTGATGTCCCACCGCGGCTATGCCACGCACGAGATTCTCAGCGAGCGCTATGAGCAAGCGATGGAAAATATTCTGAAATTCATGGACGGCAAACCGCTCAACTTCTTGAACCCCGAGGTACAGAGCGGAAAGTAACGGAGGGGGACGAAGAGAAGAAGAGATTTAACCACAAAGGGCACATTGAATGCTGGGCGCAGCCGGTTCAAGTAGTTCAAGCCGTTCAAAACGTTCAAGCCGTCCGAGCCGGATGGGTTGCGTTGAGCAACCTGAATATATAGAACGATTGGAACGTTTGGAGCCCGCGCAACACGGTTAATTTTCGCGCCTTCGTGGTGAAAGCATAATAGATTCAATTCGTTATTTTAAGATAGGAGAGCCACAATGACCCACCAGAACATACTGACTGAAAGAACCGACAAGATCGCGTTGATTACATTGAACCGGCCGGAAAAGCTCAACGCCATGAGCTACGAACTGGCCTGTGACCTCGACGACGAACTGCAGCGCATCGAATCGGACGATGACGTGCGCGCGGTGATTCTCACCGGCGCCGGGCCGCGCGCCTTTTCCTCCGGCGGCGATATTCATCAGATGGCCAAATCGAGCGCGGAAGAACTGGCGGCGCGGGGCGCGCGCCGCAGCCAGATAAATTGGCATATTGCCACGTTCGCTAAACCGCTCATCGGCGCCATCAACGGCCTCGCCTATGGCGCCGGCGCCATGTTAAGTTCGATGCTGGACATCCGCATCGGCTGTGAGATGACGGAATTTCGTTTTTTGGCGGCGCGCTACGGGCGGGTCAACTCCACCTGGTCGTTGCCCCAGGTGGTCGGTATGCCGAAGGCCAAAGAGCTTTTTTACACCGGACGCGTGGTCAATGCGGAGGAAGCGGAGCGCATCGGCCTGCTCAATCAAGTCGTGCCGTCGAAGGAACTCCTCGACACGGCGCTGCAAATGGGCCGGCTCATTTCGGAAAACGATCCGCGCATGGTACAAGGCATAAAGCGCTTGCTGCACGAAGATATCGGACTGTCGTGGCGTCAACGTTTTGACGGTGAGTTGAACGCCCGTCACACAACGCTCAAGGCCAATCACCCGCGCGAAGGCTTTCGCGATTTTTTGCAAAGAAAAGGAATGAAGTAGTAAAAAAGCTTCCTTTAGATACTCTGAGCCACTATAATCTCCCCTCAAGGAACAGCCCCGACGCCTGCTGCTCCGTCCCTACCGCTAATTATTAGATGTAGTTTCCACTCCCCCGCGTCGTTTATTTCGGCCTGTTCGGCAGAGCACGGCCGCGTTAAAGCTACACCGGGTTCGGACCGATTTATGCCTTAACAATATCGATTATGTATCTGGCTGAAACCACTGCGTCAGCGACGTCCAATCTGCCAGGCCATGAGCCCGCGCCGGCGGTTGCCGACTACGCGCGCGCCTTGCGCGCCATTGGTCAAGACTTGACCGATCTGTTCCCCAAAGTTCTCGAAATCGATACCGATGGCGTGAACTTTGAAGCCCGTGGGCAAAGCCACACCAACCCTTTTCATCGGATCAGGGAACGCCGCTTCAAGAAGCTATGGAACAAGCTCTTCATGAAAGATGCTCAGGCTGCGTCAATTACGCCGGAGTTAACCACCGAAACATTCACGCGCACCTACTCCCCCGACGATATCGAGCGGCTCGATCAGCATTACAGCGCAAACCGGTCCGGCCAGCAAAAAAAGCCCGACAACTACAGCCTCGCCGAGCGGTTGCGCACCATGGGCGGCATCGTCAACTCGAGACAAGGCCGGCTCAAACAGGTGCGCAAGAACGCCGACCAACTGTTCGCGGATTATTGGGACCAGGACGGCAAGATTCAAACCGCAAAGCTTACAACCGTAATCCGTTACCGCAACCAACAGAGCCATGATTCTCAGAGCAATGCGGCGCTGCCGAAGGAGCTCTGGGAAGGTTACGATTTTTAATTTCCCTCAGACATGAAACCGGCGGCCCTCCGCCGGTCGAAGTTTAGAGCCGCCGGTTCTTCGGCTCCACCGGCCTGCCAACAAACCCACGGCAATCACGGCGAGAAACAAAAACAGCGGCGGCAGTTTCGTTCGCAGCGACGGCGCCACGGCCGTCACTGAAACCGTTGCTTCCTGGCGTACGGTTGCGCCATCTGCGGTTTCAGCGACGGTGATGACTCGATGGTCGGTGCCGTCCGTGAAGTGATAGTCCAACGCAAATTCACCGGCCACGGGAATCTTTTCGAGAGAAAAAACCAGCTTGTTCTTTTCCAGGTGCATGATACTGAAAGTTAACTTTGCCGAAGACTCGCCGTTGACGCCCGCCGGATACAGCCACCAGCGAATGCGCGCCGGGCTACCCACCGACGCCGGCGCCACGTCGATCTTCGAAATGTAACTCCGCTTGTGATCCTCTTGCGCCCATGCGCTTTCTCCCGCCGCGGCGGACCAAGTTAAAATTAAAAAAAGCCACAAGCCAAGTTTCGTTCCCGCGCCATCCCGCGGCGCGGAAAAAACTCTACCGGCGATGACGCCAGCGATGAAGAGTCCTAGGGCGAAACCGCCAAGGACGAGCCATTTTTGGTTTTTTTCGTGAACGTGGAAGCTAAAAACTTTGTCGGTCTTGGCTCCTGCCGAACCGGCGAACTCCGCCGCCAGGCGGTAATCGCCCCGGATCGGGAAGACCTGGCGCCACTCGGCTTTGCCATTGATCAGGGGCAGGCGCATGTCCAGAAGCCTGCTCCCTTCGACCACAGGGAAATCGGTGGAAAACAACCAGTTCGGCGGCGGCGCGTCGAGCCGCAGCGCAACCCAGCCCTCGGCGACGGGCTGGCCATCCAACGCCGTCACGGTCAGAGCCAGAGTGGCCGGTTCACCCTGTGGTTCCAGTCGTTCGCCTGGCGGCGAGGATTCAAAACGTAGAGCAAATTCCTCGGCGCGGACAGTCCGGTCCGCGAGGATAAGACTCGCGACTAGAACTATGGAAGCGATGATTTTCAGTGGCAAGGAACGACGGCCAGCGCATGGCGCACGTTGTGCAGCGCGTCATGAACGACCGGATACTCCGACGCCAGCGCGACATACAAGATCGCGCCACAGGCAAACAAGAAAATACCTGACTTGAAAAGAAACGAGACCCGCTCCGGTAGCGACCATACAAAACTTCGTGTTGCGGTTCTTTCCATAGGTTCGACTCCCAGTCGTAACGAACGGTATTTTTGTCCCAACCGGCGGCGACTGTCAAGCTCGACAGAACCATCTTGTCAGAGCGACCCGGAAGGTACGCGCCGTTACTTCGGGTGCGCGCGTACTTCAATGCCGGCGGCTTCTTCCTGGAGACGGAAGAGGGACGCGGTGCTCTGGTCGGACCAGCCCCGGCTGACAGCCTGGACCATGATTTGCTCCACCAATGTGGCGATGGGCATCGGCACATTTACCTCGCGGCCAAGTTCAGTCGCAAGGCCGACGTCTTTTCGTGACAGGGCAATGTCGAAACTAGCGGGGGCCTCGTAGTTGCCTTTGAAGATCGTTTCTGAGATCGTTTTTACCAACTGATGAAGTTGGACCTCCAGGCCCCAATGCATGCAGTCCCAGAGGAGCTGGGGCTCCACCCCGGCCTTGGCGCCCAAGACGATCCCTTCGCCAATCGCCAGGCCGATCCCACGACGCACCAGGTTGTGCGCCAACTTGATCACGGTTCCACTGCCCAGGTCGCCCGTGTAGACGACGGTATCGCTGAATGTAGCGAGAATGGGCTTCACCTCGTCGTACACTTCGGAAGGTCCCGACGCCAAGACCTCAACGCTTCTGTTGGCAATTCCATCTTTGCCGACAATGAGCGGCGCATCCATGACATGCGCGCCGCACAGCCGGAACTCGGCCTCGATACGTCGGATGAGGCGCGGGCTGCTGCTGGACAGATCCACATAGACACTGCCGTCGTGAACCCCCTGCAAGAGACCGCTGGCGCCAAGCGCCACCTCCTCCACTTCCCGCGGACCCGGGAGGGAGGTAAAGATTACCCGACTTCGTCGGGCTACGTCCGCGGGCGATTCGGCGGACCGCGCTCCTCCCTCTACCAACGGCCGGGTTGCTTCCGGCAGGATGTCGTGGACGGCCATTGAATAGCCGGCCTTTTGGATATTCCTCGCAACGACCCCGCCTATGGTACCCAGACCGACAAATCCTATCGTTTCCATTTCGGCTCCTCGTTGATAGTGTGAGAATAGCGTCACCGGACGCGTAGACCTTACTTCAAAGTAATTACTTTACAAGACTTCAACGATGGTTAGAGTAAGAACGTCGCGGCGGTCAAACAACGTGAATGAAATGCGATCGAATCGCTTGCGGCTTACAGCCCGAGGCGTCTTCGTCATTCACAAAATAGTCATGTGAAGGAGCGAGCTATGCACACATCGCCAAGAAGAGTCACAAAGATCATAGAACCGGAACCTGTTGTTGAAGGAGCGGGTGTTCGGCTGAGGAGAAGCATCGCAACACCGACTTTGGACTATCTCGATCCATTTCTTCTCCTCGACCATTTTGCGTCACGCAACCCGGATGATTACCGAGCCGGATTTCCACTACATCCGCACCGCGGCATTGAGACCGTCACTTACCTGCTCTCAGGGGCCGTGGATCACAAGGATACCCTTGGAAACTCGGGAACCATAGGCGCCGGCGACGTTCAATGGATGACGGCCGGCCGCGGCATCATGCATGAAGAAATGCCGCAAGTGCGTCCCGAAGGAATTGCCGGGTTCCAACTCTGGGTAAACTTGCCAGCAACACTGAAAATGACCGCGCCCCGTTACCAGGACATCCGCTCGAGTGAGATTCCCGTATTCAGAAATGACTCCGGCGCAAAGATTCGAGTGATCGCAGGAAACGTAGATGGCATGAGTGGTCCGGTCAGAGGCATAGCCGCGGACCCGACGTACCTGGATGTTTTCGTGCCACCACGTGCATCGTTCATCCAGCCGATCCCGGAGAAAGACTCCGCGTTTGCGTATGGGTTTGAAGGCGAGGCGAGGTTCGATGATAGCGCTACCATCGTTGCGGCGACCCGGCTGGTTGTGTGGAGCGAGGGCGACCGCGTTGAAATAACCACGGCTCAAAGCCCGGTGCGCTTTCTGCTGGTTTCCGGGAAGCCGTTGAACGAGCCGATTGCGCGCTACGGTCCGTTCGTGATGAACACGAGGGCTGAGATCGAGCAAGCGCTCGTGGATCTCCGCCAGGGGACGTTTGTAAGCTGAAATTTGAAGATTCAGCGTTGCGGCCAAGAAACTAAGAACCGCTTGCCATTATCGTTCCAGTAGTAAAATCTCCTCCAGCTTCGTTACTTTGTAGGTGAAATTCCTGCAAGGGGAATCCTGCGCGCTGATTCAAAATAGGAAGCATGACATAATTTATGGTTTTTTTGTTACTCAACGACTTTTGGCATTCCCATTGCTTTCACAGGAGCGGTACAAGCGGTATAGCAACGCGGAGAATATCCATGACTACCTACGAACTGGTCGAAACCACTGTGGAAGAGTTGATTGTTGAGTTCTGCGAAGAAACGCTTAGGTCTTCCCGTGACAAAAAGGAGGCCGACATAACCGCTGCTAATTTCCTCACTGGGATACTGCACAATGCAGAACCCATTTCTAGGACTTGGCACTAGGGAGATCATATGGGAACCATTCTCCACCCACCCGGCGACTGCTGATCGCATCGCCGCGTTACGAAGATTGGGGTAGCCCATAAACGAGGATAATGGCGCGACCGGCTGGGCGGCTTGATCTGCCTTTTGGAAACTTCCATGAGTTCAACGCCGCCCATATCCCGCCGCGCCAAACGCTACACGGCATTCAGCGTCCGTTTTGCCTCGAAATCACGTCTCACCCATCCTGCCATCAAGCTCGCGTGGTTGCTCGTTACGGGTTTGCTGATCGGGGTAACGCTCCGAACGGTCTCGCTGACTCCAAAGGTCGGTGAGAGTTTCTTCTTCGGAGCAGACGACCCGCAAAAGCTAAAGTCCAGACTCAGGCTAGACCCCGCTCTATTCCGCTCCTCGTCAAACCCGCGCTAACTCAGCCCGTGTTTTGATGCCAGCTTTACATTGACAAGGCAAAAGACGCCATGAAATACTCGCCTGAACTTTGATATCTATGGAGGTTTAGCCGATGGCAAACGCCAAGATCGAATTGCATCCCGAGTCTACGGGTTTAGTTATTGTCGATATGCAAGTGGAAGGTTGCGAGCGGCATGGCCCCGCCATGAAGCCCATAATTTCTAATATTCGCCGCCTGCTCGATCGCTTCCGCGAGATCGATGGAAAGATCATTCACGTACAGTCGGTCCGCACCAAGGACCATCCTGAATTCACCGTCTTCGGACGACCCTATGGCTTATTGATTGGCAGCCCAGGAGCTGAATTTGTCGATGAGCTGAAACCGCTGCCGGGTGAAAACGTCGTGCAGAAAACCTCCCACGATTGTTTTTATAAAACATCGATGGAGGCTGTGCTCGAAAAACTGGATCTCCGCTCTTGTCGAGACAAGATCGTCGTCACCGGCATTGGCTCGAGCAACTGCGTGTATCATGCGGTGATAGGGTTTCACATCAGAAATTACTACAGCATCGTACTTGAAGATTGCATCCACGGTGTCGACCCGCAGTCCCAGCCGTTTGCCCTGCACCAGTTCCGCTCTAACGCGTATAATTTCAACGTCACGGTGTCCCGCTCCGAAGATCTCGAGTTGGTATCGCATGGTATCGCTTTGCAACGGGCATCCGGCAGCTGATCCTCGGACCGCGATGAGCATGGCCTGGATGTGCAGCTTATCTACGTTAGATAGCAACCACGGTTCCAATCACGAGTTGTTGCTTTTACCTTCGTTTTTTCGCTTCCATCGGAATTATCTATTTGATAGATGGTAGGAATCTATAGTAGATGACGTATAAAGACGTGCTCGGCTATCCTCAAGCGCCACCCTAAGGAGAAGTGCCATGAAGTATTGGATTCGCTTTTCCATGCTTGCCTTTCAAATCCTCGGCCTGCTGGCATTGACACACAGCCTTCAGGCCCAACCTCTTCGCAAAGCGACCTTCGAATTAAGAAATGAGATTGCCGTCCAAGTTCCCCCGGGAGCCAAACGAGTGCGGGTTTGGGCGGCGCTTCCGCAAGACGATCCGGCACAGCAAATCAAGAACCTCAAGATCGAGGCGCCGTATCCTTACCGGGTCGAGCTTGATTCCGAAGGCAGCAATGTGTTGTTCCTCGAGGCCGATGCTCCGAAAAGAAAAAGAATTAAAAATCGTCACGAGTTTCATTCTTACGCGCTCGGAAGTGCGCAGTGGCGTGGACGCCAAAAAGGCAAAGCCGATTTCGGAAGCGGACCGCGTCCGGCTAGCCCACCATCTGCAACCCAACAAGCACGTAATCATAGACGGAGACATCCGGAAGCTGGCGCTGGAGATCGTCGGCAGTGAACAGAATCCCGTCTTGGCGGCGCGCAAGCTCTACGACTGGCTGATAGAAAACGTGGAGTATTGGGTGAAAGATCCAAAGAACAAAAAGGCATCGCCTGTCGGCAGCACGACGTTCTGTTTGACTTTCCGCACCGGGAACTGCACCGATTTCGAGTCGCTTTGGACGTCGTTTTCGCGCGCGATCGGAATCCCGACGCAGATCGTTTACGGCTCCTTTCTCAAACCGGACCTGATGGGGCAAAACCAGGATCAAAGCTATCACTGCTGGGCGGAATTCTACGCGCCCGGCTTGGGCTGGATACCCCATGACGTCGCGGTGGCTGATCTCTACGCCGGAGAGTTTCCGGTAAACGACGACAACGAGAAATTGGTTCGTCTTACGACCGCCGACGGCACCTACGGTCCCAACCCTGAAAAGGTCAACTATTACTTCGGCAATCTCGACGAACGCCGCGTTGTCTGGTCGCGCAATCGAGACCTGACTTTAAATCCGCGCCAGGATGGAGAGCCGGTCAATGCTTTGCCCAAGGCATACGTGGAGATTGACGGGAAAGAACATCCGGAAACCAAGGGGTGGGTGAGAAAGCTCACGTTTCGCCAGGTTGACTAGCGAGGAACACCGCCATGGAGAGACAAGCGCTCTCCGAAGAAATGGAGCGGACGCTCAAACTGCTCGCCGATCTCGAGGGCCTGCGCGGGCGAGACTGTAAACGCTGCGCCTCCGCGCTCTGCCATCACGAATCGTTGTTTAGTCTCAGTATGGGCTTTAAGAACGCCCCGCTGTGCTGCTCTTGCCTTGCGGCTGAGCTTGAGCGAGAGCCCGCGCAGCTGCGCGACGAGCTATGGTCTTTCGTAGTGCACCGGCCCTGTCACCGGGCCGGGTGGGCATGGGCCAATCGCGAGGAAGGTTACGATCCTGCCGCCCTTCCCGGATGCCTTTGGCCTTACCCGCGAAAGGCGAGCGAGCGGCCTCGTGCTACCGAGTCAGCCGAAAGAGCTGGCGAGCCATGCGAGAGCGAAGCGTGGGACGCAGGCGATATGGCATGCGGCGATCTCGTCCTGGAGCTCCGCCTGCGCTTGCGCGCGATGAAACCCCGCCAGATATTGCGGATCACGGCGACGGATTCGGGCGCGCGGGAGGATATCCCGGCGTGGTGTCGCCTGACCGGACATGCGCTTCTCGCCGCGGCACACCCTCAATATTGGATTGAACGAAAGGAGGATTGAAATTATGGCCGGTAAATTTTGTGTCAGCCTCACGTCCGCGAAAGACGATCCCGATAAGGCTACGGTTGCCTTTGTCGTCGCCAACGCGGCGGTGGCGTCGGACAAGGAGACATTGGTTTTCTTGAGCACGGAAGGGGTACGGCTTTCTCAGCAGGCGTATGCGGACGACATCCGTGAGGAGGGCTTCGCGCCTCTGAAGGAACTCATGGAAAATTTTGTCAAAGCAGGCGGCCTGATCTACGTCTGCTCGCCGTGTTTTAAACGCCGCAAGCTCGACGAGGGAAAACTAATCGGCGGAGCCACGATCGTAGGCGGCGCGAAGCTCGTGGAATTTTTAAGCGACGGCGCTCCATGCATCACGTACTGATGGGAAGTTTGAGATGGCTGAAACCGACCGAGACTCCCATCGGCCCGACGTAAGCTTTGACGGGGGCGATCTCGACTGCGGGAGCGGCCTGCTGCTGCTCATTCGGAAACACATCGATCCTCTCGCTCGAGGACAGGTCCTTGAGGTCCGCTCGACCGAGCTGTCGGTGGAGCAGGATTTGCCGTCCTGGTGCCGGCTGACCGGAAATGAGTTGATTTCATGGACTCGCAATGCAGGCACGTGGAGCTTTTTAGTCTGCAAGGGATCGCTGGCCGAAAAGAGTGAGTCTCAGTCGCGTGCCCAATCTCGGCCCGACGCCGAGAGAAAAATGGACGCGGCACGGGTTTCCGAGCGGCGGTCGAAGCCGGCTTCGACTCCCGAGATAGCGCCGCTATCGGTCATGGGAATCGGCAGCTGGCCGCGACCGCGCTGGATGCTCCAGGCCATGCACGAGCATGTCGAAGGGCGGCTCGGCGAGGAAGAGTTCCAGGCGACCGCCGATGACGCCGTGCGGCTTGCCGTCGAGGCCCAGCTGCGGTCAGCGGTGGATGTTGTCACCGACGGAGAGCAGCGCCGCGACAACTATGCGAGCTTTGTCGGCGGGCTGTTGGAAAATTGCCAGCTTATCCCGCTCACGGATCTTTTGCCGCTGGTCGATGATCCGGAGGAGTTCGAGAAAGAATTGCTCTCGTTGGATGTGCCGGCCAGTGAAGTCCGCCACCCCGCGGTTTTCGGCAAGCTGAGAAGGAGAAGGCCTATCGCCGCACATGAGCTTGAATTTGTCCGGACGCTTACCGACAGGCCGGTAAAAATCGCTCTGCCGGGACCTTACCTCCTTACACGGATCATGTGGATGGAATGCATCACCGATAAAGCCTACGGCAGTCGCGAGGAATTGGCCGGGGACATCGTGCAGATCCTGCGCGAAGAGCTTCACGATCTGCTGTCGGCGGGCGCGGCTTTGGTTCAGTTTGATGAGCCGGTGTTGACTGAGGTCGTCTTTACCGGCGCCAAAAACAGCCGCAGTTTCATGTGCGGCGCGCTCAGCGAGAAAGGCAGCGCGGAACATGAGCTTGCCTTCGCGCGGGAACTTATCAACCAAGTCGTTGACGACGCGCCTTTGGAGCGCACCGCCATTCACATATGCCGAGGCAATTGGACGCGCGACGAAAGCGCCGCACTGAGCGGCGATTACCACCCGCTTGTGCCGACGCTTAAGGCCCTCAAAGTGGGCAATTATTTATTGGAGCTCTGCACGCCGCGCGCCGGCGAGATCGAGGCGCTGAAAGAGCTTCCCCAGGATCGACGTATTGGCATCGGGCTCGTCAATCCCAAAACAGAGATCGTCGAGTCTTTGGAAGAGATTGTCGCAAAGGCGAAAAGCGCCGCTGACCTTTTCGGTGCCGACCGTATTTTCCTCAACCCCGACTGCGGCTTTGCAACGTTTGCGGACAATCCGGTTTGCTCCGCTCGTCTCGCCGAGGCAAAACTCACCGCCCTAGCGCGCGCCGCGGAGATATTGAAGGCTCGATAGCACAGTTCCTTGACGAGCCGCGCGCCGCACCTTCCTGTAAAGAACAAGGGGTCGAGAATGGGTCTTTTTACGCTCGCCTCGGACGATGGTTGTCGTTCAGTTTAATTCAACAGACGTATCAATGTAGGGGCGACCCCCTGTGGTCGCCCTGATTCGGGCAGGCACGGGGCCTGCCCTTGTACAAATTTCTGAGACTGAACCATTACCCGGTTTGCCGTGCACTTGCAGTCAAGCGCAGGTTTTGGTCTATAGAGGTTACTTAATAAACGAGGAGGATGCGCACATGGCTCAGATCCGGCATTTGGCGATCAGCTCGGATGACACCGAGAAGCTGGCTAGCTTTTACAAAGAAGTTTTTGGTTTCTGGCAATCTCGTCCAACGCCAGAAGGACTAAAGACCATTTACCTGACGGATGGCACGGTGGAGCTGGCTATTCTGGAGAACACGAACCAGCAGAATAGCAACGGCCTGCACCATTTTGGTGTGCAGACGGACGACATCGATGCCACTATCAACCGCGTAAAAAAGGCCCAGCCCGGCAAGGTGATTGGCAAGCCGGGATCGAGCTCGTCGAAAGACCTGTGGCTCTCAGATCCGTCAGGAAACCATATCTATCTGTCCGTTCATGGAACGCTCGAGTATCAGCCGGTGGAGAAATATGCCAATCGCAAATGATTCGCAGGCGCACCGACTACAAAACATTAGCTCGTCGCAAAAGGAAAGGAACTAACTATGAATCAGCTCCGGCATTTGGCTATACGAACCGAGGAACCCGAGAAACTCGCAGCTTTTTATATTGAGGCTTTTGGCTTTCGCGAGGTCAGAGAAGGTGTTCCGACCGCGCAAGTTCAACAAAGTAAAAGTTTACATTTGACCGACGGCTATTTTGAGTTGGCTATTTTGGCCAACTCGCCAAACCAGAGTCCGAACGGTTTATACCACTTTGGCATCAAGGTGGACGACATGGATGAGACGATTCGCAAGCTGGAAAGCTGGCAGAAGCGTGTCCAGCGACGACCAGCAGATACGTCCTTCGCAGAACTGCGCGTGTCGGACATCGATGGCAACCTAATGGATCTTTCTGTTCACGGTTTTCTGGAATACCAGCCCGTGAAATCGAGCAAGGAAGGAAAGTGAGGATGCGGCTGCTATCTGCGCGGTCGTCCATAAAGGTTTTGCCGCGAAAGATTGCGATCTCCATTCTTCTGCTTCTGGGTTTCGCTATAGC
Source organism: uncultured delta proteobacterium (assembly GCA_963840855.1). GTDB lineage: Bacteria > Desulfobacterota > Binatia > UBA9968 > UBA9968 > DATACQ01. Next base: position 45,311 of record CAWJBB010000050.1, read on the forward strand.
GCGAGGATCGCTGCCCGCAACGGCAGCGGAGAATCCCGGCTGGCAAGCGGAGTGGGAGCGAATTGTTGCCGGCGCTAAGAAGGAAGGCGCGGTCTCTCTGTGGGGGGATATGGAGATCACTCACCCCGATATCGTGGCGGCGTTTACAAAAGAATTTCCGTTCATAAGACCGATCACCGTCACCGGCAGGGTCGGCGATCTCACACTGCGTATCTTATCGGAGCGGCGGGCCGGCAAATATCTGTCCGACCTTTATAGCGGCGTCATGGGCGGCGCGGCATTCTATGAGTTCTACCGCACCGGCGTGACGGATCCGATCAAGTCGACTTTTATTCTCCCCGAGATCACGGATGAATCGAAGTGGCTTGGCGGCAAGCATCACTATGTGGACCCCGAGCACCAGCATATTATTCTTTACGAGGGAAACGTTGCTGGCACGAGCATTTTCTACAACACGGAGTCGGTAAAACCCACCGACTTTAGTTCTTACTGGGATCTCCTTGACCCAAAATGGAAGGGGAAGATCGCCATGTTCGAGCGGGTCGGCTCCGGGTTTCCGAGCATGACGCAAATCTATTACAATTCCCGTCTCGGCCCCGATTTCATAAAGCGCTTGTTGAGCGAGATGAACGTCACGGTTTCGCGCGATCGGCGGCAAGCGACCGATTGGCTGGGAACCGGCAAGGTTGTTCTGTGCATAGGTTGCGCCGACGTAGAGCGCGCGAGCAGAGACGGAATGCCGGTCAATGAGTTGGACCGCAAATATCTTAAAGAAGCCGGCAACGGCATAGGCCTCAACGGCAACAGCGGGCTTGCTCTTATCAGTAAAGCGGCTCACCCGAATGCGGCCAAGGTGTTCACTAACTGGTTTCTCTCCCGCAGAGGGCAAATGGTTTGGCAGGAAGTCATGAACGCAAAGGTCGGCGAGCCATCAAACTCGATGAGAATCGATATTCCGAAGGATAAGGTTCTGCCGCAAGCGCGGCGGGAGGATGGGGAGCAGTATCGCGTCACCGGTTTCCAGGATCCCGAGCCTCCGGCCAGACTCATCGACGAGCTTCTGGGAAGAAAAAAGGCCAGATGAGAAGATAGGCATGAGGCGCGAGGCATTCGTTAAATCCTTAACAACATGATGAGCGACTAGTGTGATTTTGCTTCACATAAGCTCGGCAACGCTCAACGCAAATCGTTGTTGACAGAGGAGAATCCGATGACACAGCAGTACAAAATCATTGATGGTGACGGCCACATTTTTGAGGACGGCGAAGGCATCGCCCGTCATTTTCCCTACAGCGAGGCGGGTGGCCGCCTGAGGGGCGATGTCTTTCCTACCCAAAGCCACATCCAGTTCTCACTTACGCACAGACCCCCTGGCTCGTTTGGGATTGGTTCCGATGGTCGCTTTCACAACCCCGGACCCGAGGGATGGATTGAGTTCATGGATCAGATCGGGTTCGACTATGCGGTCCTCTTCCCCACCGCCGGCCAGCGCATCGGACGCATCGTGGACCGGGACTACGCCGTCGGCGCGGCCCGCGCATACAACGACTGGCTGGCCGAGGACTATCTGCGGCGGGATTCCCGCTTCAAGGGCATTGGTATTTTGCCGATGCATGACCCGGAAGCGGCGGTGGAGGAGTTGCGACATGCGCGTACGGAGTTGGGCATGGGTGGAGTTTTGTTCCCTGCTACCGGAGTACACTTAAACCTTGGCGCCAAGCCGTACTGGCCGCTATACGCGGAAGCGGCTCGCTTGGGCTGTCCGGTGGTCGTTCACGGCGGCGGGCATTGGGACCTGGGTATGGAGACGATGAACGTTTCTACCGGCGCCAATGCCATAGGACATCCTATGTCTCTTGCGATCGCTCTGGCGGAGATGGTGTTCAACAACCTCTTCGAGCGCTTCCCGGGGCTGCGGGTGGCCTATTTGGAAGGCGGCCCCCTTTGGTTCCTCATGGCTCTGGAACGCTTTTCCCGCTCTTACGAGGCGGGAACTCCGGTCAATCCACGCGGGGAACTGCTGCACTTGCCGGAAGGCCAATCCGTCGGTGACTACATCCGCGGGCTCATTCAGGCGGGTCGCCTCGTGGTGGGGATTGAAGGCGGCGAAACAGACCTTCCCTATGCGATCAAGGTAGCAGGGGACGGCGCTTTCATGTTTTCCTCGGACTTTCCTCACGAGGTGAACGCCCAGACAGTACTGAAAGAGATTCGCGAACTTCGGGAACGTGAGGAGATTAGCGACGCGGCCAAAGAGGCCGTCCTGCGCGGCAATGCCGCCCGGTTCTACGGGTTACAGCCGGCTAAAAACTAGACGCGCGCAAACAAGGCTGACGTTGGCAGTATTCGTGCAGCGGTTTTGACCCCGGTTTAAGACGCTCGCACCAACGCTTTCTTTAGAGGTCGGGGAATCTCCAGTCGAAAGAATCGGCCCGTCGAATAACCGTAATCTTCGCCGCTTTCGTCGACCACGACGCGGATGTATCCACGGGATTCCGTCTTCTCGTCCGGAATGATTTTGTAAAGTTTGCCGACCTCGAGGGAAGCCTCATAGCCGTCGTTATCGATGCAAACGGCGAAATGTACCGGTTTTTTTGTTCGCTTTTTCATTGTTAATCAATCAGTGGAAACTTTATTTTGAATTCTTTTCGACCCTTGCCGTGCGCCTTCCAAAAGACGATTTTTTGAGGAAAAAGAAACTTGATTTATTTCGGACAGGCTCTTGACTGGAAACCACGGAAGCGGGGTAACTCTTTGCTGACAAATAAGAAAAGGTTGGCGGAGAGGGAGGGATTTGAACCCCCGGTACGGTTCCCCGTACACTTGATTTCGAGTCCCTACCCTCTCCCCTCGCATGCGCACCACAGACGGAAATAGACTACCAGCACAAGCAAGGTTCGCTGACTTCCACATCTGTTTTTGCACCGCGACGCCTACAGTTCTCGGACATTTCTCGGACAATTTCGGATGAGCGAAATGCTCTGGACTGGCACGCACCCTTGATTTCAAATCAAGTGGGCTACGTTAACTGCTGTTTATTATGAGGTATTTTACAAACTGTCCGTGAATTGTCCGTGTCTCTGCTTGTGTGAAGAAAAAAATTCGTACGCCCTACCCCCCAAAGAAAAAAAGGGTAAAAGATCAAAGGGCAAAGGATTACGGAAGGTCCTGGGCAAGTCGAAAGCCGAGGTAGCTGATGCGGTCGTCGGCACTGGTCCTGCCGCCCCGGCCCGATGAACGCAGGGCCTCCGGGTCGTCGTCCCAGGAACCGCCGCGGAGCACACGCTCGACGAACGATTTATCTATGTCCGTAGCACTTGGTCCAGCCGGGTTATCGTATTTGTTTATACACCATTCCCATACGTTTCCTGCCATATCGAGCACGCCCTGCCTCGTCGCTCCGTTCGGATAAACGCCCACGGCAGTTGTACGCCTCAGGTTACTTTCCAAACTGTTACATCGCGCCGCGTCCCACTCCGGGCCCCACGGATACACGTTCTTTGCGTCACCTCCGGTCGTGGCTTGCTGCCACTCCCATTCCGCTGGTAATCGGACCTTCTTGCCAAGACGCGCGCTCAGCCAGCGGCAAAACGCGACGGCCTCGTACCACGACACAGCTGTTCGTGGACTATTATTCTCCAGCCAAGTGGAACGAAGAGGCGCTGGGCTCGCCTCAATATTGTCCCACCATTGCGGTTTGTGATAACCATCTTCCGCGTGAATAAAACTCTCGAACTGTGTATTCGTGACGAGATATCGCGAAATCCGAAACGAGTTCACCTCGAAAGTCTTTTCGACTCCTTCCAACTTCACGTTCCCCGCTGGAATAACGACCCAGTCAATGTCGGGAACGCCGTCTTCTGTTAAACCCACCCCGCGTCTCCGGTCGCCTAATGCGGCGAGATAGTGCCCAATGGTTAGTCGGTCCTGGTGTGATAGTAAGTCCTTGTGCAACCGCTGAAGCAATCGATCATGAGGCGCGACATATTCCCTCACGGCGGCGTCAATGCCGTGAGCGCCGACGCGATGCACGATTTCCCGCAGCCTGCCCAGCCGGTCGCTGTGCCATAAATATTGTAGGTCGTAGTCGTGTTTCACCCATTCTTTGGCTTCGATCTCCGCTTGGCGCAGCACAAAAAGATCGTCGCGGTTTTCAGCCACCCACCGGGTTAGAGCCGGCCAAGTCTCGAACAACTTTTCGTGAGCGACAGAGACGGTGCTCTGCTTTCCCTCACCCTCAGCGGAAAGCAGTCGTTCTTTGCTCAAAATATCGACAATCGGGTGGAGATCGACCGCGAATGTTTCCTTTAATACACGCCGCCGTGTGGGTTGGCCGTCGATGTTGACCAAAACTAGCGGTTGAAAAATCTTGGGGAGCCAGGTATTCGGATCGGAACCGACCTGCTTGGCAACCTGATCCTCAACCTTATTGACATGAGCGCCGATGGCGCCGGCGATACCGCCCAGGGCGTCATAAACGTTTTCGCTCAGCACATTGCCAGAGCGTTCTCGGAACAACCGCTCCAAGGCGAAAGCGAGCAGCGGTAAACTACCTGGCTCCGAGCCGGCATCTTGTATCAACCGGCGCACGAGCCGATCTGGAATAGTAAGCGCCGCGCATTGGGCAGGTTTCACGATAATGTCAGCCATCATGTAGTTCTCCGCGCGTCCTAGCGGATAATGCCCGCTACCGCGGAGCACCTTCAGAAGATCGTCATGCTCGTGACAATAATGCAAAAAATCGCTGCGAATTGTTGCGATGACTCGGAAGCTCGCTTCATTCACGGCTCTGAACAGAGCAGAGAGAAACGGTTCCGCGCGGTCTTTCGTTTGAACGGTGAACAACTCCTCCATCTGATCGAGAAACAATATCAAGCAATCGGCACTCACGCCTTTAGTAATAATCGTTTTCAGGAGTTCCGAGAAGATGCCGGGCTCCGAAAGCAACCGCTGTCCCGATTCATATGAATTGACCCCAGCCCGCTCAGCCTCAGAGTGCAAGACACGCATGAGAGCATCGAAAGGATGACCGCCTTGGCTCGGCACCATGCGCTTGCATACGCAACTCACCATGCCGGTCAGGCCCAGCTCTTTTAGTTTCGGTAGTACGCCGGCATCAACGAGCGAAGACTTGCCGGTCCCGGAACCGCCGCTGATGATAAGGAACCGACCTTCCGCTTGACGCATCCGGTCGAGAACCTCCACGACCTCTGCGTCACGCCCGAAGAACACCGGTGCGTATTCGCGAGTGAAGTGCATCAGGCCGGGATACGGCGAGCCGTCTTTGTTGATATCCCAGGTGATAGCGGGGGCTGATTCAGTTTTTTGCCGGGTGGTATCCTCGGTTGTCTTGTGTTGTTCCTGGTGCGTTGTAACGGCGGCAAGAACGAGCGCGGCAAGGTCATGCGGCGAGGAAAACAAGCTGGCCGTCTTCTCCGTGAGCAAATACTTCCGAAAGGAATTGATGCTCTCGCCCTTATCTTCCGCCTTTTGGGAATCCATGAAATCAGCCCGCCACGGTGTACTTTCGTTTACGACAAAAGTCAGGCAGGGCTTGCTAAGCCTCTCGGCTTGGCGAAATTCTAACTCAGTAATAGACAATTTGTCGGGATTTCCGTGTAATGCCGGCGGAACGTAACCGTAGCGAAAAGCAAAGATACCGACGTAAATATCAGTGTTCCTAACGTCCGTAAGACACTTGTCGACCGGGCGCTGGTCCGCAGCGACGTAATCCTCCATTGCGATAACATCATACCTGCTCTTGCGCAGGGTCTTATAAACAACCTCCCGATATTCCTTAAGGTCTTCGTAAGTGGACGAGAGATAAATGGTCGTCATGGCGTTAAATACGCGGAGAAAGTTGTACCTCGCGATGGTGTGCGGACGAATCAGAGCGTGTGCCGCCCCTTATAACCCATTGACAAAGAAAAAATCAAAGACAATGTAAGGCGTACGGGCAGGGAAAAGGACACAGATCGTTTCTGTGTGATAATTTTAGAGTTCGGCCTCCAATACAACCTCACGCGGGTCTTTGTCTTGACGCAAGCCGACGAAAGCGGATTGCCGTAGATGGGCATCCGGCGTCCACTCGGCAAACTCGATTTGCGCTACCACCTCGGGCTTCACCCATGTGCAGTTTTTCATCTCTTCTTTCGTCAAAGCCCACTGCGTGCGCTTGCGTTCTGGCAGATTGGCAAATGGACAGGTGGCGATTTCTAGGCCCCTCAGTTTGGCTGCTACCGCACGTCGGGTGTGCGGAACAAAGCCGTTTCGCACCTTGCCCGCGTACAACAGTGTACCGTCTTGATAGTACCCGACGATGATGGAATCGATGGGATTGCCGGGAACGTATCCGCCGATTACGAGTTCTTGGCCTCGGTTGATGCGATACTTGAGCCATGCACCGCTTCGCTTGCCGGATTCATAATACGAGTCCCTCCGCTTCGCGAGGATTCCCTCGAAGCCTAACTCTTTTGCGACGCGCACCAACTCGGTAGGCGTGGCATCTATCGTTTCCGACAGGTTTAGGGGAGACGTTTTGGTACGGACTTTTTCAAATATTTCACCAAGGACCTTCCGCCGCTCTTTAAGAGGTACGTTCAATAGGCTCTTGCCCCGGCAGATGAGAACGTCGAAGGCGTAAAAGAGCAGTGCCTGTGCTTTTGAACGGTGGTGCTGAAGCAGATTGAATGAGACCCGACCACTTTCATCGACGGCCACAACTTCGCCATCGAGAAGCGTATCGGCTGGGAGCCGTTCGCAGGCGCGGGCAATATGCGGGAACTGGGCGGTAAAGAGATTTCCTCGCCGTGACCAAAGCGTTACGCCATCGTTGCGTTTTCCAGCAAGGCATCGGTAGCCGTCCAGTTTTACCTCGTAGAGCCAGTCCTTGCCTTCGGGGAGGTTCTTGACGGCGAGCGCATACATGGGCTCGATGAAGCGGACTGCGCCGGGGACATCGCTTCTAGCCTTAGCTCTTCGCATGTGGAACCTGGCAGGCTAAAGGCCCTTTGCCGACGGTGGTCCTAGTCTGCCTGACTGGCTATCAGTATGAGTCACGCATCTTAGTTGTTGTTGCCAGCATCCGTACCACCGGTGTAAGGCACCTCAACCCCGCTCGTCAGATTGTCCCGAAACTTACCGCCTCCGCTCTCGAACTCAATCCCCGAAGCCATATTCGTGATACGGTTATTTACGACCAAGACATCAGAGCCAGCAATGGTAATGCCCCGGGTACGTGGCGCGGTCGTTGGATTAATAACGCGATTGTTCTCTACCACGGCACTATTGCCATTCACGCGGATCGCGGACGCAAAATCAGTTCCAGTTCCGATTGTGAAGGTGTCAGATACGTCATTGTTGAGAAGCCTGCCACCGGAACCTAGAAAAGATATGCCCGTACCCGCAGCACTAACCCCGACCGCCGCTGACCCACCGGTGAAAAAAACCGTGTTGTTCCGTATGATGCCGTTCTGGGCTTCGATACGGATGCCCACAGATGTATTTCTCTCAGCTCGGATACTCTCTACAGTCGTTCCAAAACCGCTTATGTCAATCCCAACTAAGAAACCCCGCACCGTCCCGTTCCTGATCGTAATGTTGTTAAGAAATGGCGCGTGGATACCTTTAGCCGTTGTTGCCACGTTTTGTGTTGTCGTTTGCCTTATTCCTTCAAGCGTAAACCCGTTCAGGTCTACTACCACATTTTCCACGTTAATGGTGATGGCGTTGAGAGTGGTGATCGCCATGCCCAAGTCGCGTTGGAGACAATACGTGCCCGGTACGGCGATCGTCACGGGCAAAGAGATAATTTCGGTACAGTTTTCAGTCTGTGCTGAGGCAGTCGTCGCGCCAACTGCTACAAGCAAGGAACCACACAGAAAAGCCGCAGCTAATCGTCCTAAACTCTTCATAGCGAACCTCCTTTAGACCAGAATGGTGAGGAGACTAACTATCGTCGTAGCGGCTGTCAATGAGAAAAGACTTCCGATGGGACGGGTGGCGTATGACAAGCGAGCAGCAATCCAGTTTCACTCGCAGCGGCGGTCGTACATTGCGTAATGCTGGCAGAATCGCAGGTACTCAACCCGGCTGGAGAATTGGGACTGCTCGTAGACCAGGCGCGGGCGGGATTCGTCGCTCAGCGGGCGAAAATAGCGGCGCAGAGAGCTACCACAAGAACAATCAATATAATAATCGCCATAAAATTTTCTTTTCATCAAGCGGAGTGAATCAAATGAAGAACAAGATAAGAATCAAATGAAGAACAAGATAAGAACCCAGAGCCGAATAGACTATCGCTACGAAGGTCAAGCCCCGAAGCGGCACCATCGGTCGGTAACGACCAATCGAATGGCGTGACAACGTCGCCGCTCCGCGTGCAGATCACCGCGACGTGCTCGCCGGACTGCCGGTCGATGCTGTCCACTAGCCCCACCGCATTGGCCGCGAATGCACGGGCAAGCGTTTTGAAGTTCGGTAGGTGGCTTGCACTATCGTTTTTCTTTTCATTCGTCCTCCTTTCATAATTCAACTCTCTTTTTTTTCGGAGCCGCGGCGGCGGACACGTCGCCGATCTCGTTGTGCGCGTTCAGGACGCTGAACACGGTTATCCTCTTCTCATAGGCGAGGCTGCTGGTCCGTATCTCCTTCTTCGGAGACCAGCCCAACTTTGTGGCCATGCGGTTTATGCAGGGGTTGGAACAATAGCCGCGCCAATCAGCCTTGTTTTTCGGATCATACGGCTTGTGGCACGACCGGCATCGAAGCAGTAATGCGCTCATTGCTGCACCATGAAATCCTGGTTCGCCAGTTCCAACTCGTCGCGCAGCACCGATAATTGAAGAAATAGGTTGAGGCTCAAAAGCTCTCGAAGAGTCATCACGTCGCCCTCGCTGGTTGCGAAACGGACGTGGTGTCGAGTCGTTGAGAGATGGACCCCGGTACGATTATCTTTTTTGCTTGAAAGTATGCCGCCATCAGGGCAACGAAGGTGCAAATCCCGATGACCGTCAATCCAAGATGAACGATGCCCCGAAGCGGTGCCTCGCCGCTCAATTCTTTGCGCAGCGAGATGAGCAGGACGAAAAGTAGTGCTAAAAGCGCAATAGCGATTGTGGTGTGACTGATGGCCTTGAGTGCGAGTTCCGGTTGCATCGAGTTTGGCTCTCAGTGAAAGGTGCTTGACCCTCGTCCTAATGCCATAAGGAAAAGCACCGCTCTTTTCTGCTTTTCCTCAAGTGACAAGCGTTCTGCTGTGCGGTCTCCATGTCTAGGGACTAATGCCGCGCCGTCGTCGCTGAAAATCCAATAGCGTAGCCACGCTTGACGAAGAGAGTATTTTTTGCCTTTGCAGGGCTTGAAAGAAGATGCGCCACGGGAGCAATGTTGTCGGCATCGAGGAAGTCCCCCGATGACACATAAAGCCAATGGCGTGCCGTGCCGATTTGACGTGTATTGGCGAATTGTGTTCGCAAAAACACACCTTTGCCGCGTGCTTAAGGGGAGGTCACTTCGGGCGCGAATTAACGAACGGGTGTTTTGGCCCTGTCAGAACTGACCGCAAAGGTGCCACCCCTGCTCGCAAATTGCGTCGAATTTTTATGGCTTACACGCAGGCGAGGGCAATACTGAAAGAGTTAAGGAAATTGCAAAAGAGGGCTAGAGAGAAACTGAAGTAGAAATCTTCGGCCCGGCCAGCGTTGGCGTGCGCTGTATTGCCGGGCCATTGAAAGGGGGCCAGCTGTGAGTCCAGCCGCACCTTTCGGGGCGCTTTATAGCACGTTCCCCACCTTTGCGAAATAGGGTTGGTCTAAGCCTCACGTTGGCCCAAAACCCCGAGTGAATTGGATCAACCTATACCATTTTCCGCAGGCCACTATTATTTCTTGACTCCCCATTCCCACCAGTGTTATTGCCTCTCTTACAACCTAGTTAGCCCTCGTCTTCTGGATAGACTTTCCTACTTAGTGCGGCCTCTACACTTTGATGGGCTTACACCGGGTCATTGTTAAGCCGTCTTCAAATAATTGTTGAGGGAGGGTTTTATATGTTTAGCCATTCTACCAACACGGCTTCGTTTTTCTCCGTCCTTATGGCTGCGCTCATTTTCTCGCTGTCTCTGGCGGGGGTTGCTTGGGCGCAGGGCAACACCAGTTTTGGGACAGGCGCGCTTCAGAGTAACACTACAGGGAGCTTTAACACCGCCATCGGACTGAACGCGCTCTTTAGCAACTCTATTGGCAACTTCAACACTGCCAGCGGAGGCCAGGCACTCGTTAGCAACACCGAGGGTATCCAGAACACCGCCAGTGGAGTCAATGCGCTTTTTAGTAACACTAGCGGCAGCTTCAACACTGCCAGCGGCGTCAGTGCGCTCGTTTTCAATACCACGGGCGAGCAGAACACCGCCAGCGGCGTCAATGCGCTCTTTAGTAACACCACGGGCAACCTCAACACCGCCAGCGGATTCCAGGCGCTCTCTAGCAACACCGACGGCAGCCTCAACACCGCCAGCGGAGTCAATGCGCTCATTAACAACACCACGGGCAACTTCAACACCGCCAGCGGAGTCAATGCGCTCATTAACAACACCACGGGCGCCGTCAACACCGCCATCGGAGTCGCTGCGCTCTTTAGCAATACCGAGGGCGGCGGCAACACCGCTATCGGATTCAACGCCAATGTGTCTACTGGGAATCTGACTAACGCTACGGCTATCGGCACTGGAGCCACCGTCAATGCTAGCAATAAGATCCGCCTGGGAAGTACTTTTGTCACGGTGATCGAAGGGGAGGTGGCATTTACTTTCTCTTCGGACAAGACCCAGAAGGAAAACTTCCAGCCGGTCGATGGAGAAGAAGTGCTGGGGAAGATTCGGGGCTTGGAGCTATCGAGCTGGAACTTAATTGGCCACGATCCTAAGAAGTTTCGCCACTATGGCCCGATGGCGCAGGACTTCTATGCAGCCTTCGGCCACGACGGATTAGGACAGATCGGCTCGGAGACGACGATCAACTCGGGCGACCTGGCGGGGATTCTTATGATCGCCGTGCAGGCGCTGGAGAAGCGCACGGCGGAGCTAAAACAGAAGGAGGCGCAGATGGCTGTGCTGGAATCGCGGTTGGAGGCACTAGAGTTGCGAAATAATCACTCTATCCAGATAACAGCCGGGAAAAACCTCGGCGACAAGATGGTCGACGTTATGCCGTAAGTGAATAATAAGGGTGAAAAAATCTTCCTGGAGGTTTTTGAACTTTACGGACAGAATGTATTCCTCGAGTGGGAAGGCCAGAATCAGCCTGAGATTGAACTGAACGACGCAACGGATAAATCTCACAGGATGCAGTCAACGGAGAGCGGTTGGTTCCGCGCCACCTTTAACGCTCGGCCTCCCGTACAACCTCACGTGGGTTTTTGTCTTCTCGCAGGCCGACGAAAGCTGATTGCCGTAGATGCGCGTCCGGTGTCCACTCGGCAAACTCGATCTGCGCCACTACTTCGGGCTTCACCCATGTGCAGTTTTTCATCTCTTCCTTCGTTAAAGCCCACTGGGTGCGCTTGCGCTCTGGCAGATTCGCAAATGGACAGGTGGCGATTTCTAGGCCCCTGAGCTTGGCTGCTACCGCACGGCGGGTGTGGGGAACAAAGCCGTTTCGCACCTTGCCCGCATACAACAGTGTGCCGTCCTCCAAGAACACGTAAGCGAGCGTACTAGCAGTTACGGCGGACCGTTTGATTGACAATCAATCGCGCTTTTTCGCCCGCAAACTAGTCGATCATTACCTGTATTTTCAAGCACGGCTGAAAGGCAGGCCCGAAGACCTTGATGACATTGCTCGCTTTGCTGACGAATGCCGAGACCTCATAGAGCGGCATCTGCCGAGGTGGCATTGCTTGACAGCGTTTTCCAAAAGGGGAATAAGGGAAACTGATAGGAAAAAAGGCAATAAGGGCGGAGGGCGCGAGGCGTCAAAGGCTAGATGAGGGCCCTCGGAGTTTGGCGTGCCTTCCGGTTCTTAACAAAAAGTTAACTTGATCTACCTCGCTCAATAACACTATCGCTGTAAAGAAGCTTACTCACGCTAAAAGGAGCAGACTATGCCGACGCACAGTCCCCACTCCGTCCGCGGCGGGAAGTGCCGCGGACCTCCAGCGCAGACAGAACGCAATGGTCCTTTGAGACTTTCTTCAGTCACCGAAGGGTGCGGTGCGCGTACAACCCCCAACTGCGTTCACGATTAAGAGAACAGAGAGGAGATGCAAATCATGAACATGCACGCGCGTTATGAGCTATCACCATCTCAACAGAAGTCACATGATTCAGCGCCGCCCCAATGGCAGGAGCGGAAACTGAATTTTGTTGAACCCGAGCGGATCAAGCATGGAGGACTGCAGCGATGGGGCACCAGCAGGCAGATAGCAGTGTTCTTCGTCATGATCACAGTCGCTGTTTTACTCGCAGTGAGTTCATCCTCAAGTTTCGGACAAGAATGCGGGGATAGCAGCGAGTGTGGCACGAATATCAACCCGGCCATCTGCGACCCGCTAACCCACCAATGCATGGCCGTAGAATGCATTGCCGAGTTTAATTGCGCGACGCAACCAGCAGTTTGCGAAAACAACATGTGTCGGCAAGTCGAGTGCACGATCTCCAAGCGTGACTGCGGGTCTACTCAAGTGTGCAGGGGCAATAAGTGCGGGATTGCTTGCCAGATCAATAGCGACTGCACGCGCCAGCTCGGATTCGGAGTCTGTGGAACCGAAGGCATATGCGTTGAAGAACCCGCGGCGCGAGTGTTCGATCCGATACCTGTATCTTTTGCTAGGCCTGTATTTGGTACAGGGCTGGTAACAGATTTAGCGCAAGCTATAGCATTCGAACGCAAACTCATAACGCTACCAATCGCTTTCGAAGCGGGAGATATTGCCAAAATTTCCTCATCGGCTAATGGGGCAGGCGCGTTAGTAATTGACAATTTCTTGAGCATTAACAACACGAGCGGGATGGATTGCAAGGGCAGCAATGCCTGCGAAGGCGTAGGAGGGCGAGATAACAGCTGCTTCGGCGACTTCCTTATTCCTAATCCTGAAGACGGCGTTGGCTTGGACATTGCCACTGTCCTTACGCCGATCCCGCCCATTGACGTGAGCAAGTTTATTGGCGCTGGATCTCAGTCAGTCCTGTTTGAATTGTGCGACTTTGGAGCCATTGCTGGTAACACCGACCTGTGGCTGATTATTACACCACATCAATGAATCTTTGAACTTGAAGATAGAGACGACCCGAGCAGAATCAGATCAAGGCCTGGGATCTGGTGAAGGCCATGTGAATGAGTAGGCTTACGCCTAACTACAACCAGTCTATGGTTCTGCTCGGTGTCCCTCTTCAACCTTTTCCGCAGCATAGTGCGATGCAATCCTGACAAAGCAAGGCCGATGTTGACGATCTGCTCCCAGCAAGGGTCGGGACTGGATTGGGGTGATTATTTGCCGGATTACATCCTCGACAGTGTTTAATTGTCTTTTTGGCGAGGTCACATGAGATTTACGGTTAGTATTTGGATGATAGTACTTGCACTCGTTGGTACGCCTCTCGTATGGCCTGGCGAAGGTCAGGCCGGAGTGGAGGAGGAACTCGGCGAATTGCGCAAAGAGCTGGCTGAAATCAAGAAGGAGCTAGCGGAGATCAAAAAACTAGTTTCAGGCGCTTTCAAGCCTCAAATTGCACCGAAGGCAACTGCCATGGTCAGCATCTCGGGAAAACCAAGCCTCGGACGCCAAGAAGCTCCAGTGACGCTGGTTGAGTTTTCGGACTACCAATGTCCGTTCTGCAGACATCATTTCTTGACCGTATTTCCGATTCTCAAGAAGGAGTACATAGAAACGGGCAAGCTTCGCTATGTATTCCGCGACTTTCCCCTCGACAGTATCCATCCCCAGGCGCAGAAAGCCCATGAAGCAGCCCGCTGCGCAGGGGAGCAGAGCAAGTACTGGGATATGCATGATACGCTTTTTGAGAACTCGAAAGATCTCTCTCTATTAGCGCTGAAAGGGTACGCTACAAAGATCGGGCTGAACGGGGATCAATTTAATGCTTGCTTGGAAAGCAGCAAATACACCGCCGAAATAAATAGGGAACAGGCAGAAGGTGTTCAGTCAGGAGTGACCGGGACCCCAGCATTTTTCATTGGTCCAAGCGGGTCGGGAGAGAATATCACCGGTACTATGGTCAGCGGAGCGCAGCCATTAGCCAGGTTTAAGCAGATCATCGACGATTTATTAAAAGTCGCCAGTCAAACTGGCACAGCTAAGCCAACGAAGGAGTAAGGAAGAAGGAAATTTTCGCAGCGAGCGCATCTCAGAGACGCACCTGTCATGGACCAGGGCGCAGCGTAACGATCATTCCCGATTCCGACGTATTCAATCGCCCGGACTTGCTTCGCGCCGTCTATGCTCTAGGCCGGGAACTGAGGGCGCTGGGGGCTGGTGTGAGCGTGGCTTGCATTGAGCAAACCGGGCCTGAGAAAGTCGGGCTGGATGATTTCTTAGTGGCGGGTGGGAGTGTTGCCGATTTGGAATTAGTCTCACTTGGGGGCAAAGGCTTTCGCTCGGCGGCGTTTTGTATCGCCGATGGAAGATGAAAGCGGCGCTGGCGGCGTAGTAAGAGCGGCGCGTGACAAAACGCAAAGGAATGAGATCCTGTGCGGAGGCTTAATGTACTGTAATTACAACTAAAGTTTCAGCCTGTGCCCGAATTGTGCCCGGAACGCGAACCGCGAACCCGCTTGGTGGCGAGTTGTTATCAGTTGTGATGCCGACCAGGAAGACGCTCGATCTGTAGTTCCGTGCGCGTGTAACGAAGATTGGCGCTGGAGTCACCCAATGCAGAAAAATTTCCCGCCGGCAGATTTTCCGTTTCCGCTTGCAGAATAACGCCCTCTGTCTGCGAAAATTCTTGCCGCCCGCGAAAATCTCCAAAGAGAAATCGTCCAAAGATGTAACAAATTGCTATTCTATTTATAAAGCTGGAGCCACCGTCCCCCGCCTGCTCGTCGCCGTTAGCGATACGCATCGTCGTTGCGGTAACGAGAACAGGCCCAATGATTCTCTACCGCTCTCCCCACCCATAAAATGGAATCACGCCGGTCAGCCCCCTTGATCAAACGGTCCGTCCTGACGGCGCCCGGTTCAAAGCTTTTCTTCATCCCTTCCCGTCAATTGCCCGTGTGGGCCAGTAACAGATTTCCACAGGGGCGACCGCCGAAACGCAGTTAATGTGACCTCTTGAATGCCATTCAAAATCCGATCGTGACTAGCTACTTTCCGGTGCAAAAATCAGTTTTCAAACTTTGGCGATTGCCGTACATTTTGCGAGGATCGCCGGAGCGCCGGAGCGCCGGGCGCTTATCCTTTCACCCGGCGCCCTGCTTTTGACTTCATGCCATTGGGTACACTATGCATGATGTTCGCATGGCTAAGAAAGCAAAAAAGAAAAAGGGGCAAACGAAGCGAACAATAATCAGAACAGACGAGGATTTTCAGAAAGCGCTAGACATTGTGGAACGTGCAGTAATGAAACCGCGGGTTTCACCAAAGCGAAAGAAAAAATAGCTGGCCGGGAATCTCGTGCGTCCAACTTTTTACCCTGTCCAATAAGTCCGCATGCAGCCAATCGCCAAAATGACGGTTATCAGCAAAGCGAACGCAACGTACTCAAAGCCGTATTGTGCGAGGTAATAGCCTTCGACCCAAGCGGCCACGCCCGCAACTAATCCTCTTCGGTGTGCCACCAGAGGGCTTCCTTCATTGACAAAGTAGCGCTGGACCATCGCGCTTCACTCTAGGAACGCCGATTTAGCGATAAGTCGGCGTTTCTTTTTGTCTTTTTCTCTTTCGCTTATTTCGCAGGTCGCGCAGGTTGACCTGATTTGATTGTTCAAAATGTTAAAATGCTTGTCAAAACGGCAAGCGCCCAAACCTGGGGGCATCTTTCTCGTTTGAAAAGTGGAGCCTTAATTAGCGGGCGCGGAGTTCGAGTTCCCTCAGCCGTCAGCAGGTCCGAAATGACCCGCTGACAATCGTTGATCGTCATTTTTGTCGTTGACCACGCGCTATGTCTGGAGGTATAGCTGCGACCATCTCCCCCATTTTCGGAGGTGTCGATGGACCTCAAAGAATTCGTATCTGAAACGCTTAGTCAACTTGTCGATGGCGTGATGGAGGCGCAGGCCCGCACAAAGGACAAAAAAGCGATGATAAACCCCCGGCTACTCGCGGACTCGACCACGGGAAAGATTGGTTTATTCCACACAAACTCTGGCACCGGCGCACCAGCGCAGATGGTTTCTTTTGACGTTGCTCTTACAGCCATGGAAGGCACCGGCACAAAGGGAGGCATCGGTGTGGTAGCAGGCATTCTTACTCTTGGGAGTACCGGCCAATCAAAAGAAGAAAGTTCATCTATAAGCCGTGTGAAGTTTTCGGTGCCAGTGTCACTTCCTGAATATCTCGACTAGCACCGCGATGACCCAAAGGAGGATTGCCATATATGAAACGTCTTGCTGTGCCGTTACTTTGCGCATGGGCACTTTTAGAACCGCCCCATAAGAACCTCGCGCCGATTCTCGATGCGCCATTTAAACAGTGGAAGATTGCCAGCTACTACCGCGACAAGATCAGTATCCCGTATTATTTCGACACCCTGAAAGAGTGTGAGGATCGGCGAAAAGGACTCCCATTCGGCAGTGAGAAGGTATGCCTGCCAGTCAACCCGGTGCATCTCAATTAAACTCCGACAACGGAACGGCATGACGACCCACCCGGCGACCGTACTCGACCAAGAATTCCCACAGCATGTTTTGTCCAGCTTCGCCCGCGAAACCCGGCAAAGGTACCAGCATCAGCATTATTATACTCGCCGCAAGGGAAGGGGCTTGTCATGATTTTTTTATTCGGCTTTTTACTCGCGGGCATTTTGGTTTCCGGCATAGCCCAGGCCAGCCAAGGCTGGTATTTGCTCTTGCCCCCAGACAACAATCCTACTGCCGGGGTCAGTAAAAGATGGGAGCAGATGGGAGCATACGATACGGCTAAGGAATGTCAGAATGCATTAGCCGAGCGCCAAGCACGAACGCCAGAAGAAGAAAAGGAGCTTGAAGACTACGTTTACAAGAAGCTCACGGGGCAACTAACCGCCCAGGATGAAGCGCGGGCTAAATTACGTGGGCATATTCGTCTCCTTTGGTCATATGCTGTCTGCGTTGCCTCCGATGATCCTAGGCTTAAATGAAGCATCTCTTGGAGCGTGTTGAAATGGCTGAGTTGTCGGCACAGGGCAAGGTTGAATTGGAACTTGTGACCAAGGGAGCCACAGCTTTTTTAGAGTTGGAACGACAGGCGCGGCGGGAAGCGCACGATATCAATGATAGGGAGGATAAATTTGCGGTCTGGATTGTGGCACTCTCCGCGGGAGCTATTGCGGGCATCAGTACTGCTCCCAGACTTGCGGGTATTTCTCGCCTCGAAGCCATAATTGTGCTCGCGCCATTTGTTCTTAGCGTACTGATGGGCATCGTTTACAGATGGATACTGAAGAAGTTTGACGTAGCTGAATTCCTCGCAAGCTATAATAAGCAATCGAGCTATATCGCGGTTTTGTCCGTTTTGTTGCCCAGAATACAATCGGATAGAGACATCAGCGATGTTAAGGCTAGATTGAAAGAAATTCATGAAAAACGAGACCCGAAATATAGCGCACTGGTTAAAAAGGTGGACTTGTGGGAGCGACTCGCGAGAATCTTCTGTTTCGCGCCAGCTGCGTTTTTTATCGGGGTTTTCGTGTTGGCGGTCGTGGCCTCTATCAATTGGCCAGATACGTCCCCCGGCTCTAAAACACCGAAAGAACTTCCCCAAATCCGGCAGGGCAAATCTTGATAAAGCGAGCCGTCTGGCGGAGTGACTATACGTTAATTTGGTGCTACGTTGCCGCACATGCCTGACCAATACGGCGTAGTGACAAGGCTCCTGGAAAAGATGGGCCTTGCGGAGTGGCACGTAGTCGAGCCGGTGCGTGGTGACCTGCGAGGAAATGTCTGGATTCAAAATACGGAGAAACAGCTTGACGCTTACGTTCAGCTTTCCCCACGGGATGTTGATATTCTCTCCGAAGAAACAATGATTGAACGAATCCGGTCAGCAATTGCGGTGGCTACTGATGAGCGTTATCGGTCGTGACTGTGCCACTTTTGTGCCAGTTGTATCGACAAGGGCCAAAGACATCAGGGGAGGGACGATGGGACAAATAGAATCAGCGGCCCCCGGACATCAAGGATAGTTCCTTTCTACCCTCCTTTTCAGAGTAAAACTCCAGGTGTTTCTCTCCTGGAGCACTGCATTTCTCACTGCTAAGGAACAGCCATCCTGTCACTGGCCTGTCGCAGCTCGCCCCCCACTGTGAGCGCTTCGGGTCTGGATTCTCGACGTTGGCGCGCCAGCCATGGTTTATCCTTCTTCAACAAAGATGCGTTTGAGAGCTAAAACGTCACCGGCGCGGGGCATTTTGACAACGGTTTTGACATTTCATCGCAGCGGCTCGGCTTAGACCGCTTAGAATTAATATTCCTGGACGAGCTAGAAAAAATCCCCGATTACAGGGCCTACGCTCAAAACAAGAAATTATCAATTTATGCTGAAAAGCACCCGGAAATAGAAATATGAAACCTACTCTTCCGCGGCAGCCGAAAGAATCTCTTCTTGTGTCGCTTTCAGCCAGTATTCAGTAGGGTCGTTTTTCAATTTCACTGGCGTCAGTGCGCCTTCAACGTCGTGCGTTACACGCTCAAAATTTTGAAAATTTACTTCAATCATCCTGCCGTCGGCGTTTTCAAATTTCATATTTCACTCATCATCCGAACTCTGCCATCCTGTTGGGAGATTTCCCTCTTTCCAGAGCTGCGTTAATTCGGCTTTGGCTCTCTGCCAGTAATCAGCGTCCTGCCCGTCAGGCTGCCCATCATTTTTCCAGCTGTAATAGGCTGCAATAGAAATCCATTCCTCAGGGAAATCTGGCTCGTTTTCCAGCTTGCCGGTACTCATCCTCGGTTTGTTCATCGACTCCATCGGTTTGCCCTCCTTTGCACGAGCCTTTTGTGACCTGGGCCGTCGCTTTGTTTGGTTCTTGTCGTTTTCAGGTGTCATTGGTTTAGAAATAACATGTTGGATGCCTTGATGTAAGCGTTCGGTGAGATCCGCCCAGAGGTGATCGATCACTTTTTGTTGAGGCTTGGTGATCATGTCACCGGCGTCGCGTGGTTTCTCTTGCTGGAAGTTTCTCTTGACCCAGAAGCCGATCGCCTTGAAGTGGTCGATGACCTTTTTAAAATCCTCGTCGGTGAAGATGTCGAGCGCCGATCCGAGCTTCCCGGTGTGCTCGATCAGTACGTAGACGTACTCCTGATCGGTGAGCTTCAGCTCGCGCTTGGCGACGTGGAGGAGCTTCTTTTTTTGGCTGCTAATCATCTGATCCACTCATCAACTAAGTCGCCTTGTTTTCACAAAGGAATGAGAGTATTTTGCCGCCTCATGAGTAAAGAAATTACCATCTGCTTGTATAGGGCGCAGTGGGAATGCTTAGAGCCACATCTTACCGGCATCTCGTGTACAGAGTTCACTGGGTCAGGGTTTCCTCCGTACGATTGCTGCATTATCTGCGACGAGGCGGACTATCAGAAGGTGCTCCAGGCAGCGAAGGAATATTGCCCAACCTCAGTGAATCAGATTGAAAAGCAACATACAGACTCTTTGATGTGGTGAATAGTTTCGTCGATGAGAAAGGCTCCAAAAAAGACCACGAGGTTGTGGCGCAGAGGATGCCCCGATCGCTGTTTCGACTGGGACTCGTCCTATAAAAGAGCCCTGAATAAAAAAGAGCGATTGGAGTCATATTTTTAACGCTTCTACTGGTGCTGTGTTTCGCGCTTCGAAAAGATTTCAAGAGAAAAAAGCCGTTAAACGCCATCGTTATTTTCGCCTTGGCTATGCTGGGACTATGGTGCTTCGTCGCATTTGAGAAAGCGTACCTTAGTCTCCATAACCTGTTGATGTAGCCAAATTGTTCTCCGTTATTGCCAACCATTAACTGAATTGGTCATCTGTAAATCGCCGTGGGATCGACCGACGCCTCAGAGAAATCTCACAGGATTAGTTCGAGGGAGAAATCAGTTCAATTGGATGGTTAACGACCAAGCTCAGCGACCGCCGCCCGAAACGCCCGGTCGGCTGCAACAGTCGCTGACAAATTACCGAACCGTCCGACTGCAAAGCGGGCGGCGGTTCGCTGCAGCGTTCTTGTTATGTGACGAAACGGCCACAATTAGACCTGCCACAATCCAGATTCAATGCCTCCTTGAATCAAAATGGCGAATTTACCGCGTCCTGGGATCTCAGTTGGCTGCATTGCGATTTTTGCGCCGGATTGGCCTGCGGCGGCGACGGCTGCCTCAATATCATGGACAAGGAAGTAAGGACGCACCACCTGGGTCTCGGTATGTCGCAGTGGAGCTCGAATCCCCAGCGTTCCGCCGTTCGCCAGGTTGGCAGTGCGTGCGCCCCCTAGACTCTCATCGGCGGCGCCGAAAGAAATGCCATGAATCTTGGAGTATAGCGCAACAGACGCGTCAACATCCGGTGTCACTATTTCGAGGTAATGAATTTGCATTGTATTCCCTTTCTCAGTGTTCGTGTCCTCAACCGCCAATTGGTCGCCAGACAATTCGTTCGTACTTTCCGCCCAGACTATCATGATTTGGCGAACAACCAATGTGTAGGATGGCTGTCCACGGCATTGCAATAAAGGCAATACCAGCATGGAGAAGATTACGCCGATTGATCCTCTGCATAGTCCTTCGTCACATAACCAGTGCGTATACTGACCCATGTATTACCGATTCGAAGAATCACGGCTCCGTCAATCATTTTTCGTTCTCGTTCATCCCAATATACCTGGTCAGCATATTACCAATATAGCTGCGAGCCGCAGCCGCAAGATGCAGGATTGAACTGATCGACGCAACGGACAAATCTCACAGGATTTGTTAGATGGAGAATTCAGTTCAATCCTGGCAGCGCAGCTTGGTTTTCTTTCATCACCTGATCAGCTTATTCGCTCGCGCGAGCACGTCCGGCGGAATTGTCAGACCAATCTGCTTTGCGGTCTTGAGATTGATGACAAACTCGAACTTGGTTGGCTGCTCGACAGGGAGGTCGGCAGGCTTGGCTCCCTTGAGGATTCTATCTACGAAATATGCGACGCGCCGGTGCAGATCGAGAAAGTCCCCGCTATAACTCATCAGCCCGCCATCGACAACGAATGGTGAATTGGGGTAGATAGCCGGTAGCCGCGTTTTAGCCGCCTGACTAGCGACCCGCATCCGTTGACCGTTCATCCAACCGCCCCCCGATATGATGAGCGCCTCGGTTTCGTTGGCCGCGGCTCGAAAGGACTTCTCCAGATCATCCGGCCCTTTCATTTCGATTGTTTTAAGCTGCAGGCGGAGCGCGCGCGCTGGGGCCTCGATCTCCCGGACGTTGGCCTTACCACTTAGACCAGTCCAGAGATGGCCAACCCGGGAGACTTTCGGAAAGGCTTCCTTCAAGAGCTCCAGCCGTTTTCCCGCGAGCCCCGCGCCGAGGCCAGTGTAACCCGTGATATTGCCCCCAGGCCGAGCAAGACTTTCTATGAGTCCCATCTCCACGGGATCGTCAGCTACGTTCATCACGATGGGGATCGTGCTGGTTACCTGTTTCGCCGCTCGAATTGCCGGAATCCCGGTGGTCACGATGCAGTCGACCTTCAGCCGGACCAATTCAGCGGCAAGGCCGGGAAACTGACTCGTGTCGCCGCCTTTCGTAAAGCGCCATTCGATGAGAATGTTTTGACCTTCGACATATCCGAGCGCGCGAAGACTCTCTCGGAATGGCTCAACGGCGGGCGATGCTGCCGGCGCGAGGTAACCAACGCGGTAAAGTTTCTTCGCCTGCTGCGCCTCTGCGGGAAGGCACAGCGCAAAGAACATGGCGCAAAGCGCAAGACGGATAACGTTCTTTCTCATGAGTTTTCTTCGGAGTTTTTGCTGCTCACTGCTTTCTGCTCACTGCTCACTGTCATTTAATGACCTTGTCCGCCCGATACAGCATCGACTGCGGAATCGTCAGGCCAATCTGCTTCGCGGTCTTTAGGTTGATCATCAACTCGAACTTCGTCGGCTGCTGCACCGGCAGGTCGGCGGGCCTGGCCCCCTTCAGGATTTTGTCCACGTACCAGGCGACGCGCCGGTAGCTGTCGCCGAGGTCCGCCCCGTAGTACATGAGCCCGCCGGCATCTACAGCTTCTCTTATGGCGTACACCGACGCTAACCGGCTCTTTAACGCAAAGCCCGCGATCCGTTTTTGGCTATTATTGATTAGCGGGCCGCCGGCGGGCACGTAGAGTCCATCCGGGCGCTCCTTGTTTAGCGCAGCGAATACCCGCTCGAAACCGTCCGCATCTCGTACCTCCCAAGGCTGAATAGCTAACCGCAGCGCACGCGCTGCGACTGGGAGAACCTCTTTCACCTCGACTACAACTTGCGAATTGGCCGGATCGTAGAGAACCGCGACACGGGCAACTTTGGGAACCGCTTCTTTGAGCAGCTCCAGCCGTTTCCCGCCTAGTTCTCTGGAAAGGTTTGTAAGGCCGGTGACGTTGCCGCCGGGACGGGCGAGGCTTTCAATTAAGCCTAGCTTGACAGGATCGGACCCCTGACCCACCATGACGATGGGAATTGTCTTGGTCGCATTCTTGGCCGCCTGGATCACCGAGCGCCCTCCTGCTGCCACGATGATATCAACCTTGAGACGCACTAGCTCGGCTGCAAACTCAGGGAGCCGATCGACCTTCCCCTCCGTATATCGGTACTCGCTGGCGATGTTCTGTCCTTCTATGTAGCCAAGCTCGCGCAGAGCCAGCCGAATTGCCTCGGAACGGGTGGACTCAGTAGCTGGGTCGAGCTGCGATAGATACCCTATCCGGGTGACTTTCTTCGACTGCTGCGCCTCGGCTATCACTCCAAGAGCCAGTAGGATCACTACGGACAGGATTGCCAAGACACCAGATTTTTTCATTGCAGACGTCATTTGCGTATTACGCGGAAGGTAGCAGAGAAAAGTGACATTTACGACAGAAGGCGAAAGATATCCGTCGAGTGGAAAAACCAGATTTTTAGCCTGAGATTGAACTGAACAACGCTTCGTTCCAAACCCGCACGCAGGGCGAACCTGCCTCAGTGCGGGACTGGATTCAGCAATTTCTGGTAGGTTGCTCTTTCTTTGGAAATCTTCTGCAAGAACTCTTGTTGCGTGATAATGCCCTTTTCGATTAACAGCTTTGCAAGTGCATCGCTTTGGGCGAGGCTTGAAACCAGAAGCTCTTGAACTGTAACCGGTACCTTATCTACGTTCGCCATTGTCTCTCCTTATGGATTAATCCGCCCACAGCCCACGGCGTTGCTCTCGCAACTGTGCAAGCAGCCCACACGGAGTTAGGTTTAATGGGCCAGGGACTTTGCACAAGCAGCCATTTAACGGCTGTGGACCGGAAGGTGGAAAAAATACCAGAACAGCATTGCTGGAGTCGATTTTGAGGACTGTTGCCGTAACCACGACGACGACTTCGGGAATTGCGCGATGAGCCAGGACACGGCAGGATGGCGCTGGTACGAGTGCATGACTAACAAATGCGGTGATGCCTCGAACTGGCCTTTGTATCTCGCTTCTATAGCTGCGGCCAATGCTAGTAAATGGCTACTTACGGAAACGCAAACATCATGGGACGCTTACAAAAAGTCACAGGATGAGTCTTGCTGGTGCTCTCCCTGTGGATGGCGGTTTAACTGTTTCTATGGTGGCACTGTTCCTAGTGGTCCGCCGATTCAACAGCCACCTTACGACCCTGGATTCCCACCTCCAGGAGATTTTGGAGGGTTATGAAAACTTTAATCATCATCATCGCTGCATTGGCTATCGGCTGGTTTGCAGCTATGGAGGTGCTTGGGATTTTTTGGTTCTGGAATGTCGCAAAGCCCGTTCATACCATTTTAGCAGCGATCGTTGTAATTCTGGGATCCTTTGGGCTCACCCTCGTCGATCCTTATCATCGATGGTGGGCGGTAGCGATCGCCATGACCCTCCCGGTTTTATTCGTTGGGTTTTGGTTGTTTCTCTATCTTCCGGGTAAAATCTCGTTTTCTGATTGGGCCATACCCAGCGGCGGGACTTTCGTCGTGGCAGGGATATCGAGCTGGCTAGCGCAATTAAGTCACCGAAGATGGTGGCGCGACCATGGCTAGTTTTAGGCGAAATAATTTCCATGGAACTTTTGGGCGTTGACGCGGCTGGCATCGGTTGCTAATCGCCCGCTAGCAAATTGGCGACGCCGTCTTATATCACCAAAAATTGCATTGGGGTGGGGTGTTAGACGGATATCCAACTTGGTGGGAGCCGCGGCGCCACGCTTCATTCACTCCCTCTCATTCTTCTCAAGCCTCGTCGAGTCGGTAATTCTAAGTCGCGGTTTCTTCTTCCAGACTGGCCTAAGCTCTAAGGGAAATAGAAGCTCAAACCCAGTCTATCCCTGATAGATTCACCCGAGGCTACTTGTCAAGATTCGCCTCGCTCTGCAGGGACAAACAACTGGGCGGCTGGCCCTCTTTTCGCCGCGCAGTGAGGCGTGGGACACAAAGAGGACCAATTTATGAAAAAGCTAGTTATTGTGGTGACCTTCGTTGTTTTTCTGGTCCGAGGTACACTTAGCGCGGTCTATGCGGCTCAATTTTTCTGCCCTGCAGGCAATGTGACTTGTCTTATAGCCGCGATAACCCAAGCGAACGCAACGCCAGGAGAGCATATCATTACTCTCGCGCCGGGAACCTACACCCTTCAGGCAGTAAATAACGTGACTGATGGCCTAAATGGACTCCCATCGATTACAAGTTCGATTCTAATACAGGCGTCCTCGGAGAATCCTCCCACTATAATTGAGCGAGATCCAGCCGCGCCGCTGTTCCGTATTTTTCATGTCTCTGCTGGCGGCGAGTTGAGTTTGGAAAGCGTGACACTTCAAAATGGCGATTCAACGAATGGCGGATCCGCAATACGTAACCGTGGTGTAACGTGGATTCGGAATAGCATTATCAGGAATTCGGGCAGGTCCGACGGCGAATTCGGAGCGATATACAATAGCGGTGAGTTAACCGTGAGTAGAAGCATCATCACTGAGAATCGAGCAGGGCATCAAGGCGGAGGGATAAATAATCAGCCTGAAGGAAATGTTTTTGTGGAGTATAGCACAATTTCCAACAACATAGTTGATGGTGGTGGGGGTATTTTTAACACTGGCACTCTCGTCGTGAGAAATAGTGCTATCGTTTTTAATGGCGGCGCTGCTAGTGGAGGCGGGGGTATTGTTAATGTAGGTTTCGGTTTTGTAGAGATCGTTAACAGTACCATCGCACAAAATCAAACTTCAGACGTAGGAGCGGGTGTATTCAACGGCGACGACGGCCACGTTTCTATTATCAATAGCACTATTCGGGAGAACTTTGACATTGGCGGTAGTATTTTTAATGACCTCGGAAGCAGCATACTAGTTCAAAACACAATCATTGCAGGAAATACAAGCCCGGACTGTTTGGGCGTCATTTGGAGTCTTGGCAATAACTTAATTGGCGACCCGAGCGGCTGCACCATAAACCTTCAGCCCAGCGATCTCACGGGAGATCCGGGTCTCGGCGCGTTGGTAGGGGCTGGACAAGGCGACCCGGCAGGAAGGGCCTTTTATCCGGTATTGGCCGGGAGCCCAGTTATCGACGCGGCAAGTCCAGCCGCCTGTCCACAGATTGATCAACTGGGGAATCTCCGTCAGAACACCTGTGATATTGGTGCCATTGAGTTTCAAGGGAAAATGCTCGTTGCGATTGATGTTAAACCACGCAGCGAAGCTAATAAGATCAACCCGAAGAGCAAGAACAGTATCAATGTGGCAATTCTCAGCGTTGACGGTTTTGACGCGACCACCGTGGATCCAAAGACCGTGCGTTTCGGCGCAACGGGGACAGAAGCATCTCCTATCCGCGTTGTGAAAAGGGATCCAGACCACGACGATGACCGTGATCTGGTTCTGCGCTTTGAAATCCGAGATACGGAAATTGAGTGCGGGGATACTTCGGCTACTTTAACCGGCCAAACTTTTGATGGGATACCAATTATCGGTTCAAGTCCAATTCAAACGGTAAGCTGCAAAAAACATAAAGGACCCCATCATGATTTCAACAGTAAAAGACGACACGAAAGGTGAAAGTGGAAGAGAAGATTGAAAGCCGAATTGAGGGAAAAAGCGCAATCAAAACTCAAGTCAGCCTAAAGACGCGTTGAATGCGAAAATCACACCGCGAAGCATTGGTTAAACATCAACGAAACGCGAAGGTTTATTGCTCCCGGTTTGATCGGTGTTGAGCAGACAACGAAAAGGTTAGTCAAATCCCTGCTTGTATCAACAGCTTTTTATACGTTTAACAACGTATTTTGTATATCGTGCATTGGTCCGTAAATTGAAGCAGGACACCATTTTCTTAGGTCCGGGCTCATACCATGTTACCCCCTGCACCCGCTTCCTGCTTACCTGCCCAGCAACCTTTCTCTCCGCTGGTTGTATTCTCGCTCCGAGATGAGCCCCCTCTCATAGTCGGACTTGAGACCCTGGAGTTGTTCTCCCGTGGTCGGCGTTGTTGCCGGTGCGTCCGTTACAGTCCTTTCACCGCTTGAGATGGATATGCAACCAGACAGGAATACCGCGCCCCACATTAGAAATATTTCCTTTCTCATCGACAAAGCCTCCCCGCGTTTTTCTGAATTTTTATCTACCCAGTAGTCTGTCTCGTTGTTGATTATATTCTCGCTCCGAGATAATGCCTCTATCGTAGGCCGCCCTAAGGTCCTGAAGTTCCCGCTCCGTCGTCGCTGGCCGCTCTCGGACAACAGTCTCATCTCCTCCTCTAAACGAGAAACAACCGGATAAGATCGCCGCTAATATTGACGCGCCTGCTAAATTACCTATTCTTGTACTTTTCATTGAAGATCTTCCCTTCGCTTGTTTGATTCAAAGTCTTTGCCTACCGTCGTTATCTTTAGAGCACGCACTGCAGCCTCGAAGTCTTTAAGCCCGCGGGTGTAGAGTTCGCATCCAAGAAAATTAAACGACGATCATGTACAGCCGCGCACCAAAAGAGAAGAAGCAAAATCTCCGAAATCCAATCCTATTAAGGGCACCCGAAAGCAAATATTGATTGCTCAGACGCCCCTATGTTCGCCTTAACCCGACCTCGATTAGTAGAAGCAAACCCCATACCAATCCGACCATCGTTCTTCTTTTTGTCTTCATGTAGGAAACCCCTTCCACTATGTAGGCGACGAGCTTTTCGGAAACGTCCCAGCTACGAGACACCGCGGTCATCGGACAATGCAAAGATGGGACGGAATTCTCTTAGGTTTGTGCAATGCGTCGTTGAATTTATCATCACGCCATACTGCACTTGACGGCTTTAAAACTGAGGTCTAGGTGGCGGTACTGGCGGAGGTGCACTAGATCACTGGGGCAGGATAGACGCGCTCCCGTCTGTAGCGGGTAACCGCGCGATGACTCAATCCCTTTGTCGGATGAGACGCTGACCGAGCAGCTTCGAAAATCACTCGAACAAGCGCGAGCAGGAACCTGGTCAGTCGGTGACCGCAGGGACATGCCGAAAAATCAAAATATAATTCAGCCGTGAGGGCGGACGGAAGATTCGTGCCGCAGCTCTTTACCTTTCCACCTCCCGCACAACCTCACGCGGGTCTTTGTCTTCTCGCAAGCCGACGAAACTAGCGTTCCGTAGATGCGCGTCCGGCGTCCACTCGGCAAACTCGATCTGCGCGACCACCTCGGGCCTTACCCATGTGCAGTTTTTCATCTCTTCTTTTGTCAAAGCCCACTGGGTGCGCTTTCGTTCTGGCAGATTCGCAAATGGACAGCTGGCGATTTTTAGTCCCCCGAGCCTGGCTGCTACCGCACGTCGGGTGTGCGGAACAAAGCCGTTTCGCCCCTTGCCCGCGTACAACAGTGTGCCGTCTTGATAGTACCCGACGATGATGGAATCTATGGGGTTTCCCGAAACATATCCGCCGATCACTAACTCTTGGCCTCGGTTGATGCGATACTTGAGCCACGCACCGCTTCGTTTGCCGGATTCATAATACGAGTCCCTCAGCTTGGCGAGGATTCCCTCGAAGCCTAACTGTTTTGCGACGCGCACCAACTCGGTCGGCGTGGCATCAATCGTTTCTGACAGCTTTATGGGGAAATCTTTGCTACGGACTTTTTCAAATATTTCACCAAGGACCTTCCGCCGCTCTTTAAGCGGTACGTTCAAGAGGCTCTTGCCCCGGCAGATTAGAACGTCGAAGGCGTAAAAGAGCAGCGCCTGTGCTTTTGAACGATGATGCTGAAGAAGATTGAATGAGACCCGACCACTTTCATCGACGGCCACAATTTCGCCATCGAGAAGCGTATCGGCTGGGAGCCGTTCGCAAGCGCGGGCAATATGCGGGAACTGGGCGGTAAAGAGATTTCCTCGCCGTGACCAAAGCGTTACGCCATCGTTGCGTTTTCCAGCAAGGCACCGGTAGCCGTCGAACTTTACCTCGTAGAGCCAGTCCTTGCCGGCGGGAAGCTGTCGCAGCGCAAGCGCATACATCGGCTCGATGAAGCGGACGGCGGCTTCCGGCTGGCTGCTACGTTTGACTCTTCGCATTCATGCGCCGACAGTCGGGCGCGCCTGGTAACGAATTACCGACCCATTGCGGCCCGCCTGGTAAACGGTGATTCAATCCGCGAATTTGGCTGACGGGATCGATTTTAGCTCGTCCTAGTTATTATTGCCCGCGTCCGTGCCACCTGTGTAAGGAACGGCGACTCCGCTCGTCAGATTGTCCCGAAATTTTCCGCTTTGGACGGTGAACTCAATCCCCGACGCCATGTTTGTAATGCGATTGTTAACGACCAACACATCAGACCCCGCAACGATAATACCCCCGGTGCGGGGCCTGGGAGGCGATATAGTATTGCTGAGGCGATTATTTTCTACGACGGCGTTATCGGCATTAACTGCAATCGCAAATGCGCCTCCAGTTCCTTGTGCGTTGGTGTCAGTCACGTCATTGTTGAGAGCGCGGACACCAGAACCGGAGAGAAATATGCCCGTGGACGAAGAACCTGGCAGGGACACGTTGCCTGGTCCCGTGCTTACGATCATGTTGTTGCGAATGATGCTGTGCCGGTTGCTAACACGGATACCTACCGATGTATTGAGGTCAACGCGGACATTTTCTATGACACACACAGAGCCGAAGCTGATGTTAATGGCAGTAAAAAATCCCCGCACCGTTCCGTTCTTGACCGTGATGTTATTGCGTAAAAACGCGAAAATCCCTTGAGCCTGTGTTCCTATATTTTCCGATGTCAGTTCGGTCAATCCTCCAAGAGTAAACCCGTTTAAGTCTATCACGACGTTGTCCGCCGCGATATTGATGGCATTGACAGTGGTGATCGGCGTGCTCAGGTCACGTTGGAGACAGTAAGTGCCCGGTATGGTGATAGTCACGGGGAGAAAGTCAATTTCGGCACAGTTTTCAGTCTGTGCTGAGGCAGTCGTCGCGCCAACTGCTACAAGCAAGGAACCACACAGAAAAGCCGCAGCTAATCGTCCTAAACTCTTCATAGCGAACCTCCTTTAGACCAGAATGGTGAGGAGACTAACTATCGTCGTCGCGGCTGTCAATGAGAAAAGACTTCCGATGGGACGGGTGGCGTATGACAAGCGAGCAGCAATCCAGTTTCACTCGCAGCGGCGGTCGTACATTGCGTAATGCTGGCAGAATCGCAGGTACTCAACCCGGCTGGAGAATTGGGACTGCTCGTAGACCAAGCGCGGGAAGGGGCCGCAACCGACGAAAATAGCGGCGCAAAGAGCTACGGCGAGAACCATCGATGTAATATTCATGGTATTTTCCTTTCATCAAGCGGAGTGAATCAAATGGAAAACAAGATACAAGCCTAGGACCGAATAGACGATGGCCACGAAGGTCAAGCCCCGAAGCGGCACCATCGGTCGGTAACGACCAATCGAATAGAATAGGCAGCCAGTTGCAGTGCTTGTCTCACCGTTTGTTTTCCGAGTGAGTTGACACCGGCGAGACCGATGACGCAGTCCCACATTGTCAGCGGCACATTTTTATAATGCTGCTGGATGGCGTACTTCGTCGACATCGGATTCGCCGTTTTGACGAAAAGTATTCGTCCTCCTTTCATAATTCAACTCTCTTTTTTTTCGGGCCGCGTCGGCGGACACGTCGCCGATCTCGTTGTGCGCGTTCAGGACGCTGAACACGGTTATCCTCTTCTCATAGGCGAGGCTGCTGGTCCGTTTCTCCTTCTTCGGAGACCAGCCCAACTTTGTGGCCATGCGGTTTATGCAGGGGTTGGAACAATAGCCGCGCCAATCAGCCGTGTTTTTCGGATCATACGGCTTGTGGCACGACCGGCATCGAAGCAGTAATTCGCTCATTGCTGCACCATGAAATCCTGGTTCGCCAGTTTCAACTCGTCGCGCAGCACCGCTATCGCTTCGAGCGCCGTTGGCGAGGCGCACTCCATCATGTCGTCCAAGGCGCCGCGAGACAGGATGAAATAGGACGCGGTTCCGTCAAATAGCTGGAGAAACAGGTTGAAGCCCAAAAGCTCTCGAAGAGTCATCATGTCGCCCTCGCTGGTTGCGAAACGGACGTGGTGTCGAGTCGTTGAGAGATGGACCCCGGCACGATTATCTTTTTTGCTTGAAAGTATGCCGCCATCAGGGCAACGAAGGTGCAAATCCCGATGACCGCCAATCCAAGATGAACGATGCCCCGAAGCGGTGCCTCGCCGCTCAATTCTTTGCGCAGCGAGATGAGCAGGACGAAAAGTAGTGCTAAAAGCGCAATAGCGATTGTGGTGTGACTGATGGCCTTGAGTGCGAGTTCCGGTTGCATCGCGGTTGGCCCTTCAATGCAAGGTTTCTGGCCATTTGCTTTTTGCCTTAAAGAGCCATGTTGCTATCTTCTCCCTTTCCTGAAGTGACGAGGACTCTGCCGTGCCGTCTTTATTTCTGGGGAGTAATGCCGCGCCGTCGTCGCTGAAAATCCAATAGCGTAGCCACGCTTGACGAAGAGCGTATTTTTGCCTTTGCAGGGCTTGAAAGAAGATGCGCCACGGGAGCAATGTTGTCGGCATCGCGGAAGTCCCCCGATAACACGTAAAGCTAATGCTGTGCCGTGCCGATTTGACGTGTATTGGCGAACCGTGTTCCCAAAACCCCGCTTTTGCCGCGTGTTTGACGGAGGTTATTTCGGGCGCGAATTCACAAACGGGTGGTTTGGCCCTGTCAGAACTGACCGCAAAGCGCCGCCTCTGCTCGCAAATTGCGTCGAATTTTTATGAATCACACGAGACAGCGAAAACACGTCACACTGCGCGCTCGACGAGACCTCGATAGCGATGACGGCATACAGTTTGTGCGCTGCCAGATTTGCCGTGACTGCCTTCGCGTAATAAGCGGTCGCCACCTTTCAAAGCATGACACCGACCGTGAAACGTACATGGAGGCGTACGGTCTCAGCCCGGATGAACTGATCGCCAAGGATTTTCGGATCATTCAAAGCTCACGCCGTGGGTATTCCGCGCACGGTAAGAGCGACTGGATCGCTGCGATCAAGAAAGTCTACGAACAAGACGGCAATGTTTTTGCCAGGTATCTACAAGAAAAGCACCCGCACCTGTATAACCAAGGCACTTGGATTTTCGGCGATTGGGATAAAGCTCTGCGTGCAGCAGGCTTCGACCCAGAGCGGATGCGGAAACAAGGTTCATGGGACGATGAAAGAATCGTCAAAGAAATACGCGCCATGCGACATCAGAGTCTGCCACTCTACGCAAGATACGTGCTGATGAATCATACGAAATTGTTTTCTGCGGCACGACGCCAATACGGATTGTGGAGCAAGGCATTGATTGCCGCCGGCATTAACGCGGCACAGGCGTCGGGAAAGTTGTACAAGAGCCCTCGCGGTGTTTTAAGAGCACTCAGCGACGCTCTAAAGAGACATACAGCAAACGATATTCCAAAGGTGCTAAAGTTACAGGCAGCGCATTATTTTGGAAGCCTAAGTAAGGCCATCACTGCGTTGGAAAAGGATTAAAGACTGCTATGTGGTGGAGCAAGCGTGGGATGAATGCTGATTGTTTTGTAGGAGAAATCAGTTCAATCCTGCGATCGCGGCTAAGCGTTTCACTGTCTAATTTCGCGGTGCTTTGCTGTGCGCCCTATCCCGCCCGGTTGACTTTTTAGCGTGTCAAGAATAGAAGGCCCTTCTGCTCGTCGAGTGCCTTAAATGCACAAAAGGAGGGTTTGATATGTTTAACCGTTCTACCATCATGGCGTCGTTTTTCTCCGTCATTGTGGCTGGGCTCATTTTCTCGCTCTCTCTAGCAGGGGTTGCTGCGGCGCAGAGCAACACCCGCCTGGGGATAGGCGCACTTCAGAACAACACCACGGGCGAGCAGAACACCGCCATCGGGAACAATGCGCTCTTTAGCAACACCACGGGCAACGGCAACACCGCCAGCGGATTCGATGCGCTCTTTGCCAACACCACGGGCAATTTCAACAGCGCCAGCGGTTTCCAGGCGCTCTTTAGCAACAACGGCGACGGCAACACCGCCAGCGGATTCCGTGCACTCTTTGCCAACATCACGGGCATCAACAACACCGCCAGTGGGGCTAATGCGCTCTTTAGCAACACCACGGGCAGCCACAACACCGCCAGCGGACTCAATGCGCTCTTTAGCAACACCACGGGCAGCGACAACACCGCCAGTGGAGTCAATGCGCTCTTTAGCAACATCACGGGCATCAACAACACCGCCAGCGGACACAGGGCGCTCTTTAGCAACACCACGGGTGAAGCCAACACCGCCACCGGACTCGATGCGCTATTTAGCAACACCACGGGCAGCCTCAACACCGCCCTCGGTCTCCAAGCGCTCTTTAGCAACACCACGGGTGAAGCCAACACCGCCACCGGACTCGCTGCGCTCACTAACAACACCACGGGCAGCAGCAACACCGCTACCGGATCCAGCGCGCTCATTCTCAACACCACGGGTGAAGCCAACACAGCCAGCGGAAACAATGCACTCACTAACAACCGCACAGGCGGCAACAACACAGCCATCGGAGTTGGTGTGCTCGATAACAACATCACGGGCAGCAACAACACCGCCATCGGGTTTGCAGCCAATGTGTCTGCTGGGGATCTGGTAAACGCTACGGCTATCGGCAGTAGTGCCATCGTCAATGCCAGCAATAAGATCCGCCTGGGAAACGGTGACGTCACGGTGATCGAAGGGCAGGTGGCGTTTACTTTCCCTTCGGACAAGACCCAGAAGGAAAACTTCCAGCCGGTCGATGGAGAGGAAGTGCTGGGAAAGATTCGCGGCTTTGAGCTGTCGAGCTGGAACTTCATTGGCCACGATCTTAAGAAGTTTCGCCACTATGGTCCCATGGCGCAGGACTTCTATGCAGCCTTCGGCCACGACGGATTGGGACAGATCGGCTCGGAGAAGACGATCAACTCGGGCGATCTGGCGGGGATTCTAATGATCGCCGTGCAGGCGCTGGAGAAGCGCACGGCGGAGCTAAAACACAAGGAGGCGCAGATTGCTGCGCTGGAATCGCGGTTGGAGGCGCTAGAGTTGCGAAATAATCACTCTATCCAGATAACAGCCGGGAAAAACCTCGGCGACAAGATGGTCGACGTGATGCCGTAAGTGAATAATAAGAATTAAAAAAACAGTCTGATCTCCCCTGGAGGTTTTTGAACTTTACGGACAGAATGTATTCCTCGAGTGGAAAAACCAGATTTTTAGCCTGAGATTGAACTGAACGACGCGACGTTTCAATCATATCACTGTTAGATCATCCGTACCGTGCTATAGTGTGTGGCCCAATCTCCATAGTCTTTATAAAACTCAAATAATCCCACCGCTTGGCCATACGATCCCACTCCCTGGCCCCTTTATTTCCTCGCCATCTTGATAACGCTTTTCGAGATCAAAACTCTATACTGACCGATGTAACAAAGGCGGGTTTCTTCTTGTCCGGATTAAAGACATGCCCGGTGACCTCTACTTTTTTGTAATTCACCCCGACGAGAAATCCTCGCTGGACATTGAAATCGCTCTGATACACCTTGGTTTTTTGCAGCACCAGTCCAGCGCGCAGCCAGTCGAACGGAGACACTGTCAACTCCGACCAACCGTAGAGAAAGGAGTCAGAACGTTTGTCGGTGGTGATAACGAACTCACCCTCGCCGTAGAAGTAGAATCTCCACCAACTAAGTGAGCCACGGAGGCCGGGTGCGACGCCTGTTGTCTTACCAAAGACACCACCAAGCATCGGCGTGACGTTCAGCGAGAGCTTATTACTAGCACTGAAGTTGTATCCGACCCACAGGGATCCAGTTTCCAGAGCTTCGTAGTTGTAGCGTGCTTCGAGATGCAACCACCCGCGGTCGGCCTTAAATGTGGGCTGCGCATAGTTATGGCTATCGGGCACGATGTAGGTGTAGACCGATGCGGCGAAGGACCAATCGGTCGCTGGCTGTCCCGGTGGAATCGTAATGGATCCGGCAATGGCTTCCCGGGCGCTACGGGGCTCGGCCAGTAGGGCGAAGCAGATGATCGCAAGGCAAGAGACCCAAAAAAGTGCAACGTTGCACGTCACGATTCGGCGCGTCGGCTCAGAGATCGACCTTGCGCAAGACGGTCGGCCACAAAAAGATCTGCTGCCGTTGTCATCCTCTCACCCTCCTTTCATATACCCAAGGGCCTTACATCTACAACAAGGATTGATGACACCGCAGCCTTCTTCATTAGCGCACCTCGTTTCGAGCGTTTTGTATCACGCGGAGAGAGATAAAGGAAAGTGTGATTTACACGGAGGAAGGCGACAGGGATTCGTCGAGTGGAAAAACCAGATTTTTAGCCTGAGATTGAACTGAACGACGCATCGATCTAAATCGCCCATGGACTAGCACATTACGCGGAAGGTAGCAGTAACAATACTGAAGTCGCTGCCTGTTTTCCAGCAAGCGACGATAGCCCGAATCGTATTATCTCCTCATTGAGAGCGGAGGCCAGCGGAGACGGGGCGTGAGCCGGCACCTATTCCGGATGCACTCTTTAAAATCTAAGATTTCGAGTCTTTTCCCTGTGATCTCGTCAGCCGTCGCCGCGTCTTTTGTGGGCACAAGAAGGAAATCGAATGAGCCCCCATTCTAACATCGATGATTTTGGACTGCTTCTTTTTCTTGCGATCGTCATTTGACCACGGCTTATCATCAATGTGAACCGGAGACCCGTCCCATTCGATTTGTAGATGTCGGCCGCGTTGCACGGTAAGCTTCGCATCGACATTCCGTCCACGTATGCAGTGCGTGAGATATCGGCTCAGTTTCTTTTCTTCTCCGTGAACAAGCAGAACGACCTCGAGCAGACCATCGTTGGTGTCCGCAGCCGGAGCGAGATCCAGGTTTGGACCGACATATCGTATATTCAATGCCTGCAGCAGAATGTAATCGCCCGACAGATCCTCATCATCCAAAAGCACCGAAAGTTTCTTCGGAGTGTGTTTTTCTAGCCGTTCCTTTAGAATGGCGAGGACTCTCTCAATTTCGTCGTCGCGGCGAACATCAGCTGCCAGGAGGGGGTGGTTGCGTTGCTCCAGCTTCAACATTGTCGAGGCAAACAGACCGAATCCAAAACCTTCAATGAAGTAATATGAACCCCATGGCCCATCCACCTCGCCTACGTCAAAGTTGACTCGGCGCGCGGAATCCCAGTCGGCAATGAGGGTGTCTAAAGCCCTTCCGGTCAACCCCAAGCTGTGACCGACATTATTGGCGGTGCCCAGAGGGAGAATCGCAATCGGAGTCGGATTGCCGACCATTCGGCGGGCAACTTTTCCAACGGTGCCGTCTCCACCGGCAACAGCGATAATATCTGTGGATTTCTTCAGCGCCTTGTTCCAATCATTGTCTTTAGAAGAATAATATTTGACCTTATGGCCCGCGGCCTGGATCATATCTGTAATCCGATCACCTGTAGGCTGTGAGTCGTCACCGGCGGATGGGTTATGAATCAATGTAACTTTAATTGGTTTGCTTCTCCTTCGTGTACAATTCGTAACCGTAGCCGAATGACTATCGCGAAATCCATCGACGAAGGCAAGATACTCGCATTGCGGAATTGAGGTTCGACTTATGGCTTCTGCTTCGATTTCGTAACACGGTCAAGCCGATGGATGTGTTACCTCCAGTTATTGCTTCTTTGGGTAATTGCGGCACCGTTCGGAGTTACGTTGAACGATGGTCAGTCTCGGTTGAGTATCCGAGTAAATCTCCGAAGCCGCTCGATTTGATAATCGCCACGGCGTGGCTTATTTGTAATGCAAATCAAGCGCCATGTTTCAACGAAGCAATATCAAAGTATTTACTTGATCACCCGATCCGCAGCGCCCGCTCTTTCATACGCCGCCCGAGCCAGCCGAAGCAACATCGGGATTTTCATCAAACAGAAAGACGATTGACATCCCACCGGTCCGGCGATATTGCTCGGGCCAGAAAAAAGGAGGTTTAAACCTCCTATACAGAAAACTCGCAATTGATCGAGTCTCAATTGGCGCGAACCAATAAGAAACATACTCAGTTTCATTGATTTGATAGCACTGAGGTTGCAGAATGTCGTCGCCGATGAACGAAATCGGTTGGGTTCCTTGGATGGCCGGTTTACTTGTGCTGGCCCAATAAATATTTTCTGCATCGTTGCCCTGAGTGACTTCGTAAAAATAGCCGAACGATTTAGTGTAACTTACCATAAGGGGTTCTCCCTGACTATACAGAGTGTGCTACTGGAAGTCACCGCGCGCCATCCAGTACATCCGGTCGAACTCACCGGCCCGCGTTCGTGCCGCTACTCGGGAGGCTCTTGCCACTCGGAGCGAGCAGCGGCGGCTTGAGGCATTGCGGGAGCTGAGGGGTGTGTCTGTCCCCATGGCTTCAGCCATCCTAATGTTGCTCAATCCGAAACGTTACGGCGTGATCGACATCCGGGTGTGGCAGCTTCTGCACGAGGTGGGCACGGTCACCAAGAACGCCGACGGCGTCGGGTTCAATTTCAAGAACTGGTACCAGTTTCTGGTGGTTCTACGGTATTTCGCCAAGAAACTTGGAGTGACCGCGAGAGACATTGAGCGAACGTTGTTCATCGCTCACAAGGAATACCAGGTCGGACGTCTCTACAAATACGGGCAGTGACTGGCTGCTTAAATTAAGCCAGCCACAACAAATAGATATTGTCTGATCCGCCATAATATGATAACGAAATGCGCAGGAGGTCGGTGTGCCTACGCTCCACATGAAGAGATTCTATTCTGCCATATCGGGGTGTCTCTTCTTCATTCTAGGTGCCCTCGCTTTCGCTCAAGGAGTCAGTATTTACGGGCCAGGAGCTGATCAACACTGGCGAGTGCGCTCAGGCTCAGGAAGATCGGGCGAGCCGATCCGTAGCGGAACACCGTATCGACTGGTCACCGCCGGCGGACAACTGGTAGGAAATTCTAAGGTCCGTGAGGGATTCCGAATTGTTCCAACCAGGGAGGCTGGCGAAAACTTTCACATTCGAACCAGAGCGTCGGACGACGGCGGCGTCAAACTCAATGAACCAGTAGCGCTCTATCATTATGGCGCGGGGTATTTCATCGTTCACAAGAAAGGAGGCGCGGATAGTCTCGGCTGGGCTTTGTGGGATCCTTCACGCGAACCTCGAATGGAAATGCCGAAAGGTGTCTACCAGTGGGAGTTGAGGAGCTCACCCGACTCTCGCAGCAGAGATCATCGCAGCCGCCCAGCCATAACATTGGAGGTGCTGGGCCTCTTTAATACCTCTGCCAATGCTTATCTTGTGTCAGACCGGAAGACGCAAGAGCTTCGTTGGAGGCAGTGAGGAAAGCCTCTAGCAGTTAGCACTGATGCCTATTCATATGACGATCCCAACGGGTGACCGTGCCACTTGCGAGCATCACACATGACACATCGATGCCGCCAGAGGGGGTCTGGAACGCTCTCGGATCATGCGGCAGCCTGCACGTCAGCTGAGTAGTCAGCCGAGAAGTGGGGCCACAGGGTCGGCAAACGTTCACTCAGATACACGGCACGCCATGTGAGCGCGGCGGTCACGCCGTCCTCGTGCCACCGTTGCCCGCAGCCTTTTGCACGGATCATCACGACGGATTTGCACGCTCCCTCGGTCGCCCCGCTCCCGCATGGGAGCCCGACCCGGCACAACGTCGCGTAGCGCATGCGGTCGTTGTGGCGACGTCTCCCCAGTTTTGAGTAGCGCGTTGGTTTAGAGTCCGGCCTACGGAAAGGGTCGGACGATGAAGAAGCGGTCCGGCGATATTGCTCAGGCCAGAAAAAAAGGTGGTTTAAAATTCCTATACAGCGATGGGTACTGTGTTAGGTGTCGCATAACGGGGCTTCCGTCAAAGAATGGCCGTTCATCCGTCTTATCGTCTCCGCGCCTTCTGAGGATTCCAGGTCGTAGCGAATCAGCGATCGTCTGGAAGCCGGGAGTACAGCAATGACACTTCGCATTCCCAGTTCCTGGTTCGCGATTGTCATCGTCCCGCTGCTTCTCACGCCGGCGGTTGGCCATCCGGATGCCGCAGCCTTGCAGGACGCCAACAGCATTCGCAACTTCCGGGCTACCAGCCCCTCGACCGCCGAGCTGCGGGTTACCGTGGACTACACGTTCACGGGTGAGAATTCGGGCGAGGTCACCATCCACGCGGCACCGGAGGAGAGGGGCGGGGTCTTCAATCCACGGCTCGTAGAGTTCGACGAGATTCCGGTGCAACAGGGGACTCACACCGTCACGCTGACCATCAAACGGCGCGAGGGTGCGGCGGACTTCCTGAGCGTGACGGTGCGGGTGTGCATCTCCACGACCGACCAGGCGATCCTGTGCCAGGACTTTCCCCACGAAAAACGCTGGACCGCCGCGGCCCCGCCAGCGCCGCCCACACCGCCACCCCCCTCGCCACCGGCGCCCGGGACATGCTCGATTAGGGGTGAGGTCACGGGACCACTGCAGGGGGTCATTTCGCCCGACAGTCCGGCTTCGCAGCCCATCAAGGTCACACTGAGAAGAATGGTGCTACGGGCGAAGGATGGCGGCCAGCCGAGACGTGTCCCGCTCACCAACCGCCGCTACGTTTTCGAGAACGTACGCGCCGAAACGACCTACGAGATCTTCCCGGACGAAGGATTCCGATCGGATCCTCCTCGGCGCACCGTGACTTGCAAGGGGAACATCCGCCATAGCGGCCTGGATTTCAGGATCACCGGACCGCCGGTGCACTAGAGAGCGGCAGCGGCGCCATGCCCGGAAGGTCGAGCTGATCTGCGAACATCCGACTGCAGCCGACGCGTTCGAGGCGATGGCGCGCTGGGCGGCGCAAAGCGCGACGATGGGGGGAAGTGTCATCGAGTGCCGGCGTCTAAGGCCTCTGGGCAGCGGCCACCGCTCGCTCGTAGAACGCCGTGGCGCTCTCGCACATCTTCAAATACTCCTCGACCGTCGTGCCGAGCCGAGCCATCTCTATCTGAATGAATCGCGCCAGGAACGCGTCACAGCCATCCATGCGCGTCGTCAGTTGGAAATTCGTGAGGGAGAAAAAAACCCCGCTAACGCCCCACTCATCTTCCCGGCGGTTGGGAGCGTGATGCTGGTGTCATCTGTTGGCGTCGCGGATCTGGCGGCCTGCTGTTCGGCGAGCGCGAGCTTGCGCTTTTCGAGTTCGAGGCGCTGTCCCGCAAGTTCGGCCTCGCGCCGCTCGACACGAATCCGTTCGGCTGCGCCTGTAGCGCCGGCCCCCTGCGCCTACGAGTTGCGCATGAATCGGTGTGCCGATCGCCGTGAGGAGCGTCGCCGTGAGCACGATGGGACGGAGCAGGGTACGCACCACGGACCGAACTGCATAGCACAGTCGCCCGATGTAGCCGCTCACCTCGGGACGACGAGTCGCCACCCGACGCGTCCGTCGTCGTCAGCTACGGTCGCTAGACCCACATGAACGTGAGATCCATCCTGTGGCTCGATAAACTCACCTTGCCGAGGAGAATCGAGGTATAGCCAGTTAATTCAAAAAACCTCTTACCGAAGTCGGAAGCAGATGATCCAGCTCTGTGCGAAGTTGACATAAGACCACCTTATCGGATAGTCTCCGGCCAAAGTGACGAATGGAGGCTGCTTTTCTTTGTCCGACTCGCTATCGGCCTGTTGACACCTGGCTCGCAAGCGGCTGATGGAGCCGGGTTTCAGTTATTCGCGTCGAGATCCAAAAAGCAAATTCCTATCATTCTATCATTTCGTTGGTGCTGCCGTGCTTGCGCGGATGGTTTAGTGTGTCGTTGCGTTTCAGCCTGCTGATTTGGAGGGCCGTCATGGCGAGCTATATCAACGTCATCAACAACTGGAACAATGGGCAGGGACGGCTCACGGCATACTTGCACGGATTCGATGTCGGCAGTCATGTGCTGCGCTCCGAGCACAAGACGTGGCTACAGCAGATCGCCTCCGACATTCTCACGACGGGCGCCTTCAAGATGGCCACGAAGACGAACGCGTTCTGCTGCGTCTGGCTGCTCGGAACAGCGAGTCGAACTGCTCCGAACGCGACGAACGACAGGTTGTCCAAGGACCGAGCAAACGAGGTCAAGAAGACGCTCGACTCGCTGCTCGCGAAGAAAGTGGCCTGTGTCATCAAGGAGACCGGCCTTGGCGAGACCATCCCGTTTCTGCAGGGAAAGCGCGATGGAACCGAGGATCCGCTCGACCGCTCGGTGCTGCTCGTCGCGGAATGGCACACGATTCCGAATTCACAGCCACCGATCATCAAGCGGCCCGACCCCGCGACCAAGCCCATCGAAGCCGAGTTCCATGTCTGGGCACTGCGCCATACGGTCATCCTCGCGAAGAAGTGGGAAGTCCACCTCATTGCGAAATGGAGCGCAGCCCCGAAACCTTTGTATCGAGGTTGGCAGTTCACGGTGAGCGGTCTCGCGGTCAGCCCCGAGGACGTCGTGGACGCACCTCCGGGTGTTTCGCAGGACGGCATGTATGCCGGTCCAGCGAAGATCGGCTTTCCGTCCGCGAAGTCGCTCGACGGCCTCGACAACAAGAAGATCACGATGCGAACGCAAGGCAGCACGCTCGTAGTCAGCATCAAAAGCGCGCTGGCGAACGGCAAGGATCTCGACCTGAGAATGCCGAGCACGACGGAGTGGGAGCTGTCTCAAGTCGGCGGGGGGTTGGGCAAAGGAAAGCCGCTGTCGGAGCGAGAGCAAGCGGAAGTGGAGGAAGCCTTGAGGATGCTGCGGGGCGAGGGGATTCCGACCTGACGACCCGGCAAATAGCGGATCGCCGTGTCGTCGACATCGGATCGCACCGCGACGAGTGAAAACTCGGCGCGCATTGCAACGGCCGCCCATGCGCTCGAGGCTATTGCATCTCGTTTCAGAGCGGGCGATGAAAGTCCTGAGTGTATAGGAAATTTAACCCACCTTTTTTCTGCCCGGAGCTATATCGCTGAACTGGCGAGCCTGTCAGGAAGATGAAAAATTCACCCAAGAAATTCGAATCGACCGCATGACAGGCAACTACGAATGGAAAAGCCGCATAAAGCCCGATGTCCGAAACGGAGTGGATCAGTGGGGAAAATGCTCTCCCTGCATTGCAAAAAAGCAGTTCTGAGTTATCCGCAGGGCGCCGCGCCTGCTGTTGGAGACTATCCACTGTTCCAGCTCGCCATTTATCCGCTCATTCCGTGATGCGCTTTTGCGTGGATCGAGACAATAGGTGACCGAAAGACTAACAGTCCATAGGGCGCTCCCTGGTGATGGCAGCAAAGGCGTTTTCCAAGTCGCCTAGCCGTTCCAGCTCTACGGATTGAAGCTTAACGTCTAAAGTCTTGGCAGCCCCTTCGGTCTCTTTGAACTGCTGTCTCTGGCCCAAAAGGAGCTTCTGGACAGCTTCCTTCAGCAGCTCAATTCGTTTTAGGACTGTCTCTGGCGAGCGCGACGAAGCCGTCGTGACTATCGTATAGGTGCGCAAGAAACTTCCATCTGGTTGCTTCCAGGTATCCCATAAGCCGGCGAACGCGAACGGTTCACCTGACTTGAGCTTGAAGCGCATGGGAACCTTGCCCTTTCCTTCCTTCCGCCATTCGTAAAAACCATCGGCTAGAACGAGACAGCGGCGATTCCCCAGCAGCGCCTTGAAAGCCGTTTCTCGGCGAGCGTTTCAGCGCGAGCGTTGATCATCCTGTTACCGATCGCCGGATCTTTAGCCCACCATGGAATCAACCCCCACCGAAACATCTCAAGGTTTCGTTTTCCCGCGGCTTGAACAATTACGGGCGCTTCTTGAGTCGGAGCGATATTGTAGCGGGGCTTTAAATCAAAGACTTCGTCGACATCCCAGGTAAGGCGAAGGTCGGAAAATTCAGCGGGAAAATACGTGTAGCGACCGCACATAAACCTTGTCCTTGCCCCGTTTGCGAAAGCGGAAACCTCTGGGGCAAACCCGCATACCACCCAAACGATCTAGCGATGAATACCTGCACCCGCCTGCGTGAGACCCAATTCCTTATAGGCTTGGTTAAAACAAAATGCGTAAGTGCGGTTTTGGCTCTGGCCAAGGCATTTGCTGAGCCTATCCTTCACATGTTCGAACACCGCCGTCTCTGAGCGTATCGTAACTGTATGGGTCTGTTCCTTTTTGATATCGCCGCCCAAGGTAACGACCTTGAGATTAACGCTTCCTGTTGCGCCTTTCTCGACGACAAATGTGATACTCATTTCGAAGTCCTTTACGAGAAACATCGGGACGAGGTCGGCTTGAGTCTGACGCCTTTGCGCCTCAATCAAGCCATTTCGAACAGCAAGAACCAAATCAGCGATATTAATTGCGTCTTGGGCAGACGAAGTGCCTACTCCTCCCACAATCAGCACAAATAAAGAAGCCACAGATCTAAGTTTCATGCCTCACCTCATGTAGTTGGCCGTTCTCGGCTTACGCGGGGCCTAGTGTATAACGTCTTATCCTCCAAAGTCCGAACACAATCAATCCCTGGAGCACTCGCCTAATTTCCATCCCAAAAAACTCGGCCAACCCGCGCATGCCCTGATCGAACCTGATACCAGTATCTTGAAATCGTACGACTTCCACCACGGAGCCCAGGCGGCCGTCTTTGAGGATCTTTCCGAAGGGGATGCCAATAATGGGTATAAGGCGGCCCAGGAACGGCGCTGCCGGTGATCCAATAGCCTTTGTAGCGTTCCATCATAGCAGTTTGCCTTCAGCCGAGAGGATGCATTCCGGCGAGTCATTTCGGGGATTGTTCACGATCGGTGGTACGTCGTAGCCTTCCATCTTTTCCGGCGGATATGGTTTCAGCAAAGTGAGCGCGTGGGCGATTTCGTCGCCAACCGCAATCCATTTCAGGGCGTCGTCGTTACTCAGCATAGCGGGCATCCGGTCATGGATCGGGCGTAGCACGTCGTTGGGTTCCGTCGTGACAATCGTATAGGTGCGCAAGAGATTTCCATCCGGTTGTTTCCAGCTATCCCACAAACCGGCGAACGCGAACGGCTCTCCAGACTTGAGCTTGAAGCGCATGGGGGCTATTCGCTTTCCTCCTTTCCGCCACTCGTAAAAGCCATCGGCAAGAACGAGACAGCGGCGATTCCCCAGCAGCGCCTTGAAAGCCGTTTCTCGGCGAGCGTTTCAGCGCGGGCGTTTATCATCCTGTTTCCAATGGCCGGATCTTTGGCCCACCAGGGAATCAATCCCCAGCGGAACAGCTTAAGGGTTCGTTTTCCCGCCGCTTGAACGATCACGGGCGCTTCTTGAGTCGGGGCGATGTTATAGCGGGGCTTTAAATCAAAGACTTCGTCGACATCCCAGATAAGGCGAAGATCGGAGAATTCACGGGGAAAATAGGTATAACGACCGCACATGCTGTTGTTTCATATCGCTATGCCGGACCGCGGTCAAATTCTCCCCGCGCATCATGCAGAAGGCGCGCAGGGACTACGGACAGGAATTTTGGTGGACGCCGGGCGACCCTACGCCGGCCAGGGCGCCGGATGTGGAGGCGGCGGTGGCAGACTGAAAAGATCGGATAACTATCGACCTGTCGGCACTTAGAATATCGAGAACGTTGCGGGCCACTGAAACGCACTTATGAACGAAGTCTGCCTCGAGTCTGCCGAACGGATGACCTTTCGCCATGACCACCTCTTTGATTCTATCCCGCATGGCACACTCGTCCATGGCCAAACCGTGATCCTTATGATACTGACTGACGAACTCGTAAAATTTCGCCGTATCGGTATCGTTTAAGGAATCCCATGTGCTTGGGCTAACCCAATGGTCCAACGCTCGCTCTGTAAGCGATGAAAATATCATAATTGTGGATAGGGGTATCGGTTCAGTTTGATGCGATTGATTTACTCTTTTGTAATGCGGCTCGGCTGAATGATTTTTTGACTTTGTCTCAGCAGCTCAATGTCTTCCAAATATTTGTGACTGGTTACAACGTTTAGAATCTAACAACCTTTTTTGTGTGATCGTCGATATCGTGCAAGTTGTCCGGCCCTAGAGCAATCCGATCCTCTGGGAGCA
This sequence comes from uncultured delta proteobacterium, assembly GCA_963840855.1. Lineage (GTDB taxonomy): Bacteria > Desulfobacterota > Binatia > UBA9968 > UBA9968 > DATACQ01. The sequence goes on from CAWJBB010000050.1 coordinate 90,279, forward strand.
AGCCTTGTGCCGTCTTATGCGGAAATATGGATTGCTTGCTTTTCAGGAGGTTACAGATGAAGCTCGCCGGGGTGTCCCACATCAGAGAAATTGAACGTGACTGAATGTCCGAGTTATGAGAATCGGTCTTCCTTGTAAGAGTAAGTTCGCTCAATTCGCGCTGAGGGAATAACGCTGGTATCTATTATTCGAAAAAAAAATTACCACGCGATTGAAAGTTTTATCGGTCTGTGGATCGTAAATCAGCAATCGCTTATATAGCCATGTATCATCATTCGGGGTAGATGAGGTAACGTCATCCGGTTTGCCGAGAATCTTTACAATCTCCTCTTTAGTTTTACCGATAAGCCACTTTTCAGATTCGTCCCTCGTATAACGCCGTGAATCGGTGCTGAGAGCGTGCGAAGCCCAGAGGAAAATGAACAGGGCAGCTATGAGCCCCATCCGATGTACGTTTATTGTTGCCATAGCTAAAACTCAATTTCTGGCCGATTGTGACGCAATTTTAGTGCCACAAATTGGAGATATATTTTGCCACTGATCAGGGAATCGATCATCGATGTTGCCGCCTCCGGTGCCAGAATAGCCAGCCAATCAATAGCGGGATTAAGATACCAACCCGCGCTGCCAAGGAAGCAAATGTTACAATTCCCATTGTTGAGTTTGCCTGATCAGCAACCTGCTGACCGATATATTACAATCCCGAAAAACCCGCTTTTGCACGAGATCTAGCCCTTTGATCATCGCCTTGTCAATCCGGTCTTATCATTCCCCTCACATTCGTCACCCAAAGGCACGGTTTCAGCAAAGTGAGGGCATGGGCGATTTCGTCATCAACAGCAAGCCATTTGACGGCTTCGTCGTTGCTCAGCATGGCGGGCATCCGGTTATGGATCCGCCGCAACACGTCGTTGGGGTCCGTCGTGACAATCGTGTAGGTACGCAATAGATTTCCATCCGGTTGTTTCCAGGTAGCTTTAAACCGAAGATTTCGTCGACATTCCAGGTAAAGCGAAGGTCGGAAAATTCACGGGGGAAATAGGTGTAACGGCCCGCACATGATGGGCAGGTATTAGTTCGGGCCAATAGGAAATCAAGGCGCGCGGGATAGGGGCGGCGATCACGAATTAGACTCAAAGAGCAATCTCGCCATGAATTGCGATCTGCAGCAATCTGCCGGCAGCTTGAGCCCAATCTAACTTAAGCGGCTTGATTTCGTTCTTGTAGGCTTCGCTTGATAGATGGCGCTTCAGTTCTTTCTCGTCGGTTACAGGCATCGTTCATTTTCCTTTCTATGTCCTGGTGACGTTGTGCCGGCGAGGGCGCCGGAGTTAGGGGCGGCGGTGGCAGACTGAAAAGATTTGGATGACTATCGACCTGTCGCACTTAGAAAGTCGAGAACGTTAGAGCAATGACATTTATTCTTGTGTTCAACTGTTTAGTATCGCGGCGCGGCTCTGCTGAATGATTTTTTCACTTTGTCTCAGCAGCTTTTTAATTTTTTTCAAAAGTTGATGACTGGTTGTATTTAAACGTTTCGATTGAGCCAACGTTTATTCTATATCGTGCATTTGTCCGACTCCTAGAGCAAGAGATTTCCTGCAATTTTCTTATGTTGTGACCCCATGCCGGTTGACGCTCGCGCATAATATCCCGGCGCGCCTGAAACCAGGTCCCTTTGGGCCAGTCCCAGTTGCAGTGGGGTAGCTCGTCCTCGTCGTAGTATCCGCTATTTACCGGGCTCTGCGTGAAAATGTTCTGCCAAGTATCAGCAGCCATCGGGCTTTCCTCCTTTATAAGGTTTACGTTTGGAGAAATCCAAATATATCATCAATCTAGGCCGCAAGTTCGATGCCGTTGCTTACGGCCCGATAAAGGAACGTATCCCGATGGTGTTTTTATCTCTGTTCAGAATTGGACCGTTTTGAAATATAATTTGAGCAGCAACCCTATACGCGCGGATGCGCCGGAGTTAGGGGGGCGGTTGGAGATTAGTAGCGTGGGCTTCGTTTTTGATAAAACGTCAAGCGTGCATTTAAGGAGCCAACGAGGCTGTTGTATATCGAAGAACCAAGCGGAAACAAAACTTTTTGCGAGCGTTCGGTTGTACCCTGGACAAGCATCTACGCCTGCTGCGCTTCGGCTGCAACTCCAAGAGCAAGCAAGACCACTACGAAAAGGATTGATGGCACCGCAGCCTTCTTCATTGCGCACCTCGTTTCGAGCGTTTTGTATCACGCGGATACAGATAAAGGAAAGTGTGATTTACGGCGGAAGGCGATAGGGATTGGTCAAATAAGAAGGCAAGGGCCACCCTGAGAATTGAACTGTACGCAACAGTCTCGTCTTGTAGGATGAAGTCGTAGGAGAATTCAGTTCAATCCTGGCAGGGCTGCTTGGTTTTCTGCCATCACTTGATCAGCCTACTCGCCCGGGCAAGCACCTCCGGCGGTATCAGACCGATCTGTTTTGCGGTTTTGAGATTTATCACCAGCTCGAACTTTGTCGGCTGCTCCACAGGCAGGTCGCCTGGCTTGCAGTGGAGATGTGATGAGTTAGCATGAACAGAGCAATTCATCATTAATGCGGAGGTGATCTATGCGATTTCTAGTCAAGGTGAACATTCCTGTCGAAGCCGGGAACAGGGCTGCGAAGGCGGGAAAGCTCGGCACAACCATCCAATCTATACTGGCGGATTTGAAGCCCGAGGCCGTGTATTTCACGGACGACAATGGTCAACGGACGGCGTTTCTCTTCCTCGAAATGCAGGACGCTTCGCTGATCCCCGCAATTGCGGAGCCGTGGTTCCTCGCGTTCAATGCGAGCATTGAGATTCACCCGGTGATGGTACCTGACGACCTTGCTAAGGCTGGAGGCGCGATCGAGCAAGCAGTCAAGAAATACGGCTGATTGATCGGCGCCATCTAACCGCCGCGGGAGCCGATAATTGAGTATGCTATTTTACTTAGTCACGACTCAACGGCATAGCGTTAGCCTTGAGATTGAACAACGGACAAATCTCACAGGATTTGTTAGACGGCGAATTCAGTTCAATCCTGGTATCGCCGCTTCGCTTTCTTTGCTCACTTGATCACTCTATCCGCTCTCGCCAGCACGTTTGGTGGAATCGTCAGGCCGATCTGCTTGGCGGCTTTGAGATTGATGATGAAGTCGAACTTCTTCGGCTGCTCCACCGGGAGATCGGCAGGCTTGGCGCCTTTGAGAATCTTGTCAACATAGGTCGCGGCGCGGCGGAACAAGTCGGTAATGCTCACGCTATAGGTCATAAGCCCGCCGTCCTCTACATTTTCTGGCCAAGAATATATTGCGGGAAGCCGGCTCTTTACCGCGAATTCTGCAGTCTGCGTTCGCTGAGAAAGGAAGACGGGGCTTGTCAACACCAGGACGGCGTCGGCACGCCCCTTGCTCGAGGCTTGAAATGCACTCTCAATATCCTTCGGAGCTAATACTTCCAGGTACTGAAGCTGCACCTTCAACGCCTCTGCGGCGAGTTCCGTCTCTTTTAACATTTGTGCCGTGCCCGCTCTGGTCGAATTGCCGATGACGGCCACCCGCGTGAGCTTCGGAACGATCTCTTTCAGAAGCTCTAGTTGCTTTCCGCTTATCTCCGGGGCGAGAGTCGACAATCCAGTAATATTCCCTCCCGGTCGCGCAAGGCTGGCGACGAACCCCGAGCCGACAGGGTCATCATCAAGCGCCATGACAATAGGAATCGTGGAAGTTGCTTCCTTGGCGGGACGGGTAACTGTCGGACCGGCCGAGACGATGATGTCCACCCTGAGACGCACCAGTTCGGCTGCAAGCTCACTTAGGCGATCTACTTTTCCCTCCGCATATCGCCACTCAATGGCGATGTTTTTCCCCTCCACGTATCCCAACTCGCGTAGCCCCTGCTTGAATGCCTCGATGCGGGCCGAGATAGTCGAAGGGGAGACAGCGCTTAGGAACCCTAGGCGTGGGACTTTCTTCGCCTGCTGCGCCTCGGCTGTAACTCCAACAGCAAGCAGTATCACTGCAACCAGGATTGATGGCACCGCAGCTTTCTTCATTGCGCACCTTGTTCTTGCGGGTTTTTATCACGGATACGGTAGCTGAGAAAAGTGTTATTTACGGCAGAAGGAGAACCAGATTCATCGAGGGGGAAAAGGCTAATTTCGACGCAGGATTGAACTGTACGACGCAACGGGCAAATCTCAGAGGATTTGTTAGATGGAGAAATCAGTTCAATCCTGCGATTCGCTACTAAGTGTTTCTGCCATCACTTGATCACTCTATCCGCTCTCACCAACACATTCGGCGGAATCGTCAGGCCGATCTGTTTCGCGGTCTTCAGATTGATGATGAACTCAAACTTCGTCGGCTGCTCCACCGGCAGGTCGGCAGGCTTGGTGCCCTTGAGGATCTTGTCTACATAATACGCCGCACGCCTGAAACTTTCAGCTTCGTCGGCTGAATAGGACATCAGGCAACCAGCCTCCACGTAATCACTTCTTTCACACATGGATGGTATTCGGTTCTTTATGGCAAGGTCAGCGATTAACTTTCGATGACTAATGGTCACACCCTGGGTATCGACAATGAGCGCGCTCACACGCCCGCTGGTCGCCACTTGGAATGCTCCCTCGAAATCAGGGTTTGGACCGCGAACCTCTAGCGAGACAATCTGCACCTTTAGTGCACGCGCCGGAGACTCGTAATCTGTCGTCAATCCACCCAGGACTCCAATGCGCGACACTCCCGGAATCGCCTCGTTAAGCAATTCCAGCCGTTACCGCTTAAGTCCCTGGTGAGTCTCGTGAGCCCTGTGATATTTCCGCCTGGATGCGCCAAGCTATCGATTAGCCCAAGCGCGACTGGATCGCCGGTAATCATCATCACGATGGGAATCGTCTTGGTCGCCTGTTTGGCTGCACGGATACCTGAATTAGCTGCGGAGACAAGCACATCGACCTTGAGCTGTACGAGCTCAGCCGCGAAGCCTCGAAGACGTTCCTCCACCCCCTCAGCATAGCGATACTCGATAAGGATGTTTTTCCCCTCAATATGACCGAGATCCCTTAGCCCTTGGCGGAATGCATTCTCGAACAGATCGGGACTAGTAGGCGTCGGCTTGACCCTGTTCGACAAAAATCCGATCCGCGGGCCTTTGCCCGGCTGCTGCGCTTCGGCTGTAACTCCAAGAGCAAGCAACACCACTGCAATCAGGATTGATGGCACCGCAGCCCTCTTCATTGCGCACCTCGTTTCGAGCATTATGTATCACGCCGATAGAGATAAAGGAAAGTGTGATTTACGGGCGGAAGACGACAGGTATTAGTTGAGTGAGAAAACCCGATTTTAAGCCTGAGATTGAACTGATCGACGCAACGGGCAAATTTCACAGGTTTTTGTTCGATGGAGAAATCAGTTCAATTCTGGCATCGCTGCTTGGTTTTCTGCCATCACTTGATGACTTTGTCTGCTCTCGCCAGCACATTCGGCGGGATCGTTAGGCCGATCTGCTTTGCCGTCTTCAAATTGATTACCAGCTCGAACTTCGTCGGCTGCTCCACCGGAAGATCCGCAGGTTTGGCTCCCTTCAGGATTCTGTCCACGTAGTATGCGACGCGCCGGTAGCTGTCTGCTTCGTCCGCCCCGTAGGAGATGAGCCCACCAGCTTCTGCAAAATTTCTGTTGTTGTACACCGACGGCAAGCGGCTCTTAAACGCAAAGACCGCGAGCCGTTTTTGGTTAGCAAACACCAGCGGGCCCGAGGGGAGCACATAGAGTCCATCCGGTCGCTGCTTGTTTAACGCAGCAAATACCTTCTCGAAACCGTCCACATCTCGTACCTCCCAAGGCTGAATAGTCAACTTCAGCGCACGCGCCGCGACCGGGAGAACCTCTTTCATGTCGAGTTCAGCGCCTAGATTGGCCGGATCGTAGAGAACCGCGACACGGGCAAGTTTGGGAACGGCCTCTTTGAACAGCTCCAGCCGCTTGCCGCTTAGTTGTCTGCTAACGTTTGTGATGCCGGTGACGTTGCCGCCGGGACGCGCAAGGCTATCGACCAGGCCTGACTCGACAGGATCGAGGCCACGGCCCACCATAACGATGGGAATCGTCTTGGTCGCATTCTTGGCCGCCTGGATCCAGCTGTTCCCTCCTGCTACTACGATGACATCGACCTTGAGGCTTATCAGCTCGGCCAGAAACCTCGGGCCTCGATCGCGCTTCCCCTCCGCATATCGGTACTCACTGGCGATGTTCTGTCCTTCTATGTAGCCCAGCTCGTGCAGAGCCAGCCGAATTGTCTCAAAAAAGGTGGACTCAGTAGCTGGATCGTTCGCCGACAGATACCCTATCCGCGGGACCTTCTTCGGCTGCTGCGCGTCGGCTATGACTCCAACAGCAAGTAGGATCACTACGAACAGGATTGACGAGACACCAGCTTTTTTCATTGCAGACACCATTTGCGCATTACACGGAAGGTAGCAGAGAAAAGTGACATTTACGACAGAAGGCGAAAGGTATTCCGTCGAGTGGAAAAACCAGATTTTTAGCCTGAGATTGAATTGAACGACGCATCCGGCAAATCTCACAGGATGCAGTCAACAGAGAGGGATTAGTTCCGCGCCACGTTTAACGCTCGCCTCCCGCACAACCTCACGAGGGTTTTTGTCTTCACGCAAGCCGACGAAAGCGATTGCCGTAGATGCGCGTCCGGCGTCCACTTGGCAAACTCGATGTGGCCACTTTCATCGACAGCCACAATTTCGATCAAGAATTTGAAGCTCTTGAATGAAGCCTTATGGAGGAAATGACTCAAGAGCTGCGTCGATAGTCCAGAAACAATCCAGCTACTCTTTTGACGAGATCATCTATAACACGCCGGGTGGATTCGAGCTGCGCGCCAGCTTCTTTCCTAGGATCGGAAACCGGCCAATATTCCCATCTCGTCCGTGATGGAAAACTTGGAACGGGACCATCGAGGCTTCCCACGACTATGATTAAGTCAATATCGTCGCGAGAGATTTCACCTAATCCTTTGCTGGCCCGCGTCAGTTTGATTCCGCGTTCCGCTAACGCCTCAACCGTTCCTCTGTCGGTGGGTCCAGGAATAATACCTGCGCTGAAAATTTGCACTTGAGGAGAGTCTAGCCGCATTGCGATCGCTTCTGCTATCGGACTCAGGCAGGCGTTGTCCTGGCATAAGAACAGGATTCTCCTATCGCGAATAATGTTTCTGACCACTTTCTCCCCCCAATGATTTCAATGATTGACCCGAATTGTTTTACAGTACTGGTGCGGCTCTCAATTTTAGGAACGGCTTCCAGGCAACACCCTTTGGCGAGTGATCCGGCCAACGGAAAAGCTTCAGCCCAAAATCTATGGAACCGGGAATAGTAAGACTCCATCCGGAATTTGTCTTGACATTGTGCGCCATTCGATTGATATCTGCGGCGGCCTGGGTTGAGTTGGCGAGAAAGGTTTGACAAATCCACCGCACAAGGACAGGAGATGAAAGAGGGTGCGTTACACGTTTTGTGATAATAAGAGCAGTCTGAGACGGCTAATGAAAGGCGCAACGGTTACTCGGCCACGCATATCATAACGACCAAGATGTCGGGGTGCCGCTCTTGGCAGCCAGAAGGCCAGACCACCATGAGACTGAACTAAATGACGCGCGTCAATCGAATGCGACGTAGGATTGGTTTTGCGATGGGGATGAATTCAGAGCGCTCAGATGGAGAATTCAGTTCAATCCTGAAATCGCCGCTTGGTTACTTGATCATCCGATCCGCAGCGCCCCTTTTTTCATACGCCGCCCGAGCCAGCCGAAGCAACATTGGGATTTTCATCAAACAGAAAGACGATTGACATCCCACCGGTCCGGCGATATTGCTCAGGCCAGAACAAAAGGTGGTTTAAAATTCCTATACAGAAAATCGCCTTTGGACGATCTGTCCTTTAATGGAAGGCTCTAAAGATCGGCCAAACAAAAGTTCAAATGTGATCGGTGTTTAATCCAGTGGATAGAAATAGCTCATTGGCAGAGTCGCATGCTTGGATTGTTCAAGTCAGCATCATTTGTTGACCCACAGCTTGGCGAGTTACATCGCTCGCGCGGTGCATGGCGCGGAACACTCAAACTCGACGGTGAAGCGCCGGTAACTCTCATATTAAGCGGGAGCCGGCGCCGAAGCGTTGCGCATCGCACGGTCCTTGCCTTCAGACTACGCGTCCTGGCGGCCTGCTATCGAACGGGAGCTATTCGATCACTACTCACCATACGCGGAGACTGTTGCCGCAGGAGAACTGGATGCCCCTTCTTCGGGTCTACCGCCTATCGATGCTCCCTCCTCGGTCTGGGGTCATACGACCGTGGCGTTTGTTCAGGTAACTCCCCTTGGCGGTGTTCTCACTGTCGAGCTCGGTTATCGGGTCGCCTGGGATGAAGAACACACCTTGGGTGCTCGCTTTCGGGCTGGCCAGCTGTTTGAGTTATGCGGTAGTGTGTTAGCGCCATGACAGCGGCGCCCAACAACAGAGACGTTAACACTCTATCGAATTGTTTCTCCTCAATCCAAGAGTGCGCGTGAGTAGATTCGCCAGGCAAGGTTTTTAAAATGCGATTGGCGCCCAATCCAAGGGATAAAAGTAGCTCGTTAGCAGGGTCGTCGAGTAAAAGAAAACTAGGAATGTCAGGGTCGCCAGGGATAGGCGAAGAAGTTTTGCCACGGATAAATCCTCCCTGTGTTGTTGCTTAGTGCCCGATATCGCAAATCCACGCCAAACGCCAGAGTTTCTAATTCGAGGGGAACACGTAGAGAGGTTCTGAGGCGTCGATCAGTTAGGCGATCTCTCCGAGGCTTCGACATCGACATCGACATCGAACACTGCCCGAACTGCGGCGGCAGCTTGAACATAGCACATTCGCATAACCGCAGAATTGAACTGATCGACGCAACGGGCAAATCTCACAGGATTTGTTAGACGGAGAAATTCAATCCTGGCATCGCCGCTCGGCTACTTGATCACTCGATCCGCAGCGCCCCCTCTTTCATACGCCGCCCGAGCCAGCCGAAGCAACATTCGGATTTTCATCAAACAGAAAGAGGATTGACATCCCACCGGGTCCGGCGATATTGCTCAGCCAGAAAAAAAGGTGGTTTAAAATTCCTATACAGCTATAGTTTAAATTTAAACGATAAAAGTCTATCTACTCTCTTGGGGGGCATGAATGACCCGTAGCGCGACGACAGGTGGCCTGGTCCAGGACCTGGTTCTGGCCAACCGAATTCTTGCAGATCAGGGCGTATTGGACGGATTCGGGCACGTCAGCGCCAGGCACGATTCCGACCCCGGCCGGTTCCTGATCAGTCAGTCCCGGGCACCATCCGCCGTAACGGCCATGGATATCATGGAAATCGACTTCGCGGGCAACCCCGTGCCCGGGACCGGTCTAAAGCCACCTCTAGAGCGATTCATTCACGGCGAAATCTTCAAGGCCCGCCCCGACGTGATGGCGGTAGTTCACAGTCACTCGCCCTCGATAATTCCGTTTGGCGTTACGGGCGGCAACTTGCGCGCCATATGCCACGTTTGCGCGTTTCTAGGTAGCAAGACCCCGATATTCGAGATACGGGACGGCTTTGGAGACGCTACGGACCTCCTGATCAGGAATATCGAGACGGGAGCGGCATTGGCGAAGGCCCTCGGGGCAGCCCCTGTCATACTCATGCGAGGGCATGGAAATGCCGTAGTTGGCACGAGCATCCGGCATGCGGTGTATCGAGCTATTTATACGGAACTGAACGCCCGGCTCCAGTCGGAGGCGATGCGGCTTGGCGACGTCACCTTCTTGAGCGAGGCAGAGTCGAAGAACGCGACCCTGGGCGTGGAGGCGGATCTGTCGAAGCCTTGGGAACACTGGGTGAAAAGGGTGCGGGTCGATTAACACGAGCGCCGGCTACGAACCGAGCAACGCGTCGTTGAAAACCATTTGTCAGAAACCCGCTAGCAATCGCATTCGGAAGTGATATGAATCGCGCGCCGTGAGGATACTGGAGCCAATTACGTCTATGTCATCCAGCCCAATAAGCGATAGCCGCGTGCCGCTAGACGCGGTCCTGTGTACCGAGGAATTGAATCGACGGCCGCCGCGCCCGCCGGACTACGAGACGGAAATCCGCGCCCTGGTGACCCTGGCTCAAGCGCTGGCCGACTCGCCGCGAACCATTCTTCAGACATTGGCCGACAAAATCCTGGAAGTTTTCCAAGCTGGCTCAGCGGGCATCAGCCTGCTGACCAAGGACGATGGCGGAAAAAGGTTCCACTGGCCGGCGATCTCTGGCGTGTGGAAACCGCACATCGGCGGCGGAACGCCGCGCGACTTTGGCCCCTGCGGCGACGTGCTCGACCGTAACGCCGCGCTACTGTTCCGGCATTTCGAACTGCGTTACACCTATTTCCTGCCGGTGACGCCTCCAGTCGAAGAGTGCCTGCTCGTTCCTTTTTACGTCGAGGGGAAAGCAGTCGGCACGATCTGGGCGATCGCCCACGACGCTCGCCGCAAGTTCGATGCCGAGGATCTCCGGCAGCTTGAAAGTCTCGGCCGGTTTGCATCAGCGGCATATCAGGCCGTGGAGTTTCTTGATGCATTGGAGCAACGATCCGAAGCATTGCGGCGAAGCAACGCCGAACTCGCCGAGCGCATGGCCGAACTCCGGAACGCCAACGCACAGGCTGAGGAAGCGCGCCGCGCCGCGCTCAACGCGAATGCCGATCTTGAAAACCGCGTCGCGGACCGAACCGCCGACCTGCGGCGGAGTATTGCCGAACGCGAGGAACTCCAGGACCAACTGCTGCAATCGCAAAAGATGGAGAGCGTAGGCACTCTCGCCAGTGGTGTTGCCCATGATTTCAATAACCTTTTGAATATTATATTAAGCCACGCCACCAGTATGCGCTTAGACGGCAAGAACCCTGCGACCATTTCCGAAGGTGCCGCTGTCATTGAAGAGACCGTCAGGCGGGGAGCCAGCCTGGTCCAGCAGCTCATGACGTTGGGCCGAAAGACCGAGACCAAGTTTGAGCCTGTAAGGCTTAACAGCTTAGCCGAGAAACTGACCAATCTTCTCACAAAAACCTTTCCCAAGACGATCATCATAATTCTGGATCTGGAGCCGGGGCTTCCTGTGATTAACGGCGACGAGAACCAGCTACATCAGACTCTGCTCAATCTCTGCGTCAACGCGCGCGATGCCATGCCCGAGGGCGGCCGCATGTCACTCAAAACCGAAACGGTTTCGGGAACTGATCTGCGACGCCACGTCCCGGAAGCAGCAGCAGAATGCTATGTCTCCATCAGTGTAACTGATCGTGGCATCGGCATGGACGATGCGACTCAGCGGCGCGTTTTCGAGCCGTTTTTCACGACCAAGCCGGTAGGAGAGGGAACTGGGCTCGGTCTCGCAGTGGTTTACGGCATCGTAAAAAATCACGATGGTTTCATAGAAGTAAAGAGTAAGCTAGGTCACGGGACGACCTTTTGGATCTACTTGCCGATTCCGAGCGAAGCCACACGGCAAACATCTGCAGCGGGATCAAACTACACTGCGCTAAAGCGAGCGGGTAGTGGGGAGACGATTCTTTTCGTCGACGACGAGGAGAGGCAGTTGAATGTCATGCGGCGTTTTCTTGAGAACGAGGGATACAGAGTTCTCAGCGCCCAAGACGGCGTTGAGGCGGTGGAGACTTTCAAGCAACACAAAGACGCGATCGCCGTGGCGGTGCTGGATTTGGGTCTCCCGCAACTCGACGGTTGGCAAGCATTTCAGCAAATGAGAGAAATTCGCCCCGAGCTAAAAGCGCTCATCGCTACAGGCCTGATCTCCCCGGAAGTCGAGGCTGAAATCGCGCAAGAAAAATTGTGTGCAGTGCTTTCCAAGCCGTACCAGCTAGATGACGTTCTAGAGAAAATTTCGCAGGCGATCCATGGTTAGGGCTGGGGCAAACAATGATCAACGAATATTCGGCCAAATTCCATCCCGTAAAACTCGGCCAACCCGGCTAAGTCGAAGCCGAATGTAATACCAGTGTCTTGAAACCGTACGACTTCCACCACGGAGCCCAGGCGACCGTCTTTGAGGATCGACCCGAAGGGATGCCAATAATGGGTATAAGGCGGCCCAGGAACGGCGCTGCCGGTGATCCAATAGCCTTTGTAGCGTTCCATCATAGCAGTTTGCCTTCAGCCGGGAGGATGCATTCCGGCGAATCGTTGCGGTGATTGTTCACAAAGGGTGACACGTCGTAGCCTTCCATCTTTTCCGGCGGATACGGTTTCAGCAAAGTGAGAGCATGAGCGATTTCGTAGTCAAGGGCAAGCCATTTAAACGCGTCGTCGTTACTGAGCATGACGGGCATCCGATTATGGATCGGGCGCAACACGTCATTCGACTCCGTCGTGACAATCGTATAGGTCCGCAATGAACTTCCATCCGGTTGCTTCCAGCTATCCCACAAACCGGCGAACGCGAACGGTTCCCCGGACTTGAGCTTGAACCGCATGGGGGCTTTTCGCTTGCCCCCTTGCCGCCACTCGTAAAAGCCATCGGCAAGAACGAGACAGCGGCGATTCCCCAGCAGCCCCCTGAAAGCCGGTTTCTCAGCGAGCGTTTCAGCGCGGGCGTTGATCATCACGTTACCGATGGCCGGATCATTCGCCCACCAGGTAATCAACCCCCACCGAAAAAGCTCGATTCTTCGGTTTGAGTCCGCTTGAACGATTACTGGCGCTTCTTGACTCGGAGCGATGTTATATCGGGGCGTTAAACCGAAGATTTCATCGACATTCCAGGCAACGCGAAGGTCGGAAAATTCACGGGGAAAATAAGTGTAGCGGCCGCACATCACTAAGTATATCGCTACGGCGGATCGCGGTCAAATTTCACCTGCGGCGTATGATGCAGAAGGCGCGCAGGAACTACGGACAGGAATTTTGGTGGGCGCCGGGCGACCCTACGCCGGCCAGGGCGCCGGATGTGGAGGCGGCGGTGCCAGACTGAAAAGATCGGATAACTGTCGACCTGTCGGCACTTAGAATATCGAGAACGTTGCGGGCCACTAAAACGACCTCGTTCTAGGCTATCACGCACACGGCAATTGCGAAAAGGATTTGCGGCAGAAGAGAACTACGTTTCGTCGAGAGAAAATAGGCCAAATTCGGCCTGAGATTGAACTGAAGGAGAATTCAGTTCAATCCTGCGATTCGCTACTAAGTGTTTCTGCCATCACTTGATCACTCTATTCGCTCTCACCAACACGTTCGGCGGAATCGTCAGGCCGATCTGTTTCGCTGTCTTCAGATTGATGATGAACTCAAACTTCGTCGGCTGCTCCACCGGCAGGTCGGCAGGCTTGGTGCCCTTGAGGATCTTGTCTACATAATACGCCGCACGCCTGAAACTTTCAGCTTCATCGGCTGAATAGGACATCAGGCAACCAGCCTCCACGTAATCACTTCTTTCACACATGGATGGTATTCGGTTCTTTATGGCAAGGTCAGCGATTAACTTTCGATGACTAATGGTCACACCCTGGGTATCGACAATGAGCGCGCTCACACGCCCGCTGGTCGCCACTTGGAATGCTCCCTCAAAATCAGGGTTTGGACCGCGAACCTCTAGCGAGAGAATCTGCACCTTTAGTGCGCGTGCCGCAGACTCGTAATCTGTCGTCAATCCGCCCAGGACTCCAATGCGCGACACTCCCGGAATCGCCTCGTTAAGCAATTCCAGCCGTTTACCGATTAAGTCCTTGGTGAGTCTCGTGAGTCCTGTGATATTTCCGCCTGGATGCGCTAAGCTATCTATTAGCCCAAGCGCGACTGGATCGCCGGTAATCATCATCACGATGGGAATCGTCTTGGTCGCCTGTTTGGCTGCACGGATACCTGAATTAGCTGCGGAGACAAGCACATCGACCTTGAGCTGTACGAGCTCAGCCGCGAAGCCTGGAAGACGGTCCCCCACTCCCTCAGCATAGCGATACTCGACAAGGATGTTTTTCCCCTCAATATAACCGAGATCCCTTAGCCCTTGGCGGAATGCATTCTCGAACAGATCGGGACTAGTAGACGTCGGCTTGACCCTGTTCGACAAAAATCCGATCCGCGGGCCTTTGCCCGGCTGCTGCGCTTCGGCTGTAACTCCAAGAGCAAGCAAAAACACTGCAACCAGGATTGACGGCACCGCAGCCTTCTTCATTGCACACCTCGTTTCGAGCGTTACTTATCACACGGACGGAAATAAAGAAAAGTGTGAGTTACGGCGGGAGGCGATATGCGTTCGTCGAATACAAAGGCCAGAATCACGCTAGGATTGAACTGAACGACGCAACGGACGAATCTCACAGGATTTGTTAGACGGAGAATTCAGTTCAATCCTAGCATCGCCGCTTTGTTTCTTTCGATTACTTGATCACCTGATCCGCCCGCGCCAACACGTTCGGCGGGATAGTCAGGCCGATCTGCTTCGCCGCTTTCAGACTGATAATGAACTCGAACTTCTTCGGCTGTTCGACGGGAAGATCGGCGGGCTTGGTCCCTTTTAGGATTTTGTCAACGTAAGTGGCGGCGCGCCGCCACATATCAGCAAGGCTTGCTCCATAGAACATGAGGCCGCCGACATCCACAAATTCCCTATGTGCGTACATCGCCGGCAACCGGCTCTTGGCCGAAAGGGCCACAATTCGTCCTGCCTGACTAACGAACATCGGGTCTGGCAGCACCATAAGCGCCCTGGCTCCCTCGCGGGTTGTGGCCTCGAAAGCCTTGTCAAACTCGGTTGGATCGCGGACCTCTTGGACCCGAATCTGGACTCCCAATGCTCGGGCCGCAACCTCCATGCCTTTTAGCGACAGCTCACTGTCTGGATTCCTTGGATTCGAGAGCACAGCCACCCGGGAGACCTTCGGGACGGCTTCCTTGAGCACCTCCAACCGTTTCCCGCTTAACTCTTGCCCGAGAGCGGTCAGTCCCGTGATGTTTCCCCCAGGGCGCGCAAGGCTAGCAACGAGCCCGCCCGCGACAGGATCGCCGGTCGTCACCATGACAATGGGAATCGCACCAGTGGTGTTTTTCACAGCTATAATCCCTGGTGTAGACCCTACTACGATCACGTCCGCCTTAAGGCGGACAAGCTCAGCAGCGAAACCTGCGAGACGTTCGATATTACCTTCAGCATACCTAGGCTCAAGCTTGATGTTCTGTTCCTCCACGTACCCGTGTTCGCGTAACCCTTGTCGAAGCGCGTCGACCAGTTGAGGAGCACCAGACGCGCTGGCGGGAACAAAGGCGCCTATCCGGTGAACTTTCTTCGGCTGCTGCGCTTCGGCTGTAACTCCAAGAGCAAGCAACACCACGGCAACAAGGATTGATGGCACCGCAGCCTTTGTCATTGCGCACCTCGTTTCGAGCGTTATGTATCACGCGGATAGAGATAAAGGAAAGTGTGATTTACGACGGAAGTCGACGACGTTTTGTCGAGGCAAAAGACCAAATTTGGATTGACACTGAACTGTACCAATAGCGTGAGGTGAATTTAGCAGGTTTGAGCCGATAGAGAATTCAATTCAATCCTAGCATTGCCGCTTCGTTTTCTTCGATTACTTGATCACTCTGTCCGCTCTCGCCAACACGTTGGGCGGGATCGTGAGACCGATCTGCTTCGCGGCTTTCAGATTGACGATGAATTCAAACTTCTTCGGCTGCTCGACGGGCAGATCCGCGGGCTTCACGCCTTTCAGAATCTTGTCGACGTAAAAAGCGGCGCGGCGATACAGATCGGAAATGCTCGTCGCATAGGTCATGAGCCCCCCGGCGTCAACAAATTCCTGCTCAGGATACATCCCCGGCAACCGGTATTTGACTGCCAACTTGACCAATCCTTTTTGATGAGTAACGAAAAACCCACCTCTGTCAGGGATGAAAGCATCTGCACGGGTCCGAACGATCGATCGGAACCCGTTTTCCATATCTTCAGAACTTTCTACCGCAACAGAGTTGATGTGTACTTTGAGCAACCGCGCCGCGGCCTCGGTTTCTTTAAGATCACTGGACGGGCGGCGCACGTCCAAGAAAAAGGCTACGCGAGAAAGCTTTGGAATAGCTTCCTTGAGCAACTCAAGTCGCTTGCCTGCTAGATCGGAAACAAAATTGCTCAGTCCCGTGATGTTTCCGCCGGGCCGTGCCAGGCTGGCGATGAATCCCTCGTTAACAGGGTCTGCCGTGTTGGCCATGATGATCGGAATGGCGCCGGTGGCTTGCTTGGCGGCACGAGTCGGAGACCCGCCCGCGGTGACGATGCAGTCGACCTTGAGACGCACGAGGTCGGCCGCCAGCTCCGGAAGGCGATCGATGTTTCCTTCCGCCGAGCGGTACTCAATAGCGACGTTTGTTCCTTCTACGTAGCCAAACTCTCGCAGCCCTTGGCGGAAGGAATCGAGCCGGGATGCCAACGAGGAAAGTGAGGCGGTCGAAATAAAACCTATCCGCGGAACTTTCCCTTGCTGCTGCGCCTGAGTGGGAACGCTGAGCGCCAAGAGCAAAGCGCTAAGAGCCAAAGCAAAAATGTGTTTCATCATTCTTTCCTCTCACGCCTTACGCCTCACGGCTCACGCCTATCGAATCACTTTGTCCGCCCGCGCCAGCACGTTCGGCGGAATCGTCAGGCCGATCTGCTTGGCGGTTTTTAGATTGATGACGAACTCGAACTTCATCGGCTGCTCGACGGGGAGATCGGCGGGGTTGGCGCCTTTGAGGATTTTGTCCACATACGTAGCGGCGCGGCGGGCCAAGTCGTTGAGGTTCACGCCGTAGGTCATAAGCCCCCCGGCTTCCACAATTTCTCGATTGCGGTATATCACTGGGAGCCGGCTCTTTGCCCCGAGTTCTAGAATCTCGGCTCGGCGAGGATCGAGGTTGGGGCCCGATACCTGGACAATGACTGCCTCAGCCCGCCCCTTGGCTGCGGCTTGGAAGGCACTCTCAAAATCCTTGGGACTTTGGATGTCAAGGTATTGAACCTTCACTCCGAGCGCCCCTGCCGCGAGGTCAATCTCTTTTTGAATTTGCGCGTAGTCCGGGGTGGCGAAGACGGCCACGCGCGAGAGCTTGGGAACGATCTCCTTCAGAAGCTCCAGTTGTTTGCCGCTCAACTCCGGGCGAAGGGTTGCCAATCCCGTAATGTTTCCACCAGGCCGCGCTAGACTCGCCACGAAGCCGCTCCCAACAGGATCGCCACCTTGAACCATGACAATGGGGATTGTGGCAGTCGCCTCCTTGGCCGCGCGTATATCTCCCGAACCGCCCGCAACGATGACGTCTATTTTGAGACGCACCAGGTCGGCCGCGAGCGCGCGCTGGCGATCGCGGTTTCCCTCACCAGATCGCCACTCAATGATAATGTTTTCCCCCTCAACGTACCCAACCTCGCGCAGCGCCCGCCGGAATGCCTCGCGTGAGGCCGACGCAGCGGACACAGGCGTATTAGTTAGGTATCCTATCCGCGGGACTTTCTTCGGCTGCTGTGCCTCGGCCAGGACCGCAACAGCAAGCATTACGACTGCAACCAGGATTGATGCCCATCCAGCTTTTTTCATTGCGCACCTCGTGCTGGAGACTATCACGCGCACCATAATTCCGAAAACAATTATTTAAGGCAGAAAAGGCAACGACTCGTCGAGAGGAAAAATACGAAATCCGACGTAGGATTGAACTGAACGACGCATCGGACAAATCTCACAGCATTGCGTCGTCGGAGAATTCAGTTCAATCCTGGCTTCGCATTTTGCTTTTCTTCCATCACTTGATCAACTTGGTCGCCCGCGCGAGTACCTCCGGCGGAATCGTGACGCCGATCTGCTTCGCGGTTTTGAGATTGATCACCAGCTCAAACTTCGTCGGCTGCTCCACCGGAAGTTCAGCGGGCTTGGCGCCTTTAAGAATCCTGTCCACGAAATATGCGACGCGCCGGTAGCTGTCCGCTTCGTCCGCCCCGTAGTACATGAGCCCGCCGGCGTTTACAGCTTCTCTGTTGCCGAACACCGACGGTAGCCGGCTCTTAAACGCAAATTCCAGGATCCGTTTTCGGTTAGGACGCATTACCCTGCCCGCGGTCACCGGGTAGAGTCCATCCGGGCGCTCCTTGTTTAGCGCAGCAAAGACCTTATCGAAGTCGTCCACCGCTCGTATCTGCCAAGGTTGAATAGTCACCTTTAGCGCACGCGCGTCGGCTGGGAGAAGCTCTTTCACCTCGTGTAAACTTTGCGGATTGGCCGGATCGTAGAGAACCGCGACACTGGCAAGTTTGGGTACCGCTTCTTTGAGCAGCTCCAGCCGCTTCCCGCCTAGTTCTCCGGTAAGGTTGGTAACGCCCGTGACGTTGCCGCCGGGACGGGCAAGGGTTTCAACCAAGCCTGCCTCTGACCGATTTCACGGAACGTACCCACCCAATTTCAACGAAGGGACCCACCTGATTTCAAGGAAGGGACCCACCCAATTTCAGGTGGTCCCCTTCGTTTCTGAGCGAGCCGACGAACGATGCTACCTTGGCCAACTGGAGGAGGATCCAGTTAATGGCCAAAGAAAGGACCAGCGTTCGTATGCGAGCTCAAATCAAAACCCTGTCCGAACAGGGGCACTCCGTTCGCCGTATTGCCCGGATACTTTTATCGGGCTCCTCGGGTATAGCGATGCGCGCGTTTAGGAGGGCTCAAGTTGGTACACCTAGAAGGGGGCACACCTTGGTACACCTAGGGGGGCTCACGTGGGGGTACCCGTCACAATACATAAGAAAGTACATTCTTAAGTACATTACTAGAGAATTATTCTCTTATGTATTCTTTCTTGTGGGTAGATAGGTCGGTGATGGGTAGCAAGTCTAAAGTTGATGTTACGAAGTATTCTTGGCCGGCATCACTACCAGAGAAGCCAAACCTTCGATTGGTAGGAACGAGGCGCCGGATAAAGTTGAAGGGGGAGTTTTTTGGGCCTGTCCCAGCCTGGTGGTTGATCCAGGCTTTACGGGCAGGGATACGAAAAAGCTATGGTGCGGTTTTTATTGGGCTGCTGTTATGGCGGCAGTATTGGCTTGAACGCCAGAAGCAGCCGTTAAAATTGACCGGAGCGGTATTGAAGAAATTTGGACTCGAGAAACGTTTTGCGCGGCACGCCCTAGACGCCCTGGAGAAAGCCGGCCTGATTTATGTGCAAAAGTTTAATTACCGGTCTCCACTGATAACGATCGTGACACAAGAAAAGGACTATCTTTCATGGACGAAGCGATTAGATACATGAACGAGGCTTGGCGAAAAGTAATCGCACATGAGGCGCGGGAGCTCGTGGAGCGAAAGTGTCAGAGATCCCACAACCAGGACAAAAAAAGGTCGGACTCGATGACCACTTTGTTGCAGGCGGGCGCATTGAGGACTTGGAAACGTTCACGCTTGGCGGGCAGACCTTCCGGTCGACGTCGTTCTGGTATGGGCAATGGAAGTTAAAGGCGTAGTTAGCAGCATGACACGGTTTGCTTGTGCGTGGAAAGGGTGCAGCGAAAAGTGGGCGGGAAGTTTCGAGACGATGCCTATGGAATGGGGATGGCCGTCCCGTGCCAGCATCGACTTCATGAAACAGCGCGGACTCATCGATCAAGAAATAGATTCTCCGTATCTCTGCCCAGCACATACGCACGAACTTTTGAGTATGAAAACTCAAGCCTAACCAACGGAAAACCAACGAAAACCGATGAGATTTGAAAAGGGCAACAAGGCAGGCCGCGGCGGCAAACGCAATCCGCCCGGTGGTCGGCCGACGAAAGCAGCTCTCGAAGCGCAGGAAGCTAGACTCGCCGTCTGGCAAAAGGAATTGGAGAAAAACGAATTGATACTTGCGCGACGCTACATCAAGCGAGCCATGAAATCAGACCGGGTTTTGATCGACGCACGAAAGGCGACTGTGCCGGATGCCAAGCACACCGTAGTGCTCGAGGACGGCGGGCTGCTCGAAAAGGCAATCAGGATAGCCGAGGAGCGAAGGCGTGGCCGTAACGGCTGAAACCATCGTATCGAGTAAACCGACATAAAACCGACATGCCTTTTAAGAAAGGAAACAAGTTAGGACGGCACGGCAGGCAGAATCCTCCTGGTGGCAGGCCGACCAAGGAACAAGCCGAGATCAATAAAGCCTTGATTGAAAAGTACTGGGTCGAGGTTGAGAAACGGATTAACTCGTTATTGACCAACTATTTCAAAGAAAAGGGAGCAGCTCGAGACGTTATAAACAGGCTCATTCCGTATGCGAAGCAGGGAATCGGGCATAGTGGGGAAGTTGGTGTTTGGCGCATAGATGCTTACGATCCTAAACACCCTGAACGAAACCGAAAAACCTGATTGTGTTTATTGGTCTGGGCCAGTCAGTGAACCGGGAAACGATGAAACGAGAAGTAACCTTCAAAGACTTCGCAACCGTGGCCAAGAAGCGCGGCCATACAGCCGAATCACTGGCGGATAGATTCAGGGGCAAGATCGAAAACCCCTCAGACTTTTTCGAGCGGATAATGAGCTGCAGGTACAAGGGCGAGGATCGCTCATGGGTCGTGCTTCCCTACCGATCCGTCATTGAGTTCTACAACGAGGAGCTTCACTACTTCCGGGACTCAAACCAGAAGCACAGACAATGTGCTTGCGGCTGTGGGGCGCCAGTCTTTGACCGTAAAAAGTGGGCATCGCCAGCGTGTAAAAAGCGGATTCAGAGAAATGGCGAACGTCGAGCTGCCTAGAAGGCCACGGACATGCAAAAGGGGGTCGCGGAAGTGCTTGATTTCATTGAAGCCAAACCGGGACAAAATAGCGGGGTGGCTACTGAGGTATTCACCTACTCCCAAACCGGGACAAACGGGCCGTCAAAAAAGCGATGCCCGCTCCCATTTCGCGACGATTTTTCACCCAGCGACGAGATTCTGGTATTTTACGCCAGCGAGCTGCTGTTCCTCCGCCAGATGACACCGGATGAACTGAGGCGCCGGTATGCCGAGAAGCGGGCTTTAGGCGGTGGCTGGATACGAGATCGGATCGACGAGCCGAGGAAAGATTAAAGCGTCGAAAGGCATGAGCGATTCAAACCCCACCCTCGAAACCGTCCTCGAATCGCTTCTCCGGCGCATTGTGCGGGAGGAAATTGCGGCCGTGGCCCGAGAGGCGACCCATCAGGACAGGTTACTTGATGCCGAGGAAGCTGCGAAGACCCTTTCCGTCTCGGTAGAGTGGCTTTACCGAAACGCCAAAAGACTACCGTTCACTCGGAAGCTCGGACATAAGATGCTGAGATTCTCCAGCGTCGGGATTCAAAAATATCTTGCTATCAGAGCACCTGGTTGCAATTCATGATGGTTTGTTGTACATGATGTACACCATGACAGGTAAAGATATTCGACGCATCAGAAGAGCGATGGGTCTGACGCAGAGCCAGTTAGCCAAACGGCTCGGGATAACATCGACTTCAGTGGCGCGCATGGAAAGGGGTGAGCAAAAAATAATGCAGGTGACCACACTGGCCGTCAAGTACCTCGATGTCGTGGAATCCAAAAAGAAAGGCAAGAAAAAATGAGAGGCGAAGGGAGAAAATTTCAACGCGGCGCTGTCTGGTGGATCGCCTACTCGCGCAACGGTCACGAGTTCCGCGAGAGCGCTGATACCACGGACGAGCGCAAAGCGCAGCAATACTTGCAGAGACGACTGGAAGAGACCAAAAAACCGGAGTTTGTCGGGCCGAGTGAAAAGCGGCTTGATATGGACGACCTAGAGAGGAAAATCGAGGCGGACTATGTTCGCCACGGGCGGCGCTCCTTGGGAACCGTGAAGCAGTGCCTTAAGCCGGTCAAAGACTTTTTTCAGTTTGACCGTCTGGTGTATATTGCGCCATCAACAATCGAAGCATATCAGGATCACCGCTTGAAACAGGGCAAAGCACGGGCAACTGTCAACCGCGAAGTCCGTTACCTGCTCCATGGGTTTAAGCTCCTATTCGATGCCCATGAAATTTCATTTTTACCAAGGGTGAAACTGCTAGAAGGAGAAAACGTCCGCGAAGGCTTTGTGAATCGCCCAGAGTTTGACGCCGGCGCCGGGTTGATTAAGAATGAAGACGTGCGGGATATTGTCCAATTTCTCTATAACTCGGCGTGGCGTAGCGGTGAGGCAAAAAAGCTGGAATGGTCCAAGGTCGATACTCACGACTGGGTAATTCGCCTCAGCCGTAAAAACGAGAAGACTAAAAAGCCCCGAACGCTCGTGCTAGTCGGTGAACTGCGGGAAATTATCGAGCGGCGACTAGTGAAACGGACTCCAGAATGTCCCTACGTTTTCCACCGGGGCGGTAAGCTAATCAAGTCATTCCGGCGAGCATTCAAGACGGCATTCAAAGACGCCGGGCTCGAAGGGACAGTACCACACGATCTGAGGCGGTCCGGGGTGCGCAATTTTACCAAGGCAGGCCTAAGCGAAAGCGAAGGGATGAGCATTAGCGGCCACCGAACCAACGCCGTATACAAACGCTACAACATCATAGACGAAGATCTGCAACGTCAATCACTGGAACGGGTGGCGGAACAGCAGAAGCGAGAAATTGCGCAGCGAAAGGTCGTGCCGATCCGAAAAATAGGCTCTCGGACAAAACTCGGACAAAAAGCCAGTGTTAAGAGGTAAAGTGAACTTGACTTTTATCGGACAGGCTTTTGACTGGAAACCAATGAGTAGGGGTAAACCGCTGAATATGAAAGCAAAATATTTGGCGGAGAGGGAGGGATTTGAACCCCCGGTACGGTTCCCCGTACACTTGATTTCGAGTCAAGCGCCTTCAACCGGGCTCGGCCACCTCTCCGCACTGGACGGTTTTTTTGTTTCCCGTAAAGCTTTGAAGAAACTCGCCAGCAGATCAGCGCTCTCGCGCGCCAGCACGCCACCGGCTACGGGCAGCCGGTGATTCAAGCGCGCATCATCACATAGCGCGAAAAGCGATTCCACGGCGCCGGCTTTGGCGTCCAGACAGCCGAAAACCAAGCGCCGGATGCGGGCCTGCAGGATCGCCCCGACGCACATCACGCAAGGCTCGAGCGTGACGTAAAGATCACATTCGCTCAGGCGCCAGTTGCGCAGCCGGCTGGATGCCTCCTGGATCGCCAGGATTTCCGCGTGGGCCAGGGGGCTCTGCTGAGTCTCCCGCTGGTTATGACCTCGCCCGATGACTTCCCCTTCGCACACCACCACAGCGCCGACCGGCACCTCGCCCTTCTCAGCCGCATTGCGCCCTTCGTCCAAAGCGAGCCGCATGTAGCTAACGTCAAAGTCTGTACGGGGATGATTCATCGGATCGCAGTGACGATAGCATAGAACGGAGCGGGAATAAATTTATGGGTGCATATATTCGATGGGCGGCGGCTCGATGTCGGTTATGACCTCGGTGACCCCGGGTACCTTCTTGGCGATATCCACGATCTCTTTTTCCAGCTCAGTATCGGCGAGAATGCCCGAGATTTTCACGCGTCCGCCGTCCGCTTGAACGTTGAGAATGACGTTGCGCGTGCGCGGCGCGATGATCAGCGCCGCCTGTACTCTCGCCGTCGTGGTAAGATCGGCAAACGCCTTTTCGGATTCCGGGGTGGACTGGGCGTCAATACGGCGCGCGGCGTCGGTAACGAGCAACGCCGCCGTGTCGTTGCTAACGCGGGTCGTGTTGATTACCAGGTCGTAGAGCAGCGGGTCCTGCCAATCGATATTAAACAGCGAACGCAGCCGCCGGCTGCGCACTCGGTCCAGTTCTTTTAGATACCGTTTGGCGCTCTCCTCATCCCCTCCCCGCTGGGCCCTGGCTCTTTGCGCCCGAGTATCGGCGTCAGCAATGGTCAGAACTTTCAAGACGCTAGGAACGCCGGGGAAAAACGCCTGGCCCGCCCGGCCGTGATAAATCAGATTGCCGCCCTGGGCGACTTCGCACATGGCCGCCTGCAGCGTGATGCGGTAGAGCCTGAGGCTCTCCAACCAGCGCTCCCACCAGTGGCCCTGGGTTTCCAAAACCTCGGTGAACTTGGCCTCGGCAATGCCGTAACGTTGGCTTGCTTCGAGCAGCACTTCGCGGCTCACACTGCGGTAGTTCAGGTTAGCAGCCACCTTTCCGGCGATCTCGCCGCCCCCGGTGTAAGCCCCATGCGATATGGTTATAATGGCCATGCGCGCAACCTCCTTCCAGAATCCAAAGTCGCCAAAGTTACGAAGATAACGCCACCCTTATGCCGCGAACTCTACGCCATTATATCCCATTGTCAAAGCACCAGGGTCAAGGCAAATTTTCCGGCGCAATAAGACGGTAATTCGCCCCAAAGGCGAGGAAGAACGATGCTAAAGAATGGCGCGCCCGGAGGGATTCGAACCCCAACCCCCAGATCCGTAGTTGGCTCTAATACAATTTCACAAGAAATGGCAAGGGGAAGAAAGCCCGTTTCTCATAGGAGAGCGGGCTTTTCTTTTCCCTTGATTAAGGTACGTTCCTTGTGTGGAAACAAGTTTAGAAACAAATTATTTAGTAGCGGGATTGAATTCAGTGTAAGCGGTAGGGTCGAATAAGTTGATCGATTGGATCTCGGAAACCGGGATGACGATTTCAAAATCACTGACGCCTGTTTTTATCATCTCTAGTTCTTGGCGGATAATCTTTGCATAAACTGCTGCGTAATCCACGGCCAAGTTTAATTTAAATGATGTTGAATCCCTGTATCCGCTCTTAATTGGCAGCAGTTGAATATATTTGCGATCGTACATCGGGTTAATCGTTCGCGTCACTAAACCGATGTATACCTTGCGACTTCGAGGTTGTGAGAATGGTCGGTATGATTTTGTCGTTGTCCTGACAATCGCGCAGGTGATGCTCACCAAGCGCGCCGTCGTCGGCCGTAACCCGCTGGCAATAGTTCGGGTCCTTGCTCGTCTTCATCTGGTTGACGAAGTCGCGCACGGCCGGGCGTGATTCTGCGTGGCGCAGAGTTAACATGCAAAAAAACCCTTACAGGGGGAAGAAAAAAACCACGCCAAAACAGGTGTGGGCTTTGAATAGTTAACAACAATTGTTGATAACCCTGTTGATAACATCACGCGCAGGCCGATTTAGGGTGCAGGCGAGCGAATTGCATAAATTTTCGGCACAAAATATCCCACAATTAACGATGAGTTATAAATTTCGAAAAAAGTGTACAGCTTTGTTACACCTTGGTTATTGCAATATTTCAGCAAATAATTCTTGATTTTTACAGAAAAAATAAGATTAGTTAAAAGTGTTGTTTGATGCGCAATAAATGAGCCATTAAAATCGCCTCGTCGCATTTGCAAGACATGTTAAGAGCTAAGAGCGGACTTGACCCATCTTCCTGACGAAGAAACCGGTAGCCGGCAGGAGTGCGGTGAGAATAAGCAAGCTAAGCTGTGTACGAATACGGGTGCATAATGCCGCTATCTTTCTAGACACCGATCCAATCTTCGTCGCCAATTTCTCGATTTGGCCCTCGGTTGATCGCCACACGGACAAACTTGGTCGTTTACAGTTCCGAAAATATCGTTGTCAATTGCCACGGGCAAGGTAACAGTGAATGTTGATCCTTTGCCAACTTCACTCTCAACTTCCACCTTGCCCCTGAGTAGCTCCGTGTACTTCTTGACGATATAAAGCCCCAGACCCACTCCTCCTTGGACTCTCGTATCAGAGCTATTTGCCTGGCCGAAAAGCTCGAAGATGTGCGATTTCAGCTGCCCTGGTATTCCGATTCCTGAATCTTGCACTTTCAATTCAATGGCTTGTTCAGCCCGAAGATACCGTACGAATACGCTGACTGAACCTTGCTCGGTGAACCTAATCGCATTGTTCAGCAGATTTTTTATAATTGCTTTGATCTTGTCGACATCTGTTCTTATTGCAGGGAGCTCGGGGGGCAACCGCCACTCCAAGGTAATATCTTTATGCAGCGGCGTGTTGTAACCTGCCTTAAGATCCTCTATGAGTTTCGCGAGATCAACTTCATGCGTCTCCACCATGACCTTCCCTGTCTCAAGTCTCGTTGCCTCAAGAACGTTGTCGATTAATGTAAAGAGTTCGGTCGACTGCCCTTGGATGGCCCTCACTGCCTTCGATTGCTCTTCTGACAACGAGCCCAGGAGTCCATCCAATAGCATTCCGGAATAACCAAACAAGGTGGTCAGCGGGGTACGGACTTCATGCGACATGAAGCGCAGAAACGTTGATTTTACTTCGTTCGAACGTTCCAGTTCAGCATTCTTTTCTTGAAGTTCGCTCGCCTGCCGCTTGATTTGCTCATAGAGCTGAGCCTGGCAGGCGGATAGTTTCGGGCAGAGATATCCTATAACCTCATGGGCATAAGCTTTCTGAATCGCAATAGCTGCTTGAGCGGCGAGCGCCGAGAGAAACTCAATTTCCTCTTCGGTGAACAGGTGCTTCTCTTTCGTATAGTATTCAAGCACCCCCAAGAATTCGTCCGAAACAACTAAAGGCACACCGAGATACGAGACCAGGGCGTGCTCACGAAAGAAAGCGGTTTTCCGGGTTCGCGAACCACGCTGAAGATTCGCAACTACTAGCGGAGTCTTAGTTTTTCTCAGTTCCCTATCGAAGGGGGAATCCGCGATCTGCCACCGCTTCATATCAATGTTCCGGGACGCTTCAGGCTTTAATGTTCCTGTTTGTCTGTTCCACAACCTAACCGCACTCGCATGGGAAAATGGGAGAAAGCGCTCAACATTCTCCAGCAGAAGATAGAGGACCGTGCGCAGGTCCAATGTCGAGGTGATCGCCGTAACGATCTCGCGAAGGGCCCTGATACGCTTGAGATTGTGTTGCGTTTCTTCGAAGAGGAGGGTCTTTCCTCCTTTATTCGGTTGGGCACGGCTTGTAATACGAGACATCTTGTCCTCTCCCTATGATTTTTGTTCGCTAGCGGAACTTTCGAGCGAGCGCCCTAGAGCAGCGAAAAGTTCCTCGGGCTCGAATGGTTTCTGCAGGAATTCACTTGCACCCACGCTCTGCACCTTTTCACGTAGGTAGAGAGCGCTAAATGCAGACATTATGATGACCTCCGCCTTGGGGCTAATCGACTTGATCCCAGCCGTCAGCTGAAAACCGTCCAAGCCGTCCATAACTACATCCGTCAGTACAACGTCGGGAAGATGGGTTCTAAAGAGCCCGAGTCCGTGAATACCGTTCGAAGCCTCTAAGACCTGCCATCCACAGAACTGAACAGCCTCTGCAATGCCCTGCCGCACTGCTTCATCGTCCTCTACGATCAGGATTGTTTTCGGTTTGGATTGCTCCATTTAAATTTTTGCTCCCGAGCGTAGTTGAGCAATTCAGGTGCCAGTTTTTTCGCAACGGGTTTTTACAGGCAAATATGAAAACTGCGGCGATACCACTATCGCCGCCCGGCTATAGCAAACTGGAAGGTCGTCGTAATCAACACAGGAATGAGAAAGGGTTTTTCGTATCGCCGGACGGCGATAGCAGCGTACAGGGGTTGTTAGGACTTGAGGCCGTACTTTTTGATGAGGCGGAAGAGAGCGTTCTGGTTCATCTTCAACAGAACCGCCGCCTTAGAGACGTTGCCTTCGGTCAGAGCCAGGGCCGTTCGGATGGCCCGTTTCGACCATTCCTCCGCAGCGTTGTCTTTCGCCGCTTTGAAAGACAGCAAAGGGAACCTGCCCGGCTCCGGATCAAGATGCTCAACTTCAATCCGTGCTGCACCCGATGTCTTGCTGCGCAGGACTGCTTTTCCCAGCACATTCGCTAGTTCACGTACATTGCCCGGCCATGGACGGCTTACTAAGGCAGCCAGCGCCTCCCCCGATATTTCCGTGGCTCCGCGGCCGCCGCTCCTATCATTCATCTTCGCTCGGTCCACGAGCATCCGGGCAATGATCGGGATGTCTTCAGGATGGTCTCTTAACGGGGGCATAAATATACGGTGCATGTTAAGCCGATAGTAGAGATCTTCACGAAAAGTTCCCTCTCTTATCATGGTTTCAATATTGGCGTTGGTGGCCGCTACGGACCGCAATTGAACTTGCTCTGGCTTTTCCGCGCCAAGACTCCAGATCTCTTTAGTTTCGATGGCGCGAAGGAGCTTCGGCTGTAATTCAAGGGGGAGAGAAGTTATCTCATCTAAGAATAATGTTCCTCCCTCTGCCAGCGCGAAGCGCCCTCGTTTTCTCGCGTCGGCACCCGTGAAAGCTCCTCTTTCGCGACCGAAAAGTTCGGATTCCACAAGCTCCTTGGGCAAAGCTCCCATATTGACCGCGATGAACGGCTCTTTTTTTCGCGGCGAGAGGTCATGAATAGCGCGCGCGGCCAGCTCTTTTCCGGTGCCGGTCTCTCCCGTGATCAATACGGGCCAGTCCGAAGTCGCGGCCAAATCGATTTCCTGATAGACCTTTTGCATCAAGGGGCTGGAGCCCACAAGCTCTCCGTGGGAGACGCGAAAGGCCATTTCCCTCAGTTTCAGCGTTTCTTCTACGGTTCGGATATGGGAAACGAGCTCTTCCGGGTCAAAAGGTTTGGTGAGGTACGCCCGGGCTCCGCGACGCATGGCTTCAACTGCCGAGGGGATTGTTCCATACGCGGTCATTATAACAACTTCTATTTCCGGCTTTCGGCGCCGCGCTTGCTCGAACAGCTGCGTCCCATTCATCCCCGGTAGTTGAAGGTCGGTGACCAGTAGATCCACCTCAGGGATCTTTTTTAAGGCGGATTCGCCGTCGGTCGCGTAGTCGATATCCAGCCCGGAATCTTGAAAGGCCTCTCGTAGAGCATCGATTACAGCGGCGTCATCCTCTACCACTAAGGTTCTCATCGCTCCTCGTGCTTGTTGGCGAGTGGGAGAATAATCTCAAAACAAGCTCCGCCTCCGTTTCTGTTTTCCGCTGTGAGCGTTCCCCCGTAACTTTCACAGATTCTTTTTGCAATGGGAAGGCCCAAGCCCGTGCCCGTGCTCTTCGTCGTATAGAAGGCTTCAAATAGCCGCTCTGGATCGAGCCCTAATCCAGGTCCGTTGTCTTCGATCCTGATGACGATCTGAAGATCTCGGGTTTGCGCGGATACATGCAGGTCGTTATCGCGCCCCAGCGCCTCCCGCTCGTTCTCGAGAAGATTGATGAGAACTTCTTGCAATTCGTCAACACTGACGGAAACGCCGGGCAGCGAATGCGGCAGGTTCACGATGACCCGGACTCCCTTTGCCTCGAAACTTGGCTCAAACAGATCGGTGGCAGCGCGTATAACTTCAGCGTATGAAACCAGCTTCGAATTAGCAGTGCGTTGCTTAAAAAACCCGAGCATCGATCGCGTCGCCCGGCCGATCCGATCCAATTGCCCAGTCACAAGATCCAGCCGTTCAGCGATCTCGGGTCGGTCAGCCATAGTTTTCTTTAAGGTATGTAGCCGTGTCTTGATAGCAAGGAGAGGATTGTTGATTTCGTGCGCGACGGAGGCGGCCACCCGGCCAAGAGTTGCCTCTCGTTCGGAGATATGCAAGGCCCGCTTCGCTTCTATCAGTGCGGTAATATCTTGGATCGTTCCGCCCAAGCGGACAACCCGCCCTTCCCCGTTCTTTGTCGCGTGGAAAATAGCGTTGAAGTGTCGCAAGGGACCACGCAAGGGGTTGCTGCGAAACTCTTGGGTGAACGAGTCACCCGTTTGGACGGCCCGCGTGAGTCCTTTCTCAATAAAGTGACGGTCATCGGGATGCACCATCTCTAGAAATTGCACGAGCGTCGGGGCTCCACGCGCCGGGTCACAGTCAAACAAGCGAAACATCTCCGCCGACCACGAGCCCGTCTGCGTTGTCAGATCCAGTTCCCAACTACCGAGCTTGGCGCGCTCTTGGGCGGCGCGGAGGTCTGCTTCGCTTTTGCGCAGCTCCTCCAGCATGGTCTCCCGTGTCTGTCTGGCCCGCCCGCGCTCAAGAAAAAAACTTGCCAGCGTGATCGCAATGAAGCTAAAGGCGAGGGCGACACCCGGAAATACCGGCGAGATGAACAGCCCCGTAGAACCCATCAGCCAGCCGGTCGCGATCCAAAGCCCGCCAGCCGCGGCGACCAACATGACGCCGCCCCACGCGACTCCAGCCACAGGGGCAATGAGCGCGGCAATGGGGCCAGCAGCCATTACAAGCGCAAGCTCGATGGCAGGTGCCGCGGGAGATCGCCGGATGAAGTCACGCCGCAAGATACTATCGGCTACAGTAGCGTGGACCTCCACGGCCGGAAATGTCGTGTCCAAAGGTGTTGCAACGCTGTCGCCAAGTCCGGGGGCAGAGGTGCCCAGAAACACGATGCGGTCGCGCAACTCTCCCTCGGCTACACGATCCTCGAGAACATCGGCAGCGGAAATGTAAGGAAAGGTCTGCTTCTGACCACGGAAGTGCAGGAGCACTCCGCCTTTCGGATCGAGAGGCACAATGATGTCTTCCAGGGCGAGTGATACCGTTCCGCTACCAGTCGTTCGGAGAACAAACTGTCGGAGGCCAAGAGCGGGAATCAGGGTGGCTAAGCCGAGGCTCGGATAAACGAGCCCTTCGCGGGCGATGATGAGCGGCATCCGCCGGACAATCCCGTCAGCGTCGATCGTCACATTCGAGAAGCCTGAGCCGGATGCCGCCTTTCCAAGACCAGGAAGGCTGCAAAGCGTCGCCGACGACTGGAAAAGCGCAGGTTGTCCCCTGGCGCCTGGTTCCTGCAAAGAGACTGCAGGAATTGGATGGAGCACGCAGCTCCTTCCTTCCTCCCGCTCCGCGCCGAACCGCATTTGGTATCCGAGGACAAAAACGCCGCCACCAAGCACCGCGGCGAGCGCTGCGTCGTTAGGCGTCAGCGCGCCCGGATCCCCCCGCGGTTCCTTGGCAAGTGTCGTGGATGGTCGCTCCGTCAGAGACGGTGGGGTCTCGTCTGGCTCAGCGAAGATCATGTCGATTCCGACGCTCGCAGCGCCAAGCGCCCCGATCTTTTCCACGAGCTGCGCGAGCCGGCTGCGCGGCCACGGCCATCGACCAAACCGCGTCAGGCTTCGCTCGTCGAGGTTCACGATCACGACTCGTCCCGACGTCTGAAAGCGGTGCGCAGACTGGAGCAGGACATCGTAGGCCTGCCGATCCAGTTCAGGCTAGGAGGAACGGCGGATGCAGATAGAGCCCAGCTACTAGCAATGAGGCGATTAGTCCCCACGCACCAAGATACCCGTAAGAGGGCCGGTCTCTGTCGAGCGGTGTTACCACACGGTGATCTCAACGCGGCGATTGCGAGGCTCCAGAACCTCGTCGCCGGTCTTGACCAGAAGATTATCCTCACCGTGGGACTCAATCTCGAGGATATTCGGGTCGATGCCCTGGGCGGCTAGTAGGTCAGCGACTTTTCTGGCGCGTCCCAATGACAGCTGATAATTGTAGCCACGATCCCCCGTGGTGTCCGTATGGCCGATGATACTGATGACCGTGGCGCTGCGATCCCGCGCCGTCCAAAGAGCTTCTGGGATCAACGCCTCGGCTTCTGGCGTCAAGTCTTCCGAATTTTCTCTGAAATAGAGGATGAAACGTGCGGGCCCGGCAGGCTGCACCTCCAAAGCCGCCCCGAATATCCGGCTGATCTCAGTCTGCTCGAGAGCTAACGGCGGGCTCGGTGCATTGTCGGCACTTCGGACTGTGGAGGCTTGGCGGGCTTGGTCTAGGACTTGACTGCCTGTCTGATTCGTCACCGTGATCCTGCCGACCTCACCCTCCAAGTCGGGAATCAAGACGAACATGCTCTGCTTCGGCGCTGCGCACCCGGCAAGCAGGATGAGACACACGGCCCGCCCAAGCCGCGATGGGCTGCACTTCTCGTACCATCGTCCTCCAGTGTGCATTGGCCTTGTTCTACGGTGTCTCCACTTTTGCCAGGAACTGAGTTCCCCGGACTCCGAGAATTGCTACGGGTGTCTCGACGCGGACAGCGTCATGAGACAGCTTGGCGATGTTCCCCGAGACAAAGGCCATGACGCCGCGAGCCATCTTGACGACTAGTCCCAAACGGCCCTTCGCTGGCGCAAAGACGAAATGGTCGATCCGGATCTCGCTTTCGGGTCCGAGCGACAACCTTGTGTCGTCGCGCAGCACTACCCCCATTCGACCGTCGGCACCTGTCCGGAGGACGTCTCCTTCCTGGAGAGCAAGCCCCAGGCGGGCTGGCAGCGTTTCGTCTCCGCGTTGTACGGTGGCCACCCCTTCGGTCAATTTGACAAGACCTATCGGAGACGAAGCGCCCGCGATCGTTTCGAACAGGACTAGAACGAGCACCATAGCAACCGCCATGATAGGCAAAGCTCTCATAAGCCCTTCCCACCCGAGGCGGCTATCCGGGAGAGGTGACACGCTGTAAAAAAGCGCTATCGGGAAGTCAAAATTCCTGTCAAAACCAATTGTGCAGAGCGGGAGGACGATCCCACTTCACTTCGACCGGGAACATTTTGTCCCCGTCAGAGTTCATAGGTGTTCATAAGTGTTGGATAACGTATAGATAAACGACAAGGTGGAAAAAGTCAAATGACCCAGATTGACAACGAGCAGTTAAACAAGCACGTGAAAAACATGATTTTGTTGTCCAGCCGACTGTCTTGAGCCGTCTCCATAGGGCTTTCGGCGGTGGCGCGGAGACATGGTCGCGCCTGCGGGGTATGATCTTGCGCAGGCGGAAAAAGAAGCCGACAAGATCAAAGTGCGCCGAGTAGCGGTTTGAAAAAGATGCGCAAGAACATGGCCACTGATTATTTTCATTGAATTAAAGAATGGCGCGCCCGGAGAGATTCGAACCCCCAACCCCCAGATCCGTAGTCTGGTGCTCTGTCCAATTGAGCTACGGGCGCGTTCTGATCAGCCGTCCGCCCTTCGACGAGCTCAGGACGAACGGCCAAAGCTTGAATTTTGGCATGTCAGCATCCGTTCGTGGTGAGCATGGCGAACCATGAACGGATCTAACGACACAGTCTCTTATGGGAACGGAGAAATAGCGGCGCTGTCATGCCGCAGGAACGCCAAACTACCATAGCCCACAGGCAAATTCCACAAATTGCGCCGACTTCCGATTTCATCCCTATTGCCTAATGCCTGTTGCCTATCCGGTTTCCAAAAAACTCCCTAGGAGTCCTTCGACGCGGCTCAGGACGAACGGAGGGGATTTCATATCATTGATGATTTTCCGTTCATGTTGAGGCTCTCAAAGTATTCCGAACCGTTTTTCAGCAACTGCAAGTGCCTATTTCTTAAACCAGGGCAACGGGTCGACGGAACGGCCGTCCTTGCGCAGCTCGAAGTACAGCTTGGCTCCGGCAAGCGAGTCGCTGTCGCCGGCCAATCCGAGGGTCTCGCCCCGTTTAACGCTGTCGCCGTTTTTTTTGAGCATCTCGGAGAGATGCGCATAAACGGTGTAATAGCGCTCGCCGTGATCGACAATGATCATCTTGCCGTAACCGGCGAAGCGGTCGGCAAAAGCCACCGTGCCTTTTTCCACGGCTTTGATATCCTGGCCGAGGGCCGCCCTAATATCGATGCCGTTGCGGAAGACCTCGGCGGCGAACTCGCGGTGCCGGGTCTTGCCGAAGCCGCTCAACAACTCGCCTTTCACCGGCCAGTCAAGCTTGCCATAGAGCGCGCCGAGGCCGATCCCCGGCGGCGTTGCCGGCGGTTTCCTCACGGCCCGCCGCGACAGCTCATCGATCATCCGTTGTAGCCTGAGCGCCGCCTGCTCCAGTTCCTTTAGCGCGCGCGTACGCGTCTCTTTTTCTTGCCGGACGCTGGCGAGCAGCTCTTTTTTCTTGTCCCCTTCCCTGCGTATCGCCTCGCGGGCGCCGGCGAGTTCTTTTCTCTGGCCGTCCAGCTCGTCTTTTTTTTGCGCCAGCTCTTCTCTCAGCTGTTCTTGGACTTTCGCCTCCTCGCTGAGCTGCGTGACCAGATCGCGGTCGTAAAAGAGCGCCGTTTCCAAATAACGCTTGCGTTGTAGATAGACACCGAGGGGAACGTCGCCGCTGAAAATCATGAACGGACTGCCGCTTCGATGCCAGCGGTAAAGCGCCACGGCGCGTTCTCTGAACAGCTGGCGCCGTTTCTGGACCGACGACTCGATGGCCGCGGCTTTCGCCTCCTTTTCCTGTAATTCAGCGGCAATCGATTTGAGCTTACTATTCGCTTCTTTCAGTTCGCCGGTTTTGCGCCCGAGCTCGCTCTCGATTTTCTCCAGAGATTGCAGGAGAGAGCCTTCCTGCTTGCGCGCCTGGGAAATTCCTTGCTTCTCTCTTTCGATCTTTTTTCTGATTGCCTCCAAATCCTTCTCGACGCTGGCGGCCTGGAGGACCGGGGCGGACGTCAGAAGGAGCGATATCATCAGCACGGCCCTCACCCTGACCCTCGCCCAGAGGGCGAGGGAAGAGAGCCGCACCGGTTTTAAGGACGGGTGGCGCTTTTTAAAGCTCGCCATGTTCGAATGAAGCTCCGAAGCGAGAACAGGCTACCGGCGGACCCTAAAAACCAGCCGAGCAGCAAGATGAGCGCCATGCCGTTGATATCGAGAAATTGCCATTGCTTCGGCGCGCCCCACATCCCTCCGGAAAGGGAAAATTTTTGCTGCGCCAACTCGAAAGCGCCCCACAACCCCGCAACCGCCAGCACGCCGCCAACAAGCCCCAGAACCATGCCTTCCAGCACGAACGGCGCCCGGATCATCGTCCGTGACGATCCCACTAGTTGCATGATTTCGATTTCGTCCCGGCGGGCGAGGATCGCCAGCTTCACCGTACTGCCGACGATGAAGAAAGTAATGGCGAACAACCCTCCGGCTAGAATCCATTTCACCCACTCCACCGCCAGCACCAGCAGGCTCAGCCGGTCGATCCAATCCCGCGGGTATTCGACGAGGGTAATCCCCTTTTCCAGCTTGAGGCGCGCGGCCAGGCGCTCCACCAGCGGCGTGTCACGAAAGGCGGGCTGCACCGCGATTTCGAGAGAAGACGGCAATACATCGGCGGGCAAACCGTCGAGCACATTGGACTGCGCGCCCAGGGCAGCGTGAAAATCGCGCCACGCCTGTTCCTGGGTAATATGGCGCACGCGCAAAACCTCAGGAAGCGCGCGCACGCGATTCAACAAACTTTCGGTTTCACTGACGCCGAGCCCGCGCTCTAAATACGCATTGAGCTGAATCTGATCGCCCCACCCTTTGAGCAAGCTCTGAAGATTGGTTTCCAATAGCATGAAGGAGCCAAAAATGAACAAGGTCATCGCCATGGTCCCCGACGTGAGCATGTGGGTCCAGAGCAGCTCGCGCAGATTGCTCGACGCGCGGCGCACTACAAAGGACATTTGCGACCAGCTCATGCGCCGCTGCCTTTTTTGACCTTGCGTTCCAGATCTTCCGCGAGCAGCCCGGCGCGCAGGTAAATGATGCGCGTGCCGTAACGCTGGATGAGGTCGAGATCATGGCTCGCGATAATCAGTGTCGTGCCG
Source organism: uncultured delta proteobacterium (assembly GCA_963840855.1). Lineage (GTDB taxonomy): Bacteria > Desulfobacterota > Binatia > UBA9968 > UBA9968 > DATACQ01. The sequence continues at coordinate 125,912 of CAWJBB010000050.1, forward strand.
CGCCCGCGGATGGCGAGAAATAGGCGCATGATTTCGTCGGCGATCTGCGAATCGAGATTGCCCGTGGGCTCGTCCGCAAGTACGAGCCATGGTTCGTTGACCAGAGCCCGGGCGATGGCCACCCGCTGTTGCTCTCCGCCCGATAATGCCAACGGCCGGGCGTCAGATTTTTTTTGCATGCCCAGCTCGCTGAGCAACCGATAGGCGCGATTATGACTTTCCTTCCTCGGCACGCCGATCACTTCAGCCGCCAGGGCAACGTTTTCCAATGCGCTCAGGCGCGACAGCAGCTTGAATTCTTGAAACACCAAACCGATCCGGCGGCGCAACCGGGCGACTCCGCGGCTGTTTAACCGGCCGATATTTTGGCCGTTTAACGATATCTCCCCTTGGCTGGGCTCTTCGTCACGGAAGAGCAACCTGAGCAGCGTGGTTTTACCGGCGCCGCTGGGGCCGGTGACGAAAACGAATTCCCCTTCGTCGATTGTCAACGTAATGTCGGTCAGAGCCGCCGAATCGGGCGGGTAGGCTTTAGAAACGTGGTGGAACTGGATCATCGAAACAGCGTCGACAGGGCAGAAGCGAGCGCCGCGGGCACGGCCCTGATCCGTCGATAAAGGGCGCTTGCTTCGTTGTCACGTCGGACTCGCATCCTCACGTACTGCCGATGTACGCTCCGGTGCGAGCCCTCGCTCCGCCTCGCACCGACCGCCTCTCGACGGCCAGGTTACTCAGATAGATAGGACCTTACACACGGATTATGGGCACGAACAAATTGCTTGACATGGAAAAACTCGGTTGTTAGAGTCACTAAACTCAAACCGCCTGCTTCATTTATAAAAGATGCTCGGCCAAGTTACAAGCAATCATCGCGTCGCCGCGGACGTACCGGCTCATATCGCCGCGCATAAATTTCGCGTCGTTCTGATCAAACCTTCTAAATACGACGACGACGGCTACGTCATTCGCTTCTGGAGAGGCGTGCTGCCCAGCAACACGTTGAACGTATTGCATGGTCTCACCGATGACGTGCGCGAGCGCCGGTTCCTAGGCGATCTGCCCATCGAAGTGACGACCTTCGACGAAACCGCTGAAAAAGTTCCCGTCAAGAAGATACTCCGCTGGGGCCGCGAGGCCGGCACCAAACTCCTGGTTTGTATGGTCGGAGTGCAGACCAACCAGTTCCCCCGCGCCCTCGACATGGCGCGCATTTTCCGCGCCGCGGGCATCACCGTTATCATGGGCGGCTTTCATACCAGCGGCACCATCAATATGCTGGGGGAGCAGGAGCCGGATATTCAGGAACTGGTCCGTGAATCCATTTGCGTGGTTTCCGGCGAAGTCGAAGGTAAATGGGAGATGATCCTGTCCGATTTTCTCCACGGCCGGTTGCGACCGATTTACAGCTTCGCCCAGGACTTGCAGAGCCTGGTGGACATTGGCGACGCGCCGCTGCCGAAAACCAGTCCGAAGACCATGGAGCATTTCGCCCACCCGGCGTGGGGCACCGCCGATACTTCGCGCGGCTGCCCCTTCGCATGCACGTTCTGCACGATCATAAACGTGCAGGGGCGCAAGATGCGTGAGCGCAGCCCGGAAAGCATCGCCGCGATGATGCGCCGGAACTACCTGGCCAGCGGCATCACTTTTTATTTTTTCACTGACGACAATTTCGCGCGCAAGAAACTCTGGCGCGAGACTTTCGAAGAGATCATCAAGCTGCGCGAGGAAGGCATCAAGATTACCTTCATGATGCAGGTGGATCTGGCGCGCAAGCCCAAGGACTTCGTCAGGCTGGCGGCCAAGGCCGGCTGCACACAGGTCTTCATCGGCATGGAAAGCGTCAATCCGCAGAACCTGAAAGCCGAAGGCAAGCAGCAGAACCACGTCGAAGAGTACCGCGCGATCATTAAGGAATGGCACGACGCGGGCGTGGTCGTGCACGCGGGCTACATCATCGGTTTGCCCTGGGACTCCAAGGAGCAGGTGCCCCAAGATATCCAATTTCTCATCAATGAAGTCGGGCCGGATCAGGCTTCGTTCTTCATGTTAACCCCGCTGCCGGGGTCCCATGACCATCGTGAGATGAGAAACCGCGGCGAATGGATGGACCCGGATTTCAATAAACGCGACTCCTTTCACGCCACCATCGAACACCCGCGCATGAGCGCCGAGGAATGGACCGAGGCTTACGAAACTGCCTGGAAGACTTTCTACAGCAAAGAGAACATGATTCGGGTCCTGTCACTTTGGAAAGATCATCCGCGCAACTATTGGAACCTGATGTCGATCTTTTTCTGGTACAAAAACGCCGCATTGATTGAGAAGCAGCATCCCATGGTGGCCGGCTTCTTCCGCCTCAAGGAACGCAAAGCGCGGCGCCCCGGATACGCCGTCGATTCTCTGGCGGTTCATATCTGGCGGCGCGCCGGGGAAATCTCGCAGCTGATAGTCACCTGGGCCAAGTTCCTCAAGGAGATGGAAGAGGTCTGGCTCCAGACGCGCAAAAGGAGCGAAACCGAGGAGCGCTGGCTGGCCCAGCTGCAAGGGTTGCAAACGGACGTCTCACAGGCGCTCAGGATCGGCGAGCTGCAGAAAATCTATGCCAACGCCAAAGAATCGCTGTCGGAACGGGCCAACACCCTGCTGGAACCGCTGGACGAACTCGCATCAAAGATCATTTTCAACCGCGGCGATCTCAATCGTCTCTTGAAGCAATGGGAAGGATTACAGGGCCACATCCAGGAACTGCGGACGTGGGAAACCGAAACCGCCCGGCGCTGGCTCGATGAAATGCACGATACGTTGGCCCATGTTCGGTTCGGCGATCGGCTGCAAGAGTGGCAAGACTCTTATTCTCGTCTGCGCGACTCCTTGCCCCCGAAGTTTCAACTACAATGGCTCAGATTCGACGCGATCAACAACCGCGTCTTTTATTCCCGCCAGGATCTGCAACGCCTCTGGGCCCAGACCATTACCGATCTGCGCCGCATGAACCTATGGCAGATTCGTCCGTGGAAGGTTACCCGCGCGGTGGTCAAGGACTTTATCCTGACGACAAGGTTCGCCTTTACTTTCAAGGAACTTTCCAAAGAGTAAGCGGGCGGCGCCATCATTGCGTGGCGCCAGTTCAACGTTCAAAGTTCAAGGTTTCAGACTGAACGACTTTGACTACAAATCAAACTGAACCACAACCCGGGTTTTGGCCATCCCCGAGTAAACGATACCAATTTGATTCCGGAACTTTGAACATTGAACCTTGAACTTTGACCTTACTTAATGGATGGACGTTCCCCGCCTCGCCAAATCCACGAGCTGATCCCTGATCTTTTCGGCGTCCGGCGCGTCCGGCGCAAGGCGTAAGTAGCTTTCAAAATCCGTCTTCGCTTGAGGAAAATATTCCAGCGCCAGATAAACCTGGCCGCGCTCGCGCAGATCCTCGGCAAGATTCGGTTCTGCGATCGTCATCCGGTCAAGCGCCGCCAGAGCCTTCACGAGGTCGCGCTGCCTGAGATATATGAACTTGAGATTATTCAGCATGCGCCTGAGAATCTGCCTCTTCGTGACCGGATCAAGAAGCTGCGGGCTCAACGCCACCGGCTTGCCGTATAATCCGGCCAGCAACTGTTGCAGGCTATCAGGAGTCCTAATATCGCCGCCGTTAAATGGATCAATGACGATCTCTTCGCGGTCGTCCAGATATTTGACGAGAAAATGGCCGGGGAAGCCGACGCCCAACAACGGCAAACCGATGCGCCGGGCCACTTCCATATATAAGACGGACAAGGTTATGGGGATGCCGATGCGGCGATCGATGACTTCGTTCAAGAAACTGTTTTTCGCGTCGAAATAATCGTCGCGGTTGCCCCGGAAAGCGCACTTTTGAAACAGGACGTAATTGAGCGCGGCGATGGAGCGGTGCGGACCACTCTCATCGCCGGTCAGATGTTTGGTCACTGCTATCGCCAATTCGTCGATGCGCGCGAGATACGCGGTGGTATCGAGCCGCGGGTACTCAGACTCAGCGATGGCCAGCGCGGCGCGGCCCAAATCGAGCGCCTCCTCCGGCCGCTCGACCGCGCGGCGAAATTCTTCGTAGGGATCGGCTGCCATCTGTGGACCGGTTCAAAGTTCAAGGTTCAAAGTTCAATGTCCCCTCCCCACCTTGAACGTTGAACCTTGAACATTGAACTTTGAACTTCCGGTTAGCGCGGTTCCGAGATGACATCCACCAGATACGGGAGCTGTTTCTCCTTGACGTATTTGAGACCGCGCTCCAGTGCCGGCCTCAAGTCGGCCGGATTGTGCACCGGCCCTTCGCCGCTGACGCCGAAAGACTGCGCCATCTTGGCAAAATCCACTGCCGGATCATCAACGTGGGTGCCGATGCCGGCGTTTTCCACGGGCCGCTTGCGGAACTTGGCGACCTCGATGCCATGCTCCTCGGAATTGTAGAACGACTGGTTATTGTGCATCACCATGAGCAATGGAATCCGATGCTTGGCGGCTGTCCAAAGCGAACTCGATGTCATCAACATATCGCCGTCCGATTGAATGCCAACGGCGAACTTGCCGCTGCCCTTGAGTGCGAGCGCCGCTCCGATAGCGGCGCTGGCGCCATAGCCGACCCCCGCGCCGCCGCTGGCGCCGAGATATTGATTCGGTTTGGAAAAGTCCCATAGCCGGCGGGCCCAACCGTTGGACGTTCCGTTCACGAGAACCCAGTCTTCCTTTTTGATGACTTCTCCCAGCTCAAGGGCCAGCCACGCCGTCGAAATGTCCTTGAGCGAACCCTTGGCCCGGGCGTCGGCCTGCCATTTGGCCCGTCGCGCTTTATGCTTCTCACCCAGTTCCCTGCGCCGCGCTTCGACGGCATCCTTTTTCTTGGCGTCGTTGCCGAGCAGCTCGCGGCACAGCCGCGTGAGCTCGGGCAGCGCGACGAAGGTGTCAGCGGACATCGCAATATCAAGCGCCTGCAACGCCTGATAGTCGCCAGCCCAGGAATGCACCAGCATATCGTTCATCGAGATGCTGATGAGCTTTACGGCCGGCGCGGTAACATATTCACAGTCGCGGGTCTGTTTGCTGACGGTAGTAATGGAGCCGAAGATATCACCCACGTCGAGGGCCAAGATGACATCCGCCTTCGCCAGCAGATCGCGCGCGCCATCGGTTGCGTCCAGCGAATTAACCGTCGGAAAATTGAAGCGCGCGCCTTTATCCACCACCGGAGCGGCCAGAAGTTCCGCCAATCCGACCAACAGCGGTACACTCTTGGGATTGCGCCCGAGAGTATCCGCGATGATCAGCGGCGCCTGGGCGCCGACCAGCAATTCAGCCGCTTTGCGTAGCGCCTCCGGATTCGCCTGCGTCGGCGCAGGCGGCGCGAAACGGTTCACGTCGGGAATCTCCGTGGCTTTGCTGATAGCGTCTTCCTGAATGTCGGCATCGTAATTGATGTAAATGGGCGCCATGGGATCCGTGGTAGCGATGCGGTAGCCGCGGATGAAGGAATCCGGCACGTCGGCGAGAGTATAGGGTTGGTCGTCCCATTTCACGTAATCGCGCACCTGATTGCCCTGGACCAGCGCCGTATGAATCCAGTCGATGCGCGGGCGGCGCCGTTTGGTGTTCATTGGGCCGGTGCCGCCGAGCACGATCACCGGCACGCGATCGATGTAGGCGTTGAAAATCGCCATGCTCGCGTGCTGCAAACCCACCATATTGTGCACGATGGCGATCATCGGCTTGCCCTTGGCCTTGGCGTAGCCATGGGCGACCGCCACCGAAACCTCTTCATGATTGCAAAAGATGACTTCCGGTTTGTAGTTGCCGCCGTAGTTCACGATGGAATCGTGAATGCCGCGAAAGGTCGCGCCCGGATTGAAGGCGGCGTATTCGATATCGAACGCCTTCATCAAATCGACGACCACGTCGGAGCCGTACTCCGGCTGCTTCCTTTCTTCCCTGCTCTGTGCTTTAGCCACTGTGAGGTTCCTCCCGTGAAATTTGTGTAAGGCTCTCCATATCAGGAATCGCGGGCGGTGGCTAGCGCCACCAGTTCAAAACGTTCAAGCCGTTCAAAACGTTCAAGCCGTCGAACAATCCGGAAATCGTTTTGAACTATTTGAACGGTTTGAACGACTTGAACGCTTCTATGTAGTTACTTTCCGATCTGCAACAAGCCCTTTTCATAAAACAGCTCCAGCGTGCCCATCAGATCGCCGTCCCGCGCCCCACTCGCCGATGCCTTGCTGAGATCGAGGGATGCGATGGCTTCGAGCACCTGTCCAACCGCCGGCGCCATCAGCGCCGTCATGCCGTAATGACTAAACGTCCGTGTCAGCTCGTCCATTTCTTCGGCGCGGCGGCCGGCGTGAATGCGCAGGCCGACGACGCTGGAAGAAATTTTATCCAGCAAGCCGGGAAAACTCTCCTCATATTGGGCGCGAATCTGGTTCAATAAACCGAAGCGCTGCGCGCCCATGAGCAGCTCACAGAACAGCCCCTGAAGCCCCTTGGTCAAGCCTGCATAGACGACTTTGAACGCCGAAGCCTGGCTGGTGTTCGGTCCGAGAACCCGAACGGGTATGCCGAAAGGCTCTAAGTCCCGCGCGCGCTCGGCAGCGCCGCCGGAGACATAGACGATGGTTCCCTTGCCCATCCTGGAGGCGGCGCCGATGATGCAGCCATCGATGAAACTTACGCCGGCCGGCGTCAAAACGCCCGCGATGTCTTCCGCCGTCATCGGCGATATCGCATTGGCGTCAAGATACAATAAATTCTTGCGCCCCGACTGCGCCGCCGCCTCTGCGATTTTGTCAGCGACCCGCTTGGCCGCCGACGGAATAACGATGGAAACGATCAGCTCCGCGTCGTTGACCAACTGGGCCATGGACGGCAGCGATTTGACCCCGGCGTTTTCCGCCCGCTCGCGGCTCGTTTCGCCGCGGTCTTTGTCATAGGTCAGAACCTCGACGCCGTGGCTCTTCAACAGCTTTGCCCAGTGAAAACCCATCTCGCCTATGCTCATGATACCAATGCGTTGGAAACCCATGGTTCACTCCTTGATTTTATCTGCAAGAGAAAGAGCCGCGCTAACGACGACGCACTGACAGGCTTCTACCAACCTGTCTATGTCACATCGCGCATCGAGATTAAAGAACTTAGAAAGACTAGGGGTGGCTCAGACTGAAGGGAAATCTCGCGAGTTTATCCCCAAAATTTGAACCTTGAACTGAAATTGCTTCCGGCTCGAAAGATCTATCCAGGAAGGCGCTGCCGGGAAACGACTTTATCGGTAAGACTTATACTGTCAGCCGTCCGCGTTGATGACGTCGATCATCTGGCGCAGCCGGGCGAAGTCTTCGCGGTTGAAATGCACCAGGAGCCGGTGCAAATGCAGCGTATCGGGATCTTCCACTTCGTCTTCCACTTCGTCTGGCAAGGGATCGGTTTTCCTGATCTTGCCGTCGGTCACAATATCCGCGAAGTCGCGGTTGAGCCGGTCGATCAACTCGGGCGACGGCGCATGGTTTAGACGGATGACCAGGTCCTGCTTGACGAAGCGATAGGAATGAAAGTTGCGGTAATATCTCGTGATCTCGTTTACTGCCGCATCGGCGTCGGTGACGATCTTGAAGAAAGTCATTTCATTTTCAACAATGTAGCCGCGGCTCATCACATTTTCGCGGAGAAACTCCCGCCAGCGCGACCAGTACGTGCCGTCAGGCAGGTCCATTAAGATAATCGGCACGAGCTGGCTCTTGCCGGTCTGCGCCAGCGTAATTGACTCCAGAAGCTCATCGTGAGTGCCGAACCCGCCGGGAAAAATCACAACGGCGTCGGCTTCTTTGACGAACATGAGCTTGCGCGTAAAGAAAAAATGAAAATCCATAAGCTTGGGATCGTCACGGATAAACGGGTTCGCCGCCTGCACCGAAGGCAGACGGATATTGACGCCGAAACTCTTTTCTCTTCCGGCTCCCTCGTGCCCCGCCTGCATGATGCCGGGTCCCGCACCGGTGATCACCATGAAACCCGCCTCGGCGATGCCCTTTGCGACGCCTTTCGCTAATGGATAATAAGGATCACTTTCCTGCACCCGGGTCGAACCGAAGATGCTCACCTTACGTACTTTACGGTAGGGCGCAAAGATCCTAAAGGCGTGGCGCAGCTCCTGCATGGCGCGGCTTAGGATTCTCAGATCGCCGCGCCCCGCGTTGTCCCCTGCTAGCTTGACCACGGTCCGCAATATTCTTGCGAACTGGTCTTCTTTGCCCGAGCCGTTTTGCGTCCGCAACCACTCATCGATTTGAGACACGATTTCCGCCAGGTTCTTTTTTTCCTGTTCCACCTGTCCTCGCTTCTACCGGCCATGCAGTATCATTATTCAAATGCCCGGGCGCGCTAACGACGCTCAATCACGGCGCCCGCTCGAAACAATCTCTCCGGATATTATAAACCATGAGGGGAACCCACGTAAGCATGAAAGCCGGGTTGGTTTCCTTAACGTCGCCGCGCCCGTCGAGCCCCGGCGCCGGCCGCATGACAGCGGCGAATATTAGGCAAAAAATAGTTTTGATCCCTACAGCCGACAAGAATTCCATTGGGAGGGTTAAACTTTCCAAGCGGCTACGTGACTAATAGCGGCACACGGAACCGCTTCTATATTTTTTTCTAGGCACCGGGGTTGTTCAACGAAGATGCCTTTCGTGCCTTGAGATGGTATCATCGCCTGGTTGGACAACGACTTAAGAAATCTCCGCGGGTCTATACGCTCATCCGCCATTGCGATAGTATGGATAGGAGGAAATCAAACAACGCTTGCGGGTTTGCCGCCCTTGATCACGCTCCCGGAATACCATGCCGAGCACGCTCCGCATTAAGTTCTGAATTAAAGGAGTGGTGACGTTGAACACTAAGCGATTAATTGTTTTTACCGACTTGGACGGGACCCTCCTCGATCAAAATTCCTATAGCTACCGGGCTAGTCTGCCCGCCCTGCGCAAGCTCCAGGCGCTGCAGATGCCGGTCATCTTGTGCTCCAGCAAGACCCGCGCGGAAATCGAGCCGCTCTGGCGTGAGCTGCCCCTCGAAGACCCCTTCATCATCGAGAACGGCGGCGCGATCTGTTTCACGCCCGATTATTTTGCATCGGCGGTGACAAACGCGCGGCCCGACGCCAAGCTCTACACTCTTGAACTGGGCAGCCACATCGGCGAACTACGCGCCGGTCTAGCCGAGGCCGCGCGCCGCCTGCACATCCGCGTGCGCTCCTTTGGCGACATGAACACCGCGGACATCGCCGAATTGACCGGTCTCACCCGACCTCAGGCACAAGCGGCCGCGCAGCGAGAGTATGACGAGCCGTTTCTCATCGAGGAACCCAGCCGCGAGCGGATGTTGGCAACGGCGTTGCGCATGAGGGGATTTATCGTAACCAAAGGCGACCGGTTCTTTCACTTGAGCCGCGGCAGCGACAAAGGGAAAGCGGCGCGCCTGCTCATGGACCTTTACCGCAAAGACGGCGCGACGCTCATGAGCGTGGGGCTGGGTAATTCGGCCAACGACCTGCCGCTTTTGCTCGCCGTTGAGCGGCCGATATTAATCAGGAATCCTGACCGGTCATGGGATTCTACGATCACTCAGAACATCCCCGGTATTCGCAAAACCATGAGCATCGGCCCGGAGGGCTGGGCCGAGTCGGTGGAAAAACTTTTGGCGGAAATCGTCTAACGCCGTGGCGCCGATGGGCGCCGCGCGCGGTTCAAGGTTTAAAGTTCAAAGTTCAACGTATCGGACCCCGCATTCAGTCCCTCCGCATTCTCTAACTTTGAACCGGACTTCAGTCACGTCCTCTCCGCATCGAACCGCTTGGCGGCGTGGGCTGAGATGAACGCCTCGATACGGTCCAGTAGTTTCTCCGGTTCCTCTTCGATGAAAAGCAATGAGCGGTGTTTGGGCTTTAGAAAACCTTCGGCCACGGCGTGATCCAAGAAATTGATCAACGGTTGATAATAACCCCCGGCATTTAGCAGCGCACAGGGCTTGTTATGAATACCCAACTGCGCCCAGCTCAGGACTTCAAAAAATTCCTCCATGGTGCCGATGCCGCCAGGCATGGCGATAAAACCGTCGGAGAGATCCGCCATCACGGCTTTGCGCTCGTGCATGGATTTCACGATGCGCAGCTCCGAAAGTCCCCTATGGGCAACCTCTTTCGTAACCAGGGCGCCGGGGATCACACCGGTCACATGACCCTTCATCGCCAGCATGGTATCCGCGATGACGGTCATGAGACCCACCTTGCCACCGCCATAAACCAGCCCGTATTTTCGCTCCGCTAGCACCTGGCCGAGGCGGCGCGCCGCCTCGGCGTATTCCGGGCGCGCGCCGTGCCGCGACCCGGTGAAGACACAGATCTTGCCTTTCAAATCGTCCATGCCAGCGCTAATTGCGGTTCAAAGTTCAAGGTTCAATGTTCAACGTTTCGGATTAAGATCTGCGTTTTGAATCCGAACGACCTTGAACCTTGAACATTGAACTATCCCTCATTTCCACAGCCTCTGCAAAAACCCATCCTTTTCCATCTCTTGAAAAAAGCGCGAGTCGATAAACTGCTCGGGGCGGAGGTTTGCCGCACGCGGGTCGGTTTCCGCGATCTGGTCGAGGACGGTTTTGATCGCCTCCGGCGCCGGCCGCGGGATTCTTAGCATGTTCTGGATCAGATAAAGGTCGTACAGGTCATTCACCATCGCGAGGTCGTTGTTGCGCATATATTTGCTCATCACCTGGACGCTGAAGGCCCGTTGCGTCTTGCTAAAGTGAACGCCATCGGCGTAGGCCCGGACGAATTTTCTTACCGTGTTTTCGCTGCGCTTGATATAAGAACGCGTGGTGACGATGGACGAAGTGGGAAAGCTAAGCCCCATCTTCGAAATATCCGCCACGTCCCTAAAACCGTCCCGGCGCGCCAGGATCGCGAGCTCCGCGTTGATCACGCCGGCGTCGACCCCGCCGGTCTTGAGCGCCGCCAATATATCGGTTACGCCGCCCATTTGGATCACGGCAAAATCGCGTTGCCGCTTGATCGGCCATTGCGATTCCGCAAAGCGCAAGCCGAAATCCGTCGCCGAACCGAAGCGCGAGATGCCGATTTTTTTTCCTTTCAATTCCTCAACGCGGCGGATCTCGGGCTTCGCCATCACGACGAAGGTAAACACGTTCAGCGAACTGGCGATAATCACCAGATCGCCGCCGGCCAGGTTAGCGTTGACGACCGCGCCGCCGGTGAACGTCCCTATCGGCACTTCGCCCGATTGCACGACTTGGGCCGCCCGCCCGCCGCCGCCGACGTAGAGCAGCTCGACATCCAGGCCATGCTTGCGGAAGATTCCCGCTTCGTAGGGAATCCAAAACGACGCTTGCGATCCGGCGATGGCGCTGTAGGTCAGGCGCAGTTTTTCCATCGGCGCTTGAGGGAACGCTTGTGATGTTAAAACCAGAAGCGCGAACGGAAATCCCATCAAACAACGGCGCATTGCCATAGTCTCTCCAAGCTTGAACTTTGAACCCGTTCGACCCTTCGAGGGGCTCAGGGTAGGCCCCCTCGACAGCCTTTAGTCCCGAGCCTGTCGAGGGGTCGGGACAGGGATTACACCGTGAATCCCATAAGTCTCGGCTCATCCGAAAACGACGGCGCGGCGTCGATTTTTTCGTTGCATGAATGGACCCGGCTACACATCAGCTTTGCCAGCCGATGACGCTCATCTGCCGCCCGGTCTCCTTGCCTGCGCGGCGGTAAGAGAAAAATTCATCCGCGGCGCAACCGGTGCAAGGGCCCAGCTCGAAAATGCGCTCAGCCGGCAGGCCGGCTTCGGCGAGAATCGCATGATTTAATCGCCGCAGGTCGAGATGGGGCTTGGCGGCGGAACTTTCGATGCACGCACCCGCCAACTTTCCCCAGCGCGCGCGTAGCGGCTCGACGACGTCATCGCCGACTTCATAACAGCAGGCGCCGATGGACGGGCCCAGGGCGGCTTCCAGCGATCCCGAAGCAATATTGTATTTGTCCGCGAAATACTTGACGGTCTTCGCGCCGATACCGGCGAGGGTGCCGCGCCACCCGGCATGGACCGCGGCGACAAGTCGTTCCTTCGGTGCGACGAAAAGTATCGGCACGCAGTCCGCAGTGAGCACGCCAAGAAACACGTTGGGCTGCGCCGTCACCATAGCGTCGGCTGCGCCGGCTTCTTTGATGTTGGTGTCTGTGACTTCGACAATGTCATCGCCGTGCACCTGCTTCATCGTGACGACCCGGCCGTCGTGAATGCCGATGGCCAGCTTCATGTCGCAAACGTTCTGGCTAACGACTTTGGCGTCGTCGCCGACGCGATAGGAAACGTTCAAACCCGCGTAGGGGCCGACGCTCTTCCCGCCGCGCCGCCCCATGAAGCCGTGCAGCAGCCCGGTGTGCTTCTCCCAGCTTGGAACCTTGAGCGATGTGATATCCATAGATTTCGATTATGGTTTGATCCTAGGCGTGATGCAACAGACGGCGGAAACTGCTAAAGCTCCGGAAACAATCCTTGCAATGGTCCGCGTTTTAGCCGCACAATAAGGGAAACGCAGTCGCGATAAATTACATGGCCTCCGGCTCATATACCGAAATTCTCAAGCGCCGCGGTTTTTTCTGTTTCTTTTGCACGCAATTTCTAGGCGCATTCAACGATAATTTCTATAAAATCATTGTTACCCTGGTGGCCTTGGACATCCCGGCTTCCGCCGGCGGCGGCAAGCACTTGATTCCTTTGATCGGCGGCCTGTTCATTCTGCCCTTCCTGCTTTTTTCGGGCTACTCGGGTTATCTCGCCGACATCTACAGCAAGAGAAATGTGCTGGTGGCGGTGAAGTGTTTTGAAATCGTTGCCATGGGCTTCGGCATTCTCGCGTTCTTCCTCGGCAGTATGGAGCTAATGTTGGCGGTGGTTTTTCTCATGGGCCTTCATTCCACGATCTTCAGCCCGGCGAAGTACGGCATTCTGCCCGAGATGCTCCCCGAGCAAGATCTATCGCGCGGCAACGGCCTGCTCGAGATGAGCACCTTTATGGCGATCATCCTAGGCACCGCGCTGGGCGGGGCGATTTATGAGGCGTGGAAAGACCGATTGGGTTGGATCGGCGTCGTCTATGATCGGCATCGCCGCGCTCGGCACGTTGACCAGCCTGGGGATAACCAAAGTGCCGCCCTCCGGTTCGGCGCAGAAGTTACGTCGCCAATCCCACCGCGGAAATCTTGGCAGGGCTGCGCATAAGTTTACCACGGACCGGACGCTTTGGCTCACGGTGATGGGCATCTCCTACTTCTGGTTTCTCGGCGCGTTTCTGCAGATGATTTCCCATTGTACGGCAAAGAGATTCTCGGCCTTGGAGAAACTCACATCGGGCTGCTGTGGACCTTCGCCGCCCTGGGCATCGGCGCCGGGAGCCTCATGGCGGGCCGCTTGTCCGGTGACCGGATCGAATTGGGCCTGGTCCCCTCGGCGCCATCGGCATGGGGATATTTCCCTGGTGCTATTCTTTGCCACGCCGTCTTTTCCAGCGCGCGGGGATTGCCCTTGTGTGCATGGGTTTTTTCGCCGGCTTCTTCGCGGTACCGCTAAACGCGCTCTTGCAGCAGCGCGCCGAACGCGAGGAAAAAGGGCGGCTCATCGCAACCAACAACGTCTTTAATACCATAGGCGTCCTTCTAGCCGCCGCGCTGCTTTGGCTTTTCGTGCGCCGCTTGAAACTTTCCGCCGACTTTATCATCATGGTGCTCGGTCTTCTCACCTTTGCCATGACGATTTACGTGCTGCGCCTTTTGCCGGATGTCTCGGCGCGTTTCATTCTCTGGCTGTTCACCCACTCTCTCTATCGCATCCGCGTCGTCGGCCTGGACAATATTCCGCGCCACGGCCCGGCGCTGCTGGTGTCCAATCATGTTTCCTTCGTCGATGCGATCTTGCTTGGCGCGTCGATGCCACGCTTCATCCGCTTCATGCTCCATCGCGAGTATTACGATAGCCGCTGGTTCAACTGGTTTTTTCGCCTCATGAAGTCGATTCCCGTCGTGCCCACGAGCCGGCGCGGCATCGTCGAGTCGTTGCGGCGCGCGCGCGCGGAACTCGAAGCCGGCGAAGTGGTTTGCATCTTTGCCGAGGGCGCCATCAGCCGCACCGGACACTTGCTGCCGTTCAGGCGAGGCTTTGAAAAGATTGTCGAGGGTTCGAACATCCCGATCATCCCCGTCCACCTCGACCAGGTATGGGGCAGCATCTTCAGCTTCAAAGAAGGCCGTTTTTTCTGGAAGCGCCCCAGACTGCTCCCCTACCCGGTGACCGTCTCCTTCGGCGCGCCGCTGCCCGCCAGCGCCAGCGTGCAAGAAGTGCGGCAAGCGGTGCAGGAGCTGGAAAGCGAAGCGGCCCGCCACCGCCGCCGCCCGGACGATCTCTTGCACGCCAAGTTCATCCGCGTCGCCAAACGCCGCTGGTCTTCCTTCTGCATGGCGGATACCACCGGCGCGGAACTGACCTGGGGCAAGACGCTTATCGGCGCCCGGCTGATGGCAAGCTCGGTGCGGCGCCGTTCGAGCCGGCGAATCGATGGTCGGCGTGCTGCTGCCCGCCTCGGTGGGCGGCGCGCTGGCGAATATCGCCGTCTCGTTGGCTGGAAAAGTGCCGGTGAATCTAAATTTTACCGCCGGCGCCGGCGCGTTGCGCTCGGCGCTAGAGCAATGCGGCATTAAAACGATTTTGACCTCGCGAGTTTTCCTATCGAAGGCCGGCCTCGAGGAGCTGCCGGGTATGGTTTTTGTCGAAGACCTGAGAAAGACTTTCACTGCGGTTCAGAAATTTTCGATGTTGCTTGGTACGCTCTTGCTGCCCGCGCGCTGGCTCGCATGGCGCCACGCCAAAAATCAAAAACCAGACGATCTCGCCACGGTGATTTTTTCCAGCGGCAGCACGGGTGCTCCCAAGGGAATCATGCTGTCTCATCACAACATCGTCTCGAACATCGAAGGCATCGAGCAAGTGATTCAATTCGCGCCCGCGGACCGGATCATGGGCGTACTGCCGCTGTTTCACTCGTTTGGCTTCACGGGCACGCTCTGGCTGCCGCTGCTCGCCGGCTTTGGCGCGGTTTACCATCCGAATCCCACCGACGCGAAAACAATCGGCGAGACCATAAAAAAATACCGAGCGACACTGCTCATCAGCACGCCGACGTTTTATGCCGGTTATATGCGCCGTTGCAGCGCCGAGGAGTTCGCTTCGTTGCACTACGTCATCGCCGGCGCGGAAAAACTCAGGGAACCCATCGCCAGAGGCTACAAGGAAAAGTACGGCATCGAAATCCTCGAGGGGTATGGTTGTACCGAACTGGCGCCGGTAGTGTCGGTAAACATTCCCGACGTCACCTATGACAATGAAAAACAGATCGGCAACAAGCCCGGCACGGTAGGCCATCCGATTCCGGGGGTCGCGGTGAAAGTAATCGATCCTGATAGCGGCAGCCCTCTGCCCTACGGCGCCGCGGGAATGCTGCTCGCCAAAGGCGGCAATCTCATGCTCGGCTACCTCGGGCAACCGAAGCTCACCGCGGAAGCCATGCGCGATGGCTGGTACATCACCGGCGATATTGCGTCCGTGGACGAGGACGGTTTCATCCGCATCACCGACCGTCTATCGCGCTTCAGCAAGATCGGCGGCGAAATGGTGCCGCATGTAAAAATCGAAGAAGTGATTAACGAAATCCTCGGCAGCGCCGACTCCGCCGTGACCGCGATTGCCGACCCACAGCGGGGCGAGAAACTGGTCGCCTTCTACAGCGCAAACGGCGTCACCTCCCATGAGCTATGGGAAAAGCTCAACCAGTCGGAGCTGCCCAAACTCTGGATTCCCAAGCGCGAAGATCTCCATCCCGTAGACACCCTCCCGCTCTTGGGATCGGGCAAAGTCGATCTCAAAAAACTAAAGGCGATGGCACTGGAACAGGGTAAAAACTAGCGGCAGCCACCGTCGGAAACTGGCAGCTTGCGCAGTGTATTCCTTAACGCCGAAGCGGTGGCTGTCGCTCGCGTAAAGTTGAAAGCGACATTTGCGCGTGATAAGAGTCGAGGGTCTTCGAAGGAAAAACAGCGGAAATGAATTTTCATAGTTTAGCCGACAAAGCTCTTCAAGGCATTATTCCCGAACGTGAGGAGCTGAAAGCGGTTCTCAACGCATCGGAGGAACAACTACCGGAGCTTATAAGCGCGGCCTTCAAGGTCCGCCATCATTATTACGGCAAGCGGGTGCAGATCCACGTTTTGCAGAACGCCAAGAGCGGCCTCTGTCCCGAAGATTGCCATTACTGCTCCCAATCGTCGGTTTCAGACGCTCCCATCGACCGCTATCCCTTCATGTCGAAGGAAAAATTGGTTGAAAGCGCCAAACAAGCCAAAGCGGCCGGCGCGGTCCGGTTCTGCATTGTCAACAGCGGCCGCGGCCCGACGAGCAAAGAAATCGACCAGATCGCCGAAGCCGTGCGCGAGATCCGAGAAAAAACCGGCATGAATATCTGCTGCTCTCTTGGCTTGATGAACGAAGAAAAAATCCAGAGACTCAAAGCGGTCGGCGTCGGCCGTGTCAATCATAATCTAAATACCAGCCGCAACCACCATCCCGACATTGTGACGACGCACACTTATGATGACCGCGTTGCGACCATTGAAAACGTCAAACATGCCGGCGTCGGCACCTGCTCCGGTGGCATCATCGGCATGGGCGAGAGCGACGAAGACATCATCGATCTCGCGCTCACCCTGCGCGCCATGGACATCGAATCGATCCCGGTGAACTTTCTCAACTCGATTCCGAGAACGCCGTTCGAGAAGAAAAGAGAGCTTACGCCGCAGCGCTGCCTGAAAACGCTTTGTCTTTTTCGCTTCGTGAATCCGTGCAAAGAAATCCGCGTCGCCGGCGGTAGAGAAGTGAACCTGCGCTCTTTGCAGCCGCTCAGCCTCTATCCGGCAAACTCGATCTTCGTCAACGGCTATCTCACCACGCCCGGACAGGAAGCTTCCGACGCGCATCAAATGATTCGAGATCTCGGCTTCGAGCTCGATCAGCCGGCGGCGATCTAGAATAGCGGAATTTTCCGCCTCAAACCGGCGGCATAGCGGCGCCTAAACTCATAACCATCATTGGGACCAGTATCACTGGTCATGTCGAGCATCTTTTGCGGTTGAAAAGTGCTTTCGAAATGCCTATTCTCCCGGTCGCATGCGCCAGTTGGGTTCAAAACGTTCAAGCGGTTCAAAACGTTTGGAACGATTTGAACTATTCGAACGGCTGGAACGCTAATGGACTACTGGCACATTGACTGCGACCGGAGGGGTTCACTCTTCGTGCGCTAAATTTGCGAATAATTCAGGATAGGAGGATTGATATGAACGCATGCTTTTCAAACCTGCGAAACCTTCTGATTGCTGAAATAGTCGGGAGCGTGCTTGTGGCGGGAGCGGCGTTCGCGCAGCAGCCGCAAGAAAAATCCCCGCCGGCGCCTCGAGGAGAAAAACCGGCACCCAACGTTCAGCCGGCGCCGACAACGGTGCCGGGGCGTCCCGACATTCCCAACGCGGAAGTGGCGAAGGTTTTGCGTGGCGTGCCGGCGCCGCCGTTTCCGACGCCGGCGGATAAGTTGGCGCTTGCGCAGCTCAAGCTGCCCAAGGGCTTTAAGATCGACGTCTATGCCAGCGGCATCGCCAATGCGCGCTCGCTCAGGGTCGGCGACAAGGGAACCGTATTCGTCAGCAACCGGCAGCTCGACAAGGTCTATGCCGTTGTCGACAAGGACGGGAAACGCGAGACCAAGGTGATCGCGTCGGGGTTGGACCGGCCCAACGGGCTCGCCTTCCTCAACGGCACGCTGTACATCGGCGAGGGCACCAAGATCTCGAAGCTCGAAAAGATCGAGGACCAACTCGACAACCCGCCCAAGCCTGTGGTCATCTACGACGACCTGCCCAATCATCAATCGCACGGCTGGAAGTTCATCGCCATCGGCCCGGACAACAAGCTCTACATCAATGTCGGCGCGCCGTGCAATATCTGCATCCCACCCGAGGAGAACGCGCAGATTCGCCGCATCAACCTCGACGGCAGCGGCGCTGAGGCGTTCGCTCGCGGCGTGCGCAACTCGGTGGGCTTCGATTGGCACCCGGCGACGAAAGAGCTCTATTTTACCGACAACGGCCGCGACTGGCTGTCAGAGGACTTGCCCGAAGACGAGCTCAACCGGGTCACAAAGGCGGGCCAGGATTTCGGCTTTCCGTACTGCCACCAGGGCAACTTTACGGACCGCGAAGTCGGCTGGGGACGCTCCTGCGAGGAGTTTGTCAAGCCGGTGGCCCTGCTCGGCCCACACAGCGCGGCCCTCGGCATGCGCTTCTACACGGGCAAAATGTTCCCTGAATCATATCGCAATGCGATCTTCATCGCGCGTCACGGCTCGTGGAACAGAACAAAGAAAATCGGCGGCGACGTGGTGGTCGCCAGGCTGAATAAGGACGGCACCGTGAAATCAGTCGAACCGTTCATCACCGGCTTCCTGCAAAACAACGAGTACTGGGGCCGGCCGGTGGATGTGCATATCATGAAAGACGGCTCGCTTTTGGTCTCTGACGATTACGCCGGCGCCGTCTACCGCGTCACCTACGGCGCCGGGGACAGGGCCAAGCGTTGAGTAGGTATTGAGGGTCCGCCGCGGGGGATCGCCCGCGGCGACTCTTGGTTTTATCGAATGCGAGCATCATGTCTGGCCGCGCGCTAGCGTTGCTCGTCGTGCTGGCTGCGCTACCGGTTTCAGCAGCGACACTCGACGAGAAGCTCGCGCCTTGCCTCGCCTGTCACGGCGACAAAGGACAATCGACAATCCCCGAAGTGCCGTCCCTCGGCGCGCAGCCGGTGTTCTATCTCTCGGTCCAGCTCCTCATGTTCCGCGAAAGCATGCGTAATAGCGAGCCGATGAATGCGTTGATGAAAGGCTTGAGCGACGATGATTTGCGCCGCATGGCGGCTGCGCTCGCCAAGCTGCCTGCGCCCAAGGCCGCCGCGGCGCCGTCCGATCCCGCCCGCATGGAACGGGCGCGCCTACTGGTCCAGCAGCACCGCTGCAATTTCTGCCACAAGCAGGATTTTTCCGGGGAAGAGAATGCCCCGCGCCTGGCCGGCCAACGCGAGGACTATCTCGTCAAAGCGTTACGGGATTATAAGAGCAATTCGCGACGCGCCTACGATCCTTCCATGGCGGACGTGATGCATCCATTGACCGACGCCGATCTGCTCGATCTCGCCCATTTCCTCGCCCACCTGCGCTAAAAATGCGGGGAATAGACGTTCCAAAAGTTCAAACCGTTCAAGTCGTTCAAAACGATGGTCGGATGGTTTGCGGGCTTGAACGATTTGGCCGTAGCCTGGGTGAAGTGAAACGGAATCCAAGGCAAATTAAACCCGGACTACGCTTGCGCTTCATCCGGGCTACTTGCTACTTGCTTGGGGAGGCGGCGGAGCGCGAGTCACTCGCGCGAAGACTGACACATCGTCCAGCGACGACTAACCTTCTGGCGATACGATGCCGTTCGGGCGAATCTCGCCGCGCTCTCGCATGAAAAAGAAGCTTGTCTATCTGTTCGTCTTCGCCACACTCGTTCTTCTGGCTGCGTACCCGTTTCTGGAAGACACTGAACTGGCCAGTTGCCTGGCATATTTCAGCGGCGGAGTTCGCGACGTCGCAGTGGAAAGATCCGAACGCTTCCTCGGCAAAGTTCACCAAGACACCATCCGTTGCCGCGGCGGAAACGATGCCGTCCCGTGGCGCGCCACGCCGTGGCTCGACTGGCAACGCTACTGGGGCGCGGGCGACGCCGACAGCAAATACACCGGACTCCTGAGCGGTCTCGGCTTTCTTAGTCCCAATCATAGAGGTATTGGAGGCGCGCTACTCGACCTTGAATACCAGCGCATGGAGCTGCTCAAATTCAATCTTTTCGACAACAGCGGCACGTTCGAGGATTACGTTCGAAAGGGACAAAGCGACGGCAAGCTGGAACGAATCTGGCCGCAGTTCCGGCTGCCCAAAAATCATGCGTTCTACGCCAAGATCGGCGGCGATGGCGCGCAGAAATGTTCCGGCGAACTGATTCGTTTTCGCACTCTCGACGGCATCTGCAACGACATCATGAACCCGCTCATGGGCGCCACGGACCAACCCTTCGCCCGCAACGTCGACTTTTACAACACGTTTCCGGAACTGAGCACAAAAGACCTCGTAAAAAACCGCCATGGCGATCGAATCGGCTTGCTCAAACCTGATCCTCAAGTTATCAGCAGAAAACTGTTTACCCGGACTCAATCAGTCCCCGAACAGTGCAATGCCGGCCAAGGGTTAGCCAACGATTCCACCGAAGCTCATTGCGATTATCAAAAAGCCCCGCATTTGAATGTCCTGGCGGCTTTCTGGATTCAATTCATAACCCATGACTGGTTCTCGCACTTGGACGAAGGCGAAAACCGGCCTGAACTGATGCCGATGGGTTGCGAGAATATGCGAATGAACGGCTTGGACCAGCCGCTGTCCTCGGATGAGATCGCCAGGTTAGGTTGCCGCCGCGGCGATCGCATCGACCAAGCCATCATGACCGAGGACGATGCGCCGAAAACCTTCAAACTTGGTGACAAAGAATATCTCTCCCGCGCCCATAAGACGACGCCTAACAAAGTCACCGCGTGGTGGGACGCATCGCAGATTTACGGTTACGACGACAGATCGCGACGCCGCGTCAAGCGCGATCCGCGTGACCGCGCCAAACTACTGCTCGAAATCGTGCCGGAGCGGCGACAAGAACGCATGGGGTACCTACCCATGCTGCGGCCGCCGGACCCAATGAATCCGCAGTGGGCGGGACAGGAGGGCGTGGCCTTTCCGGACAATTGGAACATCGGTCTGAGTTTTTTTCACAACCTGTTTGCGCGGGAGCATAATCTATTCGTCGATAATTTTCGCGAGACCGCCGCGCGCACACCTGATGAAGATTCAGGGCTGCGCAATCCGGCGCGGTTGGATCAGACGATTCGATATAGGGACGTCAGCGACGATGAACTCTTCGAAGTCGGGCGTCTCGTCATCGCCGCGGAGATCGCCAAGATCCACACCATCGAATGGACGACACAGCTCCTCTACAACGACCCGCTCTATCGGGCCATGAATGCCAACTGGTCCGGGCTCCTGAAAAAACACCCTCTGGTCAGTGCGGCTCTAGAACAAGTCGTGCAACGGTTCGCCAATTCAGAAAATGGCCGGAAGTCCCCCGAGTGGTTCTCCGCTTTCGCCGCAGGCCCCGGCATCTTCGGTCTTGCCAACAAAGGGCCCGACTTCAATGGTGGAGTGCATCATTTTGGCTCGCCTTTTAATTTTCCAGAAGAGTTTATCAATGCCTACCGGTTACATCCGATGGTCCCCGATCTCATCGAGTATCGCGACCTACTGAGCGATTCGAATGCTATTAAATTCAAGATTCCGGTGGTGAACACCGTGCGCGGCGACGCAACGCGGGCAATGCGACGGAATGGAATAGCAAATTGGGCAGTGTCGCTGGGACGCCAGCGGATGGGCAAACTTACTGTCCAGAACCAACCTCTTTTTTTGCAAAACTTGCAGATGCCGCGGCTAAAAAGCGCGACTGGCAAAATCGATGTCTTGGCGTTGGATATCATTCGCGACCGCGAGCGCGGCATTCCACGCTACAATGAGTTTCGCCGCCAATATGGACTCAAGCAGCTGACGAGCTTCGATGAGTTCATCGATCCGCGGTTACCGCAAGGCTCAGCCGAGCGCAGGAGACAAGAAAATATCGTAAAGCTGCTGCGGGAGGTCTATGGACAGCATCGCTGCGACAAGACGAAAATCATCACCCAAGCGCAGAAAAACTCCGACAGAATCGATATCGACGACTGCCTGGGTCGACTGCATGGGAGCGTGGTGGATAATATTGAAGATGTGGACGCATTAGTCGGTTGGCTCGCGGAATTCGTCCGGCCCCACGGTTTCGCCATCTCCGAAACGCAATTCCAGGTATTTATCCTGAATGCCTCACGCCGGCTTTTCAGCGACCGTTTTTTGACCTCGAGCTTTCGTCCCGAGTTTTATTCCCATCTCGGCGTAAACTGGGTTAACAACAACGGCCCGGAGGGCAAGATTATGGAGAAAGGCAAACCCAACGGTCACGAGATGGAGGTTTCGCCGCTAAAACGGGTATTGCTTAGAACAGTCCCAGAGCTCCGCGCTGAACTAGAACCCGTGATCAATGTGTTTGATCCCTGGGCGCGCGATCGCGGCGAATATTATTCTCTCCAGTGGAAGCCGCGCCCAGGCGCGGAATCCGACGAAGCCTTCAAAAAATGAATTTTCTTTCCTCCCATTACTTCCCGCGGGCCTTTCTCAGCGCGGCTGCCGTCGCCGCGCCGAAGCGCTTGTATCGGATGGCGCGCCGCGCGCCTTTGGCCTTCATCTTGACGGCCATGCGCTCTTCGGCTTTGCTATCGCCTTTGTGCGAGAACGTTTCATGCTCGCCGCTCTGCGGGTTGAAAAAGCCCACGTAGCCGCCGGGATTCACACTGAAGGACTTGAGGGTTTTGCCGTCGTGCGGGCGGCCAAGAAAGTCGTTGCGCCCGCCGACTTCCTCGCTGCTGGTGAAATAAAGCGGCAGGACGAAATTCGATACCGCCACGCCGTCGATCTCGTAAGTCTCCGCTTGCACGGCGTCGCACATCTCGTACCAGTGAAAAACGTCTTGCTTAGAATTACCTGGATGCGGCCCGGCGACCAGTAAATTCACTTCCGGATCGCCGATCAATTCGAGCGCCTCGTGAGACAATGTCACCGTCCAGCTTTCGCCCAACTCTTTTGATAGTTCGGTGAATACAAAACCGAACGGAATGCCGTGGTTGTTTCGATCGTGGTATCCCAAGGCGTTGGCGACGTTAACGTTGTCCCAAAGATAGATCACAGCGTCGCCGCGCAAATCCGCCGGCTCCATGGGTTTTGGCTTGTTCCCCGTCTTTCCTTCGAGCCTCAGAGTCGCGCCGAGACTCCAGTAAGGTTCGAAGTCTTCCTTGACCTGGCGGTTGATGGCGCGCAGCACATGTTGCACATCCTCGTCGCTGAGCTTGCCATTGGTATGGTTGATAATCGAAATAATCATGAAGACCTCCTCGATCAAATTTTTTTGTCCGACAGAATCACATCGGCGGCTTTTTCGCCGATCATATAGATCGCGCTGACGATGAAAAATCCGGGAATGCGCGGAAACACCGAAGCGTCCACGACGCGTAGCCCTTGCGTGCCATGCACGCGAAAATCGCTGCTTAACACCCCGCCCTTTTCTTCTGGGCCGATTTGGCACGTGCACGAGGCGTGATGACCCCAGGCATTATTACGCACGAACTCTTTGAGATCGTCGTCCGACTGGCGGCGGTCGCCCGGCAACTCCTCCGCGGCGATTAGCCCTTGCTCTCGGAGGTCCTTGGTCATTGCCCGAACGAAGTGTATTCCTTCCACGACGGCGGCCAAATCTTTTTCCTGATTGTCGCTGCCCTCATCAAAATAATGAAAGTTTATCTTTGGCGGCACCCGTGGATCAGACGATTGTAAAGTAACCTTGCCGCGATTGTTTAGCGTGCGGGCCTTCAAAATAATCCAACTCAGATAATTCTGGTACTCAGCGAGTAGTTTCGAATAACCGGGAAAGTATCCTTTGAACTTGCCCACCATTCCGAGACAGAACAGATCTGGCAGCTGATCTTGCTTGGATTTTTTTATAACGGCGAGCACGCCGCCGTTAGTCGTGTACACCCCTCTCCTTTTTTTCTGATCCCACTCTCGATACTGCGGATCTCCCTGAGAGAACTTGCTTCCCGCCAGCATCTGCCAATCGTTTTTCATGCGATTGACGACGCTTACCTCGTAGCGGTCTTGCAGGTTCTTGCCGACTCCCGGAAGATGGTTCCGGACTTCAATACCGTATCGCTCCAATTCCTCCCGGGGGCCGACACCCGATAGCATCAAGAGCTGCGGCGTATTGAACGCACCGCCACAAAGGATAACCTCCTTTGCCCCGTAAGCCTGACGTCTTTCACCCGCGTCGTTGCTCGGATTTGCGTGGGCCCGATAGAGACGCTCACCTTTTAGATATTCCACGCCGATGGCCCGATTCCGGCCTTCGAAGAGGACTCGAGTAACCAGCGCGTCGAATTCGATTTGCAGTTTGTCCGGAAACTTATTGGCCACGCTCAAGACCCGTTCCCGGCTGCCGACGCGCGCATGGCCCTGTGTGGTAAGCGGCACCATGCGAAGGCCGTATGCATTCGCGCTAACCAGCCGCCAGTCATTAGGATCGCCGCGCGTTTTGACGAACCAACGTAGCCGCTTCAGCCGATCGCCGATTTCGAATGACGCGTCGACAGCCGACTCCTCCAACACTTGCCTCAGACCGCGCACGCCCAGCGCTTCCATGGGAATCGCCAACTCGGTCGTCAGCCAACCGCTGAATCCGTGGCGGGAGGGGTTGAAGCCGGTTAATGCCGCGATCCATCGTTTCAGCGGCCGGTGGCGGCAGTCTTCGAGGCGTTCAAAGTAGCGGCGCATCTTCGAGGCCTGCCAGGACAAGTCGCCGGTCAACTTCGCGATGTCATCCCAATCGGCGTTGTGCGGATAAACCAGGATCATGGCGTTGTGCGCCGTGCAGCCGCCGAGGGTCGCGGCCCGCGGATAAAGAACCCCGTCGCGCTCCTTCGTAAACTTCTCGTCTTTTAGCTGGCGCTCGTCGCCACCGTAATGGCGCACGAAAAAATCCCAGCGCATCGCCGGGTTTTCCGAGGCAAAGGCGTGAAAGGCGGGAACTTGGTAGTCTCCGGGAAGTCTTGAATCGGTTAATTTACAAGGGTCGCCTCCGGCTTCGAGGAGGAGGACTTTCCGGCCCGCTTCGGCCAACCGCGCCGCCAACGTACCCCCGCCCGCGCCCGAACCGACGACGATATAATCATGCGCCGCGGCTCGGTTATCCGCTGCATCCATGCGAATCGGTACTTTCTAGAAGGTCTTCAAATACTCGATCAGGGCCCGCTTGTCGTCGTCGCTTATCGGCGGCTCTTCCTTGAAAAAGCTCGTGCCAAAATAGTGGCCTTTGTTGACGACGTAGTCGGGACATTTGCTGAGGTCGATGAGCTTTTTGACCAACTCCTTGTCCTCCCTGAATACTTTCGCCGCTTCTTCGTCGCTGGCCCCGGCGACTCTTTTCAGCTTGGCTTTGATATCGAGCAAAACGCCGATCAGTTTCGCTTTGTCCGGCGTGTTCTGCAATATGCGATCAAGGTCGATGTTGGTGAGCAAGCTCACGGGCGTTCCCTTTGGTATCGGGCCGATTTGGATCACTTCTTCGCCGAAGAGCCAGGGAATCCAGCGATGGAGCCAGGGAAGCCAGCGTTCACTCCAACTCAGCAGATCGCCTAGAGCCTCGGGCAAGAACCCCGGAGCGATTTTAATATAACTTTTACGTGTCGGTGCGATAAATAAAACCCGGAACGTCGAGCGCTCTAGACTCGGCAAGCCGAGCTCTTAATGACATCTGGGTCTTTATTGCGCTTTTCCGGCCAGAGCATTTGTTCGATGGAATCGTTGAACGAATCTATTCGCGCCTCGACGAAGGCTCTCAGTGGAATTTCCCCACCGAGTTATTGAGCAAAAACGGCGCCGTGGACCACAAGCTGATCAGCGACGGCACGCGCGTATAACCACGGCCGTTGCCGGGCAATTCGTAGTCAAACGTTGAGCCGTCGATAGGATTATGCAGTGTCATTTTCCCGACGGCCGGCAGGTCCTTATAAGTCTGCGAGGAGAAATTGTCCCAGATATTTCTGTTGAGAGCATTGGTTGCCAGCGGGCTACACGCGTTAGTCTGGAGCAGCGTCACCGGGATGCGGCGCTCCGTGGATAAATAGTTGTCCGCAAGAAAATCATCCGCCATGACCATCGCCGTCATTTTCTTTCTAAAGTCGTCGGTCTTGGTCCACTTCCAATACTGGTCCCAGTTTTGTTCATCGACACCCGCCGGCGGTTCGGGAATCTTGCTCGAATGGCAGCGCGCGCAATACTGGGCGAACACCGTCTTGCCGCGCGCTAGTTTGGCTTTGTCCTGCGTCAGATACTGTTCGCCGCCTGGAGCATTCTTGAGCAAGTCCGGCTGCGCCGTTTTGAGAAAAAACAACGCCACGTCCGCGGTCTGGGCGACGGTCGCGTTCCAGTAGCTTGAATTCTTTTCGGCATCTTCGATTCTAATAGGCGTGATCGGTTTTCCGCCGACCAGTGCATTAAAATGGAGCAGCCATTCCTCGCTGAAGAGGCCAATATTGATGAAGACACGGTTCAACGCGCCCAGTATGCCTACAGAGTCGGAGCCGTCTTTGAGCACCCGCGGGGTCCAAACGGTATCCGGCGCTTTGTAGAACATTCGAGAGTTCGGCAGTCTGCTTGAAATCCTGGAACTGCTTATTCTTAAGTCCGCCTCCGGCCAGTTTTTCCTGCCCCCAGCGCAAGGCGGGTCCAAGTCGCGGTCGGATGCTGTAGACGGCGTTCATCGTGCGCGGGTTATTGATGTAATCGGTGGAAATAAACGAGGTATCCAAGAGTTCCCGGAAACGAGGTGTGAATCAATTGATAAATGAAATTATCCTGGTCCTTTTGCCAGTTCCAAAACAGTATCCGGTCCACCCAGAAATATTGCGCCCCGGGATTGGAATTGAGATTTTCCCACTTGGGATTTTCCGGATCTTCCGGAGGTTTAACCGGGCTCGGCCCCACGTGGCAAAAGCCGCAGGACATGCCGACGCGGTAAGGGCGAATTAGATTCTTATCGTTGTAGTATTTCGTGTCGGTGTAAAATTTTTCGGCGTCCCACTTCTTTTGCGCCGCCTCATCGAAATCCGGATTGGGGAAAAGGCGCAGGCCGACGATTCCCGACGCATAACCGTAATACGATCCTACCGGAACATTTTTTCCCCGGGCGCCGATTTTGACCCCGGGATATTTCTGCTCGTTCTCGAACGGGTCGGGCGGACAATCCTTAAGGCGCGTGTCGAGCCACAAGCCAAAGCGGTCGGTGCTCGGTCCCTTGGGCTTTTCGAAGCAGGGCTCGTTTACGAGACCGAGATTCCGCCAGCGCGTGTCGCGGCTCAGATGAACGACTTTCGGATGCGACGAGACAATTTTCAATAGATCGACAACACCAAAGCTCTTACTTACGAGGTGATCCCAGAAGCGGTCGTTGCCACCGGTCCAAACGATCCAATTATTGCGCCCTTTGACCTCGTTAATCGTTAGCGCAACACCGCCGTCCATGTCTTTGAAATAATCTTCGTCCGCGGCGGGAAAGCTTTCGGCTTTGCGTTCGGCCCTCATCGCCTCGTCCAGAACCCCGCCGGGCTCGGGCTTGGAATCTTTCTTGCCGCAGTTTGCGGAGAATAACGCGATGACGAGCACCGCGAGCAGGCGAAACGATTGTCCCCTTATCATGGCTCCTCCTCCCAAATGCCCAGCCGCCGAACCGCGGCCGTGCGTAACGTCAATCGCCGTACCCGATGCCCATCAATATTCAAATCCCATACCGCAAATGTCGCTCACAAGGCAAGATTTTTTTCGCCCTCCAGGGCGTTTTTCTCTGCCCGCACTTCGCACCACTTCTAAAGAGCTGGCTTCGCCCGCCGAACATTAGATGAGGACGGCTCGCGTCTCGAACACGCCATCGTTATCCCCACATTCGAGATAACCAAGGAAGGATTGGGCATGGATTGGTACATTTCCAAGCAGGGAGTCAAAGCGGGGCCTTACTCCGACACGCAAATCCAGGCGCTTCTCCAAGAAGGCCGCCTGGCTCCGAACCATCTCGCGTGGCGTTTCGGACTTGCCGGGTGGACGCCGATTCGCAAGCTTTCGGAGCTGCGCGACTCTGCTTCGTCTCATGCGCAGAGCGCGCAGCTCTTTCACCTAGTTACGGCAACCGAAACCGATCGGGCTACCGCTCGCCTTCCCGAGCGTGCTTCGGTAAAAATCCGGCGCGATTCCTATTGCGCGCGCCATTGGC
Source organism: uncultured delta proteobacterium (assembly GCA_963840855.1). Lineage (GTDB taxonomy): Bacteria > Desulfobacterota > Binatia > UBA9968 > UBA9968 > DATACQ01. Next base: position 154,128 of record CAWJBB010000050.1, read on the forward strand.
GCGGCGAGCTATCGCTTCCCGTAAGTTTCTGGATCAACGGTAACTTTGTCAGTCTGGCACTGGTCGCATTAGTTATGGCCGTCGCTGCGACGGACGCGGTCAATGAAATGCCGCGGTGGTTTGCCGCGGGCGGAGTCGCTTATTGGTTGCTCCTCGCCGTCATGACCGTGTGGCAAATGGTCGGCGTCTGGCGTTCGGCGGAAAAATATCTTGCGGCGGGAAAATCGCAATGCTGGGGCCGCTTGGCGCTGGTGATGGTTATCCTCGGTATCTTCGCTTCGATTTTCAACCTCAGCATGGTCGGGGTGCCCCAAACGATGGAATTTGCTCAACTCGCGCTGGGCAGGGATCCCATTGGCTCCTACCAGCTGCGCTTGTTGCGCGACGCTACCGAGCTGGAAGTGTCGGGAGGGATTATTTTTGGTTTGACCGACGAAGTCGCCAAGACACTCGATGGCAACCCCGAGGTCAAGATCATTCACCTCAACAGTCATGGCGGCCGGGTCGGGGAAGCGCGCAGGCTGCGCAATCTAATTGTTAGACGCAAGCTCGCGACTTTCACAGCGGCAGGATGTTTTAGCGCCTGCACATTGGCCTATGCCGCAGGCGAGCGCCGCCTTATTGGCAGAAACGCAAGCCTGGGATTTCACCAATACGCCTTTCCAGGGGTCCAGCAGAGAGCGTTTCGGCGCCAATATGAAAAGGATAAAAACGACTGGCTGGCGCGCGGAATCGATCGCGCCTTCGTGGAGCGCGCCTACGCCACGGCGCACAACGACTTGTGGCGACCGGGGCATGCCGAACTTTTCGCGGCGGGCTTTGTAACAGGCTATCCTGACAGCAATGAAGTGACCCTGTTGGGCATTCCCGATCGGCAGTCCGCCAAGTTGGAAGCCGAACTGAGCAAGCATGTGCTCTTTGCCGCGCTCAAAAAGCACGAGCCCGGCGTTTACCGTCGCGTCGTCGCTGAACTTGGAAACGGCCTCAAAGGGGGTCGGAGCCAGACCGAGCTCAGGGAAACTCTCTCTCCGGTCGCCCAATCGGTGTACCGAAAAAAACTGCCCCACGCATCCAACATCGCCCTGCTCGGCTTTACCGATCTTTTCATCGAGCAAACTGAGGCGCTTTACAACAACGATCCCGCGCTCTGTTACCAATACGTTTACGAGGCCGGACAAGGCCGTGGCGCCGAGATCAACAAATCCTTCTCCCAAGAACTGCAGGAAAAAGAAATGTTTGTGCTGGTTGAAGTAATTCGCTCCACCGCCGCGCAGGTACCGCCGGCGCCGGCGCAAGAACAGGTCCAGGAGCAGCTCAAAGCGGTATTTGCCACGCTGACCGAGCACCACGGCAAAAAAGATGTCGCGCTGCTCACGAATCCGGCGCGGGGCAAATCCGATCCCGCGAAGATGTGCGTTCTGACCCGCGAGCTGTACCAAAACATCCGTAAGCTTCCCGAAGAGCAGTCGGCCATGGTGCTCAGATTCATGTTCGCGAACGCAAAATAAGCAAGACCTCAACGTTATAATTTTCCCCGCTTTGCTTGACAACCTCTTTGGCCCTGCCATAACTTCGCTCTGTCACGCCGTTTCGCGATCCATAGATGCGAAATCTCAAATGGCGAAAAATTCGGCATGACGGCAAGACCCTCCAATGAAAGGAGTATTTCCATGGCTTTTGACATCCTCGAAACCAGCATCGACGCAATTCACTCAGCGTACAAATCCGGCGAGCTAACCTGTCACCAACTCGTGCAGATGTACCTTGACCGGATTGAAGCCTACGACAGGAAAGGCCCCGCGCTTAACGCCATCATTACTTTGAATTCGAAAGCTCTCGAAGAAGCGGACCGCCTCGACGCGGCGTTTAAAAAATCGGGGCTCACTGGCCCGCTGCACGGCATTCCCGTCGTCGTCAAAGACCAAGCCGATGCCGCAGGCATGCCAACGACCTTGGGCTCATTGGTGTTCAAGGACTACTATCCGGAGCGGGATTGCTTTGTGGTTGAGAATCTAAAAAAAGCCGGCGCGATTATTCTCGGTAAAACTACGCTGGGTGAGCTGGGCGGGGGCGACACGCACGGTTCGCTCTTTGGGTCGACGCGCAACCCCTACGACCCGGAGCGCACCGTCGGCGGTTCTTCGGGCGGTTCGGCGGCCTGCGTATCGGCGAACTTTTCCACCGTCGCCGTGGCGCAAGAAGGTCTGGCGTCGATTCGCCGACCATCGACCTGGAACTCGATCGCCGGCATGCGGCCGACCGCCGGCCTGGTCAGCCGCGGCGGTGTTTATGGCGGCTGGCCTTCCGTCAATGGCTCATTAGGCCCGATGGCGCGCAGCGTGACGGACCTCGCGAAGTTGCTGGATGTCATGGCCGGCTATGATCCTGAGGATCCACTGACCGCCAGAGGGATCGGCCATCTGCCGGACAGTTTCACCAAGTTTCTTGACCAAAACGCGCTCAAGGGTGCGCGCCTCGGTATTTTGCGCGAGTCCATGGGGCTCGGCTCCGAGCCGACGACTGAAGATTATAAAATGATCGACGAAATTTTCGAGCGCGCCGTGGGCGAGCTCAAGACCGCGGGCGCAGTCATCGTCGATCCGGTTGTCATTCCAAACCTGAAAGATCTGCTCGGCAAACGCGCGGGGAGCTTCACCGACGAAGAGGAATCGTTCAACAGATATTTGTCGAGGAGCACAAAGCCGCCCTACAAATCACGCGCGGAGGCGGCCGCCTCGCCGGACTTCAGCAAGGTTGTCAAGCGCTCAAGGGAGCGCTTCAGCCGTTCGCCGGACGACAAGGCGCATTACGAGTATCTCAAAGCGCGCGATGAGCTGATGACCAACCTGCTTAAAGTCATGGCGGACAACCAGCTCGACGCCATCGTGCATAAGGCCGTGGAACACCAGCCAACGCTGATCAAGGACGGCGTCAATCCGCCGTTCGTCGACCAGAAAGGCGCGCCCCATATCAACACTCATCTCGTTTACGTGCCGTCCATCGTCGTCCCGGCCGGATTCACGCGTGGCAACCTGCCCGCGGGCATCACCTTTTTGGGACGGCCCTACGACGACGGCAACATGATCAAGCTCGCCTACGCCTACGAACAGGCGACGCACCATCGCAAACCGCCGGCGAGCGTGACGCCGTTGTAGGATGGAACCTGTGACGTTCAAAGTTCAATGTTTAACGTTCAACGTTTCGGATTAAAACCCGGCACTTCCGGACCTCTTAACTTTGGACATTGAACCTTGAACATTGAACGCCCTTTTCCCCTATCCGCAGCAGCTTCAAGCCCGTAGAGCCCATGAACCCCATTCATTTCGTCGACACGACGTTGCGCGATGGGCAGCTCAGCCTCTGGGCATCGAACATGCGCACCGGCATGATGCTGCCTGTGGCAGAGCGCTTTGACCGCGCGGGCTTCGAGGCCGTCGAGATCATGTCGTCGGCCTTTTACAAAAAATGCGTGCGAGATCTCAAGGATGATCCCTGGGAGCGGGTGCGTCTGCTCGCCCGGCGCATCAAGAAAACTCCGCTGCGCTCGATCCGCAGCCGCTCCATGCTCGCCTTTCAGATCTCGCCGCCGGCGGTCACCGGCTTGTGGCTCGAAAGGCTCATCGCCAACGGGATCACGGAAGTGCGCACCTCGGATCCCTCAAATACGCCCAAGTATTGGCGAGAAGCGGTGGAGAGCGCCAACAAGGTCGGCCTCAAAACAATTCTCAACATCATTTACTCGGTCTCGCCGAAACACACCGACGACTACTTCGCGGAGCGAGCGCGCCACGCGGCCAAGCTCGCCGTTTACCGCATTTGTTTCAAGGACCCCGGCGGCCTGCTCACCCCGGAAGCAACCCGCCGCCTGGTGCCGCTGATCACGCGCGAAGCCGGGGACAAACCCGTCGAATTTCACACCCACTGCACTACCGGACTGGGCGCGCTCTGCTGTCTCGAAGCGATCAAGCTCGGCATCACGTCGATCAACACCGCGATTCCGCCGCTCGCCGAGGGGTCGTCGAACCCGTCGCTTTTCAACGTGGCAATGAACGCCCGCGCTCTCGGCTACCAGACCGCCGTCGATGAAGAAGTCATGAAGCCCGCGCGCGATCATTTCAGCGCCGTTGCCAAGCAGGAGAATCTACCCATAGGAAGGCCGCTGGAGTACGACGCGTTCCATCCGATCCACCAGGTGCCGGGAGGCATGATTTCCAACTTTCGTTTTCAGCTCTCTAATATGGGCAAGCTCGATAAACTCAACGCGGTCCTCGAAGAGGTGGCGCGGGTGCGCGCGGAGTTCGGATACCCGATCATGGTCACGCCCTATTCACAATTTTTCGGCGTGCAGGCCGCCATCAACGTCATCGTCGGCGCGCGCTATAAAGAAATAACCGATGAAGTGATTCTCTACGCGTTGGGCTTCTGGGGCGAAGAAGAAGCGGAGTCCATCGACGCCGACTTGAGAGACCGCATCCTGAGCCGGCCGCGCGCCAAAGAGCTCAGCCGCATGAAACCGCCGGAGTTGTCGCTCGAGGAATTTCGCGCGAAGTTCGGCGGCGCCGGCGTTTCGGACGATGACGCGTTGCTCAATTACTTCGCTGGGGACGAATATGTTGCCGTGATGAAGGCGGCGGGACCGGTGCGGGAATATGTCAGCGCCCTTACTCCCTTGATGAGTCTCATCGAGCGGTTGGCGGCCCAAAAGGAGCGAAAAGCCATCGATCTTCAACGCTCCGGCCTGAAGCTCCGTCTGCGCCGGTTGTAGTGGATCAGGTGCCGGTGTATGGTGTAACCCTATGTCGCATCCACTTGGCGTCATCCGGTTCGCCGGTTTTCTCGTGGTGGTCCTTCTGCTGATCACCTTGTCCACTCCCGTTTTCGGCGCAGACGACCTGAGCCGGGGTCAATCCCAGGGCACAATCCCGATGGTCATCATCAATCAGAGCGATGCGCGCGATGACGATCGCCTCGCGCGTGACTTTTCCCACAGCACTGCCATTGTCGACTCTACTTTTCTCGCCATCCTGCAGGTCTTCTCCTCATTTCAGTGCGAAAACCACTCGCCGGCCGGACCGCGCAAACTTTACCAAGTGAACCTCGTTTTCCTCATCTGACATCTTGCCCTTACTTTTCCGAGGTGCTCTCGTACGGTGCGGGCTCGGCTCATGCCTGAGCCGGTCCCACAACCGATTATTAAAAATATCCGCGACGACGCCTGAGGCGTCGAATCGCGGCAAGTCATAAGGAGAAAAACATGGAAGATATGCCCATTTGGTTCAAGATCGCAATTTACGCAACGGTCGGTCTCACCGCCCTTTACACAGCATGGGGTATCATTCAATCGCTCATGCAATCCTGATCCGCCAAGCAAGTTCAAGGTTCAACGTTCAATGGGCGTCGTGAGATTGGCGAATGAATGCCAGCCTCCGAGTCCGAAACGTGTCGCGGTAGGAACCGCCCTCGCGGGCGGCCCCCCGCACGGATCCGGACGTGCAGCATTACTGCATCCGGCTCTTGCCTTGGGTAATAACGCCATGGCGCAACAGAAAATGAGAATGATAACACCTCACTCCTTCCCTGCTGACTGCCTGACGTATTCGCTCAAGCGCGCTGGACAGGATCTGCCGGCTCTGAGTCCGGAACCTGTTACGTTCAAGCGTTTTCCCCTTGGCCAGTCCCCTTTCCTCCACTGCCTCCGCAGCCCCAGTGGCGGCTTTGTTCGGCAGCTTCGTAGGTCCTATGAGACTGTCCGACTTCGTGCGTCCTTAGACTTTCCGATGCGATTCCCTTTCTCGCAGACAGACACGGGATCTCTCGGCTTCCGCTCAAGGTGTTTGCGGGCATGCTCAGGGTCTCAGACCGCGCAGGGTCCATAGGCGTCTCGCGTTTGCGACGCCTCCAGTTTTGCCTTCCGCTTAGTTCAAGAGCGTCGGCACCCCAGAGTGGCCACCGCTTTCGCGATGGTGGTTCAATTTCGCGGCTCAATGGCTGGCCTGCTCGTGCCCCTGTCAACGCTTCACCCTCGCCCTTGCGGACGAACGCACATGACTCGGAGCCAGTGTGGATCGCTACTCCTTCACTGTATGAAACTTTCATTCACAACACCTTGCCGGCTTTTACCGGCGCATCTGAACCTTGAACTTTGAACGGATTTCTGCCTCCCTGACCACTGTGATCCACGCTTGCTATTTTCGTGTCACGGCGCGAATATACCCGCACCGCGCGCCTGACCTGGAATCCCGCGTTTCAAATTTTCGTTGAGGAGATTTGCGGCCCGTGAAGTTCGGTTATTATATTCTCAACACCTACGTCCCCGAATTAGACGGCGAAAGCCCTGATCTCTACGCCCATTGGCTTGAGCAAATTGACGCCGCCGAAAACCTCGGCTTCGATTCCCTCTGGATCACCGAGCATCATTTCCGCAATTTCGGCGGCATGATGCCCAGTCCGTCGGTGATCCTGGCCGCCGCCGCGCAACGCACCAAGAAAATGCGTTTGGGGTCCGCGGTGTCCATCCTGCCGATGCACAACCCGCTGCGCATTGCCGAAGAATTTGCCATGGTGGACCTGCTTTCCAACGGGCGGCTCAATTTCGGCGCGGGCCGCGGCATGCATCCGATGGAGTATGCGGTTTTCGGTTACGAATGGAAAAATGCCCAGGGCCGTCTGCCCGAAGCACTCGACATCGTAATTAAAGCGTGGAGCGGCGGCGAGTTCGAATGGAAGGGCGCGCACTACCAGTTTCCCAAGCTCAACGTCTACCCCAAACCGCTGCAGAAACCGCACCCGCCGATCTATGTAACCGCCAACCGCGATCCGGAAAGTTTTCAAATGATCGCCACGCGCGGCCATCACCTGATGACGCTGCCGTGGATCGCAACCAACGAGCTGCAAGGCCCCCGTGTACGCCAGTACCAAGACGTTTTGCGCAGCGCCGGGCATGCGGTGAAAGAACGCGACGTCTTCGTCATGTATCCGGTTTATGTCGGCGCGGATGACGCGCAAGCGCGCGCCGAGGTGATCGAACCATGGCATCGTTGGCGCATGTTTGCCCTGGAGGCGATGGGGTTAACCGCGACAAAGGACGAGGCCCACCAGCGGGTGCTCAACCATTTGGCTTACGATGCCATGGTGCGCGATAGCCGGGGCGTGTTCGGCGGCCCTGAGACCTGCGCGCAGATTTTGCGCACGATCATCGAGCTAGTCGGCGTCACACACATCGGCTTGACCTTCCACTTCGGCGGCCTGAGCCAGAGAAACGTGCTCAAATCGATGGAACGCTTCGCCCGCCAAGTTAGACCGGCGTTCTGATGTGACGAATTCGGTAGCGACCTATCCCTCTCATTTGCGCCCCATGGCATCAAAGCCGTCGATTTTCGCGCGCGCAGTAATTCTTGTCTCCGTCCTCGCGCTGCTCGCTTCGGACTGTGCCGCACCGAAAACCGAACGGAATTTTTCCGCCGGGGACGCCAACGCTAAACAAGTCTTCGTTGTCCACAACAAATGGCACGCGGCCATCGTTGCCAAGCAGGCAGATATTGGCGCCGATGAAATGCCGGAACTGGTCCATTTTCCCGGCGCCGAGTATGTGGAAATCAGCTGGGGCGACGCCGATTTTTTTCCCGCCGCCGAGGGCGGCATCGGCCTGGCTCTGAAAGCAGCGTTTTGGTCGCGCGGCAGCGTGCTCCATGTGGTCGGCTTTAGCGGAGTGGTGAAAGAAATTTACAGCGGCGCGGAAATAATCGAGATCGGCCTATCCGAGCAGGAATTCCGCCGATTGATCGGTTTTGTTTCGGCGGAGTTTCAGCGCAAACAACCGGGTCGCCCCGCAACTCCCGGGCCAGGGCTTTTTCCCCAGAGCCGCTTTTTTCCCGCCAACAGCAAATTCAACCTGCTCCGGACCTGCAACGCCTGGGTCGCCGAAGCGTTCAGCGCCGCAGGGTTACCCGTAAGCCCGGGATTCGTCTTTACGGCGGGCAATCTCGCCGGTCAGATTAAAGAGTTTGCAACCGTCAAGTGACGGTCGCGGCGTGACGCTACCGCGCTATACAACCAACGGATCGCCCAACGCGAAGCGGAGAATCTAGCGCCAAGATGCGATCGCAGGGACTCGTCAGAGTTGTGTTAAGCAGATGAAAAATCTCTCTAAATCTCCCTTTACAAAGGGAGACTTTCGATTTCCTCTCTTTTCAAAAGTGGGGAGGGGATTTTGGGCAAACGTGAGTTGTAAATTCAATTCAGGAAGGTCACACTGAATTTGAGGTTGCCCTGGATGCGATAGACTGCACGAGACATTGGGGTATCCGACTTGCGCAGTTATCTTCGGGAATTTGTCATGACTAACTCGACCCGGCATCGTTTTGCCCTCTTCTTGCTCATCTCGCTGGCTTTTCTCCAGAGCTGTCGAAACAGTCCCGAGCCTCAGCCGCCGGCGCCGCCAATTCCGAAAATTGCCAATGCCGTGACTGAAGCCGTCGAGGATGCCGACGGGCAGTCCCTCGCCAAACTCCCCACACCTGCCAAAGAGTCCCCTCCCCTCAAACCCACGCCGCAAAAAGTGCCGCCGGAGTCGGTCGTCAGTTTGCCGGCGGTCGACGCAAACATGACGGGGCTAAAATACGATACGGTGATCTCCCATAGGCCGGCGCCGTTTCCCGGCAGTCACGGTTGGCAATACCGCAAAAATCCGCGCGGCCAGATCGTCGGCTTTGAATTCTCCAATCGGGGCGGCAACAGAATCCTGCCCGAGCGCTATGACATCGAAAAAAACAAACACTTCACCAGGGATTTTCAGTTTCGGTTTGACGAACGGGCAAGACAGGACATCCATTTTAGCATCACCGACTGGACCCCGTCCCGGGACAAGCAATTTCGCTTGAGTGAATTGATGAACAGCGTCCTGCTATTTTTTCCGCGCATCTACGTCCCGGCCATCGCGGCCGTTGGCGCAAACTCCGTCGTCACGCTACCCACCGGAGAGGAAGTCCAATTCGACGCCAAGACCCATGAGATCGTTAGCGGCGTCTTCGCGGAAGCGCCGGTGGCCTTGGCCGCGCCGCGCTTTCCCGCCGTCGAATACCTCGGCAAGGGCGTGACGGTGCGCGTTAACGCGCGCGGCACCGACCCACGCATCGCTACCGTGGCAACGATAACGACCGGGTCGCCGGATCCGAATTGCGCCAACGGACAGCGCTGCAATCAATGCCAGGTGCCGGCCCGGGAGCTTTGGGAACAAAAGGGAGCGGTCCGCTTCAAGTTTCCCACCGACGACGAATTTGACCGCTACCTGCGCGCGCGCTGCGACTTCGGCTTGCCGCAGGTGCCCGGCGAATTCGTCAATACACGTCCATAAAGTGAAACCACCGTTCGTGGTGAGCCAGCCTGCCCTGCGCAACGCCGAAGGGAACCATGACGGAGTTTTCACGCAGTCTGCCGTCGCTCCTGGTAAAAACAGTTGGACAAGCGGGCCGAGTCTTAGTAAAGAAACGCTGAGAGCTTGTGAAATATTTTATCCTTCCGAGGCGCGACTATGGCTTTACACTATGGAGTCTTGCGCGGCCGCGTGGACATTTTCAAACGCGAAGATGATCTCAACACGCCGCATTTGCAAATAAAGGTCGTCGACGGCCACAACGAGGCATGGCGCATTGCCGTCAACGTATTGTCCGGCGACCAATCACGAGTGGTCTTTCACCGCATCGACCCGCTGCAAAGCCATCCTGTGTTGGCCGGACTCGCTCAACTTGCGAGCGGTTTCACCGCGATCCCAGCAACAAACCGCGCCGCGCCGAGTGCTTTGGATTATTTCCGCGCGCCGTTGTTTGACTGGCCCACCGGCGTGGCCGTCCCGTCGACCGGGCCGGGCGCCAACGACGATCTGCAAGATATGCTGGTGACTTATCTCACACAGCTGCGCGATCAGAACGGCGAGATCTTCGCCTTCGGCGCCAAGTTTCCCGAACCCGGGGAGGCGCCGAGCCCAAGGCCCATCGACAATCAATTCAAGACCAAACAAGGCATCCATGACATCCACATGAACCAGGGTAATCCGGCGGGACCTTTCGCCAAGGATAATGGCGTATATCAAGACGGCGGATTGATTCTGAGTTTTCCAAATCGTCATATGGGTTTGTTCCTGCGGTTTCAAACTCAGTGGTTACCGACGGATGACGCGACGGGTTACCGGTTGGCCAACGCCCAAGCCATCCCACCGGGAGGAACTCCGCCAGTCGTTCCAGGGCTCGTCGGGGATCCCGACATCTATATCGAGCGCGCCCTGGTAAATCCCGCCGGCGACGATGTCGGCAAGGAAGCCGTGGTCCTGGGCAACGCTACCACTGAAGTGGTGAATATCAGCGGTTGGCGGATCGTCGACAAAAACGATAATTTCGAAACGCTTCAGGGCACCTTGGCCCCGGGCGAATCGCTGCGTGTCCTGCTCACCGGCAACGGCGCGCAACTCGGCAATAACGGCGGCACAATTTCTCTGATGGACCAGACCGGCACGCGAGTGCACTCGGTCAGCTATGCCAAAGACGATATCGGCAAACAAAGCCGCTACATCAGGTTCATTACGTAAGCAGATCAAAGAGGAGACGATTATGTCGAAACATCTGGTGATCGATGCCGACGGCCATTGTAACGAGCCGGACAGCGGTCTGGCGAAATTTATGCCCAAAGAGATAGCGCATCTCGCGCCGAATCGAGTGACCGATAGCTCAGGCTATACGCATCTGATGATCGAAGGCCGCCTGGCGGCAAGGCGGCGTTGGGGCGGCGGCGCGGACCGGAGCGCTGTGTTCGCCAACCACATCGAGCGCAGCCGCCCGGGCATGACCGACGCGGTCAAACGGTTGCCCGACATGGACGAGGAAGGCATCGACGTGGCGGTCATCTTCGGGACCGGTATCGCTCTGATGGTCAACGGCATGGCCGACAAACCGCTGGCGGCCGCTGTTTGCCACGCGGTGAACCGCTGGCTCGTGGAAGAATATCTCGCGGTCGACCCCAAACGGCTCAAGGGCGTCGGCTTGATTCCGGTGCAGGACCCGCCGGCGGCGGCGAAAGAGTTGGAGTTTCTTGGCGAAGCATCGAAGCATCGTCAGCGCCATGCTGCCGACCAATGTTTATGGCATCAATTTGGGCCACCGCATGTTTGATCCGGTTTACGCCGCGGCCGAGGAGATCGGCATGCCGCTTTCGGTGCATCCGCAGACCGAGCATGACGGCCAATACGGCGTCTGGGGCGTCATGGGCGCCGGCAGCGAGCGCATGGAGAAGTACAGCTACGTGCACATGACGTCGTTTCCGTTCGAACTGATGATCGCGCTCATGCATATGATCGGCGAAGGCGTGTTCGACCGCTACCCAAAGCTCAAAGTCGGATTCATGGAAGGCGCCTGCGGCTGGGTCCCCTTCTGGTCGGAGCGCCTCGACGAGCACTACGAGAAATTGCGCCCGCAGTGGCCGCTGCTCAAGCGCCAGCCGTCGGAAATCATCCGCAGCCCGCAAGTCTGCTTTACCTGCGAGCCGGAAGAGTCGATCTTGCCCTACGTCCTCGACACAATTGGCATAACCCAGGTTATGTACGCCTCCGACTACCGCCATTGGGACTCGGAATTTCCCAATTCCGTGCATGAAGTGGAGAAGATCGAAGGCATGAACGACGACAAGCTGCGCCACGTTCTCGGTGCCAACGCCCTGAGCTTCTTCGGCTTGAAGCCCGACGATCTGCCGGCGCGTTAATTCGTTTTCCTCCGACCACGATGAACGAGCACGACGCTTAGTCTTCTACCACCGACACCGCCGCTTCGACGCCTTTCTGTTTAAGGATTTCCTTATACTCCCGGTGGATCTCCGCCGGCTCCTCGTCCATCGGGATCATTGTCCAGAGCGGGTTGCGGAAACGGTCGTGGCTGTATTTTGGGCTGTCGCCGCGCACGGCGAAGTGGCGCATCGTGCTCTTGCCGGTGTTAAAGTGGCCATGCCACATGAGATCGTCCGGCGAATAAACCGTGCCGGTCTTGAACTCATGGCGCGTGCGCTCTTCGCCGTCTTTCCACAACACCACATAGCCCTCACCCTGGGTAACAATGATCACCGCGCCCGGCCCGTGGCGGTGAAACGTACTGCGACAACCCGGCGGGAATTCAGACACATGGCAACCATAGGTCGTATCCGCCAGGGTATAACGCATATGCTTTACGCCCTTCCCCTTCATCGGGAAATCGTCGAGGGAAAATTGGTTGACGTCGGGCACAAGATTGGTTTCCCAATAGCGGTCGGTCACATGCTTGTTGTAGCGCAGAAATTCGTCGCCAGCGGGAAAGCGATCGCGAAAGTTGAAAGGGTTACGGAAAATAAAATCCTCGTTGTGAAAGATATTGATCATGCGCGGCAGCGTGGTACCGGCAAATAGGCGCACGGGTTCGTCGCGCGAGCCGTTGAAGTGCTGGTAGGACGAATTCAGCGGGATCGCAAATACCGCCCCCACTCCCCACTCGAAGGTGACCTTGGGGGCGCCGTCCTGCCAGACGGCAGTCGCGCCCCGCCCCTTGGCAACATAGATAATCTCTTCGAAAAGATGGCGCTGGGGCAATGTCTCACTGCCCGCCGGAATTTCGCAAACATAGGCGTCGGTCTGTTGCTGTTGCGAAAGATTCAAAAAACATCCCCGCGCGCCCATTCGCTCCCAATGCGCTAACTCCAGCGTAAGGACGTCGCTGACAACGTTGCCTTTGACCACCGGAATCCCTTCCTTGGCTTGCAACCGGTCGTAGGGCGTCGGCCCGAAATCGAGATGCTCGCGAAACGGCAACAGCATAGCTCGGTGCTCCTTAGGAATGCGGGCGGCTGCTTAACGGTAATGCCATCCTTACAGTTCATAATTCATTTAGGCGGCTTTGTCATCGGTTATCGGCCAAGAAGCAGCGTCCCGCGCCACGATGACACCCGGGCAATAAAGGAGTCATGCAACGAGCTATAGTAGTTTTCGAGAGATTCGAAGGAAAAGTAGCGCGCGGGCCGCCGTTCAAAGTTCAAGGCTTGCCCTGAGTCCATCGAAAGGGTTCAAAGTTTCGGATTGAGAGTCCTGACCTTGAACCTGGAACATTGAACCTTGAACTAGAATTCACCTTGAAGGTGTGAATTCTTTGGATCAGTATTCCGTTGGGCGCGGCTGCTGGGTCTGCTGGCGATTGCGTTCAATGGTGCGCTGGTTTTGCTGAATTTGCTGCTGATTAGCCTCGGACTGCTCCTGGCCCTGCATATAGTCGCCCACCAGCGCGCCGGCGCCCAGTCCTAATGCGCCGCCGATGGCAGCTCCGACCCCGGGACGTCCCATCGTAGCACCGACGATACCACCCGCCGCCGCACCGCCGACAGCGCCGATGCCGGCGCCCTTTTCCCTGGTGGTCAGATCCCCGCCTGCACAGCCGCCCAGGCTGAGCGCAAATAAGCCCAGCAGAGATAATCCGATTGGAATAATTTTTTGCGATTTTCGTCATAGCCTTCTCGTCTCCCACTAAATGTTCAAATGAAGCGTTAGTGCTGCTCGGGGCTATTTTATGAGCAACGCCAATGCCAGGTCATTCTTTGGCATTTTCGAAGACTTTCAGGCCATCGAAGTGTGATTCAGGATGCTCACTATTGTCGGAATAGGACGGATCGCAGGCCAGCCGGCACGGCTGTGCGCGGCGCTTCGATTCCTCCCTGAGGACTTGAAGCTGTCTTGGTTTCAGTGGCCGTGAGATTCCAGGAGGGACATGGCTGCGCGGCAGCACAGTGCGTCCTGTTCGGCGCGGCTCGCGCCGGCCACGCCGACGCCGCCAACGATCACTACACCGTCGAGGATCGGGATGCCGCCACCCGCGGGCATGATTCGGCCGCGATGTGAAATCGCCAAGCTGCGCAGCCAGGGTTCCTTCGCTAGGGCCACCAACTCCGTTGTGGCCATGTGAAAGGCAGCGGCCGTATAAGCTTTGTTAAATGCCAGCTCCACTGACCTGGCCTCGGCCCCGTCCATGCGTCCGACAGCGATAGGCGCCCCTGCCTCATCCACGACCACGACGCTTACCTTTAGGCCCATTAGCTCGGCATATTCGTGGGCCGAATGGATCATCGCCCACGCCGTGGCAAATGACACCGGCCCCGGCGCGGCTTTGTGCTTGCGGAAAAAGGCGGCGTTGACTTCGATCGAATCTCTATGTTCAGCGGGAATGTCGACGTCTTTGAAGATCGCGTCCACCGGACATACGATCTCGCACTGCTCACAATCGATACAAACTTCCGGATCGATGTAAAACTGCGGCGCTCCGGGCGTGGTATGGATACATGCCACCGGGCAGACATCGACGCAGGCGCCGTCGTTGGTGCATAAACTGGTGATGATGTAGGGCATTCAGCTTCCTTTTATGCAAAAACGCTTTGAACGACTGGAACGGTTTTGAACTCCGCGTAGGTACGCAGCGCTAACCGTCCGCCGCCAGCGGTAGATCCGTGCGAATGACATTTGCCACATGCACGTTGCTGCCGAATTTTTCCGTCACTAATCGTCCCTTCGCGTTGAGACTCCCTAGACCTGCCGCGGCGGCTAGCTTCTCAGCATCAGGGTCCGGCGCGGCGGTCGCGCGAAAACCCAATTCTCTGATCCATGCGCTCAGAACAAAACTGATGAATAGCCCATTTTGCACCGGCACCTGGCCGCCGACGCCCGGTGCCTCGCGCGGGTCATAGTCGGCGCGCACCGCACAGATGACGGCGAAGGGGTATAGCTCCCCGCTTTTTGCGTCCTTTGAACTCAGCTTAACGATGCCCACCATCTCGGCGCCAAAGTACTGGGCCATCCCCTTGACGTGGCTCGACGTAATTTCAGGGGTGTGCAGCTCTGTTTTGGTCGGAAAAACATTGCCCTCGGGCGCGTTACGGATCATCTCCGTTACCATATTGGTAAGGTCCGCGGGAGGAGTATTGATGAAAATATCCCAAAAGGGATCGTCCTTGTGAGAGCCCTTCCCGATCCAGGGAATTTTCCATGGGCCAAATCGCACGGCCTCTAGTCCCGTTTGACAAATCGGTTGGTGTTCTCTTTCAACGGGGCGTAATAGCCCACGTTCCCGGCCATGTCTCCCGAATGGCCCTTGCCTTCGTGCGACGCCGTGCAGCCGGCCACCGTGCATGCCTGATCTCCGGGTTTGATGCCGGAGTCGTAGTTCAGCCAGCGCACGCGACTGCTGCGCGTGACGCCCCAGAACCGGTCATCGATCCATTTGAGCGCGCGCACGAGCAATGGCCGCGCGGGAATGGGGCAGGTATGAAGAGTCCAAGTAGCGAGGCTGTGCCACCAGACGTTAGGTTTGGTGAATGGGCATACGGCAGCGCAGGTGAGGCAGCTGCCCCAGTAATCGTGCACGTAGGGACGCAGCTTGTAACAAGTTAGCCAGTTGATCTTGTATTTTTCGATGCCGTTATGGACCACCTTGTCGCCGAACGGAATGCTGTTCGTGGGACAAGTGTTGGCGCATTTTCGGCAAATCTTGCAAAAGTCCTCAACACCGATATCGACGGGCGCGTCCGCCACCAGCGGCAGGTCGGTCAAGATCGGGTCGGGCATGTGGATACGGGCGCCAAAATTTTTGTTGATCACGAGCCCGTTTCTGCCCAGCTCGCCGATGCCTCCGGCTACTCCGGCGGCTTGGGGAGTGACCACCCCTCGGAGCGCCGTGTATCCTAGTTCTTTGATGTAGCCCTCGAGGGCCTTCAGCATAAGCACGCCTTTCATTTGCGAGATATGGTACGCGGCGTCGCCGACGTGGTGGCGGTGCGCTTGCAGTTTGTTGTAATCCCACGCTGTCGTGGCTTGGATGATATAGGGAAATTTCCGTACCAATTCCTCGGGAGAATCTTGCTGGTACGCGTCTTCCGCCGTCCCATCTTGCACATAGCGGCTGCCGGCGTACAAAAATGACGGATGCGCGTTGGCAATGCCGACGACATCGGCTCCCATATAGTGCGCAACCGCCTTGATGTGGCGGGTCATCGCCGCGGGATCGTCGACCGAGACTCGATTCGGGTTGACCTTTCCCTTGCTCGACCGGTTGATCACATTGGCCAAGAAATGTCGCCGATCGGCGAAATGATTCGGCGCCGATACCCGAGTCAATGGATCATTAGAGACAGTGTTCCGATACCAGTTGAAAAGCGGTTTCCCCAGTTCGCCGCGCTGATTTTTTGGATGGGGCGACTGGTTCATGTCCACGTTGACATGGGGTCCGACGAAACGGACCGATCGCCCAAGATAAGGCGGTGGCGGAATGCCGGCTTGACTACCGTTGGTGCCATTAGTGCCATTCAGTGGTTTGGTTTCTTTCGTCCCATTTACAGCCATAACAATGCGTCCTTTCTCAATTGCACAGGGTTAAACAGTCATAGGTTGAACTTTGAAATTTGAACCGCCCCATATCACGCATATGACGCCAACGCCACTTCAGCGCAGCGTTGATCCTGGTCGTCAGTGCCCCCCGCTACCGCAATAGCGCCGACTACGCTGCCACCCTCGACGATGGGCAACGCGCCTCCACCGGGCATAATGCGGCCATTGCTCGACACCACCAGGCTTTGAAACCACGACTGGCCCGCCACACCCGACAAATCCTTGGTCGCCTGTTGAAAGTTCGCCGCCGTGTACGCCTTATTAAGCGCGATTTCTACAGTGATGGGCCGGGCCCTGTCCATGCGCCCCAGCGCGATCATACGACCGCTCGGATCTACCACCACTGCCGTCACCGCAATATCCAACTGCGCCGCCTGCACATGAGCTTTGCGCACCATTTCGATCGCCTTTTCTCCCGGGATAGCCATGTTTCTTTGAAGTCCTCCTCCACATCGATCTACGATCTCTACTTTAGCAGATACTGCCCTCTGTTAGTCAAGCGCTTTATCGAACGCGTACTCATGTCCCCGCACCGGGCTTGCGCCTATTGCATCAGCGATTGCGCCTGCTCCACGATAGATGATAGAAATGCAAAAATATACAGGAGGTGATTTGTATGAGGCTATTTTCTTACGGACCTTGACCCTACGCGCACAGGACAAGGCTTGTCCTCGCGGAAAAGCGGATTTCTCATGACCTCATCGAGTGCGATCTCAAAAATAAATCGAAGGAGTTGCTGGAACTCAACCCCTATGGCAAAGTCCCGGTGCTGGTGGACGGCGCTGCGGTAGTCTATGAGTCGGCGATCATCAACGAGTATCTCGAAGAAAAATATCCAGAGGTGCGGCTCATGCCCAAAGATCCGACGCAGCGCTCGCGTGCGCGAATCTGGATCGATTACGCGAACACGCGCTTGCAGCGCGCCGGCGGTAACATCGCCCATGATTACCAGGTCGAGAAGTCAAAAGAGGAGTTGAAACAATACCTCGTCACACTGGACCAGGAAATGCGTGACCGCGAATACATCGCCGGCGATTATTCGCTCGCGGATATCACCTACATCCCGTTCTTCACCCGGCTCGCCCGCTACCAGGCAACCATCGACGATAGCGTGCCCAATGTGAAGGCGTGGATGGAGCGGCTCCTGGCCAGGCCCACGGTGAGGGCGACGCCGTAAGCCGGTCGGAATCCGGTTCAAGGTTCAACGCGTTGAGTCTGCGCTTTCTCGCAAATCGCGAAACATTGAACTTTGAACCTTGAACTTTGAACGGCGCGCTAAGCGTTACAGCGTTTTCAGATACTCGATCAAGGCGTTTTTCTCTGCGACAGGCAGTGTCGCGCCGAATTCATGCCCCTGGTTGCCGCTGGCGCGCTCGCGCACGTCGAACTTCGTCCCGACCTTTTCCGCCTCCGGGCCCTGTGTGACAAAACCCACGTCCGTCGGGTCGTAAACGTCGTAGCCCCGGTAAAAGATCTTGGGGCGCTCTGCCACGGGCTTGAGCAGATCGCGCACGGTCGGCACCGAGCCGTTATGCAGATAAGGCGCCCGCAACCAGATGCCGTCGAGGAACGCCGCAATGTATCCGCTCGGCTCGATTTCCACGAGACCCTTCCGTTCGATGCCGAAGCCGCGCACCACTTTGTTCGATTCGATGGCTGCCTGCTTGCTCCAGGTGCCAAGGCGCTCGCGGTCGGTGCCGACCTCGTCCACGGGCACCCGCGTTCCGGTGCGCTCGCTCGCATGGCACCTCGCGCAGTTGCGCTCGAAGACATCCTTGCCTGTTTTAGCTAGAGCTTCGTCCACCGGAAACGGATATTTAGGGGCGGAAATTTCGCCGAGATATTTCTCGAGCCACGCCACCTGTTCGAGAAAATCCTCCCTGCTATGCGGCTCGGCGCCAAGCAGTCCGAGCGCGGAATCGATAATCACCGAGCGCGCGTCGTGGCTATCGCCGGCGAGATTCATGAGCATGCCTTTTTCCGGTTTGTACTTCTTGAGGTTCCAGACCGACGGCATGTCCGTCGGGCCGATGCTGTTGTCCATGGGAACGCGGAGCAGGAAATACTTGGTCAAATTCATGGCATCATCGCGGCCCCGGCCCCAAAGTGGAAAATCCGCGCGATAGACCCACTTGAACTGTTCCTCCCGTTCAAGCAAGCGCTTCTTGGTTATCGGAATGAGGAGATAACGATAAATCAGCCGATCGATCAATGACAGCTTGGTGTGCCGGTCGATCTCGCCAAGGATCTCGTCGGGGTTAAACTTTGGGTCCTTCGCGCAATCGACCACAAAGCGAAAAAACGCCTGGAGGTTGAGTGTGTGGGTAGGGCCCGCGGGCACGAAGGTCGGGGAATCATTGGGGGCCTTGCGGTAGCTCGCCGTATGGCACGATGCGCAGTTGTTGGCCACGCGCGGAAAGCCGATAACTTTCTTGGTAAACCCTATTGGGAGTTCCTGTCCCTGTTCCGACATCACTCCCAAGGAAGCGTAGCCGCCGGGTCCGGGCAGTTTGTCCGGAAAAAGGCGCGGCAGCGCATACCATATCCAGTACGGGACGCCCGCGTCATGCTCTGCGCCGATGGAACCGTACTTGAAGCGCATTTCAGGCGTGGACGTGACCCATCCAGGCTGCGGTTCCTCGCGGAAGAATTTATACCACCCGACGACGCCTCCGACGGCAACCAGCAAGACTATGAGGAGCAAACAGATTTTCCACCAGGATCCCTTTTTCGGCGCGTTTGCCATCGTTCCTCCCTGCGAATCTCCCTGGCGGCGAAAGAGATCAGAATTTCAGAGCGAAGTCGATGAGCCGCTTCTTTCCCAAATATACCTTTCCGAGATACAAACCTGGCCCGATTTGGCGAATTTCATCACGAATCCATTTCGCCACAAGCGAGGTTTCGGAATAGTCGAGAACGATGCACTCCTTGCCGTCGAGCCAGCTGGGCGCCTTGTACACTTTAGCGATGATAGCGTTCAGCCCAAAGCTGGTGATCCGGTTCTTCAGCACGCCCTTCTTGGCATCGAACACTTTGCCCTGCCACGCAAAGTGATTGATAAAAGAAGCGATGTCATTACTATATTTCGTGCCCGGGGCGACGATCGCGGTACCGTCGGCTTCACCGTTTGGAATTTTTCCGGAATTGCTTTTTTTGAAAAGCTCGTCGAGATCCGCTTGAGACATTTCCAACAGTTGCGGCACAGTATACGCCATGTTTGACTCCCTTCCTGAAAATTAGCGAGCGCCTCTTACAGATCGCGGTTCGCCGTCGTATTTGCCGGGTTGTCACATATTGTCGATTTATTAGCATCTAATCGCACGCCGGGGCGTCGGGAGTCAAGAAAATTACACCTCGGCAAAGACAACTATCCGGAACAAATGCTCGCTTCGTGATCGCGGGACATAGCGCACCACGCGCGCTATTCTTTTTCCCAGAGATCTTCGAAAAGTTTTACGGCGCCGGGAGCAAAGCCGGCGTAGTGATTGTTGAAGAAGGCGTAGGTCTTGACCGCATAAAGCGCGACTCCTCGGCGTGCAATAACAAACAAAAAGCCGGACACCGCGCACCGCGAAGCCCGGCTTTTTGCTGGCTTATATTGAAACTCTGGTGCGATGAAGAGCCGGCGTCGCCTACACGTTGACCACAACCACCCCTTTGGGCTCGAGGTAATAATCCAATGCCTCGGGACCATGCTCGCGGCCGACGCCGCTGGATTTTATGCCGCCGAACGGCAGCTCATCGTAACCGTAATGCAGTGAGTTGACCCAGACGTTGCCGGCCTGGAGCTTGTCAATCGCTTTGTTGGCGTTCAATAAATTGCGCGTCCAGATCGACGAGCCGAGGCCGAACTCGGACGCGTTGGCTTTTTCGAGCGCTTCGTCGAGAGTCTTGAACGTATAGACCGGCAGCGCCGGCCCGAAGACTTCTTCCTTGGTCATGCGGGCGTCGTCGGCCACGTCGCTCATCAACGTCGGAAGATAGAAGAATCCTTTGTCGTAGTCTCCGCCCTTGGGCCGCTCGCCGCCGAAGAGAGTCTTTGCGCCGCACGCTTTGGCGTCTTCGACTTGTTCTTCGACCTCCTGGCGTTGCGAGCCCGTGTGGATCGGACCCATGCGAGTTTCTTTGCTCATGCCGTTACCGACGGTTTTCTTTTTGAGAATTTCCACCAAGCCGCCGATAAAATTGTCGGCGACCGACTCCTGGACAAACAGCCGCTTTACGCCTAGACACATCTGGCCGCAGTTAAAATAGCGGCCAACGTCGGCCATTTTCACCGCTAGGTCGAGGTTGGCGTCTTCCATAACGATCATCGGATCGCTGCCGCCGAGTTCCAGAGTGACGCGTTTAATTTCCCGGCCGGCCACTTCCATCACGTGGCGGCCGATGGGAGTGGAACCCGTGAATGCGATACGGCGAATGCGCGGGTTACGCAACAGCTCTTCGCCGACGCTCCCGCCGGGTCCGGTAACGATATTCACCGTGCCTTTGGGCAAAGTCTTTTGCGCCTTGCCTTCGCCAAAGGTAGCTTGGCAGATCAGTTCAATGACCCGGATCGTCGCCAGGGGCGTCGTGCTGGCGGGTTTGATGATAATGGTGTTGCCGGCGGCCAATGCCGGACCGAGTTTGGTGCCCATCAGTGTCAGCGGAAAATTCCACGGCACAATGCCGCCGCAAACACCGATGGGCTGGCGCACGACCATGCCGTAGGCATTCTTCTGCGGCAGCGGAACGTGGGAGCCGCGCACTTTAGAAGCGAGTCCGGCGTAGAATTCCAAGCCGTGCACGAGGTGATGGATCTCTAAACCGGCTTCGAACAAAGTCTTCCCTTGCTCCTGGGTCAACAATTGGGCGATCTCGCCGCTATTCTTTTTGATCAACTCGCCGGCATTTAAGAGTGCGTTGCCTCGATCTTCGGGTGTGACATCCGACCACACTTTAAACGCATCTTCCGCGGCCTGGATTGCTTGTTGAACATCCTTGTCATTCCCCAGAGGCACGGTATCGACCGTCGCACCGGTCGCAGGGTTGCGCACTTCAGTGGTATTGCCTGTTACGGAGTCGCAGGATTCGCCGCCGATCAACATCTTGGCCATTAGCTAACCTCCAATAAAACTTTGGTGAGTCGAGAGCTATCTATTTTCCCTTGAATTGCGCGGTTCTCTTTTCCAGATAAGCTTTAACGCCTTCTTGCCCGTCGTCGCTGGCGAATGTTTGAGCCAGCAGTTCGCGTTCAAACGCCAGCCCGTCCGGCAACGATAGCTCGAGCCCGGTTGTGATGGCGCGTTTGACTTTACCTACAGCCAAGCTGCTCTTGTTGGGCACGATGAATTGGCGCGCGTAGTCCATCACATTCTGCATGAAATTATCTTTTTCGTAGATGTAATGAATGAGGCCCATGTCGAGGGCTTCCTCAAACGCGATGGTTTTCCCCGTGGTGCAGAGCTCCATGGCGCGCGCCTTGCCGACGAGGCGCGGCAGCCGCTGCGTACCCCCCATGCCGGGCATCACGCCGAGATTGATCTCCGCTAGACCGACCCGACCGCCTTCTTTCCTGGCGATGCGGATATCGCACGCCATGGCGATTTCCAGACCACCCCCCACCGCGTGGCCATTGATCGCCGCGATGACGATCTTCGGCGTGTTTTCCAGCCGCATGAGCACTTCATGGCCGTGCAACGCGAAGTTATTTTTGAACGAGGACGACTTGGTAGACAGCATGTTGATGTCGGCGCCGGCGGAGAAGAATTTTTCCATCTTGCCGGTGATGACGATCGCATGGACATCATCGTCGAAACGCGCGTCGAGAACCGCCGCGTCCAACTCTTTTAAAAGCTCCGTAGTGTAACTGTTCACGGGCGGACGGTTGATTTCCAGCACCACCACTCCGTTATCCGCGCGGTATTCGATCATTTTCGCGTCAGCCATGTTCGTGCCTCCTAATTTCGCTTCGATAATTTCAATTAACTGGCATCACCGTCCAAGTCAAGGCGGGCACTTTGGACGATGCCCGTTCAACGTTTGCCTCCGGACAGGAGATCGAAACTTTGAACCCGTTCGACGGACTCAGGACAAGCCTTGAACCCGGACCTTTGCACTGAATTCTGCCTGCGTTTAGATTGGCAACGCGGAAAAAGTGTGGCATGTGTTAGCCAATTTCACAAACTAAGGAGGCAATATGAAAGTAGGACCGAAGCGAGCGCCGATCAGATGGCCCGACGGCGCGCGGCTCGCGATCACGCCCTGCGTGGCCTTTGAAACCTGGCCGGAGGATCTGGGCGGCCCCAACACTCGGCAACAGCAAAACCGGCGGGCCTACCCCAAAAATGCGCTCACGAAGAAAGATTTCGGCGCAATTACCGATCGTGAATTTGGCGAACGGGTTGGAATCTATCGGTTTCTTGATATCTTCGAGAAGGAAAAGATCCAGACGACCTTTTTCCCCACAGGTATCACCGTGCAAAATTTTCCGGAAATCTTCCAGGACGCGGTGGCACAAGGTCATGAAATCGGCACCGAGACCTGGATTCACGATTATAGTTATATGAAGAAGCGCGAGCAGGAAAAGAAAGACCTGCAAAAAACCGTCGACATCGTCAAAAAGGTCGCCGGCAAAGCGCCGGTGGGTTATCTATCCACGGGCATCGCGCCGAGCCACAACACGCCCGAAGTGATCGTCGAATGTGGCTACACTTACTGGATGGACCCGCAGCACCAGGAGACCCCCTATACCCTCAAAGTGAAAGGGAAAGAGTTGACCGCGCTGTCGTACTTCGCGGACCTTAATGACTACGCCAGCTATCAGCGCGCCGGGCGAACGCCGCGCGACCTCTTGCAAATGTGGAAAGACTGCTTCGATTGTCTTTACGAAGAAGGGGCCACGGACCCGAAATTCATGATTTGGGGAAACCACCCGTTTGTCGGTGGCCGCCCGTTTCGCGCGCATATGCTACGGGAGTTTATTCGCTACGCCAAGAGCCACGGCAAGGTCTGGTTCGCTCCGGCGGGCGAAATCGCCAAGTGGTACCGGGAAAACTATCGCGACGCGCAGGTTGAATCATGGCCGAATTTCGCCTTCGCCGGACGGCAAGGGAAAATCACCGACTTGACCAAAGTTTGATAGATTCACCGCGACGGCTTGAACGATAGGCGATTCCATTGGCAAACAAAAAGCATCTCAATGAAAAGGTCCTCAGCGGCCTGGAACAGTTGCGGCAATCGGGAATCCCGTTGGAGGATTCTTCTCCGACCCTTATTCCGCGACTCAGGGAACAGCTGGGTAAGCGGCGCGAGACCGATCTCGCCGTGATATTCTCCCTCGGAAAAATTCCTGACACAACCGCGGTAGAGGTTCTCAGCGAAATCGAAAGGGGTGCCGCGGATAAGGAACTGCGCAAAGAAGCCCGCCGTTCGCTCTTCAAGCTCGGACAGCGCGGGGTCGCCATCCCGCAAAAGGAGGATCAAAAATCTACCAGCGCGGCGCTACTTTTCAGCAGCACGCCGTCAATCGAAGCTTACATGTCGCCGGTGGACGGCGGCGGTGGAATGCTTATCTGGATCGCCAAGCCACAGCCGAATCATGGCTTGCAGGTGATCCAAGCGACGCTCAACGACCGCGAGGGCTTGCTGCGCATCGGCGGCGCACAGATTCCGCGCAAGGAATTGCGCAAGATGGCCCAAGACATCAAAGCGAAAAATGGCGCGACGATGATCGCGATTCCGTGGGAATATGCGGATCACGCGCTGTGCGAAGGGTACGAAACGGCCAAGGCGCGGGGGCAAACCGGCCTGGAAAACTTCCATGAGCTGCGTTCGATTATCGCGACCGGCAAACCTAAAGAGGCGCCGCATCCGATCTATGACAAACTGGACGCCAACGAGGCCCGCCAGGGCTCGTGGCGCGAAGCATCGCGGCGGCTTCTAGACGAACCAGAGCTGCGCTACTGGATTCTCATGGATGGTTGGCTGCAAGGATTTTTGCCGCAAATCGAGGAAGCGCAAACCAGCCGCCTGGTGTTGAATCCGGCACAGAAAGAGGAGCGCTTCGCCGCCATCGTGCGTGACGCCGTCAAAGAACTTTGCCGGGGCGAGAACGGTAAGGCTTTCCGCCGCCGCATGGAAAACATGGCGCTCTACTTCTTCGAGACGGGCCGGGCCACCCAGGCAAAACTCTCTTTCGCCGTCGCTCTTCAGGTTGGCGACGGCGATCCGGGACCCCTCGACGTTTCCTTTCTCACCGGCCTGGTGCAAAAAGGCTTTGCATTCATCTTGGCGCAACAAAACACCAAAAAAGAAGAAGATGCGTCCCTGATTATCAAGCCGTGATTAGGTTCAAGGTTCGATGTTCCGCGCTTCCGGCGCTAAGTTCAATGACCAATGTTTAAAGTTCAAAGTCGGGCGGGGCCTTAAATGTTGAATCTTGAACTCAATTTCGATTACGAAATTTCTCGTGGCAGGATTATGCGAAAGGTCGTGCCTTTGCCGAGTTCGCTGGCGACCTCGATGTGGCCGGACATCGCGGCAACTAGACGCTTCACGATATTCAGTCCCAGGCCCGCGGCGGCCTGGTCCTTTGGCGTCGTGTCCGCCTGATAAAACATATCGAAGATCTTCGGCAACAACTCGCGATTGATGCCGACACCGGTGTCGCGCACACAGAATTCGACCGTGTCGTTGTCCCGCGCGACAAACTCGACGGTCACTTTGCCCCCTGGCGTGTATTTGCGCGCGTTGTCAAGCAGGTTGCGCAAGACCTCCTTGAGCTTGATCTTGTCGCTCTTGATCGTCGCTCCGGGCCTGAGCAAGCCGATATCCAATTCGATGCCTTTTTCACGAAGCACCGCTTCAGATTCCGACTTGAGCTCGGCAAAAAGCTCGCTCACAGAGACTTCCGTTACCGTCAAAGGCATTTTACCATGTTCGAGACGGGCCATGTCGAGAGCGCTCTTGATCAAGTCGAGCAACTCCATAGAGCTTACCTCGATGACCTTGACGCGTTCCAGTTGATCTGCGTTGAGTTCGCCGCACAGACCGGCCGACAATAATTCCGCTGATCCCAGGATGATCTGAATCGGGGTTTTAAGCTCATGGGCCATGATACCGACGAGCACGGATTTGATTTCCAGGGTTTCTTCCAAGGCATCGTGGGCAGCCTTAAGCCGTTGGTGGACCCGGGAGTTGAGAATGGCCACCGCCGCCTGCCCGGCAAGAGTGCTCATGAGATCGACGTCGTCGTCGGTGAATCCCTGCCGCTCGCGGGCGTAAAATCCGATCACCCCAAAAGATTCTCCTTCAGCTTTTAGCGGCACCCCGACGTAGGCGTTCAAACGGTTGCGCGCCATGAAATCATCCCCGCTCGTCCGAATTTCCGACGCCGGGTCCGCGATCACTATGACTTCGCCTCGGTCCAACACCAGCTTCGCTCGTACTGCGGTCCGCGTTTTTTTCCAGGCTTCCTCGTCCAGCCCATGGCACGCCAGCGGCTCCAACTCGCCGGTTTCGTCATTTAAGAGGCGCACTGAAATCGCGATACCGGGCAAAAGCTCAGCGACCTTTTCCAGAAAAATCTCCAGAACCGCGTGTAGTTCGAGCGTCGAAGTGATCGCCACGTTGACATCGCGCAGCGCCGCCTGCCGTGCGCGCTGCATTTTGAGCTGCACTTCGATGCGCTTGCGCTCGATGGCGTAGAGAATCGCGCGGATCACCGCGCGGCTATCCGCCTGCCCTTTAACGAGATAATCTTGGGCGCCCCGGCGCAGGGCCTCCACCGCCATCGACTCATCGTTCAGACCCGTCATGATGACGATAGGCAAATCGGGCGCCGCCTCGCGCACGCGCGCCAGAGTGTCGAGGCCTTGGGCGTCCGGCAGCGTAAGATCAAGCAGGACCAGATCGAAGGGCTTTTCTTTTAGTGATTGAAGTGCATCATGGAGGCGAATAACTTGTTCCGCTTTGAAGGAATGGTCCGCGCCGGATTCCGCGCGAAGCGCAAACCGCACGAGGCCGGCATCGCCCTGGTTGTCTTCCACTACGAGTACTCTGGTCTCGCGTGCTTCCATAAAATTCCCGTTGTCGATGCTTCGGACCAGGCTCCAACCGCATGCATTCAGCAAACACTGTAGCTGGCCGGTCGACTTCCTCTATATCACTCCTCTCATGGATTCAAACAGCCTCGCATTCACCACTGTAAACTCCGTCACCGTTACCATCGTTTACATAGCCACCGCCCGGCTCAGGTGGCCGCCAGCGGGAGTTTTGCCAATTGGAGCCAAAACTTCCCAATCGCGCCAATGGTCTCAAACAGCCTCTGTAAATCAACGGGCTTGGTAACATAACAGTTTGCAAGCAATTCGTATGCCTCGGCGATGTCTAACGGCGCAGTGGATGTGCTCAGAACGACCACTGGGATGGCTTTGAGCGCGGGGTCGCACTTGATCTCGGCGAGGACCTCCCGTCCTCCTTTTCTGGGAAGGTTGAGATCAAGCAGGATGAGATCCGGGCGTTGCGCGCCGGTAAACCGCGCCTCGTGGCGCAAGAACTCCATTGCCTGAGACCCATCCGGCGCGACGTAAACTTCAAGGGCTATGCCCAATTCCCGGAGCGCCTCTGCAACGAGCCGCACGTCACCGGCGTTGTCTTCAACATGGAGCACGCGCAACGCGCGAGCTTCCTCACCGCTGTGCGCCGTCATCGTTTATCCCTCCCTCTGCTCTATCCGGCACCATCGACGGGAATCAATTCGGAGCTCGGCGAATCTCAATGCTGCCCCGCGATGACCCTTTCCCAGAACGCGTCGTTGACCAATACTTGATTGAGAAATGCCTGTTCCTCTTCGGCGGGTGAGTCCAGTTTGGGCTGCATAGGGAAGGTCAGGGTGAACGTGACGCCTTGACCTTCTTCGCTACGGACGTCGACTTTCCCCCCATGATGGTAGACAATGAAGTAGCAAGCCATGAGATTGATACCGAACTCCTGGTATTTGTCCATGCGCACGAAAAACGGATCGAAGACTGCGCGAAGCGCGTCGCCGGGTAACCCGGGACCGTTGTCCTTGACTTCGATTTCCACAACATCTTCTTCTCCGGAACGATGATGCGCGCTTAGAACGATATGATCTCCGGACGCCAAGCTGATGATCTCGCCCTTCAGTAGCAGTTCCAAAAGCCGTTGAAACCTGTCGCCCTCCACCATGATCGGCGGAAGTCCAGACGGGATCTGGTTCACGACGGTGATGCCATTTTGCGCTAGCCTGCCGTTTAGTTTTTCCAAGGTTCTCCCCACCGCTTCTTTTAGGTCCACCGGATCGAGTCGAGAGGGATGGGTCATATCGGTCCCGCTGACGAGGTCGCTCAATAGATCCGTAATGCGCCGGAGTTGGGTCTGGCCCTGCGCGTAAAACTCCTTCCAATAATTCGGGTTTCGAAGCTCCTCCACATTGACTTTTTCCTCCAGGAGCCTGTCCGGCACGAGATCCAAAAAGGCACGCACCGCAACCAAGGAATTACGCACATAGTGACCCAGCCGGGCTGCCACAATCCCTAAACTCAGCACCCGATCCGTGATCATCATCCTGTGCAGCGCCGATAGCTTTTCTCTCAGAAGAAAATCGCGCTCCCGCTGCACCATAAAGAACTCCAGGGCGCGTTTAAGAGTGGTTTCGAGATCGGGCACCTCCCAGGGCTTGGTTATATACTTGTAGATGGCTCCTGAGTTGACCGCGTCAATCGCGACTTCGACGATCGGAGTACGCCGTCGTCAAAATACGAATCGCTCGCGGATGCAGTTGGCGGGCGCGCCCCAGAAATTGGACCCCCTGTTCGCCCGGCATACGCTGGTCGGTCATGATCAGGGCGATTTTATCGCAATGCTTTTCTAAGACCTGGTAGCCTTCCTTGGCATTGGCAGCGGTAAAAATCTGGAACTGGTTCTGGAACGCTCGCGTGAAATATTTGAGTGCCATTTCCTCATCATCCACGTAGAGCACCGCGAACTTCTGATAATCGTAGAGGTTTTCCATAAGCTCTCCTCACGTCTGCGTGAATTTGACCGCGTTATCCTCCCTGCGTGGGAAGGACAATTTAAACTCCGAGTACTGGCCCGGTTCGCTACGCACGTCGATTCTCCCTCCATGTTGCTGCATAAGACGATAACAGATGCTGAGCCCGAGTCCCATTCCCGCGCCGACATCTTTAGTGGTGAAAAATGGATCGAAGATTTTGGGCAAGTTTTCAGGCGGGATCCCTTCGCCGTTGTCCCGTACCGTAATGACGCTCTCGCCGTCTGCCTCGAAGCCGCGCAGCCAGATCGTCGGCCCTGTGTCGGGAAACGTTTTGCTCTTCAGGGTATCCAAGGCGTTTTGCAACAGATTCACCAGTACCTGGGTTGTCTGGTTCCGATTGGCCCAGATGGTTTGGCCTTCCGGGATGTCCTTTTCGATCTGGACCTTGTCCCGCCATTCATGGCTCATAAACCGCAGCGCGGAATCGATAACATTCAGAACCGGAACCGTTTCCAGTTCGGTGACGTCGGCACGCGCGAAGGCGCGCAGGTCTGACACGATATAGTTGATTCGATTGATCCCCCCTTTTATATCTCGCACGACATCGAGGAATTCCGCTTTCTCCATTTCGGCGAGGGATTCAGCCATGCGCTGCAGGGTAAAAAGGGCCGTTTTGGCGAAGTTCAAAGGGTTGTTGATCTCGTGAATGATTCCGGCGCTCATTCGGCCCAGCGAAGCCAGCTTCTCCGAATGCACCAACTGAACCTCTGTTTCCTTCAACTGCTCGAGGGTAGCCTCGAGGATTTGGTTTTTGCGGGCCAGCTCCTGCTGCAAATGATGAGCATCGGCCAGGTTTTTGAGGCGCAGGCTTAACTCCGTTGTGGAAAAAGGCTTGGTGACAAAATCGTTTGCGCCGGCCGACAGGACTGCGAGCTTGGTTTCCTCATCCGCGCGGGCGGTGAGCATCAGGATTGGTATCGCCGCGGTGGAAGTTCGCTGTCTAAGATCGCGGCAAACCTCAAGCCCGTCTTTTTCGGGCATCATCATATCGCACAGGATCACATCCGGCAAAAACTGGCTGGCTTTATCGACGGCTTGTTGCCCATCCCCCGCTTCGATGACTTGGAAATTGTGGCTAAGCTGCGATTTCAGATACCTCAGCATGTCCGGCTCGTCATCGGCGACAAGAACTCGAGACGGGCCGTTGCTGGTGAAAAACTCCATCGGCCGAAGCAATTCTCGAAGCGGAGTCATTGGAGGAACAAGCTCCGCATGCCGATAGAGGCTCTTGAGCCAAGTGCCATCAACACCGTCGCGGCGATCGTTAACGATCCACGAGGCCTGTGCCTTGGCGTGGTTCTCCGCCGTCAACGATATAGGTAAAGTTCTATGTTCTGACTCCCGGTAAGGCAAACGCACGGTGAATACGCTGCCTCGGCCCACCTGACTGCTCACTCCGACTGTGCCTCCTTGGACCTCCACAAGCTCTTTGACCAACGCCAAACCGATGCCAACCCCATGATATTTCCTTTGGGAAGAGGTATCCGCTTGCCAAAAGCGGTCGAAGACATACGGCATCTTTTCGTCGCTGATGCCGACGCCCGTGTCGGACACCGCGAGAACCATCTCCCCGTTTTGCGTCGAAGCTTTCAGTTGCACCACTCCGCCGGCGGGCGTGAATTTGAGCGCGTTGAATAACAGATTGAGTAAGATTTTCTCCAGCTTGTCGCTGTCGGTAAGCGCCGTACGATAGGCCAGCGTCAACGGTGGTTTCTAGCCGTACACCCCGGTCCTCGGCCGTTTTTCTAATGGCGTTACTCAGCCCGCGCAAAAACGGTTCCATTGTGACGGGCTCGCGCTTGACTTCCATCTTGCCGGACTCCAATCGGACCAGGTCCAATAGATCATTGATCAGCTTCAAAAGCCGCAAGCCATTCCCCTGCATGATCACCAACAGCTCGCGGATTTGGAGATCGAAGCTCGATCCGCGATCTTGTATCAGGCTTTCTAGGGGCGCTAACATCAGGGTCAGCGGGGTGCGCAGCTCGTGGCTGATGTTGGCGAAAAAGCGGCTTTTGATCTCGTCCAGTTCCACCAATTTCCGGTTCGTTTTTTCCAATTTCTTCCGGTTTTGGTCCAATTCAAAGCGGAGCGCGAACTCGCGAAAGTGGAGCTGGTCGTAGAGGTGGTTTCCCACCACGACGATAATACCGGTCAAGACCAGAAAGTAGATGTTGTTGAAAAAGATTCCGGGCGCGCCGTCGAGATCCCAGGGCAAGCAGGCCGCGAGGTAAAGAAGCAGCAGGACGGCGATGGCGATGAATGACTCGGTTGTACTCCAGTGCACCACGGCGTTTACCGCGAGAAGTATGAGAATCAAACCTGCGTAATAGGGAGATAAGGGCCCTTCGGTTACGGCGATCATCCATGCAATGAAAAAAGCCGGTAGGATCGCTATAGGAATTCCCAGAAACCGGTAATAGCGCTGGCCTAAGGGTCGGGTGTGGACAAACCACAGGCCGCCGGCCAGTGCCGAACAAAGCAGCCTAAGTTGGAGGAAATAAAACCAGCGGTCCGGATAGACAATGAGATCTAACGTGATTCCCGCCGGCATGAGAAAAACAACCAGGGCGCAAGCTACTTTTCCGCTTCTGAGACGCTCCTGGCGCTCACGAGCCGAGTAAGCTTCTTCGAAGCCCGCCTGTCCCCATACGGCTTGGTCAGCGCTCATCGGATTTTCTGACCTCGATGTAATGATTGACACCGGTCTCGTCGGACCTAATATGAGCGCTTCCCGCAGGCGACTGGTCCGGGATTAATGCTTTCAGTTGTTTCACGTTGCGATAATTCAAATGCCATTCCAGAAGATATTCCATGCCGTTCCGTGATGGGTTGGAGGCATCTACGTTGGTCGCCACCAGGAGCCCCCCGGGCTCCAACATGGAATAAAAAATGTTCATCAACCGCTTGCAGATGCGGTCGGAGAGATAATCAAAAACCCCAGCGCAGTAGATCAGGTCATAACGCGGTTGATTTACGCCGGGCTTGGCTTCTTCTTTCAGAACCTGATGGACTGATTTCTTGATCAAATCGATCTTGGTGCTGCGGCCAAATTTGGATCTTAGATCTACCAGAACTTTGCCGGTGTACTCAAGGGTCTCGTCATTGAAGTCGAGTAAGGTAAAACTAGCATGATCGCTGATCGCGTCCTGCGATAAAAACTGCTGGACTTCCCCCGCCGGGCCGCACCCGAGATCGAAGATTCGCATGGGCTGTCCCTGGCTTGCCCGCCGTCGGGTTTCTTCGGCGAGGAGCTTGGTTAGAAACTGGATGCGGTTACGGTGCGCCGCCGCCGGGGCTTGAGTCAAGAACCATAAATTTACGCTCTTGGCGAAGAGAGAACTCCCCTCGAGCGGGTCTCGCAAGATCATATTGATCATTTCGTAATCCCCCGCGTAACCTAAAGGTTTGTGATAAGTGCGGTACGCAAAGGGAGAACACAAGATGAGGGGATGGAGCTGGCGCTTCGCGTAGGTCCGGTGAAACGGCAACAGCTCTGGTGCCACTTGATCCGCCACGTCTTCAAATCTGGCAAAGAGGGAGTTGATGGACGGCAAGACACTTGGCACCAGCTCGTGAATGACATCCCGTTCAAGCTCCAAACGGTCTCTGGAAGGCGAGGAGCGTATTCCCAACTCCACCTGCTCGAGCCAACGCCTGAGGTCTACAAAGTAGTTCTGCATATCCGCCAAGACGACCTTGTATTCGGAAAGAATGGAGTAGATCCTTTCCCATTCCTTGAGAAAATCGCTGAAGTCTGCCCGGAGCTTTTTCGGCTGGGTGATCAGAGCGAAGAGATCCACGTCAAGCCAAGCCTCATCGAGCGTGGCTTCACAAACCACCACGATGCCTGTGTTAACCAGGTTGCTCACGGTAGCCCGGCCTGAATAGATCAACCGGTCGTTGACGATGATTTTAAATTCTTTCAGGACCTCGGAGAGCTGGAGGATGCTGTATGGGTTATAGACCTCAAAGGCCACAACATGGCGCGTGATGTGCAACGGTGTGGCCCGGACTTCGTAGCCCTGGCTGGTACGACCGACGATGATACTGTCTCTTTCGCCGCTTAGTCGTCCGAGAAGCTTGCTCTCAATTGTCATGGAAGCGGGTGGACGCGCGGAGCAAAGATTATGAACCGTCTGCTCGCGCGAATGCTGATGAAATTAACTTCTAGCCAAGGACAAGGAATCGGATGATATGGGGAAGGTCCCTGACGCTGCCTTACCGAATCCCTTGGCGGGCTCGGTCCGTCTAATCTCTTAACTGCGTTAGTCCTAGCTTAAGTTTACGAAACTCCCTCGGAATATGCAACGTGCCGTGATTCAGGCGACCGGCAGCTCCCCCCGGCGGTGTGATGAATCAGAGCTATTCAGTCGCGACGGAATCATTTGGGATGCGTGCAGTTCCCGAACCGAGGCCTCTGGCTTGACACTCAAATCACACATGGAGTAAGGCT
>CAWJBB010000051.1:0-104515 GCA_963840855.1 uncultured delta proteobacterium
ACATCATTCTCGCGCCAACCTCCCGAGAACGCAAAGTAAATTTCGAAATTCGAAATTGTCCAGCTTGGCGGGTATCGCGTCTTTGCGCGAGTTATATAAACCCGATGATGATTTAAGGCAAGTGAAACAGAGCGCGTGCGTTGGCTGTGGTGGCAATCGCGGCTTGTTCCAGCGATATGTCTTTAGTGCGCGCAATGGTTTCCGCCACGAAGCGCACGAAGGCCGGCTCGTTGCGCTTGCCGCGATGGGGTACCGGGCGCGAGATAGGGCGAGTCGGTTTCGACGAAGATTCTTTCCAACGGCACCTTGCGCACGACTTCCCGCAGCGCTTCAGCGTTGGTAAACGTGACGATGCCGGTGAACGAAAGGTAAAATCCCAGGTCGAGATAGCGCCGCGCGGCATCGTAATCGCCCGTGAAGCAGTGGATAACGCCTTGGAGGTCCCTTGCTCCCTCCTGCTCAGCAGTTCCGCCGCCTCCAAGGCAGCGTCACGCTCATGGACTACGATCGGCAATTTCGTTTCCTGTGCTAGTTGAATAAATCGGCCGAATACCTGCCGCTGCGTCTCATGCGGCGAGTGGCTGTAGTAGTAATCCAGCCCGGTTTCGCCCACGGCAACGACTTTCGGGCTGGCCGCCAGTTGCTTGAGGGATTTCAACTCCTCATCTCCGACATCCTTCGCATCATGGGGATGCATGCCGACGGTGGCGAAAACGTCCGGAAATGACGCGGCGAGCGTCACCGCTTCGCTGTTGCTCGACATGTTGCCCGCGCCGCCGACTACGACGATCGTTTCGACGCCCGCGGCACGCGCCCGCGCGATCACCGCCGCCACTTCACCGGTGTATTCCTTGCCCTGAATATGAGCGTGACTGTCGATCAGCATGATTTTCTCGGTAAGCTTATTTTTTTGGCTCGGATTCGATGCGCGGGAAGAGAACTTTCGGCGGGCTAATTTTATGCCCAGGCGCGAATCCCTGCCCCCAGGGAGCACTTAAGGAGCCGCCATCATCTGCCAACCCAAGAAGCGCACGAAGTTCCTTGGCCGTATCCGGCAGAAAGGGCGCAAGCAAGCGAGCAAGGGTCCGGACAACCTCCAGAAGATGGTGCAACACCGCACCGACCCTTGGCTGCTTTGCCGGATCTTTGATCAACGTAAACGGAGCCGTTTGCACGACATAGCGGTTCGCATGATCCAGAGCCGACCATACGGCTTCAAGCGCGCGGTGAAACTGTAACTCCGCCATGTAGCTGTGGAGTTCCCTTTCGGCTTGGGCAAATTTGTCACGCAATTCCATATCTTCGGCAGCCCACGCGGCGCTCAATGGCTGAACCTCGCCGGCGAAGTATTTCTCCTGCATTGCCAGCACGCGGCTCACCAGGTTGCCCAAATTATTCGCCAGATCGGCATTGATCCTCGTGACCAGGGCCTCTTCGGAAAACTTGGCGTCCTGTCCGAAGGCCATCTCGCGCAGCAGGAAATAACGAAACGCGTCCATGCCAAAGCGCTCTTTCATCTCTAACGGCCTGATCACATTACCCAGGCTCTTTGACATCTTGCCGGAATCCATCACCCAGTATCCATGCACATTCAAGTGCTGGTAGAGTGGCATTCCCGCCGCCATCAGCATCGTCGGCCAATAGATGGCATGGGCTTTGAGGATGTCCTTGGCGATCATATGATTCGTCCGCGGCCAAAAGTTAACCAGTGAATCGCCGCCGCGATAATCCAGGGCACTGACATAGTTCAGCAATGCGTCGAACCAAACATAGGTAACGTAATTCGAGTCGAAAGGCAGCGGGATGCCCCACTGCAATCGGGTCGTGGGCCGGGAGATACACAGGTCTTCGAGCGGTTCTCGCAGAAAGGCCAAAACTTCAGCCCGATAGCGCTCGGGGCGGATGATATCGGGCCGCGACTGCATTTCATCGATCAACCGCTCCTGAGATTTTGCCATGCGAAAAAAATAGTTTTTTTCGCTGATATAATCCGGCGCTGTTTGGTGATCCGGACATTTGCCGTCCACCAACTCCTTTTCGGTGTAAAACCGTTCGCAGCCGTAGCAATAAAACCCGCCGTACTCGCCGAAATAGACATCGCCGGCGTCGTAAATTTTTTGTAGGATCCTTTGCACGTATTCTTTATGGTACGGATCGGTGGTTCGAATGAAATGGTCGTAGGCTATTCCGCAGCGGTCCCAGGTCGAGCGAAATATCCCGCTGATGCGGTCGACATAGGTCTTGGGATCGGTGGCGCTGGCCTGGGCCGCCTGGGCAATCTTGTCCCCATGTTCGTCGGTGCCGGTGAGAAAAAACACTTCATAGCCGATGGCCAGATAGTAACGCTTCAGCGTATCGGCGATGAGCGTTGTATATGTATGGCCAAGGTGCGGCTCGGCGTTGACATAGTAAATCGGCGTCGTGAAATAGATTCGCTCCATCAATGGCTCCCGACCACGCCGAACAAGAACTGCTCCAGCACCATGCGGCGATTGAGATTGCGTTGAATCTTTCTCGCGGCGCCGGCGACGTTTGCCGCAGCCGAGAGAATACGCTCCACCCCCGCTCCCGCCCCCTGTAATTGCAATTCGGGCAGCATGTCCAGGTTGACGAAACCCTGCGCGTCTTGCCGTGCCGCTTGAACTAACAGATCGCGATACCAGCTCTCGGCCCACTCGAGAAATTGCAGCGCATCGTCCCGGCTTGCGGCGAGCGCTTCGGCGGCCTCCATGGCGCCGCGATAGTCGCTCGCTTTGAGCGCCGATAACTTGCCGCCCCAGACCCGTCTGCGCTCGCGCAGCTCCGCGCCGTCCATCTCGAGCGCCGCGCCCAAGCTGCCCATGCTTAGTGCCGCCAACAATTCGGCTTCTTCCGGCTTCACGCGCTTTTCCGACAGGAGGAAACCGGCAATCAACTGCCTCGGCAGAGGCCCGAAACTCAGCTGGAGGCAGCGCGATCTTAACGTCGGCAAGAGCGCGCCGGCGCTCGCCGCGATGAGAATCAAGAGAGAATCCGGCGGCGGCTCTTCCAGTGTTTTCAAGAGCGCATTCTGCGAAGCCGGGTTCAGCAACGTCGCCGGATCGATGATCGCGATCTTGCGCCCGCCGGAAAACGAACGGTAACGCAACTCCTTTTCCATATCGCGGATCTGCTGGATGCTGATCTCTTTCTTGTTCGCCAGACGCTCGATCACCCGCACATCGGGATGATTGCGCGCCTTGACGCGCGTGCACTCGGCGCAGCGGCCGCAGAAATCGCCGCCTTTTGCCGTGCAGTGAAGCGCCATTGCCAAAGCCAGCGCGGTCGTTCGTTTGCCCACGCCCTCCGGCCCGGTGAATAGATAGGCGTGATGCAGGCGATTATTGGCCAGCGCCTGGCGCAGAATGTCCAGCTGGTTTCTCTGGCCGATGATTTCAGCGAAGCCCATTACGCGAGCCCCCGGTCGACAACGCTTTTGATTTCCTGAGTCACTTCCACCACGGAGCGCGACGCGTCGATGATGCGGAAACGTTCCGGCTCGGCCCGCGCCAATGCAAGAAAGCCAACACGCACCCTTTCGTGAAACTCCACCTTTTCACGTTCAAAGCGGTCTTCGCGTCCCGCGCCCTCTTCCGCTAAGCGCTTGGCAGTGCGCGACAATCCCACCTCCACCGGGCAGTCGAACAGCAGTGTCAAATCCGGTTTCACGCCACGGTCGGCAATCCGGTTCAGCGCGCGCAGCACCTCGAGGTCGATACCACGCCCGTAACCCTGATACGCCAGGGTTGAATCGGTGTAACGGTCACAGAGCACGAGCTTAGCACTATCCAGCGCGGGAAGAATCACATCCTGCACATGTTGCGCCCGGTCCGCCAGGTAAAGAAACAGTTCCGTCGGCGAACCGATGGGCTGTTTGCCGACTTCCAAAAGCGCCTGCCGGATAAGCTTTCCGAGGGGTGTCCCGCCCGGCTCCCGGGTGGAAACGAAGGACCGGCCGCAGGCGTCTAGATGACGCTCCAGAGCCTTGATTTGCGTCGACTTGCCGGTACCGTCGCCGCCTTCAAATGTGATGAAACGAATCATTAGTTAAGAAAAGCGAGGACCCCGGGAGAAATCCGTGGACCGCGGGACAGCCGCGCGGGGAATTTTGGACGTTGCAGCTAACTTTTGGTGTCGCCCAATAGCAAATTAATGCCGTTAATGAGCTGGGTGCTCGTGAAAGGCTTGGTAATATAATAGTCTGCGCCGAGTTTGTACCCACCAAGAACGTCTTCATATTGCACTTTGGCGGTAAGCAGCACCACCGGAACGTTTGTGAACTCCGACATGGCTTTTAGCCGGGTGAGCACTTCGAGCCCGTCCATCTCTGGCATCATGATATCCAAAACGATGAGGTCAGGCTTTTGCGTCTTGAGAGCGGCCAGACACTCAGCCCCGCTGGAAGCGCTCAATACATTAAAGCCCTTCCCCTCCAAAATGGTCCTGACGATGGTAATAATGTCTGGGTTATCGTCAACCACCATGATGGTTTTTTCGTTATCCATTTAGTTACTCCCCGTGGCGCGGGCGCATCCGACTCACACCAGCATACAGGTGATTGGCTAGTTTACGCGGCGATGGTGTGTAATGGTTGACGCCTCGTTAGCTAACGCGTTGCAAAAGCGAAATTTAGCATCTTCTAGCGGCGAAGTAAACTTGAGTTTTCGAAATCAATTCTATGAAAATTCGAAGGGTTATGGACTTATGGAGCGCCAGTAATCTTGTTTCAACATGAACGGGAGGACCGCGTAACTTGCCGTTAAAGTTGTCGCCGGCACCAACGGCGCGGCCAGATTGAGGGCTTGGCGGCTAAACCGCGCGCGCAGCGAGCCTTGAATATTTAGC
The DNA here is from genome assembly GCA_963840855.1 of uncultured delta proteobacterium. Classification (GTDB taxonomy): domain Bacteria; phylum Desulfobacterota; class Binatia; order UBA9968; family UBA9968; genus DATACQ01. The sequence continues at coordinate 4,864 of CAWJBB010000051.1, forward strand.
AGTGCCGGACCGCTGCCGGTAGCGTTGCCGGACTCGTGGATGATCAAGGCGCCAAGAACTTCCTTATTGGTCGCATCCGCTACGCGGAGTCCTACATCGCCGCCGGAGACGATGATCAGTCCTTCCCAGCGAAAATCCCCGGTAACGACCATCTCGGCATCCCGGACCACCAGAACGCCGGCGCCACCGCTGTTGGCGCCAAACACTACTGAGTCACCGCTTCCCGGTAGCCCGTTGACGCAACGAAGCTGGGGCGCTGTGCGGCTGCCCCAAGCCTGACTCACGACCGACAGGCTGCCCACTGAAGGCACGGTTGACACCACCGCGTGCGGCGCAGCGCAAAGGTCGCCCGCAATGCGAGCCACATCGTCTGCGGGAATCCGGTCACTGGACGCGATCGCGGCTCCGTTGCCGTCCTCGCCGGTAATATTCCCCCTTTGCACATGGTCCAACGCTCCCCCCACTTGATTTAGCACGACGATGGCCGCAGCGGTTATGCCGGCCCGTGGCCGGGACCCAAAGAGCGGAGCCCCACTGATCAAATCGTGATCGAGCCCGGAAATCATGAAAGACGAGCCGCCAAAGATTATACCCCGGGCGTTTCCCCTTAGCGCTATGGCACCATCGGCCAAGTCATAGGTCTTGGTGACTCGGGCATGGACGGCTTGCGACGCGTTGTGCGCGCTTCCCACCGATCGGAGCACAATGCTGACATTAAGGGGGCTAGTTTGAGTGGATGAAAGAAACGACACTGAATACGAGCCCGGCGGCAGGCCTTGTGTTCCATCAGACAGGATGAGAGGCATCATCGTCGCCCCGGCGATCCGCTGCTTGCCCCATTCAATGCCGGCGTCCGCCAGGTAGGACGCGGACGTGCTACTGCGCAAATTGGCTGTCATGCGAAAATCATTTTGCACCGAAACCACGGCCCCCATGCCCACGGCCATGAGCAGCGAGAGTAAAAGCAAAACCGTGATCAGAATCATCCCGCGCTCGCCGAGTAGATTCTTGCGTGCAGAATTCATAATCTTAATTTCGAGAACTTCAGGCTTCCGTGTGGCTCGCCTGATTTACGCAATTTGTGTGCGTGGAATCCTTTTGCAATGGACGACAGCAGACCAAAGCCGGACGACCAGCCGTCTGGAGTCGTCGTTTATTTCCTTTCCTTCGTGCCTCTTCTTGTCCTTCATGTAAACAACTCCTCCGCAGAAAAACCGGAAGTGCCTAATTCCGCAACTCCACGCTGGTGGAAAGCTCTGAAGCAATATAGACACTGGACTTCGCGTCGGAGTTCCTGGCGCGCACGGCAAAGGCAATACGAATGCGTTTGATCGCCGCCAAAGGCGGCTGATCGCCGAGGTCCACGCCCGAGGCGTCGAAGTAACGAAAAAGTTTACCGGCTACCGGAGTCGTGACGTTGGCCACGAGGCAGTCGCCGTTGCGCCGGATAATTTTCGTCCCGTCACAAGTCGAAGTCGGGCCCGTCAATTCGTAACGAACATTTTCCCGCGGATCGGTATCGGCGCAGTTGCCATTGCCGTTCAGGTCCGTTTGGACGTGGATCTTGGTTGCTGTAGCGGCATATACACGGTTGCAAATCGAGTCTGAATCGGTCTCCGGATCGTCCGCAGCGCCGGTTTCGGCGGGTGGCGTGCCATCGGCCCACGCCCCAGCGTTTTTCAAATCGCGAACGATGATATCGAAGGCGCCACGAGCGTCTTCCAAGGTCGCGGTCTTGGTCTCCTGGGCGAGTGTTTGATAAATCTGCGCGCGGCCAAAACCATAAAGGCCGGCGATCATCACCGAGCCAAGCAGCAACGACATCAGCTGTTCGATCAGCGTAACGCCGTCACTCTTGCGCATCAAACGAAGCATTGACGATCATTCCTTGTAAACAAGCGTCCCCAGAGTGATCGATCGCGGTTCTGTGTCACGCCAAGCCACGGTCACTTCGATCTGCTTAAGGTTCATCCCCAGCGGCGAATCGCTGATCCGCCAACATCGGTCATAAATTCCGCCAGCGCCGCCCGCTACGCTGAGACCATTTTCACCCGCCGCTGGGCAACGGTTTTCATTACTGATGCCGGCGCGCCCTCTCAACTGTTCCATCTTGTCTTGCGCCAGATTAACGGCGACAGTGTAGTTGCTGCTGGCGTAATTGCCGCGAATGACGCTGACCGTGGTCGCGGCGAAACCAAGCACGCCGATGCCTGTAATGACCATCGCCACTAGGATTTCGTTGAAGGTAAATCCCTGCTGCCATGATGGGCTTCGTATGAGTCGTAGCATAGCTTTCAACAGTCGCTGCCGCAGGCGGCCTTGCAGGTGCGAACCCTTCCGGTGGCACTGACGACCACTTGTTGGCAAGAGCCTTCACGACTCGATAGTCGCACGCGGTTTGCGCTCGCGGTTCCCCTAGGCGAAAACGCGATGCTGCCCGCTTTCGTGACGGACACGCCGGTGGGCAAAGGTTTGACCGCCCAAGTCTTACCATCCCGCTGGATCTCGATATTTGTAGTGCCCGCCGCATAGGCGAGACGGAAACTCGCATTTTCGGCTGCTGATCGAATTCTTAGACTTTGCAGCTCGGAATGGACGAGACGCGCGGAGCTTGACAGATGAAAAGAATGTTGGAGTCTATTCCATCCGGGCAGCGCGATGACGGATAATAGTCCAACGATAGCAAGGGCGGCGATGAGTTCGATCACAGAGAAGCCGCGTCCTGTTGCAAAAACCATGGGAGCCCCTCCTGTACGGGCGGCAAATTATTCCTCCGCCGGGGGCATGTCAAGAGGGTGCGTGTCCGGCTTTCTTAATTTTAAACGACCCGCCATCTTCAAACCGTCCAAAAGCCGGCCCAATCAACGACACCTGTTTCTTCAATATGGCCGCTTGTTGGGAATGTGCTGTAATCTTACGGACTGCCGTTACCTGACACTCCAAAGAACCCCAAGGAGCATTGTCGTTTTTGGGCGGAGTCTGGCCGTCAGGAGTAAGGGTGCCTCGGACAATCTTTTGCCGCGGGTATGATCGAAAAACATTCCAGAGAACTCTTTGCCCTCGTCAACAGATCCTGCAGGCAACATTGATTGAACGGATCAATGGTGGTTGAATCCCAGCCGCTCAATTTGCAGAGCTGCTTGCCGGCTTGAAAACCACTACGAAGCACCACTGGAAAAACCAGTAGACCATGGGATTACCCGCGGACTGCCCATTAAAACGCCGACAAAAAGAATCTTGCGGATCTTACAAAATCTCGTCGACAACGCGATCAAATTTACTTCCGAGGGCGAGGTTTCCATATCGGGCACTAATCCTGAGAACGCGCGGAATTTGCGTTGGCCGACACGGGAAGCCGAATCGCCGAGGAAGACCGCGCCGCCATTCTTCGAGAAGTTTCGACAGCGCGACAATTCAGAAACGAGGGAGTTCGCAGGGCTTGGTCTGGGCCTCTTTATCGCCAAGAGATTTGCTCAGCTAATGGGCGGGGTATTGTTGTGGCGAGTGGAATCGGCCGTGGTTCGACGCTTACCGTTATCCTTCCTATTGCCAGCGACCACGGACACCCGGCCACCGATTCGAATACACAATAGCTCGCAGCGGCCCGATGGAACTCACCAGAGATAAGGATTCAAGTAGTGGACTGAACGAAGACGATCACAGGAAATGCCTTTTGGTTGAAGGTATCCTATCGTTGCAAAAGCAGTAGCTGGAAGTCGCGCTCTTCGCGGATATTAGCGAACGCAGGATCGGTTTTGAGATAAGCAATATCTTTGTAACCTTGACCTATAGCTTTGCCGAGCCATTCGATGGCTTGTTCTTTCTTGCCATAAGTCGCATAAACGCGCGCCAGCTGATATGCCGGCGTGGGATCACTAGGCTTCGCTTCTACCTCCTTTTCCGCCCGCGCGATCACCGCGTCGCGTTCCCGGAGTGCCGCTTTGTTCTTCTTCGCGGTCTCCAGGTTCTTAAGCGCCATGGCGTTGCCCGGCTCATTTTTCAAGGCATCCTGGAACTCGGCGATGGCTTGATCATACATTCCCTTCTTAGAATAAAGCACGCCGAGGTTGTTGCGCGCGTAAAAGTTGCGCGGCTCAAGTTCGATGCTCTTGCGGTAAGCGTCGATCGCTTCATCGCTCAGATTGGCCCGTTCATAGGCATAACCTAGATTGAGCTGCGCGGCGCCGTACTTGGGATCGATGGTGGTTGCCTTTTGAAACTCACTAATCGCCGCCTCCACTTTGCCCTGCTCGAGCAGCTTTTTCCCTAGGGAGATCTTTTCCGTCGCCTCTTCCGAGGCGGCGAAAACTAAAGTGGAACAGAGAAGGAGCCCGTGTAACGCGACGATACCGACGAATTTCCGCATCGCTAGAACACCTCGCGCCAACCGACGAGTTTCTTCGTCGATAACGCCGGCACCGGCGTATTGGTCACCTGCTGGTTGGTGGTTCCAGTGATAATGTAGGGATTGCCAATGTTGCCGTTCTGATCGATTGTCACGATGGGCCGCGACGGTATGCCAGTCCCGATATTCTTAGCCGCCGCGGCGGCCGCCGTGCCCGCCGGCAAGGCCCCGCCGGATGTCAAATCGATGGCCGCATCGCCCGTCGTCAGATTGACCGCATAGAGTTTCGCGTCGCCCCCGCCGCCACCGCAGACCGTGGCCGTGGTCGGGGTGAAGGTCGTGAAGAACACTATGCTGGCGAACGCATCCGCCGACGAGAGGACTTTTTCGTTTGCGCCCAGCGCGATGTAGTAACCCTGGGTTACCGTGCCGGTTCCGGAGGTGAAATTGGTCAATGACGATTCCTGAAAGTAACTACCTTGGGTCATGACCGCAGCGCCGTTCACCTCAGTGGTATCTTTAATGCCGTAGAAGCGGTTCGTGCTGTTGTTATTCGGGTGGTTACGGTCGCCGGTACCGAAGTAAACCCAGAGATTTTTCGCCGAATCCAGAGCCAGCGCGGGCGGAGTGTAAATCCCCTGCGCGGGGTAATATTCGCCGGCGGCAGGCGGGTTGGTCTGGGACGGCGCGCCGACGAAGAAACGCTTTCCTATCTGGGCTTGATTCCAATTCGTGATGACGCCGCCGGAGATCGTCGCCGGAGTTGATAAGTCGAACTTCCACAGCTGCCCGCCCACGTCGCCGATGAAGACGCGGTCAACATGGCCGTCGCTATTCAAATCCACCGCCCTCGGTGAAGCGGCGAGGCTGAAGTTCATGTATTGGCGGTCGTCGGAAACCAAACCGGGGTTATAGTATTCCCAGAGCTTGGTGCCGTTATCGAGGTCGACGACGTAGAATGCTTTGCCGGAACTGTTATTCGCCGCCGTGTCGTAGCCGCCGCCGACGAAGGCGACGTATTTGCTCGTGCCGTCAGATAACTTGATTCTGCCGATGACCGGCTCCGACCACGTCTCGCCCATTTTAGCGTCGGTGAAGCTCCACTTATAGAGAGGGTTGGTCGTGTCCGTGACATCCAGCGCGTAGTAATTTTTTCCACCGCGCCGTTGGCCAAAGAGGACAATGGTTTTCCAGGCGGGGGTTGCGCCGATTTTTGCGTCGGCGGCGATGGGACTGCCATCGACGAGAAAATCATGCTGCGCGGAAATAGCGGTCAGGTCTTTCAAATCGTCGAGCTGATCGGGAGGAATGAAACCCCAAAGCTCCGCGCCGTCGCTCTCTCGGAATGCATGTAACATGCCGTCGTTGGCTCCAGCGAGTAAGACCGTCGTGCGGCTTGCGTTCGCGCTCTTGAACGTATTGTAGCTCGCATCGGTGGTCGCCGCGAAAGGTGGCCGCACCAATACCGGCGTGGAGTGAAAAATATCACCCAGCTTCCATTGCTTCTCCTCGCTAGAATTGTCGTCGACGTCTTCGTCGTAGGTATCGATGCCCCGGGTAAAGTTGATGATTTTATCCTTCTCTGAGCTTGACGACGCATTCACCATAACATTAGTAATGCTCGCGTTGCCGGTTGTGAAATCATGGCGGGTACCGCCAATGATAGTGTAGATCGTCCTGCTGGACGCCGGCTTATTGACGCTCAGCTCATTGCCGGCATCCCACTGGAGGGCTGACACCAGGGGAATACCGTTGGCATCCACCTGGATGAGACCATCCGCGTCCCGATTGTAAGCTTTGAGAAATCCGCGCCAGAAGGGCCGTGTCGGGTTGGACTGAAACGATGCCAGATAGGCTCGCGCAACGCCGCTTGTTCCCGTGGTCGGCACAACGGGCGTGGCGAAAGAGAAAGTCGCCGCTAGAATCTGGCTGATGGCGTCTTGCAGCGCCTGCTCTAGCTGTGCGGAGTCGTCGGAATAGAAAAAGGATCCGCCGCCATTGTCGGCTGCGGTTTGCAGCACGTCGTTGGCCGCCGCTTTCTCGCCCGGGGGAATACCAAAGCCGACCGTGTGCACGATGACGTTCTGCATGCCAGTGAACCAGGATGCATGATCGTTGTTATACCGGTTAGTCGCGATATCGCGAACATCCAGAGACCCGTTCTGTAACCCGTCGGTCATGAGGATGACGAAATTGGGCTGGCAAGCATACTGGATCGGACTGGTATAGGTAATCCCATTGCGCAGCGTCTCACCGCGGTAGTACCTGCCCCCGTCACTCAGAAACTCACCCAGTGGTGTATATCCGCTAGGGTTGATGTTGTTAATGGCGATGATCATTGTCGACTTCGCGGTTCCGATGGTGCCAACCATCCCGCCACCGCCGTTGCCCTGGGTTCCATTATTGGAGAATTTCATTACGCCGAAGCGGACCCCGTTGGTGTTATTGATGATGTTTCCTACCACGCGCTTGGCGATGACGATCTTGGCTTCTAGAATCGAACAGGTCGTGCAAGCTAGGTAGTTCAGGTAATTCCCATAGAAAAGGGCGACGCTCGATCCGCCGATGTTCCCGGTCCAATACCCTGTCGTCGTGGCCAGCTTCGGGAGAGGCGTGCAGCGCGTCCCGGGCCGCAGCATTGGGAACTTCGGCGACGGTGTCTTTATAAACTTTGTAACAAGGCCGGGGTAGTGAACCGCAGGCCGATGTTGTGGTGTACTTCCGGTACACCTTCGTTTCGGTATAGGGCGCCGGAGTGGTGTAAACTGTGGCAGAAGCATATGGGTGCGAAAATATTTCATCATCCATGCTGCCCGAGCTGTCAAAAAGGATCAGGACGTTGGGCTGAATGTTGGTGCCGAATATATCGCTATCGTCGGCCAGCAGCGCCGTGAGATTCCAGGAGTTCCACAAGAGAATCGACAATATTTGCAAAATCGCGATCGTTTTTTTCATTGTCTCTCCCTTATTGCGCCACGGGACCGAAGAGCGCCTGAGCTTGAACTGACCTTCCCGCCAATTCGGTCGCCGCGACTTCATAGGTCCCGGTAACGCTCAATTGATACTGGTAGAAACTGTAGCCGTTCGATTCATTGTAACCGGGAAGGCCCGAGCTGAGGCTGTCACCAGTCCCCGCCCTCGTGCCTACAAACTGCGCCACCGGGCCTGGAATGGTTCGGCTACCGCCCCGATATTTTAGTTTGCCGTCACCGTTGAGATCTCGGGTTACAGTTATGGCTTCCACCGCAGATTGATTCGCACTAAGCAGACTGACTGCCTCGCCGAGCCCGGCATCGGCCGCGTAAAAGGCCCGCGTTCCCTGCTGGTAGTTACCCGTGATCTTGGTGTTGATGCCGCTGAACAGTAGACCGGCGCCGATTACGGTCAGTAGGATCGCCATGGTCATAAGAACGACGACCAGCGTGAGCCCTTTATTATCCCTGAGCTTCGCTCTCATGGTTGGTGCCTTTCACAAAATTTAAAGCGTCTCGAATGGCAGATTAGAGGCCGTGGTTGCGTAGATCGGCGGTGGAATTCATTGTTATGTTCGTGAGCCCGCCGAATTGTGCGTCTTTACTTTTAGCTTGAACCGTTACAGAAATAGCGATTTTCTGCACGGTGCCCAAATTCGAAGACAACGTACCGCTGCATCCAGACGGAACGCCGGCAGAGATGCAGTAAGGCGAAGGAGCAGTCGCCGAAGTCTGTTGCGGGTAATAAGTGAATGTGACGGCAGTAGCGTTGCCCTCGGTGAGTTCCGCGCCATTGCGCAGGATATTCTTGTTCGTACCGTCGTAAGTAAAAGAAATGTCCTGTTCGCAAACCCCGTCATTGTTCGCATCGTATACCAGCCTAAAACTGTCGGCCGTGGCGGCGACGATTCCGCCGGTGTTGGCGACGTTTGTGCAGGGGGTGCCGTTATTGGGGAAATACCCGGTGTTGCGAATCTCCCGCACTATTAAATCCAACACGGACATCGCGTACTCATGGGCCTCCATGCGGCTTTCCTGTCCCTTGGTGGTATGCGTCTGGGCACGGAAGAAACCATAGACCGACGCGAGGACGGCCAGGGAAAAACCCATGGCGACCACGAGCTCGATCAAACTAAAGCCGGCTTGCTTATTCAGTCTCATTGCATCGCTTCCCCATCCGTTTCGAGTTTTTACTCAGTCTGAACGGTCACTGCGGAACCGCGGCGGTAAAGGTCAAAGTGCGGCTCCCGTGATCGGTCCAATCGACCTTGACGTCAATACGGTTCACTCCGACGACGGGAGAGTTAGCGGCAAACCACCATCTGCGACCATAAGTCAGCCCGGAAGCCGAGAAATTATCGTTACATCCGCTGGAAGACACAGAAGTACATGTGGCCACCAGCGCCGTCAGCGTGGCAGGGTTCATCGCTTTAAGTTCTTCGAGCCGCGCCTGCGCGACGTTGATCGCGGTGGCGCGCAACTGACTGTCGGCGTTCGTGCGCGTGAGGGTCACAGTGCCGATGGCAAGCCCCAACACGGCGAAGGAAAAAATCGTGAGCGACACGAGAATCTCGATCAGCGTAAAGCCTTGGTTTTTTTGAATCCGCATATGCCCCACCAACTACGAGCACGCACCATCTTGGATATTGACCCGCCCTATGATGTTCACGCAGACAAATTTTTGCGACGTGCCGTTGCTGAGCGTTATCGCCGCCGCCGTGGTTACCGTGCCGCGAGGTTCAAAGCGCGCCGCCGTAGCCGCCGTCGCTGTGATGCCCGCCGGTAAGCCGATATTGCCGCTGTCGTTGGCACAAGCGCCGTTGCAGTGCTGCAGAACGTAACTGCTGGTTGAAAAAGAGATTTGTTGCGGGATGCCCTTCGCGATGGCTTTCATGCGCACATGCTGCAGCTCGGTCGCCACCTGGCGCGCCGCGTCCGCTAGCCGGAGCCCCGGCAGTGTTCGGGTGAAAGCAGGAAAGCCGATGGCGGCCAGAATCCCTATAACGGAAATCGCGGTCATCATTTCGGCCATTGTAAAACCTGCGGAATTTATCTTGCAAAAATTACGCATACACCAGGTCCTTTTCATCTGCCCGCGGTAGTCAGCCAAAAGCGTGCCACGGCTCGTAAGTAGGTTATCGGCGCTAGCCGGTTATGGTTTAATTGGGAATTTCACGACGCTTTGAGACGGATTCTCGGGCAAGTATTGGGGCCGAAGGGAGTGACGAAACGTGTCATATTGACAAAAAATGTTCGGCCAAGATACGTGTGTTCGCTAATTGAAGTAAAATGCAACGAGTTCCCTGCCAAAGAAAAGATGCAAGGTAGCCCCGAGGCACAAGAAGGGAGCGAAGGGAAGCGCAAGGCGCCTGCCGGCGCCGGTGGCGAGCATAACCCCGAGGCCGACAACCGAACCCGCCAATGAAGCGAGGAAGATCGTGAAGGGAACAGAAGGCCAACCTAGAAACGCGCCGATCATGGCCAAGAGCTTGATGTCGCCACCGCCCATTCCGTCTACTCCCGTCACGTGCTCATATATCCACGCCACCGCATAGAGAAAACCCCCTCCGGCCAGGATACCGATTAGCGCGCTTAAAGGAGTCGGAATTACCTCCGACGGATCGGCGATCCCATACTTCGCCGCGAGGGAAATTAACAGTCCGGCGGCAATTCCCGGCAGGCTGATCACGTCGGGGACGATCCGCACATCCAAGTCAATAAAGGAAATCACGATCAAAGCCGCGACAAAAATGAAAGCGGCAAAAAAGGCCAGACCCATGCCAATGTGGAAGTAAAGTGCCGCTGCCAATGAACCCATAAGTACTTCGACGAACAAATAGCGTGGCGAAATCCGCTCCCCGCAAGACCGGCAACGGCCTCGCAGAACCAGATAGCTCAGAATGGGAATATTGTCGTAAAAAGGAATGGATTTCTTGCACTTGGGACAGTGCGACGGCGGGCGCACCACCGACTCGCCGGTGGGTATGCGCGCGATGCAGACGTTGAGGAAACTGCCTACCATGGTACCGAAGAGGAAGGTGATCACGGCAATCAAAGCCGTGGAGTCTAAATAAACATCAGATATCATGCTGCGTTTGGTCCGTCCGATTAATAGTCCCTATAGCCGTGTCTAATTTTGCTGTTCGCTGGTATCATTGGCCTTGAGTTCGCCACAATGAACCATCGGGTTTGTGCGATTATTCTAGATTACCGCGCTGCCGGCAAGACCGAGACCTGCCTTAAATCTCTTATCGGCCAGGCCCTCGCAACCGTTTACCTCGTGGATAATTCTGCTTCAGAGCGCGCGTCGACGGAACTTCTGGAGGCCGTTGACCGGTTGCGTCCGGCCGTCGATTTTAACATAGTAACTCTCAATGCCGGGGAAAACCTCGGTTTCGCTAAAGGAGTCAACTATGCCCTCCGCCATGACCTGCGCTCTCCATCGCCGCATGACTACTACCTGCTGTTGAACAATGACGCCATAGCGGGTCCTTCCGTGGTGCAGGGATTGGTAAAAGCGATCGAGCGCGCCCCGCGGATCGCGTTGGTCTCGCCCAGAATCGTCTCCAATGAGCCGGGACGCGAGTATGGCATCTGGTATCACCGTTATTTAGGCTTACTCCTATCAAATCCTGGGCGACTTCGTTTTCACTATTTCACCGGCTGCTGCCTGCTGTTTCGCAATCAACTAGTCGATGACAAAGGGCTCTTCGACGAAGCGTTTTTCATGTACGGCGAGGACGCCGAACTCGCCTGGCGCCTGACACGCCAGGGAAAACATATGGTCTGTGCCGAAGAGGTATTTGTGGAGCATGAGTACGGCCCTTCCGTGGACCGCTCAAGTTTTTTTTATGAATGCCACATGGCGCGCGGACATTTGCTGTTGAGCTGGAAGACATTTACGCATCCCGCCGAGATTCCGTTTCTTATATTATCCAAACTCATTGGCCTGGGCGGACGCGCTCTCGCGCGCTGCTGCCGGTACCGAACAAGCTCACCCTTCGCGGCTTTTTGTCTCGCGTGGCTCCCCACTAGGAGGCTCAATCGTTATCTTTCAATATAGCCGCCATTCGCCGTGAACGGCGGGAAGCAGTTCAGCCAACGGTGCGGATCTTCCGGAGAATTTCAGCGGCTTAGCTCTCTTTGCGAAGCCAAATACTTCCCCCTGGGTTCTTGAGGCAAAGGGGCATGGTTTGCCGCAGGAATTCCTTGTAAAACCGATGGAGGAATGTATTCATCAAGACGATGCGGAAAGATCCGTTGTATTGTAAGAACGCCCGCAGAAGATAAGCTTCATTCCAGGCTCTGCCTTCGTAAATCCATTCCCTCGGGTATTCGAATGGATAAAAAATATCGTGGAAATGGATAAACACACCATTGTTAATTCGTGGCAAGATCTCGAAAAATAATCGATTTACATCGCTGTAGACTTTGCTCACATGGGTGGAATCAATGAAAAGGATGTCACCGGCCTCCAATGATTCGAATTCCGCGAGATCGACATCCTGAATCCGACTGCCAATGATCCTAATTTTCTGCCTATCCTGGTCGTGGATTAGAGACAAGAGGAGTTCCGGATAAGGATCGATAAAGGTGGTCGCAATGGTTCCGTTAAAATATAAGTCATTGGTATCCAGGGTAACGCATGAGGAATATCCAGAACCTACTTCCATGATTTTTCTGGGCATTACATACCGAATCATGCAATAAAGAAAAATTGCATCAGAATACGAGTAAGCAGGATTCGCAAAGAAAAATCTCAAATTCGGCGTTTTTTCCTCCGGAAAAGGCAATTCGTCGTAATACTTCTTGAAATTGCCTAAAAGCAGGACCTGTTCTTCCTCGTGAAAATCTATACCGAAAACACGCTGGGATACGTCCCCGAATATAGCGTGCTCGTTCGATCGGATATCGTCCAACGCGGGAATCGGCGAGTAGAAATGCCCCGGCGGCACGAACTGGCGCCCGCCATTTACTGGCCTCGGCCCCCAATTCTCCCACTTATGCTTCCAAAGATTGCGTGCTCTTCGGAGTGAGATTCTCAAATATGATTCAAAATCGTAGAGCATCCGCGAATACTAGATTTTACGATTCGAGTGCCTTAGTTTGTCTCCAGGACGACTCTTGAAAGCAGTTTCCCTTAGTAACAACCAAAACACTCATCACCGCTTGCGACAAATAAAAAGGTCCTTCGTCGGCATCCCGCCGTGGTTGTCAGGTTGGCCGTCAAATTTAACTTCAAATCCCAAATCCTTCAATTGTTCAATCAATTCATTTCCATAAATACGGTAGACGAGTATGCCTTTCCCCGAAACAGGATCGCCATGATACTCATTTTCCATCAAAGCAACGTCTTGCGTTCCCGATGAATCCACCCGAATTTGATTCTTTTCCCATTGGGGCACGAACGGCACGGTAAAAATGTAATGGCCGAATCGTTTTAAGCAACGGTGAATCTCAGCATGGGCCAAGTGATCCCGACGGACATGCTCCATCACATCTGATGTTATGACTACATCGAAGCTTTCATCTTCAAACGGCATGTGTTCCAGATTGACATTCGTAACGTTCGAGTAAACCTCCGTCCCGAAGTCCCGTTCCGGCAAATAAACCGTTGAAGAGTAAAAGTTCGCTTTGCTCAAGTACTGAAAAATCGGACTGTAACAATCCGTATCCAACACTTGCGGCCCACCCACCGCCATGGCTAGATCTGCGATGCAGCGGCAGGAAGAATCCCCAACAACTTGAAGGATGCCACTTGCCAACATTCTAGTTCTTGCCGTTGAACGACAATAGCGACAAAATAGCGATTCACGGTAGTTCGTCGAGTGCGTCACATAAAATTCGGCGTTTTGGCCGCACACGTTACAAAACCCGAGTGAGTGAATTTTTAGATCAGTTCTGGGCCGGCTCAGACCCGTTCTAAATTTCAGACGCCGAGCGTGATAACGACCGGCCTGAGCAGCTTTCATTAAGTAGTTTTTCAACATTTTTGGTCACCGCCTCAAACGAAAAGTGCTTGCCGACTAGACAGCGGCTATTTTCCGACAGTGTCTGCCACATATTTTCATTCAGATAAAGGGATTCGATTGCTTCGGCGAATTCTCGCGGCGCATCCGCGACCAATGCGCTGACACCGTGCACCAGTCCGGTTCCCTCGACGCCCGTCGAGGTCGCAACTACCGGCAAGCCGTAGCTCATGCTTATCGTTACCTTGCCTTTAAGACCGGCGCCATACCGAAGAGGCGCGATGGAAACTTTGGCGCAATTCAGATAATCGGACACCTCGGCAACATAACCTGTTACGAATATATCCTCGCAAGCGAGGTCTTGTATTGATTGGGGCGGGCTACTGCCGACAACATAGAGCTTTACCCCCTCAATTCTCGCCCTCACCAGAGGAAATATTTCGTTGGCAAAATAATTCACAGCGTCGACGTTTGGCGGATGATTGAAGCCGCCAAGAAATAGAATATCTTTGCGCCGATGGAAGGGCTTTCCCGATGACGAGATTTGATGAATGTTTGGAATCACATGAATTTTGAGCTGTGGGCAATGCTTTTCTAGAATTTCCTTTTCGGCGGCACTGACGACCAAAGTTCTGTCGGCTTTCTTGGCAATCCCTAACTCCTGTTCTTGTCGCCATACTGCTCTTCGCTCTAAAATTAAATCCCCCTTAACTTTCGCTTCTCGCTGTTCCCTCAAAAAGTGCAGGTCAACTGTATCGTAAAGAATAGTCGCCCGGGGCGCAAACTGCCGCACGGTGTCAATGTGTTTTTCGCTCACATCCGCACGGCTCAAAACAACAACATCGTATTCCGTGCCGTGTTCCCGTAGATGCTTTTTTATTGATCGCACGAAAGGGCCATAAAGCACTTCTATCCCAGCTGATTGCAGGTCATCGACGTAGGGATGCATTAACTTTAGGTTGTCTGGCACGAAGGTTACCTTATGCGATAGGCTCCGCATGAGGAGTAGCAAATTATACATTCTGAGGGATCCGGAATCACGGTTGGGTGTAGGTAAGCAGGCATCGATGACGAGAATTCGTTTATGAACAAAGCGATCGCTTCGGAGACGGATATTCTTTCCCGGAGAACCGTGGGCGGGTAAAATACTTCCCCACTTGTCCATAAACTTGTGACGGTTGATTTCTTGGTATTGTTTTACGCCCACCTTGATGTTTGTTCCCGACGAAATTCCTTCGAAATGAATAACGTTAGATCTTGGCTGGTAAAACACTTTATAGCCGGAGCTTCGAACCTGAAACGCCAGGTCCGTATCTTCATAATAGGCGGGTACATAACGAATATCGAAGCCGCCGAAGGACCGAAACAATCCAGCACGCACGATAATGCAGGCTCCCGAGCAATAATCGACCTCCCGTGCGTAATTATACTGCGGCTTCCTGGGATCGTCGAAGCGGCCATAATTCCATCCCGTCGCATCGTTCCAGGTGATCGCCCCCGCCTCCTGCAAACGACCGTCCGGATAGATGAGTTTGGCGCCGACTAACCCCACATCAGGGTAGACTCCGAAAGTTCTGACAATTTCAACCAACCAACCACGGGTGACAACCGTATCGTTGTTTAAGAAGAGAAGATATTCCCCCTGGGCGGCTTGAGCTCCCGTGTTGCAAGAATTCAAAAATCCCTCGTTCCGAGAATTTCGAATCACCCGAATGCCGCTAATCTTGGACAATGTAGCGGTGGTTTCATCCGTTGAACAATCATCCACGACAATGACTTCAAATGAAATTTCTGAGCTGGTGTCCAATAAAGATTGCAGACAATTGAATGTGTAAAGGTGCTTATTATAGACAGGGATGATAATGGAAACCGTCGGCCGGTCGACGACCGGAAACGACAATGGCCTCGTGCGACTGGCGAAACTATAGCTGGGTTTCTTAAAGCCTGGGAAGTATTTTCCTAATATCGTTTCAAATCTTATGGTTCTTGCGAGCTCGCGAAGTCCTTTTGTGCGCAGTATCTCGAGGCTCACGCGCGCATAACGAAGGTAACGAGCAATTATCCTTTTGATTTTCGAGGAAATCTCTTTGCAAACTTTCACGGCACTCGATTCGATTGCAGGAAGCAGTTGTTGAATCATTTCCGCGGTTATTCCGTGATCGCAGAATGGTAATTAAGTCTTCGCGACATAAGATCTCAGACAATTGGGAACCTTTGTGAAACCAGCAAGGCTCCCAAAATGTCCGGATACGTTATTCCAGAGACCCTATATTCGCTAAATGCATTATCTTACCTAGGTTTCATGCCGTTTCCGGATTTAGTTTAGCGTCTACACACAGCGATGAGATATACCGAATCCGGAAACACTTTCGGCGATATTTCTATGTCTTCAACGGTAAACGATTTCTCCGGACTCACTCCTTGCCTGGAGGCGTAGCCGTTTTCACCGATAGGGTTTTCGGGGTATTCGATCCCGCGATTGCGATACCAGTCATGAAGCCTCGACAAACCGTTGCGTGTGCCGTGATAAATCTGTAACGGGCTGTGCTTTACGATCGACGCCGAGTGCACGTGATGAACGACCGCCGTCGGAATGTAATAACACCGATGACCTTTTAGCTGGCCTCTGAAATCCAGATCGACATCTTCCAGAATTAGGAAAAAATCTTCGTCAAACAATCCAACATCCTCAAAGAAACATCTGCGATACAAAGCCGCTCCGGCGCAGGCACCGAAGACTTCCTCCACTTGATCGTATCGACCGTTATCGTATTCCCGAATGCCTGATGTTTCTCCCTTGCCCGTCTGTTCCAAAACTATCTCCCGCCGAATTGACAACCCCCGACGCTATCCCGGAAAAGCATCTTTGTCGCGAAGAAACTAATTTGAGGATGCGCAGCCGCCGCCTCGTCTAATTCTTTCAAACAATTCGGCTCGACGACAGTATCGTTATTCAATAGAAAAATTAGTTTCGCCTCGCTCGCCCTGATCCCTTCATTCACTCCCCCCGCAAAACCTTTGTTTTCGGCGAGCGCGACAACCATCACTTCCGGATAATGGCTCCGGATAAACTCAACCGAGCCGTCCGTTGAGCCGTTGTCAACGATGATTACTTTGAAGGATCGAAAAGTTTGCTGTCGGAGCGATTCCAAGCACTCTTTCAGATGCTTCTTACCGTTCCAATTGGGAATGATGACGTCTATCAACATGAGACTCCATCTCGGATCGCGTGGATCTGTTATAGTGCGAGCGCGACGAAAGTTTATCCTATCTACTTGATTTTGGACCTTGGATCTTAGTCATTCCTTTTCGCTCGGCAAGATTAACTACTTGTTTGCACTTTCCGCAAAGCCGTTGCAAAGTACTCTTTACGAATGAGCAGCTCGATGCTGTCCTACCTTTCGACCGCCAAATCAATATCCTTTCAGTGGCCTGATGATCCTGCGATATAACCGATAAACCAATGTCCGGCGTACAGCATCGGCGAATACTACGTGTTTTTGCGCCTCCGCACGAAGCTGCCTATTTTCCTCCTCAAGGCTTTCCATTTTTTGCTCAGCCAGCGACAGATTGTAGAGGTGGGCCATTACCGCGTCATCCCCGTTTTGCAATGCGTTCTCTTGCTCCGTGTACCCCACTCTCGCCGCGTAATTTAGCCATGCGTTGTATGCTCGAGCCGGAATTCCCTCATTTTCGCCGTCGGTCCGCTTTGCGACTGCGCGCAGCGACTCGGTCGTTTGTTTTAGGACCTTTTTTGACCAATACCCTTTGGAACCGTAATCCACACGCCAAGCCTTCACGGGCACGCCAAGCCTTTCTAACTCGTGGGTGTACCAACCCACCAACCTCTGCCGTTCGGCGAACCCTTCGAGTGTCAGCGTGTGCTTGTGACTGGCCTTGCATTCTTTTCTGAAATGCAGAACAAGCCCTGCCTTGAATAATCGGTACCCTAGTTCGATATCCTCCCAAAGCGCATGCTTGAAAATTTCAGAGTCAAAAAGCCCATGCGTGAGCGCGAATGATTTCTTGAAGGACAGATTGCCGCTCCAAAACGCGCGCCAGCTCACATCCTCAGGATCTTGGCTCTCCACTTCGGCATAATTGAATTGCTGGCCTCCTTCCTTTGACGTCACGTGGCGCATCAACCCATTTACTTCGATGCCTTCTGCCCAATCGATAAAACCCAAACAGCAGTGACTGAGCTCGGAGTGCTCTCCGTGGAAACGTAGGTGATCGGCAACCAACGTAGGGACGGCCAACATATCGTCACCCAAGAGGATGGAAATCTCCCCCGATGACTCCATAATGCCGAGATTCCGCGCGGCTGCCGGTCCCGCGTGGGGTTGACTTAGATAACGAAACATTAGCGGCGTTCTCGCCTGATATTCAGCCAAGAACTCCAATGTACCATCCTCGGAACCATCATCGACGACCACAAACTCAAACTCTTCCCTCGAAGCCGTTTGGTCCTCAATCGCCTGCACGCTCTCTCGAAGGATATTGAGCCGATTGAAGGTGGGCATGATAACAGATGCTTTATAGCGATGTGACGGTCCGCCGATTGAAGCCGACGCAAAGAAGGACTGCACCTTCCCACCGGTACGTGACCCGTAGCCTAATAAATCCAACAGCGTAGGAAAGAGATCGACTAATTCAACCGGGGCGGTGAATTTTCGCTGCGCATCGAAGCCGGTAATAATCAGCTTCGCCCAATTGCCTTGCACTTCTGGAAGATAACCGTGTAAACCTTTAAAAGCCTTTTCCCTTTGGAAATAGTTGGGAAAGATTCCGGTTTCGTCGTTCATGACGAAAATCAGTTCACCGAAGCGGTGATCTGAGAAACGAAAATGTAACCGTTCAAGATCGCTTTCCGCTAACAAGATTCCGTCTGGAATGTTTGCAAGCAGGGCAGCGATTCTTTTCCGTGCGACATCGTTGAAGCACCAGAATCTGGCTTGTGTCGAATCTAGAAAACAAATGTAATCCTTTTCCGGGACTAAACGGCTATCCCCAAGCAGCGATTGAATATCGATATTATTTTTAATCCTGACCTGACCGTGGTCGCCAAAAATAATCCCTTGGACGACGTCGAAACTCTGATTCAATTCTGCAAACACCTTGCGAATCGCCTCGTCGATCTCCCGCAAGACGTTCTTTTGTTCGTCTGAATGCGGCCCAAACTCGTGACCGGCCCAATCCAGTTCTGAAAAATGGAGGTAGATAAACTCCTGGTCTCGAGAAAAATTTCTGTTGAATTCAGCTAGGACACCGACCGTCGTACCCGGTCCGTCGGGATACGCGATCCAGAGCCACTTCTTGTCATCCTCCCTGAGATAGTCAAACAAAGTTTTGTGAGATCCCAATGACATACGATCGGGCGTGTAATATTTTTCCGAGAAGTCGAAATACTTCAGCAGCGATAGGGGAATCTCGTGGCAACTCCCAATGAATTTCACCAGCGAATGCCCGCGACGTTTGGCTTCCTCCCTCACTTCCCTCGTGATTCGGCTTCGATTGCCATCTCGGACATTGATGTTACGAAACGGTGATTCTTTGGGGTTGTAATAGAACATGTTCGCTACGCCGCAGTCTTCGGGTTGAAGCCCAGCAAAGAAGGCCGGGCGCAGCTCAAACGCAAACGTTTCCCGGACGATGCCATCGATGTTTTGCTGGGCCAACTGGTGCAGAAACGGCGCATCCATAGAATTCACGTAATCGTGGCGAAAACCATCGACTAAGATGAGTATGACAACTTTCTTTTTCATAGGATTTTAATGATACAATTCGTGCCACAACCGTACGGTACTAGCTCTTAAAGTCTCCCATTCTATATGAGGAAATGAGCCCTTTGAGATACGCTCCAGCGTGCGACGTGCTTGCAACAAAATAAGACGGCGAGAGAGAAACGGAGCGTGCCTACTCAATAGAAGCATTAATTCTACAGTCTCGATAGGGTTGCTGGTAATCGGAGCACGGTGATGACCTAAGGCAAGCCGCCCCCATAACCCCAGGCTCGAACGAAACAATCGTGGTGCGAAATATGTGACAAGAACCTTGATGTACTCGGAGATCGTTTCATCCCAATAAGCGATTGTATCTAGGTCCGGCGACTCCGATGGGCGAAGCTTAAACTCAGTAGCTTGGCTGTTTAGTCGCCGCAGCCTATGCCACTCAGCAAACTCCACGTCAAAAATGTTTCGACGCGCTATGTAGCTGTGGTGATACTTCCCCTTAACCATGAGTAGCGCCTCCACGCATGCGGAGACGACCTTGCCTGTTTGATTGACCAAGAAAAACTTTTCCTCGCCGTTTATCCCATGTTGGACAAAGTTTTCGGAGAACCCCTCAAGCGCGCATACCATTCGATTGAGGAGCAGAGTTTTGCCCGACCGATGGTCAACGTCGCTGTTTCTATATGGTGGAATTTGATCGAGTATATTTTCACCCCACAAAAGAGTGCCTCCGTATTTAAGATCATAATGAACTTGGGTGGCTGATAATTGCTGAAGATCGGAGTATCTAATCGGCATGAGATCGATCGACCTGATTTTCACTTGCTTTGCGAGACTGCGGCTTAACGGCTTAAAGTCCACTCCGTCGAGATCGGAAACCACTACAAAAATATCGTAGTCGTTAACCGGGCGAATTGCGGTCCCGGTAATCAATACCCCCCCCTCGCCACGGCCAAAGCCACCTCCGAGAACGATCGCGCGCACGGGTAACGCTTCGCGAATTCGATCCGTGATAAACTCAAGGTCTCTTTCGATGACCACGTCAATCTTCTTATCGTCCCTGACTGTATAAGTTCCCATCGGTCAACTTTTTTCAAATACGACGTAGTACTGCCACGCACGTCCGATCCGGACATAACGATCTAGGGGTAGGAGTAGACGCAGCAACGGGAAAATCCAGTATCGTATCCGTTCATTAAAGCTGAAGAAGATCTCCATCAGATAAGAACCCACCCAACGACAGTATACCCGCTCTTTTACCGGTAGGAGCCGCGATGCTCCAAAAACCGATTTGAGCGTATCGATAGTCAGGTCATATCTTACATGGCCCATGAATCCCCGATGTAAGCATTCATCCGACACGGCAAATCTCCCCATTAGGACTTTCGTGACCGTTGCCGGCAAACGCGTTAAAAAAAATGCGCGCAATTTGAATGGCGGCTCCCAGTAACCATCGACGGTTGAGATCATGCATGATTTACCGCGCTTGAGTACCCGCGAGATCTCCGGCACGATCTCTTCGAAATGTTCTACATGCTCAAGCACGTCCGAGCAAAACACGAAATCAAAGGCGCCTTCTTTGAAGGGTAATTCTTGGCCCGTTGCAATCGCGACACGGACATCCGAAAGTCGCTGGCGAATGCCATGGTCTGCGGTATCTACAGCGTATACTTTGTTGCCGCGACCTCGAAGGTATTGCGTAAAATGGCCGTCGAGACAGCCAATGTTGAGGACCTGGGAATGTTTGATCCTTGCTATCTCCGGGAGAATATAGACCATCCGAAGATAGCGATTGAGGGCCATCACGTTCCCGAATAATTTTTCGTATAACATCCCGGTACCAACCGAATTAGATGAATTGGATTGAAATTTCCGAGCTCAGATTGCAGGACCCTAAAAACACATCGTCTTGCATGACGCTAAATTTGATAACGTCGGCCATCCAATCAAGCCGCACAAGCCCACCTGCCCGCTTTTCGTTGACCGCAACGTTGACGAAATACTCTCCTTGCCCCAGCAACAGTTTTTGCTTGAAACTAATTTCGACCACATCGCCTGATTTGCAGGGTTCTACAATAGAATTTTTCCACAGCGTATTGGTCCCATACATCTCAACCCCTCTCTTGTCTCGAATCGTAATCCCGAAGACAGCGTCATTTACACATTCACTGAATCGAACGCGGATCTTAAAAGTTGTCTCCACCCCGGACGTCACGGTATCCACGGCATTGAGTTGCGCATCTAGGAGCGTAGCACTGACAATTTCGGCCGTCGCCGTCCCAAATCTGTGAGTATCGCCGGTGGAATTTCGAGCGGCAAACTCCTGCGTCGAGACCAGTTTTGTCTGCAACGATTTAGCCGCTATTCGTTCGAAGATCATCCCGTTATAGAGATCAATGATAACTTTCGGTTCTCCTCTTTGAATTAACGACCCACCATCCAACCAGATTGTTTCTTGGCAATAGCGTCGAATGGCGTTCATGTCGTGGGAGACAAACAAAATTGTAAATCCCTGTTTTTGAAACTGCTCAAGAGCCGTGAAACATTTTTGTACGAAATAGACATCACCCACCGCCAGCGCCTCGTCGATGAGTAAGATTTCGGGCTCCGAATGTATCGCGACCGAAAATCCAACCTCACATACATTCCCGAGGAATAGTACTTCACGGGAGTGTCGATGAACTCCCATAGGTCTGCGAAGTCGACGATTTCGTCAAACTTCTCCTCCATTTCCTTCTTATTTAGACCCAGAATCGCTCCGCTCAGGTGAATATTCTCGCGGCCGGTGAGCATCGGATGGAAACCCGCGCCCAATTCAAGCAGTCCGCCCACCCGGCCATGGACGCGAATCGTGCCCTTATCCGGCAAAATGACGCCATTGAGCAGTTTTAGTAGCGTGCTCTTGCCGGCGCCGTTGGCGCCGATCAGGCCGAGACATTCGCCGCGTTTGACTTCGAAGGAGACATCGTTCAGTGCCCAGAACTCATCGCGGCGCAATTCCGTCTGACTCCGGTGTTATGCCGAAAACATCTTTAGCAACGTCTTGTACGCCATAGACTAACGTTCGTTTGAGAGATCGGCAAAATTTCTTGCCGACTCCTTGAAATGGATCCTACGTCGTTTGTCATTGCGACATCCTCATCTCTACGCATACGCCGCGGCGCGCAGAATCGTTACGCGAAAGGCGCGCCAACCTACAAGCAGCACGGCGACTGCAAACAAACATGCGGCAGCGAAGATTTCCGGTCTCGTTAACGAGCCCGCGGCAATCAAGTCTTGGGTGGCCGTCAATAGAGGGCTGAGAGGATTCAGATAATTGATCAGCGTGAACGGCCAACGAACCGGCGGCGGATAAAGCACCGGCGTAAGAAACATGCCGATGGTGAGCGCCGTGCCGAGGGCGTTGCCGGTGTCCTTAATTGCCAGATTGGCGATGCTCAAAATAAACCCAACTCCTAGCGCCAAAAATATCACGGGACATAGCGCTAGAGGTAGAAAAAATACGCCCCAGGATGGCGTGAAGCCATACCAGATAAAGACCACGATTACCGGCACGAGCCTGACAAAGAAATCGAATATCGGCTGGCCGATTGCGGCTATGACTACGGCCTCGCGTGGAAAATTAATTTTGGTGACGAGAGATCCCGACGAGGCCAGGCTCGTTGTGCAGGCGGATAGACACCCCGCGAAAAGCTGCCAAACACTGATACCCCACGCCGCATAGATAACATACGGGATCGCGGTTTTGCCCATCGGCACGACCCGCCAGGCATTCAACATGGCGAATGCCCCCACAGTAACGATTTGCGGTATTACCGCCCAGAGATAGCCCAACACCGA
Source organism: uncultured delta proteobacterium (assembly GCA_963840855.1). GTDB lineage: Bacteria > Desulfobacterota > Binatia > UBA9968 > UBA9968 > DATACQ01. Next base: position 27,722 of record CAWJBB010000051.1, read on the forward strand.
CTGGCGATAGCGCACGGAAATGTCGCGCAGTATTAAAAGCCAAATCAATCTGCGGCTGTCTACAAGGTCGTTAACCATGATCCCCCAACCCGCCATACCGTTCCGGCGAACGCCGGTAGGAGTGTAGATAATTTCGATCTCCTCCCGGCGGGCAGAGATATGCGGTCGGACAGTGGACTCTTGATCGGGAACCGCGCTATTCATTGAACTTAACAAACACGGGATCGACGGAATCCGTCGCGTTGAGCGACAAAATTTTGACGATCCGGCGAATATTATACTTGAACAAACCTATTTCAACGAGAAATATTTCTATGAGCAATTTTGGGACCACTCGAAGAGTAGGTTTTCACCTACCGCATCAGTCGGCTTCAAGCTATAATGGCGAAAAATAGCTTTAAAGCAGCCCGTTCGGATAGCTCGATTCACTGCCCCCATTATATGAAAATTCTCGTCCTCACGAAACGCCAGTACTCGGGCTATGACCTTCTTGACCATCGCTTCGGAAGGCTCCGCGAGCTGCCCCTGGAATTGGCTGGCTTAGGACATGTCGTCATGGGCATTGCTCTCAGTTATAGGCGTAGGGATGAACAAACTATTACAGACAGCGACCCGTCGGGAAAAATCAATGTAACTTGGCACCCTATCAACCTAAGGAGCGGTCTTGTGCCGCGTTTGAATCGCTACGAGGCACGCGCGCTTGATATTGCGAAAGTATTCGGCCCCGACGTAATATGGGCCTGTTCGGATGCCTATCACGCAATTTTCGGAATCCGACTGGCCGCGAAGCTTGGAGTTCGCTGTATTGTCGATCTCTACGATAACTTTGAAAGCTTTAAAGCGACATGGGTGCCGGGTGTCTTGCCGCGTTTCAAACGCGCCGTGCAAAGCGCTGACGGCGTAACTTGTGTAAGCCATTCGCTCGCGAAGCTCATTGCCTCTAGTTATGGCCGTCAAGGGGCTTCTTTAGTTCTTGAAAACTCCGCGCGTACAGACCTCTTTGCTCCCCGTGAGCGGAGCGCCTGTCGCAAGCAACTAGGGCTGCCGGAACAGGCGCTAATCATCGGTACCGCCGGGGCGCTGGATAAGAGCCGAGGAGTTAATGCCCTTTTCCGCGCCTTTGAGCTTCTTCTGACGAAAAAACCAGCGCTCCACTTGGCCCTCGCAGGTCCGCGCAGCCGGTTTAGTAAAATCCCTATGGAACCCATGGTTCATGACTTAGGGACGCTGCCTTTAGACGTAGTACCGGCGCTTTTCAACGCTTTGGACCTGGCTGTGATATGCAACCGAAATTCCGCATTCGGGCGCCACTGCTTCCCTCAAAAAGCCTATGAAATTATTGCCTGCCGCGTGCCGCTCGTCGCGGCCGCTGTGGGGTCGATGAACGAGCTGCTCAGTGAATATCCCGAATGTTTGTATGAGCCGGAGAATGCAAACAGCTTGGCGCAGGTCATCGAACGGCAACTGGAGGCAAGAACCATTGTCGATTTGCGAGCGCCTTCTTGGGCCGAATCAGCAAGGGAGTTAGAAGCTTATTTTCAGGAGGTGCTCCGGGGCCGCGCATAATCTGACTTTACCTCGCCGGCCGGGCTAACAGCCAAAAACTTCTTCATATCGCGCGACTATAGCCTTCCAGGAAAATTCCGTTTGCACCCTTTGCTTGGCAAATTCACCCATAACCAAGCGCCGTTCATCGTCGATTAGCAATTCAATCACCGACCGGCTTAGCTCTCCGTAGTCACCCGTTTTTACCAAGATCCCGCTTACACCGTCGGCGACGGCGTCGGGAATACCGCCAACTCTGGTTGCGACCACCGGTTTCCCCACCGCCGCCGCCTCCAGCAAAACCATGCCGAAGCCCTCGACATCTTCCGCCGATGCCAACGCGGGCAGCACGACAACGTCACAGCACTGATAGAGTTTCACTAACTCTTCATCGCTCACCTCTCCCGTGATCCGCGCATGATCGCGCAGCCCCAGCTCCCGCACCGCGGCTTGAATCTCTGAGAGCACATCGTCGCGATGGGCCAGAGACTCCGTTGGATTGCCGCCGGCGACCACGAAATACGCCCGCGGTGCCTCACGCACAATGACGGGCAGGCAATTCTGGATAAATTCTTTCACTCCTTTGCGCCGCGCCAGCCGGCCGACGAAAAGAATGACCCTTCTTCCCGCCAAGCCGGTTTCTATTTTTAACTCCTCGGAATTCGCTGCTGGGGTAAATCGCGCCGTATCGACGCCGAGTGGAATAACGGAGATCGACTCCCGAGAGACTCCACGCTCCGCGCCGAGCGAGGCGGTGTAACTACTATTGGCGACCGTTCGGTCGCAGTATCGTAACCACCGCACGCAGAGAACCTGATAGAAAATGGAACCGTAGACGAGATCCAATCCATGCGCTTGCACCACCGCTTTTCGGCGGAACAGGCGCGCCAAGAGAAACACCAGCGGCGTGACCATCACGCTCCCGCCGAAGACCACCTCGATCTCCGGGTTCCGAATGAGCGATATCGCGCCCCGCCATATCGCGTAGAAAGCGAAAGGAACCAGACCGGGCCACGGCGCGCGAAAGACTCCGTCTTCGCCAGAAGCCGCGTTCGCGGCGTGGGCTCGTAATGACAAACACTGAATGGCTTTTTTTGAGGCCCGCTGTGAGCTGGCCCATTAGGTTTTCGATGCCGCCGCGCCGCGGCGGAAAATTCCAGGTGACGAACAGAATACCCATCCGCGCGCTCGTTATTTTTTTAACGAGCAGTGATAATACACCTGGTACTGCCAAAACAGCGGCCAGATAGGCAACATCAATGCCTGGGTCAGTCGAACCGGCCAGAAATACCACGGCCCGAGCGTGATCCAGCTCGTGGACAAGACATGCAGGTCGCGCCAGCGCTTGACGATAGTAAGACCGGCGGACTCGAAAAGTTCTTGCCAACCCTCCAGAGACCGAAGCACCTCGCGCACGCTCGATTGGTCTGTCCCGCCGTAGAGTCCCAGCCGCGAGGGAGGAAAGTCTGCGTTCGGAACTAGCAGAAGAAACTCCGCATCGGGCGTAGCTACTCGAACCATCTCTCGTAGAGCTCTGGTGGGGTCAAGAAAATGCTCGAGCGCGCCGAGACAGGAAACAAAATCGAACTGTCCGTCGGCAAAGGGCAGTTTTTCCGCTGGCCCGCAATGAAGCTCCGCATGGGGCAACGCATCCCGGCAAACATCCAAGGCCACTCGAGAGAGATCGACTCCCGCCGGGACAGCGCCGAGGGCGGCGGTCGCGCGCAACCAGAGGCCGGTCCCGCACGCAACGTCCAAAATTCTTTTCTCGTTCCACGGCTGGAAGCGGGTTGCCAACCGCCCGAGATGCCCGGGCACCTCCGCTGGCACCGGAGCGGCCACCGTAATACACGCGATCGTAGAAGTCGCGAACCGCATCGTGGTCGAGGCAATCCATTTGCTCATCTCTGCTCGTCCGAATCGTCACAGCAGTGTCAAAATTTCCACGTACCGGCGGTGGAGTTTAATCGAACCAGAGCCTTCAATCTACCGTTTTCTCAACCCAAGACTGCGGCGTGGCGTGCTGCCGTTCCATTCTTAAGGCCGCGATCTGTTCGGAAACCAGACCGAGCATGAAGATAATGACGGCCGTGGTCCACATGAATACCGACATATTCGTGAGGCGGCCGTAGACCAGAAACGTGTAAAGATAATTCGCCAGACCGGTGAAGAAAAAGAAAAAACTCACCGGGAGAAACACGCGGAACGGCGAAAATAAGGTCGCAATCTTGGTGATGATTAATAGAAATCGGACACCGTCCGTGACGAGACTGATTTTACTCTGACCGGTCCGGTAAAGCGTCTGGATCGGCAAGTACTTGACCGTCAAACCGGACCGCAAAAAAGCCAGCGTCAGCGTCGTCGGATATGAAAACGTGTTGGGCAGCAAATCGATGAAGCGCAACGCGTCGAGCCGTTCGAGAACGCGAAAACCCGATGTCAAATCTTTGACGGGAAATTGTGTAACGTAAGTGGCCAGAAAGTTGTAAACCAGGTTGGCGACGTTGCGGTGAAAGCGCAATCTGGAACCCTTTGATCGCGCGCCTACGACCATATGGAAGTTTTCCGCTTCCTTTAGAAGTTTAGGGATGTCTTCCGGTTTGTGCTGTCCGTCTCCATCCATAAAGACAAGAAACTTGCTCCGCGCCGCCCGAATGCCGCTCTTGATCGCCGCGCCGTTGCCGATGTTATAGGGGTGGCGAACGACAGTCGCTCCGGCTTGCGCAGCCACGACGGCGCTGTCGTCCGTAGAACCGTCGTCGACAACAATAATTTCTGCGCCGGGGAGCCTGAGATCGTTGATTTTCGCCAACAATTTTTCCAAATTCGCCGCTTCGTTGAAAACAGGAATGACGATGGAGGTGTAAAAACGATCAGCCATGCAATTGGTATAGAGCGTATCCGCGCTCCTGAAAGCTCAGCGAAAGCCGGCTCGCGGCAAATTCGTTCCACAGAGTAATCTTGGCCGGCGACAAGTTGTTAAGCAAATAACGCGCCAGCAGGTCCGTTCGGACCATCAGGTGAGTAATTCCTTCGCGTCTTAGTGTCTGCTCAACTTCAGCGGGGTTTCGCGCCGATTGAATCGCGGCCATGAGGAATGCCGGCAGCTCACCTCCGTCGTGAAAGTAGTCTCGCTCACAGTAATAACCTCTCCTGCCGATAAAGAGCAGGTAAATTTTAGCGGTCGAGGGAAATTTTCGGTTGATGAATTCGAAGGTGGCGTATTCAGGCAGGTTTCGCGCGAGATAAGCCGCTCTGGTTTCATTGCCGAGCAGATAAGGAATCGGCCTAACTTCCCGAAAATACCCGTAGAGATAAAATCCATGATAACCGGCAAAGAACAAAAGACCGGCGAATAAATAAGCCGGTTGTTTGATGCGCAGATAAACATTGAAGACGCCGTAGGCGAACAGGACAACCAATGGCGGCACGATCATCAGCACATACCGCACGCGCAGATCGACCAGAAACAAGGCGTACGCCAAATACAGCAACGCGAAGCCGGCAAGCAAGCGCTTTTCCTCAAGCCACTTCCCTTTGAACGCCCAGGGGAGAAGCAGAATCAGAACGGGGCTCAACGCACCGTCAAAATATTGCGGGTTGTCGTCCTGGCCGAAGAAAAACAGCCGCAGCGGCAAGGCCGCGATCTGCCACCAACTTTCGCCGTAGAGCAGCTCCCGTCTAGCCAAGATTCCCAGAGAAACGTACTGTGCCGGCGCGCTCGCGGCCGGGCCCTCGGCGGCGAAAAAACCGCCCAGCAGCGGGAAAAACGGATTGCCGGTCTGGTACCAGTTCTTCGCCAGCCACGGCAAAAAGGGCAGCGCGCTGGCGACGCCGAATAAGGCGGCCTCGGAGATCATTTTTCCGAAACCCCGTTTGGGTTCCCTTGCGAGCTGCCAAGCGAAGAGCAGACCCAGCACCAGCAACGCTACCAGGCCATTGGGCTTGGTGGCCACCGCGAAGCCGGCGGATAGTCCCGCGAGCGCGAGCCATGAGCCCTTTGCTTGCTCTTCGCGCCAGCAGAGCAAACAAAGGAGCGCCGCGGTCGTATAAAAAGTGATGCCGAGATCGACGTAAGCCCAGTGGCTCAAGCGCAGCACGGAAGGAATAGAGATCCAGAAAAAAAAGCCTAGCAGTCCATAGAGGCTGTTCATCCGACGGGACAGGTATGCGTAGAGCAGCAGGCCGGTCAGATAGCCGAAGAGCGCATGAACGACTTTCGGCACGGAATCGTAGCCCCAAACTACCCACGGGGTGTAGAGCATGTCTAGCAACATCGGGTAGTAGGAGTAAGGCGCCATCGGGACTTCGATAATTCGCCCCGCTCGCGCATAGAGGCGCGGGATAGTTAGATGATGCGTCAATTCGTCCCGCGCGGTCGGCGGCACCAGACTAAGCAGGCCTTCAACAATGATGATGACGAGGATCGCCAGCCACACGGAGCGCGCCAGCCATTGGCTCTCGCCAAATGCCCGCAAGAATTCGCGGCAGAAGAAAAGAACCGCGCCACCGAGAGCCGCGGCAACGAAGAAGTTTGGCAGCGGGTTTGTTACGTAACCCGCAAGCCCGGCAAAAAAATATAGAGTCCCGACGCCGCCAAGCAGAGCGCCCGCCAAACTGGCGCGCCATAGCAAAAGCAAAAAGCGCTCCTCGGCCACGCTCATCCCTCGTCCGCCTGACTACACTTTCTCATTCCATCGAAAAAGCCGGCCAAGGAAGACTCAGCCCGCTTTTTCGATGAGCGCAACCACCGCGCTGAACTTTACCAAATCACCTTCCCGCGCCTTAATCTCTTTCAGCACACCGTCGTCCGGCGCTTCGATCTCGACGTTGACCTTATCGGTCTCAACTTCCAGTAAGCCCTCGCCTTTTTTAACCTCGGCCCCCGGCGACTTGAGCCAACGAAGAATTCTGACTTCATCGCTATCGTCGCTCGAACCCAGGCGCGGGACAGTCACTTCTTTCGTCATGGCGTCGAGACCTAGAGCGATTGCACCTCGAAGCTGTCGCCGAGCGATTTGAGCTTTAAAGTCTGGCGCATATTTTCCATGAAGGCGTGCACGTTTTTGTATTCGGCCGGGACCTCGTAGTTCACCGCCGTGTAGAGATAATGGAGCTGGGAGAAAATCGCAGCATCGGCGAGGCTCATGCGGTCGAAAATAAACTTCTTGCCGGTGTAGATCTGGTCCAAGGTCTTGAAGTGAACGGCCCATTCTTCTTCGGCTTTCTTCCGCGCTTCCGGGGTATCCGCGCGGCGGATGGCGTGGTTGGCATGGATTAAAACTTCGTCCGACCAATCTTCCAGGGCCAAGCAAAGCCCCTTATTGACCGCGCCCTCGGGATAAATACTGTTCGCCGGATAATCCTTCTCAAGCAAGGCCGATATAATTGTCGAGTCAATGACGCACTTGCCGTTGTAGTCCATGGACGGCACTTTTCTTTGTCCGGTATATTCGATCAGCGATTTACGGTCGTCTTTGCGCACATCGACGATGTCGTAGGGTACTTTTTTCATCGCAAAAACAATCCGCACCTTCTCGCAAAACATCGATGTTTGAGACTGAAATAGTTTGATAGCCATGCTCTATTCCTCCTTCGATATGATTCTTGGTTAGTGCCGTGGAAACCGCCGCAATCCTGGGGTGGCCGCTCGATGCTCGAATCACTTAATATCCCATGCACCAATTTTCATGAATTCTCAACCGCCCGCTGGCTTCTTGTTGACCTCGTTGGCGATCGTGAGTATTCTTTCATCGACGCCCAAAGAGGGCACCCGTGAAACGCAAGGACAAGGTAATACTTTTTTTAGTATAGGCCACTAGGGCGACACGGACCTTCGGACTGTTCTGAGCAGAAGTCGACGCTGAGAACGGCGGCCGCCGCCGGATCAGCGGAGCATTTTTAGAGCTAGATTTTAGAAGGACCTACGATGGCAAAGTATCTTCAATGCAGCGAGTGCGGCAAACTGGCTTTTTACTACGACGACTTCGTCGGCACGGAAAAACCTTTCTATAAGCGCTTCATGCGCTACCCCGAAGGCGAAACCAAGCACGAACCGCCCCGCTGCTTTAGCTGCGGCGGCGTCCCGCGCCTGATCCACGAAAACATCAAGGAAGAAAAAGCGGCCGCGAAGCATTAAGGTAGTCGATGAACTGTCCAAGGCGAGCAGCAGGGTGACATTGTAAGCGTGAAACACGTACACGGGCAAAATTGAAAGCGATGGCGGGCCCGAAATCTCACCAGCCAAGCGGCTAACGATCCAATCCGGCCGCGTGACGTGAAAAACTCCAAAGGACAGTAAATCCGGCGCCATCCCAACGAGAAATCCTGTCCAGAACTCTTTTTTGCCGCGGGCAGAGAACGCCGCGCCGCCCCAAAGTCCATGGGCCAGTACGTCCATGAATAATCTATCCCTGTTGCATTGCGCCGGCTTCAGCGTCCGGCGGCGACTGCCTTTACATGCTCTTGCACGACTTCGGGCGGGCACAGCCGGATAAACAATTTGAGGCCGAGCAGGATCACTACGAGATCGTCGATCTGACCGAGCACAAGGAAAACGTCGGGCAACAAGTCAACCGGCAAAATCAGATATCCAAGGACGCCCAACGGAACCAGCTTCGACCGCAGCGCAACCCGCGGATCTCTTACCAAACGCGAGAATACCCTTAGAAACCTCGGCAGATGATAAAGAAATTGGAGGAGCTGTCTAACGCCAAGCTGCCGGACTATTCCTAACGGCGCCAGTCGCATCGCCTCACCTTTCGCCGGCTGCAGCGCGGTGGTGATTTGCCAGACACACTCGGTTTTGCCGCGGCTCACTCATTGCTCTTCATCACCTGCGAGCTCGGGGCTCTGCCAAACAGATCCACGACGCCCCGTCGCGCATCTTTCTTAAAGAGCATTATGCCCACTGCAAGAGCAATATAAAGAAAAGAATAATAGAACCGGAATAATGGATCGGGAAAACACAACTGCGTTGAAAACAGCACGAATATAACGGTAGCTTCAACCAGGCTAAACGACAGATTGGCCAAGATCGCGACGGCGAACAGAGATTGCGCAGCCGTCAAAAACATCTCTTCAATTTGCCGTTGATCCATTTCCATCGGGCCCAATCGTCCCGCGGATATCGCGAACACGACGGGCAGCATGCCGATCAGCAATGTCCATTGATTGACTTTTGAGCTGAGCAACGCCCCCATGCTTATTCCCGGCTGCATGCGCAGCGCGAATAAGATCGCGACGATGAATTCAGGCGACTCGGAGGCCAAGGGCGCCAGCCATTGAACCAAGATAAATTCTTCGATGCCAAACTTGCGTCCCGTGGCCAAGAGGCCTTCGGCAAAAGGCTCAGCGGCGATAAAAATGGTAAAACCGGAAAACAGAAAAAATAACACGGTTGACGACGCGACGCGCCCCCTCTCCCACAATTTTCGATCATTGCCGGTGGACCTTCGAGCTCTGGTTCTATATGTGAAGCCTTCGACGCGGCACGCATGTAAAAGGCAAAAATCCCGATGAATATAGCCGCGTCTGTAAGATCGAGCCGCCCTTTGAACGGAATGATGAAAGAATAAATTGTCGCTAATCCAAGATAAAAGATTTCGGTCTTATGCTCGGGCTCCAGCTGAATCGCTTTCTTGCCGGATTTGAGCCAAAAGGTCATCACCACGGCGGCCCAACCTACCCCGATCAACAACCGGTTGGCGCCGGTCATATTGGCCATGGCAAACGCCGTGTACTTCGGGTCCTTCCCGGCTTGCCAGGCAAAATACATATCCACGGCATATTCGGGCAAAACCGCGATCAGCGCGAGAAGTGCAATGGCCAACGCTTGTGGAATGTCTTTCTGCGCGAGTTCAGCCGCCCACGAAAGGATGAACGCGGCGCCAAAAATCGCCAACCCGGAGCTTAGCGCCATCCAGTGCGGCGGTGGATGTCCACCGGTAAAGTGAATCACGACCCATTGAAGACAAAGCGTCGTTGCTGAGCCGATCCAGAGCCAATTCGTCATCCGTTCCTCCAGGCGAGATCAAAGTTTCTGAGATTTATCACCCGTTCCTAATTTCACAGCCGCCGGGCTATGTCAATGCACTTAAACAAGAAAAGGGCGGGTAAGTTACCCGCCCTTTTTTGCGATTGGTGGAGCCGATGGGGGTCGAACCCACGGCCTCTAGAGTGCGATTCAAAAGGAGCAGAAAAACAAGCACAGATTCAAAGGCTTCTGCGCCGAGCTTTGAGGATTTGCTCACGCTGTATTTGCAAGAGCAAAAGCTCAATGATTGCTCCCGAGCGGGGGAATACTCAGCGGAGCGGCTCAAACCTTCGTTTGCAGGTTTTCCGGTTTCGGAAATCACAGCGCTAAGAATTAACGAGCACATTCTCCGGCGCAAAAACAGCGGATCCGCAAACGCAACCATCAACCGCGAGCTTGCTGCACTGCGCAGGATGTTCACCTTGGCGCTGCGCTACGGAATGATTTCCTCTGCGCCGTTCATTCAGTCTCTCAAGGAAGCCCCACCGAGACAAGGCTTTATTGAGCGCCCACAGTTCGAGAAACTTCTCGCTGCGCTGCCTGCGTACGTTCAGCCTGTAGTCGAGTTTCTCTATCTCTCCGCGTGGCGCAAGCGCGAGGCTTTGACGCTTCAGTGGTCGGATGTGGACCTTCCAAGCCGGGTTGTGCGCCTACGCCCGGAGCGCAGCAAGAACGGCAAAGGTCGAACGCTTCCCTTGCGCGGTAGACTGTTGGAGTTGATTCAACAGCGGTGGAGTCAGCGGCACGACGGTTGCGCGTATGTCTTCCATCGTAACGGACGCCCCATTGCGGACATTCGCAGGGCCTGGGCAAAAGCAACCCAAGCAGTGGGATTGAGCGGTCTGCTGGTTCACGATTTGCGCCGTTCAGGGATAAGGAACCTTGTCCGTTCTGGAGCCTCTCCGAACGTAGCAGCCAAGATTAGTGGCCATCGGACCATGAGCACGTTTTTGCGCTACGACATCACGAGTGAGGAAGACATAGCGCAAGCCATTGAGGCCGTGTGCTAAGGCCCGGCTCTGGCCTGCTCATCCGCCACGGCCCAAATGGAGCTTCGGCAGGGTTGTAGGCTGGGTTGTCCCGGATTCCCAGTGGAATTCCTCCGGCGCTTCGCGAGGTTGGGCGCGGAGATCATGTAGAGCGTTATGAATGCTAGAACACTATTACATAATACACGTCCACTGGACTCATGGTCCACATAACCTATTGAGTTTGCGAGGTTCATACCTCTTAAACTCTACTGATTTGATAGGGTTTAACGTTTGAGTACCTACTTTCCTGTGAGAAAATTTCCGCCAGGGGCACGGGTAAGGTCGATCCCACTTGCGTGAATCGCCTGAGATCGGAATCGCCTTAGGGGAGTGGAGGGGGGCGGACCAGGGACCAGGGATCGACTAGGGCGGGGAGAGACCAGGGATAACACAACTAGTCCCGGGCAGTCTACATCGTGTCCAATCCACGTTGGCACTGGTTGGTCCAAATTTCCCTGCTAAATGGCCCATGTACGTTAGATCGAAGAACTAGGGCGCTCGGGTGCGGCGGATGGTGGGCTGAAGTGCCAGTTTGCCATAGCTTGGGAGAACCCCCACCCAGCTCGTTGGCTGTGGTTCCAGGCCAATTCACCCCCCACCCCCGAAATTCTGCAGACGCACCCTGCACGCACGTAACTACCCCCACGTGAGGGATCCTGGAAATGCGCGTTCTGTGCGTCACTACCGGCGGACCCCCAGTGTACAATGTACAATGTACACGTACACTTAGCGCTGGAACCTTAAGCTTCGTCCCGCAGCGTGCCTCCAACCCCCCAAGTTCGCAGCAACTTAACGATGAGTACGTTGTTATGAGAGGACAGTGAAACCACAAAAAACCATGCGAAAACGCAAACGGCGAAGAACTTGCGGCGAGCTTGCGTGTTCTAATGATTCAAACATCGTATTCTCCAACTAATTCGCCGGTTTGTAAATTGGCCTGGAAAAAGCGCAGCAAAATCAATGGGACCAAAAAAGCTCCACTTTAGTTTTAGGCAAACAACAGGCCAATTTTACAGTGTAATCACATTGGCGTCTGTAGCTATAGAGGCAAGCATCATCGTTGGCACCTTCGAGTGTCTATTTTTTCGACCAGAAAAAGACAGCATAAAAACACGGGAGGCATTTCAATGGGCGGATTCGCAAGAACAGAAACCCTAGAAGACGTACTAAAGGCCATCAGCCAAACCGGCAGCCTGCGAAAAGCGGCAGAGCACTTGGGTATGTCACCAATGTGGATCTCGAACCTACTTCGGCGCTACGGTATCCGGCAGGTGATTCAGTGGGTTGATCAGCGCGGCAACATAAGGGCCACGGCCAACGGCGAAGGAAAGCCATTCCATGCCTCCGATGATTTTTAGTTCTACACGAGGCGAGGGGAAGCAAAGGAAATGAACAAGCGTAAAGGAATGATACGAAAACTCACGCGCAAAGCCGAGCAGGCGAACGAACAACAATCCCTTCGGCGCAAGACGGGGAGGAGTGGGGTACTGCTCACGCAGACAAGCGATAGCGTGCTCGTGGTGCAGCCTCAGCCCAGCATCCCCCCTCGTGGTCGTTCGTTGGCCACCGGAGGAATCCCTGCATGAGAATCAAAATCATCAACCGTGGATGGATAAGCCAAGCGACTCTTGAGCGGGCATCGAAAGCCCCCTGGAACAAGCTAGAAGTGAAGCTCTTGAATGACGGCAAAAATGGTCCGCTGTGGTACGTCGAACACGTAAACACGATGACCCCGGTTGATGGATTTTACCAGAGCAAGAGCGACGCTGAGACTTCTGCAAAGTGGCTCGCTAAATCCCAACAACGCGCAGAGCTAGAACGTCGGATTGATCGCGAGGAGTTTATGGACGTGGACGGCAACACGCGCATCGTGTATCGTTTTAGCCCTTCTCTGGTGCGGAAGCAGAGCGCTATAGGGAGCAACGAAAATGAGTAACATACACATACCAAAACCCAGCACAAACAGACAAAGAATTCTTCCTCTGCTTCCTCTGCGTACATGGTTTTGATTCAGGCCAAGAGAGAAAAACTTACACGAGCGAAAGGAGAGACTCTATGCAGCAAAAAAGACGACTCGCTGCCTTGTGCGTTTTAACTTCAATTCTGGCGTTCAGTGCTCATGCGTTTGGGCGGCAGATATCACTTAAGGAGTATCGCCAGTCCAGGTCCGACCCAGGAGCCCAGGGAGAAATGAAGGGAGAAATGATGAAATTATATGTGATGGGGCTTGGGGACGCACTTGTTGCGGCGAATGTGTATGGACCTGGTAGTCGTAGTCGCAACTTCTTCTGCCCTCCGCCTGAGCTTGCTTTAGTCGTTAATAATTACATGCAAATTCTCGATGCCCAGATTCAACGTGAGATTCAGCGTGACAAGCTGCGCAGATCAGGAGTCTTGACAGATGATTTACCAATCTCACTCATATTACTCCACGGTTTAAAGGAGACTTTTCCGTGCCCAGAGAAACCGTGAGAACATCGTGATGAACACAGACTCAGACATAAAGTTTGTCCAACATCTCGTTGGACGTTTGGCCGCTGAAGGGTTCTTTGGGGAGCTAACCATCCGCTACCACAAAGGGCGAATTACAGTCGTACGGCGAGAAGAATCCCTTCCTTTGCCGTCATTCAATGATGAGAAATTCTCACAAGGAGAGAAACAGAATGAACAACTTGGAAATTCCTAAACTCGTTACCGATGTCGTTAACGCTAAAGACTTTGCGGAGCGATTCGACAAAGACCTGCGCTATAGTTTTGCTCGCAAAAGGTGGTTTATTTGGGACGGCAAACGCTGGGCCTTGGACGACTCCGGTGAAGTCGTGCGCAAGGCGAAAGCCTTTACGTCTGAGATTCTTGCAAGGGCTGCGGCAGAGTCCAACCACGAAAAACGCTTAAAGCTAATCAATCAGGCCAAGCAACTGCAAGCAGAAGGGAAATTGAGTTCAATGATAAGCTTGGCAAGGTCCGAGCTTCCGATTTCAATGGACTTGTTGGACGCAGACCCGTGGCTGTTAAACCTGAATAATGGAACCTTGAATTTGCGAACGAGCGAACTTCACGAACACAGGCGGGAAGACTACATAACAAAGTTCACGGCGATTGATTACATTGAAGGAGCAGAATGCAACAGGTGGCATCATTTCCTCAACACGGTTACAAAGAATGATTTGAGCTTAAAAAAGTATCTGCAAAAGGTCGTTGGATACGCTCTAACCGGAGATACTTCCGAGCAAGCATTCTTTCTCATGCACGGCGAAGGCGCAAACGGAAAAAGCACGTTCATTGAAGTCATCAAGGCTCTGCTTGGAGATGACTATGCTCGGGGTGTTCCGGCTGAAACGCTCATGGTTCAAGTTAATGATCGGATACCAAATGACTTGGCCATGTTGAAAGGAATACGCTTCGCTTTTGCCGTTGAAACCGAACACGGCAAGCGTTTGGCAGAAGCAAGATTGAAGCATCTTACGGGCGGAGATGTTATCCCGGCTAGGTTCCTTCATGGTGAGTTTTTCGAGTACAAGCCCCAATTCAAGCTCTTTCTGGCAACGAATCATAAGCCGGAAGTTCAAGAGATGACTTTGGCTTTGTGGCGCAGAATCCGCTTGATTCCGTTCGACGTTACGATTCCACCGGAGAAGCAAGACAAGCATCTTGCGGAGCAGCTTAAGCAGGAATTTCCAGGGATTCTGAGTTGGGCCTTGCAGGGTTGCCGTATCTGGCAAACCGAGCGGGATTTGAAAGAACCCGAACGCGTTAGGACTGCCGTGAAGAGTTACCGTGAAGAAATGGACACGATTCAGCAGTTTCTTGAGGATTGTTGCGCGCCGGAGGCAAGCGAGCAAGTGATGTTTTCAGAACTCTTTGAAGCCTATAAGGAATGGGCAAAAGTGCACGGTGAAAAGCCGATTTCCTTCAAGCTCTTTGGAAAGCGTTTGAGTGAAAAAGGCTTCAGAGCGGATAGGAACCGCGCCGGAGCCATCCGCCACGGATTGCAATTCCGCCGGTTAGCAGCATAAACCCGCGACGCTGTGAACCATGTGAATGATAGAAACCCTTTTCCGGTTTTTTCCTATATAGAAATCTCTTATAGCGAAAAACCGAGATTCAATTCTAACGTTCACAACGTTCACGGACCCAAAGCAAAACCGGATTTTGAGGTTTGAGGATCGCGAGATCGCTATCCCGCGAAGGCGGACAAGCGGGCGCGCACGAGTGCCTCGTGTCCGCCAAAGGCTCGGCCAACAGCGCCAGGGGGAATTTCTCCTTCGCTCCGCGCGCTGGCCAGGCCCAAGACAACTACAGAAGGGAGAACAACGGAAGGAATATGAACATGTGAAGCAGAAGCAGCAGGTAGAAATGGAAGAGGAGAGCCAAGCGGACACCGGACGCCAAAGCGGAGGGGAAGGTGCGGCACCCGCGCAGGGCCGCGCGAAGACGCACGCAGGAGAGAAGGCCAAGAGCGCCAAAAGGCCCGGAGATGGCCGACGGAACGAAAGGCCGCTGTGCCGTAGGGAGATCCCCCAGCGAACACAACGCATAGCAAGATGCGCCAGGGGCAAACGAAGACACAGGCACAGCGGGGGAGCAAGGACAAGGGCGCGGAGGTGAGAACCGAAGTTCGAGGATGTCCGGGACTCAACCACAGGAACCAGACTGAAGGCGATTGCATCAGTGGCTTGTGAAAAGTGCCGACATGGGCGTGGTCGAACACATCGAGGGTTGATGTTACCTTGAAAACGAAGGGAACGGGACGGTGATGTAAAGCGGACCAAAGGCAATGCTCTGGGTGGGGTTGGGCTGGGCTGGGCGCCTATGTCAGCGCTATGTCAGCGGCCATCAAGCGGCCACTCCCAGCCCCACGCCCCCCAGCGTCGCACATCGACACATAACACTAGCAAAGGAGACCTTACCATGAAGAAAATCAACTTAAGGAAACGAAATAGCCGTATCGCAACGCTGGCAACATCGAAGTCCTGAAGAACTCCCTGCGTCGAGCGTTGCCGCAAAGATCGGCACCGCAAAGGCCGTTCAGGTCGCCCAGTACGATGACAAGAAATGGCTCAGTCCGAACCCGTGGACTACGAAACCGGAGCACAAGGCTTACAGGATTGATCAAAATGATGACCCATGAAGCGCCAGTGGGCAAGTAGGGTTGCCGTTGGTGCTGGTGAGAATCGCAGAGCTCGGAAGCGGCGGGGAACTATCCCGATGTTGCGCGGAGCTTGCCGCTGTTGGTGGTCAGATGGCCATGACGCAGAGCAAGCCGAGCTCAGCAGAGAAGGCCCAAGCGCGTGAGCTTGAAGCCAAGAAGGCCCAACTGAGGCGGAGAAAACCGCTCCCCAAGTCCGTGCCCGAGCGGAAATGACAGCATCAGAAATGACAAACCAACCCCTCCAGAACGCACTCAAAGGTGAGAAGGCTGCCACGGAACACGTACAGCGGCTCTATGAGCAGGTGAACCCTCGCGGGTTGCACGGAGATGGCCCACGGCACGCGGACAAGCCCCGTGATGAACCGCCCTCTGCCACCCCCTGGGGCTTGAGCTACGGACACGCGAGGGGGGATGACAAGCGCAAACCGCAGCTGAGGAACGCCTGGAGCAAGGTCTATATGGCGAGAAGACGAATGTGGCCCTGGAGCCAACATGGAGCGACGGCTACGGCGAACAAGCGCCGGGAGAGAACCACACCGTCGAGCGTACAGACCTGCGCGGACCAACCTGAGGGCCACAAGGTCGCCATACTGTGACAACCGGCGCCACAACCGAGGCACGGCACTGCACAACAGCCAGAACACGCGGGACGCTGTAGCCAAAAGAGGCACAACATGAGCGCAAAACGCAGCCCGGGCACCGTACAGCGGAGAGAACCTCTGCGTAACCTCAAGGGGGGCGCCAATGCCGAGCGTGTGGGCGAGAACGTAACCTGAACAAAACCAAAGCGCCCGCCGCGGCCTAGGTGCTAGCGACGGCGAGGGCGATAAGGTCAAAAGGAACACACCGCCCAGCGGTCGCGTGGGCCCGAGAGCCCCCACGTGCCGCTCTAACTCTTGACGCAGACGTCCCGTCCCTGCGCAGACGTGCAGTCATACCTGCCGCTGTGCTCAAGCTTCTGCATAATCAGACGCGCCATCACCGGCGCTGTCAGCGCTAAGAGAATCACCACCGCTAGAGCTTCATACGCATCTCCCGCGATTCGCTGGCAGACTAGCCCAACGTGATAGATCGCTAGAAGTTAACAAAAGGGGGAAGAGGAAAATTGGTGGAGCCGATGGGGGTCGAACCCACGGCCTCTAGAGTGCGATTCTAGCGCTCTCCCAACTGAGCTACGGCCCCACAAGCTGGTATCAGTCAGCGAATGATCGCAAGTACTCGGTTACTTTATCTTTTAGATCGGGCCTTTTCAACGCATAGGCAACCGTGGCGCGCACGAAGCCGAACTTGTCGCCGATATCGTAGCGCTCGCCGGCGAAGACGCAACCGAACATTTTTCTCCGGCGCGCCAGCTGCGCGAGCCCATCCGTTAATTGAATCTCGCCGCCCCGTCCCGGCGGTTGCTTTTGCAGGATCTCGAAGATCTCCGGGCGCAAAACATACCGTCCAATGATTGCCATTCGCGAAGGGGCTTCGCTGGAGACGGGTTTCTCGACCGTTCGTTGGATCTCATATATTCGCGGTTCGATTTCTTTGCCCTCGATAACGCCGTATTGATGTACCTCCTCGAGGGGTACTTGCAACAAAGCGATGACCGATTCCTCTTTGCGGTTAAAAATATCCACCAGTTGCCTGACGCACGGAACTTCGCTGTCCACCAGATCATCCGCCAACATCACGGCGAAGGGTTCACTGCCCACCAGATCGCGCGCGCAAAGGACCGCATGTCCCAAACCCAACGGTCTTTTCTGACGCACCGAAACCACTTCGATCATTTCCGCGATCCGGCGCAAAGCCTTGACCATCTCGGTATTGCCGCGGTCGGTGAGAATCTGTTCCAGCTCGGGGGCCTCGTCAAAATGGTCTTCGATGGCGTCCTTGCCCCGTCCTGTGACGAAAATAATCTCCTCGATGCCCGCGTCCACCGCTTCCTGGACGACGTATTGAATCGACGGTATATCGACGATGGGCAATAACTCTTTGGGCACGGTTTTCGTCGCAGGGAGGAAGCGGGTTCCTAACCCGGCGACCGGTATGACGGCTTTTTTGACTTTCATGGGATTTAGATTGCCCGCTTGGCTTTCTTTTCTTGGACTTCTTGGCTCGATTTGCATTCGATACAGAAAGTAGTTACCGGGCGAACTTTGAGCCGTTCGATACCGATCGCTGCCCCGCACTCTTCACAGATGCCGAACTCTCCGTCGTCGAGCCGCTGCAACGCCTCTTGAATCTTGAAGATCAGCTTTCGCTCCCGGTCGCGAATGCGCAAGACGGAATTGCGGTTCGATTCCATGGTTGCGCGGTCACTGGGGTCCGGAAAGTTTTCGTCTTCGTCCATGTTCTCCACGGTTTTGCCCGCTTCGGAACGAAGCTCCTTGATCCGCTGGTTGAGGAGATTGCGAAAAAACTCGATGTCTTTTTGTTCCATGGACGGCTTGGCCTCCCGGTGTCCGAAGCCAGAGCTTAACACCAGAAGTAATTCAAGTAAATCGGCTATTCGCTAAACCTATGACTAAAAGCCGAGGAAAGAAAACGCAACTCAATCGCCGAACAGCGCGCTACGCGGATGTTTGAGCACGAAGACTTCGGTGGACTTCGGCAATGCGGTGCGACTCAATGTGAGCTGCGAGCCGCCGATTTTGCGCACGGGATAATGTTCCTTGGCGAACGCGGCGAACAATTCTCCCTGGTTCACGACATCGTAGTGCATGGGAATCACGATGGGCGGTTTAACTTGCGCGATCACTTTGAGGATATCTTCGAATCCGAGGTTGGTCATGGCGTCGATGGGAATCATCATGACATCGACCCGCTGCAGCACCTTTTCCTGCTCCGGCGTTAGCAAGTGGCCGATATTGCCCAAATGTGCGATGCACAAACTTCCCATTTCATAGATAAATATGGAATTGGCGACTCCACCCCACCCCGCTCCTCTCTGGCTCGGAATGTTAACGATGGTAATGTCTTTAACGCTGGTGCGAATGGGATTCCAGGTCTGGCGAAACGTGATGCCGCGGAGAATCACCGGGTTGCCGGTGACGGCGCCGGTATTGTTGTGCGTGAAATGATCGTTGCTGACCGTGACGGCGTCGGCCTGGATGCCCGGCGTCACGTTGAAATTGGGGTCGGCGACGACTTTGGTTTGGCTCCCGGAGTGAATTAAAAAGCTCGAATGGCCATACCATTGTATGAAGTAGTCGCCCAACGCCAGCCCCCTCCCGCCCGGGCGCGCCTGAACCAATTGCCGCCCGCGTTCGAAAAGCCGGACCAACGACGGGTTGCACACCGCCTGGGCAATCTCGCGTAGCAAGAACAGGAATCCACCGGCAAGCATGACGATAAATCCGCGCCGTTTCATCGTTCCTCCTCGATCACCAGCGCGGTGAAGCTGGAGATCATCGTCGCCGGGTCTTCCCAAGCGTTTTTTTTCAAGCCGGCCTTGCGGCAGACTTGCTCAAGAAAAGTTTGCATGTCCCAGCCATGTTGCACCGCCACCTGCGGCAAGAGCACACCCCGGCGGCCCCTGGACGTGATGTAGAGCCCATGCCTGCCCACTTGGAGCGCCAGGGGATTTTCGGCGCGCTCAAGCGGCGATAGAATGGAAATATCGATCTTTATCGCCGCAAGCTCCGCCGCGCGCACCGGCTCCATGCGGTGATCGCGCGAAGCCGCAGCCTCGGTCATCTCGATAACAGTCTCATACAAACAACGATCCGGGGTACAACTGCCGATGCAGCCGCGCAACTCGTTAATTGCGTGGAGACTCACGAAAGCGCCGTAGCGGTCCGCTCTGAGATAAGGGTCGCTTATCTCTTCGGAGCGCCGGCCGACGCCACGCACGAAGTCTTCAAGCGTCCGGCGCGACAGTTGGAGAAGCCGGCGTTGCGACTCGGGAGGAATAGCAATCTCGCTCATGGCTTTCCCGTTACATCGGCCGGCACTATACCGCCACCAAGACGCTGATGGCAAGATAGGGCGCAGCCTGGCGATTCGGAACGTACCCACCCAATTTCAACGAGGGACCCACCTGATTTCACGGAGGGACCCACCCTTTCAGGTGGTACTTCGTTTTCTGAGCTAGCGAGACGAGCTATTGGCATGGAGGAGGTAGTTGATGGCAGAGAGGAGCGTTCGTTGCAGCGCATCATTCTGTCGACAGGGCTTCCATTCGCAGCTCGCCGGATACTGAGGCTTTCGCGCCGAACCGTGCGCAAGTTCTTGGAACCAGCCCAAACGACTTGAGATCGGCGGCTGGATGGAGACGCTTGACTGGGAGTATGTCGCAGGAGTCTATGGCAGGGACCACGGTCAAGCAGATCAGAGGGAGTGGCCGATATCGCGTCGTAGTTTTGGCGTTTCGGGAGAAGGTCAGTGCGCAGGCCTCACCCGATCAGTGACGTCGGCTCGATCATAAGCCCGCGGAAAAAACCCAGATCGATTTCTGTGACGGTCTGTTTCTCACCGACCGGTCACGGCCATAAACTCTCACACAGTTTTTCTTAGGCGTGTTGCCGTTCAGCTCGTATTTCTTCGGCGAGTTCGTTCTAGATCAAAAGCTTGCCACGTTTATCGGGGTCCAGAGCCGCATGTTCGCCTACTTTGGTGGGATCACCCCCTACGTGGTCGTGGACAATCTCAAAAGCGGTGTCCACAAGGCCGATCTGTACGACCCCGATGTCAATGCCACCTACTGTGACTTTGCCAATCACATGGGCTTTGCTGTTCTGCCGGCCAGGCCCCGAAAGCCCCGCGACAAGGGCTCGGGAGAAAGCCACATCGGAGTGGTCCAAAGGAGTTTTTTCCAGGAGGTCCGTAACCGCGTCTTTTATTCGCTCCCCGAGCTCAATCAAACGCTGCGGGACTATCTACAGCGGCTCAACTACGAAGTGATGAAAGACTATGGGGTGAGCCGCTCCCAGCGCTTCGCTGAAGAGAAAAAGCAGTTAAAAGCCCTGCCGGCTTCGCCTTCGAGCTCAGCGAGTGGCGGCAAGCTAAAGTCCATCCCGACTGCCATGTCCAGGTGGAAAAAAACTTCTACTCGGTCCCCTTTGTTTACGTCGGCCAAATAGTCCGGGTCAGACTCACGGAGAAAATCGTCGAACTCTTCAGCGAGGACAGCCAATGCCTTACCGCGCACCCAAGACTTAGGGGCATCGGACAGTTCTCCACCTATGATTTCCATTATCCAGAAAAAAAGCTTAGCGTAGCGCGCTTCGAAATCCGTCACGCCCAACAGCAAGCCAAACAGGTCGGCCCCCATGTCGAGAAGTTGGTCGACCAGCTGCTCTCGGGCCACCATCCGCTGCGCCATCTACGGCGGGTCCAAGGGATCTTGCGGCTTTCAAAACGCTATCCCGTCACCCCTCAAGCTCTGGACCACGCCTGCCAGCGCGCCTGAGCTTCAACAAAACACGGCTCGCCTACATCAAAGACTGCGCCCTTTACTTTGTCGCCCACGGTCAAAGACCGACGCTGCTTACCCCAAAGAGAAAGCCCGATACCGTTCATCTGCACCAATACGGCGCCGATTCGGACTCGGATCCAGAACCGTCCTTGCCTTCGGTGGAGGAGGAAATCCTATGAGCACGAGCTTAAAATCCAGCCGCAAAGCCATTTTTAATCATCCAGACAAGCAAGCGGGAAAAAACGGCCTCCGTATAAGCCCTATAAACGACGATCTCGGCTCGGTTGATACCTGGGGTTCCCCCAAAAACAGCCCTTTCACCAAGAGGTCGCACCACCATGATGCTTGATCAAGTCAGAGCCCTCTCGCACCAGATGCGCCTGTTCGGCATCCATGAAGCCTGCGAACGACAAGCCCAGATCGCTTTGTCCCAGCAGTTCCATCCCCTGGAGTTCCTCCGACTCCTGCTCGAAGATGAACTGTTGTCGCGCAAAGACCGTACCGCTAAGGCGCTCATGACCAAGGCCCGCTTTCGGTTCCGCGCCGATCTGGAAGACTTAGATTTAGCGTTCCACAAGGATCTGACCAAGGCTAAGATCAAGAGCTCTGTGAATTAAACTTCCTTCATAACCAGGAGAATCTTTTGATCCTTGGAAAAACCGGCCTGGGTAAAACTCATCTCGCCATTGCCTTGGGTAAACGGCTGTGCCAGGAAGGCCATCCCACTCAGTTCTTGCCAGTCAACTTCCTGTTCGAGGAAATCCAGGCCGCCAGGGCCGCCGGCCGTTACCTCAACTACATCCGTAGTCTCATCAAGGCCAAGGTTTTAATCCTCGATGACTTAGGGCTAAGAAACTACACCCACGAGGAGGCCACTTCCCTGATGGACATCCTCGAAGAGCGTTACCGCAAGGCTCCCCTCATTGTCACCTCCCAGGTCGAGCCCCAGGGGTGGATAAAACTGTTTGAAGATCCGGTGATCGCCGAAGCCATTGTGGATCGGCTGATTCATCCATCTCAGAAAATCACTCTGAAAGGAGAGAAATCCTATAGAGAAAAACTTGCAGAGAAAAAATCGGGATTGAAAAACCAGGGAGGCTCAGTGTAAAAGTCAAAATCGCTTCGTCGCTTCGCTCCGCTGATTTCAGTGGTCCCCTTCGTTGAAATCGGGTGGGTCCCTAAAGTGAAATCGAGCAGCAGCCCTGGCACCGTTAGTTGCCGCACTTCTTGCAGCGCCCGAAAAACGCCAACTGGTGCGATGTCACGGTGAAGCCCTCGTCGGGCAGCCGGCTCAGTAACCGTGTTTCACGGGAGTCAAGGAGGAGATCGTAGACCTGCGCGCATTGTTCGCAAATGAAATGCTGGTGCGACCGCACGAGCGGATCGAAGTGTTGCGCGCGCCCGAGAGTCAACACTTGCAATTTGCCTTCACCGACAAGCTTTTGCAGATTCCGGTAGACAGTTGCCAAGCTGACGTTTGGCAGTTGGCAACGGACTTTGAGAAAAATCTGATCCGCGGTGGGATGAGAGGTCTCATCCTTGACGGCTTGCCAAATCACTTCAAACTGTTTGGTATTTCTTTGCTGCTGCGCCCTTCCTCGAAACGCGCTTGAATCTTCCGCGTTCCTATCTTGAGAACCACGGCTTCGTCGACGCCCAAGAATCTCAGCAACTCATCCCGCAGATAGGAAGTCGGCTCCAAGACCGAAAAGCATCTCACCCATGCCCATCAACATGGCCCGTTTCCTTCCACCAGGCGCACTAGAGTCGAGCGGTGCTACTGGTCAACGAGCACTCGGCGAGCACTGCTAAACATTCACTGGTCCGCGCCGTAGCGGGGATCAGACGGCGCAGGTTGCGCAGAGGCCGTAGAAGTCCAGGCGATAGCCGCTGATCTGGTAGCCCATCTGGTCGGCGACCTCCTGGACAGACGGCCCAGCCGATCCAGCCTGACGTCGTCGATCCGGCCGCAGCCCGTGCAGACCACGTGCGGGTGAGCGCTGGGCATGTTCGCGTCGTAGCGATTCGGCCCCTCGCGGAACTCGAGCTCGAGCACCTCGCCTGCGGCCTTCAAAGTGTCGAGCGTCTTGTAGACAGTGGCCCGGCTCATCATCGGGTATGCGTCCGATACCCGATGGAAGAGCTGCTCAGCGCTGGGATGCTCGCCACCCTCCACCAGTGCGCGCACGACAGCGTAGCGCTGCGGCGTCAGTCTATGTCCGCGCTCGCGCAACCGGCCCACGATTTCATTCACGCGGCTAGCCACGACGCCGATTTGTGGAGAATGAGTCGCCATAAGTATTGACATTCTTTACTGTCGGTTGTAGTTCACGTTAATAGAACTTAGCGGCTAGTATAGCAAATGCGCGAGGGCCATGCCGCTGGACCTCGATGCGGCCCCGGGCGGCGCAAATCAGCGGTAAGATACCTCGCTATTTACCATTAATTGCAGGAAACAACCAGAAAGGAGAAGGATCGATATGTCTAAACAAGGCAGCGAAAGCGAGAACCCAGTAATCCCCTCCCCGACTCCCAAGCGGACTCGGCCCAGGACGAACAAAGACTGGTGGCCGGATCAGCTGGATCTCTCGATTCTCTACGCGCACTCTCCCGTCTCCGATCCGATGGGCAAGGATTTCAACTACGCGGAGGAGTTCAAGAAACTTGACGTCGAAGCGCTGAAGCAGGACGTCATCAAGGTGATGACGACGTCGCAGGACTGGTGGCCGGCCGACTACGGCCACTACGGGCCGCTCTTCATCCGGATGGCGTGGCATGCCGCGGGCACGTACCGCATCGCCGACGGCCGGGGCGGTGCCGGGGGCGGCATGCAGCGCTTTGCTCCCCTCAACAGTTGGCCCGATAATGCGAGCCTTGACAAGGCGCGCCGGTTGCTCTGGCCGGTCAAGCAGAAGTACGGCAACAAGATCTCCTGGGCCGACCTGATCGTCTTCGCCGGCAACTGTGCGTATGAATCAATGGGATTCAAGACGTTCGGCTTCGGCTTTGGGCGGGAGGACCGTTGGGAACCCGAGGAGATCTTCTGGGGCCCTGAGGACACGTGGCTTGGAGACGCGCGCCACGCCGGCGATGAGCAGATCAAGGGGCCTTTCGGCGCCGATCACATGGGCCTGATCTACGTGAACCCGCAAGGACCGGGCGGCAACCCCGATCCGGCCCTTTCAGCAAAGTTCATTCGAGAGACGTTCCGCCGCATGGCTATGAATGATGAGGAGACGGCTGCGCTCATCATCGGCGGCCACACGGTCGGCAAGGCCCATGGTGCTGCCCCTGATGCCCAGTACATCGGTCCCGAACCGGAGGGCGCCAGTCTGGAGGAGCAAGGCTTCGGCTGGAAAAACCGCTTTGGCAGCGGCAAAGGCGCCGACACGATCACCAGCGGGCTCGAGGGCCCCTGGACTAATAACCCGACGAAGTGGGACAATGGGTTCCTCGACAACCTCTACAACCACGACTATGAGCTAACGACGAGCCCGGCCGGCGCGAAGCAGTATGCTCCCAAGCCGAATGCCGCTGGCGTAGTGCCCACCGCGCCCGATGCTCATGATCCATCGAAGCGGCAGACCACCATGATGCTCACGACGGATCTTGCGCTGAAGCAGTCTCCGATCTATGCGCGCGATCTCGAAGCGCTTCCACGAGCATCCAGAGCAGCTCAACGATGCGTTCGCCAAGGCGTGGTACAAGTTATTGCACCGCGACATGGGACCGGCCTCGCGCTACCTCGGCCCGTGGGTTCCGCCGCCGCAGCTGTGGCAGGACCCCGTCCCCGCGGTCGATCATGAACTGATCGGGGAGCAGGACATCACCGATCTAAAGGGCAAGATCCTCGCATCGGGACTGTCCGTGTCCCAGCTGGTCTTCAGCGCGTGGGCATCGGCGGCGAGCTTCCGCGGCACCGACAAGCGCGGCGGCGCCAACGGGGCCCGGATCCGCCTCACGCCACAGAAGGACTGGGAAGTGAACAACCCGGCCGAACTGTCAAAGGTGTTGCAGACACTCGAGAAGATCCAGCAGGACTTCAACCGCTCACAGTCCGGCGGAAAGAAGAAGGTCTCGCTCGCCGACCTGATCGTCCTGGGCGGGTGCGCGGCCGTCGAGCAGGCGGCCAAGAACGCCGGGATCAACATCAAGGTCCCGTTCGCGCCGGGGCGCACGGACGCTTCGCAAGAGCAAACCGATGTGGAGTCGTTCGCCGTGCTCGAACCGACCTTCGACGGATTCCGCAATTACGTCAAAGCCGGAGAGGAGCTGTCGCCGGAGACGCTGCTGGTGGAGCGGGCATTCATGCTGAATCTGACAGCTCCGGAGATGACGGTTCTGGTGGGCGGCATGCGCGCCCTGAATGCCAACTCCGGGCAATCCAAGCACGGGGTCTTGACCAAGCGGCCTGGGACTTTGACCAACGACTTCTTCGTGAACCTACTCGACATGAGCACGGAGTGGAAGGCATCCGGTTCGGATAAGAACACGTACGAGGGTCGCGATCGCGCCGGCGCCGCGAAGTGGACCGGCACCGCCGTCGACCTCGTCTTCGGCTCGCACTCTCAGCTCCGAGCCCTCGCCGAGGTTTACGCACAAGAGGACTCGAAGGAGAAGTTCGTGCGTGACTTCGCGGCTGCGTGGGACAAGGTTATGAACAACGATCGCTTCGACCTCGCCTGAATTTAGCGACAACGTCATCGAGAGGTTCCTAAGCGTGTTCTGAATTGCATATTGGATGATCAGGATGCCATAGAATCTCCATAAATTAACGCGAGTCCCTTACACTCAAGGAAGCGGTGAGCAACAATGAGGGCGGTGTTTCAAAACAATCTGAAACATCGCCCTTTTTTTGGCCCTCACTCTGCTGGTCACAGAATCGGAGCCAGGCTCCGCACTGCTCCAGACGCACATCAGGCGGGCGTTAACCTTACACCCTGAGATTGGATTGTATTGTGTATTAATCTCATAAACGGAATGGCACTGAGAGGCGGTTATGTCGTAGTGGATATGACACAAGACCGTCAGGAAAGGAGCCATTCAATGGAGAGTTTTACTGGGGCCGATCTACACAAACGAGTAACGCAGTTGGCAGTGTTGAGAGATGGGCATCCGAGGAGTCAAAGTGATTTCAAAATTAGCCTATCTGGGTCCTCGCGCGTTCAGCGCGTGCGAAGCCTCGACAGCTGCGCCGCAGTGAAGTCGAGTGGCCGCCGTTCTCCAGTTGTTGATGGCTTAAAACAATGCGTTCCGACGCCGTGTACGACTTACACATTTTCTTACACATTCACACAATTGCGTAGAAATATATTCGAATAGTCAAATACTTATGAATATCAGAAGAGGACTCAAATCCGGTGGAGGCAACCCCGTGAGGGTTCAAGTCCCTCCTCCGGATTCACTACTTAGTGCCTTCGGATATACAATTCTCAGGCTGGTGCGCTTGCTCGCTTCCTGCCCTGTCAAGGCGCCCACTGCCTTTTTTTGGTGCTTCAGTTCTGCTATTTTTTAGTAAAGCTGCGATAAGCACGGACCATTTGAATGATTTCCATCGACGACTTCAGAAAAATCGAACTCAGAGTCGCCACCATCAAGAGCGCTGAGCCCCATCCCAATGCCGACAAGCTCTTGGTGCTGCAAATCGACCTCGGCGGCGAAGCGCGCCAAATTTGCGCTGGCATTCGCAATCACTACTCGGCGGAAGAGTTGGTCGGAAAGCAAATCGTAGTCGTGGCCAACCTCGAAACCGCAAAACTGCGCGGCCTCGACAGCCAGGGGATGCTGCTTGCCGCCTCCGACGAAGACCGCGTGATTATTTTGACCCCGGAAAAAAGCGTCCAGGCGGGAGCGAAGGTTTCCTAGGCCTCACGATTTCTGTTCCAGGAATGGATGACGACACGCTGTCAGCTCAGCTGAACTGAATCCGAATTTTTAGCTGCGAAACTTTGAACCTTCAACCCGGAACCTTGAACAAAACTTGTTCCTGGTCCGAAGTCACGATGAGATACATGTAATGGTAAACTTTCCCAACGGCCGCCCGACAGTATGTTTCATCGATTTAGCTGCGCTGCGCTGGAACCTGCGCCAGGTCAAGGCTAAGGTCGGCTCTACGGTGAAAATTCTCTCCATGGTCAAAGCCAACGCTTACGGCCACGGCGCGCCGGCGGTGGCCAAAGCCCTGGCGGATGAAGGCGGTTATGCCTTCGGCGTCGCCACGCTTGAGGAGGCCATCGAATTGCGCCAAGCTGGGATTGATCAGCCGATCCTCGTGGTCACGGGCGTTTATCTGGAACAACTGGGACAATTCATCGAGCACCGGTTGACGCCGGTGGCCCATGACCTCGAAGCCGTGAAACTTCTCGATCGGGCGGCGCAGGGGCGCGGCGCGGCGTTGAACGTTCATATTAAAATCGACACGGGTATGGGGAGGTTGGGATTCCTGGCCGCCGAGATCGATTCATGGTTGCCATCGTTGAAAAAGCTCAAAGCGCTCAAGATCGAAGGTGTCTTCTCGCATTTCTCCCGGGCGGAAACCGTCCAGGGCGATTATACCCAAAAGCAGTTGCGCATCTTTCAAGACGTCGTCGCGCGGCTTCGCTCTCAGGGGATCGCGCCGCCGCTTGCGCATCTCGCCAACAGCGCCGCGACGATCACGCTGCCCGAAGCGTACTTCGATATGGTGCGCCCCGGGATAATGCTCTACGGTCCCTATCCGTCGCCAGCGATGATGAGCCAGATCGAGCTGAAACCGGTTCTGTCATGGAAAACTCGCATCACGCAACTCAAGAAAGTGCCTTGCGGCACGAGCATTAGCTACGGGCAGACCTTCGTAACCCAGCGCGAAAGTTCTATCGCGACGCTGCCCGTCGGCTACGCCGACGGCTATCAGCGGCTGTTGTCAAACCGCGGCGAAGTTTTAGTCAAAGGCAATCGAGCGCCGGTGGCCGGCACAGTGTGCATGGATTTGACTATGGTCGATGTTACCGATATAGCAGGCGTGCAACCGGGAGATGAGGTTGTTCTGCTCGGCCGTCAAGGCGATCAGGAAATCACCGCCGACGAGCTGGCCGGCTGGACGAATACGATCTCGTACGAGATTCTCACTTCCATCAGCGCGCGCGTTCCCCGCATATATTAAAATGCCTAGGAGGATCACTGGCAGTGGGCAGGATTCAACGAGCCCTCATAAGCGTTTCCGATAAGAATGGCATTGTCGAGTTTTCCCGTGCCCTCACTGAGTTGGACATTGAAATCATTTCCACGGGCGGCACGGCGTCGCTGCTGCGCGACAACAAAATCCCGGTCAAGGATGTCTCGGAGCTGACCGGATTTCCCGAAATGATGGACGGCCGCGTCAAAACGCTGCACCCGAAGATTCACGGCGGCATTCTCGCTCTGCGGGACAATCCGGCGCATGTCGCCAATATGCAAGAGCATGGCATCGCCCCCATCGATCTGGTTGTCGTCAATCTCTATCCGTTCGAAGCGACCGTCGCCCGCGGTGCCGCCTTCGATGAAGTCGTCGAGAATATCGATATCGGCGGACCGACCATGGTGCGCGCCGCGGCGAAGAACCACCGCCACGTCGGCGTCGTCGTTGATTCGAAAGACTACGACGCGATCATTGCCGAATTGAAGGAAAATCGCTGCTCTTTATCGGACGCCACGCGCCTTCGACTTTTCCGCAAGGCGTTCCAGCATACCGCGCATTACGACGGCGCGATTTCAAATTATTTTTCGTCTTTAGACGAAACCGGGCAGCCCGTGCGCTGGGGCGGAACGGTCAACGTTCAAGTGACAAAACTCCAGGACATGCGCTATGGTGAAAACCCACACCAGAGCGCTGCCTTCTACGCTACCACGGGCGACACCGGCCCATCCATCGCACGCGCCAAGCAGTTCCAGGGCAAGGAATTATCCTTCAATAATATTCTCGACGCTGACGCAGCCTTGAGCACTGTGTTGGAATTTTCCGATATCGCGACCGTAGTCATCAAGCACAACAACCCCTGCGGCGTCGCGCTATCGAAAACCTCCCTCGCCGATTCCTTCCGCAAAGCCAAAGCCTGCGATCCGGTTTCCATTTTTGGCGGGGTCATCGCCTTCAACCGCCCCGTCGATGAAGAAACGGCGCAAGAGTTAAAAGACATATTTCTCGAAATCGTCATAGCGCCAAGCTTCGCGCCGCAAGCTAAGACCGTGCTTGCGTCGGCCAAGCGGCTGCTCAACATCCGGCTCCTGGAATTGGACATGAACCAGACGCAGGGCGGCGGCTACGATGTGCGCCGGGTGCGCGGCGGAATGTTGATGCAAGATTGGGACACGGGTTCAGTGGACGTGCGCGCCTGCAAAGTAGCCACCGAAAGAAAGCCGACGGAAGCGGAATATCAAGCTCTCGACTTCGCTTGGCGCGTCTGCCGCCACGTGAAGTCGAATACCATCGTTTTTGCCTCTCCCGATCAGGTGCTGGGCGTCGGCGCCGGCCAGATGAGCCGCATCGACTCGACCAAGATCGCCGTTTTGCGCGCCGCTACCCATGGCTTGGACCTCAAAGGTTCGGCGGTGGCGTCCGATGCCTTTTATCCCTTCCGCGACGGCCTGGACGAAGCGGCCAATGCCGGCGCCAAGTCGGTCATTCAGCCGGGCGGCTCAATCAAGGACGACGAAGTCATCGCCGCCGCCAACGAGCATGACATGGCGATGATTTTCACCGGCATGAGGCATTTCAGACACTAGCCGAAGATAAACAATGGCGGATGGATGATGGCGATCCTCGATCTTCCATCCTCGATCCTCGACCCTGTTTTTTCGTGGTAAGTCATGAAAGTCCTCGTCATCGGCGGCGGCGGGCGCGAGCATGCACTGGTTTGGAAAATCAGCCAGAGCCCGAAAATCAAAAAACTCTATTGCGCCCCGGGCAGCGCCGCCATCGGTGAATTTGCCGAGCTTGTCGCCATCGGACCCGAGCAGATCGACAGACTTGCCGACTTCGCCGCCAAGGAAAAAATCGACCTCACCGTCGTCGGACCAGAGTTGCCGCTTACTCTCGGCATCACCGATTTATTTGAGGAACGCGGGCTACGCATCTTCGGCCCGAACCGCGAAGCCGCGCAACTGGAAGGCAGCAAAGCGTTCGCCAAAGAAATTCTCCGGGACAACGGTATTCCAACCGCCGCTTTCGGTACCTTCACGGATGCGGCATTGGCAAAGCATTTTATCGCCGAGCAAAAGACTCCCATCGTCGTCAAAGCCGACGGCCTTGCGGCTGGCAAAGGCGTTTTGATCTGCGCCACGCGGGCTGAGGCAGATGCCGCCGTCGATGGGATTCTCTTGGGTAAAGCCTTTGGCCCCGCCGGGGAAAAAGTGGTCATAGAGGAATTTCTCGACGGCGAAGAAGCGTCTTTTATGGTCCTGACCGATGGCGACCACATCCTTCCGCTAGCCTCGTCCCAGGACCACAAGCGCGTCTTCGACAACGACGAAGGTCCAAACACCGGCGGCATGGGCGCCTACTCGCCGGCGCCCGTGGTAACACCCGAAGTGCATCGCCGGATATTGCATGAGATACTCGCCCCGCTGCTCGCCGGTCTGAGAAAGAAAAACATTCGCTATCGCGGGGTGATTTACGTCGGCTTGATGATTACTCAAGACGGCCCGACGGTTCTGGAATTTAACGCGCGCTTCGGCGACCCCGAATGCCAGCCGATCATGATGCGCTTGCAGAGCGATCTCGTGGAGCTTATGGAAGCGGCGATCGACGGCAGGCTCAATGAAGCCCAGGCCCGGTGGCACGACGATGCCGCGGTCTGCGTGGTCCTCGCCGCCGCCGGCTATCCCGGCGCGTACGACAAAGGCAAAGAAATTCTCGGTCTGGAGAGATTGCGGGACTGGTCCAATGGCTTCGTCTTTCACGCCGGGACAACGAAAGACAAAGGCCGCTGGCTGACTTCGGGCGGGCGCGTATTGGGAGTCACGGCGCAAGGAAAAAGCGTCGCCGACGCGGTGCGCGAAGTTTATCGCGCGGTGCGTGAAATTTCTTGGAACGGTATGCACTATCGCAAAGATATCGCGCGCAGAGCGCTAGCATCATAAATCTCCTCGGTGTCGAATCTTGGCCAACCACAGCCCTCAAAATCGAACCGTTCTAGAGACAACGGACACACGCATCGCTCCGGCCGTTGCCGCCCTCAAGCGCGGCGAGGTCATCGTCTATCCCACCGAAACCCTCTACGGCCTGGGCGCCGACGCGCTAAACGTCGCCGCCGTGGAAAAAGTCTTTCGACTCAAAGGCCGCAACCGCGATAACCCCATTCCCGTACTCGTCGCCGACCGCGAGATGCTAACAGCGCTGGTCGCCGACGTTCCAGCGCTCGCGGAAAAGTTGATAGCGAGCTTCTGGCCCGGCCCGTTGACTTTGGTATTACCGGCGCGAAAAGATGTTTCTCCACCGCTTTTGAATTCCTCCGGCGGTATCGGCGTGCGTATTTCCAGTGAACCCGTCGCCACCGGGCTCGTTCGCGCCCTCGGACATCCTTTGACCTCCACCAGCGCGAACCCCTCGGGACAGCCTCCGGCGCGCACCGTAGAGCAGGCAAAAAACTACTTCGCCGAGGCCATCGACCTGTTTATCGACGCGGGGAAATTGATCTCAAGGACCGGTTCCACGGTCGTTGAAATCAGGGCAAACGCCATCAACATCATCCGCGAGGGCGAGATCGGCAAGTCCGAGCTTCAACGTGCCGTCGGAGAAAGCGAGGTAGTTCGATGAAACGAAGGGCATCAATGCTCCTGCTGCTCGTGGCCGGCTTATTGCCGCACACCGGCTGCGATTCGAAGACTGACACCGTAACCCAGGGCAGAGAAGCGGTCAAAGAGGTTGTCACCCAGCCGCTCAATACCCTGGACACCGCCAAGGAATCGCTCAAACAGAGCGAGGACAAGAGCAAAGCTGCGCTCGAAGAAGTGAACAAAACACTCAAGTAGCCGGAGTTTCCTTGACGCGTTGGCGCGCTGACTTGAGGATACGGTCGACCTGCCCGCCGTCTTCGCCGTCGTAATAGTTCACATTCCGATCCCGCGCGTAGAGCGCGCGAAAGCCGGATTGCGGGCGGCCCGCGCTGGTTGCGTAGGCGCCGATCTTATTGGAATCAGGATATTCGGAAATATCCGGATACGCCATCGTGCTGACGACGAGATAGCGCAGTTCCCGGGAGCCCGTATTGATAAGCTGATGGGGAAAATCACCGGGCGGGCAAGCGATGACGGTATCCGCCGACACCGCCAGCTCGTCCTTGCCGAGGCGCAGCATACCGTCGCCCTCGATAATGTAAATCATCTCCTCGTTACCCACGTGGTTGTGGTAGGGAAAGGCGGTCTTTCCCGGCGCAACGATAAAAAAACTGTAGCCCAGTTTTTGCGCGCCGATCTGCGCGCCCACGCGCTGGCGCGAGCCGCTAAAAACCGATCCCTCCGGCGCGGTGATCCGATCGACGGGAACTTCGGATAAATGGACGACATGTTTGTGTTTTGCCATAACGCCTCCTGCCTGGCTCGACCACAACACGCTATCATTTGCCGGCGTCTTCATGCTATCAGAAAGACTGATGCTCGTCCTCTCCGAGAAACAAGTTCAAAGCCTAATCGACATCGAAGAACTTATCGCCGCGCTGGCGCGGGCCCATGTTCAATACTCGACGGGCAAGGCGGTCATGCCCGTGCGGCTGGTGGCGCCGCTGCCGCCGATCGACGGGCGCATCACCAGCATGCCGGGCTATCTGAACGATGACAAAGCGCTGGGCATGAAAGTTGTCACCTACTTTCAGAAAAACCCGCAGCGAAACCTGCCGGCGATTCTCGCCACGATCATGCTCTTCAGCGCGGAGACCGGCAAAATGATCGCGGCGATGGACGGCACGTACATCACGACGATTCGCACCGCCTGCGCTTCGGCGCTGGCGACCCGGGCGCTGGCAAATCCGGAAACGCCGGTGCTGGGTATTCTTGGCGCCGGAGTTCAGGCGCGGTCTCATATTCTCGCTTTATCCAGCGTTAGAAAATTGCAGCGGATCAAGATCTTCAGCCCATCGGGCTCCAGCGCTCGTGCGGTCAAGAAAGATTTAGCAGTGGAAATCGGAGTCCCGATTGAAGTCACCCAGTGCGCCGAGGACAGCGTGCGCGATGCCGATCTCCTGGTCACAGCGACCACGGCGAAGGCTCCGATTGTGAAATCTGACTGGTTGAAACCCGGCGTCCATATCAACGCCGTCGGCTCGCACCGCCCCGACCTGAGAGAAATCGACGGCGGGACCCTGTCATGCTCGAAGGTCGTCGTCGATTCCCGGGAAGCGATTATGGCCGAGTGCGGCGATATTTTGCTCGCGCTCAAAGAAAAATCCGTGAGGGAGAGCGTCATTCACGCCGAGATCGGCGAGGTCTTGGCGGGAACCAAAAACGGCAGAACCAGCGCCGAAGAGATTACGCTCTACAAATCCGTCGGCATAGCGATCCAAGACGTCGCCACGGCGCATCTCGTTTATCACAAAGCATTGGAGATCGAAAGTTGGCATCAATGTTGAGATTTAGGAAAGCGTGAAGTTGATTTCTGATCGATTCTGGTCCAGCGTTAACTCGATCCAAGGAACGCGGAACCTGAAACTAGAAACGTGAAACCAGAAACTACCATGACTACGACCTGGGACCTCACAAGCTATTTTCCCGAATTTAACGGCCCGGAGATGCTCCAGTTCAAGGAAGCGCTCCGCCACGACATCGCGTCGCTCAGAGACAAAGCGTCTTTGCTCCCGATTTTGACCGAAGCCAGTCTGGCGGCCTGGGAAGAAGTCCTGGCCCGCGGCGAAGACTTGACCCGCCGCATGTCACACTTGAGCTCCTATATCAGCTGTCTCGCCTCCTCCGACGCGCGCAACGAAGATTATCTGAAAGAAGAAGCGGCGCTGGCGCTCCTGCGGGCGGAATTCGCCAAAGTGCGCATCGAATACTTGCGCGCCTTCAAGGGCGCCACCGACGCCGTCTTCGCTCAGTTTCTCGCCCGTCCTTATTTGGCCGGTGCAGAAAATTATCTGACCCGGCTGCGCGAGGAAGCACACCGCGCCATGACCGCGGAGAAGGAGATCCTCGCCACCGACCTCGGCGTGGACGGCATTCAATCCTGGGGGCGGCTCTACGATCGCGTATCGGCGAAGCTTGAATTCGAAATGACTTTTCCTGACGGGCGGCGCGAGCGCTTGCCCATGTCCCAGCGCCGCTCGCTCATGGATCATCCCGACCGGCGCGTAAGATGCGCGGCATTCGAAGCAGGCAATGCAGCGTGGCGGAGGGTTGAAGATATCGCTGCCGCCGCGCTTAACGCCATCGCCGGCACTCGATTTACGCTCAACCGTCACCGTGGCGTCGATCATTTCCTCGACATCGCCTTGTTTCAATCGGCGGTCTCGCGCAAAACCCTTGACGCCATGTTCGCGGCGCTGTTTGCCAATCTGGAAATGCCGCGCCGGATTCTCCGGCTCAAAGCCAAACTGATGGGGCGTTCCGGTGTCGCCTGGTTCGACCTCGGCGCGCCCCTTGATTTGCCCGACCAGGAAAAACTCTCCTGGGAGAAGGCGCGCAGGTTGGTAAGAGAATCCTTCCAGCGCGCCTACCCGGCCCTGGGCGATTTCTTCGAGCGGCATGTTCTCGCCAAAAACTGGATCGACTGGGCGCCCCGCCCCGGCAAACGGCCCGGCGGATTTTGCACGAGTTCCATGCTCAGCAAAGAGTCGCGCATCTTCATGACCTATAATGAATCCCTCGGCGACGTGCTCACCTTGGCCCATGAATCGGGACACGCCTTTCACGGCCATCAGATGGGTGACGTGCGCCCTTACGCCCGTGGCTACCCGATGACCTTGGCGGAAACCGCCTCGACATTTGGCGAACAGGTTTTTATGAACGGCTTGCTCGACGACCCGGCGATCAGCGACGAGCAGAAAGCGATGATCCTCGACATCGATGCGGGTCACGGCGCCGTTTATCTGCTGGATATCCCGGTGCGCTACGAGTTCGAGAAAGCTTTTTACGAAGAACGGCAAAACGGCGAGCTAAGCGTGAGCCGCCTAAAAGAATTAATGATCGAGACTCAATGTCGCGTGCTCGGCGAGGTGCTCGAGCCGGGCGGCGAAGACCCCTACTTTTGGGCGTCGAAGCTGCACTTTTACATTACCGGCCTGACTTTTTATAACTTCCCGTACACTTTCGGCTACCTGTTGAGCCGCGGTCTCTACGCCATGTTCAAAAAGGAAGGCGCCGCTTTCCTGCCCAAGTATGAAGACCTGCTCCGCCTCGCCGGCAGCGACACCTCGGAAAACGTAGTCAAGCGCGCGGTGGACTGCGATATCGAAGCGACTGAATTTTGGACTGAGGCGATTCAAAGTTTAGAACAACCGCTGAATCACTTGGAAGGTTTGTTGCCGAAGGTTTTTCCGAATTCGTGAATTACTTCACTCGTCCGCAATGAACCGTCTCAGGAAACAAATCGGGCAGTTATTTTTGGTCGGGGTTCAAAGCGAAACGCTCACACCCCACGAGCGGCTGCTCTTCGAAGAGTATGCGTTCGGCGGATTCATTCTCTTCAAACGCAACTGCCACGAGGCCGGTCAGGTGGTTTCATTATGTCGCGCCCTTGGGGAGATGGCCGGCGAAACACCGCCCTTCATCGCCATCGACCAGGAAGGCGGCCGCGTGCACCGCTTGCCGCCGCCTTTCACCCATTTTCCGCCGGCCGCGCGTATCGGTGAGACCAACGATCTTGACCTCGCTTACCGCGCGGGGCGCGCCACCGCCGCGGAATTGACTCTGGCGGGAATCAATCTCAATTTTGCTCCCGTCCTGGACGTAAATTCTAATTCGCAAAACCCCATCATCGGCGACCGCGCCTTTGGCGCTGAACCGAAGGCGGTAATGATGATGGGATGGTCATGGGCTCAAGGGCTCCGAGACGGAGGCGTTATTCCCTGTGGAAAACACTTTCCCGGCCATGGCGCCTCCGACAAAGACTCGCACTTCGATCTACCCTTGGTCGCGAAATCAATAGACGAACTGAAAGCCACCGAGCTACGGCCCTTCGCACATGCTTGTGGAAACAAAATTGAAGCCCTCATGACGGCCCACGTGCTTTACCCGGCCCTCGATGCTCAATGGCCGGCCACGCTTTCAGAAAAAATCGTGACAGGTTTGTTGCGCCAGCAACTGGGTTATGGTGGCGTGGTTTGCAGCGATGACATGGAGATGAAAGCGATCAGCGACCGCTACGGCGTGGAGGATGCGGCCTTGCTGAGCATCCGTGCCGGCGTCGACATGCTCCTCTTTGGCCGTGAGCTCTCGCGGGCGGTTCAGGCTTGCGAGTTTCTCTGCGCGGAATCTGAAAAAGACGCCGCGCTACGGGCGCGGGCGGGCGAGGGCTGCGCTCGGATCGCCAGGCTCAAGCGACGTTCCTTGAAATCGTTTACGGGGGTCGTCGAAAAAGAGATTGTGGAGCAGCTCGCCAATCTGGATCATGGCCGCATGGTGGCGGAGATTTACGGCATCTTGTAAGCGCTGTAGGCAATCAGTTTCTTCACGTCACGGGCCAGCTCGCCCTCCCATTTCTCGATGATAATATCGGCGGGGCATTTGCCGTCGTCGAGAAGGCTTTTCAGTGGCTTTAGATAAATCGTTTCATCATCGCCTTGGACGTTAAGTGCCCTCTGGCGCCGCAGACCTTCCCAGGCGATTTGCAGAAGTTCTCTGGCCAGTTCGAGCAGAGCGTAGCGGCGTACCCTGGCCCTCAGCGCGTCCCGGTGCGAGTCGAGATAAATCTGCATCCGTTCGTCCCAGGTCCATCCTTTAATCAAATCCCAGCCCGCCTGGAGACAATCGTTATCGTAAAACACGCCCTTGATCAGCGCCGAAAGCGCGGGCATCAGATCCGGCGGCTGGCTGTCCACCGAGCGCACTTCGACATAGCGCTTGATGCGCGTCTCCGGAAACAGCGTCGTCAGGTGATCGCTCCAATCTTCTATAGTTGCCCGCTCGCCATTGTGTCCCCGCTCCAAATACTGGCGAAAAGTCATGTGGGTCATGTCGATGTAATCTTTGTTGCGAATGATGAAATACATCGGCACGTCCAGGGCGTATTCCACGTAGTGAACAAAGGAAACATCCGGCGCGAAAGCGAACTTGAGTAATCCCGAGCGATTATTGTCCGTATCCGTCCATATATGTTCGCGAAAACTGCGATAGCCGTTGAGCGCGCCATCCGAGATCGGTGAGTTGGCGAACATGGCGATCAATATAGGAGCCAATCCCATGCCAGTGCGAAACTTCGCCATGGCATCTTTTTCGTCGAGGAAATCGATGTTGGCTTGCACCGTGGCGGTCTGTTTCATCATGCGTTGGCCCATCGTGCCAACTTTGAGCATATAGGGCGCCATAATGCGGTAACGCTTCTTGGGTACCCATTCGATCTCTTCGAGACGGCTCACCGGCTGGATGCCCAAACCGAGAAAGACGATGCCCAGCGGTTCGGCGACTTCCAGCAGCTCACGGATATGCTGATCAAATTCAGCGTAAGTGCAGTGGATGTTTTCGCACGTCTCGCCGGCGAGCTCGATCTGGCCGCCGGGTTCCAGGTGGATCTCGTGCTTGTTTCTTTTCAGCGCGATGATGTGCCCGTCCTGCTCTTCAGGCTCCCAACCGAAGCGTTCGATCAGCTCGCGAAGAATCCTCTCAATGCCCCGCGGTCCAAAATAAGGAATCGCTTTGCCGGTGGCGCGGTCGATGCCGACTTTTTCGTACTCGGTGCCGACGCGCCAGCGCTCCCGCGTTTTGCCGGCGTCGTGAAAAAAAGCTTCCAGTTCCTCTTTTCTCTCAATGATCGACATGGCTGCGTATATTCTGCGCGTAGGGCGGATGAATCACGCCTTTTTCGGTGATGATCGCCGAAACGAGATCTTGGGACGTCACATCGAACGCCGGATTGAATGTCTTGACCCCTTTGGGTGCCAGCGCCCGCCCATAAATATGGGACACTTCCTGGGGATCGCGCTGCTCGATGGGAATCTCTTTTCCCGTGGGGCAGTTGATATCGATGGAAGAGGTCGGCCCGGCGACATAAAATGGAACCCCATGCCGCTGCGCCAACACGGCGACGCTATAGGTGCCGATCTTGTTGGCCACGTCGCCGTTGGCCGCCACCCGATCACAACCGACGACCACTGCGTCGACGGCGCCTTTTTGCATCAGATAGCCTGCCATGTTGTCGGTGATCAGCGTCGCCGGAATTTTTTCTTTTTTGAGTTCCCAGGCTGTAAGACGCGCCCCTTGCAGCAATGGCCGCGTCTCATTAACCCAGACCTCGATCTCTTTGCCGGATTCTTTCAAGGCGCGGATTACGCCCAACGCTGTGCCATAACCCGCCGTCGCCAGTGCCCCGGCATTGCAATGGGTCATGATGTGCCGGGCGTTGCGCAAAAGGTCGGCCCCGAACCGGCCCAGTTGTCTGTTGGCGGCGATGTCTTCTCGATAAATCTTCAGCGCTTCCTCTTCGAGCAGTCGCTTGACGGCCTCCACGCCGCGGCCGCGGTTTTCGCGATATACCTTGCGCATGCGCTCCAGAGCCCAGAAAAGATTGACCGCCGTAGGCCGGGTTTTGGATAAACAAAGCGCGATGCGGTCGAACTCGCGGTCGAAACTTTTCTCCGCGGCCTTGAGACAGCCCAACGCCACTCCCATCGCCGCCGCCACGCCGATGGCCGGCGCGCCGCGGATAACCATCCCGCGTATCGCCTCGGCCACCGCTCTATAATCACGGCAGACGCGATACACCTCCTTGTGTGGCAGCAGCCGTTGGTCGATCATGACCACGCGATCTTTTTTCCATTCAATCGTCTTTACGGCCATCAATACGTTCCCATTTTTGCGGAGACCGAGTATATTAAGTGGCGGAAGGAAGCGTCAAGGGCCGCAGTGGATATTTATCATGTTCTAGGGTATCTCACCGGACTCGTTTTTTTTCGACCAGAGATCGATCCCAGGACGTTGCTGCACACGACGGCGCTGATCCATTTTCTCGATGCGATTCTTTGCCGCGTTATCGCCGACCATGACGGGCGGCCAAAGAATCTCTGGATGGCAGCCGGCTTGATCTTTGGCATCTGGGCCGTGGCGATACTGTTTCTCCTGCCCGAGAAACGGCAAGAAAAATAAGATATCCGGCCTAATCATGCGCCGAGAGCACGTCTGCGACGCCCGTTCAAAGTTCAATGCCTGCCCTGAGCTTGACGAACGGGTTCAAAGTCCTATCCCCACTACCTTGAACTTTGAACCATGAACCTTGAACTTTCAATCGCTACTCATCAAGAGCGATCACAAACGCCATTCCATGCGCGGCGGTATGGGTGATCGACAAAGTCCAACGGCGAATTCCTAAGCCATCGGCTCGCCGCGCGGTCTTGTCATGCAACAAGATATCCGGCTTGCCGCTGGCCGCCCGCGTCACTTCGATGTCGAGCCAACAGACCTGCGAGCCCCAACCACGCCCCAGGGCTTTCATCACCGCTTCCTTGGCGGCAAAACGGCCAGCGTAGCTTTCATATTTCCCGCGCCGCTTGCCTTCGCAATACGCGATCTCCTTCGAGGTAAAAACCCGGTTGCGGAAACGCAGACCCGTGCGCGGGTCTTCCAGCGCTCTCTGGATACGCCCGACCTCCGCCAAATCCACGCCTGTGCCGACGATCATTGTGAGCAGTTTGCGCTTGCCCTCCCCGCCTGTCAACGCCGGCCGGCCATGCATCATGCGCGCCGGTTCACCGCACTTTACAAAGTCACCGGACGTGCTTAAATTTCCTTGTTTTAAGTTAAGGAATGCTCCAAATGAAATCATCACTTCGTTTAGTGTCTACGAATTATTCGAACAAAACGAGCCCCGCGGCTGACTTAAGGGACCGGCGATGAAGACCTTTTCGATGCTTATTCGTCGGCCGTGATCCGAGCCGCCGACAAGATCAGTCCGTCGGTAGTGAACATCGAAATCCAGCGCGACACCGCGAGATCACGGGAAGCAGCTTTTCCGCAGGGATATCCGGTGCGTGGCAGCGGCTCGGGGTTCATCTTTACCCCCGATGGCTTCATCCTCACGAATAGCCACGTCGTGCATCACGCCGCCCGATTGGAAGTCGCGCTGTCGGATGGACGGCGCTACGAGGCGCGTTTAGTGGGTGACGATCCCGACACGGACCTGGCAGTGATCCGCATTGATGCGTCGAATCTTCAAGTCGCTGAGCTCGGCGCCTCGAACGCGATCCGCGTGGGGCAGCTTGTCATCGCAGTAGGCAATCCCTACGGCTTTCAATGCACGGTCACTGCCGGAGTCGTCAGCGCCTTGGGGCGTTCGCTCCGTTCAAACACTGGTCGATTGATCGACAACGTGATCCAAACGGACGCGGCGTTGAATCCGGGAAACTCGGGTGGCCCCTTGGTCAACTCGCGCGGCGAGGTCATCGGGGTCAATACGGCGGTAATTTTGCCGGCTCAAGGCATTTGCTTCGCCATCGCCATCAACACGGCCAAGTACGTCACTGGACTTCTGATCAGGGACGGCAAGATCAGACGCAGCTACCTCGGGCTCGGCGGGCAAACCATCTTCATGCCAAAGCATCTCGCTCGCCGCTTTGGAGTTTCAAGCGGCGTACTCGTGCTGTCAGTCGAAAAAGGAAGCCCGGCAGAAAGAGCAGGCCTCGCCGAGGGGGACCTCATCGTCCAATTCGATGACAAATCGATCACGTCGGTGGATGATCTGCATCTCAATCTGACCGAGCAGAAGATCGGCGTTAGAACTGCGCTTACGATTCTTCGCCGCTCCGAGAAGATCGTGCTTTCGGCCTTGCCTGAAGAGAGTCGCTCAAGAGCTAAGGTCGCCAAAACAGATTCGGACACCCAACGGCAAAAGCCTTGACGCCGCGCTCAAGGTGCCTTGCGAACTTTATCTTCCTTAAAATATCGATTGCGCCACTCCTCGACGGATTCGATATGGGCCGGGACACAGATCCCGGCCCGGTCACAATAGATCGAACGCGATTCCATTGTCAGAAGAAGGTTAACCAAGGTCTAGGACAAAGTCGAAAGTGGCAAGGTTTTCGCGGCCGTTTTGCCGCATTGTCAGCAGCAGCTTATCGTTGAAGATTGAGTCACGCCGGTTTTGTGGCTCTCCGGGAAAGTAAAGCTGGGTCGTAAGAATCGGTCGGTTGGGCGCCTGCACTCTTACGTGGAAGTGGCGGGTTCGGCCTGGATACAGTCCCGGTAGCACGGTCTCGAGAGAATACCGACCGTAGTCGTCAGTGTACTGGTGACCACGGAGCTTGTAGCCGATGTTGTCGTACACTCCGGCGGCATCGGCCTGCCAGAAATCCACAAGCGCGCCGCGGACGGGATGACAGTGCGTCGATCTCACGTAACCCTGGACGAGAATTTTCGTGCCTTTCATACCGGGCTCGATAAGCAAACTGCGTTTCGGTGAGCTCGGTTTGTAGAAAGGGCCCGCGGTTTGTGGCGGCGTGGCGTCGTCGTTATCCCTACAAGCAGGCGTCGCCGGTAAAGTTTGCGCCCGGGCAGCCTTCTCCGTCCCGCTATTCTCTAACAGCAAGATTGCCGGCAATGCCAGCCACGCGCGCAGAAACTCGCGCCTGGACCTTCGTGCATTCATTACTGTAATACTATCTCAAAAAATGCCGCGATCAATTCGCCTGGGGTGCGCCATCGACTCGTGGTTCCCTCATCAACGACAAACCGGCAGCCGGCCATTTAATTCTATGCAAACCCCGCCCGCGAAGTGGCTTCGTTTATTTGACTGCCGTAACGGCTTAGCGTTAGAATCAAGGCGAAAAGGAGGAATGATTGCCGTGATTAAAATGACCTTTCGGATTCTAATCGCGTCCTTATTGTTCCATCTGCCAGCGGCCGCTTGGGCACAAAAAGGCACCATCAAGATCGCCGTTCAGGCGCCGCTTTCCGGCGAGCAAGCCGCCCTCGGCGAACATATCAAACTCGGCGCGCAGCTCGCGGTTGAGGAGTCGGTCAAAGCTTTCAAAGCCCTGGGGTACGATCTGATCTTGGTCCCCTATGACGATCAAGCCAAGCCGGAAGTCGGTGTCGCCAACGCGCGCAACGTCGTCGCCGATGCCAACGTGCTGCTGCTGGTGGGCCACTTTAATTCCGGCGTCGCGCTACCCGCGTCCGAAGTCTACAAGGACGCCATGCTGGCGATGATCTCGCCGGCCAATACAGCGACGGAGATCACCGACCGCGGCTATCCCAACGTCAACCGCGTGTGCGGCAGAGACGACGTTCAGGGGCCGGTCGGCGCGCGCTTCGCTGCTCAGGAGCTGAAACTCAAATCGGTCTATATCATTCATGACAAAACCCTCTACGGCCAAGGAGTGGCGGATAACTTTCGCAACGAAGCGAAAAAACTTGGCCTGAAGGTGCTCGGCTACGAGGGTACCGAAGAGCGCGCCAACTTCGCGCCGATGATTATTCCGATGAAGGCCAGGAATCCGGATCTGGTTTATTTCGGCGGCATCTATCATCAGGGCGGGTTATTGCTTAAACAGATGCGCGAGAAGGGCGTCAAGGCGGTGTTCATGGGTCCCGACGGACTGGACTCTTCCGAGATGGTGAAGATTACCGGCCCGCAGGTAGTCGGCAGCTATTACACTACGGTGGCCGGCCCGCCGGAAGTTTATCCGGAATCCGCTGACTTCGCCAAGAAATTCAAACAGCGCTTCAATAAGGACATCGAGTCCTTCGGCATGTACGGCTACGACGCCGCGCTGGTGGGCATCAAAGCCATCGAACAGACGATTCAAGCGAGCGGCGGCAAAAAACCTAGCCGCGCCGAAATCTCGGCGGCGGTAAGAAAGATCAAAAATTTCAAGGGCGTCACCGGCTCAATCGCCTTCGACAACAAAGGCGACCCGGTGAAGTCGAAATACTTCGTGCTGCGCTTCGAAAAAGAGAGCTACCCGGGTAAGGTCGCCAAGGTCATTGAACAACAGGCTCCTGCGGCCAAGAAATCCTAACCTCGCTAATTCTCAAGCAACTCAATGAGTCTTGTTAGAGGATGGAAGATGGCGGATCGAAGATCGATTCTCCGTCCTTCATCCTCAATCTTCGATGTACTTTCCGCCAAAGCCCGATGAAAAAGAAATTGCGCGTCGCGCTCCTGTTCGGCGGCCAATCCGCCGAGCATGAAATCTCTCTCATCTCGGCTAGAAACATTGTCGAGGCGATGGACAAAAAAAAGTACGAAATCGTTTCCATCGGCATCGATAAGCAAGGCCGCTGGTTTTACGACGAGGGGGCGCGGTTGCTGCTGGATCGAACCCAAACTAAAGTCGAATTTCACGATCTGAAAAATGTCGGGGCCGTGTTGCCGGGGGCGAGCAACACAGCGATAGTGCGCTCCTCGTCCGGCGCCGGCATCGGCGCCGTGGACGTTGTTTTTCCGGTGCTTCACGGCCCATTCGGCGAAGACGGTACCGTGCAAGGCTTGCTTAAGCTCGCCAATCTCTCCTTTGTCGGTGCCGGAGTGCTCGGTTCCGCTGTAGGCATGGACAAAGACGTCATGAAGCGGCTTTTGCGGGATGCCGGGATTCCGATCGCGAAGTTTTTAGTATTCGACGGCGCGGCTAAAAAAACCATAAACTTTGCCCGGGTGCGGCGCGAATTGGGACTACCGCTCTTCGTAAAACCAGCCAACCTCGGATCCTCGGTGGGCATCAGCAAAGTCTCTCGCCCAAGCGAATTTTCGCGCGCCGTCAATAAAGCGTTTCGTTACGATAATAAGATATTGATCGAGGAGAACATCGGGGGGCGGGAGATTGAATGCGCCGTGTTGGGAAACGAAAACCCCATCGCTTCGGTGCCGGGCGAGATTATCACCGGCCACAGCTTTTATTCCTACGACGCCAAATATATCGACGATAAAGGCGCGCGCCTGGTAATACCGGCTCAGTTGCCGCGTCCGGTGGCGCGGCGTGTTCAGGAATTGTCAGTGCGCAGCTTCGAGGTCCTGTGCTGTTCGGGGATGGCCCGGGTGGACTTTTTCCTGCGCGGGCCAAGCGAGATATTCGTTAACGAGATCAACACGATCCCAGGTTTTACCCAGATCAGCATGTACCCCAAGATGTGGGCCGCAAGCGGGCTTTCATATCCCCGTCTAATCGACCGGCTGATCCAACTAGCGCGCCAAAAATTCCGTGCGGAAAAGCGTTTAAGATCGTCGATCTGATGATCGAATGCGCGAGCCTCAATGAGGCCAAGGTGGCCGGCGTCTATTTTCCCGCCGAGCTTAGCGCCGAAGAAATCGCGCTCTCCATCGAACATGGCGTTGCATGCGCTACAAGAACTAG
Source organism: uncultured delta proteobacterium (assembly GCA_963840855.1). Lineage (GTDB taxonomy): Bacteria > Desulfobacterota > Binatia > UBA9968 > UBA9968 > DATACQ01. The sequence continues at coordinate 72,333 of CAWJBB010000051.1, forward strand.
CGACAATCCCCAAGACTCCGGAATCGGAATTTGAACCTTGAACTTTGAACCCGGAACTCTGCCCAGCTAATCCATCTGCCTTCTCAGAAACGTCGGGATATCATAAGTATTGTCCTCGTCGTCATTCTTGTTTAACTGAAACGTCGAGTTGTTCAGCGTCACCTTTTCGGTTTCATCGCTGCCCTGTTTCTTGCGCTGCCAGGTCGGCGCTTCTAGATCGTCAACGATGGTACCGAGATGTACGACCTTCTTGTTTTTCGGCGCCGGGGTCGGGGCAATGGGCGCTAGGTTTATGACCACCGGCTTTTGCTCCTCCTTGGTGTCGGTGAAGCCCGTGGCGATGACCGTGATGCGGATCTCGTCGGTGAGGTTTTCGTCGATAACAGCGCCAAAAATGATATTGGCATCGTCGTCGGCTTCTTCCTGGATCATGGACGCCGCCTCGTTGATCTCATGGACGCCGAGATCCGGACCACCGGTAATATTGATAAGCACGCCACGCGCGCCGTGGATCGAAATATCTTCGAGCAACGGGCTTGAAATCGCCTTCTGCGCCGCCTCCACCGCCCGGTTTTCCCCGGTCGCCGTAGCCGAGCCCATAAGCGCCAGGCCCATCTCAGCCATCACCGTGCGCACGTCGGCGAAATCGAGATTGATCAATCCCGGCGTGATGATCAGGTCCGAAATGCCGCGCACGGCTTGCAAGAGCACGTCATCGGCCTTGTTGAACGCTTCGAGCATTGTAGTGGTCTTGGCGGCGATGCTTAACAGGCGCTGATTCGGAATGACGATCAAGGTATCGACGCTTTCCTTCAACTCTTCGATACCTTCTTCGGCTTGACGCAGGCGCCGCTTGCCTTCGAAAACGAAGGGTTTGGTCACCACGCCCACCGTCAGCGCGCCCGCGTCCCGCGCCAGGCGCGCAATCACCGGTGCTCCTCCCGTGCCGGTTCCACCGCCCATGCCGGCGGTGATAAAGACCATGTCGGAACCTGACAAGTGTTCTTTGAGCTGATCCTGGTTTTCCAACGCGGCGCGCCGCCCAACCTCCGGGTTGGCGCCGGCGCCTAGGCCCTTGGTTACGGACTCACCCAGTTGTATTTTGTTCAGAGCCTGGCTGCGCTCCAGGGCCTGCGCATCGGTGTTGGCAACCAGGAAATCGACTCCCGTGAGCTTGGATCGGATCATGGTGTTCACCGCGTTGCCGCCGCCGCCGCCGACGCCGATCACCTTGATTCGGGCAGTCAAATTGGTTTGCTCGACAATCTCAATCATTGGTATTCCTCCCTCGAAAATAAAATTGACAGTTTCGCTTTGCCATCAAAAAAATTCATCCAGCCAGTAGGACATGCGATGGCGGAATTTGGCCATGAGACCGTCGTCGCGCATGCCGAACGGTCCGCGTTCCTGGCGCCCCATGCCATGCAATACCAGGCCGACGCCGGTGGCGTACGCGGGACTGGAGATCACGCCCGCCAGGCCGCGGATATGCGCCGGAACGCCGAGCCGCACCGGCAATTCCAAAACCTGTTCCGCCATATCCACCGCGCCGGGAAGCAGCATGGAGCCGCCCGTCATGACTGCGCCGGCGGCCAACAACGCCGCATATCCGCTCTTACAGAATTCTTCGCGCACCAGTTGAAATACTTCATCCAGGCGCGGCTCGATGATCTCACAGAGAATCTGCCGTGAAACACTGCCCGCTGCCTTGCCGGCGGCGCTCGGGACTTCGATGCGCTCGTCGGACGCAGCCATCGAAGTCTTAGCCAAACCGTAGCGTTGCTTGATTCGCTCCGCATCGGCGAAAGAGGTGCGCAGGCCGGTGGCGATATCATTGGTTACGTGATTGCCGCCGATGGGCAGCACCGCCGTGTGGCGCAGGCTGCCATCGTGATAGACCGCGATGTCGGTAGTGCCGGCGCCCATATCTACGACGGCTACGCCCAACTCGCGCTCCTTTTCGCTGAGCACCGCTTCCGCCGTGGTCAACGGCATGAGCGCCAGGCCGGCGACGCTGAGCCCCGCGCGGTTGCAGCACTTGATCACGTTTTGCGCCGCCATCGAGGAGCCGGTCAGAATATGCACCCGCGCTTCGAGGCGCACCCCTGACATGCCCAGCGGTTCCTTGATGCCGTCGTGTTCGTCGAGAATGAAATCCTGAGGCAGCACATGAAAAACTTCTTGCTCGGTCGGGATCGCCACCGCCTTCGCCGCGTCGAGTACCCGGTCGAGATCCCGCGCGCCCACTTCCTTGTTTTTCACGGCGACGATGCCGTGGCTATTGAATCCCTTAATGTGACTGCCGCCGACGCTGGTGAAGATCGAATGGATTTCGCAACCGGCCATCAGCTCGGCTTCTTCTACCGCCTTTTTGATGGAGCCCACCGTGTTCTCAATATTGATGACCACTCCTTTGCGCAGCCCCTGCGATGGATGGGTGCCGAGGCCGATGATCTCGACTCCCTGGTCGGACATCTCACCGATCATGGCCGCGACTTTCGAAGTGCCGATATCCAAGCCCGCTACGATGGTGTGTTTCTTCGTCATGACTCTCTAACTCAACTCCCGTCATTGGCTTTGCCGCGCCTCTCTGACGCGCGTCACGGCCTGGCCGCGATAACTCACGTCCAGCGACGCCAGCCGCTCCTCATGTCCCCTCCACAGGGAGAGCACGCGTTTCACCCGCAAGATTTTGTCGTCCCAGTCTCCCCATCCCATGTGCAGTGCCATCGGATAGGCTGTGGTATAGACCACCACTCGCTCCGGCGCGGCGAAATGAATCTCTGAAAGCTTGTGCCCATCCATGGCCATCAGCTCACCCAGCCGCAGCGCCTCTTTGAGACGGCGGCGCAGAGCCGGGTCAGCTGCCGCCAATTGCTCCGGGCGGAGTCCTGTGATCATCGGCAAGCCGAGCTTGTCGCCGGCGCCGACTTCCGTGAAGACCAAGCCGTCGGAATCGACATAGTAAAGTTGACCCATCGCCACGATCGCTTTGGGCGCGCGCTCCTCGACTTCGATTACCACGCTGCGCGGAAACTCGCGGCGTACCAGAACGCGGCGCACCCAGGGATGTTTGGCGAATTTCTCTTCGATGGCCGTCGGATCGATCTTCCAGATATTCATGCCATGTTTGAGACCCGCCATGGCGACGAGCTCGCCACCGCCGACCCGGTCGCCGCCGCGCACCTGAATTTCGCGCACGGAAAAATAGGGGCTGTCCAAAACAAACGCTTTGGCCGCCCGCGCCGCACCGCGCAAGCGGCCGCCCCACTGGTAAAGCGCCGCCGCAATCAAGCAGACCGAGAGCAGCGCGGCAATGCTCCACAGCCGGCGGCGCCAGCCGGCCGCGGGCCGTTTGCGATTGCCTTTGCGATAGACCGTCAATTGCATAGGCTCGTCTTTTCGTTCAAACCGCCGGCCAATCGCCCAAATACTTGACCTCCGCCGTCAGCTCGACGCCGAAGCGCTGCTCTACTTCGGCGCGCGCCAAGTCCATCAGTTGGCGCACATCGTCCGCTTTGGCAGCGCCGAGATTGACGATGAAGTTGGCGTGACGCTCGGAAATCTGCGCTTGGCCGATGCGCATGCCTTTGAGCCCCGCCGCTTCAATCAACCGTCCCGCGAAGTCCCCCGGCGGATTGCGAAACATGGAACCGGAATTTGGATACCCCGAGGGCTGGCTGCTTTTTCGCCGAGTCACCAGCTCGCGCAGTTTAGAACTTACCTGCGAGGCTTCTTGTCTGCTCAAGCGCAGCCGCCCCCGCGTCACCACCATGCCTGGCGGCAAATTGGCATCGCGATAGGCGAAATTCAGCTCCGTCCTGGCAAACCGCGCCACCTCGCCTTCCTGCGTCACGCCTTCCAGCTGATCGACGATTTTTTCGAATTCCGATCCATAAGCGCCGGCATTCATCACCAACGCGCCGCCCATGGTACCTGGAATGCCCTCGGCGAATTCCAAACCGGTGTAACCTCTGCGCGCCGCTTCGCGCACTAACTGGGTAACCGAGCAAGCCGCCCCCACATCCGCCCACACGCCCGTTTCATCCTCGCGCCACTCGACGCGCTTGAATATACCCCCCAAGCGAATCACCGCGCCGCGCACGCCGCGATCGCTGATCAAGACATTGCTGCCATTGCCAAGCAGGCAAAGGGCGGCGCCATGGCGCCGCAGCAGCGGCAACACTTGGCGGAGCGCCGCATCGTCTTGCGCTTCGATGAAGTAATCCGCCGGGCCACCGATTTTCATGGAAGTGTAGCGCGCCAGCGGCTCATCGGATTTCACCTTGAGCCCGGCAATCAGTTTCAGCTCTTCTGCCAACCCGCTCTCCGCCATAAAAGACTCACTGGAGTGTTGGAATATTGGAATACTGGAAAATTGGAATTGTACCCGCTTCCTCATCCAGCTATACCATTACTCCATCATTCCATTCTTCCATCGCTCCAGCGTTCCATCGTTTCTATTGCAGCGCCGCCATCAACGCTTCACCGATCTTGTAGACATCTCCCGCGCCCAGGGTCAGCACGATATCGCCGTCTTTCACGGCTTCTCGCAGTGCCGTGACGACGTCGTCCCTCGCCGCGATGTACTGCGCTTCGAGGTGGCCCTGCTTCTTGATCGCTTGGTACAAAGTTTCGCTGCTCACGCCGGCGATGGCATCCTCGCCCGCAGCGTAGATATCGGTGAGAATGAGCCGGTCAGCGCCGTCGAAGGCGGTGACAAAGTCATCGAAAAGATCCTGCGTGCGGCTGTAACGGTGCGGCTGAAAGACCACTGTCAGCGGCCGCTTCCAGCTGTCGCGAATGGCACCCACGGTGGCGCGGACTTCGGCGGGGTGATGGCCATAGTCGTCGATGACCATGACTCCTCTGGCCTCGCCTTTCACCTCGAAGCGGCGGTGAATGCCGGAGAAATCCGCCAGCGCATCGGCGACGCGCGCAAAAGGAATTTCCAACTCCCGGGCGACGGCCACCACGGCCAATGCGTTGGTTGCGCTGTGCCGTCCGAGCAGGCGCAAGTTTAAGGTCCCCAGGGCCCGGCCGCGATGGATCGACGGAGAATTCAACGCCGGCGCCGCTCATTTTGATTTCCTGCGCGGAAAAATCGGCGTCCGCCGAGAGCCCGTAAGTCACCGAGCGTTTTTTCACCTTGGGCAACAGCCCTTGCACATTGGCGTTGTCCAGACACAAAACCGCGAGACCGTAGAATGGAATCTTATTGACAAAGTTCAAAAAGCTCTCGCTCAAGCGCTCCATCGTCTGATGGTAATCCATATGCTCGCGGTCGATATTGGTCACCACCGCGATGGTCGGCGCCAGAAAGAGAAAACTGCCGTCGCTTTCATCCGCCTCCGCGACGATAAATTGGCCTTGGCCCATCTTGGCGTTGGTGCCGAGGCTGCGCACCCGGCCGCCGATCACCATGGTCGGATCGAGACCGGCGGCGCTGAGCACATGGGCGATCATCGACGTCGTGGTGGTCTTGCCGTGGCTCCCGGCCACCGCTACCCCATATTTCGTGCGCATCAACTCGGCGAGCATTTCAGCGCGCGGAATCACCGGGATCTGGCGGCGGCGCGCCTCGAGCACTTCCGGATTGGAATATTTCACCGCCGTGGAGACCACCACCACCGTGGGATTCATCGCCAGGTTGTCCTCCTGGTGTCCGACGAACACCCGCGCGCCCAAGGAGCGCAGCCGCGCCGTCGCTTCGCTATCGTGGAGATCGGAGCCCGTAACCGAATAACCCTCGTTCAGCAAAACTTCCGCTATGCCGCTCATGCCGATGCCGCCGATGCCGACGAAATGTATTTTATGTTTTTTGTGCAGCATGACCTTCGCGCCAACGGGTAAATCATCTGGGCGCCAGCGCATAGCATTCGTCGACTATCCGCGCCGCCGCCTCGGGCCGGCCCAAGCCACGGGCCGCCTGCGCCATCGCCAGCAGCCGGTCCGGCGCCGAGAAATAAAAGCGCAGCCGCCCCGCCAGCTTTGCGCCGCTCAGCTCTTGATCAAGAATCATCTCCGCCGCGCCGCCCGCCTCCAGGGCCTCAGCGTTACCGCGCTGGTGGTCGTAAATCGCGTAAGGATACGGCACTAAAATCGCCACCTTACCGAAGGCGGTGAGCTCCGCGACGGTGGTCGCGCCGGAGCGGCAAACGATGAGATCGGCGCGCGCGTACGCTTCATCCATTTGGTCGATAAACGGCGACACTTCAGCTTCGAAGGAAAGCGTGGCGTATGCCTCTTTGATCGTGGCAAAGTCCGCCTGCCCGGTCTGGTGAATCACCCGGAGGCTGGGCGCCAGATCCACCAACAGATTCAGCGCGTCGATCATCGCAAAATTGATGCGGCGCGCGCCGGCGCTGCCGCCGAAAACTAACAGAGTGAACTTTTCGCCCTTGGCCACCGCGGGCAGGCTCCCCCAGCGCACGGGATTTCCCGTCGCCATCACTTTGGCCCCGGGAAAAAATTTCCCGCTGTCGGCGTATGAGGTAAACACGCGATCAACGAAGCGCGCCAATAATTTATTGGTAAAACCGGGGCGCAAATTTTGCTCCATGATGGCACGGGGAATTCGCCGCACGGCGGCGGCAAGCAGCATTGGCCCGGAGGCATAACCGCCCAACCCGATGACGATGTCCGGACAAAACTCACCGATGATTTTGAGACAACGCAACAAACTTGCGGGGACACCGGTGACAGCATCGAGCACGCCGCGCGCGCCCCGGCCCTTCAGGCCTCTGACGGACAGTGTTTCCAGTTTGAAACCTTGCCGCGGCACCGCCCGCGCTTCGATCCCCTGCGCCGTACCAATAAATAGAATATCCGACATTGAATTCGAATTCTGCGCATCCCGCCGTTGAAATTCCCGCGCCACGGCCAGCCCGGGGAAGAGATGGCCCCCGGTTCCCCCGCCGGCCAAAATCACGCGCATGGCTAGAGTCTCCGGCGCGAAAGACCCAATAAGATTCCGGCCTCCATCAAATTAATCACCAGGGCGGATCCACCGTAACTGATAAACGGCAGCACCAGCCCTTTGGCAGGCATTATTCCCGTCACCACTCCCATGTGAATCAATGCTTGCAGTCCCAACAACACCGTCAAACCGAACGCGAGATATTGCTCGAACGGCTCTTCGATTTTGCCGGTCAGCCTCATTCCTCGCGCGACGATCAGCCCGAATAACGCCAGCACCGCCAGCGCGCCCAAAAGGCCGATCTCCTCGCCGATGACCGAAAAAACGAAATCGGTGTGCGCCTCGGGCAGATAAAATAGCTTCTGGCGTCCCTCGCCCAGCCCGCGCCCCCAGAACTGCCCGGAACCAAAGGCGATGAGCGACTGAATGACTTGGAAGCCGGTGTTCTGCGGATCGCTCCAGGGATCTAAAAATGTTGTCAGCCGGCGCACGCGATAGGGAGCGATGAGCATGACGTAAACTAACGCGGGCAACGCCAACAGACCGGTAGCGAGCAAATGGGAAACGCGCACGCCGCCGATGAACAGCATCGAGTAGAGCAGCATGACGAGAATCAGCGCGGTGCCGAAGTCCGGCTCCAGAAGCAAAAGCCCCAGGCAAGCGCCGGTGACGATCAGATGCGGCAAGACGCCGATGGCAAAAGTTTTGATCCTGTCTTCCTTTTTGGCCATGGAATGAGCGAGATAAATCACCAGCGCGAGCTTGGCCAGCTCCGCCGGTTGAAACCCGAAGCCGGCGAACGTTAGCCAGCGCCGCGCGCCGCCGCGCAGCGCGCCGATGCCGGGAATCAGGACCAGAATCAAGATCAGCAAGGTCAATCCCAATAGCGGATACGCCAGCCGCCGGTACGCCGGCGCCGACAAAAGCGAACAGGCGATCAATCCGATGACGCCGGCGCCCAGGGCGATCAACTGCTTGCGGAAAAAGTAAGTGCCGTCGGCGAAGCGCTCGTCGGCGTAAAGATAACTGGTGCTGAGCACCATGGTCACGCCCACCACGAGCAATCCAATGACGGCGATAAGCAGCCATTTGTCCACCGCGAATCCGTCTTTCATAGGGCCTGCACCAAGTTCTTGAACAACCGGCCGCGCTCCGCGTAATTGCGAAACTGATCGAAACTCGAACAGGCCGGCGACAGGAGCACTACGTCGCCGGCGCGAGCCGCCGCGGCGGCGTCACCCACGGCAGCTGTCAGATTCTCCACGATTACCGTCTCCGTTAAAGTGCCCAGCGCGCGGGCGATAACATTTTTTGCGGCGCCGAACAGCACCAGACGGCGCACCTTGCGCTTGATCTCTTCCTCGAGGGGACCATAGTCGCCGCCTTTATCCACGCCCCCCGCAATCAGAATCACCGGGGCGGAAAAACCGGCCAGCGACTTCACCACCGCGCCCACGTTGGTTCCCTTGGAGTCGTTGTAGTAACTCACGCCATCCTTCTCGCGCACGAATTCGAGGCGGTGTTCGAGGCCGGGAAAGTTTTCCAGGGTCTGCTGGATCGGCTGGCGAGCAACGCCCGCCAGCTTGGCCGCGGCGACGGCCGCCATCATGTTCTCCACGTTGTGCACGCCTTGTATTTTCACATCCGCGAGCGGGAACCTTTCTTCGTTAGCACCATCGCGCCAGACGATCATGTTGGCGGTGGCGTACGCGCCTTCAGAAACCTCGGTGAATCCAAACGATATCACCCGCGCTTTCACGGTAGCTTTAAGCGCCCAGACCCGCGGATCCTCGCGATTGAGCACGGCGAAGTCGCCTTCAGACTGCGCCTCGAAAATTCTTTCCTTGGCGCGGCGGTAATCGTCGAAAGTTGCGTAGCGGTCCAGATGGTCTTCGGACACGTTTAGCAACCCCGCAATGCGCGGCCGGAAGCGCTCGATCCATTCCAGCTGGAAACTACTGATCTCGAGCACGCCCCAATCCCACTCCCCGGAAGCCGCCCCGATGAACGGCGTCCCGAGATTGCCGCCGACGAAAACTTTCTGGCCGCCGGCCTTAACCATTTCACCGATCAATGTCGTGGTCGTGCTTTTGCCGTTGGTGCCGGTGACCGCCACCAAGGGCGCAGGGAAAAATCGATACGCCAACTCGATTTCACTGAGCACCGGAATACCACTTGCCGCGGCTTCGCTAAGCAGCGGATTTTCCGCCGCTACGCCCGGACTCGGGATGACGCAGTCGATGGCTTCGAGCCAGCCGCGCTCTTCAGCGCCAAAAAAATAACGGATGGGCAACCCCGCGAGGCTTTTGACTTCGTCCTTGAGTTCCGCTTCCGGCCGCAAATCGCTCACGGTCACGCTTGCCCCATGTTCAACCAGAAAGCGCGCGCACTCTCTGCCCGTGCGCGCCAGTCCGATGACCAAAACCTTTTTGCCTTTGAGCTCCATACATCGCCGCGGCCGTCACCTGAGCTTGAGCGTGCTCAGACCGATTACCGCGCAAATAAAAGAAATGATCCAGAAGCGCACGATGATCTGCGGCTCTGCCCAGCCTTTGAGCTCATAGTGGTGATGAATCGGCGCCATGAGAAAAATGCGTTTACGCCTGAACTTGTAGGAAATGACCTGAAAAATCACCGAACAGGCCTCCAGTACAAACACGCCGCCAACGATGATCAGGAGCACTTCGTTTTTGGTCATCACGGCGACGATGCCCAGCGCCGCCCCCAGTGAGAGCGAGCCCATGTCGCCCATGAACATTTGCGCCGGATAGGCGTTGAACCAGAGAAAGCCCAAACCGGCGGCCACCATGGCAGCGCAGAAGACGCTGATTTCACCGACGCCCGCGACATAAGGAATCTGGAGATACTCCGCCAAATTCCGGTGCCCCGTCACATACGCGATCACCGCGTAGGTGCCGGCGGAAATCATCACCGGGCCGATGGCCAGCCCATCGAGTCCGTCCGTAAGGTTCACCGCGTTGGACGCGCCGACAATCACCAGGGCAGCGAACGGAATATAATAGATACCGAGGTCGGGACGGATATTCTTTATGAAAGGAATACCGATCGCGGTGCTGAACCTGGGGAAAAAATAAAGCGCCGCCGCCACCGCCAAGGCGATGCTGAATTGACCGATGAGTTTCGCGCGCTTGCTGAGGCCTTTGCTGTTTTTCTTGGAAAGCTTCAAATAGTCATCGAGAAACCCCACCGCTCCGAAGCCCACCGTGCCCAGCAACGCGATCCACACATAGAGGTTGGCAAGGTCTGCGAGCAGCAATGTCGCCAGCGTCAAAGCCAGGAGAATCAGCGCGCCGCCCATGGTCGGGGTGCCGGCTTTGACCGAATGAGAGGCCGGACCGTCGTCACGAATCTGTTGGCCGATCTGCTTGCGCGTCAACGCGCGGATCAACCACGGTCCCGTCAAAAGTGACACGAGCAGCGCCAACAAGGCCGCCATGGCGGCGCGAAAGGTGATATAGCGAAAGACGTTGAAGCCGGTGTAGGTCGTGTGCAGGGAAAACAATATATAATAAAGCACTGCCTTTTCCTCAGTCTTTGCCTTTCAACGCATCCAAGACTTTTTCCATCTTCATGCCCCGCGAACCTTTGATCAGCAGCCAGTCGCCCGTTTGAACGTGACCTCTCAGCTGCCGCGCCACAGCGCCATGGTCTTTGCCGATGATAATCTTTTCCTCGCCCATGCCGCCGCTGCGCGCGCCAGCCTTGACCAACGCCGCCTGGGGTCCGAGGAGATAGAGCCGGTCGATGCGCTCTTTCGCCACCCGTTTGCCGAGCTCTCGGTGCTCCCGTCCACTGGCTTTTCCCAGTTCGAACATGTCGCCCAGGATGGCGATCTTCTCGCCCTTTCCACCCATGGCCGCCAGCGTCTTCAGCGCCGCCTCCATCGATGCGGGGTTGGCGTTGTAGGCATCGTTGATGATGCCGGCGCCGCGCCATGAATGGGCTTCCATGCGCATGGCATAGGGCTTGGCCTTTTCCAGGCCGCGTCGAATGGCAGCGAAACTCGCGCCTAGGCCAAGCGCCAGCGCCGCCGCCCCTACGGCGTTACTGACATTGTGCCGCCCCAGATAGCGCAGTCTTACTGGGCAGCGCCGGGCCCCCGCGCAGAGCATAAAACGCGTCCCTTGCGCATCCACGGGCCGCACCCTTTCAGCCCGCACCGAGCCGCGTCGTCCATAGGAGATTTTTCGCCCTTTGAATTTCGCGCCCAACCGGCGCACCCGCGGATCATCGAGATTCACCGCGATGGTGCCGCCAGGACGCAGATTGCGAAACAACTCGCCTTTTTCCCGAGCCACCCCCGCCAGACTGTTCAATCCTTCGAGATGGGCCGCGGCAACGGCCGTGATGATGCCCATGTCCGGCCTAGCGATCTCGGCGAGCCGCTGAACTTCTCCTGGACGGTTGGTGCCGATTTCGACGATGGCAACTTTGTGCGACGGGCGCAGCCTGAGGAGAGTCAACGGCAGGCCGACGAGATTGTTGAAGTTGCCTTCAGTCTTGAGAACTTTGCCGCGCAATCTTCGGCCGTTCAAGACCGCTTCAGCAAGGATCGCCGCGGCCATTTCCTTGGTCGTCGTTTTGCCATTGGAGCCGGTTATGGCGACTACCTTGGGCGCAAATTTTTGGCGGCGATAATGGGCCAAATCGCCCAGCGCCCTGAGCGTATCGCCCACACGCACGATGGTGGCGTTGGGCGCAACCGGCGCGCCTGTGGTGAGCCGCGTCGAACCACCTGTGGTGAGCCGCGTCGAACCACCTAGTGATGAGCTTAGTCGAACCAGGCACGGCGCGATGGATGATAACACAGGCGGCGCCGCGCTTGAGGGCTTCCGGAACGAAGCGATGGCCATCTAGGCGCTCCCCTTTCAGAGCGACGAAAACCGATCCCTTTTTGACCTTGCTCGAATCCGTCACGACTTCGCCAAATAGGTTTTGCTTTGCCTCCCGCGCGATCCTACCGCCGGTGGCCGCGAGGATTTCCTTTTTCGTCCAGGACATGTTTTTTTTGAGTCACCGTCAAGCTCACCATCGTTTCCGCGCCTCGTCACTACGGCGCGGCGAAAAATTCAGTTCAAGGTTCAAGGTAGAAAAACTCGGACTCAAGATCGGAACCGCAGACTTAGAGTGCGGCCAGTTCCTCCCGCGCCACTTCCCGGTCATCGAAATGAATTTTCTCCGTGCCGAGAATCTGGTAGTCCTCATGTCCTTTGCCGGCGATCAATACCAGATCGCCCGGCCGCGCCGAGCGGAGCGCGATCCGAATCGCTGCATGGCGGTCCGCTTCCACCCAGTAACCATTCTCCACTTCGGGTTTCGGGTTGCCGATTTTGCTTTTCGGCCCGGAAATTTTTCTTTTGCCGCTTTTGCCCAGGCCCGCTTCGATCTCGGCGATAATGCTCATAGGCTCTTCACTGCGCGGGTTATCTGAGGTCACGATCGCGATATCGCTCAGCCGCGCGGCAATCTCGCCCATGACCGGTCGCTTGCCGCGGTCCCGATCGCCACCGCAGCCAAACACCGCGAAGACTCTGCCTTGCGTCAGCGGCCGCACCGCGGTGAGAACTTTTTCCAGCGCGTCCGGCGTATGGGCATAATCCACCAGCACTGAAACACCCCGTTGGTTTTCGACTTTCTCCAACCGGCCGGGAACTGTCTTTAGGCGCTCGATGCCGGCGGCGATCGCATCGGACGGCAGCCCCAACGCACAGGCCACGCCTGTCGCGCCCAGAATATTCTGTAGGTTGGCCGCGCCAATCATTGACGACGCGAACTCAAGGGTGCGTTCCTTGGCGCGGATCTTTCCCCGCAGACCCGCCACGTCGCTTTCGACTTCCAATGGATGGACATCCCACTGAGGTCCTTCGCCGTAACTCCAGATATCTATCCGTTTGGCGCGGATCGTTTCGATCAGCTCAGCGCCCCGCGGGTCCGCGCCGTAGATCACCGCGCTTCTCTCCGGCTTGGCGCTGCTCGCCAGATGATCCGTGAAAAGCTTGCTCTTGGCGGCGAAATAATCGTCCATGTCCACGTGGTAATCGAGATGATCGCGGGAAAGATTCGTAAACAATGCCGCGTCGAACTCCAGGCCGCGCACTCGCTCCTGCGCCAGCGCATGGGAGGAAACTTCCAGCACCACTGCTTTTGCTCCCCCCTCCAACATCTCCGCCATGAGCATTTCCAGGTCGAGGGATTCCGGCGTGGTATGGTGCGATGGAACCTCATGGCCCTGGTAGCGGTAATTGATTGTGCCGATGACCCCCGGCGCCAGGCCCGCCGCCGCGGCGATGGATTCCACTAGATAACTGCAAGTCGTTTTCCCATTCGTCCCGGTAATGCCAACGAGCTTCAACCGGCGGCTGGGGGCGCCGAAAAAATGCGCCGACCAACATCCCAATGCGTGGCGCACGTCGCGCACGCGAATCAAGACCGTGCCGTCGGGACGCGGTACCGGCTGCGCCACCACCAGCGCCGCGGCGCCGCGGCCGGTGGCTTGCTGCAGAAAATCATGGCCGTCGGTTTTTTCGCCGCGAATGGCAAAGAAGACATACTCTGCACCCACCTGACGCGAGTCGTAGGCCAATCCCGCCACTTCTCGCTCTATGTCGCCTTCGACTGCTTCGATCTCCCCCAGGGCCAGCAACTCTCTAAGACGCATCGTCTCTCACCCTTGCAGATTGAGAACCAATTCCCGGCTGTCGTTCCAAACCGCCCCCGGAAGCGGCTGCTGTTTGATCACATGACCATGCCCATGCATTTTGACGCTGACCTTGATGGCGCGCGCTTTTTCCACGGCCTCGCGCAGACTAAGTCCGAGGAAGTCCGGCGCTCCGTTCTGAGGGCCGCCGCCGTCCGGAGTCGCTTCTTTCGTTAGTGCCCGCCGTAGCCGTAGCTCCGCGGGGCCGGCCGTTGCCGGCATGGGGTCGGTCTTGCCTGACGCCACTGCCAGATGGCGCAGCGCGCCGCGGGCAATGTTGCCAAACGCAGGCGCGGCGACAACGCCGCCATAGACGCTCGCCTCCGGCTCGTCCACCACTACCATCACCACCAAACACGGCTCGTCCGCCGGCACGAACCCGACGAAAGACGCCACGCGCTTTTTGGAGTAACCGCCATGAACCAGGTCGGCCTTCTGCGAGGTGCCGGTCTTGCCCGCGACGTCAAAGCCTTCCAGGCTCGCCATCTTACCGGTGCCGCCGTCACTGGTAACTTCCTTGAGCATCGAGGCCAATGCGCGCGCGGCTTTTTCCGAGATGACGCGGCGCACGACACGGGGTTGGTTCTCTAACAACACTTCGCCTTTAGGGCCGGTGACCCGTTGCACCACGTAGGGCCGCATAAGAAAGCCGCCGTTGGCCACCGCCGCGTAGGCCATCGCCATTTGCAGCGGCGTTACCGATATTCCCTGCCCGAAAGCATGGGTCGCAAGGTCGATGGCCGCCCAGGATTGATGGTTGCGTAAAATCCCCGCGACTTCGCCGGGCATATCGACGCCGGTCACTTTGCCAAAGCCGAATTTTTCGATGTAGCCGAAGTAACGTTCTTTCTTGAGCTTCTCCGCAACCTTGGTAAAACAAATATTGCTCGACACCTGGAGAATCTTGGAAAAAGGCAACCAACCGTGGGGATGGGTATCATGGATAGTCCTGCCGGCGTAGGCATACCTGCCCATCTCGCAATAAAATAAGTCCTCTTTGCCGACCACCCCTTCTTCTAGAACCGCCGCCGCGAGAATGGTCTTGAACGTCGAGCCAGGTTCGTAACTGTCCGCTATCGCCCGGTTGCGCGCGCGCTCCTTGCCCTGTTTGGCAAACATGTTGGGATCGAACGATGGATAGTTGGCCAGCGCCAACAGCTCGCCGGTGAAGGGCTCGACCACGATCGCAACACCCGCCTTGGCGCGGTTTTTAACGATAGCCGCTTCCAGCTCTTTTTCAGCCAGATGTTGAATCGCGCTGTGCAAAGTGAGGTGAAGATCCGCGCCGGGAGGAATGCGAAATTCTTCGACCCCTTGGACCAGGACGCTGCGTCTCTTGGCATCGAACTCGATCAACGACGAACCCGCCTCGCCGCGGATATAGTCGTTATACTGGAGTTCCAATCCTTCCAGCCCTTCGGAATCCCGGTTGACAAATCCGAGCACCTGGCCGGCGATTTGCCCCTGCGGATAAAAGCGATTCGGCTCAAAGGACATCTCCACGCCTTTGGCATTGAATTTCTGGATTTGCTCCGCTTCCTGCGGTGTAATCTGGCGTTTGATCCAGACAAAGGATTTGTCTGAGTCGAGGCTTTTTCGCACGTCGTTTGGTTTCAAACGCAAAATTTCCGCGAGTTCATTAGCCACGCTGGTCTTATCTTTGACCCTGCGTGGATGCGCGCCCACGGACTGCGCCACGAGACTGACCGCCAGCGAGTCGCCGGAACGGTCCAATACAGCGCCGCGCTTCGGCAGCGAGGTCATCATTTTCAGCTGCTGCGCCTCGCCGAGACGGCGCAGTTCTTGCCCGCGCACCACCTGCAACTGGAACGCGCGGCCGCCCACAACCACGAAAAAAAGCAGGAACACTATCTTCGCCATGCCCAGGCGAAATTTTATTTCTTTAAACGAGCGCCTCATGGCAGCACGATCACCTGCCCCTTTTCCGGCGGGCGCAAACCCAAGCGCTGGCGTGCCATCGCTTCCAACCGTTCGGGAGATGTCAACGTCGCATGCTCCACCCTGAGTTCACGCTGCTCCTGCTCCAGCCGCTCGTGCAGCTTGGTGGTTGCCGACAGCACATAGCCGTGATTGACCACCTGCAAACGCAGCCACACATTCAGCAATACCACCAATGCAAAGCAAAACAGAACGACGCCGTAGCGCAGCACGCGCCGTCTAAGTTCGATCCGCGCGGCGCGGTCGGACCGCGCGTTTTTAACGGTGCTGACCCGGGCGACTTGGCTGCGTTGGGCGATGGCCATGATGACAATTTAATTCAAATGTCAGTGCGCCATTTATGCATCGTCAATTTGCCGCGCTCTCACGACATTTTGGATTTTGCAATGTGCGTTTCCTCAGCCACTTTCTAGACTCGCTCCACGACGCGAAGCTTTGCGGAGCGAGCCCGGGGATTGCTTCGGCATTCCGCCGCCGAAGGCGTTACCGGCCTCGTCGTCAACAGTTTCGCCTTACGGCTCCAGCCGCAGGTGCACGCCGGTGCGCGCGGCGGGCAGAGACAGTTGCGGCTCCACTTGCGAAAAGCCGACTTCACCAACCGGTCCTCCAGCGAGTGAAAAGAAATGACAGCCAGGCGGCCGCCGGGCGCCAAAAGCTCATAGCCATTTTCCAAAAAACTCGCCAAGTGATCGAGCTCCTGATTCACCGCGATCCTGAGCGCCTGAAAACTTTGTGTCGCGGGGTGGCGGTTACCGGCGCGGCCGCCTTTGGCCCGCGCGATCAATGCCGCAAGTCCGCCGGTGGTCTCAATGGGCCGCGCGGCGACAATCGCCGAGGCGATGCGCCGCGCTCGCGGCTCCTCACCATAGATTTTGAGAATGCGTTCCAGTTCCGCCCCGGAGTAGCGGTTGACGATCTCATAGGCATCCAGTCGTTGGCGGCGGTCCATGCGCATATCGAGTCGCGCCGACGAGCGAAAACTAAAACCACGCTCTGGCGTATCGAGATGGTGCGATGAGAGGCCAAGGTCTAAAATCACTCCGTCTACCGATTGCCAATGCAGCTCCGTTAAGATTTCCCCCGCCGCCGCGAAGCTCGCCTGACGCGCTGCGAGCCGCGCGCCAAAATGACTCAGATGAAGCTGCGCCGCCGCCAGCGCTTCATCGTCCCTATCCAATCCCAAGACCAGCCCATCTGGGCTGCTTTCAATCAGAAGTCGCTCTGTATGGCCGCCTCCACCCAAGGTGCCGTCGAGATAGCGTTTGCCCGGTTCGGGTTTGAGAAACTCGATGACCTCGCGGGCCAGCACCGAAACATGCGCGAACGCCATTTAGTGACTGGTTCCATCCCCCTCCCAGTCGTCGTCAAAGCTTTCGATGGCGTCCTCGAGGGAGGTGTATTCTTCAAAGACCCGGTCCATCCCCACCACCTTGAAAATATCGCGGAGAAAGGGGCTCATGCCGGCAAGCTTGAGATCACCATTGAGATGTCTCAAAAGCTTGAGCCGCTCGATCAGCACGCCGATGCTGAGATAGTTGATGTGGTCCACCGACTTGAGATTGATGACGACCTTGATGCGCTCCTTTTCGATCAATGATCCGATGGTGTCCTTGATGCGTATCATCTCACGAAAGTCGATATCGCCGGTGACATCGATCACCGAAATATCTTGGATCGGTTTGCGGGGGAACATTCCTCGCTCTCCTTTCATCGAGGGGAAACTTTCTTGTGCCACTCGATCTCCTCACAAGCCCAGGTTGCCGAAGGACTCGGGATTCTGCGTAAACTTCTCCTCCGCGTCGGCAAAAACCTTATTCCAGGTTTCCTGGTCCCAGACGCGAAACTTTTCCACCGCCGAGACCAAAACCACATCGCGTTGCAGATTGGCGTATTTTCTGAGCGTCGGTGGAATCAAAATGCGCCATTGGTTATCTAAGCTGCATTCTTGGGCGCGACCGAGATAGTAATTCTCAAAGTCATTGACCTCTAAACCAAACCGCTGCTTGCCGCGCACTTTTTCTTCCAGGCGCTGCCACTCGTCCAACGGATATACGTCGAGACAGCGCGCGCCGCTCGTGATGAAATTCGTGATCATGATCCGGTTATCATTTTTTCCGGAGAGCACATCGCGAAACTTCGATGGCAGGCTCAAACGCCCCTTGGCATCAAGTGTATGTTCAAAACTACCGCGAAACATCGGCTACTGCGCTCAAATAAAAAATTTTAGGGCTTAACAACCACATAATTCCACATGAGGCCACAGTTATAACTTCTCGCATCTCCTCTGTCAACATAAATTTATAGAATTAAAAGATTTTTTTTGATTTCGCCGTCAATTTTTTGACGCCCTTTACTGACCGGTTTCATGCCCAATTGGCGGTAAATTCGGGAACCCTTTACTCTAGAGGGCATGAAAAGGGACGGGTGGGATATTAGCCCTGAAAATCACCGGCTAGATCTGGTGCTGCCAAGGGTCAGTAGCCCCGGCAACGATTTCAGCTGTTTTCTTAACGAGCGATGGCGATCTGGTGCAGGCTAAAGTGGATCGATAAGCCGGATTCTGTCATGGCTCGCAAAAGGAGCCACAGCGATCATTCATCTTGCCGCGCGATTGCTTGCGCGGTCGAGCGACCTTACCCGAGGGCTATGGGCGGACCGCCCGACCCTCCTATTCGGTCTTGCTCCGGGTAGGGTTTGCCATGCGTCCACCATCACTGGTGGACCGGTGAGCTCTTACCTCGCCTTTTCAACCTTACCCGCCGCCGAAACGACAGGCGGTATGTTTTCTGTGGTACTTTCCCCCGATCTCTCGGGGCCGCCGTTAGCGGCTACCCTGTCCTATGGAGTCCGGACTTTCCTCCCCTCGTTTAAGAAGGGCGATCGCTTGATCCACTTTAGCCCGCGCGACGTTGTTTGAGGGCGTCGTCGATGCCGCGGTTGGCAAGCTTGTCGGCTAATTTGTTCGCCTCCCGCCGCACGTGAACAATAGTACAGCTGTCAAAGTGGCGCAACTTTTACGCGGCGGCGGCGCTGGACGCGAAACGAGGCCTAAGCCGACTTTACCGCTTCTTCCGCGGGTTTGTAGTGGAGAATGCGCTGACAACTGGGACAGAGGTGAACCTTCTCGCTCCTGATAATCTCGTTCCACAACTGCGGCGGGACATTCATGTAACAGCCCTGGCAAATACCGCCGGTAACCTGCACCACCGCGGTGCCGCCGCGCCGCGAAAAAATCAGCTCATAGCGAGAAATCAAATCGCCCGCAACTTGCGCAGCAATGGTTTGCCGGCGCGTCGCCGCCTCCGACACGGCTTGGTCAATGCCGGTGATTTGCGATCGTAACTCCTCCTGCTCCTGATCCCACTCCGCCTGCAATTTCGCCAGCTCTTCTTCTTTGCCCTTGATCTCGGAACTGGCACGGTCGGTTTCTTCCATCAGTTTGATCAGCTCTTCCTCGCGCTCGCTGTTGCCTTGCTTGATAAGATCGATTTCCCGTTGCAGCGCCATAAGCTCCTTCGAATTCTTGATCCGATTCATGCGCATTCGCCGGTCCGTCGCCTTTTTGCCTTCGTCCTGAAAAACGCGATCTTTTTCCTGGCGCAGCTTTTCGGTTTCGGCCAACACCAATGACAGTTTTACAATTTCCCGTTTCTTAATTTGAATTTCCTGCTCCTTGGCTTGAAGTTCGCCCAGCAAATCTTGCTTCTTGCCATGATGTTGTTTGATCTCGCGATCCACAGTTTGCAACGACGCGAGGATTTCAATTTGCGCGCTCAACGTTTTCTCCTCCCTGGCAGGTTATTGAAAAACTCTGTTTGCAGGCTGCTCAAAGATATTCCAGCGGCGCGGTGCACTTCATAAGGTTGCGAGTTAACTCCAGCCCCGAGACTCTAGATAGCAACACCCATAGGACTCTTTCTAATCAGCCTGCTAGGCAAAAAAAAATGCACCCCGTCGGGTGCATTTTCGCGTCGTTCGTCTTCAAAACTGAATTTCGTTTAGAACCAAGCCTTGTCACACCACCAAAACTCCCAAGACTCTCTTTCTATCTCGATTCGGCGTCGATGTCAAAGCCGCCCGAGCCTCCGGAAGGCCGCGGCCATTGATCCGCGCCGCGCACTTTTACAGCCCCATTTTTCCCGGATTCATGATGTTGTTCGGGTCGAGAGTTTTCTTGATCTGACGCAGAACCTCGAGACCGTAGCCATGTTCTGCCACCATGAGCGGCGCCAACTTCACGCCCACGCCGTGGGTATATTCCATCGAACCACCCATGTGCTGGACAAGACGAAGCAGTTCTTCCACGGTTTCTTCCAAGACCAGCTGGGCATCGCCGCCGCCTTCATCTTCAATCATCAGCGGCATTGAAAAAAGTTCCGGTTGAATCCATAAGCCGCTCTCGTGCAAGCGCACGCCGCGCCGCTCGACAATTTCGATGGCCGCCTTTCGGAACGGCAAAACTTTCGATCCCGGCAGGGCCACGTGAATCCAATCCCGATAAACGCCGTCTCTGCTGCGCTCACGGCGTTCGCGCCGATTGCTCAGAAAACGTCTGGCAACGGAATGGCGCTCGTGCCAAAAACGCTCGGCCTCTTGTTGGGGCAAAGCCGTAGCGCCGTGCAATCCACAGATCGACAGCGCCCGCGCTTCTTCGGCCGCCGCGCTTTCTTTCATGCCTTCAAATCCCAGGTACAACATGGCGCTGCCGTCAAATTTATCGTCGGCATCGCCGAAGTCGAGCAATGCGGGCCGCAAACTCTGGTGAAACAGCTCTTGTATCGCGTGATAGCCCGCCTCGAAAGACTCGAAAAGCAGCGCATGCAGCAGACGCACTTCGGGCTGCGGAAAAATTCTGATAGTCGCCTCCGTGATGATTCCGAAACAACCCTCACCGCCGATAAAAAGCGCGTTCAAATCAATTCCCGCCGACGATTTCTCCACGGCTCTCGTGCGGAGAATCTCGCCATTGGGTAACACCGCCTCCAATCCCAACACCTGATCCCCCATCGAACCGTACACGCCTGCGCGATAGCCGACACTGTTGGTGGAAATCGCACCGCCGACGGTGGCTACCGGGACGGTCCAGGGATCGTGACCCAGAATATAACCCGCTTCATTCAAGCGCTGGTCCAGCGCTTCCAGAACCACTCCCGACTGCGCCTGCGCCGAACGAGCCTCTATGTCAATTTCGATGATGCGGTTCATCGCGCGCAAATCGACGACGACGCATGGGCGAATCGACAAAGCGCCACCCATGAGACCAGACCCGCCGCCGTAGGGCATCAGCGGAATTTTTTCCGCGTTGGCAACGGCCACGACGCGGCGCACTTCTTCGCTTGACGCCGGCGCCACCGCGCAGAGCGGCGCGGCCAATCGAGGCTGGTGTTCGGGATGCAAACGCCCCGCGCTCAGCGCATCCCATGAGAGATCGTCCAATTTTTGCGGGTCGGTGTATACCCGAGAAGGGCCGATCAATTCCGCAAGTTTTTCGACGATGTTACTCATAGAGAGATGCGCTCAGTAATTGACGATTCAAGTGACAAAAACTATAGCGCAATCGCTGCTTACGAGGAAGCGGACAACGGCGAGGCGAAATGACGTTGAGAGTTGGGTTGCTGAGCCGAGGCGGTGCGGACTCGAATTATAACAGCGTGCCGCGCAAAACCACGGCAGCAATCGTGAAGTAGATGACCAGGCCCGTGACATCGACCAAAGTCGCCACGAACGGCGCGGAGGCGCTCGCCGGGTCAAAACCGCAACCGCGCAGAACAAAAGGCAGGATCGAACCGGCCACCGCGCCCCACAATACGACTCCAATTAAGCTCAGCGCCACCGTCGAAGCCACCAGGAAGTAATGGTCGCCGTAGGCGTTGAACCACCATTGCCAGAGCAGGATACGAACCAGACCCGAGAGTGGCCAGAATCAGCCCCAGCCCCAAACCCGTCACGACTTCGCGCCGAATCACCCGCCACCAATCGCGTAGCCTTACCTCTCCCAGCGCCATCGCCCGGATCACCAACGTCGTGGCTTGGGAGCCGGAATTGCCGCCGCTGCTGATAATGAGCGGAACGAACAACGCCAGAACCACGGCCCTGGTAATTTCCGCCTCGAACCGGCCCATCGCCGTCGCCGTAAGCATTTCACCGAGAAATAGCGCGGCCAACCACCCGGCCCGCTTCTTGATCATTCGCGCCAGAGAGATCTGCAAGTAGGGTTCATCCAGGGTCGCGACCGCGCCGAGCTTTTGCATATCCTCGGTGGCCTCCTCCTGCACCACATCGACGATATCGTTGACGCTTACCACGCCTTTGATGCGGCCCGCCGAATCGACAATCGGCATCATAAGCAGATGATGGCGCATGAAAAGCTTGCTGAGCGCCTCCTGATCGAGATCGTCCCGCGCCGATATCACCTCGGTGCGCATTACCTCGCCGACCCGTTTGTCACCCGGCGCGACAATCAGATCGCGAAAAGAGACCACGCCAAGGAGCCGTTCCTCAGCGTCAACGACATAGACATAATAGACCGTCTTCTCCCGCGCGCGTGCGTCTCGTTTCAAGTAACTGATCGCCTCGTCCACGGTCATATCCACCCGCAACCGCGAGTAGCGGGTGTTCATCAGCCCGCCGGCTTCGTCCTCCGCATAGTCGAGAAGGCCTTTGACTTCCCGCTGCGTGAAATCGTCGAGCAGCGATACAAGATGATCACGCTGAGCGGCCGGGGCTTCTTGAATAACATCCGCAGCAT
Source organism: uncultured delta proteobacterium (assembly GCA_963840855.1). GTDB lineage: Bacteria > Desulfobacterota > Binatia > UBA9968 > UBA9968 > DATACQ01. The sequence continues at coordinate 94,677 of CAWJBB010000051.1, forward strand.
CATCGGGCGCAAGCAGTCTCAACCACAACCGCTGCTCTCCTGGTGAGAGCGCTACTATCAGCTCGGCCCGGTCGCGCGCGCTTAGTTGCCGGAAAAAATCATCGGCCTCGTCTCTTTGCAGTAATTCAAAGCCTTCGACGCGTTCGGTCAATGAGAGTACCGGCCACGCGTCGTAAAGTTCGGCAGCGGTAAAGTTCTTTTCGGCCATCGGCAAACCAAGCACTGCGGTAAGCCCACAAATTACCACAGTGCCGAAGCGAATACCGAATAAAATCTGCTGCCGGGTTGCGGCCGAGATTCTGGCGCAGGGCGGCGTGAGTTGGTTATGGGTCAGTAACCTTCGATGATGCAGCTCTCATCGCTATTGGCGCAAATCGAGTTGGCAGTTTGCAGGGGAATCTTGTGAGTGCCGCTGATGTGATCGAGAAAACCCACCCGGCTGACGAATCCGACGTGATGCACATGGCAATAAAACGGTTCGCTGGTCACTACCGTGACCGGTGCATAGTAGGGGTAATATGTGTATGGCGTGACAATAATGACAGAACGCGGATCATTGCGAAAATAATGATGGGGATAAAAGTTGTGACGATAGTAAAAAGGGTAGTGCGGTCCGACCGGCGAAGACGGCCTCCAATGGCGCTGTATGTCATTGCGGGGCGCCCCGCCCACAAAGCCGCGGCCAACCCTTCCCGGGCCAGTCGCGCCAAGACGGCCGCCCGCGGTAATCTCTCCCGAAAGCAACAAGATGAGACCCAATGCGAACGTCAAGGTCAAAATGCGTTTCATCGGCGACCTCCAGCTTTCTCGACAAAAAACGGATCAATGAACCCGCCGGTCAATCCTATGTTAGACGTCTGCCACGACCAATTCATAACATAGCGCAGCCGATGAGGAAACCGCGAGTCATCCGGTTCAGTGTTCAACGGTACGCGCCTGTGGCGCTCGGTTCAAAGTTCAATGTTTAAGGTTCAAGGGGGGACGTTGAACTTTGAACGTTGAACCTTGAACAGGCCTTGTTTGCTTGCGAAACCGGCGCAGGCTAAGGTTCGTCGTTGATCGCCATGCTTGCCATCCTGCTCGCGCTCATCGGCTCGTTCTGGTTTGCATTTTCAATGGTTGTCATCAACCGCGGCGTACTCTCCATCGATTACTTCCGCGGTCTGCTCGCCAATCTAGGCGCCAACACGTTGTTTATCTGGCTTTACGTCTTTCTGTTCGTCGACGAAATCGATCTATGGCGGCCTGTCAATCTGGTCTTTGTTGCCGTAGGCATCTTCGTTCCCGGCGTGGCGCGCTTTTTTATTTTCAAGAGCATGGAACGGCTGGGCGCGCCGATCTCCTCCTGCCTGACCAATAGCGGGCCGCTTTTCGCCATTCTCATCGCGGTATTGTTTCTTGGCGAGCAGCCGACGGCCACCAACATCCTTGGAGCGTTATCGATCGTCGGAGGCATCATCGCGCTATCCTGGAAAGGCGCCACTAAGACCTGGCGCACCCGCGATCTTATTTTTCCCACCACCGCCGCCTTTCTTTTCGCCGCGCGGGACAATCTCGTGCGCTTCGCCGTGGTCCAGATACCGTCGCCGGTGGTGGGCGCGGCCCTAGCGGCAGCGACATCGTTCCTGACGATGTCCTTTGTGTATCTCAGCTTTGGCGAGAAAAAACCGCTCCCCGAGTTCGCCAGGCGCGGCCTCGGTTACTTTGCGCTCTCCGGCTTCATGAATTTTCTTTCCTATGTATTGACCTACAGCGCCCTCGCCATGGAGCGAGTGTCGATCATATCGCCGCTGGTAAACGGCTCTTCCCTGTTCGTGCTTCCGCTGTCCTATTTCATGCTCAAGGACGTGGAAAAACTCACGGCGCGCAAAATCGGCGCTACCTTACTAGTGATCCTGGGTGTGTTTTTGATTGCCTGGGAGAAGTTATAATCGTGCTCGACGAACGAACACGAACATCGAAATCTGCGCGCCTGGCTCAATGCATCGTCGGCCCAGAGTCGTCATCCCTGCCGCCGGGGAGCACCTGAAAGCGCCGTTTGAGGCGGGCGAGGCGGCGCCGGTCTTGGTAGAGTTTCCAGCGGTCCCAGGGGTTGTAGAATTTCCAGCGGCCCAATCGGTTGCCGCCGCGCAGATAAAGATAACCGAAAACCATGCCGCCGAGATGCGCAAGATGAGCGATACCGCTTTGGCCGGATGCCGCCGCCGAGTAAACCGCGATGGCGCCGATGATCATGACGAAATACTTCATTTTGATGGGGAACAAAAAATAAAAGTAAATGATCTGGTTGGGATAGATCAGGCCGAAGGCGAGGAGAATGCCGTATATGCCCGCCGACGCCCCGATGCTCGGCGCCATCTGTCCCGGCAAAAACAGCGTGTTGAGAATCGCGCCGCCGACCACCGACACAAAGAAATATTTTAAGAAGAACTCGCTTCCCCAGCGCCGCTCCAGGTCACAGCCGAACATCCAGAGGGCGAGCATATTGAACAGCAGGTGCATCAGCCCGCCGTGAAAAAATTGATAAGTGAAAAGCTGCCACAGGTAAAAATCCTGCCACACCAAAGCGGGCACAAGGCCAAACACGTTAATCACCCAGCGCGGCAGCACAAGCTGCAAGACAAAGACCGCCGTGTTGGCGATCAGTAAGAATTTGACCGCCGGCGTAACGGCGCCGCCGCCAAAAGAAAAACTACGCGTCTGGTAAAGCATCTTGTTTAGCTTACCCGCTGGGCAGATGGGGTTCAAGGTTGCAGCCGCGCCACAAAGTGGAGCGGCTGTTCAAAGTTCAAGGTTCAAAGTATCGGACCTTAAACATAAGGGCGCGCATTTAATCGTTTGAGCTTCAATTTAACACGTCGGCTCTTTAAAAAAAGCCGTTGGGGTCTTGTTTCTGTTGGCTTCCGAAACGTTGAACTTTGAGCCTTGAACATTAAACGGGCGGCTTCAGCCGCCGAGATACGCCTGGCGCACGAGATCGTTGCCGGCGAGATCGGCGGCGCTCCCCTCGAGGATCACCAAGCCGGTTTCGAGCACGTAACCGCGATGCGAGATCGCCAGCGCCATGGCCGCGTTTTGCTCGACCAGCAAAACCGTGACGCCGGCCTGATTGATGGCGCGGATGGTTTCCAAGATCTGCTCGACGATTTTCGGCGCCAGGCCCATAGACGGCTCGTCGAGAAGCAAGAGTTTCGGCCGCGCCATGATGGCTCGGCCGATGGCGAGCATTTGCTGCTCGCCGCCGGAGAGCGTCCCGGCAAATTGTTTGTGCCGCTCTTTGAGGCGCGGAAACATCTGAAAGACATAATCGATATCCGCTCCCAGGGCGCCCTTGTCGCGGGTGTAGCCGCCGATTTCGAGGTTTTCCCGCACGGTAAAGCGCGGAAAAACTTTTCGTCCCTCGGGCACATGAGCCACGCCGCGGCGCACGATGTCATGGGATTCGATGTTTTCCAACCGAGCGCCTTCCAGCTCCACCGTTCCCCGGCGTGGACGCAACAGACCCGAAAGAGTTTTCAAGGTCGTAGTCTTGCCCGCTCCGTTGGCGCCGAGCAACGTCACGAGCTCCCCTTTGGCGACCGAAAACGACACACCCTTGAGCGCGTGAATGGCGTCGTAGTAGACGTGAATGTCGCTAACTTGGAGCATGCTGCGCCCACTTGCCTTGGCCCAGATACGCTTCGATAACCCGCGGGTCCTGGCGCACCTCGTCGGGGTGGCCTTCGGCGATCTTCTCGCCGTAGTCCAAAACATGCACCCGGTCCGACACGCCCATCACCAATCGCATGTTGTGCTCGATCAAGAGAATCGCATGGACATGGAGGCCGATGAGTTCTTTGAACAAACCCATCAGCGACTGCGCTTCCCTGGCGTTCATGCCGGCGCTGGGCTCGTCGAGGAGCAACACCTTTGGCTCCGCGGCTAGAGCCCGGGCGATTTCTAGTCGCCGCTGTTCCCCGTAGGAAAGTTGGCGCGCCCATTCGTTCTCGCGGCCCGAAAGACCGGTGAGCTCGATCAATTCCAGAGCACGCCGCCTGGCCTGCTCCTCGCGCACCCGGCCGTTTCGGCTGGCGAGCAAAATTTCACTGAGCCGAATCCTCAAGCGCGCATGCATTCCGACCAGGACGTTTTCGAGGACGGTCATGTGCCCGAACAGGCGGATGTTCTGAAAGGTCCGGCTGATACCGGCGCCGGTGATCTTATCGGGCGTGAGCCCGATCAGCGAACGGCCTTGAAAAGGAGATCTCGCCTTCGTCGGGATGATAAAGGCCGGTGAGGGTGTTGAACAGAGTAGTTTTACCCGCGCCGTTGGGTCCGATGAGCGACGCGATCATACCTTCGTCGACGTCGAGGTTGACCCGTGACAGCGCCTGCAAACCGCCGAAACGTTTTGAGATACCGCGCAGTTCGAGCAATGCCATATTACGAGTTCCGCTCGCGGCGCGGCGGCAAGATTCCCTGGGGGCGAAAGATCATCATGAGAATCAAGATCAGACCGAATACCATCCGTTCGTATTTCGCCGGCTCAAATTGAACCGGCAGTTGGCTCAGGGGAAAACTGCCGATCAGCGGTATGGTCAACGCCGCGCCGGACTGGCGCAGGCCGTTGAGCCACAGCGAAAGACCTTTGAGCAGATGCAGATTTAATATCGTCACGCCGGTGGCGCCCAATATCGCGCCGGGCACCGAACCCATGCCGCCGAGGATCACCATGGCGAGGACGCCGATGGATTCCATGAACGTGAAGCTTTCCGGATTGATGAATACCTGCTTGGCGGCAAACAGCACGCCCACCGCCGATGCGAAGGAAGCGCCGGCAGCGAAGCCGAAAAGCTTCATGCGCACCACCGGAATCCCCATGGCGGAAGCCGCGATCTCATCTTCGCGGATCGCCTTCCACGCCCGACCGATGCGCGAATCTTCCAGCCGCCGGGTGACAAGAACCACGGCGAAAACGAACAGCAGCACCAGGAAGTAAAAATAAAAGGGGTAGAGCTTGGCGTCGGCGACCTGAACACCAAAGAACTCCAGCCAGGGCTGAAAGAATAGCGGCGGCTTTGTGATAGGCGCGATACCCCGTGGCCCGTTGGTCAAGTTAATCGGCTTGTCAAGATTGTTCACCAGCGCGCGCACGACCTCGGCGAATCCCAGCGTGACGATGGCGAGATAATCGCCGCGCAAGCGGAGCACGGGTAAACCGAGCAGCAGGCCGGTAAGCGCGCCGAGGGCGATGCTCAGCAACAAGAAAGGGAAAAACCAGTTCGGCGATAGTGGAAAAAAATTGCCCGGGATGAACTCGTTGGCTTGCGGAGAGCCGAACACCGCCCAGAAATAGGCGCCAATGGCATAGAACGCGACGAAGCCGAGATTCAATAGCCCGCAAAATCCGACGACGATATTAAGGCCCAATGCCAGAGCGACATAGATGCCGATCTGAATGCCGATTTCCAGATAGTATGCGTTGACCGAGCCGAGCAGCGGCATGAGCACGAGCAGCGCCGCGCCGCCCAGAAAATGTTTCACCGCCCGCGGCGCCGGAACCAGGTAAAGCACCAATAGCGAAGTCTCGAAGCAGAGGAATCCTAAAACCGATTGGGGAAAGAGATAGGCCAAAAGACAGCTTGCGGCGATGTAAACGGACGCGCCGAGAGCGGCAAGAGCGCGGCTCACGCCTGCGCCTCCCGCACTCTCTCGCCGAGCAGTCCCTTGGGGCGAAAAATCAAAATCAGGATCAGCACCAGGAAGGCAAAGACGTCTTTGTATTCGGCGCCAAAGGCGCCATCGGTCAACAGTGACAAGTAGGAAGCAGCGAACGCTTCCAACAAGCCCAGCACCATGCCACCCAGCATCGCGCCGGGGATGTTGCCGATGCCGCCCAGGACCGCCGCGGTAAAAGCCTTCATGCCGGGAATGAAGCCCGAATAAGGATTGACCAGGCTGTAATGGAGACCGAAGAGCACTCCCGCCAATCCGCCCATGGCGCCGCCGACAAAAAAAGTGAGCGCGATGACGCGGTTGACAGGGATGCCCATGAGCGATGCCGTATCGGGGTCCTGGGCCACCGCGCGAATGGCGGTGCCGACCCGGGTGTGGTTGACGAACAGGTTAAGCCCGACGAGCATCAGGAGCGCCGTGACAATCACCAGGATCGACTTCCCCGGCACTACGAGATTGGCCGTCAGCGCCACGGTGCGGTCGAGAAATTCCAAGCTCGGATAGTTGAGATAAAAGGTGTTGCGCCACAGACTTTCGAATAGCCGTAAGCCGTCTTGCAGAAAAAACGACGCGCCAACGGCGGAGATGAGCGCCACTAGACGTGGCGCGCCATGCAGCGGCCGGTAGGCGACCCGCTCCAGCGCCATGGCGGCCAGGCCGCTGATGGCCATGCTCGCGCCGATTACCAGAAAGAGCACGAAGGCGGGATGTAATAACGCCAATGATCCGGCGTCTTGCAGTAACAGCAAAATTTCTACGCCGACAAAAGCGCCGAGCACGAAAATCTCGCTATGGGCGAAATTGATAAATTCCAAAACGCCGTAGACCATGGTGTAGCCCAGGGCGATGAGCGCGTACATAAAACCGAGGACGATGCCGTCGACGAGAACTTGAGGGAAAATTTCGAGCGCGATTTCCAACGCTTATGGTAGCCTTTCAATTTTCGCTATGCTAACAAATCCACCGCTGTCCCGCCACTAAATTACTTACTGCGGCGACTTAAAAGGCGTATACTCTCTCTCGTGGCATCGCATTACCTTGGCGCGCGGCGGCGCGCATTTGCAAAGGCTCATCGCATCGGCCGCGAGGCCGGGTCATGAAAAAACTGCTCTGGATTGGCGCCGGGCTGGTATTCATCCTGGCCGCGGTTGTTTTTGTAGCGCCCGCCTTCCTCGACCTCGGATCGTTCAAAAACACCTACCTTCCCCTGGTCGAAGAAGCCATCCACCGGCGCGTCGATGTCGGCGAAGTGCGACTGCGCTTGGTGCCGACGCCGTCCATCCGGCTATCGAGCCTGAAAGTTTGGGATACTCCAGACTTCCCAAACAATACGTTTTTCGCCGCCGAGCAGATCCAACTCCGCTTGAAACTTTGGCCACTCTTGCGCGGCCGCTTCGAGGTCACCGAGCTGGTTTTGGACAAACCGGTGGTAAGTCTATTGAAGCAGCCCGACGGCACGTTCAATTACTCCGACATCGCCGGCAAAAAAGCTCAGGGCGCGGGCAAACGGGAAACGCGCAAAAAAGCCGCCGGCAAATCCCAAGAGGCCGGAGCCATCCCGCTTGCGCTGCCATCACGCCTGCGCATCCGTGACGGCGAGTTCAAGCTCGAAACCAAAGGGCAAAAACCGGTGCGTATCGCCGGGGTCGACCTCTTCCTGGAAGAGTTTTCCGCGGACCGCCCCTTTCCTTACCGCGCGGCTTTTAACTATCCCGGTCTCAAAACGGTCTCCCTCGAAGGCATGCTCGATTACCGCGAAGAGCAAGCGGAGCTGCAATTCAAAGACAACCGGCTGCGAATTCACGACCTCGTCCTACCCTTAAACGCGACCGTGAGCCAGCTCGCCGCCGTGCCTCGTGTCAACCTCAGGGTGGCCAGCGACCATGTCGAGGCCAAACCCATATTCGATATTCTTTCGGTGTTCGGGTTGGCGCCGGCTGATACGGAGATTTCCGGCCCGCTGGATCTGCGCCTCACCGTAAACGGCCCATCGAACAGTCTGGTGACGCAAGTTTGGAGTAAGTTTCGCGACGTAAAAGTCGACGGCAAACGAGCGCTCAAAGGTTCGCTCAGCGGCGAAGTATCCATTAAACTCCCGCTCGGCGGCGGCGGCAACACTGCTCAGCGACTGCAAGGCGATGGCAAACTCAACGCGCGCGACGGCGAGCTGACCAACGTCGATCTTATCGATAAGATCCAACGCGTCACAGGAATGATCGGCCTGTCGAAGCAGGCGCGCCGTGAGGCGACGACTTTTAAGACCCTAGAAAGCGAGTTCACAATCGGCGGGGGAGTTGCCGATTTCAAACGGCTCTACCTGGTGAATCCCCAATTGGAAGTGAACGGTCATGGAACCATGACGCTGGACCGGCCGGTCTTGGACATGAGGCTCGACGCCGCGCTTTCTTCCGCCGCTTCTGCGCTGTCGGGCCGAGGCAGAGCCGCTACTTTTTTCAAAGACAACCAGGGGCGCATGGTCGTGCCATTGAAAATCACCGGCCGGGTTGAAAGCCCTTCGGTGAGCCTCGATAGCGAAAGGGCGCTCAAGCGCGGCGTCGCCGGCAACGTTGAAAAAGGATTGGGGTCGTTTTTTAAAAATCTATTTCGCGGCAAGTAGCCGTTTATGGCCGCGCCGCCGGCAGGCCGAGAATCAGGCTCTGTAGGCTCTTCCCTTTGAGAGTATCCGCAACCGATTGTTCCACGTCGAGCAACAACTCATCGATGGCGCTTTCTTCCTCGCTGATCGGACGTTGGGACGTCCTTCGTTCGCGGCGGTTGCGCACGCAATCCAGGATTTCCTTGATGCTAATCGTTTCGGGATCGCGACCGAGAACGAATGACTCTTCGTCGGCTAAGGCGAGCACGAGCCGGCAGCTTTGAAATGTCTCCATAAGTTCCTTCACCACACCGGATGGAATCCCCAGCCGGGCCGCGATATCGGAAACACTCAGGGGATCCAGGCCCCGGTAAAACCTGTCGCCGACGAGCAGTAACATTTCGAGCGCGATTTTTTCTCGCCCTGCCAGCGTATTGGCGAGACTATCGCGGTCGGGGTGATAGAAGCGAATCGATTGGTGCGCGTGGGTCACTTGGGCGCCCAGCAGAACGATCACCCAGCCGATATGGAGCCAGAGCAGAAACAGCAAAAGCACGGCGAAACTGGAGTATATGGCGTAATACTGCGTCGAAGACGCAACGAACGTGGCAAAGCCCCAGCCGACGGTTTGCCATAACAACGCCGCCACCAGGCCGCCGATCAATGCGGATTTGAGCCTCACTCGCGTGTTGGGGACAAAAATGTAGAAAAACGTGAATGCGCCCCAGAGCGTGAGATAAGGCACCAGGCGGAGCATGCCCAAGATCACGGTGCCGAAGGGCTCAAACGCCAGAAACTGGCGCACGAAACTATGGCTCTGGAGTGTGGCCGTGATCGTCAACGCCGCGAAAACCAGGACGGGGCCCACGAGAATGATGCTTAGATAGTCGCTGAACTTGCGCGACAACTTGCGCGGCGCCTTGACGCGCCAGATGTGATTGAAAGCTTCCTCAATGGTCCCCATCATTGACATCACCGTAGTAAACAACGTCACCAGACCGATGCTGCCCAATGCGCCGGCGTTCATGCGGTCGACGAAGCCGATCAGGTGTGCCGTAATCTCCACTCCCTTTTCGCCCAATGGGGCGAGCGCCTCGGCGAGCACCGGTTCCAAGCGGTTGTGCACGCCGAAACCTTTTAGGATGGAAAAGACCACCGCCAGCAAGGGCGCCAGCGAAAGTAACGTCTTGAAAGCGAGGGCCATGGCCTGGAGCTGGATCAGATTCTCGAAGAAGTCACGGCCCACCAGCAGGCCAATTCGCAACCAGGTACGCAGTAACCGATTGATGCCGCTGCGTTCCGACGGCTCGATTTCCCAAATCTGCTCTAAGACCCTGGTTTTGATGTCCTGAAGTGACCGCCTGGCGTCTCTCGCGGGGGTATTCATTGAATGACAATGTACCGGCTTGAATGGCTCTCCCTGAAGATATCTTGCTTCGCCCGTGGAAGTCTAGCGCGCAGCGAATATCGTGTTCGTTTCTCGTGCTCGTGTTCGTCCCAGCACGAGCACGAACCACGAACACGAGCC
>CAWJBB010000052.1:0-24201 GCA_963840855.1 uncultured delta proteobacterium
GAGTGTTGGGAAACTTTTAAAAGTGCACTGTTTAAAGTTTAAAAGTGCACTTTCTTGAGATCTTCGGCTTTGACTCGTTGCTCTCCCACGAGCTTCTCCTGATACCAGAATCGAATGAGGGCTAACCGGGTTTTAAGGTTAAAGCTGATCCGCAGTTCCACCTCTTCGCGAATAGGAACACCCGCCACGCTGAACTGCAAAGCGTTCCAGGAGACCTTGCGATAAGCATCCACCGTCCTTTTGAAACGGTAACAGAAAATATCATCGAGGGTCTGATAAGGTCGGGGAATTTCAAACCTGCGAAACACGCTTCGATTCTCCCCAAGGGCTTTTTCATAACGACGAACAGGGATTTCCCCGGTGGTGGAGTGAACCCGTTGGTAATTGTACCGATGAATCTCTTCATAGAGGAGCTGGCGAGCTTGATCGAGCTTGGTGATTTCCTCCCGCACACAGGTCCTGACCAGGTGATCCTGCAGCCATTGGTAGGGCCTCTCCACTTTTCCCTTGGCGGCAGGACTCAAGGCATAAACCACCTCGATGCTTAACTCCTTGAGAACCTCCTTCCACTGAACAACGGCTTGTTCTTCGGTGGTCTCAAATTTCTTCCACACACTGTCTCTTTTCTCCACGTAGCGGAAGATCGAATGATTATCGACATAGTACTTCAACGGACAGCCAAACTGGGTCAGCACGGACCTCTGAGCCACGATATGCGTCCAGGTGGTCTCCTTCTCCCACAGATCCCCGTGCAAAATCCTGCGGCTGTGATCGTCGATAGTCGTGATGAGATACCACTTGGTTTGTGCCAGCGGGGACCACAGATGGTAGGAGGTATCGTGCTGGAGAAGTTCTCCCACATAGTTGGTCAGGACCTCCCGATCATGGACTTTTCGAGAAGGCCTTTGTTCGTAATACCCATTTTTTTCGCCCGACGGATGATGGTTGGCAAAGACACATGGACTTTGTGCTTCTTTTCCAGGATCTCTTTCAAGTAACTGTAGTTGTAGAACCGCACCGGATTGCGCTTGTCCCCAATGATCTCGGCCTCTTTTTTCAGTTCTTGGGTTATCTTCGCTTCTGCTTTGGCATCGATCTTCCGAGGAGGTGTCTTCCGGGTATAATCCAAGGAAAAGCTCTCTGGCCTCTCCCGGTAGACCTTCAACAATTTGAAAAACTGACGTCTTCGAATCTTGAGTATTGCCGACGCCTGATCGACTCCGATCTGCCGTGATAGATACCTCTGAAAAACTTCCTTTACTTGGTCTGCCGAAAACAGTTTGCGCAGATGCTTGCCCATCTTGTCCTCCCTGGCTCAATGGATGATGATGAAAACCCAAAGAAGACAAATAGTGCACTTTTAAAGTTTAAACGAGTGCATTTTTAATTGTTCACTGACACACGGCAACTCCGGAGCTTATTTGCACGACATCGCGCACGCCTTTGACCGCTTTGGCCATTGTGGCATCGAAGCTCGCCACCTTGCCGCCAAAGACCGGACAGCGTTGAACGGTTGCGACGAGCAGCCCTGGAACTTTCACGTCAATCCCGTAGATGCCGCGTCCGGTTACTTTGTCGGGTGTATCGACGCGGGCCACTGCCTTACCGATATAGCGGAATTGCTCGGGCGACTTGAGCTTCGGCTCTTTCGGCACCGGCTGCTCCGCGGCCTTGGCCGCAAGCTCGCCGTAGGCGAGCTTCCTGCCCGATGGGCGATGGGTCACTACGTTTTGTTCCGCAAAGCATTCATCCGGAGAGACGCCCCACTGCCTGGCCGCCGCCGAAACCAACATCTCTCTGGCCGCCGCGCCCGCCCGGCGCCAAAGGGTCAGCATATTGCGAATGCTTCGGCTGCCGTTGGTCGATTGTTCGCCGTCGCGCATCGGGTCGCCGTAGGCCGGGTCGGCCGGCGCCTGCTCGGTGCGGACTTTCGACCACTCGGCTTCCAATTCATCGGCGATGATCATGGGAATCGACGTCATCACGCCCTGTCCCATCTCCGACTGGCCGACGATAATGGTGACGGTGCCGTCTCTGGCGATGCGGACCCAGGAATTGAGTTTGGCTTGCTCCGCCGCGCTTGCCGCCACGGCTAGCCCCACAGAGCCCGGAACATGAAAACCAAGCAACAAGCCTCCGCCCGCGCTGATGCCTGCTTTGAGAAAACCGCGCCGGCTCAGATTGACGATGGCGTTCATTTCGCACCTCCCTGGGCGAGGTTGCCCGCGGCGCGGTGAATCGCGCGCCGGATGCGCTGGTAGGTTCCGCAGCGGCAAATGTTACCCGACATCGCCGCGTCGATGTCCGTGTCACTGGGCTTCGGCTTTGCTGCGAGCAGGGCCGCGGCCGAAATGATCTGACCCGACTGGCAGTAGCCGCACTGCGGCACCTCCTCGGCGATCCAGGCTTTCTGGAGCGGGTGGCTGCCGCTCGCCGAAAGACCTTCGATGGTGGTGACTCTCTTTCCTTTGACGGATTCAATCGGCGTGATGCAAGAACGGATCGGTTGGCCATCGACATGGACGGTGCAAGCGCCGCACTGCGCGATGCCGCAGCCGAACTTGGTGCCGGTCAAGCCGAGATTTTCACGGAGCGTCCAGAGCAGGGGAGTATCGGAATCGACGTCGACCTGATGCTTTTTGCCGTTCACGATGATCGGGATCATGGGGTCCTCCTCATTTATATAAAGTGAACGCGACGGGTGTGAATTTTTTATATTACAGGTCGGGTATGCGGTCGATATGGTGGCCGGAAGATTTATCTTTGGCGACCGTGTCTTAATTCTTGCGACGAACGCTCAACGTTGACAGCTTGTTGCTGCCTTTGATAAACACAAAGGAATCGTTTTCTTGCTCGGCAACGACGGCGATTACATGACCGGCCGGACCTCGCGCGTAAACGGCGTCATGGTTCTGTCATGAATGACAGGACGTCGATGGTAGACCCCGGTGGGGAAAACGAAGCGCGAGGAGAAATCGTCATGCTAGAATCGAATGCTTGCGCGGCGCGCCCAAAGACGACAAGCGAAGCGTTTTGTCAATACTGGCATCCCGTAGCTAGATCCACGGAGGTCACGGACAAGCCGGTTAAAGTAAGACTACTAGATCAGCCATTAGCGCTGTGGCGATCCAACGGACAAATCGCTGCGTTTTACGACCTGTGCATTCACCGTGGTACTCCACTTTCCCTCGGTTGGCTCGAAAATGGCGAACTGGTCTGTGCTTATCATGGGTGGCGTTACGGACCGAACGGTTCCTGCACGCGCATTCCGTCGCTGCCACCGGATCGCGCGATCCCCGCCAAAGCGCGGGCAAATTCATTCAAAGCGGCGGAGCGCTACGGACTGATATGGGTGTGCTTGGGTGAACCGAGGACCGGGATCCCGGAATTCCCGCCGGAGTTCAATGATCCGGCATTTCACTGGGAACCATATTCGACGGAGGGCTTTTGGAAAGCCAACGCCGCGCGCATGCTCGAGAACCTGGCCGACTATTCACACTTTCCCTGGGTTCATCCGGGCACTCTGGGCGATCCCGCTAACCCGGAATGCGAGCCTATTGCGATAGATACCCTCGACGGCGGCTTCCAGTATGACATCCCTCAACCGGTGAACCGGTTGCGGCCCGACGCTGGCGCCAGACAAACTTACAAACTCATTCTTCCATTCATCCTGTTCATTCAGCGATGGCAACCCGGCGGCAGCGAACGTCAGACCAATATTTTTCTTTGCAGTCCGATTTCCAGGAACGAAACAAGATTCTTCAGATTCATGGGGCGCAATTTTGTCGGTCATCTTTCCGACGAAGAGCTGAATTCCAGGCATCGTCTCACCTTCGAGCAGGACCGCGCCATCGTTGAATCGCAGCGGCCCGAGGAGTTGCCGCTCGATCTCAGTGAAGAGTTGCACCTTCGTGGTCCGGATACACCAGCCATAGAGTATCGGCGGCGGCTGCGCGAGTTGGGTATCGACTGGAATTAGCTTTTCAATGACGGCGCCGCTGCAGGTTAAGTTTTGTTTCCGTGGGACTGCACCCAAGCCCGTATTCAGGCGTTGGTTTCCTCCGGCATTTCCCAGAAAAACCCGTGTGACTGGCCTTTGATGAGCTTGAATTCGGCTCCCGGAATGCGCTCGGCGAGAACTTGATGCGCGCTTGGTTGCGAAGCTCAAAGAGATTCTGAAATGACGCACGCGTTCTTGGGCGGATGCTGTTTGGCAAAGGGCACATTGAATGCTGGGCGCAGCCGGTTCAAGTAGTCAAGCCGTCTGAAACAGGAGCGGAGCGATTGAACAGCTTAAACGTTTTGAATCGTCCAAGTAAGGAGGAAAGCGAAATGAAGTGCAAAGTGAAAACTCTCTCCGCCATGATACTCGTTTGCGCAGTTGCGCTGTGCTCCGGGATGACAGCGGCACAGACCTATCCTAGTAAGCCTGTGCGCCTCATCATTCCTTTTCCGCCGGGTGGGAGCAACGACATCGTCGGGCGCTTCATCGCAACTAAATTGACCGAACGGCTGGGCAAGCAAGTCGTCGCGGACAACCGCGGCGGGGCGGGAGGAGTCATCGGCACTGAAGCCGCGGCAAAAGCGGAGCCTGATGGTCACACCCTTCTCATCATCTCTTCCGCGTACGCGATCAATACCTCCCTGTACAAGCTGCCCTACGATCCGGTCAAAGCCTTTAACCCAATCGCCAAGGTCGGAACCGGGCCGAACGTTTTCGCCGTCCATCCGGGCGTTCCGGTCAACTCGGTCAAAGAATTCATCGCGCTCGCGAAAGAAAAGCCCGGCCAGCTGAATTTCGCGTCGGCGGGCGTCGGCAGCTTTCAGCATCTCGGCAGCGAGCTTTTCAAGTCGATGACCGGAGTAGATGTCGGCATCGTCCAGTTCAAAGGCGGCGGCCCGGCGATGATCGACGTGATCGGTGGTCATACCCATGCGGCGCTTGGCTCCCTCATTCAGTTCATGCCCCATATCAAGTCCGGCAAGGTCAAGGCGCTGGGCACCGGCGGAGCGAAGCGCAGCGCCTCCTTGCCCGATGTACCGACCATCGCCGAGGCCGGGGTCCCGGGATACGAAGCGAACAACTGGTGGGGCATTATCGCGCCCGCCGCCACCCCGCGACCCGTTATCGACCGGCTGTACAAGGAGATCTCGGCCATTCTGAGCTCGGCGGATACACAGAAGGTGTTCGGCGACCAGGGCGCGGAAGTAGACAAACTGGGCCCGGCCGAGTTCGGTCCGTACATCGTCGCCGAAACGGCTAAATGGGGAAAGGTTATCAAAGAAGCCAACATCAAAGCGGAATAGACGACTCGCACAACGCCGCGACCGAACGCCGGAATATCTCGCGCAAAGACGCAAAGAAGAGGAGACTCATCACGAAGGTCACGAAGTTTAAGAGAGTAAATTCCGAACCCTTCGTGTCCTTCGTGCCTTCGTGGTGAGACCGTATTGTATTTTCATTTCACCAATGAATATCGCGCTGCGCAACAACAAGGATTTCTGGGCCGGCATCATGCTGATTGTCTTAGGCGTCGCGTCGATTTTTATTGCCCGTGACTATCCGTTCGGCAGCACGATGCGGATGGGGCCCGGTTATTTTCCAAGCATGCTCGGCGGAATCCTCGTCCTGTTCGGCATCTACGTGATGATCGTCGGACTGCGCAAGGGCGAGAAGATCGCGGTTCATTGCTCGCTTCGGGCGGTCATCGTGCTGCCCCTGTCACTCATCGCCTTCGGGGTTTTGATGACACATGCCGGCTTCATACCGGCGATGGCGGTGCTCATCTTCGGGTCGGCATCCGCGGGGCGGGAGTTCAAGTTCGTCGAGGTGTTGCTGCTTACCGTTATCTTGACCGGGCTCTCGGTCGCCATATTCATCTGGGGTCTTGCGCTGCCATATCCATTGATCAAAGGCTTCTGACACCGTCGCCATGGAACTCTTCAACAATCTGATCTTTGGGTTCAGCGTCGCGCTCTCGCTGCAAAATCTACTCTACTGTTTCGTCGGCGTGCTGGTGGGTACGTTGATCGGCGTCCTTCCCGGCATCGGGCCGTTGGCGACCATCGCGATGCTCTTGCCGCTCACTTTCAACGTGCCGCCGGTTGCGGCGATGATCATGCTTGCCGGCATTTACTATGGTGCCATGTACGGTGGCTCGACTACTTCGATCCTGGTCAACCTGCCCGGCGAGACCGCCGCCGTGGTCACGTGCCTCGACGGCTATCAGATGGCGCGGCAGGGGCGCGCCGGAGCGGCTCTTGCCATCGCGGCAATCGGCTCGTTTTTCGCCGGCACCGTCTCTACTTTGTTGATCGCGCTGTTCGCCCCGCCGCTCGGCGAGTTCGCGCTGAAGTTCAGCTCAGCGGAGTATTTCTCGCTGATGCTGATGGGTTTGGTGGCCGCGGCGGTACTCGCCCACGGCGACATGGCGAAGTCCCTCGCCATGGTTGTCGTAGGATTGTTACTCGGCATCGTTGGCGCCGACGTCAATTCGGGGATCAAGCGTTTCGCCTTCGGATTTTACGAGCTGGCGGACGGCATCGGGGTCGTGACGATCGCCGTGGGGGTGTTCGCCGTGGGTGAAATCTTGAGCAACTTGAGCGATCCGGAAGAACGCCAGGTCTTCACCTCCAAGGTGACAAACCTTTTTCCCACAAAGGACGATCTCAAACGCTCTTTCGGCGCGATTGTCAGAGGCACCGGAGTCGGCGCGTTCTTCGGCGTGCTGCCGGGCACGACGCCGGCGATCGCCTCGTTCTCGTCGTATATGATCGAGAAGAAGCTTAGCAAAGACCCGTCGCGTTTCGGCCAGGGCGCCATCGAGGGCGTGGCGGGACCCGAGTCCGCCAACAACGCCGACGCGCAGTGCAAGTTTATTCCGATGCTCACCCTGGGGATTCCCGCCAGCGGCACGATGGCGCTCATGCTCGGGGCGTTGATGATTTACGGCATTGCGCCCGGCCCGCAGGTGATGACCGATAAGCCCGATCTTTTCTGGGGGCTGATCGCCAGCATGTGGATCGGCAACGTGATGCTGCTCGTGCTCAACCTGCCGCTAATCGGCATGTGGGTGAGCCTGCTCAAGATGCCCTATCGTTTGCTCTTCCCCGCGATCATGGCGTTCTCCGCCATCGGCATATATAGCGTCAACAATAGTTCATTCGATATTTATCTCATGGCGATCTTCGGCATCCTCGGCATCGTCTGGAGGATATTCGATTGCAGCCCGGTGCCGATGATGCTCGGGTTCGTGCTCGGGCCGATGGTCGAAGAAAATCTGCGCCGCACAATGCAGGTCTCGCGCGGCGATCCCTCGGTGTTCTTCACCCGGCCGATCAGCCTCGGGTTTATCGTCGCCACGATTCTCATCTTGATAGTCATGGCGGCGCCGGCCGTGCGCAGGTGGTGGGGCGCCGCCGGTGCGTCGTCGCGTGAGAACGCAGCGGAATAAAGGAAACGTCTCGCGACTTGTGATCGCCAATCATGACCCTTTTGATCGGAGATTTAGAAGCGCCTCAAGGTTAGATAGCACGCCCTCACTCACAACACATGAAAGGACTCCTGACCCCGTTTTTGTTTCCCGCACTGCGCGAAGGCGCGGCGATCGCGAGCTAGAAATTGTGGAGTTGAATTCAAAAGTGCCCGTGCGGTATGAGCGAAACAAATCAAGAAAGTCTAGAAGTAAACGGCTACCCTTGATTTCTGTCAGTCCGACATCAGGCAAGTTTTGCGAATCAAACACACTAACCAAATTACCAAAGCCTTGCGCTATTGATCTCCCAATGCCGTTTGACGGCTCGGCGGCGAAGCGATTATAGAGAAATTGAGAAGGGAGAGGAGCCGTGACGATGAAGAATCGCGCCGCGGAGATACACGCCAGCCTGAAACATCCCGTGATCGACGGCGACGGCCACTGGCTGGAACCGGTGCCGGTATTTCTAGAGTACTTGTGCGAAGTGGGCGGCGCTCAATCGGTCGACCGCATTAGAGCGCTCTGGCAGCGCAATCACGCGTGGTACCGTTCCACCTGGTCGCAGCGACAGCACAATCGCACCCGGCGCAGCAACTGGTGGGGCGTCACCAGCAAGACCCTCGACAAGGCAACGGCGCTGCTCCCGGCCCTGATGAACGAACGGCTGCCGGAGCTGGGCATAGACTTCGCGTTGATCTATCCGAGCCTCGGACTCGCGCTCAACGGCATTGCTCAGGATGACCTGCGCCGGGCCGCGGCCCGTGCCTACAACAAAATGACGGCCGACATGTTCGCGCCCTATGCCGCAAGATTTGCCCCGGTGGCGATCATTCCCGTGCATACGCCGGAGGAAGCCATTGCGGAACTCGAATACGCCGTCGGCAAACTGGGCTACCGGGCGATCATGCTGAAGGGAACCCAGGAGCGGCCCATCCCGAGCGCGGCGGAAGGCGTCGACGTGAACAAAGCCGCGTGGTACGTCGACACCCTCGCACTCGACAGCCCGCTGGATTACGATCCGTTCTGGCAGCGCTGCGTCGACCTCGGCGTCGCCGTGACCCAACACTCGGGCAGCGGCCGCTGGCCGGATCGCTGCTCCATCAGCAACTTCACCTACAACCATATCGGCCACTTCGCCGCATCGAATCACGCCCTCGCGAAGAGCGTTTTCCTGGGAGGCCTGGTGCGGCGCTACCCGAGCCTCAATTTCGGCTTCATGGAAGGCGGTGTGAGCTGGGCCTGTCAGTTGTGCGCCGACATGATCGAGCACTGGGAGAAGCGCCGCCCTGCCGGCTTACAAAACCCGAGCGCCACCAGCATCCCCGAGATGCATCATTTTATCGCCCAGTATGGCGACGCAAGAGTGAAAGCCAATGCGGCCGCGATCATGAACAACCTGGACTTCCTTCGGCCGGAATGCAGCGTCGAGGAACTCGCGCGGCCGGAGTTTATCACCGACGATTTTGCGGCGTCGGGAATCGAATCGAAAGAGGATATTTGCGCGCTCTTCTCCGCCAACTTCTACTTCGGCTGCGAGGCGGACGACCGAACGACCATGTGGGCCTTCGATCCCCGGATGGGCTTTCGGCTGCGGCCGGTGTTCAGCTCAGATTTCACGCATTTCGATGTGCCTGATTTCCGCGAGGTGATACCGGAAGCGTTCGAAATGGTCGAGAGGGGCTTCGTCACCGACCAGGATTTCCGCGAGTTCACTTTCACCAATGCCGCAAGGCTGCACGCGCGCAACAATCCGGACTTCTTCAAGGATACAGTTGTCGAGCAAGCGGTGGCCGATGAGTTGGGCCTGAAGACGGCGTCGCCCGCTGCGAACGCGTAGGCGACGATAGAGTAAGGCAGGATCGGACCATTACTTTTTCCGCAATCAAACGCTGAAAGTAAAGATGCGAACATAGTAGCCCAGTGGGGTGGAATAAGGACCACGGAGCTCGGTCCGTCAAACGAGGTGCGTTGATGATCAGCCCCTTGCGTGGCTGGTATGAATCGTGTCGGGACCAGGGAGCCAAAGGAAAGTGAAAAGTCGTTTAGGGCAATAATCAATACTCAGTCCTGATCCCCGTTCTCCATTCCTAATATGAAGCCATGCTTGCCGGGGCTTTATTTGTCCATCTGGTCAACAACGTTCCAGGACCCGCCCAGGTGGAACCTTAATGAAGGACTTGAGGTCTGGCGCACCCGACAATATTCGAGCTTGTGATCTCCGCCTTCGGAGAGCAGCATCACTCCAGCTGAGCTCTGTGCGCGGGCTCGGACCACGCTAAATTGCCGTAGCTTCGGTAATGTCCTCCTCTTGAAAGCGTGTTTTCTACTCGTAGAGGCTCATTTTAATCGCAAATTAGAACCTGGGTGTGATGGATGCCACGGGGAGAGGTGTGCCGCAGGAGTTTGTGCGTGCGTATATCTGGTTTAACCTCGCCGCAACAGAAAATGAAATCTCAATCCTCTTGTCGATTTCAGCGATGACGATTCGACTAACAAGTGAGGCCATTTAATAAAAAGCAGATGTGCAAATAGGAGGCCGCATGGTTGTCGTCGTTTTTCGCGCTCGGCTCAAGCCAGGAATCGAAAAGGAGATGGAGGAGACCGATGCCCGGTTGGTCGAATTGGCTGCCGCGATGCCGGGATTCGTCTCGTATCACCAATACGTGGCCGCCGATGGCGAGGGCCTCGCCGTGGTGGAGTTCGAGTCGCACGAAACGGCTGCTGCGTGGCGCGCGCACCCCGAGCATCGCGAAGCGCAGCGGCTCGGCAGAGAGCGGTGGTTCGCCGAATACCGGATTACCGTCTGCGACGTAGCCCGAGATTACTCGTTCAAGGCTTGACTCGATCAATCGCGAGGAAGAGGAAGACTTGCACGAAATTTTCGACGCGGTTTACGAAGGCACCCGCGCACAGCACCCAGACGTCGGGCGACGGGGCTCCGCAGAGGTCAGGACGTCCCTGGAAGCGTCATTGTCGATCGGTCTCTAACGATCTGCCCTGGTGGCATTGATCAAAACGAACCGCTAGGGTCAGACAGAGCCAAGCGCAAGGTTGAAAAAATGAATAAAAAAACCTACTGCTAGCCTTCGATGGCCACCGGACAGACAGAGCTCGTCAACATTGGGCCGAAGGAAACCCGCAAGCGCCTGCTCATGGGCATCGTCATGGTCGTCGTAGGCGTTGTCCTGGCGGTCATCTTCTCGCATGCAGGCGTAACCCGCGGCTGGTATTTTTGGCTATTTCTGCCGTTCTGGATAGGGACTTTCGCCTTGTCCCAGGCTCGCAAAAAGACCTGAGTATTTCTCGCCGCGCGCGGCGCGCGCCACATGAACGGCACCGAAGAACCGCTCGAAGATGAAGGCGCCGCGAAACGAGTCCGATCCCAGGCGCGTTCGATCTATGTTGAGTCGGCGATTGCCGCGCTGATTCTAACCGCGCTTAGCTTCCTTTTTGCGAGCGTACTGCCCGAGGTAGCGCGATCCTATCAGGGCTTGCGCCTGAAAGAAGCGGTCGAATTCCTGATTAAGCACGGCTACAGTCTGCTCTTCGGATGGGTGCTGGTGGAACAGATGGGGTTGCCAATTCCGGCTATTCCTCTGTTGATCGCGGCCGGCGCGCTGGCCGGCTCAGGCAAAATGGATTTGGCGCTGGCGGTGAGCTTGGCACTCGTTGCTGTTATTTTGGCTGACCTGTTCTGGTACTCTCTAGGGCGCTACCGTGGCGGCCGCATCCTGAAACTACTTTGCCGCATTTCTCTCGAACCCGATTCGTGTGTTCGGCGAACGGAGAATCTTTTTGTCCGGCATGGCGCTCATTCTTTGCTGGTTGCGAAATTTGTACCCGGCCTGAACACCGCGGCGCCGGCGCTGGCGGGAATTTTTCGCATGCCCGTGCGGCGTTTCATGATTTTCGATTCCCTGGGTGGATTCCTCTGGGTCGCCGCCTTCGCGGGCTTGGGCTTCATATTTAGCGATCAACTCGAGCAGATTGCGAGCCATGCATTGCGTTGGGGCGGTTGGCTGGTCGCAGTCCTGGCCGGAAGTTTGGCGGCTTATATTTTGTGGAAGTACATACAGCGCCGGCGCTTCCTCCGTAGGTTGCGCATCGCGCGCATCAGCCCGAAAGAATTAATGGACAAACTGACCGCCGGGGAACAGATTTCGATCGTGGACTTGCGTCAGCCGATTGATATTGAGGCGTTTCCCCGGATGCTGCCGGGGGCGCTTCGCATAGCTATGGAGGAGATCGAAGATCGCCACAGAGAGATCCCGCGGGATCGCGACGTCGTTCTCTACTGCTCGTGACCCAACGAAGCGACCAGCGCCCGGGTGGCGCTGCTACTGAGGGCGAAAGGAATTACTAGGGTCCGCCCGCTCGAAGGCGGAATAGACGCTTGGCTGGCGAACCATTTCCCATTCGATGCCGGAGACGTCGTCAACAAACCCATTGTCCTCTGAGAAAAAGCTTTGGAGCGTGCCGCGGCGTCTTTATTCTTGCGAATCATCGGCAGTGGGGCCATAGTCTCGGCAAACAGTGAAGCAAAAACAAACAAACGTGGCGCTTCCAGTTATTCGTCGCTTTGCGAGAATGTTTTGTTCGACGCTGCTCCTACTGACAGCGGCTTCTCATACAGCGATTTCGGCCGGCTGGCAAGAAGAATGGCAGGCGACCGTCCAGGCGGCCAAACGCGAAGGCCAGGTTACCGTCTATATCAGCGGTTACGGCGCAACGCTCGATGCCGGTCACTTCCAAAAGGACTTTCCTGAGATCAAGCTGGTCACGGTCAGCGGGCAATCCGGCCAGCTGGGCCCGCGTATTTTAGCCGAGCGGAGAGCGGAAAAATATCTCGCCGACGTCTCGAGCGCTGGCGCCAATCCCCACTACCAGCTTTTTTATGGCTCCAAGATCCTGGAGCCGATTTCCGCCGCGTTGATTCTTCCCGAGGTCACCGATCCATCGAAATGGTGGGGTGGAAAACACTGGTACATCGATCCCGAGGGGCAATACATCTTTGCCTATGTGGGCAACATGACCGGGACCGGCGCCTACGCAGTGAATGCTTTGAACCCTGCCGAGTTCAAATCCTACTGGGATTTTGTCAATCCAAAGTGGAAGGGGAAAATCGTTGCGCGCGACATCAGGATCGCAGGTCCGGGCGGCGACAACATGCGCTTCTTTTACCATCATCCGGCACTCGGCCCGAAGTTCATCCACCAGCTGTTTAGGGAAATGAATTTGACTTTGACGCGGGATTTCCGCCAGGGGATCGACTGGCTGGCGCAGGGAAAGTTTCCTCTGGCGCTTTTTTTCTCCACCTCGGATGTCAAAGCGGCCGCGCGCCAGGGACTGCCCGTCGACGTGCTCGACAACAGCCCGTTCAAAGAAGGCGTGCCCCTGGGAGTCGGTTTCGGAACGCTCGGCCTTCTGAAAAACGCGCCCCATCCCAACGCCGCCAAGGTTTTTATCAACTGGTATCTCTCCCGAAGGGCGCAGGCGGCGCTGCAGAAAGACATGACCAAAATCGCCGACGCGCCGGATTCTCTCAGGATCGATATCCCGAAGGACGACGTCGCTCCCGACAACCGCAGGGTGGAAGGGGTGAATTATATGACCATGTTTCGCCCTGAATGGACGGACATGAAGCCCGTTTACGCGGTGGTCAACGAAGCCTTGGCTGAAGCCGAAAAGAAAAAGAGCGGCAAATGAGCTCACCATTAACCTGGAGGTTCGCATGAAACAGAACATGTGTTCGCCCGTTATGATCGCGCTGCTATGGCTATCGGACTGTAGCGCAATGAATACTGCACGCGACGGCCTGCGCACCGTCGATCATCTGATGCCTCATATCTCCACGGTTCCCGCCAACAAGGGTGAGCAGTTAAAGATCTTTGTGCGCGAAAAGGTTCTCGCGGCCGAACTCATCGTCCTGGCCAGCCAGGGCAATCTACCGGCGTGAACGAGCTCGCCGGATTCAGCCACGGCAGTGAGCAAGCGCACCGCGAATTCTCGATCAACGGGGCGGCCGCCGGCATTACCGAAATCGCCAAGCTCGACGCCATTAACGGAAAACCAGTTTTATCTTTAGCGACCCGGATAGGAACTGGTGGGAGTTGAACGGCTAATGGAAAACAAATACGGACTGCAAACCA
Organism: uncultured delta proteobacterium; assembly: GCA_963840855.1. Classification (GTDB taxonomy): domain Bacteria; phylum Desulfobacterota; class Binatia; order UBA9968; family UBA9968; genus DATACQ01. The sequence goes on from CAWJBB010000052.1 coordinate 13,625, forward strand.
TCGTGTTGACCGTCTTTTTTCTGATGGTGATGTGGATCGTCTTGGTCCCTATGGCATTGGCCCAGACGCCATTTTATGAAGGAAAGAATCTTCTTCTCGTGACCGGCACTGACGCGGGCGGTGCCGGCGATCTGCGCACGCGCGCAGTGATTCCGGTCTTGAAAAAACATATCCCCGGCCACCCTGCCATCGTTGTGCAGTACATGCCCGGCGCGGGCGGACGCAAGGCGGCCAATCACATGTACAAGTCGGTTCGGCCTGATGGTTTGACTGTCGGCGCCATGATCACCGGCATGGTGCAGGGCACGATTTTCGGCGAGAAAGACGTACTTTATGATCTCGACAAGTTCATTTATCTCGGCTCCCATGCCCGCTATGCGCCCTATGCGTTTGTTACGCGCAAAGCCGCGGGCTTCAACAGCCGGGAAACTTTGATCGCGGCCCGCGGTGTGCGCATCGGCGCCCCAGCCGTCGGTCACAGCCTCTATACCATGGCCCGGCTGTTCGCCTACATGCTGGACATGAAAGAGCCGCGTTTGGTCACCGGCTATACGCCGCGGGAGATCGACATCGCTTTGGAACGGAACGAAATCGATGCCCGGGTGAGCATCCTGGACAGCTTGCTCACGCGCAATGCTCACTGGTTGGATAAAGATCTCGTGCATGTTCACGCCACCATCGATATCCCCAAGGGATTCAAACACCCCGATACGAGGCTCGCCAAACTTCCCGAGATCGAGAGCTTCGCTCGCTCAAACCAAGACCGCCGTCTCATCCAGCTTTTTCGCGGCGCGCGCGACACCGGTCAGCCCTTTGTCTTGCCGCCGGGCACGCCGGCGGAGCACGTTAAAATATTGCGTGAAGCCATGCGCAGAGCCTTCGCCGATCCGGAGTACATCAAAGCCTACGAGAAACTCACTTCGGAGCCCGCCATGCCGCTAACCTGGGAGGAGTTTGAAACACAGCTCCGCGAGTTGCCGCGGGAAGCCGAGATCATCGATCTCTTCAAGCGGCTTTCTGGTCCGGCACCGCTGCCGGCTCGGCCGTCCCGGTAAGAGCGTTGCGAGAGCCTGGTGAAGCTTACAGGGGCCGATTTGATGTTAAAAATGAGGCTCTAAGACGAGAAAACACGCTTCCATGGGAGAGAATTACCGAAGTTGCGGCAACTTAGCGTGGTCCGACCCCGGGACAGTTCGAGTCGGCAAACCCGCTGTGCTTTGAGAGAAGGTATTTTTAACAGCCGCGGGTGCGCCAAAAATCTGCAACATCAAAATACAAGACCTGACCGTATGACCTGACCTTATGCTTTGGAACGGAGTGCTAGACCTCGAAGCCGTAGAGCTTGGCGACATTGTCATGGCAGATCATCCGCTTGTCGGTCTCGGGACCGCCCGCGAAGTCACGGTCGATAAACTCGGCTGACTTCGGCCAAGTCGAAGCGGCGTGCGGATAGTCGGAGGACCACATGATTCGGTCGACGCCGATGTCGTTGCGATACCTCACCCCAAGCTCGTCGCGGATGTAGGTCACGTAGCACTGGCGTTGGAAGTATTCGGTCGGCTTCATGCTCAGCTTGGTGTCGTATCCACCGCGCCGGCTCGGGCCGACGCCGACCATCTTGTTGATACGGTCCAGCCACCACGGCGTCCAGGCAATGCCATACTCCGCGGAGATCACGTTGAGCTTGGGGAACCGCTCGAGCACGCCTGAGGCGATGATAACTCCGAGCGAGCGCTGCACCTCCTGCGCGGCGATGACGGGGCGGAGCGGGCGGAGGTTGCGCTCGAACTCGTACTTCGGCCGGTCCATGCCGGTGGGCGGATGGAGGCTGACGGGCACTCCGAGCTCCTGGGCCTTAGCCCAAAACACGTCGTACATATCCAACCAGTAGGGCTGATTCTCGGGAGGCGTCACCCAGACCATGGCGCCGCTCAGACCCATCGTGACGCTGCGTTCCAGTTCCCGGGCGCCGAGCCTCGGATCGTAGAGCGAGATGAGAGCAATCCCCTTCAGTTGCTTGGGGGCGTAGGAGCAGTACTCCGCCAACCAATCGTTGTACACGCGGAAGCACTCGCGCTGCAGCTCCGGGTCCAGCAACCAGAACAGACGGAAGCCCAGCGTGGTGTAGAGCACCTCGGCAACGACGCCGTCGGCGGCCATGTCCTTCAGGCGTTCGGCCGGGTCCCAGCCCCCGGGCCGAGCATCGGCGTAGCCACCGGACTTGATGAAAGCGTGTTTCTCTTCGTCCGTTCGTATCTGACCGCCCGCTATGCCGACTGCAAGGTCATGTGGCTTATAGCCCTCGTAGACCCACCAGGCCCCCGGCTGGCCGGCATTGTCGAACTCTACGTGCGGGGCGCGGTCGCGAAACTTCTTGTCTAACCGCGTGGTCCAAAGGTCGAGTGGCTCACTCATGTGGCCATCAGCAGAGATGAACCAGGGTGTTTGGCTGGTCATGTGTCCGTCCCGGGTATCTGTTAGGCCAATCTTAGCCCATCCACCATGCGTCGCGTATGCATTGCAACGAGGGTATGGCCGGACACGAGCATGGCGCACAGCAGGCGTTACAAAGTGCCGTTGGCTCGCGTGCGTTACGGTTCTTGCCCATGAGAGCGGCTGGAGAGGCCGCTCGCATCAAACTAGGTCCGGCAAAGGAGGCGCCCATGACTGGAAATCTTGGGCACCTGTCATCGTCAGCGACCGCGCCCGCTCTTGTCGGAGTTCTACAGACTGCACGTGTAGGAATTTTTAACCAACTTTTCTGTGGCCCGAGCTATATCGCCGCACCGCGAGAGTTGTCAATCATTTTTTGCTTGATGAAAAACCCAGTTTGACCGAGTGCCTCCGCCGGAGAGCCGTCAGAAGGCGCAAAATTTTCGATCTAAAAATTTCGCTTCAAACAATAGACGAATTCGCCTCGTCGGGCTCTGATAAGTGAAAAACTCTGCCGTCGGACGGGATTGTCGACGCTGCGATTTAATTTCGCAGGAATGAGTTGTAGGAGAACTCAATACAAGCCTACGCCTAAAAAACCTAGAATTAGGTGTGCGCCAGACGGATCTCCAAAATAGTCTTATCCGGGAGTGATTGCCCCACGTCGACACCGTGAATTTCGGCGCCGGTATGGGCCGATAGAGGACGGATATCGATCATCGTGTTTCTCATTGCGGCCGGACCTGCAAAGGGGTCGCCACCTAACGCTTGCGCTTTCGCTGCCGGCGAATGAAATCAAGAACGATATTGTTGAAGAGCTTTGGATGCTCCCAATAAATCGAATGGCCGCATTCGGCGACGGTAACGAGTTCGCTCCGGCGGATGCACTTCGCCACCATCCGCATGATCGAAGGCGGCGTTGAAGAATCCGCATCGCCGGTAACCAGCAGCGTTGGGACTTTGATCTTGGTCAGGGTTTGCGCCGTAATAAGGAAGTTGTTCGCTTGGTGGCGGCCCTGGCGCTTGGTGGCGTGGTCGGCCAGCTTGTCCCAGGCTTTAAGGCCTCTCGGGTTGGCCGCAATATACGAGCAACTGAATTCCCGATACCAGCGCGGCATCTGGTTCCATTGTTTAGGCCGGATCGACTGGGCGCTTTTCCAAATATTACCCTTGCGGATACCGGCATAGTTACTGGTGATCGCCAAGCTTAGAATCCTTTTGGGATAGGAAAGCGCAAAATCCGCAGCAATGCTACCGCCAGCGGCGGTGCTGACGATATGGGCCTTTTCGATGGCCAACGCGTCGAGCAGGCCGTTGAGGTCATCGGCGGCCGAGTGCTTGTCGCCTTTGCGCAAGTTGTCGGACTTGTAGTAGCCGCGCCGGGCATAACTGATCACCCGATAGCCGGCCTTGGCAAAGACCGGTTGCTGGTAAGCCCAAACCTTGGGATCACCGGTCGCGGCCGGATGTAGAAAGACCACAGCCTCGCCCTCGCCGCCGGTGTCGGCGTAGAAAATTTTCCTGCCCGGCAGCCTGGCCAGGGCACGTTTGGCCGGCACCTGCTTGGGCAGGGGTATGGGATTCATTGGATTGGCGGCATTATTGCGGACAAAGCGTTCGCTCATCGGATACTCCCGAGTTTCATTGCGAGATTCATGTTCTGTGGTAGGGGTGCGGGCGGCGACCAGCCGATTCGGCAACTATGGCGATACCGCGTTTCGAGTCCGGAATCGACTTGGTTTACAGAGCCATCAACTACACTTGCGGTTGCGTAACATAGCGCCAAAATCACATTATGTATAGGAAATTTAAACCACCTTTTTTTCTGGCCCGAGCAATATCGCCGGACCGGGGAGTTGTCAATTTTCTTTCTGTTTGATGAAAATCTGCAGCGATGTCAAAAGCCGCAGGAGAAGACGGCGGTAGGGTGGCAGCGGGTATCTTCCTCTAGTGGCCGGATGTTGTCAATTCGAAGTCATGGGTTTGTGACAGCACCCGACATCGAGGTGATGTCGCATCGGGTTCTCCTGATTTTCTATGGCCCGCTGTTTCGTTGGTGAGCAGGCTCCAATACAAAGTGGGAAACGATTCAGCATGAAGCGGAATGCAAGGACCTTGACCGCTTATTCCGCCTTGGGAAAGCCGTAGGCTTCTATAATTCTTCTCTCGTATTCGGGAATCTTGTTGTAGTGGTCCCAGCCGACCACCGACAATTTTTTCCCGCGCACAGCTTTCTCTTGGACAGTTCCCGAAATAAAAAGGGAAGCCTCATAGGGACCGTCTTCGTCCAGGATTGTTTGGCCCTCGGGAGAGGCCACGAACTCTAACCACAACAGCGCCGCGTAAGGATTCTCCGCCGTACTTAGAACACTCTGGGCTTCATTCAAGCGGACAGGAACGGGCTCTATGAGCTTGTAAGCGAGAACTTCGGAGGGGTCTTTCTCTCTTGCGCGAAGAATAGAATCAAAGTTAGGGCCAAAATGCAGCGCGTGTTCGCCTGCAAGCATAGCAGTGAGCACCCGGACGTTCCCGCGCGCCCAAACCGGTTTCTGCGCCGCTATCTTGCGCGCAAAGTCCAGAGTTTTTTCCAGTCCCCACGCGGGAACGAGGGCAGACACATCTTTAGGACGGAGGTCAAGCACGAACTTTCTGTCCTTGAATTCGGGTCTTAGAAAGCCCTCCCAGGTATCCGGAACCTTGTCCGCTGCAATGAGTCTTTTGTTGTAGGCTACTACTTGTATTCCGCTGCCCATCGCGACGACATTGCGGTTAATCGGGTCTACCATCTGCACCGGGATCTGCAAAACCCTTTGCTCAGCCATGCCGAGGATGTCGAACTTTTTCTGATAAGGGGGATATTCGTTGTAGTAGTCGTAGGCTAAGTCGTTAACGTCCTGTCCCTTTGTCAAACCTGCCTTCATTTCCTGAATCATACGCAGGAAGACTTCGTTTCCCCGCACCTCTTCCGTTCGAATGTCGATGAAAGGGTATTTTTTCCTAAAGCCGGCGGTCAAGTGCTTCAAGATCTTGGCATCCGTCGAGACAATGACACGAAGTTTGCCTTCCTGTTTGGCCTTGCTTACGATCTCGTCGTGACTTTTGAGAAAAAGATATCCTTTTACCTGAGCGTCCTTTTGTGCCTTGTCCAAAGCGGCGTTTGCCGCCGCAGCGAGGGCGTGGGAACTCATTGCCGAAGCGCCCAAAACCACCAAGAGGGCACAAAGAAAAACGGGGACTGACACTAGGAAACTTGGCTTCACGTTGAACCTCCGGTTTCTATCTGTTCAGCTCCTGCCTTAATTGTTAGCAGCGCGGTGAGACTTTATTCCCGTCAGGCGAATATGTCAATCCAGCTGCGTGCCTTGACGCCACTTGGTAGGCGGGATATTTACTGGCCATCTTCTTTTGACAAAATTTGAAAAAGACCAGGAGGACCGAAATGACCGCTCCGCTTGAATCAATGCTCGTGTCTGCCGACTCACATGTCAACGAGCCGCCAGACCTGTGGGAAAAGAGGTTACCCGCATCGATGCGTGAGCGCGCGCCGAATTTCAAGAAGCTGCGGCACAGAGAGGGCCGCCCGCCGCTACACTTGAGCGGCCCAGAGGCGGCGCAACCGCGCGCGCCAAAGCCTGAGCGCCCGCGCGGTGGCAGCGATCAGGCGCAGCGACTCAAAGATATGGCGCTGGATGGAGTGATTGCGGAGGTTCTTTATCCGACTTCGGCGTCCAACCTGTTTTATATAGAAGATTCGAGCCTGCAGCAGACATGCATTCAAGTCTACAACGATTGGATTTCCGAGTACTGCCAAACCGCGCCCGACCGTCTCTTCGGACTGGCGATGGTCTCCACTTACGACGTCGATCATGCCGTAAAAGAACTGTTGCGGTGCAAGAAACAAGGACTCCGCGGGGCGGTCATCTGGCAGTCGCCGCCGCGGCCAATTCCGTTTACCTCGAATCATTACGATCGTTTTTGGGCCGCTGCTCAGGATTTGGAAATGCCCGTAAGCTTGCATATCCATACGGGCCACGGCCCGAGCAAAGGCCGGCAGAATTACCGGGGTCTCGAAGCTTATCGCTTTGCGATCAATGGGCAGTTGCAGGAGATCATGGACTCCTTGTTGGAGATTATCTTTTCCGGCGTGCTCGAGCGCTTTCCGCGGTTGCGGGTCGTGCCTGCCGAGAACGAAATTGGTTGGTTGCCTTTCTGGCTGGATCAGGCGGATAAATATTTCGAGCGGTTTCGCAACGCTGAGCCGGTCCCGATTAACAAACGGCCGAGTGAGTATTTCCAGCAGCAAGTGTTTCCTACTTTTTTCAATGATGTCACCGGCGGATACCTTTTGGGTCGCTGGTACGTGGACAACTGCATGTGGTCAAATGACTATCCGCACGGGAGCTCAACGTGGCCGAATTCGCGCGACGTGATTAGACGGGACTTGAGCCATTTGTCCCGTGAGGACCAGGCAAAACTGGTGAGGGGAAACGTCGCGCGGCTCTATCAGTTAAACCTTCCGGAAGCTTGAAGCTGATTCCGAAGAACTCTTGTAACGCAAGGAGGTCGCATCATGTCGTACGACTTACTGATTAAAGGGGGCCGCATCTACGACGGGAGCGGACTGCCTTCTTACGCTGGGTCTTGGGACCCGACCAATCTCATATCCGTCGCTCAAGATTTTCGTTCCAAAACCTTACGTTTCCGAGCTTAGCACCTCGTTGTCGGCATAATTGGACTCTGTAGATGGGTCGCTATCTTCCTGCAGCACGTACGTTACGCCCTGCTCCATCACTGATCAGACGCACTAGCGCTAAATCCAGCTCGGCTGCGAAATTCTCTTTTTTCGCAAAGAGTTTTTCTGGAACAGCTATGGGCCGATCTCGGGGAAAGCGCTAAAGTTCAATCGAAACTGGCGTAGTGTCGGGAGAATCTGCCAAGAAGGTTGGCCAAGCGTTGACGTGCCTATGTGAGTTTATCGATAAAAGTTATGGAGGCTGTGCTTTCCCCGGGTCGGACCAAGGCAACATCTTGATTTAGCAATGTAATATAGCATAAAAGGCATCGTTCAAGAGCTTAGAGGTAGCTTTTTGACGCCGAAAAGCGATCTCTAAGAAAAACAATGCCGTGCACCAACCCATCAACGAGTTGATTCCAGCCGTTCAATCGCTCCGCTCACTTGATGCTGCAGCGGGTTCCAGACGTTCCACCGCTGCGCTCCGTTCCAGTCGTTCAAATCGTTTGTAGGAATCAAATCAAAGAAGAAGCAATTCGACGATTCGGGAATTCTCGTAAAGACCGCCGTTACTTGCATTGGGTTTTTTCGAAGCAAGGAAACGGTTCTAAGGTGTCCGTCAAACCGGGGCTAACTCAAAACGTCCCATAAAATCATGCGATTGCTGCGCTGGCCAAGCCACTGGTATTTTCGGCAAACGGAATTGACAACTTTCCGCGTCCTGCGGTATTGCTCCTGTCGGAATAAAGATGGTTGAGATTTCAGGATTCCTGATTGTTGAGGAAGGTATCAGCAATTCCTGTGGAGGCCTTATGTTACGTAACTATTCTTCGCTGCGGCTGATCACAGGGCTCAGCACAAACGGAAAATCACACATCTTATCGTTTACGTTGAACTTGTCGAAGGGTAAAGGATGGATTCTTCGGCAGCCTCCGAGAGTGTGGTTATTTGTGTCGGTGCTCGCCATCTCCTGTGTTGCCCTCACGAACTCGGCGGTAGCTCAGACCCCATTCTACCAAGGCAAGACGATCACGATGGTTTTTGGCTTTGCTCCCGGCGGAACGGGAGACATGCGCGGTCGCGCGGTCACGGCCGGTCTCAAAAAACACATTCCTGGTAGCCCGGACATCGTCGTCGACTATCGTCAAGGAGCAGGGGCGCGGGCGGCGGCGAATCACGTTTACACCAGGGTTCAACCTGATGGACTCACGATCGGGGTCGCGGGCAGCAATCTCATTCCGGCGGCCATTCTCGGGGAAACCGGCGTGCTCTACGATATTGACAAGTTTATTTATCTGGGCACCCCTTACAGCGGCCATGCTCATATCTTTCTGACACGCAGGGCCGCCGGGCTCCGTAATTTAGAAAATCTCAGAGCCGCGAAAGGCGTCCGCGTCGGCGCTCAGGCAGTCGGTCACACGATATACTACACCGGCCGGATGTTTGCTTACCTCATGGGTTTGAATGAGCCCAAGTTCGTTGTGGGTTATACGGGAGGGGAACTCGACGTGGCGCTCCGTGCCGGCGAAATCGATGCCCGGACCAATCACTGGGAAACGCCAATACGGCAGAAGTTGTTCGACGAAAATCTTCTGGACGTCCATGCCCTTACCGAGATACCCAAAGGAACCAAGCCCCATTCCATTTACAGTCCTGTTCCTGATCTCGAGACCTTTGCCCGGTCGGAGAGAGAGCGCAAACTCGTTTCCCTGCACCGGGCCTTCCAGGCTGGAGGAGGTCCTTACGTGCTTCCGCCCGGCGTGCCGAAGGAGCGCGTGCAGATTCTGCGCGAGGCGATGCGAAAGACATTTGCTGATCCGGAATTTATCGCGCAGTACAAGAAGACAGGCGATGATTCCAGTTCTTTGACTGGAGAGGCGCTGGAAAAAATTATCAAGGATCTGCCGCGGGAACGTGAGGTTATCGAGCTTTTCAAAAAGCTCTTCGGTCCCGATCCGCTGCCGCCGCGTTAAAGATTTTTTTCACCGCACGTCTGCCACGAACCACCCCTGCGCTTGCCTTGACACAAAGTTGAACGCGATGTTAGAGCACGGCGGGATGGGACACTTCCACACACAACTTTTTTCGTTCTGAGTCTGACGGGTGGGGCTCCGAACGCCTTGGGAAGGTAAGATGAATCATTTTATGCGGCCCGCACTCCTAGCCTTGATTGCGATTGTAAGCGTGTCGCTCCACGGCCTTGACCGGGCATGGTCGCAGCCGGCTGATACGGCCGCGGTTATCGAAGGCGCAAAGAAGGAAGGCGAGCTGGTCATCTACGGCACTACCGACCTGCGGCAAGCGACCATACTCAACGATAAATTCCGTCAGAAATATCCCTTTATCGACGTCAAACTAAATCGTCTGACTACCGACAATCTCTACCCCAGGTTGATCGCCGAGACGCGTTCGGGAAAATTTTTGAGCGACGTTGTACAGAACAACACTCTGGTCATGTATTTCCTCAAGCGCGGGAAGTTTTTGGCTCACTACGTTTCAGCCGAGGATCGCTATTATCCAAACGATTTCAAAGACCCGGGATATTGGATCACCAGCGGCACAAACATTCACGTCGTCGGCTACAACACCAGAGCGATTAGCCGCGACAAGCTGCCAAAGCGATGGGAAGATCTGCTAACCCCTGCGTGGAAGGGGAAAATGCTGCTCAGCCCCCGCGAACAATGGTTCGCCTGGATATTGCAGATCATGGGTAAAGAAAATGGCCTCAATTATATGCGCGCACTGGCGAAACAAAGCGTCGCGATACGGCGCGAGTCCAACGCGATGAGGGCGCAACTCATTACCGCCGGTGAGGCCGATTTAGAGATTGACTCGACTTTGAGTGTCATAACCCCGTTGATGAAAAACGGCGCGCCGGTCGGCTGGACGACGCTGGGTCCTACCCTGGTGGTGCCGGTGGCGCACGCGCTGGCCGCGCGCGCGCCGCATCCCAATGCGGCAAAGCTCTTCATCGACTTTGTCCTCTCTAGAGAAGGACAACGGATCGTTTTGGCGTCTGAACGAAACTCCGCCCGCGCCGATCTCGCCCAGGAGCAGGGTGCGTTGAAAGACGTCAAGTTGATCCCGCTTGATCCATCTCAAGGCGATAACTTGGAGTTCTACGCGCGCCAGGCTCACGAGATCTTTGGCAAGTAAGGGGAAATCGCAGCCCAGATGGTCAGGTCCTGCAGCGCGAGGCTGAGGGTCAAGTTGAGCCCAAGCGGCCCACATTCTTCGTCGGGCCGCGAACCGATTGACCGAGCTCGCCGCGCGAGTTTGTCCAGCTAGTCAACAACGTCCCCTTTGCGTCCTCATTGAACACGTTCGATTCGTTCAAAACGTCTACCGGCCGTGTTCGTGCTCGTGATAGGTGAATGGCGTCGAAAATACATTTTTATCTTTCTTGAGAGTT
>CAWJBB010000053.1:0-84995 GCA_963840855.1 uncultured delta proteobacterium
TCGGCTTAGTACCCATACCGCGAATCATCCTAGCGCAGCAAGAATATTATTCCAATTCGCGCCACGGTTGAAGAGACGGCAATGAAGACGAGTGGTTAGCCGATATCCGTCCGTTTTTTTTCGCTTTTATTCTCTTGTGCCTCTTTACTCATTGGGAGTGATTCACCGTCATTAGGACTCATTTCTTTTAAAATGGCTTTAGAATCTGTATAGTCGGGTCCCAACACACAACGCTCTGAGATGCCTGAACTAAGCCCGCAATTTTGGTTGAACTGGTGGGTGCAGCTGGCAGTTGCCCTTTGCACCTTGCTCGCTGTCCTGGTGGCTCTGTTCGGTCAGGGTTTTCGTGTAAAGTTCTTCCCGCCGCGACTATCGCTCACCGTCGCGGACCCCGACGGCGAGAAGACGAAGGTTCGAATAACCTGGACGGAGAACAACATATCGAAAGAGCGGCTGGAAGACGCTCGGTACTACCGTCTTTCTGTATCCAACGCTCGTCGTTGGTCTCCCGCCAATCAAGTCCGGGCAGTTTTGATCCGCGTCAAAGAGCCAGCCGCAGACGGCCAATTCGCCGCTTCATGGGTCGGCTGCATCTCGTCGATTTGGAATATTTGGATGACTTTCGCTACCCCGAGTCTGAGCAGCTTCTTTGGGAGGTGGAAGCGACTGCCGAGCCTCTGGGTAAGACCGCGCTCCCCAGCGTCGATGCCAGCCGGCCTGACAACCCTACTGCTCTGCAGGCATTCGTCAACGCCCATCGCTGGACCCGGCTGAACCGCCTCCGGGAAAGGATGGAATTGGTGACGACCCGCTTCTGAGCGTCTGGAATTCCGCGATTCAAGTGCATCCCTATCAGCTTGAGCCGGTGGTACGTGCGTTGTCGATGCCGCGTGTCAGCTTGCTCCTTGCGGACAGTGTGGGGCTTGGGAAGACCATTGAGGCCGGTTTGGTTCTCGAAGAACTTTTGCTGCGTCGTTACATCCGTCGCGTACTGGTTCTTTGCCCGGCGGTGCTACAACGCCAGCGGAAAATCGAGCTTCGCCGTAAGTTCAATCTCGAATTCGAGATTATCGTTCCGAGTCCACATTCCAGCTCCGTCGTCGTATGGGGATCGACACAAATCCGTGGAAAGCATTCCCTCGGATCATAACGTCGATGGACTATCTGAGAATGCCTGACGTACTGCAGCAGTTTCTTCGTACATCGGGGGACAGCCCTGATTTGCGGTCTTATGGTCATGCTCTTGCTCATGCTCCGTGGGGTGCGCTGATTGTGGACGAATGTCATCATTTCGCTCCGCAGGCAGGGAATCGGGCGAGCCCACGCACAAGGATATAATGTTACCCAACAAATTTGGAAGCATAATACTGCAATGTAGAACGCTGTGGGTAAAGGGACCCGGTGTCTTTTCAATGCGTCGCTTCTAATAGGTGTCGAACATCCTTTGAATTTCATCCGCATTATTGGTTTTCGTAAGCGCAAGGGAGAGCAGCAACCGGGCTTTCCACGGTTGCAGGTTGTCGCCGGCGACGAGACCGAGAAGACAAAAGGGAAGATAAGGGAATCGAAACGAAAGAAAAATAGGTTCACGAGATTGAAAATGCGACTGAACGAGATCGGCGACCGCTGAACGTTACCATGCGTGATATGTTGACGGGGTCAAGTTGAAAATTAGCGTAATTATTTGCACCTACAATCGCGCGGCCAGCTTGTATCGAGCTTTATTGAGTCTAAACTCCATGGACGTGCCCAAGGATTTCTCCTGGGAAATACTTGTGGTGGACAATAACTCAAATGATGACACGAAACGCATTACTGCGAGTTTTGTCCAGCGCGCTGATGTATATGTTGAAGTCCGATACGTGTTTGAAGGCAGACAGGGGCTCAACCATGCGCGCAATGCCGGGATCAAGGCCGCTGCGGGAGACTTTCTGTTTTACATCGACGACGACGTTGAGGTTACCAGCAACTGGCTCACGGAAATGAAAAACGCGTTCGACCGCTATCCGGTGATAGGGGTCGGTGGCAGGGTACTGCTCAAGAAGAACCTGAAAAAACCACCGTGGTGGAGAATGGAGTATGACGACGCGCTAGGAAAGTTCGACCATGGCGACAGCGCCATTCTTTCTGATGCCAGCTATACAGGCATCATCGGAATTGGCGCAAACCTTGGCTTCAAAAGGTCCGCTTTTGATAAGCATGGATTGTTTCGCTCGGATCTCGACAGACGAAAAAACAAACTATTCATGGGTGGCGACACTGATTTTGTCCAACGGGTAAAAAACGGTGGTGATCTATCCATGTACTATCCTGGCGCGGTCGTATATCATTGCCCGGTGGAAACCCGATTCACGAAATCCTATCTCCGACGTTGGTATTTTCGTATGGGAGAGTGGCGGGCGCGGAAATTGCCGGGGAAAACGAGCAAACCCCTCCTGCCTTTCACAATACCAAGATGGAGATACGGGCAAATGCTAGCACAATCGTGGCGGGCCATGGCTTCATTTTTGACTGGGCGTCCGGATGAGGGGTTTTATCACGAACTTCAGTTTATTTTAGTGCTCGGCTACTTTTTCGGAGCAGCAAAGAATTGGCTTGTCAAATGACCTCTGTGGTAAGACGAATCCTATGCGTACCCTGACGTATCAATTGGACCTTATCTCTCATCTCGTTCAACGCGATTTTCGCTTACACTACACCGGGTCAATGTTAGGAGTTCTCTGGTCAGTTGTGCTCCCCCTCGTCCAGCTGTTGGTGTTTGTTTTTCTTTTCAGTAGAGTCGTCCCATTAGGTATCGATGACTATCCGGGTTTTGTTTTTAGCGCTTTGCTGCCGTGGACTTGGTTCAGTAATTGCGTGGGTTCAGCGGGTGGTATCTTTACTGGGAATCGGGATATGCTCCGGCGACCTCAGTTTGCGCCCGCGACATTAATCGTCGTCAACACGCTATCAAATCTACTGACCTACTTAATCAGTTTGCCCATTCTGCTCGGTGTGCTTGCATGGCATGGCCGCGTTTTAAGCTTAGCCCTATTGGTATTTCCACTTTTACTCCTCATCCAGAGCATTTTGTTGATTGGGCTCGGTTTGATAGTAGCAACGCTGAACGTTTTTTATCGAGACATTCAACACCTTACACGGGTGGCGCTCTCGCTCCTTTTTTATTTGATCCCTGTTTTCTATCGACCACAGCAAATCGGTACCAATTACTCTGAAATTCTAATGATGAATCCAATCGCGGTGTTGATCCAAAGTTATCGAGATATTTTCTTTTATCAGCGTACGCCAGAATGGGATGCGCTTCTTCTTACCGCTGCTGCTAGTCTCGTTATGGGTAGCCTCGGATACCTGATTTACTGCCGTCAGCAGCCACACGTCATCGATGCCCTCTAGTCGGCTATGTCCACGGTGTTGATAGTAGAGTCCGTCTCCAAACAATTTCATCTCCGGGGAGAGCGTCCAGTTACGATCCATGGACTAATCACTCGTTGGCTTAGGGGCCAACCTAAGAGAGGCCGGATGTTGTGGGCATTGCGCGACGTTAGTTTTACCGTGGGAAAGGGGCAATTGCTTGGCATCATTGGTCACAACGGCGCGGGCAAAAGTACACTGCTCCGCTTAATATGCGGATTAGGGCGGCCCAGTGCAGGGCGGATTCGTTCCACGGGCCTTGTCAGCGGCTTGCTCGAACTCGGCAGCGGATTTCATCCCGACCTTACCGGACGGGAGAATATTCTCACAGCCGGCTTACTGAATGGTAGGACAAGACGCCAGGTCCAGGCAGGAGAAAAGGAGATCATTGCCTTCGCCGAGCTGGAAGATTTTATCGATCAACCAGTTCGCACGTATTCGAGCGGCATGTATCTGCGTCTCGCCTTTGCCGTTGCCATGCACTTTGACCCCGAGATTCTGATTCTTGATGAGGTTCTAGCGGTCGGCGATGCGCGCTTTCAGCAAAAGTGCCTTGATAGATTGGCAACCTTCCGCAAAGCCGGCAAGACCCTAATCCTGACCTCGCACGATATGACGCAAATCAAGTCTTTATGTGATGAGGTTGTCGTGTTGGAAGAAGGGCGCGTAGTCATGCAAGGCAACCCGGAAAGCGCCGAGCAGTGCTACTATGATTTGATGCGTCAACGAACGGAAAGGCGCGCTGCACAGCTTTCGGGAACCGCTAACTCTCTTAGCCTTGCCGTCTCACAGGGCAGCCGGCAGGGAACGCAGGAGGCGACGATTTTTGACGTGCGCTTCTACGACAAGCGCGAGGTGGTGACCGACTGCGTGCAATCCGGCGATAGCCTAACGATCGAAATGGAATACCGCTTGGAAGAACCTCTGGCCGATCTCGCGCTTAATCTGGGAATCTCCAACGAAGCTTATGTAAACTGTTTCGAAGTCGCCGTTCTTTCGACCCGAGCCATGTTCGGCCCTCTAGCCGGGACAGGAACATTGCGCTGCCATTTCCCCGAAGTACCGCTACTTCCTGGCTGCTACTACATAAACGTCGGGCTCTATCCCACCGACTGGGGTTATAAGTACGACCATCATTGGCATATGCATCCTTTGAAAATAGTGCAGAAACCGGGAGAACCCTCTCACGCAACTGGTGTAGTTTCACTCAGTCCACGCTGGTCTCTTCCAGCTCCTTGAAAAAACGCAGCGGCCGGAAGACACGAATAGAATGAAGGGGTGGTTTCAGTCCCGTTGCCACCGTTTACCTTGACAAGCGAAGTAGCATCGCGATCCAAAACCACCTTAGAAGATCTGCCTTGGGTTAGGCAACCGGAGTCCATTGAGAACGCCAGCTGTCTCATCCTTTAGACGCTGGGCGCCCAATTGCTGCTTGGCGATCTTTATGGGGAAATTGAATGCTAACAAGAACTAAGAGCCGTGCCGTGAAGCATTTCGATGCGAATCCAGAGGCACCAGGGAGCGGTAGAGGCCCCTGCCGAACGCCGCCTTGAGCCACAGGTGCAACAAAACCATCCAGTAACCGCCACCCACCCGCGCCAGGTGGAAGGACGACACTCCCATGTCAGGTGTGCGATTAATCCAGGAGATCGGAACTTCTTTTATCTTGCATTTCATCAGCAGAGGCTGGAGGCCCGTTTCGGCGTTCACCGCAAAGCCAGGCTGAGTGAACTGGAGTTGCACCGCCACATCTCGTCGCATCAACTTCAGGTTGTTTGTGAGGTCCCGAAAACGGCGAAGCAACATTAGCTGCGCGATAAAATGAAATCCTCGATTGGCGACGATTTTCTGGAACGAATAGTTGAGCAAAACGCTGTGCCGGGAAAAACGGCTTCCCACAATAACGTCATATCCCGCGGCAGCGGCGTCAAAGAGATCGCGTACTTCCGGCAGCAAGTGCTGGAAATCACAGTCCATCGATAGCACCCACTCACCAGTCGCCGAGCGGTAGCCCTCCGCTAGCGCACGGCCCACCCCATTGGGTGGGCTACGCACGATGGGCTTCACTATGGGATCCTCGAGCGCAAGCCGCTTGATCACGTCACGGGTCGCATCTGTACTATTGTCGTCCACGAGGATAATTTCGTGCAGGTACTCTCGAAATAGCTCTCGCAGTCCATTCACAAGCGGGCCAATGTTCATCTCCTCATTATGACAAGGGATCACTACTGAAACCGCGTGTCGCAGTGCTTCGTGTTCAAAGAGCGATACCCTCCGCCGCGCCGCGTTGCGAGGCGGCTTCTGGGCCTGAACTAAAATCGAACCGGCGAGAGTGCGAATCGCGGGCGCATTCTCGAGCAAGATGGACAGATTCCTGAGTACCCACACCAGAGAGCGGGTCAAAGGCCAGTAAACAAAATCGTTGAACACTGTCCAGATCCGGATAAATCCGATCTCCGAAATTAGCTCGTATAGCTCCGGTCGGCTCAGTAAGCGCCGTGGATCTTTGCTTCCAAATAGGCGGGCCAACAAACGTCGCAGCTTGAGCACCACATTCCAGGGGTTACTTTCATAGAAGACCGCTTGTCCGCCTGGCTTCAGAACGTCGTAGACGATCTTGAGGACTTCTGCGCAGTTGTCCTTGTCCAGCATATCCATCGCCACGACGAAGTCGAACTGTTTCCCATTTAACGCTCCGGGAAGCGTCGAAACTGTGAGGAACTCGACTGGCTCCGGCAGCCCTTCGGGACGCCGACCACTCGCGTTAAAAGTCACCGCTGTAAGCGGGTTCTCTCCGCGGCTTACGCGAAAAATCTGCCGCGTGAGCAAGCCGTCTCCGCAGCCCAATTCGAGAACGCTCTGCCCGGGCATGAAATGGACGGCATGGCGAAAGGTCTGCGCTCTCCACAGCAGCCTGTCAACGCCAATTGGATCGCGCGTTTGCCGGTACTCGTCACGATAGCGCTCGCGAAGCGCGAGAGTCCCGATCATCGACGTGACTGCCCGTTCCACGACATCCTACTTTCGATTAATATCCCGCTTTACAAGACTCAGTTTAGGGGAGTGTCTGAAACTCTCACAACCTTGAACTTGTCGTTCACAGCGAGGAGTTTCCTATATTTCCAGTTAGAAAACAGTTTCTCATGAGGCTCTACATGGACAATGGTTGTAAAATTATGCTTCTTGAAAAATTGATTCGATCGATCACCTTCAAAATGCCAAAGCATGAATCCCTTCCTCTTCGCGTAATAGAGATACTGGGGATCCCAATTAAAGACGTCGGCAATGATCACGTAATCGCTTTCGGTGGTATTATCCCGAATTGTTTTTGCCAAGCTAAGAGTAGGAATGCGGTCGTCGTAACTCACCTCCAATGACCACTTTAGATAACTTCTCGTCGAATAAAGCACGATGGAAATGATCAAAACCGGCACATAGAACCATAGTTTCAGACTAAAGTTGCCATCAAAGACCTTAACCAAGAGGAGGTAACAACAGAATCCAACAGCGATGCTGACGGCCGGCGAAACCGCCATCAAATAGTAGTCGTGAACCCAGTATAGATTAAAGAATGTGAAGATCGTGAGAAATGCGGCTGACGCAAACATGACTACAAATTCACCGCCATTCCGTGAACTCCTAAAATAGAGCCACGGGCCGAAGATCAGAAACATCAATCCGGGGAGAGTCACGACATAGGAAATAATACGCTGCAAGATTGTGGCCCAGTTCCCAATCGTTGTTTTTTGCAACCACGTCCCGTAATTCCACTCAGACAAGCTGCTGGATGTAAGTACACTGCTAAACTCAGACGCAGCTTTAATGGCATCGGAGTATTGTAGCCAAATAAAAAACGGAATAACGGGAAGCACGAAGACAGCCGCCAAGGAAGCTAAAAACCCGATATTTGCCTTAATATACCGTCTCAATTGGTACTTTTCGGCTTGCAAGGAAGCCAGCATCTTTCTCAACGCTAAGTAAGCCATTGGAACCAATACGGTCGGAAGCGTGGTTACTTTGGTCAGAAAACCTAAAATCCCAAGAACAATCGCAAGGAGTAGGAAACCCACTTTGTGTGAGTCGCCCAACCATCTGGAAAAAAAATAAAAATACCCCAAGCTGAAGGTGACCGAGGCGTAGTCAATCATGAAATTTCGGCTCCAGAGGATCATAAACGGCGACCATACGTAGAAAAGTAAGATACACGTTGCCGCGGTCTTGTTAATGTGATTTCGACAAACTAAAAATAGGAAAATCGCCGAGACATAGAAATACGCGATGGCGGTGACACGTCCAGCCACATCGATATTCTCGATTCCCAATTTGACGATGAACGTCACGGTCAGCTGGTATATCGGAAATTCCAACGGGATGGTCCAGGGGGGTCCAAATACTGGCGTTTGGTAGCCAAAAACGGAGATTCCTTCATTGACGAGCGTCCAAACCGTAATCGCCGTCATGGTTTGTCTAAAGCTGTTGCCCGTAAATAGTGGAGAGTCGAGGTTGATTAATCTAACCAAAACAGAGAGCAAGATAAGCAATAGGATGAAGTACTTCTCGGAGCTTTGATTGACAAGCCGACATTGGCTTGCCCAAAGTTTGATCATAGGTTTGACTCCGGCTCGCTCGAGCGATATCTTGGCGGCGCTCGACGGTGAGAGATGTCAATTTAACCGACTTGAAATAGACAGTTCATGATGCTTTTCGGCTCTGCTTGAAACGCGTCCCCACGATCTCCATCCCGCGTTGAATGCTATAACAAGTTGCTAGCTAAAAAGCGCTCGCTGCCGGTAGGCAACTGGCTTATCCACGAACGGACTGTGGGTTTGGCTCGCTGGTCTACTGTCCTCCAAAAATGTTGACGAGCGATTCTCCAGCTGGCGATTTCCAACTTCACCCGGTTGCAATCCTCGAGGTCCACTTCTCCGCAAATAAGATCGGCGCAGCCACCTCTGGTAATTCCTCCCAAGGCTTCTTCAACAGCCCCCGGGGCGACGATTTTGAGCAATCTGCAATGGCGGATTCCGTACTCTTGAAAGAGCCGGTCCAATGTGATCGTGTCGACCAGCGCGGTCCGCAGGACGCCGCGTGACGCTGCCGCTAACGGGTTGATGGTTGCCCATGCGTTATCCCCCGCGTCGATATAGAGCGTTCGCTGTCGACAGTCCCCGGAGACCGCTTTGTTAATGGCGACTACATTCGTAGCTCCATTGGCTTCAATATTCCGCGTGAGACATGCGAAATTCTCGGGTTCTGGTTCGATAGCGTAGACTTTTATAAAAGGAAATTTCTTGGCCAGATAGATGGAGACCACGCCCACATGCGCGCCGATATCGACAACAGTGTCTCCCTCTCTAAACACGGCGGCCTGTGTGAGATAATAGTCATTTTGCATACGCCGGATCGCGTGTTCTATGCCTGAGTTGGCGCAACGATACAAAAAAAGTAATTGATTGTTGATCCGGCAGGTTTCGATCAAGGGCTCTTTCATTCGTAGAGCGAAAGGCTGTTTGCTAGCCAGCTGTTTGACACTGCTATGGACTGTCCGAAATGTATTTCTGACCCTTTTCAATTGATAGGACTTATTGATGAAAGACCGGATTAAAGAGATCGCTCGCCTACGCAAAATTCCCCGCCTGCGCCGAGGATTCAGTAAGTCGCTCCGCCCATACTTAAGCGCCGCACAGAGCATCGTAAACAGGAGCCAGTGCTGTTTCGCAACGCCTTCGTAAATATGGAGCCAGTTTCTGCTCATGCACAACAATCTCGACAACTCATTGGGAGTCGCGTGTCGCGTGAACTCACGCAAGCCTGCCTCGGGTATCAGGGCGAACTGCCTGGCCACCAACGCGAGAAACTCGCGCTTGTGCGCGGCTTGGACGCGATCCTTTAGTAGCCAATCGAATTGCCTTAGCTGCACCCTGACCAGTATGGACCAGATGTCCGCCGAGACATCCCAGGCGGACAGGTTATCGTGGATTTTCTGAAAAACGGTAAAGACCTCGAAAATCTTTCGACTGGTCCGCGCCGAAATCTGACTTGGTCGGTTCATTCGGTAATACAAGAGCGCTTTATCAAGAAGAGATATTCTCGCTGCTTTCAGGAGCACAGAAAAGTGAAAGCAGATGTCTTCATAGGAATTCATCCCGTCCTCAAATTGAATCTTGTGCTTTTCGAGGAACGAGCGCTTGTATAACTTGGTCCATGCGACGGGTTCCAGCAACAAGACCCGGGGTTCACTGCGCAAATCAAACGGCATGGTTCTCAATCGAGGGTCCAATGTCCGCCGGATGGAATGGTCGAAGAGGCGACCAAAGTTTTTAGAATCTTCGTAAAAGACCGTGGCATCGGCGATTAACACATCTAAGTTGTCTTCGCTGGCTCGCCGGTACATCTCCTCACATAGTCTGATATCCGCCCAGTCATCTGCATCGGTGAAGACAATATACTTTCCGCGCGCCGCGCGCATGCCGATATTACGAACCGTAGCGAGACCCCGGTTGGACTCGCAGTGGATCACACGGATATTTGGATACCTTGCACTGTAGCCATTGATGATTTTCGCGCTGTTATCCGTGGACGCATCGTTGATCACGATAATTTCGGTGTTTTTCAACGTCTGATTGACCAAGGAATCCAAGCATTGGATCAGATACTTCTCGACGTTGTAGGCGGCGACAATGACAGACACCAAGGGAGAACCTACACTGTTCAGGCTATTCTCCTCGGACGACACCAATGGGGAAAAATCCGGATTACGCTTTTGCACCTCACGGAGCGCATCATCACTGTGGTGAGAGCGCTTCTCGGAAGAGATGGCCTTGTTGCGCGATTTTTTTTCATACGTTGACGCATAGGAATAGGATGGCTCCCGTCTGGGCGCTTTGTCGCATGAAACTACCGATTCCAATATCCCGACCATACGCGCCGTCATAGCATCCCAGCGATGCCATTGCTCCGCCAGGTCACGAATCCCAGACCGCAAGCGTTCACGAAAATCTCTGTTCTCGCTTATCAACTGCATAGCTTCGGCCAGCAGCTCGGGGTCGCGCGGCGGGCATAGGTAGATGTTACGACCATGATCGAGCATCTCGTCCCGCCCAACACGGAGTTCTGTACCAATAACAGGCACGCCGTGGGTGCTCGCCGCCGCCAAAGAACTGCTGTTCAGAGTCACCCCATAATCATAAGGCAAGACACAGGCATCGGCGGCGTAAAGGTAGCGAGAGCCTTCATCGTTGTTCCAATTGAAGTTTCCTGTCCAAATAACTTTGTCGGCTATTCCAAGTATTCCGGGAAGGCGCTGGACCATTTGAAAGTAGTCGTTGCACTTACGGTTGGGGATCTCAAGGTTGCCACCCACAAGCGCTAGCCGTGCGTTCGCGTTTCGCCGTGATACCATACGAAAAGCCCGCAAAAGCGTCTCCACCCCTTTTCCTGGATAGATGTAGCCCCAGTAGACCCAGACGAAGTCGTCAGGCCCAGCGCCCAGGATCTCACGAGATCGCTGCCGAGCTATGTCGGGTGAATCCGTGCAGAATCGGATGAGCGGTGGCGGCGGCAGGATTACGCTCTTCTCCTCGATTCCGGGATCCTGGGTAAGAAGCCTTGCCCGATGCGGAGTGCTTAGAACGATGACGCGAGCGCTATCGCGGAGGAGCGTTCCGAAAAACCAGTGTACGCCTCGGCCGGAGCGGAGTGCCATGATCTTGCGCCGCACTCGTGCGAGCGGCGAACGCGGGGGGGCTTCTCTGGCCACAATCTCAAATTGCGGCACGCACGGGACGCCGCCGAGAACGCGCTTGCAGTAGGTCGGCAGGTACGTGATCATCGGTTCGTAGTTAAATACCCACCCAATGTAAAGAAGAAGAACCACGTCCGGTTGACACTCGCGCAGGCATGCAACAAGTCGAGGGACATCTGACCAGCTCCAGTCCTTCATGACGGGATGCACGACAATATTCGGGTGCGTGGCGGCGATACTTCCGTTCTTGCACAGGACGTGCACAGCAAGTCCTGACTTGGCCAATTGCTCGCTCATGTGGAGCGCATGGTTTGCCTCGGGGGCAGGATCCGGCGGGAACGCGGAAATGAGCAACACTCTCATAATTTAAACGGTGGTGTAGCGATAGGTAGGCTCAGCAATCGCCGCGGGTCTCGGCTGCCGAACAGGATGTCGTAGACGATATTGCGACTGCCGTCTCCACAGCTCAGCTTGCTCTGTCCATACAGGAGGTGCACGGCATGCCGAAAGGCTTGCACCCGCCACAGCAGGCTGTCTTCGCGCAGTGGATCTCGTTGCTGCCGGTAATCACCACGGTGCCACTGACGACGCGAGAGGGTTGCGATCATCGATGTGACGTTACGTTTCACGACATTCTCCTTCCCCTCAGCACTTTAGTCGCTCTTGCCATGCACTGATGATCTCCATAAAGATGTCGGTAAGCGAGCGTGTGATATTCCATCCCCGGTGGTGACTTTGAAAACGCTCAAGGTTGCTGATGTAGCATATGTGATCACCTTCGCGCGGCTGTTCACGGTACTGGTATTTCATCTTCTTGCCCGTTAGTTGCTCTACGGTCTGGAACGCTTCGAAAATTGAGCAAGAATTGGCCCTCCCGCCTCCAAGGTTGTAGACTTCGGCAATCCGTGGATTCCGGTAGACAGCTTCAACCGCGGTTGCAACGTCATAGCTATGAATATTGTCCCGGACCTGTTTCCCCTTGTAACCGTAAATCTGATAGGTGCTCTGTTGGAGCTGAACTTTCACTAGATAAGAGAGAAATCCATGCAGCTCGACCCCTGAATGATTCGGTCCGGTCAGACAGCCGCACCTCAGACAGCATGTCCTCATGCCAAAGTAACGACCGTACTCCTGAACCATAACATCGGCCGCCACCTTGCTCGCACCAAATATCGAGTGCTTGGACGAGTCAATACGCATTTGTTCGCTAATCCCCCAATGATCTTCGGGATTCGCATAGTCCCATCGCCAGTCAAGTTCATTCAGAGGAAGCTCGTTTGGGGCATCACCATAGACTTTGTTAGTTGACATAAAAACAAAAACTGCCTCCGGGCTTAACTGACGCGTGATCTCGAGGATATTCATCGTTCCCATCGCGTTGACATCGAAGTCGTCTAGTGGACGCCTAGCTGCGAGGTCGTGACTAGGTTGCGCTGCACAGTGGACGATTAGATCAAAGGGTCCCTCATCCCGGAACAGGGATTGTAACCCATACCGGTCGCGTACATCGACGTCATGAGCCCGAAAGTTTCGGGTTGTCCGCAATAGCCGATTCAGGTTCCAGCGGGTATCCCCCTCGGGACCAAAGAAGTCCGCTCGCATGTTATTGTCGATTCCGACGACGGATTGGGCGCGCTGATCAAAATAGCTGACCAACTCAGAACCGACCAATCCACTGGATCCGGTAATTAAGACCCTCATGACAAATCGTTTACGCCTAATTATAAGGCGCTTCAAACCGTAATCCATGGACAACGAGTGAAGAATCTTGCTTTCCTCGGCATTTGCATCCTAAATCTTTGTCCGATGGTATTTGCAGCTAGGGAGCCCGGAGAGAATTTTGATATCGGTCTCATCCCCTGGCATTTTAGCAAAGGGGCGATACTAGCGTCAGTAAGCATTTTGACGTCATGGGACAGCCTAGGTTCGTCATAACGGCGCCGATGCGAATGAAAGAAAAATTCTCGTGCCGTTCCGAGAGCGTATAAACTTTGGGTTCACGCTGCTATTTCTCCCACCTCCGTTCAACCGTTTTGATAACAAGTAACAGATTAGCCATGCTGAACAGGTTCGAAGCCTTGGAGCGACGTAACGCTCCCAAGAACGCGGCAAAGAGAGTTAGCACGGCAAGAAGTACCTACCCTAAAGGCCGGCTGGCTAATTGGGACCCACCCAGCCCTTTCCCCAACTCTTATCCAGCGCGAACAGGGTCCCTCTACCGAAGCATACCAGAATCCCACCGGGGCACGCGACACCTCCAAGCCACTTGAGTGTTAGACTACGATGCCCATCGCGTATGTGGTGGGCTACAGTATAACGATCGCAGCCATCTGAAAGGTTCCACAAACTTCCTGTCAAGGGACGGATACAAGCCCGTTCGCTCCATCAGATGTGCGGTTGTGCGTAACGCTGTTCAATCTCGAACCATTCCTTAACGCGAACTGCAGACGCCGATTCGAGACTTTGCCTATCAATACGATGACCTTCATCAAGTCGTTTGGCGTGGGATCGCGGAATAGCGAGGCTATTTCCGTTGCGATCGCGCGGTCTGTTGTTTTTTGGCCGTGCAGTAATAAGAAATTATCGCGCGTAAAAAATGATTCGGATTGCAAACCGTCGCTAATTGTCGATGGCGGATGAGATACATCAAAGTTTCTAAAAAGCGCCCGAGGCCTGCGCGCAACCCTGCAAATAGCATCTTCCAGACCTGCTGGCAGAGGGCCGCACGTGTTTGCTCTTTCTCCATGGCCGAGAGCTTCAATACGTCGGCGTCATCGGTCATTTTCTGAAGTACCATGAGTTTATAATGGTTTAACTTCGAAATGTTCCGCGGGTGCGTCAGGTTATTATCATGTGCTCGTTTTTGCGCAACTACCCGGGGATAATAAGCAAACTGACCGATGACGGACAACCGAAGGAAAAGGTGTCGGTCTTCGGC
Source organism: uncultured delta proteobacterium (assembly GCA_963840855.1). Taxonomy (GTDB): domain Bacteria; phylum Desulfobacterota; class Binatia; order UBA9968; family UBA9968; genus DATACQ01. Next base: position 14,094 of record CAWJBB010000053.1, read on the forward strand.
ACTTTTAATGGCTTCATCGAAGGCCCCAATTCTCTCCAATGCTTTTTTTGAGACCAAAGATGCGCTCAACTGCACATAAGTGCCCGGCAATAAGCTGACGTACGCAGAGCCTTTCATGAGACGGAGTCCGTCTTTCTCTTCGTGGTACTCGACGCTCTCAATTCGACTTCCAACAAGGAGGCTCGTCTTGATTATTTGGTGGGCGTCAAAACGAAGGGCATCGCCAAAACAGACTAGAAGTTCAGGATGGCGCTTGAATGCAATTTCGAGCTGCTCCAGGTGATGCGGCAAAAAGCGATCGTCCGAATCCAAGAATGCGACGAGGTCTGCTTCTGCATGACGGAGGCCGGTGTTACGGGCTGCGGAAACACCGCGATTACCCTGTTGCCGCAGCTTTAGCCCAGGAAAGTTGTCGCGTCGCCAACTCAGAACTCGCGCAGCCGTGCCGTCGACTGAGCCATCGTCCACCACAATAATTTGTTCCGGGAGCCGGCTTTGACCGATCACGCTGTCGAGTGCTTCGCAGATGTACGACTCCGCATTGTATGCCGGAATAACCACCGCGATGGTATAATCTTTCATCTACGACCTATCATAGCGGCAACGAGACTTCGCCACGCCTTTGATCGCAATGGCTGATATAGAATTGACCGACCGGCAGACATTGCCGCGAGGCGCCATTCTCCACGCCCCCTATGGTAACCCGAGTTCTGCTCAAAAAGCGCACACAATTTTTTTCGAATGAGGCCTCGGTAGGGCCTAAAATGTGGCTCGCCTTGAAGCAAACGCATCGCGACTATGTACCAATTTGCGGGAGCTCCTTGGTTGCGAGAAACGCTCATTGCGTGATCCCGATAATACGTAACCACCTCTGGGACAAAATAAAAGTCCGCTTCATAAGCTAGGCGAATCCATAGGTGATGGTCTTCGTAGGCGCCCAAAGTCGCGTTGAATCCGCCCACACCTTCTAGCAACGCCTTCTTCGCCAAAATCGTGCTCGTCCAACCGAGGCTCGTACGCAGAAACTCAACCACTGGCTTCCTCAGCCTCAACACGGTGCCTGTTTCATAGGCATGACGAAGTTTCTCATGCGTTTTGGAACGAGATTTGAAAACCCCTTCCGAGCCGTGCGTCCCGTTTTCATATTGGCGCAGAAAATCCGCGCCGATCCATTGCGCCTCAGGAAAGTTTTCTAACACCCGGCAGCGAACTCGCAGCGCGTGAGGCAGCCAAATGTCATCGGCATCCAAGAAGGCAATCCACTCCCCGGTTGCTTCGGCAATACCAAAATTGCGGGCGCTGGCCGCGCCGATGGGGCCCGGGTTGTGAACGACACGGACTCTCCGCTCAGCCGTTTCCCAATAACGAAGTCGCTGTAAGGTATTCGAGTCAGAACTATGATCATTTATTACAATAATCTCTATATTATCGGAGAAAGCTTCTTGTCGCAGCGCTGATTTGATGGCGTCGTCCAGGTATTGTCCGTAATCGCGGCACGGAATCACGACGCTTAGAAAATAATTTCGCATCTCGCCTTATGTAATTCGCGTAATTCGCCGGCTTCGAACGGCCCTTACAGCTTGCTTCTCGCCAGTCCAGTCTCCGGTCAAGATACTGATCCCTATGTCTAAAGTAAGCATATGGTTTGTATCGTTAGTATGACCCGTCACGTTGGTTTTTTACAGTGCCCAAAGCCCCTAACCAGTGACGATTCTGAGCGGGGATATTGCGCTCGCTGAAAAGAACGAAACGAAGCTTTTGTTTGCCCATCAACAAGCTTTCAAATTTATGAAAACTGGGTTTTGTAGCAAAGTGAACCTAACAGGGGTTAATAGCAACGTGATTATGTCAGGGTGTGGGGATGACAACCCTGACGATGCGAGACGAGAAGCGGATAGAGGTTATTCAAAGATGTTTCGGGGAATTCCGGTAGTTCATCGCGCAAGACCCTGTTACACGCAAAGTAGACCAGTGTTGACTCGTCACTTTTTAGTAAACGGAACCCGAGAGGTTTCCTGGTCTCTACAGCAAACCCGTTCATCCGAACATTTCTACAGGCTCGATCCTGCACTGCGTCAACATCCATCCAAACTTCTTTATACTGATCGCCGTTCCTGATTTTCACTGTTTCATTGCCTTTTTGTCGCTTAACCCTGAAAGCCGAACGACTGCCGGAACTCTCAATATCCTAAAGCCAGGGGCAGCTTTGGGGGCAACACTCATTTCCGCACTCATAATTTTCGAGATATATCCGCAGCTTAGAATTTTAATATAATTCCCCCCGCCCCACCAGTCCGCGCATTGGAAAGAGCTTCTTCTTGATCTCCCCTCTCCCCCCAAGGGCATTGAGGCCGAACTCTCCTGAGATGCGCGAACTTGAAGGCGCTCTGTATGAGTATTGTCGGCACCTTGCATGCGAACGGTGCGGTTTAGCCGTTTCGATCCGCTAGAGCTGGTATGTGGTGCGGAGGGTTCTCTCAATCCGTTGTAGTCGGGACTTTGCCAGCTTATTTTGAGTCCGGCGCGTCTGCCGTTCCACCACTCCGGCACGAAGAGTTATTATTAATAACGAAGCAGCGATTGGGATACAAGAGGATCAAATCGGCGCAAGAATGACGACCCGATCAGAACAGCATCTTCCAACATTCCGCCAGAGAGCTCACGCCGATGAGCGCAGGCTCCTTGATATGCTTTAGCTGGGCACTGTTGCTGGCGGGTAGGATGCAGCGCTCGAAGCCAAGCTTGCCCGCCTCTTTGACCCGTGCCTCGGCTTGAGCGATGCCGCGAATTTCTCCCGCCAAACCGACCTCGCCGAAAAAAACCGTCTTCGGATCGAGCGCGCTATCGCGCGCGCTCGATGCGATGGCCGCGACGATGCCGAGATCGACCGCCGGCTCGTCGACGTGAACGCCGCCGGCAACGTTGACGAAAATATCCTGGTCGAAGAGTTTAGCGCCCATCTTTTTTTCCAATACCGCGACCAGCAAGGCGACGCGGTTATGATCGACGCCGATGGTGGTGCGCCGCGGCACGGCTAAGTAAGAACGGCTCACCAGCGCCTGCAGCTCGACTAGAATCGGCCGAGTCCCTTCCATGCTGCAAACCACGGCGGAGCCGGCGACTTTTAGCGGCCGTTCCATCAGGAAAATCTCCGAGGGGTTCGTCACTTCTTTCAGCCCCGCCTCTTTCATTTCGAAAACGCCGATTTCATTGGTCGAGCCGAAACGGTTCTTGACTGCGCGCAGGATGCGAAAGCTATGGCCCCGCTCGCCTTCAAAATAAAGAACGGTATCCACCATATGTTCAAGCAACCGTGGCCCGGCGATGGCGCCGTCTTTGGTTACATGGCCGATCAAGAAGGTCGTAAGCCCGGTTTTTTTCGCCAGCACGATGATCGAGCCGGAGGCTTCTCGCACCTGGGCGATGCTGCCGGGCGCGGAAGGGATGCTCGATGAAAACATAGTTTGCACGGAGTCGATCACCAGCAGGCCCGGTTTGATTTTCTTAATGTGATCGAGAATGTGCTCCAGGGAAGTCTCGCTCAAGACGAGCAAATTCGGCGCTTCGACGCCGAGCCGCTCCGCGCGCATTTTGATCTGGCGCTGCGATTCTTCGCCGGAAACGTAGAGGCAGGTGACGCCTTTTTGGCTAATCGCGGCGAAGGCTTGCAAGAGCAGAGTCGATTTGCCGATGCCGGGATCGCCGCCGATGAGAATGACCGAGCCGCGCACCAAGCCGCCGCCGAGGACGAGGTCGAACTCGCCGATGCCGGAAAGAACGCGGCCCTCTTCAGCGGTGCTGATCTCGTGGATGGGCGCGGGATCTTCTTTCGATCCCAGACTAAGCGCGCCGCGCGCGGTGGAGGCTTTTTCAAATTTTTCTTCGGCAAAACTATTCCACTGGTTACAGTCGGGGCACTTGCCCAACCACTTGGGCGACTGATAACCGCAGCTCTGGCAGGCGAAGATAGTTTTGGGTTTAGCCATGAAACTCTCTTATATCACCCTCTCGGGTGAGACTGAAAATTTTTCGGGCTCGGTTTTAACCAGCCACCTAAACAATTGGCGGTCAGTCTCAGAAGTGTTGCACCTTGACGGTCGGGTTTCGATTAAAAACTATACGAGAGCAAACCGCCTTCCTGTTCCACGGTCACTGGTTTGAGTCCCAACTTAAGAAGGTTTTGGTTGGCCTCATTGGCTATCGTGTAGACGGGCTTTTCCCAAGCGATGAGCTCGCGGCAAAGATACTCGGTCTTGCTACCAGGGGCGGCAAAAGGAATAAAGATTTTCTCCGCCAGCGCCGCCACGTAGCGATTGCGCCGCGTTGCCATTTCAACGTCGGAGCGATGACGGTGACTGCGAAAAAAAGAAAGAAACAGCAACCGCCCTTTTTCGAGAGGTTCCTTGTGCTCGGGCCGAATGCGCAACTTGACGAGGCTGCGGGCAGGGAAAAGGATGATCGGCTGGTCTCCGCGCAGGAGAATGCTCAGACACTCCCGTTCCACCGGCGAGTGAAAGCCGCCGATGACGGTAACTCCTGCATCCACAAGTTTTTGGATGAGATCGTGGGTTTGCGAGATAACTTCCGCAGGGCAACTAGCTGAACAGAAGATTGCCAACTTGTGTTGATTGAGAATTGCCAGGTTCCCTATTGCCGTGACAGAGTCGGGCGCATCGTTCGCCAGATGGTGAATCAACGAATTCGGATACTCTGGATCGCCTTTGTCAATGCGCTTGATATCCACAGGGGTGAGTGAAAAATCCGTTCCGACTCTTATTCCCGGCATCTATAGCGCGCCTACCCCGGTTCATTCCCAAGGCATGTCGAACCAGTGGATGAACTCTTCGTAGCTGTCCTCGGCCAGGCTATACTTGTCGCCACGGGCATTGGTGCGTTCAAATCGCACCTTGGCATCTTTGAACAATTGAACTACCGCGTCATGGATCAAGGCCTTAACCTCGCTCGGGTCGCTCACGTCACCGGCTTCGAGTAGAGAAAAAGCCAGTGAACCCTCGTCTCTCTCTTTGGCGCTCTTGGCAGTGGCGACGGCGGCCGCGTAGTGCAACATACCGGCTACCATCACGGCTAGACGGTGCGTGCGCCCGTCAGGAACGAGCTTACGTAGCATACGCACCCATGCCTCGTAGGTGTCCGTGCCCACGACAGTGCTCAAGCTGCGACTTCTTTCCTTCTCAACCGCTTTTGCCTGTTTCTGAGTCTTCATATCGCCCGGTTCAGTCTCCCTCCAAGCTCGCAAAAGCAATGGTGCGTGATGACATCAAAATCAAAACCGGCAAGATGTTCATTCCAAGTTGCTCTTGGTATGTTGCTTGGGAATAGGTTTCATGTCTCACCTGATGAGAAACTCAGAATTCATAGCCTCGGCCCAACCAGTAATGCCAATCAGCGACGGCCTCTTTGGTCTCAAGATCCGCTGCCGACGGTTCCAACTGAGCCAGCGGCACCGCAATTTTACGCCCACGCCACCGCACTCGAACAAACATCTCGGATTCACACTCCTTCTCCGGAGCCATACCCAACACATTTACCTCTTCTCGTATTCGTAAAGGTGAAACCGCGCGCTTGGACTTGCAGCGAGCTTTAAAGGGGACTTTCAGCCGCTCCTCAAGATAGCAATACCAACCCATCGCTCGCTCGTCAGAGTTGTACGCGTCAACGACGGCTTCCATTTCAATCCGATGCTCGCGGGCTTTGTTTTCCTTCAGGCGGGCCATCGTAGTAGCTTAAGGATTGTTTACCATGTCACGTCCCATTCGGTACTTGATGTCGTAGTTGCCTGCCTGCCCTGAGACTTAGTCGAAGGGATGAAGTCCAACTTCTCATCCGTGAATCCGTAATGCGCCGCCAGCATCCGGTCGATTTCGTTGAGGATGGGCTTGGACGGGCTTGGGTCGAAACTCTTACGCTGAAAAAGACTCCCGACCCTTTTTATCTCCCCCGCTCTCCACCCGCTCCTCATGGCGACACTTACCAACAGCGAGCGCAACGCGACATCGCTAGTGTAGTATGTTCAGTCCATGCTACGTAAAAAAAAGAACACATCGCACGAAACAGCGAAGAAGGTATTGGTCAAGAATCGATATACGAATCAATCTGCTTCCATCCGCGGAGATTGAAATAGCCGACGCAAAAGTCAGCTCTTGAAGAAATCTCAAGGGTCTCGCGTAAAGCGGGAAGCAGTTGTTGATCGATATTGTCGAATATACGTGGCACGAGTGGCTATAGGCCCTTGGAATTTCGGCAATTCTACGCGATGCACTGGCCTTAAGACAAGCGCTACCTGCTTGATCTGCTTGATCGGGGAAGGTTGCCTAGTCTCCCCATTCCTGTAATAAATTTAGTGACTTATGCCGCATGATTTCGTCGAACAAGAGCTCGCGCAGCTCCGCGATGCCAGACTTTATCGCACCCTGCGCCGTGTGGACGGAGACCAGGGGCCGACTCTGCTCCTGGACGGGCGGGACGTGGTCAACTTCTTATCCAATAATTATCTCGGGAAAACGCTGATGAGGCGTAATGGTGCCGGGCGGTTGTGGGAAGACTCTGGTGTTTTGCTTACTCTCGAGTCGTCAAGCGATTCGCAGGATTTCGCGAGAGCGGGCGGGCGTCGGCGAAGCGGTTCGTATCTATTTGGTTTGATGGTGCTCGCTCGCCTTTTTATAGATTTGATCGAGGCGCATGCCCTTGAAAAGTTTTTGTTGGATCTTTAGGTAGTCGATACCGGCTTTGGAGAAGTGACGAAGGAATCGCGCAGCGCCGCTATAACCCAACGCGTCGACCAAAGCCTTTACGCCGAGGTCCATCAAATCCCGTTCGCTGTTAAGCTTTGCCATAACGCCTGCCCTCGCTCCTGATAAAATCAACTGGATTTATCGCTCGGACCTTAAATCCGAGACTTCTGCGATGCCGCGACGCTCGCCTTACTACGATGTCGTCACAGGTAACGAAGTAGTCGCATCGTCCGTGTTCCGCGCAGGCCAAATGCAGAGCGTCTCTGGGTCTTATTTTGCTAACTCTTACAACCCGCTTGGCCAATGTCAGAATCTCAGGTGACGGCGTAATTGTATCCGTGCACAGCCGGGATGACAACTGCACCCATTCTTTGCGATCCTCATAAGGATTCAGACCGTTTTCATAGTCCAATACGAATGACCACACTAGCGTTAAGATTTTCTTTGCGGCGAGCGCGTAAATTCCCTCGATAGCCGTGCTTTCCAGCCGGATGCGTAGCTGGCTTGGATCGTCAAAGCAGCGATTATATATGTTCATATCGCAGTATATTCTCACCGTGAAAATCCGGCTTCATGCCGACCGTCTGCTTTAAAAATATTTACGTCATTCTACGTTACGTCTGCACGTATTGACAAGCTTACTTTGCGAATCGCAGGGCGGTTGCCTAATTTTCCCATCCCTGCAATAAATTTAGCCACTCATAATGGCGAATTTTATCGATAAGGAGTTGGATAGTCTTAAGCAAGCCGGCCTCTATCGAACCCTGCGCCGTGTGGACGGAGACCAGGGGCCGACCTTGCTTTTGGACGGCCGGGAAGTCGTTAACTTCTCATCGAACAATTATCTCGGCCTCGCCAACCATCCGGCGCTGCGCGAAGCCGCCAAGGCCGCCATCGACCGTTACGGTTGCGGCTCCGGCGCATCGCGCCTGATCTCGGGAAACATGGCGCTTCACGAAGAGTTGGAAGCGAAAATCGCCGAGTTCAAGGGAACCGAAGCGGCGTTGGTTTTCAACTCCGGCTTTCAGGCAAATACCGGAGTCATCCCGGCGCTGGTCGGTCCCGACGACGTAGTTTTCAGCGACGCGCTGAATCACGCCAGCATCATCGACGGTTGTCGGCTGGCGCGGGCCAAGATCGTCGTTTACGAGCACTGCAATATGGATCAGCTGCAACGAGGTCTGCAAGAAGCGCCGAGGGATGGCCGCAAGCTGATCGTCACAGAATCGTTGTTCAGCATGGACGGCGACGAAGCGCCGCTCGCAGAAATTGTCGAACTCGCGGAACGCTACGGCGCCGTAGTAATGATCGATGAGGCCCATGCCACCGGCGTGTACGAACCGAACGGCGCGGGTTTGATCGCCAAGCTCGACCTGGGCGGGCGCGTGTTGGTGCAGATGGGTACTCTGGGCAAAGCGTTGGGCGGCTTTGGCGCCTATATTGCGGGAAGCAGGGCGCTGAGAGAGTTGTTGATCAATCGCTGCCGCAGTTTCATTTTCACGACCTCGCTGCCGCCGGCGGTGATGGCGATGGCCATCGCCGCCATCGAGCTGGTTCGAAAGGAGCCGGAACGACGCGCGGCGCTGCGGCGAAATTGCCAAACTTTGCGAAGCGGCCTCCAGGCGCTTGGTTACAAGGTCGGTGGCAGCCAGAGCCAGATCCTGCCGCTCATCGTCGGCGACGCCGACGCGTGCATGAAATTCTCCGAGTATTTATTATCCCGCGGCGTGTTTGCCCAGGGGATTCGCCCGCCCACGGTGCCGCCGGCAACCTCGCGCCTGCGAATTACCGTAATGGCAACCCACCCACCGGATCACCTGCGCCAGGCGCTGGCGGTTTTTGAAGAAGCGCGTGATCTGCATCGGGACGCTCGTGAATAAATTAAGACGCCTCATCCGTCATTCCCGCGCATGCGGGAATCTAGGCCACAGAAATGGTTCTGGATGCCCGCTTTCGCGGGCATGACGATGAGCAGTCATCGAATGTTTTTGCGGGCTCCTGGACAGGATATTAGAGATTTGACGATTGAGAATCGAGGATAGAAGATCGACGGCCCGAAGTAACACGATGGATTACGAAGCTCTCAAGCGACTGGACCACAAGTATCTCTGGCACCCGTTTACGCAGATGCAGGAATGGGTGGCCGAGGAGCCCTGCATCATCAGCGAAGGCGACGGGCATTATCTGATCGATGTTCACGGCCGAAAATATTTGGACGGCGTCTCGTCCCTCTGGTGCAATGTCCACGGCCATCGCAAGAAAGAAATCGACGACGCGGTTAAAGCACAGCTCGACCGCATCGCCCATTCGACCTTGCTCGGCTTGAGCCATGTGCCGGGCATTCAATTGGCCGAGAAGCTGATCGCGATCGCGCCCACGGGACTCAAGCGGGTTTTTTACTCCGACAACGGCGCCACGGCCGTCGAGATCGCGCTCAAAATGGCGGTGCAATATTGCCAGCTCAAGGGGACGAAGCAGCGGACGGGGATAGCGACTCTGGCGCAGTCCTACCACGGTGACACCGTGGGCTCCATGAGTATGGGCTACTCGGAAACCTTTCACCGGTTCCACAAGAGCCTGCTGTTCCCGGTGCTGCGCATCACGCCGCCGCACCTGTTTCGCTATGGTCAGGGCATGAGCGAGAGCGCCGCGCTCGGTGCGGCGATGAACGAAGCGGAAGAAAAACTTGGGCAAAACAAAGACAGTCTGGCCGCGCTGGTCATGGAACCGCTCATGCAAGGCGCCGCGGGCATGTGGTCGCAGCCCGTCGAGTACGTCAAGGCAATGGCGGAACTATGCCGGCGCAGCGGAATCCTTTTCGTCCTCGATGAGGTCGCCACCGGCTTCGGCCGCACCGGCAAGATGTTCGCGGCTGAACACGCCGGCGTGACGCCGGATATTCTCTGCCTTGCCAAGGGCATCACCGGCGGCTATCTGCCGCTGGCTGCGACAGTTACGACGGAGGAGGTCTATGCGGCATTTCTCGGCGACTACGACGAGTTCAAAACTTTCTTTCATGGCCACACCTACACCGGCAATCCGCTCGGTTGCGCCGCGGCGCTGGCCAGCCTCGAACTGTTCGAACGGGAAAACATCATAGAAAAAATGCAGCCAAGGATCGCGTGCTTGCACAGACGGCTCGCCGGCGAGTTCTTGCGGTTGCCCCATGTAAGCGACGTGCGCCAATGGGGCTACATGATCGGCATTGAATTGGTCGAAGACAAGAAAAGCCTGAAGAATTACGCGACGGAGCGAAGGATCGGCCACAAGGTGATCGTCGCAGCGCGCAATCATGGGGTGATGATCCGCCCGCTAGGCGACGTGATCATACTGATGCCGCCTTTAACCATCACCGATGACGAGCTCACGACGCTCTTGAACGTGGTTTATGACTGCATTCGCAGTGTTACGGAGGGTTAACCGATCTTTTGGGGCATGCGGTAGCTTCATTCTGAGGCCGCAGGCCGAAGAATCTCAATGCAGATCCTTCGTCGCTCTCGCTCCTCAGGATGACAAACCTCTGAAGGTTCGGAGGACTGTGGCTTCTCTATGGGTCAAGGGATTTTCATCACCGGCACGGACACCGGCGTCGGCAAGACCTACGTGACATGCGGTCTCGCCGCGCTCCTCCGCGAGTCCGGTTATCGCGTCGGCGTCATGAAGCCGGCTGAAACCGGTTGCGACGGCGGCGATGGCAAACTGGTGCCGCAAGACGCGCTGGCGCTGAAGGCCGCGGCCGGGTGCGAATTTTCTCTGGAAAAAATCTGTCCCTATCAATTCCGCGAGCCGCTGGCGCCGAGCGTCGCCGCTGAGCGTGAAGGACGGCGCATCGACGTCGAACGGCTGATGGATATCTACCGCGAGATCAGCGCCGCCCACGATATTACCCTTGTCGAAGGCGCGGGCGGTTTGATGGTGCCGCTCGTGCCGAGCTACACCTACGCCGATTTCGCAAGTGTCTTGAAACTGCTAGTAATCGTCGTAGCGGCGAACAAGCTCGGTGCCATCAATCATTTGCTGTTGACGCTGGAGCATGCGAGCTGCAAGGATCTCGGAGTCCTCGGGTATGTTCTGAATCAGCTGGAGCCCGCGACGTCGCTGGCGGCGGAGACCAATCGCGAGGCACTCTTCTCGCTCACGGCTGTGCCATGTTTGGGCGAGCTGTCCTACGCTGGAGTCGCCGCGGGAGCAACGGCTGCGGTCGGTGCAGAATTGGATAGCAAGTTTCTCGCCGCGTTATTGCCGAGTCGGTAGAAGGCTATGCGGACGGGAAAGCCAATAGGAGATGTTTTGTGAGAAAACTCTTGATTCGACTGCGACAGCAGTTGGGCGCGACAAAGATTGCGCGCAGAGTATATCGCCGGCTGCCGTCCAACAAGCGCTGCAAGGAATGTCTCGTGCCTTTCCTCGGATTGTTCTCCATTCCTTTCAGCCTGGTGCACATCAGGCCCTCGCGCAAGAATCCCAACCTGTGCACCCTTTGATATGAGCTGGCTCCTCCGGGCGGGGAGCTCTGCCATATCTCGGTGCTCTTCGTTGACGTGCGCGGCTTTACGTCGCTGGCGGAGCGGCTGCCGCCCGCGGAAGTGGCGCAGCGTCTCAATCGCTTCTACGCTCTCGCCTCCAAGGCTATTTTTCACTATGACGGCACGCTGGACAAGCTCGTCGGCGATCAGGTCATGGCTTTTTTCGGCGCACCGCTCTACGCCGAGGATCACCCGGCCAGAGCGGTGCAAGTGGCGGTAAGAATTCTCGAAGGGGTCAAGGATCTTGCTCAGGGAGGCGGCCTGAAGGTCGGCGCCGGCATCGCCACGGGGGAGGCCTTTGTCGGCAACGTGGGGGAAGGTGCGGTGACGGACTATACGGTGCTCGGAGATACAGTCAACGTGGCGGCGCGCCTGCAGGGCGCCGCCGCGGCCGGACAGATACTCGTCACCGAAGAAACCTATGCGCAGGTCGCGGCCAAGTTTCCCAATCTTCCGAGTCGCGATATCGAGCTGAAGGGGAAAAGCGAACCGGTCCGCGTCCGAGCGATTGTCGTGAATGGCATCCGAGATTGACCGAGCGCCCATGGGTCGCGCCATCTCACCAGAAAACCAATAGAAAATTGCGAATGCTTTCCGTCAAGACTTCCGTTTTTCCTCGTTAATGAAGTTAAGAATTTTTTGGCGGAGATCTTCGTCGGCACGCGCAATCTCGAAGATCTGGCTGTAACTTTCTTCAGTGAGTCCTTCCTTCGTCAGAGCTCCTTGCATCTTTGATACCGCTTCATTTTGAATTTCTTTGCCCTCTTCTGGATTCTTAGCTTCTTTCAGCCGAGGCTCATACACTTGCCGAATCTTCTCAACCTCCACGTAAACTTTTGCGAAAGACCTGAGTTGGCTCTCACTCACGCTCAGTTGCGGCTTGAGCGATTCTTGCGCCTGAACTTGTTTTGCGCATGGAAGGATGAGAAATCCGGCGACAAAAATCGCTGCGACGGTCTTCAGACTCGCTATTTGCATCACCTACCTCCTTCTGGGAAAAGATTTCTTTTTTTGGAGCAATACACATGCCAATCGTCTCCAGCATGATTATCCAACGTTATTAGATAGATCTTTGTGTCGCGGAGGATGTCGTTGAATGAGTTTCCCTGCAGCTCAGACCAGAAATCTCTAACAAGATGGGAGTTTGCTCAATTGCGCAAATCCGCAGCAGATTGCATATTGGGCGGGGTCGTTTCCTCAACGACGGCGCATTTCGGTTCCGAAACTTCTTAAGTTCGGCAGCATTATCCAGCAGACCAAGGTAAGCAGTCCGCCGACGGCGCAGCCGACGAGCAGTGCGCCGGGCGCTCCTATGAGCGCGGCGATGAAACCCACTTCGGTTGCGCCCACCGCGCTCGCTCCTTGAGAGAACATGTTGAAAACGGCGAAAGCTCGGCCGCGAACTTGATCTGGAGTTAGAAGATGAAAGGTGGTCTGGCGCATAACCGCTTGCAGTGAATTCACGAGTCCCAGGACGCCGAGTAGAAAGACCGACAGCCAGAAGTTCGTCGATAGTGCGAAAATGCCCACGGCCACCGCGTAAGTAAGAAACGACCAGAGTACCACAAGTCCTTTGTGCTCGACATCGCCGATCAGAAGCAGAAGGAAGGTTCCGATAATCCCGCCGACCGCCGGAGCCGAGGACAATACACCGAAGCCCGCAGGTCCCACGGACAGAATATCTTTGGCAAAGATCGGCAACAGCGGCCGGTAACAGCCCGCGCCGGCGACTATGAAGTCGAGCACGACCATCGCTAAGATAATGGGCTCTGAACCAAGAAACCGCAGGCCGCCTAAAAAACTGCCAACGGAAAATGCTTCCTTTTTGTGATCCGGTGCTGCCGATGTTTGCATGAGAATAATGCCGATTGCTGCGGGGAGATAGAATATTGCATTGAATAGATACGCGCTGCCGATATCCATCCATTCAAGACTGACGCCGGCTACCATAGGGCCGATGAAATGGGACGCTTGACCGACGCTGGAATTTAACGACACCGCATTGGTAAGATGGGAACGGGGTACGAGCTTCGAGATCAGCGCCATCCGAGCCGGATTGAGGACGATATTCAGCGCCGAAGTCAGAGCGGTGCCGACGAGGATATGCCAAACGCGAACGGCGCCGGTCAGGGTCAAGGTCCCCAGCGCGACGGCAACCAGCAAGTTTCCCGCCACAGTGATGAGGAGCAGCTTCTTGCGGTCGACAAAGTCCGCCAATGTCCCGCCGAACAGTCCCAGGGCAAATAAAGGAATTCCTTGTGCTAAACCCGTCAGCCCAAGCTGAAAGGCGGAGCCTGATAATTCATAAACCTGATAGAGATTCTGGATCTGGCGCATGTGCTGTGCCGTCGTGGCAGAAAGCGCAACGAAAAAAAGCAGGCGGTAATCGCGGTACGCGAGAGATGCCCACGGCCGGAGCGCAAGGGCCGGTCCGCGGCTTGGTTGTGGATCAGCGGCCATTACGTGGCGGGTGCTACCTGCGATAATTCCTCATGACCTCGTCGTGAAGAAGTTTCAGCGGGATTTTCTTGGCGGCGGCGATCTTTCTCAGATCGTCGTATTCGGGCGCAGCGCGTTTTCTGCCGCCGGGAAGCTCGGCGACTTTGACCCGGACGTTGCCGTAGCGCGTCTTTACGTTTTCCAGCGAACGGTTGAGGATCACTCGGCCCACCGGGTAGAAGCGAACGCCGATGCTGGTGGTTTCATCCAGGAGGATGCGCGCTAGCTCGTCGCGGTCTTTAGGTTCGGCAATCACGCTGAGCAGTGTGGCCGGCCGGTTCTTCTTCATCTGCACCGGCGCGAGAAACACGTCGCGGGCGCCGGCGGCGAAGAGGCGGTCCATGACATAATCGTGGAACTGGGGATTCATGTCATCGATGTTGGTCTCGATGACGAGCATGGATTCTTCTTTCCATCCGGCTTCGCCGCCGGAACCTAGAACGACGCGAAAGAGATTGGGGCGATGAGCAAACTCTTTTTGCCCAGTGCCGTAACCGACGCTCTCGACGGTCATGGGCGAATGCGCGCCGAAGCTTTTGCCCAACGCGCTGACAATGGCCGCGCCGGTGGGCGTTACGGTTTCATCGTCGACATCGATTCCTTTGACGGGAAGTCCCTTGAGCAATTCGAGCGTCGCTGGCCCTGGAACCGGCAGCGGACCATGCCGTGTCCGGGTAAGGCCGCGGCCCAACGGAATGGGCGAAAAATGAAATGCCTCGATCCTTAACTCATGCGCGGCCACGGCGGCGCCGACAATATCGACGATCGAATCGGTGGCGCCAACTTCGTGAAAGTGAACCTTGTCCACGGGAATACCGTGGACCTTGGCTTCGGCTTCGGCGAGGCGAGCAAATATCTTGAGCGCAGTGTCTTTGACATCGGGATGAAGCTTGCTGCGCCGGATCAGCCGTCGAATCTGGTTCCACGACCGGGCCGGATCGTTTTGCCCGCAGACCACGTGAAATTGGACAGCGCGGATGCCGTGGACGGTTTTCTTCGAAGTCTTCAGGCCAAACCGCAGAACGGGAATTTTCTTAAGCTCGCTTTTCAACTTGGCAAGCGATAAACCGGCATCGAGAAGCGCCGCGACAAACATGTCGCCGCTGACGCCGCCGATCAGGTCTCCGTAGGCGATTTTCACGGCGTACCCCGGCGATGCATAGATAGTCGCGCGGTTCCCATGGAGGCGAGGACAGAGAATAGAGGATAGAAGATCGCGATTCTCAATCCTCTATCTTCGATCCCCGGTGTATTCACCAATCCCGATGCGCTTCCCTGCCGCTGGTCTCGACGCGGACGATTTCCGCCTTGAACGGTTTTCCGAGCAGCGTGTCGATGAGCCAGTTGATCACCAGCGGACGCGCCCGCGGGCTGCGGATCGAATGTCTCTCGCCTTCGAAGACGTAGAGCAGTTTTGGCGCCGGTATCTCGCCCATTAGTTCGTAGACAAACTTCATATCGCAGTGCTCATCGTCTTCGCCGGCGACGACCATGTAGGGGCAAGTTATTCTGGAGGTGACCCCTTTCAGCGTGAGCGTCTTGGCGAATTCGTCGAAGGCCGCTTCGTCCTCATAGCCCGACATGTACATGTAATTGAGTTTGAACGTCGGCGACGACATGTTGAAGATTGCGTACTGGCCGGGTTCCATGCAGACACCGCTCACGGCGCAGGCCTTGAAGCGTTTTTCTGCAGCGACCACGCGGGGCGCCCAATAGGACCCCATGCTGGAACCCATGACGCCGATGCGCCCGGCGTCGATCTCCGGCCGTTTGACCAAGTAATCGCAGGCGAGCTTGCCCGCGTCGGCGTAATTCGCCGCGTTGCACACAAGACCGCCCTCGCGGGTCTCTCCCTGGCCGGGGCCGTCGATGGCCAGCACCGCGAAACCCCGTTCGAGAAACGGATCGCCGGCGGCCGGATTGTCTTCCTTCACGCCGTCCATGCCGGGGATGTACATGATACAGGGAACTTTTTCACCGGTTCTTGTATTCGGTGGCAGGTGCAAAATCGCATGAATTTTTTTGCCGTCGTAAGGCAGCTCGACGCGCTCGATGGGCCGGCCGGCGTATTGGATAAACTTGTCGTAGCAAGCACGTTTGCGCTCCTGCCAATGGATGCGCTGGGGATTACCATCTTCGTAGATCGCCCACATAGCGTTGGTGTAGAAACAGGACGCGATATAGTAATGCTCGCGGGCTTCGGGCCAATGGCCGGCACTCTCCTCCGCACGCGCCTGTTCTTCACGGCGCGCCGCGGCGCGGGAGAATTCGCGCGTGATATCGACGAATTTCTGGATTCTCCGGCAAATTTCCTGAAGATCGCTTTGGACGCCGGGGCCGCAGTTGCGCAGTATCTTTCCCGTTCTTCCCTGGTCCCAATCGATGCCGCGGGTTTGAATCACTTGATCCAATATCCAGCGCTGCTCGCGCCAGCGCCTCACTTTTCGTTCTGTTTCGATTCGCATGAGACCTCCGTGGGTCGAGCCATACGGGTTGACGGTTCAAAGTTCAAGTTCAAGGTTCAAGGTTTCGCGTTCAAGGTTGAGGTTGGGACTCGCGGACGTTGAACTTTGAACGTTGAACCTTGAACGAAATCGTGGCGACGACTCTAGTCAAAAACCGCGGCGATGGCAAATTCCGCACCGAACGGCAGAGCAATCGCCGCTGGTTGATTCTCCATAATTTTTATGATTAAAAACAATCGTAGCCTATCTTGCTGGGATCATTACGGAAATTCACGATGTTGTTTGATTTCGCTAATGTATTTGTGTTTACCGCGCTGGGACTCGGCTTCGTCGGCGTCAACCTGCTGATCGGCAAATTGTTGCGCCCGTCGAATCCGCAGATCCGAAAATTATCGACCTATGAATGCGGCGAGCCTTCCACCGGCAGCGCGTGGGTCAATTTCAATATCCGTTTTTATCTCGTCGCTCTGGTTTTCATCATCTTCGAGGTTGAAATCGCCTTTCTTTTCCCGGTGGCCGTCGTCTTTCGCGGCCTAGTGGAAAGTGGGGACGGGTTATTGGCATTCGTGAAGGCATTTATCTTCGTCGGCACGCTGTTTCTTGGTCTGATCTATGCGTGGGTTAAAGGCGACTTGGAGTGGGTGAAAAAGGTCAAGATATGATCTAGTGAGGGTCTTAGAAATTCCCATGAAACCATTGATAAACTCTCTGCCAGAAACTGTTTTTACGACCAAGGTTGACGACTTGCTCAATTGGGGCAGGGCGTCGTCGCAATGGTATATGCTGTTTGGTTTGGCTTGCTGCGCCATCGAACTGATGCAGACCGGCGGACCGCGCGCCGATCTGGATCGCTTCGGCGCCGTACCGCGCGCCACGCCGCGCCAGTCCGATCTCATGATCGTCGCCGGTACTTTGACCTATAAAATGGCCAAGCGCACCAAGCTGCTTTACGATCAAATGCCGGACCCCAAATATGTGATCTCGATGGGCAGTTGCGCGAATTGCGGCGGCCTGTTTCAACTGGCCTACTCGGTCTGTAAGGGCGTCGATAAAATTGTTCCCGTGGACGTTTATGTTCCGGGGTGCCCGCCGCGGCCTGAAGCGCTCACCGAGGGGCTGCTCAGAATCCAAGATCTCATGATGCGCGAACGCTGGTTGGTGAAACCTTCCCGTCCGGCGACTGAAACGGCTGAAGCATAAGGGATGGACGCTCAACAGATTTTCGCGCGCCTCGAACAACAGTTTCCCGGCAAGGTCCACGATTTCAAGGGGGATGTTGCTGAGCCCTATTTGAAAGCGGATCGGACGGCCATCGTCGATGTCTGCCGGTTTCTGCGCGACGATAAGGATCTGAAATTCGAAGTTTTATCGGATCTGACCGCGCTGGATTGGCCCAAAGAGGAAATAATCCAGGTTGTTTACCACCTATTTACGTATACTCATCGACAGCAGATCGTGCTCAAAGTGGACTTGCCGCGGGACAATCCCACGATCGCCACGGTTGAAGGCATATGGAAAGTGGCAAACTGGTTTGAACGCGAAGTTTACGATCTTTTCGGCGTGATCTTCGAGGGCCATAGCGATCTTCGACGAATTATGTTGCCCGAAGACTGGGTCGGATATCCGCTGCGCAAAGACTATGTCGAGCAGGAAGAATACGACGGCATCAGCACGCAGCGCGCGCCGCTGGTTGAGAAGCTGCTTCGCTAATCCCTTAAAGCTATGAACGAGACCATACAAGAACAGGGCCCGGGTTTTTTCGCCGAGGAAATGACCATAAGCGTGGGGCCGCAGCACCCGAGCACCCACGGGGTGCTGCGCTTCGTCGTCAAAACCGACGGCGAAGTGATCAGCGAGGCGATCCCGGACGTCGGCTATCTGCATCGTTCCATCGAAAAAATCGGCGAAAAGGTCACTTGGCACGGCTATGTGCCCTACACCGACCGCGCCGATTACCTGGCGGCGATGTTTGCCAATCAGGCGTTTTGCCTTGCCGCTGAAAAACTGGCGGGAACGGAGGTCACGCGCCGGGGGGAGTTTTGCCGGGTGATCGCTTGCGAGCTGAACCGTATCGCGAGCCATTTGATTTCGGTAGGCACCTTTGGCCAAGACATTGGCGCCATGACGCCGTTCGTGCATGCGCTGCGCGAACGCGAGACCATTAATAATCTTATGGAAGAGATTTGCGGCGCCCGGCTGACCTACAATTATATTCGCATCGGCGGCGTGGGTTACGATATCGTACCGGGAACCTGTTCGCGCATCGTTGAATTTCTCGATCACTTCGAACCTATCGTCGATGAGTTCAATCGGCTACTGTCCGGCAACAAGATTTTTATCGAGCGGCTCGCCGGCGTCGCGGTGGTGAGCAAGGAAGACGCGCTTTCCTACAATTTAGTAGGTCCCAACCTGCGCGGCTCCGGAATCAAGTGGGACATCCGGCGCGACATTCCCTATTCAATATATCCGGAATTGGATTTCGAAGTTCCAGTGGGCACGGCGCAGGTGGGCGTGCTCGGCGATAGTTTCGACCGGTACTGGGTGCGCATCTGTGAGTTGCAGGAGAGCTGTAAGATCCTGCGCCAATGTCTGAAAATGATGCCCAAGGGGCCGGCCATCGCCAAAGTGCCGCGCAAGTTTAGACCGCCGGTGGGCGAACGCTATGCCAGGGTGGAGGCGCCGCGCGGCGATATGGGCTTCTATGTGGTCAGCGACGGCAGTGAATATCCGTACCGGGTGCGCATTCGCACCGGTTCGTTTGCCGCTATGGCCATCATCGACAAACTCAGCAAAGGCATTATGGTCGCCGATCTGATCGCGCTCATCGGCAGTCTCGACGTCGATGCGCCGGAGATCGACCGCTAGTCATTGAAGGGGTTCAAAAGTTCAAGGTTCAAGGTTAGAGTTAGGGATAGTGCTTACGCGGTTCATCACACATGCAAGCGTATATTGACCAGTTGATCGAACAAGGTTACTTCACCGGCGCGCCCAAAGAAGTCGTTTACGCGGCTGCCATGGTGCTGATCGCTCTCGTCGTGCTCTCGGTGTTCGTGGCCCCCTTGGCCGGGGTTACCAGTTGGCTCGAACGGCGGGTCTGGGCCAGGATGCAGTCCCGCGTCGGGCCAAATCGCGTCGGGCCGCAAGGCATTCTCCAGTGGATCGCCGACGGCATCAAGAATTTATTGAAAGAAGATTTGATTCCCTCGGCGGCGGACGCCAAACTTTTCTCGCTGGCTCCCTACGTCGTGTTCATGGGCTTTCTTTGCACGTTCGTGGTGATTCCTTTCGGCAGCCAGCTCATCGTCGCCGATCTTAACATCGGCATACTTTATATTCTCGCGGTCACCTCGCTCGTAGTGGTCGGCATTCTCATGGCCGGTTGGTCGTCGAACAACAAATGGTCGTTGCTCGGCGGCATGCGTTCCGCGGCGCAAATCGTGAGCTATGAGATTCCCGCGGGAGTTGCCATCCTGACCATTGTTTTTCTCGCCGGCACCCTGAGCATGCAAGGTATCATCGAGGCTCAAGGTTGGGCGCCCTGGGACTGGTTCTTGTTCAACAATCCATTTACCTTCGCGGCATTTTTTCTCTACTTTACGGCGGCGTTGGCCGAGGGCAACCGCACGCCCTTCGACATTCCTGAAGCCGAATCGGAACTGGTCGCTGGCTACGTCACCGAGTACAGCGGCATGCGATTTTTGTTTTTCTTCTTCGCGGAGTGGGGCAATTTGTACGTGATCGGCGCCGTGGCAACGACGCTTTTTCTTGGCGGTTGGCAGGTTGCGCCGCTGGCGCTATTTGAGAATAACCCGGTTCTGTTGAACGTCGCGCAATTCATCACGTTTTTTCTCAAAGCGTATTTCTGGGTTTTCGTCGCGATGTGGGTCAGGGCGACGTTGCCGCGCGTGCGCGTCGACCAGCTCATGGCGCTTTGTTGGAAATACATGGTGCCGCTGTCGTTCCTCTGCCTCATGGGAACCATTGGCTTTATGTTCATGCCGAAGGACATCCAGCGCATCGTCAGCGCGGCGATGTTCGGGCTCGGGGTCGCGCTGGTGATCATTTTCTTTATGCGGGTCGTCTTTCAAATTCGCCACGCCAAGCCGGAGCTTTATTTCAAGCCGCACATTTAATAACTGAGGATTTATGACCGTTACCAGTTACGTAAGAGATATTACCGACACGGTGAAATCGGTTTTCGAGGGAATGTCGATCACGTTTTCCCACCTGGCGCGCCGTCCGATGACGATTCAGTATCCGGATAAGATCCCGGTGCCGATTCAGGAGACGCTGCCACTGCGCTACCGCGGCATTCTCGAAGTCGATATGGATATCTGTACCGGCTGCCTGGCTTGTGAAAGAGATTGTCCGATCACCTGCATCACCATCGGCATCGAGATGGACAAAGAAACCAAGCAGCGCCAGTTTACCCATTTCGACATTGACGTCTGTAAATGCATGTATTGCGGCTTGTGCTCGGAGGCCTGCCCGACGGGCGCGATCCGCCATTCGCAGGAGTTTGAAGGCGCAAGCTACAACCCGGCGGGTTTGGTACGCCACTTCGTGCCGCAACCCCAGCCCTTGTATAAACCGAAAAAGGGCGGGGAAACAGAGCCGAAATTAGTCGCAAAGGTGGACATTGGGCTAAAATATCTGGATGAATTCGCCACGCCGGATGGCGGAGGTGGCGCGGAGGAGAAGTAAGCGGCGCAAAAAAGGGCGTTCTTCCCCTTGATCCAGAACGATTCTTCCGGTAAATGAGCCGGAAGCCCTTCAACACTTTCGGGTTTCCACGACAGATTTCTAAGGTAGCATGGAAATATCTACGGTCGTTTTTTATCTGGTTGCGGTAATCACGGTGGGTTCCGCCGTGGTGGTCGCCGTTTCCCACAATATTATTTACTCGGCGTTTTCCCTGCTCGGGACCTTCATGGGGGCAGCGGGGATCTACATTTTTCTTGGCGCCGACTTTGTCGCGGCGGTGCAAGTTCTGATTTACGTCGGCGGTATTCTCGTCCTGATACTCTTCGCCGTGATGCTGACTCATCGCATCACCGATGTTGAAATTACCAACCGCGCCGCCGGACGGATTCCCGCGCTGATAATCGTCGGCGTGTTTTTCGCCTTGCTTGTGCAGACGGTCAGGGAAACGTCGTGGGTCAAGGTCAAGGAGGTCGCCTACCAGCCCACCACCGCGAAGATCGGCGATTTGTTCCTGGAGCAATATCTGCTGCCGTTTGAGCTTGCCTCCCTGGTGCTTCTGGCGGCCATGATCGGCGCCGTCGTATTGTCCCGCAAGGAGATCAAAGAGTAGCCATGATCGCCGGCTTTTCGCCCCACGAGCTGTCGTCCTATCTCGTCATCGGCGCCATTCTTTTTTGTCTGGGGCTGTTTACGGTTTTGACGCGGCGCAACGCCATCAGCGTGCTCATGGGCGTGGAGTTGATACTTAACAGCGCCAATATTAACTATGTCGCGTTCTCTCACTTCGGTAGCGGGAATCTGGACGGGCAGTTGTACGCCATATTCGTGATCATGCTCGCCGCCGCCGAAGCGGCGGTCGGCTTGGCCATCGTTCTCGCCATTTTCCAGATCTTCCATACCATCGACGTCGAGGCCGCGGAGACGCTGAAGGAGTAGCAACGTGTTCGTGATGCGTGTTCGTGCTCGGATATTCCGGATGCTTCGTTCGATTTCTACGAGCACGAGCCACGAGCACGAGCCACGATGAATTATGGATAATCCGATACAGACTGACTACCTGCGCTGGATCGTCTTCCTGCCGTTGATCGGCGCGATCATCAACGGCCTGTTGGGCGCGAAGATTCAAAAAGCATGGGGCGAGGGCGCCATCAGCTTCCTGGCTTGCGCGCCCGTGGTTTTCGCTTTCGGCTTGGCCTTGAACGCCTTTTTCACGCTGACAGGGTTAGAGCCGGAAAAGCGCTTCCTGATCGACAACCTCTTTCCCTGGATCCATCTCGGCACGCTGAACGTCGACATGGCTTTCCTGGTCGATCCGCTTTCGGCCGTGATGATCCTGGTCGTCACCGGCATCGGCGGCCTGATTCACATCTACGCTACCGGCTACATGCACGAAGACAAAGCTTTTTGGCGCTTCTTTGCCTTTCTCAATCTGTTCACGGCGGCGATGCTCACGCTGGTGTTGGGCGACAGCTTGCTGCTGCTATTCGTCGGTTGGGAAGGCGTGGGACTCTGCTCCTACGCCTTGATCGGCTTTTGGTATACCGACCACAACAACGCCCGCGCCGGCAACAAAGCCTTTATCGTCAACCGCGTCGGCGACTTTGGTTTTGTCCTTGGCATGTTTCTCCTCTTCTGGTCCCTCGACGCGCAAGGCCACGGCACGTTGACGATCCGTGAAATGGTGAAATGGGCGCCGACGATCAAAGATACGATGCTGTGGGGCCTGCCGGTTATTACGCTGGCAACTCTTTTTCTCTTTGTTGGCGCCACCGGCAAGTCAGCGCAGATCCCGCTGTTTGTCTGGCTGCCCGACGCCATGGCCGGGCCGACGCCGGTGAGCGCGCTGATCCACGCGGCGACGATGGTCACCGCCGGCGTCTACATGACCGCGCGCATGAACGTCTTTTTCTCGATGGCCCCCGATACTTTGAACGTAATCGCGATCATCGGCGTAGCCACCGCTCTGGTGGCTGCCACCATCGCGCTGACGCAAAACGACATTAAGAAAGTGCTCGCCTATTCGACCGTGAGCCAGCTTGGCTACATGTTCATCGGCATCGGCGTCGGCGGCTACGCCGCGGCTATCTTCCATCTGATGACCCATGCTTTCTTCAAAGCTTGCCTGTTCCTCGGCGCCGGCAGCGTTATCCACGCGATGCACCATGAACAGGACATGCGCAAAATGGGCGGGCTCAAGCAATATATGCCGGTGACCTATATGACTTTCTTGATCTCGGTCATCGCCATCGCCGGGTTTCCACCCTTTGCCGGCTTTTTTTCCAAAGACGAGATCCTCTGGCTGGCTTACTCCGGTCATCACGAAATCATTTGGTTACTGGCGCTGTGCGGCGCGGGGATGACGGCTTTCTACATGTTCCGCCAGCTTTTCATGGTGTTCTTCGGCGATTGCCGCGCCGATCATCACACCCGGGAGCACCTCCATGAGTCGCCCAGCGTCATGACCCTCCCGCTGGTCGTCCTAGCGGCCGGCGCCGTGGTAGCGGGCTGGATCGGACTCCCTGCCGTCTTCGGCGGCAGCCAATTCGCGCATTGGCTGGAGCCGGTGATTGCGCATGGCGAGCACCAGGGTTCTCACGCCGTGGAGTTGGGCCTGATGGGAATTTCTATCGCGGTGGCCGCCGCCGGCGTGATTTTCGCCTATCTGATGTATTATCGCGCCGCGTTATCGCCGGAACCTTTCGTCAATCTCGCCGGCGGTTTCTTCTACCGTTTGTTCGACCGCAAGTGGTACTTCGATGAAATTTACCAGTTTGTTTTCGTCAACGGCACGTTGGTGCTGGCGCGCCTCGGCGCTCTGTTCGATCAATATATTATTGACGGAATCGTCGACGGTTCGGCGTCCCTCACTCGGTTTACCTCATGGCTCAACGGTCTGTTCGATGACTACATCATTGATGGCATCGTCAACGCGATCGCCAACAGCACGTTCTGGACGGGCAACCGGTTTCGCAGAATTCAGACCGGTAATATCAACAGTTACCTCTATGGAATTCTGATTGCGATCGCCCTTGCCGTCATCGTCAAGATACGTTACTGGAGCTGATTTTTAGGGAGCAGCTAGAAGATGGATAACATTCTCACTTACATGACTTTTGTCCCTGTCGCCGGGGCTGTTCTCGTGTTGTTGCTGCCGAGCAATAATCATAACTTGATCCGTTGGGTTTCCGCTCTGGTCACGGTGCCGCCGCTGGCGATGGCCTGCTGGCTGTTCGCCAACTTCGATTCATCCAAGCCCGGTTTGCAATTCGTCGAAAAGTACCAGTGGATCCCGGCCTACAACATCAGCTACTACATGGGCATAGATGGGCTCAGCATCTCCATGGTGCTGCTCACCGCGCTGTTGTGTTTCCTTTGCATCTTCGCCTCCTGGGGCATCGAAAAAGGGGTCAAGGGCTACTTCGCGCTCTTTCTCATGCTCGATGCCGGCATGATGGGCGTGTTTTGCGCGCTGGACTTTTTTCTCTTCTATATTTTCTGGGAAGTGATGCTCTTGCCGATGTATTTTCTCATCGGCATCTGGGGCGGGCCGCGACGCGAGTATGCTGCCATCAAGTTTTTTCTTTACACGCTGTTCGGCAGCGTGTTGATGCTGCTCGCCATTTTGGCGCTCTATTTCAGCAGCGAACCGCATACTTTCGACATGACTGTGTTGATCGCCCAGGCCGACAAGTACGGCACAAAAACGTTGCCCATATGGCCTTTCGATCAGTGGGGTTGGGGCTTTCAGCATGTCATCTGGATGGCGCTGTTTATCGGCTTCGCCATCAAGATTCCGGCCTTCCCATTTCATACCTGGCTGCCCGACGCCCACGTCGAGGCGCCCACGGCGGTGTCCGTCATCCTGGCCGGCGTGCTCCTCAAGATGGGCACCTACGGCATTCTCCGCATCAATTATCCGATGCTGCCCGTGGCAACGGCGGATTTGGCCTACTGGTTTCTCGGCGCTCTGGGCGCCTGGAACATTATCTACGGGGCGCTTTGCGCCATGGCGCAGAAAGATCTGAAAAAGCTCGTGGCCTATTCCAGCGTCAGCCACATGGGTTACGTCATGCTCGGCATGGCGAGTTTCACGACCCAGGGCATCAACGGCGCGGTGCTGCAGATGTTCAATCACGGCACCATCACCGGCATGCTCTTTCTCCTGGTCGGCGTAATATACGACCGCGCGCACCATAGGGAGATCGAGGGGTTCGGCGGTCTGGCGGCGATCATGCCGCTTTATACGGGTGTTACCGCGCTAGCCTTCTTTGCGTCTATGGGCTTGCCGGGACTCTCGGGATTCATATCCGAAGTGCTGGTGCTGCTGGGCACCTGGCAGAAATATCCGGTTCTGACGATCATTGGCGCCGCCGGCGTGGTTTTAACCGCCGGTTATCTGCTCTGGACCATCCAGCGCGTTTACCTCGGTCCGCCCAATGAAAAATACTTGAAGCTGTCGGAGATCAATGGCCGGGAGATGTTTACGTTAGTACCCTTGGGCTTAATCGTCATTGTTCTCGGCATATACCCGAGCCTCGTGCTGGATTTGCTGCGCGCCTCCCTGGATCATATCAACGAGATTGTCTTGCCGCATCTGCACAGTTAAATCATGGACCTTAAAAATCTTGCCAGCTTAAGCTTCTTTTGGCCGGAGCTCATCCTGTTCGGCACCATTCTCTTAATCAGCATGCTCGATCTGGTGATGCGTAATGGGCGCGCGTTGGCGTCGGTTGCCATCCTTGGCTGCGCAGCATCCCTCCTCGCTACTTTCGATCTTTATAGCGCCCAGCCCGGCTGGTTATTTTACCGAATGATCGTGCTCGACAACTTCGCTTTGTTTTTCAAAGTTGTCGCCCTGGCGGCAATTATCCTGACTATCTGGATGTCCCTCGGCAGCAAAGAGATCGATCAGGTTCACCAGGGCGAATACTATACATTGCTCTTGACCTGTGGCCTGGGAATGATTTTCATGGCTTCGGCGAGCAATTTACTGACTGCCTATCTGTCTTTGGAGCTGGTCAGTCTAACTTCATATGTTTTGACTGGATTCCTGCCCCACAGCCGCCGCTCCAGCGAAGCGGCGTTAAAATATCTCATTTACGGCGGCGTTGCTTCGGGCACGATGATCTACGGCATGAGCTGGATTTTCGGCATGACGGGGAGCCTGGACTACGCCGCGATTCAAGTGGCGCTGGCGCAGAATCAAGTGAGCAAGGTCGCCTTGTTCATGGCCTTCGTATTTATAATGGCCGGCTTTGGTTACAAGATCGTCTTTGTGCCATTTCACATGTGGTCGCCCGATGTCTACCAGGGCGCGCCGACCCCTTTCACGGCTTTTCTTTCGGTGGCATCCAATGCGGCAGGCATAGCCATCATGATCCGCTTTTTCTTTCCCGGCGTGTCGAACATGGGCGCCGACGGCCAATGGACCACCGCGGCGGGAGTGGAGTGGCCCCATGTCTTGCTCTTCGTCAGCATGATCACCATGACCGTCGGCAATCTCAGCGCTTTGAATCAGAAAAATTTAAAACGCATGCTCGCATACTCCGGCATCGCCCACGCCGGCTACATGCTCATGGGGCTTGCGGTACTGACCAATGACGGTCTTCAGGCGATTCTTTTCTACGTCGTCGTCTATCTCATCATGAATCTTGGCGCGTTTCTCGTCGTGGTCATGATCGCCAACGCCACGGGCAACGAAGACATCGATAGTTACCGGGGCCTGGCTTGGCGCGGCGCGGTGGTTCCCGCGGTCTGTCTGGCGGTATTTCTCTTTTCGTTGACCGGTCTGCCGCCCTTTGCCGGATTTATCGGAAAATTTTTTCTATTCGCCGCCGTGCTCAAAGCAGGCGGTGTCTTTGTCATCCTCGCCCTGGTGGCGGTGGCCAACAGCGTCGTTTCGCTCTATTACTACGCGAAAGTGGTGAAAGTGATGTTCCTGGACACCCCTGACCCGAGCGACAAGGCCGTTGCCGTTGATGGAGGCAATTTCACTCTGCTCCTGCCGCTGACAGTGCTCACCGTGGTTTTCGGAATTTACTTCTATCCCCTGAGCCACTACGCTAGCCAGTCGCTCCGCTTCTTCATGAAGTAGCGACTTGTGTTGCGAACAACCAAGGTGGCGAAGACCAAACGCGCCATCGTT
The DNA here is from genome assembly GCA_963840855.1 of uncultured delta proteobacterium. Lineage (GTDB taxonomy): Bacteria > Desulfobacterota > Binatia > UBA9968 > UBA9968 > DATACQ01. The sequence goes on from CAWJBB010000053.1 coordinate 41,185, forward strand.
CTTGACGAAGGCCCGATGCTTGGCGGAGTCTGCGCGGAAATCGCCGCACTCATCCAGGAAAATCTTTTCTCCGACTTGAAGGGGCCGGTCCTGCGCGTCGGCGCGCAGCCCATTCCTCCTCCGCACAGTGCTACGTCATCGGGATCATGATATGCTTTTGGTATGGCAGGCGTTCGCACAGCCCTTTGTACCAGGCGTTCAAATGGTCAAATTTGGGCTGCTCGATGGGCAGGTTAAACCAGCGGTAGGCCCATACTCCAGCCGGAATATCGCCGATGGTAAAAGCTGTCGCCCCCGAGATATGGGTTTCGCGCCAGTTGGTTTTCGACCATTTGCCAAGCAGCGCTGGATTTTTCCAGCGCGGTCTTCACGGCATTCGGGTCGCGCTTGTCTGCCGGGGTGCGGATAAGATTCCAGAACAACGGCACTATGGATGGGTTGAGCACTGAAAGCTGCCAGTCCATCCAGCGATTAGCGCTCGCCCTGCCTTCGGGCGTCGATGGCAGCAGCCGGCCTTGGCCGTATTTTTCGTTGAGGTAGCGCATGATGCTGTTCGATTCCCAGAGGATGAAATCGCCGTCCTGTATGGTTGGCACGAGCCCGTTGGGGTTCATATCCAAATAGGCTTTTTCCTTGTTACCGCCGAATTTTCCTCCCACGTCGAACCGTTCGAATTCAAGCCCCAGCTCGCCTAGGCACCACAGCACCTTTTGTACGTTGGATGAGTCCGTCCTGCCCCAGATTTTTATCATAAGATCCTCCCAATCCGCGGATTACCGGTCAGTGATGCTCTTATCATTCTTCGATTCTCAAAGGTAGGCCTGCGGGGCCGCCGCTACAACAAATGGTCCCGACGGGTCTATCGTTTCAATATTTTATTTGTTATGAAAAGGGACATTTTTGAGAAGGGATGGCACCTATGAGTTTGCGTTGGCTCGGATATCTTGCAGGTCTGGCATACTGGATCGCCCTTAGCGGTGCGGCTCAGGCCCAAACCGTTGCGGAAGGCAAAAGTCTTTACACTAGTTACTGTGCGGCCTGCCACGGCGATCAGGGTAAGGGGGATGGCGTCGCCGCTCGTTCCTTGCCGGTGAAACCCGCCGATCACACTAATGGCGCCGTTATGAATCAGTTTTCGGATAAGTTCTTGACGGACATCATTACCAAGGGTGGCAGTGCCGTGAACAAATCGGCTTTTATGCCCGCCTGGGGAAGCTCGCTGAACAATAAACAGGTTTCCGATATCGTCGCCTACATGAGGAGCATTGCCAATCCGCCCTATAATAAGGCGGAAAAAACCGGTGTAAAATAGAATTTTTTCTCTTCCCCCCTTGACGAATGCCCAAGTGGGATTAAATTGGGCGCATCCAACCTGCCCCTAGGGCATGTCAATCTACGTTCTATTTCAGGAGGGTTATATGGCTGTAAAGTTTCGTCCCCTACATGATAGGGTGATTGTAAAGCGCATCCAGGAAGAGGAAAAAACCGCCGGGGGAATCTTTATTCCCGACACCGCCAAAGAAAAGCCCCAGGAGGGCAAGGTCGTTGCGGTGGGCCCCGGCAAGCACGAAGACGGAAAAGTCATTCCATTGGGGGTGAAAGCGGGCGACAAGATCCTCTTCGGAAAGTATTCGGGCGCGGAAATCAAACTAGACGGCGAGGAACATCTGATCATGCGGGAAGATGACATCCTCGGAATCATTGAATAAGGAAGGAAGAGGATTATGGCAGCAAAAGATATACGCTTTAGCGAAGACGCGCGCGGCAGAGTTTTGCGCGGGGTTAACTTATTGGCTGATGCAGTGACCGTTACGTTAGGCCCCAAAGGACGCAATGTCTGTTTGGAGAAATCGTGGGGCGCGCCGACGATTACCAAAGACGGCGTCACGGTGGCCAAAGAAATCCAACTCGACGACAAATTCGAGAACATGGGCGCTCAGATGGTCAAAGAAGTCGCCAGCAAAACCTCGGACGTCGCCGGTGACGGCACCACCACCGCGACGGTGCTTTCCCGCGCGATTTTTAGCGAAGGCTTGAAGCTTGTCGCCGCCGGCCATGATCCGATGAGCCTCAAGCGGGGGATCGATAAGGCGGTCGCGAAGGTGGTGGACGAGCTTAAGTCGATGTCCAAACCCACCCGCGACCGGGCCGAGATCGCCCAGGTGGGCACCATTTCTGCGAATAACGACAAGACTATTGGCGCGATTCTCGCCGAAGCGATGGACAAGGTGGGGAAAGAGGGGGTCATCACGGTGGAGGAAGCGAAAGGTCTTGAGACCACCCTCGATCTAGTGGAAGGCATGCGGTTCGATCGCGGCTACCTCTCGCCATACTTCGTTACCGATCCCGAGCGTATGGAGTGCGTTTACGAAGAGGCCTATATCTTGAACAATGAGAAGAAAATTTCCAGCATGAAAGATCTTCTGCCGGTCCTCGAGGCCGTGGCGAAAACCGGCAAGCCGTTGCTGATTATCGCCGAGGAAGTAGATGGCGAGGCGCTGGCGACATTAGTTGTAAATAAACTCCGCGGCACGCTGAAGGTCGTCGCCGTCAAGGCTCCCGGCTTCGGCGACCGGCGCAAAGCGATGTTGGAAGACATCGCCATTTTGACCGACGGCAAGATGATCGCCGAGGAACTGGGCATCAAGTTGGAGAACGTGACGATTAAGGATCTTGGCCGCGCCAAACGGATTATTATCGACAAGGACAACACGACTGTCGTCGAAGGTGGGGGCAAGAAATCGGCCATCGAGGGCAGAATCGCGCAGATCCGCGCGCAGATCGACGAGACCACTTCGGATTATGACCGGGAAAAACTGCAAGAGCGGTTGGCCAAGCTCGCCGGCGGCGTCGCGGTGGTGAAAGTGGGCGCGGCGACGGAAGTCGAAATGAAAGAGAAAAAGGCCCGCGTCGAAGACGCGCTCCACGCGACCCGTGCCGCCGTGGAAGAGGGCATCGTGCCGGGCGGCGGCGTTGCGTTGATTCGGGCCTCCGCGGCTCTGGCCAATATGCGGGTATCGGAAGATGAAAAAGTTGGCGTGCGGGTTGTGCAAAAGGCGCTCGAGGAACCGCTGCGCTGGATCGCCAGCAACGCGGGCGCCGACGGTTCGGTTGTGCTAGACAAAGTCAAAAACGGCAAAGCCTCTTTCGGTTTCAACGCCGCCACCGAGGAGTTCGAAGATCTGGTCAAGGCGGGAATCGTTGATCCAACCAAGGTCGTGCGCACCGCGCTGCAAAATGCCGCATCGGTTGCCGGTTTGCTAATTACGACGGAAGCGATGATCGCGGAGAAGCCGGAGAAGAAGAGAGATATGCCCGCGATGCCTCACGACCACGAGGACTACTAAGCTGATTGGTTTGTTGGCTGATGCAAAAAGGGCGCTTGGGAAGCCATGCGCCCTTTTTTATTGGTGCTTTCGCTGAACCTTTCAGTGAATCACTAAAATCCGGTAACGTTAACATCGCTTGTTTTGAGCGGAACGATTCTGGTTCTTACACCGCAGGATGGGTTGAGCCCTACGATACTGCTCTCACGTTTGTCAAAAACTGCAATCGATTGGGAGTGTTTTTGAGCAAATCTTCGCCTATGGTTCGTGCTGTTGGCGGTGTTATAAGAATGGAAAAGGGGAAGCACTTGGCTTCCCCTTTGTTCCGGTTTGGCCGATTGAAGCGATTAGTTCAAGCTTATGGCGATCTGTCGTGGCTTGGCCTCTTCGGCTTTGGGAACTTGTATTTCAAGTATCCCATCCCGATAGGTCGCTCTGATGCCGTCGTGTTTCACGGTTTGCGGCAGGTAGAAGGATCGAGAAAATTTACCTGCAACTCGCTCGGCCCGGTGGTACTGGACGCCATCGGCCGGCTCTTCAAACTTTCTCTCGCCACTGAGCGTCAAGGTCCCTTCGTTCACTTCCGTTTTGAGGTCCTCCTTTTTCATCCCCGGCAGCTCGACGCGAATGAGATACGAATCCTTACTTTCCAGAATGTCCACAGGAGGATACCAGCCTCCAGTGGCGGCACTCTGTTGCGCCCGTGTCCGACCGAACATGTCGTCGAACAAATCATTGATCCGGGACTGAACTCTGTTCACACCCTCAAATGGTTCCCATCTTACTAATTCCATAAATAACCCTCCTTGCACATTTTTTACTGACACAAAGAACCTAAGCACCGCATCCATGTCTGTCAAGCCCCGGTGTTGATATTTCAAGCGCAACTTACAGTCGGACGGGTCTCTCTATCTAGTTCACCAATTGCGCGTGCTTTCTTCGTCTTGGAAAATAGCTCTTCGTGGTGCTATGAAGTAAATGCTTCGGCGTCAGGATGGACCTGCTTCTCGATCTGTAGCTTGGCTATTCTTTAATAGGCCAAACCCAAGCCAGGTCTGCCGGGACGCAGTCGCTACGGAGGTTAGTCATCATGCCGAAGGAAGCCATTAGATCTTCGCGCCGTTCCGGTTGGTTTTACTTTTGGGCTGTGGCAGCGGTTTCTTTGATCACGGTTTTGATCGCGAAGCAATCCTGGATCGGCGGCGCTTCGCTCAATGACCCGCGGGCTGCGGCGCGAGCGGTGACGGCGCGCGGCGAGCTTTTCACCGACGAGAAATCGACCATTAGTTTATTCAAACAGGCGTCTCCTTCGGTGGTGCATATCACGGCAATCACCGTGCAGCGGGATTTCTTTTCACTCAACCTTTATCAAATTCCCGAAGGCACCGGGTCCGGATTCGTTTGGGACACAAACGGCAACATCATCACCAATTTTCACGTGATTCAAAACGCCGATGCCGCGCAGGTGACGTTGGCCGATCAATCTGCCTGGAAAGCGCGCCGCGTCGGCGCAGCGCCGGACAAAGACTTGGCGGTCTTGCGCATCGACGCGCCGGCGAACCGGCTCAAGGCGATTCCACTGGGAACGTCGAAAGACCTGCAAGTCGGCCAGAGAGTTTTTGCCATCGGTAATCCGTTCGGTCTCGACCAGTCTCTGACCACGGGAGTAATCAGCGCGCTGGGCCGGGAGATCGAGTCCGTGACGCGGCGGCCAATTCAAGGCGTCATTCAGACCGACGCCGCGATCAATCCGGGCAACTCAGGAGGACCGTTGCTCGACAGCGCCGGCAGATTGATCGGCGTGAATACCGCTATCTACAGCCCGTCCGGAGGATCGGCGGGGATCGGCTTTGCGATCCCGGCGGACACGGTGAATCGCATCGTGCCCGAGTTGATTCGTTACGGGAAAATATCCGGCCGGGATTGGGAATTCAAATCGCCGAAGAGCAGATCGCCGAGCGGCTCGGCGTGCCCGGCGTATTGGTCGTCGATGTCATCGCCGGTAGCGCGGCCGCCAAAGCCGGCATCCGTCCGACGCGGCGCGAAGCTTCGGGCAGCGTCCGTCTGGGCGACGTCATCACCGCCGTCGACGGCAGGAAGACGGAATCGCCGAACGAACTATTTCTCGCCCTCGAGAAATACCGTGTCGGCGACGCCGTAAACGTCACCTTGCTGCGCGACGGCAAAACGGTTCAAACCAAGATAACTTTGGAAGCCGTACAGTAGCCAGCGCGCCGCGTGGAGCGGTGCGATTGGCGTGGCCTACAGCGGCCTGATTTGCATCTTGCGGAACCTCACCACTCCTCTGCCCCACTGAAGGGCGATGGGCCCGCTGGCAAACTTGCTGTCCTGGACATCGACGGTCTGGATGCCATTGAGCATGACGGTAAGGCGCGGGCCTTTAACCGTGGGGTCTGACGAGCCAGCGGGCGGTCCCTTCTTTCCGCACCTCGTCCGTTTGGCCAACGGCTTTTTTGGCTTACGGACGGCGCTGGATAATTGGCTAAATTTATCGTAATCATGCTCCATCATGGCGATGGTTTCCGACTTTTTGCATAAGGTGACCTTATTTCAGGATCTCGACGGGCCCACCCTCGCGACGCTTACCTCGCTCTTGGCTCTGAAGAAGATCAAAGCGGGGGACACGATCTTTCGTGAAATGGATACCTCGGATGCGCTTTACGTCGTGGAGCGGGGGACGGTTGTGGTAAGCAAACATGTTCACGGCGATGTGGATGTCGTTATAACCCGCTTTCATCCCGGTGACTTTTTTGGCGAGATGGGATTATTCGACGCCGGGCCCCGTTCCGCATCGGCGCAGGCCGAGATCGATACTCTCGTATGGCTGCTTCGGCGCGATGCCTTCCATCAAATCATGTCAGATCACGCGGAGATAGCCGCAAAGATCTGTTACCGGCTAGTGGGTGTTTTTATTCAGCGCCTGCGTGCCACCAATGAACAGGCGCGTGAGGCGATCCGGTGGGGGCTGGAAGCCACCGGTTATTCCCCTACGACTGACCCGGTACTGCTCGGCCGCAAATCCACATAACTTCCGATGCCCGATCCGGCGAAACTTGAACTTTTAACACGCACCCCCGGCGAGAGTGGCTTCCAAGTCCATGAGGTGGAAAGCAGCCAGGCTCACCTGCTTTTCAAGCCTAAACGTTTGCCGCAGTCGGAATGGGAGCTCACGCGCTCAGCCGCGCGGCCCCGACGGTTCCCGGAACTATACCCTGCGAAGTTTCCGGCGTGACCGTTACCTTCTGCTCAGCCCAAGGGAAAACTTTCTCTGGGAACTCTTTGACGGCAATCATTCGCTCACCGAGATTGGCAAAGCCTTTCATTTTCAGTTCGGTGCTTTCGACTACGGCGTGATCCGGCAATTTCTGGCGAAACTCTACCACGCCGGACTTCTCGAAGAGATTGCCGCCGCCTCCGATTTTCACCGGTCTCGTCCAGACAAGCAACGCCGCTGGTGGACACGAGCCGTCAATTCTCTCCTTAGGCTCCGGTCTCGGCTCTCTTTCAAATTAGTCAACGCCGACCGGTATTGCGCGCTGCTTTTCAATCGTGGTGGTTTTTTGCTCTTTCACCCCATCGCTTTCTGGGCGAGCATTATTTTCACGGCGATTGCGCTGTTTGCCGTTAGTCGCCTCGCGCCTCAAGCCCGAGAAATTTCCCTGCGCCTGGCCGCTTGGCCGCTACTTGTCACGACAATCATAATCGCTCTGCTCCCAATCGTGTCCATGCTCCACGTCTTGGTTCACGCACTCGCTTGTAAGTCCTACGGCCGAAAGGTGCGCGAGATGGGCTTTTTCATGTTACAGGGGATCGTCCCGACATTTTACGCCGATGTCACGGATATCTTCATGTCGAGCCGACGGGCTCGGGTGGTTGTGGATCTGGCCGGGCCGATGGTTGAGGTGGTACTCGGAAGTCTTGCGTTCATATGCGCCTATTGGTCGACGCCTGGGTTCGGGCAGTCCTTGTTTTTCGGCGCGGGCATCTTGCTTTGGGAAGGCGCCGTAATCAATCTCTACCCGTTCAGCTTCCTTGAATTGGACGGTTACAACATACTTTCGGATCTTTTAGCTATGCCGACGCTCAGACGACAAGCCCTGGCGCTCTATCCCACCCTGCCACGCCGATTTCGAACCGGTGAGATGTTGCGAAGGTCTGAATGGATACTACTGGGATACCTCGGCCTCTGCCTTGTCTCCGTGCTCGTTTATCTTGTGATGCATCTGGATGTTATCGGCATTGAAATAAGTGATTGGCGCTTCACGGGTTGACGATTCGATGGCGACTTCATAGTGTGCGGCAAAGCACTTCTGCAATTCCGGAGGCAGTTATGGCGGAAAAGAATGAACAATATGTCGAACATTGGGGCCGGGAAGGCTTCTACGGCGATGGTGTCAATGTCATTCGCCCGCGCCATGTGCCGGACTATATTTCGGTTAAGGGTCCCCACGCTCCGCATCGCCTGAGAATAGCAGATGTTTCGGTGGCGGATCGTGGCGAGCCGGAGGCTCTGCCGATGCCGATTCTCTCAGCGCGCTCGGGCGTCCAGCTGAGTATCTGCCGCAGCGAGCGACCCATGCCGTTCATTGTGTCTAATGTCGAAGCCGATGAAGTCCATTTTATACAAGAGGGCGAAATCGGTTTTGCCACCGCATACGGGAATATCACCGGCGTGCCGGGCGACTTCGTGTTCATACCTAGAGCGGTGCCGTATAGCGCCCGGCCATTGCGCGGGCCAAGCCTATCGGTGATCGTGGAAACTCCGGGAGCGATGCGATTTGACGCGGCGCCACCGTTCTCCGCCGAGAGCGAGGCTGCGATTCTCGAGAGCTCAGAGTGCCGCGAAGGTGAAACGATTTTGCTGGTAAAATCGTTCGACGGCGTGACGCGCTACGTCAAACCGCACAATGTATTAGCGGCTGTATCCATGAACGGCGGGACTAACCCGGTGTGGAAAATGAACCTGAAAAACATCCCACCGAATGAAGCCGGCCATCCGACTCAATTCGCCGCCTCGCCAAACAAAGACGAATTGCTCTATACCCTCAGTGCGAGGCACCGCAGGCGGCCGCCGATCCATTACAACGCGGACTACGATGAGGTCATCCTTTATTTTTCAGGCCCTGGCGCGTGGGGAGGGGTTAAGGACCCAGGAACTTTGACTTGGGTGCCAAAAGGCATAGCTCACCACGGGCCGTCGGAGGATGTGGCCGAGGGCTACCACGCGTGGATGCTGGAATCGCGTTCGACGTTGCGGCTTACAGACGCCGGACTCAAAGTCGCGCAGCTGATGGAGCTCGATATGTATGGTCCGCATCCATCGAGCGGCGGGGCGGTCGTCTAAAATACTAAACTTGACGGATTGTAGAATTTTGGGCGATACGCTGGATACTAGGCCGTTGAACAGGTTGCGAGATCGCTGATTTCGTGAAGTTCATTTAATAATAGTGCTTATGGGTTGAACGGCACCCACCGCTCCGCTCCAGCCCGGATGCCGTAACGCGTCGGATCCAAAAGGTGCCACGCCGGGATCGCGTGTCCAAAAGCAAGGTTATTCTCGAACTTGCCGGCGATGTGCATGCCGATCAGAAGCCCGCGGTCGTCGGACGATATGAGCGGCGATCCGCTCTGACCCATCCGGGTACGCGATTCGAGCTCAGAGAAAATGAGACTTTCGTGGATGACATCTCTTGCGCGCGGCATACTGTAGTCGATGGAAGGCTGAAAAAAGCCGCGAAGCTTGGCTCGGATGCGTTTGCCTACGACACACACATCATATTCGGCCGGGACATCTTCTTCCGACCGCGCCCAATCGAGTATCTTGACGCTGCCCAGCGTTTGGCGCAGTGCCTCCAGATCTTTGACGATCGCAATCTGGGCATCGTGGCTCAATCTGGGGCCGTCCCCGAGCCGGCCTTTGACGTTGATGGTGTTCCCGAGGTTCAGTCCGCTGCTGGCGAGATCGACGGACGCGCCGAGGACATCGTCGGGGTGGAAAATCTTTGATAAGCTGAAGACATGCCGGCAGCTTATGGCGAAGGGGCGGTCGCCGAACGCCGATCGATGCATGGCGCAGGTGACGCTCCCGAGAGATTCTTCTCCGTCTGACTTTGCAAGTATCTGATCGCCCAGCGCCTGAGGCTTGAAGCCCGCGTGGATCGAGGCATCGTCGACGTCGGTCGGCACGGCGCAGCGCTTGCGCTTGCCGCGCACGCGCCAATAAGCGAAAAGATGGGTGGGGAGCATCTCCTCCTCGTTCTCCTCGGAGGCTCTAACCCATTTGTGCTTAACCACGAAGATAACAGAGGGGATGCGGACGAGGCGCCGCCGGCCGGTTCTTTTTTGGCGCTTCCATTTATAGCCGATGGCGACGTCGATCACATTGCGATACGCCCGGCAGAGCTCGGCGCCGCGCGTTTCGACGAGTTCCTGAACCAGCCGGAGTTGATCGGCGCGGCTCAGCTCCTTGAGGAAGACGTTGCGAGCTGTAGCGTTGTCCAGCGGCCTCCGCCGACGCGTTCTGCTTTCGGTTCTTCGCATCCAATCCTTACGATTCATATAGCCAAGTGCATTTAGCGCGTAACCCTAATATTCGCAGGGCGTACCCCCCGCGCTATTCCGTCGCCCTTCGTGATCAAGGCATCGATAATCAGTGCGTCATCTGTAACTTTAGCCCCGCTAGTAGTTTGCGCGCTTTTGATTTTGGCCGTGACGATCTTCCTCGCCAGGTCGGTTGTTACGGTATCGACAACTATCTTAAGTCCCGCTGCTTCGATGATTTGACCCTGGATCGAGTCGGCAAACGCTTTTAGGTTTTTTTCGTCGAGTACGAGAGGACTTTTGACCCCGGCCCCCGCGCCGCCGGGAGCTGCGGGAGGCGGAAGCGGTGATGGTGGTGTTTCGCCGGCGGGCGTCTCGACGACGCGGACTTTGGTTCGCTGCACGTTGTGCAGTGCGTCCTCGACCCGAAGATCGTATTCGTAGATCTTAGCGTCGGCGGATGCGGCAAACGTAAATGTTCTGTCTGTGCCTACCGGCAGCACGAGCGATACGCCTTCGGCAGGTTGAGGTTCGAGTCTCGAGATAAACGGGGCTTTGCCACCGACGGCGGTGACGCTCGCGATTTTGCCTCGCGGCAACGTTAGCCCAGTCGGAGGATCCAGGGTAAAAGCGAGCTCGACTTCCTCGACCCCGCATTTCTTTAGGGTCTCGGTCGGCTTGTAACGGACGGCGCTGTCCACGATTGCCTGTACCCGATCGGTCTCGACGGACAGTTGACTGACTGCGATGTTCATGTCCTTTAGCTCACTATCCAGCTTTGCCTGAAGCTCGTCCCGTCGCTGCGGTAAGGCACTCTGCGGCTGGTCTTTCGCCGCGCTAGGGGGCCCTAATAGTTCGGCTGCCTTTCCCGACGTGGGCACGAGGGTCCGCGCAGTTTGGCCGAGCCCCTGGACCAAGACGCGAAGGCTGTCCACATCCGGCTGCGTTCTTTTGAGCTGCTGTGTGACCAAAGTATCGATCTCGCCGATCTTTGTGCTCAGCAACTCGCCGGCCCGCTCGTGCAGATCCAGCAGCGCATAGCCGTCCTTCAGAGCTTGTTGAGCGCGGGCGATCACTTCCCTGGCCGAAGCGAGGCTCTGCGCCGCAGCGCTCGATTGAAGCGTTGGCGCGTCAAGATCGATCTCAGCGATAAGGCGCGCCACTTCTCGGGCGTGCCCCTCGGCTTTAGCGCCATGTTTGCTGATTTCGTCGAGGCCATTTTTGAGGCTCGCCTTGTCGATCTTCAGTGGAAGCACGGCTTGCACTGCGCAGGTGATGCCGTTCATGCCGGCGATGTAAACGTCCTGCCGCAAGGGATTGTTGAACCATTGCCCCAATGTGAATGCTCCTGCGCCGGCGAGCGCCAAGTATCCAATGGTCTGGGGGTGTGCCCCCCCGATACCGGCTCCAATCGTGCCGGCACCGAGCGGAATCAGCGCCATGGCTAGCACATTGGGCACAGTCGTGTAAGTTGCCATGCCCTTTTTGTATGCCTCCCGGCCGTCGTTGGCGTACTTGATGGCCTGGTCCAGTGTGGTAGGCGGGTCGGGTCTCTGCCAGGTGACGTGTGGATTGATGAGTGCGCAGCCTTCAAGCACCAGAATAGCTAGCGTCGCGACAATTCCACTCAGTTTAACCTTCTTACTCATATAATTCCTTCAATCACCATTGAGACAAGGTAGTTCGCCGCTATGCTCTCGAACAAAACCGTCACAGTATCGGACTCCCCCTAAAGTTGCATTGCGCTTGTCGTGTGATTGACTGACCGCGATTTGTAAGCAATCTTAGGTCCAGGCAGGTCGTGCCAACGACGGATGACACCCCACCATAGTTCTTGCCTGGTTACCCGTGTTAGTGGCGTTGGTCCATGTGCGACGATGGCGGCGAGAAAACGTTGTTCACAAAAGCTGTGAACAGCGTTGCATGCTGTAAACTCAGGTTTCCTTTGTGCTCACACCCGCCAAGACATTGGTTATTCTTTTGGTCGGCTGTGAAAATTTTGTCGAATGAAAAATGTTTATAAGTCAGATAGTTGATTTTCGAATAACTCTTGACGCCAAGCCGTCTATTGGACTCTCGCCTTTAGATCCGTTGTGGTCCGTCCCGCTAAGTTATCTTCAGCAGCCTTTTAATGTTGCCCGACATGATCAGGCGAAGATCTTCGATCTTGAGCTTTAGGTGGCGCTGGGCGTGTTTGACGATCTTCTCGATCTCCCAGTCCATCGGGTTGAAGGGATGATCCGAGCCGTAAAGAACCCGGTCGGCCCCGGCCCAGGCAATCGATTCGCAGAAGAACGGCAGCCAGCCGACGCCCGAGCTGTCCATGTGAACGTTTTCACATTTCTTGGCGATCTCGACGACGTCCCTTACGCCTTCGACGAGGCCCGAATGGCCCATGATGATGGGCAGCTTGGGAAAATCCCTGGCCACTTCGCCAATGCGTTTGGGACTGGCGTCCTCTCCCAAGCCGCAGTGAAAAAGAACGGTCAAGCCGTGGTGCTCAGCGGCTGCCATTAAAGGATAGACTTTTTCTTTATCGTTGGCCGGGCAGTGCTCTATGAGCGGGTGGATCTTGATCCCTTTGAGCCCGAGCTTCACGCCTTCCTCGAGCACCTGAAGGGTGTCTTTGGGACCGTTGCCCGGGCTGAGCCTCATGAAGCCGTGAATTCTCCCCGAATGTTTCTTCATCTGCTCGGAGATGTACTGGTTAGTTTCCCGGTAATCCGATGGCTCGCCGATGCCGATGGCGAAGGTGACGACGCCATCGACGCCGGCGTCGTCCATCGACTGGAGCATATCTTCCGCCATGAATTTCATGATCGGCGGAATCTGGTGAATGGCGAGCTTTTTCCGTGCCCCCATGTGGGAGTGCGCGTCGATGACCTCGATTTTTTCTCCCTCGACGTTAACCATCATGCGCTCCGCAAAAGACCGCGTTCCGCGGGTTCCAATCGTTCAAAATGTTTCCATCGTTCCAAACGTTTGTAAGAGCAAGCTTGCCACGGAGACGCAGGATTCACGCGAAATGATAAAAATTCTTCTCCGTAATTCTCATACTCCCCCGAATCCCTCATCCTGCGCTTCGGCCAACAACCACGGATCTTTGATTTCCGTCGTCGGGCCTTTGCCGCTCAGTACATTGGCCACTTCCCGGGCGGCGTGGGTTTGGCAGTCGACATAAGATTCGTCGGAGTTCGCCGCGGTGTGGCAGGTGACGATGACGTTCTGCAAAGTGAGGAGTTTGTGATCCGCAGGCAGCGGTTCGGGCTCGGTGACGTCGAGGGCCGCGCCGGCGAGCTCGCCGGCGACCAGGGCATCGAACAACGCGTCGGAATCCACCAGGCCGCCGCGGGCGCAGTTGATTAGATAAGCGGTGTTCTTCATCGCTTTGAACTGCGGCGTGCTGAACATATTGCGCGTTTGTTTGGTCAGCGGCGCGTGCAGGCTGATGAAATCGGAAGTGGCGATCAGCTCGTCTAACGGCACCATCTTCACGCCCATCTTTTCGGCGATCTTCGGATCGAGATAGGGATCGAAGGTCTGGACATTTAGCCGCATGCCCTGGGCGCGCGGCGCGACTTGCTTGCCGACATGGCCCAGCCCGACGATTCCCATGGTGCGTCCTTGAATCCGATAAACCCGGCCGCGGTAGGCGTGGAGTTCCGCTGTGTGGCGGCGCCATTTGCCGTCATGCACGTACTGATTCATGCGCACGAGCTTGCGTGAAATCGCGATCAGCAGGCCGATGGCCTGCTCCGCCACCTCGATGGAATTGCATCCCGCGGCATTGCAAATGATCATGCCGTGATCTTTCGCGGCCTTGAGATCCATGCGGTCGACGCCGACGCCAGTGCGGCAGACGACTTTAACCCGTTTCAATTGTGAAATAATCTCGCGCGAGAGCGGCACCGATCCATGCATGATGATGCCGTCGGCGTCCTTGGCCATTTCCACCACGTCGGCGTCGCTGGTGGGCCGTCTGATCGTCATGTCGGCGTCGATCTCGGCGAGGATCGGCTTGATCAAATGCACCGGCACTTCGTTGCTGCCAAAGTAAACGACGTGAAACTTGGCCATGTAACTACACCTCCAGACTATAAAGGCGCTTGGGATTGTCCCATCAACTTTTCATAAATAGGACGAGTTAGTAGCGCGAGTCAACCGGAGTGTTGCAGGCTCGAGGCGAGAGGCCGCAGGCGCGGCTTATTCATGCGAGGACAGCGTGTGGAACTAGTTAACTTTCGGTGAATCGGGTTCAAAACGTTCAAGCTGTTCAAGCCGTTCAAAAACGTTTGGAACGGTTTGAACGGCTGGAACTCTGATGAGGTGCTTCGGCCCCGCGGAACCTCGCTACATAGACTGCGCACGCGGAGTCGTAGTAAATTGAGCACGCTGCCATGAACGTCCGACACACGCGTTTGATCACGGGTTTCACCTTGCTTACCTACCTGGCGACTCATTTGCTCAATCACGCGCTTGGTTTGATCTCGCTGGAAGCCATGGAAATCGGGCGCCTATGGTTTCTGGCGTTTTGGCGAAACCCTCTGGCAACCGCGGCGCTCTATGCCTCGTTCCTCGTGCATTTTGGCCTGGCGCTCTGGTCGCTATACCAACGTCATCATTTGCGAATGCCTCTCTGGGAAGCGCTCCAGCTCAGCCTCGGCCTTTGTATTCCGCTTTTACTTGCTGCGCACTTTGCCGGCACTCGGTTGGCGCACGGCTGGTATGGCGTCGAGGACAGCTACTCGAAAATCGTTCTTACCTTGTGGAAACTAAGCCCAATCCATGGTTGGAGACAGTCGATTCTCATCCTGATCGCCTGGATTCATGGCTGCATCGGATTTCATTTCTGGTTGCGGCTGCGTCCCTGGTACTCCCGTTACGCGCAAACTTTTTTTGCCCTAGCATTGCTTCTGCCGGTGCTGGCCCTGCTTGGGTTTGCCCAAGCCGGCCGTGAGATTGATCACTTGATTGATCGAGATCCAGGTTGGATCGAACGGACAGAGCGAGCGTCTAAGTCTCTTGGCTCGGGACAAGGACAGGATCTGGTAACCGTTCGCGATGGAATCATATATGGGTTTTGGTTGTGTCTTGGCGGCGTGTGGATTGCACGGACCATCCGGCACACCTATCAGAGACGCCGGAGAATTCGGGTCATCTATCCGGGAAACCGCGAGGTCCAAGTGCCGCGCGGCTTCAGCGTTCTTGAAGCGAGCCGTTTCGCGCGCATTGCCCACGCTTCCGTTTGCGGCGGCCGCGGCCGCTGCTCGACCTGCCGGGTGCGCGTGGTGCCCCCTATGTCCGCGTTGCCGCCGCCGAGCTCCGCGGAACAAAGAGTCTTGCAGCGGGTGGGCGCGCCGCCCAATGTGCGGCTGGCTTGCCAGCTTCGCCCAACCGCGGATCTGTCGGTTATCCCGTTGTTGCCCGCGCATGCAGCGGCGAGCGACGGTTACGCGCAACCGGCTTATCTTGCCGGCCAGGAGCGCGCCATCGCCGTGTTGTTCGCAGACTTGCGGACCTTCACCGGTATCGCGGAACGAAAACTGCCCTACGATCTGGTGTTTCTCTTGAACAGCTACTTTGACGCTGTGGGTAATGCGATCACAAGCGGCGGTGGCATCGTCGACAAATTTATCGGCGATGGGGTTATGGCGCTGTTCGGAGTCGAGACCACTCTTGAAATGGCTTGCCGGCAAGCGTTAGCCGCGGCCCATGTCATGGTCAGAGAAGTCGAGGTTCTCAGCCAAAAGCTCGCGGTGGAGTTGCCTGTGCCACTGAAAATCGGTATCGGGATACATAGCGGCCCGGCGATTGTAGGGCGGATGGGCTTTGGCTCTAACGTTCACCTCACCGCCATCGGCGATACCGTCAATGTTGCAAGCCGCCTGCAAGATTTGACCAAGGAATATGGTTGCCAGCTGGTGATCTCGGAGCAGGTGGCAATGCACGCCGGTCTCGATCCATCGATCTTGCCGCGCCATGAGCTGACCGTCAGAAATCGAGTGGAGCCGCTGGCTATCTTCGTGGTCGACGAAATTGAATCAATCGTGAAAGAGTTGAGCGCCATGGATAAAAGATGAGACAAGGAGAGGAAACATATGAAACGCAGCAGTGAGCGAATTCTCGTGACCCATGTCGGCAGTCTGGCGCGGCCGCAGGACCTGATGGAAATGCTCGTGGCGAGAAACGAGGGTAGTCCTTACAATTCGGACGCGCTCGCCAGGCGGACAAGGGAAGCCGTGGGTGAGGTCGTGCAAAAGCAGATCGAGTGTGGCGTCGATATCGTCAACGACGGCGAGTTGGGGAAATCGAATTTCTCCCGCTACACGCGCGAACGGTTGGGCGGGTTCGTCGAGCGCCCGGCCGATTCTAACTTCAAACCGACGTCGATTTTTGGCCGCGACATGGTTGAGTTCACCGAATATTTCAATCGCGGCGGACGGACTTCCATCGGCCATCACGCAAGGGTCTTTTACTGCGTGGAGCCGCTCAAGTATGTCGGCCAAGACGAAGTGAAATCAGACATCGAGAATCTAAAAGCCGCGCTCCAGGGGAAAAAAATCGAAGAGGCGTTCTTGCCTGCCATTGCGCCCGGCACTATGGAGCACTGGATGAAAAACGAGTACTACCCGAGCGACGAAGCCTATCTCTTCGCCATCGCCGAGGCGATGCGCGAAGAGTATCAAGCGATCATTGACGCTGGTTTCGTTCTCCAGATCGACGATCCAGACCTGGCGGATGCCTGGCAGATGCATCCAGCAGATGAGCGTGGCCGATTACCGCAAATATCAAGAGATGCGCATCGACGCGCTGAATCATGGCTTGAAGGATTTGCCCGTCGACCGCATCCGCTTTCACATGTGCTGGGGCAGTTATCATGGCCCGCACAAGTACGATATCCCGTTGAAGGATATCGCCGATCTTATTCTAAAAGTGCGCGCTGGGGCGTATTCCATCGAGGCTTCCAACCCTCGCCATGACCACGAGTGGCGCGTGTGGAAAGAGGTCAAGCTTCCCGAAGATAAGGTGCTCATCCCCGGTGTCGTCGGTCATTGCAGCGATTTCATCGAGCATCCGCGCGCCATCGCCGATCGGCTCGTGCGCTACGCGGAAATCGTGGGCCGGGAAAACGTCATCGCCGGCACCGATTGCGGTATTGGTTCGCGGGTCGGCCATCCCCAGGTCGGCTGGGCGAAGTTTCAAGCGATGGCCGAGGGCGCACGGCTGGCGACCAAGGAACTTTGGGGGTAATCGATTGGTTCAAAGTTCAAGGTTCAATGTTCAAAGTACGAGCCCTCGTTCAATGGAGTTATGAATTGGGTTTAACGTTCAAAGCTCAAAATGACAAGAACTTGTTGCAACGGCGGGTCCGAATCCGATACCTTGAACTTTGAACTCACATAAAGGAGCAGTACCATGAAAATCGCCGTCATTGACGACTATCAGAACGCGTTCAAAACGCTTAAATGCTACGCCAAGCTCAGCGGCCACGAAGTGACCGCCTTTACGGATACGGAGACAGATCCGGCGCGCCTTGCCGAGCGGTTGAAGGACGCCGAGGTTCTCGTGTTGACGCAACAGCGTTCGAGTTTTCCGCGCGCGGTGATCGAACGGTTGCCCAATCTGAAATTGATCAGCCAGACCGGCTCCGGCACGGCGCATATCGACGTGGCGGCCTGCACGGAACGGGGAATCGCCGTGGCGGCCGGGGGATCGGGCAGGTCGAATGCGACGGCGGAGCTGACATGGGCGTTGATCTTGAGCGCTCTGCGCAATGTTCCCTATGAGGTCAAGCAGTTAAAAGAGGGGCGCTGGCAGTCAACCGCGGGCGTGGAGATTAAAGATAAGACGCTGGGAATTTACGCCTACGGAAAAATCGGCTCCATCGTCGCCGGGGTCGGCAAGGCGTTCGGCGCGCGCGTCGTTTGCTGGGGACGGGAGGGATCGACGAAACGCGCGCGCGAAGCGGGCTTCGAAGTGGCGGCGAGCCGGGAGGCATTCTTCGCCGGCGCCGATATTCTCAGTTTGCACCTGCCGCTCAATAAAGAAACCCGCGGCATCGTCACCCGCGACGATCTGGCGCGCATGAAAACCACCGCGCTGTTTGTCAACCCGAGCCGCTCCGGGCTGGTTGCTGAAGGCGCGCTGGAAGACGCGCTCAAGGCCGGGCGGCCCGGCTTCGCCGCGGTCGATGTGTACGGAAAAGAGCCGATCATCGGCGCCGACCATCCCTTGCTGAAGATGGATAACGCAACTTGCACGCCGCATCTCGGCTACGTAACGAGGGAGGCCTATGAGCAATACTACGGCTTTGTCGTCGATCACATTGTCGCCTTCGCTGCGGGCAAACCGACTAACATCGTGAATCCCGAGGCATTAGGAAAGAAATAAGTTCCCGTTCAAAACGTTCAAATCGTTCAAGCCGTTCAAAACGTTTTGAACCAACAGTTGTGGTTTCCAGAGTTTCATCTCGCGTGCGCGCCTACCGGTTCAACGGCGGAATCCTGATTCAAACCGGGCGAGACGGTTTGAACGGAGCGCAGCGGTTGAACGACTTGAACGATTTGAACCACCGATAATTACGGCCGCCAGCCGGCTTTCGTCAGTTCCTCGTCGGCTTTCTTCGCGAAGCTGAAATCGTAGGCGCGCTGGATCGGCACTTCTTTGGTCACTTTCGTGACCAGGCGAACGATGTCGAGATCGTTCTTTTGGGTTTCCTCGTCGACGACGCCATTGGTCGTAAAGGTGCCGATCGTGTCGTCGTAAGTGCGCTCCGCCAGTTCTTTCTTCAATTCGGAAAACTTTACGATGGCATTGACCGCTACTTCGCGATTCTGCCGGACCAGGCGCAAGGCCTTCACTAGCGCGCGCATAACTCCGAGCATCACTTTGGGCTGCTCTTTGATGAAGCGATCGTTGGTTGCCACGGTCCCCCAGGAATTCTTCACTTCTTTGCCTAGATACATGATTTCTTTCATGCCCTGCTCGAGGGCCGGATAGCGATCGTCCGTGCCCATGAGCCCCGCGTCCACGGTGCCCGCCATGAGCGCGGTAAGGCGCTCGCCCGAACCCATGCCGAGAAACGTCACATCCTTATTTGCGTCCAGCCCATATTGGGGCGCGACCTTTTTCAGCATGAAGGTCGCGACGGCGGCGACGCTGGTCACGGCGATTCTCTTATTCTTCAATTCTTTCAGGCTGCTGTACTGCGGCCGGACCATGAGCCACTGCAAGCACCTGGTCGTTGACGGCCAACACGGTTTTGAGCGGCGCATTGCCGTTCGTGACGGCGACCAGGGCGCTGCTGCCGGAGCCGGTGAAATGCATGTCTCCGGCAACCACGGATTGAATGCCGACGGTGGATGCCATGATCGCGATATTGAGATCGATCCCTTCCTCGGCCATGTAGCCGCGCTCCTTGGCGAGGGGAAAAATTACGAATTGAAACGACTTCGACGGCAAGGTGACGTGGATCTTCTCAAGGGCGAATGCCGATTTGCCGGGAAGCAGCAAAGCGCCGACTACTAACGACCAAACTATCATCTTAATGAATTTCGTCATTATTCATTCCCTCCTATTGACTCAAATCGATACGGACCGGGTTGGGACGGAACCGGGCACGATCCGCATTATAGGCAGCGTGAATTTTTCTTGTCGAGGGCCGGAGGGGTAAAACAATTCGCCAGGGATTCGTATTCGCCTGCCCTCGACGGCGCGCGCCCGACTGTTGCTCGCACGGAGCGGATGCGGTTATAAGTTGGCGAGCATCAGCAAAGCTTGGAGGGTTTTTCCTATGGCCATTAGAACCGGGGCAAATTACATCAAGGCGCTGCGCGACGGGCGGGAGGTGTGGCATGCCGGGCGGCGCATCGACGATGTCACTGCCCATGCCGGATTTTCCGGCACGATCAAGACCCTCGCCGATCTGTATGACAAGCAGCATGCGCCGGAGTGCCGCGATATCATGACGCTGGACTATGAAGGCGAGCGCATCTCCTACAGCTATCTGCCGCCGCAAAACGCCGAGCAGCTGGCGCTCAAGCGGCGCAACATCGAGTTCTGGTCGCAGGCGACATTTGGCCAGATGGGCCGTTTCCCGGAATTCGTCGCGGAACTGGTCGTGGGTTTGCGCGACTGGGCGCACATCATTGAGCAGACCAATAAGCAATGGGCGGAAAACGCCAGGGCCTACCATCGCTACGCGAGCCGCAATGACCTATGTCTTACCCACGCCCTTACCGATCAATACTACGACCGCACCAAACCCGTCAGCGGGCAGGAAGATCCGGATTTGATCTTGCATATCGTCGGCGAGACCAAAGAGGGCCCTGTCATCAGGGGCTTGCGCACGCTGGCCACTCTGGCGCCGATTTCCGACGAAGTGTTGGTTTACCCCAACCGGCCGCGGGAGCCGGGCGAAGCGGACTATGCGGTTGCGTTCGCGATTCCGATGAACACAAAAGGCTTGAAGATCGTGTGCCGCGATCTCTACGCAGAAAACGCCGATCCGGAGCGGCAACCGTTGACCGCGCGCTTCGACGAAGTCGATGCCGCGCTGATTTTTGACGACGTGGTGGTGCCGTGGGAACGGATCTTCGTCTACAAAGATCCAAAGCTGCTGGCGGGGATCATGTACATTCACACCTGGGGGCAGTACTCGACGATGCTCCGCTTGATCACCAAGCTGGAAGGGTTCCTTGGCGTCGCCCAGCTGTTGACGCAGATGGCGAAGCGCAACACCAGCGCTTCCTCGCAAATACTTTTATCGAGCCTGATGCAAGACATAGAAATTCTCCGCTGCTGCATTCAAGCCGCAGAATCCAAGGGCTACCGGGCCGCCGGGGGCACATGGGCGCCGCTGTTGAGCGCGGCCTATCGCGTGCATAGCATCGAAGCGTCCGATCGCGCCGAAAGAACGATGGAAGGCTTGTTGACGAGCACTCTTATGCTCAGCGGCGGCGCCTCGGATCTAAGCAATACAGAGATCGGGCCGTTTATCGACCGCTATTTTCGCGGCGGCGCGCCGAGCACCAAGGAGCACTTGCGTCTGATGGCCGTCGCCGCCGATATGGTCATGACTGCTTTTGGTAAGCGCAGCCAATTGTACGAGCGGCTGCAAAGCGGCGAAGTCGACCGGATGCGCCAGCGGCTTTACGGCCAGTATCTGGATCCGGCGCCGCAGGAAAGAATGCTGCGGTTTGTCAAGGAGATGGGCTGACGCGGCGGATTGACAATTATTATGCGGCTTGGCATAACGCGCGAAGAGGGATTCTAAAAAAATGTCAATGGTGAAATGCCAAGCGGTTATGCCGCAACTAAGAAAAATCGTTATAGCGTGCTTCTTCTTGGTGGCCGGTTTCCAAGCTCAGAGCCGGGCCCAAGAAACCATTCCATTCGTGCCGTCGCCCATGCCGGTGGTGCTGCGGATGCTCGAAGTGGCGGAATTTAAGAACGGCGACGTGCTTTACGATATGGGCAGCGGCGACGGGCGCATCATTATCCAAGCGGCAAAAAAATACGGCGTGCGCGGCGTCGGTGTCGATCTCAATCCTGAATTAGTGGAAAAGGCGAGAGCCAACGCGAAAGAGGAAGGCGTCAGCCACCTCGTCGAGTTTCGCGCCGCCGACGGCCTCACCGTGGATATTTCCGAAGCCACGGTGGTCACGCTTTACATGTTCAAGTGGTTCAATAATCAACTCCGCCCCAAGCTACAAGCGCTCAAACCCGGTTCGCGGGTCATCGCCCATGACTTCGACATCGACGACTGGAAACCGACGAAGATCGAATACGTCAACCCCAGCGAGTCGGGCTCCTCTGAATTCAGCGAACCGCGCACTCTCTACATCTGGAGAGTCGAGCCTCCCGCGCCGGCGCCGTAATCCTGTACGACCTTTCGGCGCTCAGTCGCGTCAAATTTTGCCGGTCGGTCATTTCTTTGGGCATGCGATCGAAGCACGGAGATTGACTCGCGCCAGAGACGCAAAGCATCGCTAAGGGTACGGAAGAGAATTATTGATCAAGAATTATTTACGAACTCTGCGTCTCCGTGTCCGTTGTTATTTTCCGGTTTTGCGGCCTTGGCGCTGCTTTGTGCGTAGATAGTCCGATTCTATCAGTTGCGGCTTCGCCACGCGGGCATGAAATGGCGGCCGCCGGCGAAAGGATAGAAATGGAATCAGCGGCGCAAGGCTATTCGTTAACCGAGCGTGATTGGCGTTGGCGGCGGGTGCGCGAGAACGCGGCAAAGGCCGGATTCGATTGCATCTTCGTGCCGCTATGCGTCGACGGCAGAAACCTGCATCTATCGCTCGAACAGTCCCGCGGCGCCCGTTCGGATTGCCGCTTCCTCACTCAACTCGAAAACGCCGCCGTGATTTTGCCGACGGATGGTCGCCAGCCCATCATCGTTTCCGACATGGAGGAAGGAAACGATTGGGTGCCGGACTTCCGGCCCATAGAACGCTCCTGGGGTGAGAGCATGGCGCAGGCGCTGATCGACGCCGGCATGGAGCGGGCGCGCATCGGTGTCTCCGGCATCCGGCGCGGCTTTTATACCCACGGGCGCGCCTTTCACGGCGTGGTCAATCATTCGTCCTACGTCGAAGTGCGGCAGCGTCTATCCAACGCCAGGTTCGAAAACGCCACTGACGTGGTCGGCTATGCCCGCTATGTCAAGAGCGAGGAACAAATCGCCTGTCTTCGGCGCGGTGCCGCCATCGCCGCCGCGGGCATCGAAAAAATGATCGAGCTGGCGCGCCCGGGGATGGACGAGGGCCTGCTCTATGCGCGGGTCATGCACCGGATGATCTCGCTGGGAAGCGAGTATTATCCCATGGCGTTTTACAGCGGGCCCCATGGCGGCGGGCGCTTGCCGCGCTTCGAAGATCCCACGGAGGGGCGGTTTCTTCAGCCAGGATATCGTATCGCCAACGAAGTCGACGCCGTCTTCGGCGGACTTATCGCTCAGGAACAGCAACCCATCATCCTGGGGCCGATTCCCGAATCGTGGAAGCCCGCCATCGAACTGCAGCGCGAGTTGTATTACGCGGGGTTGGAACACCTAACGCCGGGGAAACCCTTCGCCGAGTTCATGGACATGATCAACAGCTTCGGCGAAAAACGCGGCATGAAGAGCCAGCTGCTCATGCATGGGCGTGGTTACGGCGACGACGGGCCGTTATTTACGCCGCAAAACCAGGGCATGCGCAACCGCGACGTGCTGATTGAAAAAGGCAATGTCTTTATCGTGAAGCCGATCGCCCGCAGCGCCGACGGCAGCTTCGATACCAGTTGGGGCGGCTGCGTGCTGGTCACCGACAAAGGCGGCGAGCCGTTGGTAAAGCGCACGCCGGGAATGGTATCGATCACTTGAGTGACGTCTAGTGTCCGGTGTCTAGGGTCTCGGGTTTAAGAAATCTCAACGCTAGACTCTAGACCCGGGACTCCAGACTGAAGGAGTTAATTCGATGCCTTGGACCACACCGCCTGGAGCCGGCGCGACGGTTTACATCTGGAACGGTTACACACTCGCCGAGCGCGATCGGCGTTGGCAGGCCGTAAGAGCAAACGCCGCGAAGGCCGGCTTTGATTGCATCCTTGTACCTCTCGGAAATGGGATAGACGGACGGTATATGACACAGCTGCGTTGCTCGGCGATGGTTTTGCCTGCCGACGGGCGCGCGCCGATCGTCATCGCCGATCGCAGGTCGAGCAACGACTGGGTTCCCGACCCTTGGCAAACGGGCCGCGAGTGGGCCGAACCTATGGGCGAGGCGCTGCTCGATTTGGGCATGGACCGAGCGCGGGTCGGCGTTGTCGGGCTAAAAGGCGGTTCGCTCACCCATTGCAGCTCGATTGACGGCGTGGTCAATCACACCGCTCTGGAACTCGTCGCGCGCAAGGTGCCGAACGCGAGTTTCGAAGACGCCACCGACGTCGTCGGCGCCGTGCGTTACGTCAAGAGCGATGAGGAAATCGCTTTCGTGCGGCGCGCGGCGGAAGTGGCCACCGCGGGACTGGATGAATTGATTGAATCGGCGCGGCCTGGAGCCGACGCCGGGATGTTTTACGCCGGCGCGTTACAACGGCTGCTGGAACTACGCAGCGAATATTTCCCAATGGCGCTGACCATCGATCCCATCGGCACGGCGCGACCGAAGCGCTACACCAACCCGCCCGCCGGCCGGCGGCTGGAGAAGAACGCGCTGATAATCAATGAAGTGAACGCGATCATCGGCGCGCAGTTAGCGCAGGTGTGCCAGCCGCTTGTTCTTGGCCCGATTCCCGAGTCATGGAAGCCGGTGATCGAGTTACAGAGGAAAGTCTACGAAGCCGGCTTGGAGTTGATCAAACCGGGAGTCACGATTGGCGCCCTAATCGACTTCGTGAACGGCTTCGGCGCCAAGCGCGGCATGAAAACACTGATCCAAATGCACGGCTGCGGCTACGGTGACGACGGTCCGGTGCTTAACGAAAAATTCCCCGGCGTCCGCGCGCGCGAGTTGCGCGTCGAAAGAGGCAACGCATTTATCTGGAAACCCATCGCGATGACGGCTGATGAACGGATTCAATTCTGCTGGGGCGGGCCGGTTCTGGTGACGGAAAACAGCGCCGAAGGGTTGTTTAAGAGAGCGCATGGCATGGTATCGGTTGCTTGAGTCCCTAATCGTTCAAGGTTCGAGGGTTCAACGTAGCGCCTTCAGCGCGGTTCAAGGTTTCGGGTTTAAGGTTGGGGGAAGGCGGACGTTGAACATTGAACTTTGAACGTTGAACCGGCGAAGCCAATGAACATTGAACCGCACATGATGCTGAGCTACGACGTCATCGCGTGGGGTAAACCCCTGGAGCGAATCGAGCGCACGCTACCGCATCCTGCGGGCACGGAAGTGCTGGTCCGGCTCAAGTATTGCGGCGTGTGCCATAGCGACGTGCATATTCGCGACGGCTACTTCGATCTCGGCGGCGGCAAGCGTTTGCTCATGGCGGAGCGCGGCATAACCTTGCCTGTGACGCTGGGGCACGAACCGTTCGGCACGGTTATCGCCGCGGGACCTGATGCCGGCGATGTCTTTCTCGGCGAGGACCGTCTCATCTATCCATGGACCGGCTGCGGCGACTGCGCGCGCTGTCGCCAAGGGTTAGACAACTATTGCATGGCGCCGCGCATGATCGGCATTCAGCGCAGCGGCGGCTATGCCGATCATCTTCTTGTGCCGCATCCGCGTTACCTCATCGACGCCGGCGGCATTGATTCGGCCTGGGCAGCGACGTTGTCATGTTCAGGGCTTTCGACTTATGCCGCAGTGGCGAAATTAAAACCGATCCCGCCGAACGAATGGGTCGCCGTGATGGGCGCGGGCGGCCTGGGACTTTCGGCCATCGCGATGTTGCGCGCGCTGGGGCATGAACGCATCGTCTCGGTGGATATCGACGCGCGCAAATTGGCGGCGGCGGAAAAAAGCGGCGCGGCGGCGGCATTTGATGGCCGTGATGCCGACGCCGCGAAGAAGTTAAGAGAATTCACCGGTGGGTTTTTATACGGGGCCGTGGATTTCGTGGGCATGAAAGAGACTGCCGAGCTGGCGCTCGGCGCTTTGCGCAAAGGCGGCCGGCTGATCCTGGTGGGACTGTACGGCGGCGAGATCCCGCTGTCGATCGGTTCGACGATCCTGCGGGCGCTGACAATTCAAGGCTCCCATGTTGGGTCGGTTGGTGAGCTAAAAGAAGTCGTGGCGCTTGCGCGTCAAGGCAAACTCCAACCGATACCGATTCAGACGCGGCCGCTCGGGGAAGTCAGCCGCACCCTCGATGAATTGAAAGCGGGAGAAATTATCGGACGAGTGGTGGCGGAGATTTAAAAATGTTCCTGGTTTCAAGTTTCTGGTTTCTAGTTTGAACTCTGGAATTCAGTACCTCATAAACTAGAAACCTGGAACTAGAAACTGGAAACTAAAGGAGTACGCTCCAAGCAGGGAGGGATGACCACACATAGTAAACAAGGCAAGTGGCTCTTCATCACCTTCGCCGCCGCCGCCGTGCTGATGATCACGATGGGGGCGCGGCAGACTTTGGGCCTGTTCGTGTTTCCGATCAATAATTCGACGGGGCTTGGCCTTGTGACGATCAGCTTTGCGCTGGCCGTGGGGCAGTTTATCTGGGGCGCGATCCAACCGCTCGCCGGCGCAGTCGCGGACCGCTATGGTCCGGGGCGGGTGCTGGTCGGCGGTGTGTTGATGCTTGCTTTAGGCAGCGCGCTCACGCCGTTTTTGACCACGGGACTCGGTTTGGTGACAGCCATCGGTTTCTTATCAGCCATCGGCTCGGGCGCGGCGAGCTTTTCGGTGCTGATTGGCGCGGTGGCGCAGCGCATCTCCGCTTCACATCGCGGCAGCGCCGCGGGCGTTATCAATGCCGGAGGCTCTTTCGGTCAGTTCGTATTCGCGCCGCTTCTGCAGAAATTGATTTCGCTGTTTGGCTGGATGGGCGCCATGTGGTCGTTGGCGCTGATCACGCTCTTGGCGTTGCCTTTGGTGCAATCTCTGCGCGCGCCGCGGCCGGCGGGGCATGCCGGGGGCGGCGCTGCCGCCGGCGCGGGAAGCTTGCGCATGGCGGTGCGCCGCGCGCTTGCCGACCGCAGCTATCTATTACTCCACGCGGGTTTTTTTACCTGCGGCTTTCACGTGGCGTTGGTCGTTACGCACTTGCCAGGGGAAGTGAGCCTTCAAGGACTGCCGCCCCACGTGGCCAGCTGGTCTCTGGCGACCATCGGATTGGGCAACATCTGCGGCAGCCTCGCCGCGGGCTGGTGCGTCAATCGCTACCGGAGCAAATTCGTGCTTTCTTACGTTTACGGTGCGCGCGCGCTGCTGGTATTGCTCTACTTGGCGGCGCCCAAGAGCGAGTGGACATTTTATCTTTTCGCCGTGGGCCTCGGTTTCACCTGGTTGGCAACCGTTCCGCCCACCGCGGGAGTGATCGGTAAGTTATACGGCCCGCGTTATCTGGCGACGCTGTTCGGCCTGACGTTACTATCGCATCAGACCGGCGGCTTTCTCGGCGCCTGGTTGGGCGGCATCGCAGTCGTTCATCATGGCGATTATCTGCCGATGTGGTACGCGGATATACTTCTGGCGACGCTGGCTGCGCTCTGCAATTTTCCGATTCGCGAACCGCTGGTCGAGCGCGGCGCCGTGCCAGTGTAGCAGGCTGCTGAAGAACTTCTCCGGAGTTCTTCGACGGACGAACCGAGAGGGCTTTCAAATGAACGAGAAAATTCCGTTATGAAAAATCTATTTCGCTGATGCTTATCAAGGAGGACCGACAATGATTATCGATGTGCACGGACATGTTTCGGCGCCCACGGAACTATGGGCTTATAAGGCGAATCTCTTATCGGCGCGGGGGGCGCATGGGCGCGGCGGGGTGAACGTTTCCGATGATGAGATCCGCGCGGCGGCAAACCGCAAAGAGAACTGGGCCAAGGGGCATCTCGATTACATGAAAGATCACGGCACGGATTTGCAGCTGATCTCACCCCGGCCGTTTCAGTTGATGCAGTCGGAAAAACCGGCGAAGCTGGTCCATTGGTTCACGGAGGAATGCAACAATATCATCCATCGCCAGATGAA
Organism: uncultured delta proteobacterium; assembly: GCA_963840855.1. Lineage (GTDB taxonomy): Bacteria > Desulfobacterota > Binatia > UBA9968 > UBA9968 > DATACQ01. The sequence continues at coordinate 68,699 of CAWJBB010000053.1, forward strand.
ACTTCTCCCTGGCACCTTCATCGGCGTGTGCGCGTTGCCGCAAACAGCGGGGGACCCCATCGAGAAGGCGATTCCCGAGCTTGTCCGCTGCGTCACGCAGCTGGGCTTCGTCGGTTGCTTATTGAACCCGGACCCGTTTGAAAACAGCGGCCAGGAAGCGCCGCCGCTGGGCGATCGCTACTGGTACCCGCTCTATGAAAAACTCTGCGAGCTGGACGTACCCGCCCATATTCACGGCACCGGCTCGCGCTCGGAGCGCAGCCCCTATTCGGTTCACTTTATCAATGAAGAAACCATCGCGGTTTTCGGCCTCGTGAATTCCACTGTCTTCAAAGATTTTCCCAATTTGAAAATTGTCGTCAGCCACGGCGGCGGGGCGGTTCCGTACCAGCTCGGCCGCTTCGAAGCGCCGACGTTGAGGCGCGGCACGGGTGAACGGTTTTCGGCCGGAGCGCGCAAGCTGTATTACGACACCGTGCTCTATACCGAAGACGCGCTCCGCTTGTTGATCAAAACCGTCGGCGTCGACCGTTGCCTTTTCGGCACCGAATGCCCCGGCGTCGGCTCGTCGGTGGATCCGGCGAGCGGCCGCTCGATGGATAACGTGCGGCCGATGATCGAAAATATCGAGTGGCTCAACGCCGAGGACAAGCAAAGGATTTTTTGCGATAATGCGAAGGCGGTCTTCAAACTAAAAGTATAAAACTTAGACGCGTTCGAAGTTCCAGCCGTTCTAATCGTTCCAGCCGTTTCATCGGGATTGAGAGCGGGTTCGAGATTGCGGAATTTGTATTGCGCGAAAATGTTCCAGGTTTACGCAAATTTCACCAGCGGTCTTTGCCCTTCAGTTACAAATGCTTCGGATTATTCTCGCGCCAAGACGCCAAGAACGCCAAGTTCGGAATCATTTTTTTCCTTTGCGGCCTTTGCGCCTTTGCGCGAGTCACTCCGATTCGGTTGCGGCTTTGCCGCGCTAGGTTTGTTCAAAGGGTAAAATTATGTTCTCGCGCGAAGAAAATGAGCTGTTGACCCGGGTTGGGCCGGGCACGCCAATGGCGGTGCCAGCCGTTCAAGTCGTTCAAAAGTTCCAATCGTTCAAAACGTTTTGAATCCGTTTGGTGCCCGCTCCGTAGGAGAGTCACTCGTCAGTCTGCGCTCGATCGTGGTTTTGCCCCGGACCGCGAATAGTTCGGTCTAGCGCTAAAACTCCCCTACCTTGAGTTGCAGCATCTTTAACGCCGCGCGGCCCGCGATGCCGTAAGGATTGGCGAAGGATTCCTGCATCTCAAAGTGGTTGAAGCCTTCGCCGACGATCAGTTCTACCGGTTTGCCGGCGGCTTTCACGGCGGCGGCGAATTCGCGCGACTGGCGTTGGAACTCCGGCGTCTCCTGAGTGCCGTAGGCAATAATGACGGGCGCGTTGAGTTTATCGAGATGGCGCTGGCTGCTGAGCTTTTCTTCGATCTCGTCGGTAAATTTCACATACTCGCTCCGCTTCGATAGTCTAACCGGTTTCAAGTCGTACATGCCGCTGACGAGCAGCCCGCCTTTAATTACATCCGGCGGCAGGCCGTAATCGTTAACCCAGTCGGTGACAAGGGTCACGCCCGCGAGATGGGCGCCGGAGGAATGGCCGGTTATAAAAGTACGCTCGGCATCGCCGCCGAAGGATGCCGCGTTTTTGTAAACCCACGTAACCGCGCGCCGCACTTGTTCAATCATCGGCAGCAGGCTGCCGCCGGCGTCCTGTACCTGCACGAAGTCGGGCACGACGAAATGCGCGCCGGCATTCATGAACATCTCAGCGGGGAAGGCAAAGTCCTTGGCCGTGCCGTTACGCCAGGCGCCGCCGTGGATATAGATCACAACCGGCGCGTTTTGCCGCCGCGTCTTATAGACATCGAGTTTTTCGACTTCGGTTGGGCCGTAGGCGACGCGCTGCGGCAGGCCAAGGCGTCTCAACACCGACTCACTGGCAATCTTGCGTCGAGCAGCAATTAGAGGTTGGTTAGGGGCGTAAACCGTCTGGTCGTAGGCGTCGTCCAGCTCTTTCTGGTCCATGTCAAGCCAGACAATCGGACCTCTATTTCGGACGGTTGATTGACTTACTGGTTGATCTAGATTGGTGTTAATAGCCACGATAACTCCGATTTTTTCGTTCAAGGTTCAAAGTTCAAAGTTCAACGTCAATGCGTTGGAATAGCCGCGTGCTTTGGATCTAATCTTTTAGAGCAGATAGCGGCGTTGGGTCAAGGGGAAACCAAAGCCCGAAACGGTGGCCACCTGTTTCCTCCCACGCCGACGCAGACGTGGGAAAAGCAAGAGGCCTGCGCGTTTGAGGGTTTGATCCGTAACATTGAACTTTGAACCTTGAACTTTGAACGACCCCAATCGGTTGAAACGCTTGAACTGGAGCGAAGCTACAGAAATAGCAGCGATATTTCGGTTGACAGCAAGCCGGGATTCAGTATTAATCGGACAATCGCTACCGGCTGTTGAGCATCGAGCAACATTATGCCCCGCCGCAAAAGTTTCCGTCTTGTCCTGATCAAGCCGTCGCACTACGACGATAACGGTTATGTTATTCAGTGGGTGCGCTCGGCAATCCCGTCCAATTCGCTCGGTTCATTACACGCGCTTGCCGCCGATTGCGCGGCGCGGCGGGTACTGGGCTCTGACGTTGATATTGAAATCGAGGCCTATGACGAAACCAATACCCGCATTAAGCCGTCGCGCGTCGCCCGGCGCGTACTGGCGGCCGATGGCGGCATGGTGGGCTTGGTCGGCGTGCAATCGAACCAGTTCCCCCACGCCATCGACATAGCGCGGCCTCTCAGAGCTGCAGGTGTCCCGGTTGTTATCGGCGGGTTTCACGTCAGCGGCTGTCTTGCCATGCTTCCTGAGATGCCAGACGACATCAAGGACGCACTGGCGATGGGCATTGCGATCTTTGCTGGCGAGGCCGAGGGCCGGCTCGAGCGGGTGTTGAAAGATGCCTGGGCGAAGCAACTCCAGCCAATTTACAATTATATGGATGACCTGCCGGCGATGGAAGGCGCTGTCTTTCCCATCCTGCCGCCGGCGGCGGTCACGCGCACGGCCGGTTCTTATACCAGCTTCGACGCGGGACGCGGCTGTCCCTTCCAGTGTTCCTTCTGCACGATTATCAACGTGCAGGGCCGCAAATCGCGCCACCGCAGCGCCGATGACGTGGAAAAGATCGTGCGCGCCAACTTCGCCAACGGCGTGAAAAGTTTTTTTATTACCGACGACAATTTCGCGCGCAATCGCAACTGGGAAGCCATCTTCGACCGCATGATAGAATTGCGCGAGCGCGAGGGACTCAAAGTCAGCTTTATCATTCAAGTCGATACGATGTGCCATAAGATCCCGCACTTCATCGAGAAGGCCGCCCGGGCCGGTTGCCACAGAGTCTTCATCGGTCTTGAGAACATCAACCCGGACAATCTGTTGTCGGCGAAAAAAAAGCAGAATCGCATTACCGAATACCGTACCATGCTGCAACGCTGGAAGGCGGTGCGCGTGGTGACTTATTGCGGCTATATTCTCGGTTTTCCGGCGGATAACCCGCAAAGTATCTTGGCTGATATTGAGATTATCAAGGAAGAACTGCCGGTCGACTTGCTGGAATTCTTTTGCCTGACGCCGCTGCCGGGCTCCGAGGATCATAAGAAACTGTCGGCGCAAAAAATATGGATGGATCCGGACATGAACAAGTACGATCTGGAACATGTCACGACGGGTCACAGCCGGATGTCACGCGAAGAATGGCAGGGGATCTATCATCGCGTGTGGGATGCTTATTATACGCCGGAGCATATCGAGCGGGTGATGCGGCGCGCCGCCGCCTGCGGCTTGAGCGCGGGCAACGTGATGTTCTATTGCCTATGGTTTTTTGGCTGCAAGACGCTGGAAGGGATCCATCCGCTGGAGGGCGGTTACTTGAGACGGATGTACCGGCGCGACCGCCGTCCGGGGCTAGCGCGGGAATGGCCGGTGCTGTTCCACGCAAAATACTTGAGACATGTCTGGCGCAGCCATCGGGGGATACTCAGTCTATGGCGGCGCTTCAACAAGGTGCGCAAAGAGATCAAAGCCAATCCTAATAGCCGCGCCTATACCGATTTGGCCTTGACGCCGGTCGACGAAACAGACACCGAGTCACTGGCACTGTTCACCGTGACCGACGCAGCCCAGGCGGCGCTGAAAAAACACGGTAGCGCGCTGCCGCGGCAGGGGTCAGAGCGTAATCTTACAAGTCTCGTTCCAGCCGTTCCAATCGTAGGGGCGCAGCATGCTGCGCCCCTTGCGGTTCAGCCGATTTTCTTTAACTTTTCCTTGTACATTTCCTGTCGCCTCACATAGCCCGGCGCGGCGCGGTGCATTTTTTCGATGTCTTCGTCGGATAGTTGCCTGACGACCTTGGCCGGTGCGCCGAAGATGAGGGAACGGTCGGGGAAGCTTTTGCCTTCGGGCACCAGCGCAGCTGCGCCGATCAAGCAGTCTTTGCCGATGACCGCGCCGTTCATTATTACAGCTTGAATTCCGATCAGCGATCCATCGCCTATGGTGCAGCCGTGGAGCATTGCCTGATGCCCGATGGTCACATGGACGCCGATCGTGAGCGGATATCCCCGATCGACGTGAAGCACCGCGCCATCTTGCACGTTGGAGGCTTCGCCGATTTGAATCGTGTCGTTATCGCCGCGGATCACCGCGCCGGGCCAGATGCTGACTCGTTCTCCTAACGTCACCTTGCCGATAACGGTTGCCTCGACAGCCACGTACGCCGAGGCTGGAATGTCAGGCTTGTCTTCGCCGAGCTGGTAGATCGACATAGTTTCTCCTCGAATTGAGCGATAATATTCCATTCCAAGATATTTGAGGTTCTCAGCTGGATTCTCGATTATTAAAGCGGAAAAAGACGACTCGCGCAAAGATGCAAAGGAAGAGCATTGTCCTTTCGAACGAAGAGAGTACGATCCCTGAGTTTGAACTTTGAACCGCATGTGACATCTTGCTTAAAAAGAATACTTACCCATGGAAAAGTTTTTTGCCACCTGCCCGCGCGGCCTGGAGCTGCTCCTGGCGGATGAATTGCGTGAACTCAATGGTGCAAAGATTCATGCGGTCGGCGGCGGCGTCCAGTTCGCCGGTGATTTTATCCTCTGCTACCGGGTCAATCTCCAAAGCCGCGTCGCCAGCCGGGTGCTATGGCAGGTGGCAACTGACCGTTACCGGAGCGAGGAGGATATTTACCGCGCCGCCTACGTGCTGCCATGGACCGATTGGTTTGATCCGGCGCGCACTATCCGGGTCGACGTCTCGGCGACCAAGAGCCCGCTAACCAGTCTCAATTTCGTCACGCTCAAGATCAAAGACGCGGTGTGCGACAAAGTGCGCCGGCTTTCGGGACGCCGCCCCAGCGTAGATACCCGCGAGCCCGATATTCCGATCCAGGGCCATCTGACCGATCGCGAATTTACGCTCTATCTCGACACCACGGGGGAGCCGTTGTTCAAGCGCGGCCGACGCCTGGCCACGGGAGAAGCGCCGCTCAGGGAAAATCTCGCCGCCGGGATTCTTCTCCTCGCCGGTTGGGTTCCCGGCACACCGCTGCTCGATCCCATGTGCGGCAGCGGCACGATCCTGCTCGAAGCGGCGCACATGGCCCTCGATATCGCGCCAGGGCTCGGACGCCACTTCGCTTTCGAAAAATTCAAAAATTTCGACGCACGGTACTGGCGCGAGCTGTTGCAACAAAGCGCAGCCCGGCAAAAACCCAAGGCGCCGCTGGCGATTTATGGCAGCGATCTCTCCGCAGACACACTGAAAGCGGCGCGCGCTAATTTAATGGCTTCCGGTTTGGAGAAAATCGTGGGCCTCAAACGGGCCGACGTTCTGGAAATCTCCGCGCCAGCCATAGAAGGCATCATCGTCACCAATCCGCCATACGGGGTGCGTCTCGGCGAGCAGCAGGCACTGGCGGAGTTTTACCCAAAGCTCGGCGACGTATTAAAAAAACAATTCAGCGGTTGGCGCGCCTACCTTCTCAGCGCCGACATGCGCCTGCCCAAGCTCATCCGTCTCGCCGCGTCCAAGCGTACGCCGCTTTTCAACGGCGCACTCGAATGCCGCCTGTTCGAATACAAGATGGTCGAAGGGGGAATGCGGAAAAAAAAGACCGACGGGTGATCTGCTCAACATGACGTTGACATTGCCCTGTTCGGTTTGGCAGGCAACTGGACGCCGTCCGCGCGCGCGTGATATAGGCAGAAGAGTTTTATCTCGCTTTGCGATCTCGACATAGCTCGTCGCCTTTCGCCGGCTCTGGAGTTTACCCTGCGTTCACCGAAAATCGACAAACAAGAGACCCCTGCTCCAAGTATCGAAGCCGGGGAGCGCGCGGCATTGCGCCGGTCGCGCGGCACTCTCGATCGGTTCCTTCGGCTGCGGGCTTTGGAAGCGCTGCACCACCGCGAGTTTCGATTACTATGGTACGGCCAGATATTTACTGCGATGGCGACCTGGATGGACCAGGTCACACGCGGCTGGCTGATTTATGAGCTGACCAACTCATCGTTTCAGCTCGGTTTGGTGCGCGGAATTCAGGCGATACCGATTCTACTGCTCTCGCCTTTGGCGGGGAGCGCCGCCGACCGTTATTCGCGCAAAATGCAGGTGATCGTGGCCCAGGTGGTGGACGGCGTGCTGTACAGTGCCCTGGCCGTGCTGATACTTACCGGCAATATCGAGCCGTGGCATGTTTACGTCACCGCCTTCGGCATGTCGATCGTCTGGACCTTTCAACAGCCGTCCCGGGCAGCCATGATCGGCGATGCGGTGCCGCTCGGGCAGATAACCAACGCCATCGGCCTCAACTCCATCGTTTTCAACGTCGCGCGCAGCGGCGGCCCCGCTCTGGCAGGTTTCCTCATCGCGATCTTCGGCACCGGCGGATCCTATGGCGCGCAGGCGATCTTTTATCTTTTGGCGACGATCTGGACCATCCAATTGCGCTCTCCGCAGCATGCTCTGTCCGGCGCACACGGCGGCTCCGCACACAAGCAATCCTTTCGTCAGAGCATTATCGAAGGGTGGAAGTTCAGCTGGCGGAACGAGGCGGTTCGCGCAAGCCTTCTCATTGTGATCGCAGCGTCGTTGTTTATCATCCCGTTCATGACCCTGTTGCCGGTGTTTGCGCGGGATATTCTCGGCGTCGGCGCCAGCGGGCAGGGGCTGCTTCTGAGCGCAATGGGCGTGGGCGCCCTCGGCAGCTCGGTTCTCATCGCCGCCATCGGTGACCGGTTGCCGCGGATAAACATCATGCTGGGAGGCGTGACGTTATACGGGATCATTATCGTTGCCTTCGCGTTTTCTCCCTGGTTCCATTTTTCACTGGTGCTGATGGTGATTGTCGGTGTCGTTCACGTCACCTCCCACGCGCTAGCCCAGACCGTCATTCAAACTTATTCGCCCGTCGAATTCCGCGGCCGAACCATGGCTATTTTTCACATGACCCACGTCGTGCTGTTGGCAGGCGGTATATTCATTGGCGCACTGTCGTCGTTCGTGGGAGCTCAGTGGGCCGCGGCGTCGATGAGCATTGCCGGCACGGCGGCGGTAACCGCGATCTACATGGCGTTGCCGCGCGCCCGGCTCATACGATAGGAACGGCTGCGCGCAGACTTCACAGGTGTTTAAAAAAAAATCTCTTATCCTGCTCTGGTAATCCGAACCCAGCTGACCATGGACAATCCCCGCCGTGAACCAAAATTCGGCGCTGGGATTTTTTGCCAGTGCTTGCCGCAACGATTGCCCGTGGGAAAAGGGGATTACCTCATCAGCAGACGAATGGATCAAGAGAATGGGAATCGTGGTATCGCGGACTCGCTCTGCCGGTGCGACATCGCGCAGGTCGATGCCGAGAAAAAGGTTGGCCCAGAGACCGACGAGATAGGCCATGGGATAATTGAGCAGGGGAATTCTAAAGAGCTGAAAGGCCATGTCGCCGAGATTGGCGTAACTGGATTCGGATATGACCGCGCGGATCTCGGAAGCTTTCTCGATGGCCATTAAAGCCACTGCCCCACCCATGGAAAAACCCCACACGCCGACTTCCGCTATCCCTCGGCCTTTGAGAAATTGAATGGCCGCCAGGAGGTCCTCGACCTCTTTAGCTCCTACCGTGGAATAGCTCCCCTCGCTTTCTCCCAGATAGCGGAAATCGAACAACAGGAGGTTGAAATCTTCGTGGAGAAACGCCAACGGCGGCAAGATATTTCCCTTGTCCGCGGGATAGCCATGAAGCAGAATTACGGTGTTCCCGGTGGTTTTTGCGCATGGAATGTACCAACCGCGCAAGGTGAGGCCGTCCGCCGTTTTGAACGAGACGTCCTGGTAACCCATCTTCAAATCGCGCGGCGTTATCGAGGAAATAATTTTCGGCGGGCGAATGGAAATATAAAAACCCCAGAGGCTCGTAACGACTAGAAATGCAAGAACTATAAGGACAATGCGCAAGATAGTCGGGCCCACTTCCGCGCGTATTTTCCCCGTCTGAGAGGGGACTGTCAACCTGCGCCTTTACTGCCGCGATAAAGATTCAGAGGCAGCAAAACGAACGCGGCGAGCAAGACAAACCCGCCGGCGAGAAGAAAAGCGGCTTTCATGCCGTATAGGCCGATAAAATATCCCGCCGCAATGGGCGTGGGGACGACCACGATTTCCGTCACCAGCGAGGCCAGGCCGTAGGAAGAAGCTTGAATATTGGCGCCCGCCACATCGAGGACCGCCGCGTAGGTGATGTTCATCAAAGTATAGAAAAACAGACCGTTGGCCGCGATCACGATGCTGAGCGCAAGGCCCGCCGGGACCACTCCCAAGAGCATGAACAGCGCTCCTTGCAGGATGAAGGACGGAAACAGCACGACCTTGCGGCCGAAACGATCCGACAGGACGCCCAAGATCGGTTGAGAAATCGTGCCCATTGCATGGAGCAGCGCGACAAAGAATCCCAGGGCCAAAGGCGAATACCCCAGGTGTTCCTGCAAATAGATGGGCAAAAACGTCATCACCACAAGACGGCCCATCATGGCCAGCCCCTTGGCGGCTGAGATTCCTAAGAACACCGGGTGACGCGCCAACTGCAAAATTTCACGGATCTGCGTGGAGCGCGAAGCTTGGGTTTCTCCCGCGCTGAACAATTTCTTCAAACTCCGCCACACGACAAATCCGGCGAACAAAGCGGGGATGAATTGCAGCGTCAAAAAGTCTTGCCATTGAAGCGCAACGAGCAACGCGCCGACGGCGAGCGGTGTGAGGGTATCGCTGACGGTGGCGCCCATGCCGTGCACGGCGAGCGCCATGGCGCGGCTTTCGGGAAAACGATTGGATAAAGAGGCGGCGGCGGGCGGGTGCCACAATGCGGTTCCCAACCCGATGAGGCCCGCACCGCATAGGGCCAGAATAAAAGCGGACGAGATTCCCATGAAGAAGTAACCCGCGCCCATGGAAAAGAGCGCGCCCGCGAGAAAGAGCGCCCGGTAGCGCAGCATCGCGTCGGCGATCAATCCCACGGGAAAATCCAGGGTGCCTTGAACCAGTTGCCGCGCCGAAGTCAGCCCTCCCACCTGGACATCATTGAGACCCAAGCCGGCTTTGATCGACGGCAGCACGACCGGGAAGAGTTGTTGAAACCAGTGAATGACGAAGTGGCCGGAGGTGATTACACTGAGCAGTTTCAGTCGCTCCGGCCCGAGCGCGCGGACCGAATCCGAGATGTTTTTCACGTTGAGCATGTATGAGCGAGCAGCGGCGAAGCTTGTGCGTTTCGGATTCCGGCTTAGCTAATGACTCTAGACGTAAGACTCGAAATTAACATGTAACGCAATGCCATCTTCGCCTGCAAGGCTAGATGCTGGTATTTTGCGAAAAACGGGAAAAGGGGTATGTTAGTCCGCAAGCGTCATGGAAGCTCATGGCATGCTTAGTCCCTGCAATCGAGTTCAATCTGGCGAATCATGTTGCAACGTTCGATCAGTTCGCTCGCGGGTGAGCTAAGAAGCTTCACTCTAATCTAAGGCTGGGGCCAATGGTGGTAGACGCAGTTTGAAGAGTGACTGAATGCTAAATCGCGGCACGGGAGGGTAAAAATGAGTCTCTTTAGCCGTTGGCTCGCATTCGGTTTCTGGGCGATTATTTTGTTGTTCCCAAGCAACAGTGACTCTCAGCCAACCTATTACCAAGGTAAGACAATCACGGTCATTCAAGGGCGAAGCGCCGGAGGCGTGGGCGATTTAAGATTCAGGGCTGTCTTCCAGTTCTTGCAAAAACATATTCCCGGCAATCCGGTTGTCGTTTCCGAATACATGCCCGGAGGAGGAGGTAGAAAGGCCGCGAATCAAGTCTACAGGGCGAAGGGAGACGGACTTACTATTGGGGCCTCCTCCCCTGGTATTCTTGCAAGCGCAGTGCTGGGTGAGCCGGGTGTCGAATATGATCCTCAAAAGTTTATCTATCTCGGGTCGCCGTGGAGCGTAAATTACAATATTTTTACAACCCGGAAGGGTGCCGGTTTAAACAGCCTGGAGAAGCTGCGCGGAGCCACGGGGCTCAGGATCGGAGCCCAATCCGTGGGCCATGTGCAGTACATCCGCGGCAGATTGTTCGCTTGGCTCTTGGATCTTAAAGACCCGAAATTCGTTGTTGGTTATTCGGGACGTGAGTTGGATGTGGCATTGGAGCGAGATGAGATCGATGCTAGAGCCGAGTCTGTTGATAATTTGTTTACAGGGGAGCTTGAGAAGGAGAGAAAGGTCAAGGATTTTCACGCGATCCTGGAGATTCCGAAAGGCCATCGTCCTCCAGAATTCGCCCAATTGCCTGAAATCGAGGCTTTCGTCCGGGTCGAGGTCGAAAGGCGAGTCCTGACGATGTCGCGGGTTTTCTGGGGGGTTGGAACGCTAATTTTTTTGCCTCCGAATACTCCGGCAAAACTTGCGGAAGTTCTCAGGCAGGCTTTTCGCAGTTCGTTTAAAGACCGACAATTCCACGAACAGTACAGAAAACTTCTTGGAGCTGATCCAACGCCGCTGATGCCGGAAGACCAGCAGAGACTTATCGAGGAGCTCCCGCGCGACCCTGACGTCGTCGAGGTTTTTAAGAAAATCGCCGGAGTGGGTCCGTTGCCGCCGCGCAGATAAGGATAAGAGCGGACCGTTGGAGCGCCCGGCCTGAGTAGTGACTTAACGGAATTAAGGTGTTTCAGCCATCATACTATTATGCTGGTTAGCGATCGCCGGTTTGGCAGGGACGTTTTGAGGCCTTCCCTATCGACCACAGAAACAACGCGAAAAGTAGAATGTCCCCCTTGCTCTCTAGAGGGAAAGTGATTTAGCCCTAAAATTAGATTGAAATTCTCCTACGTGTCGATACTGTGAGATTTGTCCGTTGCGTCGTACAGTTCAATCCTGCGACGAATTTGGCCCTTTCCCCTCGACGAATCTGGTTCCGCTTCTCCGCGTAAGTAATCGTTTTCGCAATTACCGCCTGCGTGATAGCCTCCATAACGTGGTGGGAATGAAGAAAGCGGCTCTCTTAGCAACCCTGGCCGTCGCACTCACGGTGTGCGGGGCTGTGGCCACGGCGCAGCAGCCGTCAAAAGTTATCCGCTTAGGATGTTTGCTAGCCGACTCCGCTTCCTCAGAAAAAAGCCGCGTTGAGGCCTTCCGGCAAGGTCTGCGCGAGCTTGGGTATGTGGAGGGCAAAAACATTGTCATTGAGTGGCGATTTGGGGACGGAAAGCAAGATCGGCTACCCGCGCTCGCGGCCGAACTGGTGCGTCTCAAGGTAGACATCATCGTCACGGGTGGTTCGTCAGCAACCCGTGCTGCCAAGGAAGCGACGACCACGATTCCCATTGTGATGATGCAGGATGCCGATCCAGTTGGAAGCGGGTTCGTCGCCAGCCTTGCCCGACCCGGCGGGAACATCACTGGGTTGTCTACTCTCGCCCCGGAGCTAAGCGGGAAACGACTGGAGCTTTTGAAGGAGATCATTCCTAAGCTTTCCCGCGTGGCCGTCTTCGGGACTTCAACTCAGCCGGGCAACGCACAAATGTTAGGAGAGGTGGAGCTCGTCGCAAAGGCGTTTGGAGTGAAGCTTCAATATCTAGACGTCCTAAGTTCCAAGGATATTGCGATCGCATTCCAAGCCGCAAGCAAGGGGCGTGCTGACGCAGTCCTTATGCTGTTGGGCCGCGTCGCCATTTCTCAGCGAACAGAGATTGCAGAGCTCGCGGTAAAGAACCGGCTCCCGGTAATATACGAAAGGGAAATATATGTCGAAGCCGGGGGGCTTATGAGCTACGGCGTGAACTGGAACGACTTGGACCGGCGCGCCGCCGTGTACGTGGTTAAAGTTTTGAAAGGCACCAAGCCCGCCGACCTTGCAGTGGAGCAGCCGAAGAAGTTTGAGTTCATCATCAACCTCAAAGCTGCGAAGCAGATCGGCCTGACGATTCCGCCGAACGTGCTGGTGAGAGCGGATAGAGTCATCAAGTGATGGCAGAAAACCAAGCGGCGATGCCAGGATTGAACTGAATTCTCCTACGCTCCAAATCACACGCCAACTTCAACTTCCTCGCCGATCAATCCCATTTACTATCGGGTGGGCTGTCTTTTGAGCTGACTTCGCTCGGCTCACGAAAAGTTGGTGCTGCTCCCTATCTGCCGTTTCGATATCACGAGAATCACCAACTGGTGCGATGGGATTGAGTGGCATCCTGCGCAGGACTCAAGTCAAGTATGAGTTGGTCTCATTGGATCAGAACGTTCATCGGACTGACCATCACGGGTAGATTAGACAATTTCGATAGCCGTTAGTGAAAGGGCAAGTTCGCCGGTCAGTGCGACAATTTTGTTTTTTCGGGCGACGCAGTGTAGGCGCGAATTATCCGTGTTTAGAAATCAACAGACGGTTCTGGAACTCGCGGGAACGATCAATAGTGCTGGCATAGATCGTGCGTCTTTTCTATCTGTTTTTAGTTTCTTATTGCGATCCAGTCACTATACCTTCTTAACAGGAATGAATTAGATACTCAGAGTAAGCATTGAGATTTGTGCAACTGCTTGGGGCAAATTTGATAAAGGAGAATAAAATGATTTTGAATGTAAGTTTGATTCAGATCAAGAATACTACTCTCAAGGCGGAACTGGGGCATCTCATAAAAACGACATTTAAACGCGCCGCTAAGGTTCCGGGAATTTTTGGACTGATGTTAGCGTTAGTTTTTTGTAGCAGCTGGAACGTAGCAGCGGTATTTGCGGCCGTTCCCAACACCGGACCGGTAACCGACCACTACATCATCAAAATACGTCTGATTGAAAACGCCGCTGCCGTTGCTAATGAAATGGCCTTCACTCACGGTTTGGCGGTGGGACACATTTATCGACATGCGCTCAACGGTTTTTCAGCCCGCGTGCCCCAGGGTCGCCTAAATGCATTACGAAGTGATCCGCGTGTGGTTTCAATTGTGGCTGACCGATACGTGAGTATCGATAGACCACCGTGCGCAACTCCTCCGTGTGGAGGAAGCGGTGGCGGTGATAGTAATGATCCTCCGCAAAAGATTCCCAACGGGATCCTCCGCATAAACGGGCACTTGAGTGGTACCGCCTCCGGCGACGGCGTCGGAACGGTGGATATCGATGTCGCGGTTCTCGATACTGGAATCCATAATCATAAAGATTTAACGGTAGTAGGTGGCTTCAACTGTTCCACTGGTTCTTCCGTCAAATACAGCGACGGCAATGGCCATGGTACCCACGTGGCCGGTACAATTGCTGCGAAAGACAATAGTTTTGGCGTCGTCGGCGTTGCTCCAGGCGCACGTTTATGGGCGGTACGCGTGCTCAACAGTGCTGGAAGCGGCACTTGGGCGTCGGTAATCTGCGGTATCGACTTTGTTACTGCCAATGCAGCCATCATCAAAGTAGCGAACATGAGCTTGAGTGGTGCTGGTAGTAAAGGTTCCTGCACGGACGGCGGCATGCACGAGGCAATTTGCAATTCGGTTAATGCGGGTGTTACCTACGTCGTCGCCGCTGGTAACGAAGATAGTGACGCGACCAATCACGTGCCTGCAGCCTATGATGAAGTCATAACTGTGTCCGCGTTGGCAGACTTCGACGGTGACGCTGGTGGTTTAGGCAGTCCTACTTGCCTTTTCGATGACGACGACACTTTTGCAAGCTTCAGTAACTACGGTGAGGATGTGGATATCATCGCTCCGGGCGTTTGCATCCTGTCCACCTGGAATGATGGCGGTTATAACACCATAAGCGGTACATCGATGGCTTCGCCGCATGTCGCCGGGGCTGCGGCTCTGTACAAAGCAGCAAATCCCAACGCGACTCCCGGGGATATCAAAGCTGTTCTCCAGAGCGTCGGTAGTCTAAATTGGAATAATTTCGACGATCCCGATGGAGTTAAAGAAAGGTTACTAGACGTTGGGGGTTTTTAATTTATTACGCTAATTGCGTTTAGCTCATAACAATTGAAATGAGTTCTACATCGTTTAACCCACGCGGGGAGGAGTTAATACGCTCTTTCCCGCGTTTTCTCCTAAAGACTCTACGTCGGGCCACCGTTTTTTTCAGCGTAACCACTACAACGTCGAGATCGAACTGATTTCTCCTTCAATGTAATCCCACCTGGGGTTCGCATTTCTGAGCCCAGTTCATACTCGGGCTCGATGTAGCCCCCTTGACCTTCAAATATACCGGCCCGCCTTATGCGCGTTTGTTGGGCTACCCTTTCCAAGCGGATGCCAAGCAGAAAGTCATGGACATTATTCGCCGCATCGGCGCGCGCGCTTTCGACGGCGGCCCGGCGTCCAACGCCTACGTCATCGAGGCATCACCGGCGTCATCATTTATTTGAACCGAAAGTACAAGTCGAAGCATGGCAGCATCAAGATCACAGGAATCGACGAAACGGTAGCGCGCTAGAGAACATCGCAGAGCTATGTGTATAAGCGCCTGAAAGTTTTCTTGCGGCCATCTTGTCTTCATTTGACCTGACACCTTCCAATCCACACCCTTAAATACATCTTCAGTTTCGCTGAGCGACTTGCCGCCCTCATCGCCGGTATCCCAGAATTTCTTTTCGTCAGGTAATTTTTACTGGACCGATTCGAATGTGCTTTTCAATCGCGCTGGGATATCAGCCAGTTAGCCGCGGTCGGCTGATTGGCATATCCATTGCTCCCCTCCCGGTGATTCAAAAGAATAAGGAGGGTTAATATGAAAAATACAAAATCTATCATTCTAGGCGGGTTGCTTGCGGGGGCTCTGATTTTCCCAGGAATCCCCGCGACGGCTGACGCCAAGGATGGTGCGGAGCAGCATGGCCATCATCGTAAATGGGACGGCCATCATGGGCGCGGTGATAAGCATCATTTTAAGCATGATGTGAATCGTGGCAGAGTACATGGATCGCGGAGGGATGGTCATCATGAGTGGAGGGGGCATGACGGGCGCCGTGATGATCATCGCTTTGGTCGAAACGTCAGTCACGGCAATCGCGGTCACCACAATAAGCCGGAGATTCGAGAAGATTTCGAAAAGATTCGCGAGGCGCGAAACGAGATCCGGCAAGATCGAGGTCAATTGCGCAAAGACTATCGCGAGCTGAAAAGAGATAAAGTCGAACTACGGCGAGATATCCGTAAGGGCGCCAGCCCTGCGGAAATCGCCCGGGACCGAAGCGAGATCAAAGAGGATTGGCAAAAGATCGCCGCAAGTAGAAGGGAACTTCGACAGGATCAAGCGACACTCGACGCGGCGCGACGGGAGCTGAGACAGGATTTGCGCAATCAGTACTAGTTCGATCCTTAGTGAGTGACCGGCCGCCCGTTAGTGGGCGGCCAGTCGCTTCCAAGTTAACCCGTTGGCGTTTACGAAAATCACTACCCAAATCGCCTTCGACTTGCGGCTCCTTACTTGAGCACCCTTAGACTTCGTTGGAACCCTTTGTCGCTAACCAAAAATCGCAGCTTGCCTCTCGCGCTCGCCCTGAACCGATTGGCGAACCGGTAGAGCAAGCAATCCGGACGCACAGCCATATCGGTTGAGTTAGTCGGCTACCCTTCGACACCCTTTTGCGAAAACCTTTGTATGTTGTCCACGCGCGACGGCGGGTAAAAATTACGCTGCAGAAACAGTTTTGTTTCTAAGAAGAGGTCATTCTAAATGCCTGGAACCGGCCAGTCTTG
>CAWJBB010000054.1:0-15189 GCA_963840855.1 uncultured delta proteobacterium
CGTGGGGCTGGGGATATCGCAGAGTTGTTTGGTCAGCTCGGCGCATTCATCGCGGGTGATCCCCTTGAGAATCTTGTCTTTGTCCCTGTCAGCGAGCATGGCTTTCATCCTCCATCATTGCAGGTTTTCTACCTCTATCGCGCGGAGCGTGTCAACGCGCGCAAAGCCGCAACCAAAGAAAAGAGAGATTTTACCAGAAAGAGCGTTCAAACCGTTCAAGTTGTTCAAAACGATCGCCGGATTGTCCGACGGCTTGAACGATTTGAACGGCTTGAACCCGACGCGATACGCCGTGACTGGTGTGGCTTCTTCGTGGTGATATTGTCTTGTCGCGACTGGGCTAATGGCAAGGTGATTTGAATTATGGCGTAGCCGAGGAACCCGGACCGCGCCCGTCAAGTTTCTTTCGAGGGCGCGCTGTGCATACTTGATGCGTAGTTTACGGCGTCCGTGAAGTTTAGAAACCGAAGAGCGTGAAGAGCGCGGCTTCCGGCCAAGCAAGGTGCATCATCTGGTCGAACAACACCCAGACGAATAAGAAGGTTAGCCCGGCGACAATCAGGGCGGGCAACTTGCGCGTTTTAGCTTCGGAGATCAAGTAGGAAAATATAAAAAGCGGAATCGAGATCAGAAATCCCAAAAACCAGATGCCGCAGGCAAAAGTCAGAATCCAGTATGCGGTCTTGACGGTATGTCGAAACATTTCCTCGGGGGGAATGCTGCGATCGACCGCAATGTCGAGGACTCCGGGATAGCGCTCTTCTCCTTGCTCAGTCTTGGCGCTAGCGCCCTGCCAATCCGTGACAAGCTGGCGCAGCGCCAGCGCCAAAGCGGGTATGCCGACAGCCCACGGGAATAGTCGCGTATCCCAGTTCAGGCCGACCGCCGTCACGACCCATACGGCGATCACGACAACGAAAAAGAGCGACAACCAAAAAGAAGGATCAAGTTTACGGAGTTCTTCGCTCATGCTTTTGCTCTTGCCTTATCCCGGGAGTGGCGCATAACCGCATGAACGATTGTCCAGACGGTCAAGACGAACAAAACGATGACGACAGGCCGTGTAAGCCAAGAGAACCCATAGAGTTTTGTCGTCAGAAAAAAATAGGTCTCGGCGAGCCGCTGCAGGACGATTCCCACGATAAGTGGGGGTCTGGGCCAACCGAACCTCTTCATGGAAATGCCGATGGCAGAAAATCCCAGCAGGGCAACAAGATCGCCCCAATCCGTTGTCGATTGGTACGCGGCGAGAAAAATAAGCACGATCAGCACAGGAAATAGGTGATGCACCGGAAGCTTTGTGATTCCGGCCAACTGCTTGGTAAATAAAAAGCAGAGACCTGTTGCCATCAAGTTGGCCAAGACCAAGCTCCACACAATGATTAAAGTCAAATCGAGACGCTCGGTGACCATCTTCGGGCCGGGCGACAAGCCCAGCAGGAGCATCGCGGCTAGGACCAACGACATAGTGGCGCTTCCGGGGATGCCGAAAGCTAGTGTAAGGCACCAATCTCCCGCGTCGCTCGCGTTATTGGCCGCTTCAGGAGCGATCACGCCCCTGACGTCGCCTTTACCAAAGTTATCTTTGTCCTTACTGGACTGAACTGCATGGCCATAGGCTAGCCAAATCGCCGAGCCGCTACCTATGCCGGGCAATATCCCAATCCAACTGCCTATAAAGCTGGAGCGAACCAATAACCACCAGTGCGCGAACACATCTTTGACTCCTCGCCATTTCGTTGATGTGCCGGTTATCTGCGCGTTGGCAGCGATCTTTGTTCCCCCACCGCCGAGCGTCATATCGACAAGCTCGGGTATTGCGAATACGCCGAGCGCTATGGGAATAAGCGGGATGCCATCGGATAGATAAAGCTGGTCGAACGTCCATCTTTGCACGCCGGTTTGGGGAGCGACTCCAATCATGCCGATCATCAGCCCCACACATCCCGCTATTAACCCCTTGACCGGAGCGCCACCCGTAAGGAGGGCGATCATCACAATGGCCAGGATAGCGGTCATGAAGAATTCGGGATTGCCGAACGTCAGGACCACGGGTCGAATCATGGGAATGGTTGCCAGAACCGTGAAGGCGCCTATGAGACCGCCAATACCGGAGGAGAGGAAGGACGCGCCCAAGGCGCGCTCGGCCTCTCCTTTTTTCGCCATGGGGTAGCCATCCATGACGGTGGCGGTGGCCGAAGTGGAGCCGGGAATACCGAAAAGGATAGCTGGAATGGTGTCAGCGGTATTGCCGATGGCGTGAATCCCGACGATCAACACGAGAGCGCTGGCCGGATCCATCTTGACTATGAAGGGAAGGAGAATCGCCAGCGTAGTCCTTCCACCAATCCCCGGGACGAACCCGATCACACTCCCTAACAGGACGCCGCCAAAAAGCCACGCCATGCGGCTTATGGTGAAGATCTCGCCCGTAGCGGTTACGATGGCGTCAAGCACCTTGAAGGTTCCCTATGTTTCTCAGATTGATGAATACGAAGCACCTCCGACAAAGGGGGTTCTTCGATGCAATGGAACTAATTCCTAGTTGCTATTGTAAGAGTTTTCGAAAAAAGCCCATCGACGTCTCATTGTGCACGAGACCTTCCACCTTCTTGTTCAACAGGTCTCCGTGTATCAGCTCATCATTCCAGCCCAATTTGTCCACGTCTTGTTGGAAATCTTTATCTTTAAACATGGCCGCAAAAGCATCACGCAGGATTTTTGTCCGATCGGGAGGGACCCCCGGCGGCATTGCAAACGTCCGTCCCTGCACCGAGTACATCGCTTCTAACAGGGGCTTCTTATCCGCTGGAGCGAGTTCTTCAAGGGTCGGCACGTTCGGCAGGCGGGAATCGCGCGTTTCCGAGGTGACCGCCAAGGTCTTGATAAAGTTCTTTTCCACCCAGTTGCTCCTGGTGGCAAAGAGAGATCCGCGGGCCTGGGCACGTCCATCGAGAGCGCCCCGTTCTATATCGAGCAGTATCTCCGCCGTTCCGGGATAGCCGTAAACAACGTCGACGTCGATGCCTAAGATCGCCTCCATGGCCTTGGGAACAACGTTGGAATTGTGCTCCTTCGCCTGGGCGCCGAACTTGGGCTTCTTGCCCTCCTTGTTGGCCTTTTTTATCGCTTCAATGCTGGTAAACGGTGTCTCGCTCCTGACGTAGACGAAGTTGCCTTCCGACGCTATTTGACCAAGATAGGTGAACTTCTCGAGTTGAAATTTGATGGCAGGGTCGCGCTGAGCCGTGCGAAAGGTCAAGCCGGTGGCCATGGTGCCGATCGCGGTGCCATCCTTTGGCGACCGGTTGTAGAGATGGTTGGCGGCAATCAACCCCGCTGCGCCAGCCATGTTGGTGACGACTATTTTAGGATTTCCCGGGATAAATTTGCTGAAGTGGCGCGCCAGCAGCCGTGCCAGGCTGTCAGTTCCCCCGCCCGGAGATGAAGCCGCGATAACCGTAATGGTTTGCCCCTTGAACGGACTATCCCCGGACTGCGCGCCGGCGGGACGGAGAGAAAAAACCAGTATAAGAGCAAGCGCGATCATAGAATAGACCGCGTTCCGAATTAATTTTGCTTCCACTTTTTGCCTCCTTTTTTATCTGTCGCCAATTTATTAATAACCCCACTTTTGTGCTATGGCCGCGACTCTCCCGTATTCTTCCTGTAACTCTTGACGCTCCATCAGTTCTTTGTAGGCCGCCGCGACCAGGTCCTGGGCGCAGACATCCTTGATGGGCGGAACTTCATAGTTGAGCTCGCCGAGCTACGAGTTATCTGTTGCCCTATATCAATGCCCACAAAGGCCTGTCAAGTTGCAGCGCTGCCGCGTGGAAGAAACTGTCCGGACGTCTTTATGCTTCTAGGCATATCGGTTCGACGAAAGGAGGTGGCCATCAGCCAAGCAAAACCATCTCACGCTCGTGTCAGTTGGCGATACTTAATTCGATGCGGCCGTTCCGCGGCGGCGCCAAGGCGCGTCTTGCGATCGGCCTCGTATTCCGAATAGTTGCCGTCAAACCAAACAACCTTGCTGTCGCCTTCGAACGCGAGGATATGAGTCGCGATCCGATCTAGAAACCAGCGATCGTGCGAGATCACAACCGCGCAACCGGCAAAACTGTCCAACGCTTCCTCTAGGGCGCGCAACGTGTTCACATCCAGGTCGTTGGTCGGCTCGTCTAGCAACAATACGTTCGCCCCTTCTTTCAACATCTTCGCCAGATGGACTCGATTGCGTTCGCCGCCCGACAACATGCCGACCTTTTTTTGTTGATCGGTGCCGGAAAAATTGAAGCGCGCCACGTAGGCGCGCGAGTTCACCTCGCGAGCGCCGAGTTTCAATAAATCCGCGCCGCCGGTGATTTCCTCCCAGATGGATTTCTGTGGGTCGAGCGTACGGCTCTGATCGACGTACGCCAGCGCGACCGTTTCACCAATTCGAATCGTTCCGCTGTCGGGTTGCTCCTGCCTCGTGATCATGCGAAACAAAGTCGTTTTGCCGGCGCCGTTGGGACCGATCACGCCGACGATGCCGCCGGGCGGAAGGGCGAACGTCATGTCCTCCACCAGCAGATTGTCGCCGTATCCTTTGCACACTCCTTGCGCTTCGATCACGACATTGCCCAGGCGCGGCCCCGGTGGAATGTGGATCTCCAGATCTTCCCGCCGCTTCTCTGACTCCCGGTCGAGCAACGCTTCGTAGGCATTGATACGCGCCTTCCCCTTGGCGCGGCGCGCTTTCGGCGACATGCGGATCCACTCGAGCTCGCGCTCGAGCGTCTTCTGCCGTTCACTTTCGGACTTTTCCTGGCGCCGCAAACGCTCCTGCTTCTGTTCGAGCCACGAGGTGTAATTGCCTTGCCAGGGGATGCCCTGGCCACGATCCAGTTCCAGAATCCAACCCGCGACGTTGTCCAGAAAATATCTGTCATGGGTAACCGCGATGATCGTTCCCGGATAACTCTTCAGGTGGTGTTCGAGCCAAGCGACCGACTCCGCATCGAGGTGATTGGTCGGCTCGTCAAGCAGGAGAATGTCGGGCTTCTGCAACAGCAACCGGCACAACGCCACTCGGCGGCGTTCGCCGCCGGACAAAACCTTCACCGGCGTATCCGACGGCGGACACCTGAGCGCATCCATGGCCATCTCGAGCCGCGCATCGAGATCCCAGGCATCCAGATGGTCGAGCTTCTCCTGCACCTCGCCCTGCCGCTCAAGCAGCGCGTTCATCTCGTCGTCGGACATCGGTTCGGCAAACTTGGCGTTGATCTCTTCGAACTCTTTCAGCAGGTTGACCGTCTCTTCTACGGCTTCTTCGACGACTTCGCGCACGGTGCGCGCATCGTCGATTAACGGTTCCTGCTCCAGATAGCCGACCGTATAGCCTGGCGAGACAGCGGCCTCGCCGCCAAACTCCTTGTCCACGCCCGCCAGTATGCGCAGCAGCGATGATTTACCCGAGCCGTTGAGACCGATGACGCCGATCTTGGCTCCATAGAAATAGGAAAGATAAATGTCTTTTAGGACGGCCTTCTTGTCGTAGTATTTACTGACGCCGACCATCGAATAGATAACTTTGTTGGGTTCAGTGCTCATGATTTGAAATCGTCTGGATGGCTGCCAATACAAATGTTGTTAACCCTGGATATTGGCCATGCGAGTAAAATAGCAGTCCACTCGTATGTCGGCAACGTCCTCGTGGGTTTGACGATCTTGGGAACGACAAAGTCGGACGCACGACTTGTCGACGACTCAGTTTCCAAGATGGCAGGTTTTTCGCCTCTTCCAGGCTTTGCTAATCCACGGGTGAGCCAAGATTATTAATGTTGCGATTGTCAGTCTAGCCGTGATAGAGCCCGATTATTAAAGGTTGCTGATTCGCGAATCGAAACGCGTTGGTAAAGAGTTTTGACTGGCTAAGGGAGGTGTCTATGAGCGCCAACGGCGAAAAGACGATCGTAATCTCTAATGGGACTCTAATAGACGGTCGCGGCCATCCTCCGGTCCGCAATGAGGCCATTGTGATTCAAGGCAATCGTATCAAATGCACGGGGCGCCTGCCCGGCGATGTAAGACTCGAAGATACAGACAACGTGGAAGTTATCGACGCCGCGGGACAGTGGATTATGCCGGGACTCATCGACGCCCACACTCACCTTTCCTATGGCAACCCTAAAGTGCCCGGCGAAGCCAGGGGTCGAGGCACGACCCGACCCGAGTTCAACACCCTTCGGGCGGCGAGAAATGCCCAGCAGGTGCTGCGCTCCGGCGTGACGAGCATCTCCGTGCCGGGCGGGACCTGGTTCACCGACGTGGCGGTACGCGACGCCATAAAGCTAGGCTTAATCGAAGGTCCTCGTGTTTACTGCGCCAGTCGCATGATCGTGACCTACGGCTCCATAGAGGACGAAGAACCTTCCTGGGTGGGAACCCCGGAGCACTCCATCGGCGTCCTTTGTAACAGTGCGGCGGAGATGGTCACCGAAGCGCGGCGCCAGTGTAAGCACGGCGTTGACTTCGTCAAGCTGGCCGATAGCCGCTCCGGCGAAATCCAGACTCTTGCAAAGGAGGAAATAGCGGCGGTGGTCGGCGAGGCGCACCGGCGAAATGTGAAAGTTGCGATTCACTCCAGAGGGTCGGCTTCGACGCGGGCCGCCGCGGAAGCCGGCGTCGACTGGATCATGCATACCGACATGGCCACTGAAGCGGACCTCGAAGCCGTCGCCGAAGCGGGCGTGCGCATCGTCCCGACTGCGACATTCGTGGAACGGGTGTTGGAAGTCGGCCGCGAAGTAGGACAGGAACAAATTCAGATCAGCCTCGAACGAATGAAAAAGAACATGGATGGGCTCGTGAACGTGCTGCAGCGGGCCAGGGCCATGGGGATCAAGGTCATGTGCGGCACGGATTGCGGCAATTACTCCTGGATGCCCTATGGAAAGATGCACGCCAAAGAGCCCGAGATTTTGGTTCGCTACGGCGGCTACACTCCCCTTGAAGCGATCACCGCCTGCACGAAAGAAAATGCCTTTGCGGTGGGATTGGAAAACCAAGTGGGCGTGCTGGAAGCCGGAAAGCTCGCAGATGTCATCATTCTAAAGAAAAACCCGGCGGCGGATATTCGAGTCTTGCAAGACTCTGCCAATCTCGCGCTGGTCATCAAGGATGGCAAGAGAGTGAAGCTGGAAGATCAGGGCTCCGAGGAAACTCCGCTGACATTCCAAGAGGCGGTTGCGTAGACGAATTTCGTCCCGCCGCGACTTTACGTTTAAGAAAAGAGCCTAATTATAGTGTTTCCGGGGGCAGTATCTGCACCGTTCGGCCACGCGCTTGACGGACCGTCGATAAAAGCTTTCTTGAAGTAATCTTTGCTCTTCAGGAAATTGGTCCTGTGAGCCACGGTTTGAAATCGATGATTTTCCTCGTGCCATCGTTAAATTTGACTTCAATAAGGTAGTCTTTGACGTACTTTGCTTTTGTGACTGAAGGCAGCATAGGGCAAGCTCGTGGTCTTCGCAGTTATGCGGCGTTTTGCCGAATTTCTTCGAGGCCTACGACTAGTCGAGCATTCAGGACCATGGCAACCTTTTCTAAAGTTTTCAGAGAATAGTTTCGATAATCAGGATTCTCAAGACGCGCTATGCCCGACTGCGTAGTTCCAACCTTACGTGCCAACTCTGCCTGCGTCCAGCCATGTTTTTCGCGCAACGCGGCAATTTGCTCGGCTAATCGGTTGCGGCTCAGTTCTTTTTGGAAGGCCGTCGCAAACCGAGAGCTTTTCATTTCCTTGCCGAGATTCAAATCGAATGTTACGGCTTTGCCCTTTTTCATTTAGACCTCCAGCATTCTTCTTTGAGCCACGTCGAGTTCTCGCCGTGGCGTGGCTTGACTCTTCTTCCTAAAAGCATGCAACAGAACAATACGGTTCCCCGGTCTGAAACAGGAAAGCATGCACTCTAAGTTCGTATAGACCGCTGCCCATGCTCTTCGTAAATGGCTCTCTGAGTTGATTTCCGCGCTCTTGAAGATAGAAGAGCTTTGCTTTCACGACCGCGCGTTCGCTCTCACTGAGAGCTCCTATGAACTCTTCGAGCGGCCGCGAGCCCCGGCTGTCTTCGTATTGTTGCAACGTCCAGGGCATGCTGCATAATCACAAATATGTGATGCGAAGTAAAGGTGAGGTGAGCAAGCGGAAATGGACCGGCCTGATTTTTTGTACTTAGAAACCGCTATGGCGCCACAAGAATGACCTTATCGGATCTGCCCTTTTATTCCTCGGACTGGCTGGCTATAAGAGAGCAACAAATTGCGGGAACCGAGCCCGCTCCGGCACGTCCATAGGAGGTCTGTGATGGGAACGAAATACACCGGTTGGGCGTTTTTAGTCGCGTTCATCGCTTGCTTAGTGGTTCTACCCTCTGCGGTATTTTCACAGAGCGATTTTTACCGGGGAAAGACCATCACGATTGTTCAGGGAAGAGACCCGGGTGGCACGGGAGACCTCCGGGTTAGAGCTATGAACCCTTTCCTGCAGAAATACATTCCAGGGAATCCCACCATTATTAACGAGTTCATGCCCGGCGGCGGCGGCCGCAAAGCGGCAAATCACGTCTATAGATCGGCGCGTCCCGACGGGCTCACGATCGGTAACGCCGGCGCGAGCCTGGTTTCGCTCGCCATACTTGGAGAGACGGGAATCCTGTACGATCTGGACAAGTTCTTTTATCTGGGTTCCCCCTACAGCGCTTATCATCCAATCTTTTTATCGCGCAAGCAGGCTGGTTGGGACACCATCGAAAAACTCCAAACCGCCGCGGGAATCAGGGTCGGAGGGCAATCCGTGGGTTTTTCCACGTACGTCGAAGGTCGCCTGTTCGCTTATGTTCTAGGTCTTAAAGACGCGAAATTCGTCACCGGCTACGGAGGCGCTGAGCTGGACCCGGCGCTGTTACGCGGTGAGATCGACGCCCGCGCGTCGGGAGCTGACGGCGTCGTTCGGAACGTAGACTGGCTGCAAGGAGGCGTGGTGAATTTTCATGCGATCATCGATATTCCGAAGGGGGAAAAGCACCCTCAGTTCAGCCACCTCCCTGAGCTCGAGAGCCTTGCCAGGTCGGAAAGTGCGCGCAAGGTAGTGATTCTCCAGCGCGCTTTCCGAGTTGGCGGCGCCCCTTCGTTCCTTCCTCCGGGAACGCCCAGCGACCGCATAAAAATACTCCAGGAAGCATTTCGCAAGACATATCTGGATCCAGGTTTCCAAAAGGAATACAAAAAGATCGTCGGAAATGATCCGTCACCGCTTCTGCCCGAACACCATGAAAAAATAATCAAAGAAATTCCGCGCGAACCGGAGGTAATCGAGCTGTTCAAAAAGATCGCGGGTGGCGATCCCCTCCCGCCCCGCTGATGGTAGGTCTGTGAAAGGCGATCGTATAGGGGAGGAAAAGAGGACTTAGCCGGATCGAGCCTCGAGTTCTGATACTTATCAATGCAGGGGCGACCGGAAGGTCCTAAAGTATCCCTAGGGCTGAGAATTCGAACCGTATTATTCCTGCAGATGCCGCGGCACTTCGGCGCGATTGGCGCGAAGTCGCAGATCGCTCATTTTGTTTTGCAGGACTCTGAGATAATTCTCGTGCTCTTTGATTTCATCCGAGATTGGCCGCAAAGGGTTAACGTTGCCGCTGTAGGAGCCTTGCCAGTTTGGCTGCTCCGGGTTGACGCCGAGGGTCCTAAGATGGTCCTTGTTTTGTCTGATACGCTGTTCGTAGCCGCGCTTGAGTCGGTTGTAAAGCCGGAATTTTTCTTGCCACCATGTGGCTGGGTAACCGCCGTAGGGAGCCTCCCCAGGCTGTAGCACCATGTGGTCGCGGCTGTAGTCAATACCCAGTTGAAATCGACTTAGAAAATCCGTTCCAAGGAGAGCGGTCCCTCCTAGGCCGTCGTCGATAACAACGATGTCGAGATTTTTTGCCTCCGCATCACCGACTTTCAAACTGTGGACTTCGATCAGCCTTCCGTCAATGACCCCACCAACGCCGCGAATTTCGATCAACAGGCTTTGCTTCGGATCAAACGCCAAGCGAGCAGCCACCCGCGCCGGTATAATAGTCATGCTTGCTCCGGTGTCGACAATGAATCGAACGTAGTTCTGATTATTGATGTTGCCGTCCACGAGCAGACGCCCGTCTTCCCGCGCAAAGGGAATGGTGAACTTCGGCGGATAAGGAACCCTAGTTTGCTCGGCTTGAGAAACCGGCAAAGGGAAAGTGGGCTCATGGGAAGGCGTTACTTGGCGCTTTCGACTCTCGTTGGGGTAGCGCCTGGGAACGGAATTCGGATTGTCGGCGAAGTGGATGGTGCCATTATCGTCAAACCAGCGGAAAATCTCATCTGCCGATGCCGCATTGATTAGCCAGCAAAATATTACCAGTACAAAGCTCGAAAAAAGTTTTACCGCCATGGCTAGAGTCCTCCCGGAGTGAATTTCAGAGTTGCGTAGCTCTAGTAATTTCGAAAGGTTTTATGTGCGATTAGAGTCTTTTGGCGTTTTCTCCTATCATCGAATATCGGCGACGGGGCGGCCAGCCGGTCGCCCCTTGGGATCTATTCGTTACGCTTTCCCCGCCTCCTTCAAGGCGCGCAGCACGTTCTCCGGACTGAGCGGCAACGTTCTGATCCGCACTCCGGTGGCGTTGTAGATCGCGTTGGCGATGGCGGCCATGGGCGGGACGCAGGCGATTTCACCGGCGCCTTTGGCGCCGTAGGGGCCCGCGCCGGGGTAGCCGTGGACCAAGGTCGTTTCGATGCGCGGCATCATGTTGATGGTCGGCATCAGGTAATCGACAAAGGACGGGTTCATGGTTTTGCCGTCGTTATCGAAAACCACTTGCTCGCAGAGGGCCTGGCCGATGCTCATCGCCGTGGCGCCTTCGATCTGGCCTTCGGCGGCGGCGCGATGAATGGGTTGGCCGATATCGTGGACGGCGACGTATTTCAGGATTTTCACGTTTCCTGTGTCCGGGCTGACTTCGACGATGCACGCATGAGTCGTGAAAGGCTGCGAGCTGCCGTGGGCCTTTTCTTCAGCCACCAATTGCAGGTTGTCGCAGTAACCACGGCCGATCACTTCGCCGATGACGTTGTGCGCGTCGGTGGCGACAGCGGCGAGAGACGCGCTCTTCGCCGGTGTGCCTTTGACGCGGATCTGCTTGTCGACGATCTCCAAATCGTCTGGGCTCGCTTCCAGTTTGCCGGCGGCCAATTTCAAAAGCTGATTGCGCGCGTCGATGGCTGCGAGTCGAGATGCGGTGCCGGAAACCAGGATGCCCCGGCTGCCGACCGTGCCTGCGTCCCAGGGACTGGCGTCGGTGTCGACGTTGACCACGGTGACATCGCTCACTGGTACGCCAAGCTCTTCGGCGACAATCATTGGAATACCGAAACCGGGGATGGTGCCCATGTCGATCTTGCCTATATGCACTGTCACCGAGCCGTCTTCATTCACTTTGACTATCGAGCCGCCGCCGGGGCCGGCGCTTTCGATCCATGAACCGGTGGCGATACCGATGCCCTGATTCTTTTCCAGCTTTACTTTACCCCAGCCAATCTTCTCCTTGGCGATGCGGATCGTTTCACCCAAAGAAACATCGCGCAGCTTGGGTACGCCGACGATTTTGTCGCCCGCCTTAGGAATGTTCTTAAGGCGGAATTCCGTCGGATCCATGCCGAGCTTGGCGGCGATGGAGTCCATATGTGATTCGACGGCAAATGCCGCCTGCGGGCCGCCGGGGCCGCGCACCGGGCCGCAGACCTGTTTGTTGGTGTAGATGGTGTAGCCGTCGATGTGGCAGTTGGGCATCAAGTACCAGCCGCCAAGCATGTTGGTGCAGCGGCCGCCGGCCTGCACGCCGAAGCCCGAGTAGCCGCCGGCGTCGTAAAATACTTTCCCGGTGCGGGCGACGATGGTGCCGTCTTTTTTCACACCGGTCTTGATATACATTTTCGCGCCGGCACGGATGGTCGTCGAGATGGTTTCCTCGGCCTTGTCGAGCACGATCATCACCGGCCGCTTGGCCTTGATCGCCAACAGGCCGCAGATCGGCTCGATGGCGGCGCCGGAGGTGATGCCGCTGCCCTTGCCGCCGAAACCGCCGCCCAGGCCGGCGGAGATCACGCGCACGTTGTTGAGCGGCAGGCCGAGCGTCTTTGCCACCTCCTGGCGCACCGGGAAGGGCGCCTGAGCATTGGCCCAAACGGTGAGACGGCCGTTGGGCTCCATCTGCGCCGCAGCGATGCGCGGCTCCAGATACTGGGGGTGAATCATCTTGGTTGTGTAGACTTCGTCGACCACGATATCCGCTTCGGCCATTGCTTTTTCGGCATCGCCGACATGAACGACGGCGTGGCCGCAAATATTTTTAAGGCCAGCGTCCACGGGAATAGTTTTTGGCAGCGGCATGTCCTCGTGCAAGATCGGCGCATCCGGCTTGATCGCTTCTTCGGCATCGAGCGCCACCGGCAGCGGTTCGTAGACGACCTTGATTTTTTTGAGCGCCTGCCTGGCGATGGCCGGCGATTCCGCGGCGACGGCCGCGACCGGGTCGCCCATGAAGCGCACTTTGCCGCGCGCGAGAATATGGCGGTCGATATAACTCCGGCCGTAACGGACGTTCGGAGCGTCGGCAGCGGTCACCACGGCGTGGACGCCGGGGACTTTCTTTGCCTCGCTGGTGTCGATGCTGACGATCTTCGCGTGAGCGTATTGGCTGCGCAGGATCGCGCCATGCAATTGGTCTTTGAGCATCAAGTCGATGCCGTAAACGCCTTTGCCGACGACGCGCTCGACGCCGCCCATGCGCGCCGGGCTCGAACCGATGATTTTGAGCTCCGCTTTGACCATGACTTACGCCCTCCCTGCGATGCGATCGGCGGCGAGATGGATCGCGTCGACGATCTTGTTGTAACCTGTGCAGCGGCAAATGTTGCCCGAGACCGCTTCTTCGATGTCTTCCGCCGTCGGCTTCGTCGTTCGGTCGAGCAGCGCCTTCACCGAGATGATGTAGCCGGGCGTGCAGTAGCCGCACTGCACTGCGCCGGTGTCGATGAAAGCTTGCTGCACCGGGTGAAGCTTATCGTCATCGGCCAAGCCCTCGATAGTCGTAATCTCAGCGCCATTGGCGTCGGCGGCCAGTGTCACGCAGGAGTTGATTGGCTTGCTGTTATAAATGATCGAGCAGGCGCCGCACTCGCCGGTGTTGCAGCAGAGCTTGCTGCCTTTCATTTCCAAGGTGTCGCGGAGAAATTCCAGCAGCGAAGTCGACGCTTCAGCGCTGGCGCTGACGGACCGGCCGTTAATTTTCGTATTGATCGTAACGCTCATTACGCTACCTCCTTACCGGTGGCGGCTTTCCAGGTTTGTTGCAGTCCGCGGCGGGTCAAAGCTTCGACGATCCAGCGGCGATTTTCCGCGCTGCTTCTTTGATCGCTGATGGGGCTCGATTCCGAAGCGGCCATGGCCGCGGCTTCTTTGAGGAGCGCGCCGGAGAGGGATTTGCCGCGCAGCAACGCTTCAGTCTTGGTCGCGCGCCGCGGCGTCGGCGCCACCGCGCCCAACCCGATGCGCACGTCTTGCAAACTGTTCTTCGAGGCGTCCGGCGTGATTAACACAGCGACGCCGACCATGGCGATATCCATGGCACCGCGCACCGCGTGCTTCAAATAGACCCCGCGACTGCCGGCGGCGGGATAGGGCACTTCGATCTCCGTTAATAGACCTTTCGATCCGACGCTGCATTTTCCCGGTCCCTGGAAAAACGCAGTGAACGGCTCGGTCTTTTCCCCGTCGGCGAAAGCGAGCTTGGCCTTGGCTTCAAGCACAAGCAGCGGCGTCAAAGTTTCGCCCGAGGGCGAAGCGCGGCAGATGTTGCCGCCGATCGTGGCTGTATTGCGGATCTGCAGCGAGGCGAACTGGTGCGACGACTCCCATAGCACCGGCAGCTTGTCGCGCACGACGGCGCTGGTTTCGACATCGCGGATCGTCGCGAGCGCGCCGATGCGCAGGCTGCCGCCGTTCTCCCGGATGCCGTCTAGGCCGGGGATTTTTTTAATGTTCACCAGGCAGCCCGGTTCCTCCTTGTATTTGATATCCACCATCACGTCGGTGCCGCCGGCGATAATTTTGGCTTCAGCGCCATGCTTGGCCAATAGCGACAAGGCGTCACTGATTGTTTTGGGTTCGAAGTATTCCATAGTTTTCTCTCCCGCAGAGGTGTTTTGTATTACGACCGTCATAGCCCAAGTGCAAGTTCGATGACAAGGGGGTGATGGAAGAATTAAAGACGCGGGTTAGGACGACGAACTCCGCGGTTTGGCATCGGTTGGCCACCGTGCTATGGTGCTTCACTATGACGCACTCATGATGCACAATCGGAGTAAGTTATGAAAGCGATAACTTTGAGAAATTTGCCCCCTGAGTTGGAAAAGACCGTACGTAAAGAGGCCGAACGCAAGCGCACCAGTATCAATAAAGCAGTCATCAGCTTGCTAGAACGGAAAGTCGAAGGACGCAAGAAAACTAAAAACAAGACACGCGAACACGACGATCTCGATGCTCTGGCAGGGTCGTGGACGAAGAAGGAGGCCGCCGAATTTGATCATACATTGGCGGCTCAACGGAGCATCGACCCGGAGTTGTGGAAATAGTGCGTTTGCTGTTGGATACGTCAGCGTATTCGGCATTCATGAGGGGCCATGAAGACATCCGAATTGCCGTCCGATCGAACGAGGAGATTTTTCTCACTTCCATCGTTATCGGCGAGCTAACAGCGGGGTTCATAAAAGGAAATCGGCGAAAAAAGAATGAAGATGAGCTGCGCCGGTTCCTTGCATCTCCGCGCGTGGGGCTTGTGGATGTCACTGAAGAAACGGCAGAAAGATACGCGGTCATTCTCAATTCACTGTGGCAGGCCGGAACCCCGATACCAACCAATAATATCTGGATTGCGGCTAGCGCCATGGAATATGGCTTGCGCGTTGTCACGACCGATGATCACTATCAGAAAATTCCACAGATCATGGTCGACTATTTCGCCGTCGGATAGAGCGGAATCTAAATTTAGAGTTTTCGTTGATCTCCAACCGTCGTCCATGATCTCGCCTTTACAAACGCCAACGGATTTTGTT
>CAWJBB010000055.1:0-76226 GCA_963840855.1 uncultured delta proteobacterium
CTGTCCCGCGAGCCGAGGAACCACCCCTCTACACAAACGGCAAATTTATAGTTAGAATCCTCCCTGATTGGTCCTTCTGGGTCATGAATCAATCGAAAACCAGTTTTTTATTGATGGCTGGGATCGTGGTCTCGTTGGGGATCGCTGCGGGGACTTTTTTGTGGCTGAAGCTCGCGCCCAGGCCGCCGGCGTGGAACGCCCCGGCGCTCGAAGGCTTGAATAATTACGGCGCCGTGCCGCAATTTTCCCTCGTGGAGCGCAGCGGCAAAAGCGTGACTTTAGCGGACTTACGCGGCAAGGTTTGGATCGCCGATTTTATCTACACCACTTGCCAGGACACCTGCCCGATGCAAAGCGCGGCCATGACGAAGTTGCAAGAACAATGGGCCGACAAACCAAATCTCAAGCTGGTATCGTTTTCCGTGGACCCGGAGCGGGATACGCCGGCGGTGCTGTCTCGCTACGCTGAACGCTTCAAGGCGGATAAGGACCGCTGGCTGTTTGTGACCGGCGACAAGGAACAGATCGCGCACCTGGTTCAAGGAGGTTTTCGCCTGAGCGCCGCCGCGCTCACCGACGGCAAAAGCACGGAACCCGTCATTATTCACAGCCCAAGATTCGTCCTCATCGACCGGAAAAATGAAATTCGCGGTTACTACGACAGCCGCGATAGTACGGCGCTGGAGCGTTTGAATAAAGACGTTGCGACATTAATCAATGGCAAAGGGAGTAGTTGACATGGCGAACGCGGCCAAAGATAGAAAAGGCAAGAGCAAAACCGCTGCGCAAGCGACGGCGCAAGCCGGGCCGAACTGGCCGATACTCGCCCTCGCCGTAATCGGCATGGGCTTGAGCGGTTATTTGACCTATTCCGCCTGGGCGCTCAAGCAACTAGCCGGCTGCACGGAGGGAAGCGCGTGCGACATCGTTCTGAGTAGCCAATGGTCCTCGCTATTCGGCATGCCGACCGCATTCTGGGGCTTTCTCACTTACGCTCTTCTCGCCGCCATCGCCTGGAACAAGCGCACCGAAGCGCAATGGAAGACCGCGTGGCTAGTATCCCTCTTCGGCGTACTTTATAGTCTTTACTTGACCGGTATTTCATTCTATTCGCTGGACGCGGCCTGCCCCTACTGTTTGACATCGTTGGGACTGATGAGCGCGATTTTCGCCGTCACCTTGTGGCAGCGGCCAAAACGAATGGTTGGTTTTACTTGGGGGCCGTGGCTGGCCAAGAGCGTCGTTCCGGCGCTAGCCGTGATCGTGGCGCTGCATTTGCACTACGCCGGCTACTGGGGCAAGACCGCCGCCGCGGAAGATCCCTGGATCCGCGGTCTGGCGGTCCATCTAACCAAGATCGACGCCAAGTTTTACGGCGCCTTTTGGTGCCCACACTGCAAGCAGCAAAAAGAAATGTTCGGCAGCTCGGTTGACCGAGTACCCTACATCGAATGCAGTCCCGGGGGACAGAGGGCTCCGGTGGCACAAGTTTGCAAGGACGCGCGTATCGACACTTACCCCACCTGGGTGATCACCGGGCAGCGCTACAGCGGCACCCAAACTCTGGAGGCTCTGGCGCAGCTTAGCAACTATAAACTGGACGGCGCCAAGCGATGAGAAATATGGTAATGCCGCTCAAGGTAACGATGGCCGTAGCATCCGCGCTCTTCGCCATTTTGACGCCGTGGCCAATCCAAGCCGATCCGGCAAAATATCCGCAGTTCGCCCAACAGAAACCGGCTGAGAACATCAAGCTGCAATTCATCTCGGTCGACGACCTGGTTGCGGACATAAAAAAGGGCGCAAAGCCGCTGATCATCGACGTGCGCTCAGCGGAAGAATTCAACGAGTCGCATATCTTGGGTGCCCGGTCAGCGCCGTTGGCGCAATTTCGCGATCACATCAAAACTATTCCGCGCGATCGCGTCACGATTCTATATTGAGCTTGCCCACATCACCTGGCCAGTTTGGCCTATGGCATCCTCTACGAAGAAGGCTACCGCAACATGAAAATTCTCGACGAAGGAATCGTCGGCTGGCAAGATAAGCGCTATCCGATGGAGGGGACGAGAATCCCCAAACCCTAGCGATGGCCAGCAAGCGGGCAGTCGTTCTTCTGAGCGGCGGCATCGACTCCGCCACCGCCGCCGCGATGGCGCGCCAACAAGGCTTTGAGATTCATGCCCTTAGCTTTCGATACGGGCAGAGACATGAATGCGAACTCGCGGCGGCGCAAAAGGTCGCGGCCTTTCTCGGCGCCGCTTCACACCGCGTCATGGAGTTCGATATGCGCGTCATCGGCGGTTCGGCACTTACCGACCGGATGGATGTTCCCAAAGGACGGAGCTCGGACGAAATCGCCCATGGCATCCCCATAACCTACGTGCCGGCGCGCAATACTATATTTCTCTCCTTCGGTCTGGCCCTGGCGGAACGCATCGAGGCGGAGGATATTTTTTTCGGCGCCAACCAGTTAGACTACAGCGGCTATCCCGACTGCCGCGAAGAGTATATGCAAGCCTTTGAACGGATGGCGAATTTCGCGACCCGGGCCGGCGTCGAGGGCCGCAGCCGCATCAAAATAAACGTTCCTTTGATTCACATGACCAAAGCCGAGATCGTCCAACAAGGACTGGCGCTGGGCCTCGATTACGCGCTCACCTGGAGTTGTTACGATCCGGCCCCGGATGGCCGCGCCTGCGGGCTCTGCGACAGTTGCCAGTTGAGATTAAAAGGCTTCAAGTGGCGGCGGGCATTCCGATCCGATTGCCTATGCCATATAAAGTATTGGCTGTTCAAATTCGACGTTCCTGAGGTCTTCTAAAGTTACCACTCGCTTGATGCGCTTTTCCGAGTCTACGATGGGGATTACCTGCAAATTGTGCCTGGTAAAAAGGTCTCTCAGTGCTTTTTGATCCAAATGCTCCGGCGCTGTGATCACGTCGGTGCGCATAACGTCCTGGACGGTTTTGTCGCCGGGAGTTATCAACAAATCCCTGAAAGTGACTGTCCCCAGCAGTTGCTCTTCAGAATTGGTAACGTAGGCGTAATAAAGAGTTTGACCCCGATCACGCGCATCTCTGCGTAGAAAACTTATAGCCTCGTCTACGCTCATATCAGGTCGCAAACGGACGTAGCGCGGATTTACTAGCCCTCGAGAATTTTCCTCGGCATAATCCATAAGCCCTTTGACTTCCCTGCGGGTCTTGTCATCGAGCAACGATAAAAGTCCAGCGCGTTCTTGTTCGGGGGCTTCCTGGATGACGTCCAGTGCTTCGTCAGGGGCGAGGAGCCGGATCCACAATCTCCGTTCTCCGATCGGCAGAACTAGAATCAACTGCGCCTTATCCCTGGCACTCAGGTGCAGAAAAAAATTCTCCGCGTCATCCTGCTGGAGCAACAAAAAGCCGTCGGCTCGCTCCCGCACAGAGAGGACAGGCCAGGCCTCGTACAGGTCGGCCAGCGCCAAGCTCTTCTCAGTCGCCTTGTCAACACCACTCTCCAAGTACATTTCCCCGGCGATGTCGTCGTACGCGAACAGCTCGGCATGGCGTCCCCAACTGATTGCGATATCTAGCTGCTTTTCGGCCTTGTCACCAAAATCAGCTTGCAGCTTGTCGTGAAAATAATCCCAAGCGACCCGCCGGTTGTCGTCCTGTTGGAGAGTTTCGTAGATCCAGGCAATGATCGGCAAGCGCAGGACCCGCCCCGCGATGATTGCTTTGCGGCCCAGAATGGTGGCGTCAGCGTAGGCGCGCCCAAGCGGCGTGAGTAACAGATCGCCCTCGTGAACCGTAATGAAACCCAGTCAGGTCCCCCGACTCCACAATGGGTAGGAGGTCATCGAGTTCGAGGACCAAATCACCGCTTATCCGGTAGAGGTCGACCCGTCCTCCCTCCTCTACGAGTTTCTCGAGCAAGCCGGCGAGGGCGCCGAGCTGTGCATTCGGTAACGCTCGGGTTACACCAGGCTGTCCAGGTTGAGTGCCAAGCGTTTCTTCTTTGGGCTTGGATTGACCGGCAACGGCTGCATACACTTTATCTACAAGGCCCTGGAAAGCGGTATCTTTGCGTTGCCGCGGCTGGCGAAGTCTGACGGGAATCTCCGTTACGATGTGACCAGGGTCTTTGCCCATGATCACGATGCGATCGGCCATCAACACGGCTTCCTCAATATTATGCGTAACCATCAGGATAGCCTTTGTAGGGATTTTCTTCTTGAGCCATAGTTCCATCAGCTCGCCCCGCAAAGCCTCGGCGGAAAGCACATCCAGGGCTGAAAATGGTTCGTCTAAACACAACAATTCCGGTTCGACGGCCATGGCGCGGGCGAAACCAACTTTCTGTCGCATGCCGCCGGAAAGTTCGCGCGGGTAGGCTGACTCAAATCCATCCAAACCGACGATATCTATGAGTTTCAAGGCGCGTTCCCGGCGCTCAGCGGGCGCTACGCCGCGCGCTTTCAAGGCAATTTCCACGTTCTCTTGCACCGTCAGCCAGGGGTAAAGCGCAAATGTTTGAAAAACAATCGTCGTGTAGGGATTGACGCCTTTTAATGGCTGGCCATGATATGAAACCACGCCAGAAGTAGCGGCGTTTAATCCCGCGATGATCCGCAGTAGCGTCGATTTCCCGCATCCGGATGGCCCGAGCAAGCAGACAAATTCACCCGGCTTGATATGGAGATCTATGTCTTTGACGGCGAGAAATTCCTTGGTTTCCAGCCGGTAGGCTTTGGTGACACTTTGAAGGTCCAACAAATCGTCGGCGTCGTGGAGTGTTGTTGCAGTAATCATGGGATACCTCCGATGCAGATCATTCCATGCGGTAACGTTCTTCAGCCAATCTATAGAGACGACGCCAGAATGTTCGGTTAATAAAAACAACCGTGATGACCAAGGCCAATGTCGCTGCCAGCAAGAGCGCATAATCGCCGGTGCCGGTTGCCTGCGCAATCAGCGCGCCGACTCCACTCGTGGCGTGGGTTTGGCCGCCGAATTCGACATGTTCCGCCACAATGCTGGCATTCCAGGCGCCGCCGCTGGCTGTGATGGCTCCGGTGATGATGTATGGAAAGAGCGCGGGCAGGATCAAAGTCCGCCAGCGGTCGAGTGATGAAAGGCGGAGCAGATCCGTGGTGTAGAGTAGGTCTTGGGGAATGGCCGCCGCTCCGGCAATGACGTTGAACAGGAGATACCACTGCGTTCCCATCAGCATAAGGAGCACAGCGGCGATGTTTAAACCGCCCGGCGACTGCAACAGCGCCAGCAACACCACGGGAAAAAGCGCCGTAGCCGGAATAGATGCAACAACTTGCACGATTGGCTGAAGAAGTCCGGCGAGACGCCGGTTGGTTCCGATAAACACGCCGACCGGAATGGTCCAGATCAAGGTTATTGCCAGTGCAACGCTCACCCGGAGGAAAGTGGCGACGATCCCTTTTCCCAATTCCGCCCATGCCGAACCGGGGAGGGTAACCAACAGGGTTGCTGCTCGATACCCTCCGTATAAAGCCAGCAAGCAAGAAAACACTTAGGATTCCCATCGCCAAGCGAGAATGTCCCGCTTCGGCGAACGGTTCAGGTGAAGTAATGAATCCGCTCGTGCGCCGTTGAAACCCTCTGTCTACCCATTCACTAAAGGGTCGCCATATGTAGGTGCCAAATTGCTCTATGAGCCAAGCGCGTGAAATCAGATCAAGAAACCACGACCTCGGCGGTTCATCGCCTTCGACCATGTCCACTTTGAATCGATCGGTCCATGCAATAAGAGGGCGCCAGACGAATTGGTCGAGCAAAACGATCACCAAGACCAGGGTGATCACGCCCAGAAGAACAGCGTGCAGATTCCCCTCGTTAGCGGCGGTTTGTAAATACGAGCCGAGTCCCGGCAAGCGAAAATCACGACTCCCGACGTTGAAAATTTCAGCGGCCATAAGGAAAAACCAACCCCCCGACCAACTCATCATGCTGTTCCATAGCAATCCGATGGCGGCGAAAGGGAGTTCAACTGCTTTGAATCGTAACCAGGGATCGAAGCGAAACACGGCGGCGGCTTCACGCATTTCGCTCGGAATCGTGGTCATGGATTGATAAAAACTAAAGGTCATATTCCAGGCTTGAGATGTGAAAATAAGGACGATAGCCGCAAGTTCGGCCGCAAATACTTGGGGCAGGACGGCACTAAAGCTAAGCAGGACCACCGGCAAGAAAGAGAGAATGGGCACACTTTGTAGCACGTCCAGCACGGGCATGAGCACCGTTCGCGCAGTGCGGTTGCGCGCGGCCGCGTAACCATAGAATAAGCTGAACAGCATGGACAGAAAATATGCAGCCGCCATCCGTCCGACGGAGAGCAGAGCATACCAAGGCAACGCAAGAGGCGAGAGAGATATATCCGGCCCTGCGATAACTGCAGGAACCCGGATGGCTAGACGTATGCCCGCGTAAAGTATGGTGGCGATGCCCAATACTCAGGATCGCATCGCCAAGAGTGAACGTCAGGGCGTTCAGGAAGAGCCGGACTAAAACGGAATGGCCGCATGATCGACCCCAGGCTCAAGGACCGTCCCGTACTCCGGAATGACAGCCAAGCCCGAGAGGGGTGCGGCGTCAGGTATTAAACGGGACGATAGTTGCTACGTAAATGTGGATTATCGGACGAATCCATATATTCTCGTAAAACAATAAGCCCACGTGAACTGCGAGTCAAGGCAAATTTAACGACTTGCGTGGTTGCAGACATACAACAAGTAAGTCCGGATAATTTGGCTAAGCAATGTGATTCAGAAAACGTTTTCTACGTCGTCAAATACTTTGCGGGCAGGCAATCATATTGGTCAACAGAACGGTAACAGGAAAAGCGATTTTCTACGACCTGCAAAAACGAGTCCGCCAGGGCGACTGCACCGATCAGCATGAAACTCAAGTTCGGTCTAATCCCGGTGGCGATAGTGTTCGCACCGCGACCGCGGCGACCGCAATGTTCGCCACTTGGCCGCAAGCATCATGCGCCTTTGACTTTACCCTTTGGTAGTTTCTCTCTTTGAGCCTATACTATGTCTTCGTTATTGTAGATATAATGGCAACGGGACGAGATAACATCTCCGGATAAATGAGATTCATTGCATGTTGCCCGAACCGTTTACTCCAGCTTTCTTGAGCCAGCTCGAGACCCTCCGGTTGCGCACGCGCAAGGAATTTCTCGGCGGCCACTCCGGCAGCTATGGGTCGCCGCGGCGCGGCACCAGTTTGGAATTCGCCGACTACCGCCGCTATGCTCCCGGCGATGACCTGCGTTACCTGGACTGGGGCATCTATGCCCGCAGCGACCGGCTTTACGTCAAATTGTTTCGCGAGGAAGTAGACCTTTTTGCGTACGTCTTCATCGATGCCAGCGCCTCTATGGCGTTCCCTTCGGTGCGGGAAAAATTCTTGCCGGCGAGCCATATCGCCGCGGCGCTCTCCTATGTCGTGCTGGCCAACCACGATCATGTGAAGATTCATCTCTTGGGCGAGCCATCGGCCAGCATCTCCTCGCCGTTCTATCGCGGCCGGCGCCGGATGGTGGACTGCGTGCAATTTACCGCGGCAACGACACCTTCCGGTCGGATGGATATGGCGGCATCGCTGGCGCATCATTTGCAGAAACTGCGCCGGCCCGGAAAAGCAATTCTAATTTCCGATTTTTTGATCCCGGCGGCATCTTACCAACAGGGATTGAATCTCCTGCGCGCTTTTAATCTCGATATCGCCGTCATTCAGGTGCTCACCCGCCTGGAAGTGGAGCCACCCTTTGCCAGCGGTGGGGTAAATCTCATCGACAGCGAAACCAACGCCGAGATCAAATTCCAATGGGACGATCGCGCGCGTCAGCACTACCAGGCGAAGCTGGCGCAGCATAATTCAGAAATTCGCAGCTTCTGCCACCAGAGCGGCATTCATTACTCGCTTTATGTCACCGACCGCGATTTCAGCGGTTTCATCTTCGCGACGCTACCGGCCATCGGGCTCTTCAAATAATGGAATTCCTCAATCCCATCGCGCTCTATGGGCTTTTCACCCTGCCGCTATTGCTGATCCCGTATCTATTGCGGCGCAAGCCGCGGCGCTATGTTTTTTCCAGTTTGCTGATTTTCGCGGCGATGGGTGCCGACCCCACTGTCCGCCCTTGGGGACGACTGCGATTGCCGCTGATATTTTTCCTTCAACTGCTGCTCCTCGCTCTGATGATCATCGCCCTGGGAGAGCCGGTCTTCACCGCGCGTCCGAGCAGGGTCGCCATCGTCATGGACAACTCGGCCAGCATGCAGGCCCTGGAAGATGGCAAGCCGCGCTTTGTCCTGGCACGGGAAAAGGCAGCGGATATCTTCGCCGAATTGGGCTCCGGCGCGGTGTTGGACCTCTATCTCACCGCGCCGCGGTTGGAGCGCTTCGGTGGCGTGAGCTTCTCTCCGTCCGAAGCCGCCCGCGCGCTCCATGGTCTAAAGCCCGTCGATCTTGGCGAAGCGCCGTTGGATTACAACAACGCCCTCGGCCAACTGGCGCGGGAACAAAAGTATGACCGCGTCTATCTCATCACCGACCGGCCGGCGCGCGGTCACAGCGGGGCGGCCCGCGTTGTGACGGTCGGACGACCGCGGGCCAATTTCGCGATTACTTCCTTTGGCGTGCATCATGGTTCGCTCGCGGACGCGCGCTTGAACGCAAGCGCCGAAATAGCCAACTTTTCATCCAGCGACGCGCGCTTAAAAATAACCCTCAGGGGCGGCGGCGCGCCGCTTGCCACGCGAGATCTGGCCATCGCCGCCGGCGGCTATGCCAGCGCCAGCTTCGAGGGACTGCCGCTCCATGCCTATTTTGAAGCGGAAATCGATTCGCGCGACGCCTTGGACCTCGATAACCGGAGCTTTGCCGTAGCCTCCACCACGAAAATGCTGCGTATCCTGGGAATATCGCCGCGGCCACAGGAACTTAACAGCCTGCGCGCCATCACCGGCGTCGACCTGGACATCGTCGCGCCC
The DNA here is from genome assembly GCA_963840855.1 of uncultured delta proteobacterium. Lineage (GTDB taxonomy): Bacteria > Desulfobacterota > Binatia > UBA9968 > UBA9968 > DATACQ01. The sequence continues at coordinate 9,023 of CAWJBB010000055.1, forward strand.
GCCGATTACGAGAAAAGCGACCGCTCTCGTTACGGCTTGGAGATTTTTCATTTCGCGGCGCCCGCCGTTCTACCGCGCAACTCGGCATTGTTCATTCTCCCGCCGAACCAAAGCGAGTTGGTGGATCTACGGGAATGGGCCACCAACCTGTCGGTGTCAGGATGGCGCGAAGGCCATCCGCTAACGCGTTACGTGAATTTCGCGCTCTTTCGGCCCCGTTACGCCCGCCCGCTCAAACCAAAATTGCCTGGAGAAAATATCGTTCTAAGCGCGGAAGGATCTCTGGTTTTCGCGACGATGAAACATGGCCTCCGTTATCTGGTTCTAGGCTTCGATCCCTTTCCCTTCCTGGGGCAAGAGAATCTCCCCATGTCTATATTTACCGTGAACATGATCGACTGGTTTTTCGCTTTTTCCGGCGCGCGCGGCAAAGCCACGGGCCAACCGATCCCGGTGAGCGCCGCCCAGTCCGGCGACCAAATCATCACGCCGGCCGGCGAGAGGTTTCCCCTTCGCCCCGGCGCCACTGCCTTCCAGGCGACCCGATATCAAGGTATCTATCAATTGATGCGCCAGAGTGAGAAGAGCCTCATCGCCGTGAATCTGCGCGATGTCAATGAATCAGACCTACGCCGGCCGGCCCCCATCGAACTCGGCGGCGAAAGCGATGCCAGGAGCAGCGAATCCACCCTAATGCCGTTCTGGCCCTATTTCTTGTTGGCCGCCTTGCTATTACTCACGTTGGAATGGTTCATCAAGCCGCGCATGGCGCGCTCCAGCCGGCGCTTTGAACTCCGGCGCAGGCATGCCGTCTGAAACAGTAGCCAATGTCCGCTTACATTCCTGACATTCAGTTCATCCAGTTCGTCCAGTTTGGCAGGCCGGAGTTTTTCTGGCTCCTCGCCGCGCTGCCGGTTCTATGGTTACGTTTTCACGACCGGCGGCTGCTGGTCACGCTCGCACATACGCTGATCGCCACGCTGCTGATCTTCGCCTTGGCTGATCCGCAGACGGTCACTAAGCAAACCGTGCACGAGGAGCGGCTCTTTGCCTTCGATCTCTCGCGCAGTATCGCGCCGAGCATGCGCCGCTGGATGGATCGGTACGCGCAAGGCGAGCTGGCGCCGGGCGCTAACGACCGCGTCTTTTTGTTTGGCGCCGCAGCCGTACAAACAAGCAACTGGCGCGAAGCATTGGGTAGCGGCAGCGAGAATATCTCCGGCATTGACCCCCAGAAGACCAACCTGGAAAAATTGCTAACGACATTATTGGCTTTGCCGCCCCGGCCTCGGAGTCTTTTTTTGTTTACAGACGGTTGGGAAACCGAAGGCAGCGTCGAAAGACTGTTACCACTCATTGCCGGGTCGGGGCTGAAGATTTTCCCGATTGTGCCGGCCGAGCCGCCAAAGATTGCCAACGTCGCCGTGACCAAGCTCCAGGCTCCGAGCCACGGCAATAGCGCCGAATTGATTAATCTTAAAGTCGCGCTGGAGAACTACAGCGACCGTGACGTCGACGGGAGCCTGGCCATTGAGCGCAACGGCCGACAATTTAAAATCGACCGGATAAAACTCAAACCGGGTAGCCATCTCTTCACTTATCCAGCCACACTGCCGGAAGATGCCGTGGCGTCTTACCGAGCAACCTTCACCCCAAGCCGATCGGAGCTCGACAACTACGCGCCGGATAATCACGCGGTCGCTTCAGTGACGGTCAGAACCAAGGCCAAAGTGCTGCTCTTGAACGGCCGCGGTGGCGCTGGGCGTTACCTGGAGGAGGTCCTCAAACGCCAGGGATTCGACATCACCTCGCGCACGGCGGAGTCGGCGCCGCCGCCGGCGGGATTCGGCGTGGTCGTTTTCAATAACGTAGAGCGGGACAGGTTCCCACCGGGCTATCTCGCGGCCGTGGAAAAGCATGTGGGGGCGGGCCATGGCTTCGTGATGCTCGGCAACGAAGCGAGCTTTTCGCCGGGCGCTTACCGCGGAACTCCCATCGACAGCCTTCTTCCGGTGGAACCCAAAGAACCGCCGAAGCGCGAGGAAAAGAACCGGGCCGTCGTTCTAGTCATCGATAAATCGGGGAGCATGCGCGAGGACAATCGTATCCTCTACGCCCAGGAGGCCGCCAAGGCGGTGGCGCGCCAGCTTAATGACAACGATTTCATCGGCGTCGTCGGATTCGACATCAGCCCCTTTGTCATCATCCCCTTGTCCCAGGTCAGCAGCGTGCGCAGGGGGTTTGACGCGGAAATCGCGCGGCTCAGACCCGGCGGCCGGACTTATCTATTACCGGCTATCAACGAGGCAAAGCGGCAACTCCAACGCCAGGATGCCGCCCGCAAGCATGTCATTATACTGAGCGACGGTGAAACCGGCGGCAGCGGCGGTGACTACATCGACCTCGTGCATGTCATGCGCACCGAGCTTAAAATTACCGTCTCCGCCGTGGCCGTCGGGGCGGAAGCTAACCTGCCTTTGATGAAACGCATCACCCAATACGGCGGCGGCTTTTTTCATCATACCTTTGATCCCGCCTCGCTACCGCGCATCGTCCTGCAACAGATCCAGGAGACACCCCAAAATGAGACTCCAAAAGAACGGGAACTAATTCCCGTGCAGGAGCGGCGGTCAGAAATTCTCGGCAGCGTTACTCAGCGCGCCTTTCCGCGGGTGATTGGATATATGGAGACGGAGCTCAAGCGCGGCGCTGTTTTAGACCTCGCCATTCTGAAGGATGACGGCCGCCCACCGCTACTCGCCTCCTGGCGCTATGGCCGTGGCAAGAGTGTCGCCTTAACCATGGACATGGAAAGCCGTTATAGCCGCAACTGGATTCCGTGGAGCGGGCTGCAAGGCTTCTGGGACAATGTTCTCGGCTGGCTGCGGCCTGAAGTGGAGCCCATTCCGCTCCATGAAGCGCGCGTCAGTCTGATAAACATGCGCCCGCTTCTCGATCTTTACCTTTACGAGGAGGCAAGCGCCAACAGCCAGTTCAGCTTTTCGATTGCCGGCAAGAACGGCAAAACGGCATGCTCAAGAAACTCGCGCCCGGTCATTTTCAAACCGATCTACCGATCAGCAAGCCGGGGGATTACAAGATCGAACTGTGGGAGTTGCGGCGCGAGCGCCGAATCGCGTTCCCCGCCGTGAGCTATTCCCTGCCCTATGACCTCAACGGTGAACTTCCCCGGCCCGGATTCAACACGGCCCTGTTGGCCGAGCTGGCCCAGGCGTCGGGTGGGGAGATCAATCCGCGACCGCGCGATATTGCGCAAGAACCAGCGGTTACGAACCGTTTAGAGCCTAAACGCTATCCGCTAATTGCCCTGGCCTTCCTTCTTTTCCTAATTGAGGTGGCTTTGCGAAAGTTTGTCCTCTCTGAAGCCGATTAGTGCTTAAATAGCCTTTCCTGTCATAACACAGGTCAAAAAGTCGATAGATTATCGGATTTTACGTTTGACAGCGGCTAGATAATCGCTTATTAGTGGTAAGATTTTTGCTTCTGAGAGAGTAGCTCATGAAACCAAGCGCGTGTAACAACATCCGCGTAGCCAGCTGGCGGCGATTGCGATTTTACAATGTAATTAGAACCTTGCTATGGTTCTCGGCCTGTGCCGCGGTGCTGAGCTTGATCCCCTCTAAGTCCCAAGCCGCCAGACAAAAGAGTCTTAAAACTACAACTGTGAAGGGCAAATCCGACACCCCTCCTGTGCGCAAATTGGCGAAGCCGCCCGTTCCAAGACTGTTTAATAGAGAAAAAACGAATCCAGACATCGAACCTCTGGAAATCCGGGAGCATGTGGTTCATAGAGCCGGGCGGAACGAGACACTGCCGGGAATTCTCAATCAATTCAGACTGTCGCACACCGAAAAACAAACATGGAGTCGATCAATATTGGCCAGTTTCGGCGGGCAACCTCTGCCCAGGGGAAAGGAAGTCCATTTTTATTTTGCCAAGGGTGCAGGGGTGGGGCGCTTCAACTCTCCGGTGCAGTTGACGGCGGTGGAGATGGATCAGAGCGACGCCATGTCCCTGATATGGGAAAAGGACGGCCAGACGATTCTCTTCCAAAGACTTGAAAGACCCTATGACGTTGAAGTTCAAACCGTCAGCGCCCAAATCGAGAGTTCCTTATATGAGGATGGGCGCAAGGCTGGAATAGAACCGGCCTTATTGTCGCAGCTGACCGATATCTTCACCTGGGACCTGGATCTGGAAAAAGGCCTGGGTAATGGCGATAGCGTCAAGGTTCTTTACGAGAAAAGGACCCGTAAGCTCAAGCAGGCCAAATCGTCCTTGCGGATCTTGGCTGCTGAACTCGTCAACGCCGGCCAGAAGTTCACAGCGATCTATTTTGAAAAGCAAAAAGGTATGGGCGGGTATTACGATCTGGACGGTAGAAGCCTCGCCCGCAGCTTTCTGAGATTCCCACTGGAGTTTGCCGATATAACGTCCCATTTTGGTGAGTCGCGGTTTCATCCTATCCTGAAAACTCATGTGCCTCACACCGGCGTCGATTTTGCGGCCGAAAGAGGCACACCGGTGCGCGCCGTGGGCGACGGAGTAATTGCCCTGGCCGGTTGGCAGGGGCGCTACGGCAAGGCCATCGACCTGCAACATGACGCCAGGTATATGTCCCGCTATGCTCACCTGCAAAATTTCGCCGATGGAATCCGCAACGGTGTCGAAGTAAAGAAGGGCCAGATCATCGGTTACGTGGGTTCCACGGGCAGGAGCACCGGCCCCCATCTACATTTTGAACTCTACAAAGACCAGCAATACGTCAACCCGCTCAGCGTCGATTTTCCCGCCGAGGATACCATCGAGCCCGGCCTGCTGAGAGTGTTCGACAACCAGAAGCGCACCTATCTCGTGGAACTCTCCGCCGCGCTCCATACTGGATCATAAAAGGGGCCGGCGCCCGACACTGCCGGCCGGGTACTTTATTCAACCGGAACTGAGCTGGCTTCTCTTGGTTGGGCATCGCCTCCACTATATTTGACTTTTCGGTTATGGGTGGCATCCGCCACGCGCGGCTATCGCCTGGGTGCTTAATGCGCGCTATCACTTTGCTCGCCGCCACCGGCGCAGGGGTAGGATACCTGCCGTGGCTGCCTGGAACTTTCGGCACTTGCCTAGCTATTCCCTTTTCCCTCGCCCTCAATCAGCTGGCCACCCAGTCGTTTTACAGCGCCCTCGTTGCGCTGGCGGGATTCACGGCATTCGCTATCTGGTTGTCAGGCAAAGCCTCAGCGATCCTGGGTCTTAAAGACCCGCAAGTCATCGTGATCGATGAAATCGCTGGGTTCCTCATCGCCAATTTTCTCAACCAGCCGAAGCTCTCCTCATTGATCCTGGCTTTTATTCTGTTTCGCTTTTTCGATATTGTTAAACCGTTCCCAGCCGCCAAAGCCGAAAGGCTGCCGGGCGGTTTCGGCATCGTCCTCGACGATGTAGTGGCCGGTTTATATGTTATTGTGACCTTATATATGTTGGCCCGTTGGAGTTTGGTGTGAGTGAAACATCGGGGATATCCGGTGCCGCGGTTGAGGCCCTAGGGACCTGGGTGTTTAAGGTCTGCGGCTTGTCTGAGACCGAGTTGGGCGAGCTATTGGCCCCGGTCGATTTCGGCCGCGACGCCAGGCTCTCCATCATCGCTCGCTATCCGGACTTAACTGTGCGGCTGGCGGTTGATAACGGGGACGAACAAAAATCGACGCGCCTGCGCGAGCAAGTCCGCGCTATTCTAGGTTCTCACGTTTACGCCGAAGGCGAGCGAACCTTGGAGGAAGTGGTCGGCGAGTTATTGCTCGCGAGACAACAGACTCTGGCGCTGGCCGAGTCCTGTACCGGCGGCTATATCAGCCATCGCATTACCCGGGTTGCTGGCAGCTCGGCTTATTACTTTGGCGGCGCTGTGACCTATTCCAACGAAGCGAAAATGCTTTTCCTCGGCGTCAAATCCGAAACCCTGGAACGACACGGAGCGGTAAGTCGGGAAACCGCGTTGGCAATGTCCAAGGGAATAAGAGAGCGAACCGGCGCGAGCATCGGTCTCAGTGTTACCGGCGTCGCCGGTCCGAGCGGCGGGAGCAACGAGAAACCCGTGGGTACCGTATGGATCAGCATCGCGCGCGAGGCCGATCACGAGGCCCGCCGGTTTCAATTCCGCGGCGAGCGCGAGGGGATTATTTTCGGGACCTCGCAGGCGGCGCTGGACTGGCTGCGCCGGTGCCTTCTTTAGCAGAAGACGCCGGTTCAATGTTCAAAGTTCAAGGTTCAACGTTCGGATTCGGAATCACAACCTTTGAACGTTGAACCTTGAACTTTGAACTATACCGGGTGAGCAATCATGATACGAGCCTTTGTTGCCATCGAAATCGATCAAGCAATCATCCAGGGGATTTTTGCAACCACGGATGAATTGAGACAAAAGATCTCGGGCATCCGTTGGACTCCCCAGACCAATTGTCACCTCACGCTGAAGTTCCTCGGCGATGTCGACGCGGGGCAAATTGAAGCCATCGGCCAAGTGCTTGAGCGCGAGATAAGCCTCTTTCCGCGCTTCACCATAAGTGCTAAAGGTTTAGGAGTATTTCCGGATGCGACGAGACCGCGCGTCCTGTGGGTCGGTGTCGAAGGCAAACCGTTGGCCGAATTGGCTGAGAGGGTTGAAAAAGCGCTGGTGACGCTTGGTTTTGCGCGGGAGAAGAGAAAGTTCACGCCCCATTTAACCATCGGCCGGTGGCGGCAGTTCAAGCGCTCGGAAAACAATCTCACGGATGCTCTGGCCAAGTGCCAAGACCGTGACTTCGGCAGCTCCATCGTGCATGAAGTCGTACTGTTTCAAAGCATCCTGAATCCAAGCGGCGCGGAGTATCGCCGGCTCAAGGCCGCGCTGCTCTGCGACCCATGAGCGTTTGCTTGACGAAATTCCAAGGAGGCGGACAACTATGGATGTCAATCGGGAAAAAGCCATTGATCTCGCGGTAAGCCAAATCGAGCGGCAATTCGGCAAAGGGGCCATCATGAAGCTCGGCGAGGGGAGCGTGCCGAAGGACCATCCGGTAATTTCGAGCGGCTCGCTCGGCCTTGACATTGCTCTCGGCATCGGCGGCGTGCCGCGCGGGCGGGTGATCGAAATTTACGGGCCCGAGTCTTCCGGTAAAACCACACTGGCGCTCCATATCGTAGCGGAAGCGCAAAAACTTGGAGGCATGGGCGCTTTCATCGATGCTGAGCACGCCCTCGACATCGGCTACGCCAAGAAGCTTGGCGTTAAGACCGACGATCTCCTGATTTCCCAGCCCGATCATGGCGAGCAGGCCCTTGAAATAGCCGAGACGTTGGTGCGCAGCGGCGCCATCGACGTCCTGGTCATCGACTCGGTAGCCGCGCTGGTACCCAAAGCCGAAATCGAAGGCGAGATGGGCGACGCTCATATGGGACTCCAAGCGCGGCTCATGTCTCAGGCCCTGCGTAAACTCACGGCGACGATTTCACGCTCGAACACCGTGGTCACTTTCATCAATCAGATTCGCATGAAGATCGGCGTCATGTTCGGCAACCCGGAAACCACTACCGGCGGCAACGCGCTCAAATTCTACGCTTCGGTGCGGATGGACATCCGGCGCATCGGCGCTCTCAAAGACGGCGATACTATCGTCGGCGGGCGCACGCGGGTGAAGGTCGTCAAAAACAAAATGGCGCCGCCGTTCAAGGAAGCGGAATTTGATATCCTATACGGCACCGGCATATCCCGCGACGGCGAAATTATCGATCTCGGCAGCGATATGGGCGTGGTGGAAAAAAGCGGCGCATGGTATTCCTTCGGCGGCGAGCGCATTGGTCAGGGGCGTGAAGCGGCCAAGCAATTCATGAAAGAACATCCGGCTACCGCGGCCCAAATAATGGCCAAAGTCATGGAAAAGACCGGGCTGAAAAAAGCTGAAGCGCCCGTGCCGGCGGCGGAAAAAAAGGCTCAAGGGAAAGTGCCACAAAAGGTTTGACGCAGTTCTGAAACCGCAACGGCCCAGTTCCAAACCGATTAACGCCTCCGGAGAGGCACTCAAGACGGCGCTTCGTTTCCTCGGCCGGCGCGCGCGCAGCGAAGCGGAAATAACCGAGCATCTAAAACGCAAGGGTTATGCCCCGGCTCTGGCAACGCTGACGCTGGAACAGCTCCGCCGATCGCGCTATGCCGGCGACGAAGGTTTTGCGCGCGATTGGGCGCGCTCGCGCGCCGATGGTCGCGGTTACGGGCCGCGCAGAATCGAACTGGAACTACGCGCCAAGGGCATCGATGAGCCGCTCATCCTCGATGCGTTACGCGAAACCTTCGGCGCCAATAACGAGCGTGAAAGGGCCAGGCTAGTTCTGGAGAAACGCTTCCGGCGCGAAAGGCTCGACGATGGCAAAATCTTGCGGCGCGCCGCGGCTTTCTTGCAGCGCCGCGGCTACAGTAAAACTGTGATTCTAGATCTCTTGCGACAACACGAAGATTGACAAAGGCATGATGACCGGCAACGACATCCGCAAATCCTTCCTGGACTATTTCATTAAACAAGGCCATACGGCGGTCAAAAGTTCGTCGCTAGTGCCCGACAAGGATCCGACGCTCTTGTTCACCAACGCCGGCATGGTCCAATTCAAGAACGTGTTCCTCGGCCAGGAGCGGCTACCCTATGTGCGCGCCGCCAGCTCGCAAAAATGCCTGCGCATCAGCGGCAAGCATAATGACCTGGAAGCGGTGGGAAGGGATACCTACCATCACACGTTTTTCGAGATGCTCGGCAACTGGTCCTTCGGCGACTATTACAAGGCCGAAGCCATCGAATGGGCGTGGGAGCTGCTCACCAAAGAATGGGGCTTGCCCAAAGATAAGCTCTGGGCCACGGTCTATCTGGACGATGATCAGGCGGAGAAGCTGTGGGCTAAAATCAGCGGCCTGCCCATGGAGCGGATTTGCCGCTTCGGTGAGAAAGACAACTTTTGGGAGATGGGCGAGACCGGTCCATGCGGCCCGTGCAGCGAGATTCACCTCGATCGCGGCCCGCAAGCTTGCGACAAGCAAGGCCGCGCTGGGCATGAATGCCGCGTGAATGGCGACTGTGCCCGTTATATCGAGCTCTGGAATTTGGTCTTCATCCAATACAACCGTCGTGAAGACCGCAGTTTATCCGAGCTGCCGGCCAAGCACGTCGACACCGGCATGGGGCTCGAACGCATTACCGCAGTCTTGCAGAACGTTTTGTCGAACTACGACATCGACTTCATGCGCGCTCTGACTGCCGCCACGGAAGCATTAACCGGGAGGAAATACGGCGCCGATCCGGCGGCCGATATTTCGTTTCGCGTCATCGACGACCACGCGCGGGCGGTCAGTTTTTTGATCGCCGACGGCGTTATGCCGAGCAACGAGGGGCGCGGTTACGTGCTGCGCCGGCTCCTCCGCAGAGCGGCGCGCCATGGCAGGTTAATCGGCTTGAAAGAACCGTTCTTGCACAAGGTCGCAACTACGGTGGCGGCTGTGATGGGAGACGCTTATCCCGAATTGCGCGCTGAGGAACAACGCATCGGCGAAATCATTCGCAGCGAAGAGGAGCGTTTCGGCGAAACCTTGGATCGCGGCCTTGTGCTGCTCGAAGAAGCCACGGCGAAACTGAAAGCCGCAAAACAGAAAACCTTGCCCGGTGAGGTCGCCTTTCGGCTTTACGACACCTATGGTTTTCCGCTGGATCTCACCGAAGACATTCTGAGCGGCGAAGACATGGTCGTCGATCAAGCCGGCTTCGGAAAACTCATGGAGGAGCAAAGAACCCGCGGTCGCGAAGCGCGCGAAGCCACCAGCATGGAATCGAAAATAGTGTTGGACCGCGCAGTGTGTTTCACCGGCTACGACCGCTTGGAAGGAGACTCGACGGTACTGGCGATTTACGGCAACGGCGAAGGCAAGCGGGAAGCCGTTGAAGGAGAGGAAATCGAAATTCTGACCGCCGAGACGCCTTTTTATGGCGAATCGGGTGGACAGGTGGGTGACCGCGGCACGATCCAAACCTCGCGCGGCGATATTGTCGAAGTTATCGACACCCAACACCCGACTCCGCAGCTCATTGCCCACCGGGCGCGAGTCAAGAAGGGGCGCGTTCAGGTTGGCGATAAAGTAGGGTTGTCGGTCGACCCGAAGCACCGGCGACGGACCATGCTCAATCATTCGGCGACTCATATTTTGCATGCGGTGCTGCGCCGCGAGTTGGGCGCCCATGTGCGCCAGGCTGGATCGCTGGTGGCGCCAGACCGGTTGCGCTTCGATTTCCATCACACCGGCGCGATTGCCGATGAAAAGCTCGCTCAGATCGAAGCCCAGGTTAACGGCTACATCCGGGCGGACGCCGACGTGAGAATCGACGAGATGAACTACCAGGAGGCCATTCGCGCGGGCGCGTTGGCGTTCTTCGGCGACAAATACGGCGATCGGGTGCGCGTCGTCAAGATCGGCGGCTTTTCCACGGAGCTTTGCGGCGGCACCCATGTCGAGCGTTCGGGAGAAATCGGCCTTTTCAAGCTTCCCTTCGAATCCGGCGTCGCCGCCGGCGTGCGCCGCGTCGAGGCCTTCACCGGCGAAGGCGCGCTTGAGTTGGTCAGCAGCTACGAGCAGCGGCTCAAGGAAATCGGCGCTCTGGTGCGTGGCAGCGCCGATGACGCCGTCGACAAAGTGAAAAAACTACTGGAACGTCAAAGAGAACTGGAAAGGGAAATCGAAAAGCTGCGCGGCCAGTTCGGAAAAGACCAGATTCCTGAGCTGCTCGATAAAAAGCAGTCGGTGGACGGCATAAATATCTTGGTCAGCCGGGTAGACGGACTGGACGCCAAGCAGTTGCGCGACATGGCGGATCAAATAAACGAAAAACTCGGCTCCGGCGTCGTCGTCCTGGCCAGTGCGGGCGAGTCCAATGTCAATCTAGTCGCGTCGGTCAGCAAAGACCTGACAAAAAAATATCACGCCGGGAATATTATCAAGGAGCTGGCGCGCATGGTCGGTGGCGGCGGCGGCGGCCGGCCCGATTTCGCGCAAGCCGGCGGCAAAGAGCCGGGCCAGATCGCCGCCGCTCTAAAGCGCGCCGAGGAGCTCATCCGTCAAGCAAATTAATGAACGCCGATCATCCTTCCGTGATTGATACACTTATATTTTGCATGCGCGCGCGACGGCGACCCGAACGATTCGGTTCAACGTCCAAAGTTCAAGGTTCAACGCCTGCCCTGAGCTTGTCGAACGGGTTCAAGGTTGGGAGATTGAACCCGAAATCCGAAACATTGAACTTTGAACATTGAACCTTGAACTCTAAGCCGGCACCAAAGTGCCGGCACTGGAGAGAGCGAGTGAAAGAGGAAAACGAAAAAGTCACGAGCATTCTCAGCAAAGTTGAAAGCCGCCGCCTGGAGTTCAACGATCCGCGCTTGTTTCGCGATCTGCTCGGTCAGCACGACCAGCATGTCAAGATCATCCAGCATACTCTGCAAATTAAAATCCGCGTGCGCGGCTCGGCCGTCGAGATCGAAGGCGACCCGCTGCAAGTGGAGCTGGCGAGCCAAATCATCCGGCAACTTTATGGGCTGCTGGAAAAGGGTTATCCGGTTTACGCCAGCGACGTCGACTATGCCATCCGGATTTTGAGCGGCGATGGCCGCGCCCGGCTTCAGGATATATTCCTCGACACGATTTATATCTCCGCGCATAAGCGCACCATCACGCCGAAAAGTATCGCCCAGAAAGCCTATATCGACGCCATCCGCAAGCACGATATCGTATTCGGCATCGGACCGGCGGGAACCGGCAAGACCTATCTCGCCATGGCTATGGCGGTTGCGGAGTTGATGAAGAATAACTGCGTGCGCATTGTTCTCACCCGCCCCGCGGTGGAGGCCGGGGAGAAGCTCGGCTTTTTGCCGGGCGATCTCGCCGAAAAAGTCAATCCATATTTGCGCCCGCTCTACGATGCGCTCCACGACATGGTAGATTTCGATCGCGCGCGCAAACTCGTCGAACGCGGCACCATCGAAGTCGCACCCCTCGCCTTCATGCGAGGACGCACGTTGAACGATTCTTTTGTGATTCTCGACGAAGCGCAAAACACAACCCCGGAGCAGATGAAAATGTTCCTGACCCGCCTGGGTTACGGTTCCAAGGCGGTGATCACCGGCGACGCAACTCAGATCGATCTACCGGCGGGCAAACCGTCGGGGCTCAAGGAAGCCTCGCGGATTCTGAAGGGCATCCCCGGCATTCGCTTTGTGACCTTTACCGAAAAAGACGTGGCGCGCCATCACCTGGTGCAAGAGATCATCATGGCCTATGAACGGGATGAGGCGCCAGCCGGCGCCGCCGACCGCTTTGAAAAAACCTGACAATCGTTTTCCCGAGAGCAGCAGCGGCAACGCTTTCTAGCTCCCAGCTCGAAGACCAGCCCCAAGTCAAACCGTTTGCCGGAAACTCCAATTCTATAGTAATAAGTTACCGGCGCCGGGCGCCCATATTAGTTTTTAGTCTCGAGTCTAAACTCGAGTTACAGGCGAGACTCTAGACCAAGACCTATGAGGCTTTTTCAGCATTCCGCCAGGGAGAGAGAGGATGAAGGCCAACGACGCGGTTACACAGACACTTCCGTCGCCTATAACACTCGACCATTACAACGCGGCGGAAGATTTGTTAGAGCGCAATATCGCTGCCAGGCCCAACAAGACCGCCTATATAGACGAGCGTGGCAGCTATAGCTTTGCTGAGCTCGCCGAGCGTGTGAATCGCTCCGCTAATGCTCTCACCGGATTGGGGTTAGCACAGGAGGCCCGCGTCATGGTTTGTCTCCTCGACACCATCGACTTTCCTGCGGTGTTTCTCGGCGCCGTCAAAGCCGGCCTGGTGCCGATCGCGGTCAACACCTTGCTCACCGCTGGCGATTTCGACTTCATGCTGCGCGACAGCCGCGCCCAGGCGCTGATCGTGTCCGAAGCGCTGCTGCCGGTCTTCACACCGATCCTCGAGCGGCGGCCATTTCTTAAACATGTCGTCATATCAGGCGAAAAAGCGTCGGCTTATCCGTTATTGGAAAATCTGACGGCGCAAGCGGCAAGCGAGTTTGCCGCGGCGCCGACCCGTCCGGACGACGCCTGCTTCTGGTTGTATTCCTCGGGCTCCACCGGCACGCCTAAAGGCGTCGTTCATGTACAGACGAGCATGATCCGCACCGCCGAACTTTACGCTCAGCCGGTACTAGGAATTCAAGAAAGCGATATCGTCTTCTCGGCGGCAAAACTGTTCTTCGCCTACGGCTTGGGCAACGCGCTCAGCTTTCCGCTCTCCATTGGCGCCACCACGGTTCTCTTCAGTGACCGTCCGACACCGGCGGCGGTTTGCCGTATTCTGCGCGAATACCGGCCGACGATCTTCTACGGTGTGCCGACGCTTTACAGCGCTTTGTTAGCCAGCTCTGAATTGCCCAAACGCGATGAGCTCAATCTGCGCCGTTGTACCTCTGCCGGCGAAGCGTTGCCACCGGACGTTGGACGTCGATGGCTCGAACATACCGGCGTGGATATTCTTGACGGGCTTGGCTCCACCGAATTGCTGCATATCTTTCTTTCCAACAGACCCGATGACAATCGCTACGGGACCTCCGGGAAGCCCGTGCCGGGTTATGAAATCCGTCTGGTCGGCGAAGACGGCAGCCCCGTCGCCAAAGGCGAGATCGGCGAGCTCCAAGTCGCCGGTCCGACCAGCGCGGCTTTTTACTGGAACAATCGCGACAAGAGCCGCAACACTTTTTTGGGCCCATGGACCAAGAGCGGCGACAAGTACACCGAAAGCGACGACGGCTACTTCACTTATTGCGGCCGCGGCGACGATATGCTCAAAGTGAGCGGCATTTGGGTTTCGCCGTTCGAAGTCGAGTCGGCGCTGGCGTCGCACGAAGCGGTGCTCGAAGCCGCCGTGGTAGGTCAAGCCGATGAAAACGGTCTCATCAAACCGAAGGCTTTCGTCGTGCTCCGTCCCAATTCGCCGCAGACGCCGCAGCTCGCCGCCGCGCTCCAACAACATGTAAAGGGCCACCTTGCGCCCTACAAGTATCCGCGCTGGATCGAATTCGTCGCCGAGTTGCCCAAGACCGCCACCGGCAAGATTCAACGTTTTAAACTGCGCATTTGAAGCGCACTACTTATTTATATGGAGTTCAAAAGTAAGCAGCCCTAAAGGCGCTGACCGAGGAGTTCAAAGTTTGGGATCGTGCTTACTCGGTTCATAAACGATCGAAATACGTTGAACATTGAACTTTGAACCAGAGTATTTCCATTGATGGAGGAAACCATGAAATGCGCCCCTGACGTTAACCGGCGGCGGTTTTTGACTCAATCCTGCCTGCTCGCCGCTAGCGTTCTGTTGCCTGAGTCCAGCGCCTTCGCACAAGCGCAAAGGCTGCGCGTCGGCCTGATGCTGCCGTACACCGGCACCTATGCCCAACTCGGCACCGCCATCACCAACGGCTTCAAGCTCGTGGTGAGCGAGCGCGGCGGTAAACTCGGCGGCCGCGAACTCGAATACTTTACCGTGGACGATGAATCCGACCCGGCAAAAGCGCCGGAGAATACCAACAAGCTGGTGCAGCGCGATAAAGTCCATGTGCTGGTCGGCTCAGTGCACAGCGGCGTGCAGATGGGCATGGTCAAGATCGCCAAAGAAACCAATACGCTTATGATCATTCCCAACGCGGGGCTGGACGCCGCCACCGGCGCCCTGTGCGCGCCGAATATTTTCCGCTCGTCTTTTTCCAACTGGCAGCCTTCCTATCCGATGGGCAAAGTGCTTGCCGACCGCGGCATCCGCAACGTTGTGTCCCTCGCCTGGAAGTATGGCGCCGGCGAAGAAGCAGTGGCTGGTTTCACCGAGGGATTTATCAAGGCCGGCGGTAAAACCGTGCGCGGCTTGTGGATACCGTTTCCGAACGTGGAATTCCAGGCGCTGCTTACCGAGATCGCTTCGATCAAGCCCGACGCCGTGTTCGTCTTTTTCGCCGGCGGCGGCGCTGCGAAGTTTATCAAGGATTACGCCGCGGCAGGGTTGCGCAAAACCATTCCACTGTTCGGCTCGGGATTTCTTACCGACGGCGTGCTCGATGCGGTCGATAACGCCGCTGAAGGGCTCGAAACCACGCTGCATTACGCCGACGGGCTCGACAACAAACGGAATAAGGAGTTCCGCGCCGCATACATGAAAGCTTACAAGATCGAGCCTGACGTCTACGCCGTGCAGGGCTACGACGCGGCGCTGCTCCTTGCCACTGGCCTCGACGCCGTCAAAGGCGACGTCGGCAGGCGCAACGAAATGATCGGCGCTATGGAGAAAGCCAGGGTCGATAGTCCGCGCGGCACCTGGACGATGTCGAAAGCACACAACCCCATTCAGGATATCTATTTGCGCAAAGTCGTCGGCCGCGAAAACAAGTTCGTCGGCATCGCCCACAAGGCCCTCGCCGATCCGGCGCGGGGATGTAAAATGTAAGACAGGTCGTTCACCACGAAGGCGCGAAGAACACGAAGGAAAAGCGGTAGGGTGTGAAATTCGACGAATTGTCGAATCGAGTTATTGGCTGCGCAATCGAAGTTCACCGGCAGCTCGGGCCGGGATTGTTAGAATCGGCCTACGAGCAGTGCCTGAGCTATGAACTCAATCAATCTCACCTACCGTTTCAAACGCAATGCGCGTTACCGGTGAAATACAAACAAATTGAGTTGGACTGCGCTTATCGTATCGACATGCTTGTCGATAATCAGCTGATTGTAGAGCTAAAAAGCGTGGATCAATTGTTGAAGATTCATGAGGCCCAAGTTTTAACGTATATGAAGTTGGCGAAAGTAAATGTCGGACTCCTGATTAACTTTAACGTCGATCTTCTCAGGAAAGGCATCAAGAGATTAGTTCTTTGATTCGAAATAACCCTTCGTGTCCTTCGTGCCTTCGTGGTGAGGCATTCATCATGGTGCTTCTTATACAACTTTTGAACGCCGTACAGTATGGTTTATTGTTATTTCTGCTGGCGAGCGGCTTGACCCTGATCTTCGGCATCATGGGCGTGATCAATCTCGCCCACGGCAGTTTCTATATGGTCGGCGCCTACCTCGCCTACTGGCTCGCCAGGCACACCGGCAGCCTCTGGCTGGCGATTCCATTTGCAGTCGTCATCGCCTTCGGCATAGGTCTCCTGTTGGAGACGGCGATCTTCAGCCGCTTATACAAGCGCGACCATCTCTATCAAGTGTTGCTCACCTTCGGCCTGATCCTGGTCTTCGAAGAACTGCGTAGCATTCTATTCGGCGATGAAGTCCATGGCGTGGCGATTCCGGCGCTGCTCACCTCTTCGATCCCACTCACTGACACCCTGTCGTATCCGGTTTACCGGCTCTTCGTCACCGCGGTGTGCCTGGCGATCGCGGCCCTGCTGTATTTCGTGATCCACAAAACCCGCGTTGGCATGATGATCCGGGCCGGCAACAGCAACCGCGAGATGGCCGCTTCGCTCGGCGTGAATATTCCCCTGCTGTTCGCCTTGGTCTTCGCATTCGGCATGGCCCTCGCCGCCTTCGCCGGCGCCGTCGCCGCGCCGATCTCGTCGGTATTTCCCGGCATGGGAAACCAAATCTTGATCATCTGCTTCGTTGTCGTCGTGATCGGTGGCATAGGCTCGATCAACGGCGCCATGATCGCCTCCCTCGCCATCGGCCTCGCCGACACTCTCGGCAAGGTAGTCGCGGCGGAATACTCCAGCGTCGCGGTTTACCTGGTCATGGCGGCAATTCTCTTGTGGCGCCCACAAGGCATCGCCAACAAGGCGTAACCGGTGAGCCCCATCATCTTGCCGCGTTCGCTATTGATCGCCGCCGTGCTGCTGCTCGCCCTGTTTCCCGTGTTTGGCGCGACTTTCTATATACAACTTGGCGCCAAGATCATGATCATGGCGATCTTCGCCCTGAGTCTCGACCTGTTGGTCGGCCACACCGGGCTGGTTAGCTTGGGACACGCCGCTTACTTCGGCCTCGCCGCTTACGCGTTAGCGATAATCTCGCCCAGGTATGAAGCGGCCAATCTGTGGCTTACCCTGCCCGCGGCCATGGCTGGCGCCGCGCTGGCCGCCCTCGTCATCGGATTTCTCGTCGTCCGCACCGCCGGCATTTACTTCATCATGGTCACCTTGGCTTTCGCGCAGATGCTTTATTCCTTGTTTCATGACACGAAACTCGGCGGCGGCTCCGACGGCATCTATATTCAGGTGCGCCCGGAATTGACTCTATGGGGTTTCAAGCCTCTCGATCTGGAAAACCCCGCGCAATTTTATTACTTC
Organism: uncultured delta proteobacterium; assembly: GCA_963840855.1. Classification (GTDB taxonomy): domain Bacteria; phylum Desulfobacterota; class Binatia; order UBA9968; family UBA9968; genus DATACQ01. The sequence continues at coordinate 26,413 of CAWJBB010000055.1, forward strand.
GTGCTGATCATGCTGATCGCGGTCTATATATTTCTCAATCACGTGCTGCACGCGCCTTTGGGCCGCGCGCTGGCCGGTATCAGGGCCAATGAACAGCGTATGCGTTCCATCGGTTTTCCGGTCTTCGCTTACAAGCTCGGCGCGTTCGTGCTCGCGGGCGCGCTGGCGGGGCTCGCCGGTTATCTCGCCGCTTGTCAGTTTGGCTTCGTCAATCCGGACATCATGGCCTGGCACCAGTCCGGCATCGTGCTCATGATGGTGATTCTCGGCGGTATGGGCCGGCTGCATGGCCCGGTGCTCGGCGCCTTCGCTTACGTGCTTATTCAAGAACTTCTTTCCGCGCCAGCGTTGCTTGGCCCTTACGCCAAGCATTGGCAACTCGCCATGGGCGGTTTGATTGTTACGATCGTGCTGGTTTTACCGCATGGCATCGGCGGCTTCATTGACATCGCTTTGCGGCGTTACTCCTACCGCCGCGTCCAAACGAACGGCGCCGCCGAATCATGAGCGACGCCCTCCTCCAAGCGCGCGGGTTGAGCAAGAGTTTCGGCGGACTTGCCGCCGTGGATAATTTGTCCCTCGAAGTCAGAGTGGGCGAACTACACGCGGTCATCGGCCCCAACGGCGCGGGCAAAACGACGCTGATCAACCTGCTTTCCGGTGAGCTGCCCGCCAGCTCCGGAGACATCATCTTTGGCGGTAACCCTATTTCCCGGCTGGCGCCCGAGAAACGCGCGCGCTTGGGCATGGGTCGAAGTTATCAGAAGACGAATATTTTTCTTGGCTTCAGCGCGTTGGAAAATTGCCGGCTGGCGGCCCAATCGCGCGAGCCGCGGCCATTGAATTGGCTGCGTAACGCGCTCTCCTACGAAAGTGTCATGGCTCAGGCGCGGCGCGCCCTCGATGCCGTGGGCTTGGCGCACCGGGCGAGCGACGCAGCGCTGGCGCTCAGTCACGGCGAGCAGCGCCAGTTGGAAATCGCCATGTGCCTCGCCACCGAACCGCGCTTGTTACTGCTCGACGAACCGCTCGCCGGCATGGGCATGGAGGAATCATTGAAGATGGTGGAACTCATCCGCCGTCTCGGTGAAAGTCACGCCATCCTGCTGGTCGAGCACGACATGGATGCGGTCTTTCAGTTAGCCAAAGTGCTGACCGTAATGGTCGATGGCAAAAAACTTGCCTCCGGCGCCCCCGAGGAAATTCGCGCCAACCGAAACGTCCAGGTTGCATACCTCGGCAGCGATAACGAGTTGCGATGACCGACGAGCCGATCATCGAAGCGCGCGAGCTGCACACTTACTATGGCGCCAGCCATATTTTGCACGGCGTCGATTTCACCGTGCGCGCCGGCGAAGCCGTGGGGTTGATGGGGCGAAACGGCATGGGCAAGACGACGCTCATTCGATCGTTAATCGGCCATGTTCCATCACGCCGCGGTGAAATTAAGATCAACGGCCGGGTGATGACCCACGCCGCGCCGCATCAGATCGCGCGCCAAGGCATCGCCTACGTTCCCGAAGGCCGCGGCATTTTTCCCAATCTCACGGTAAAAGAAAACCTCGTCATGGCCGCCCGGCCAGGCGCTCACGGCAAACACGACTGGACCCTCGCACGCGTGCTGCAAACTTTTCCACGGCTGGCCGAGCGGCTGACCCATGGCGGCCAGCAACTTTCCGGCGGCGAGCAGCAGATGCTGTCGATTGGCCGTGCGCTGATGACCAATCCAACATTGTTGATACTCGACGAAGCCACGGAAGGTCTCGCGCCCATCATCGCCCAAGAAATCTGGCGCATGGTCCGCACGATTCGCGAATCCGGCATCGCCGCGATCATCGTCGACAAAAACTTCGCCGCCGTCTCGGCGCACACCGACCGAAACGTCATTCTGGTCAAAGGCCGCATCGTGTTCGAAGGCACCGGCGATCAATTAAAAGCCCAACCGGAGTTGCTACGCCAGCATTTGGGGATCTGACCAAATCGCAAATCATACTCCCGCCACCCGCGTTTGTCGGGTGAGAGATTGACAACGCGTAATCTCATGATGGATAGTGCGGCAGATTTGTTTTTCTCAGAATGGAAAAAGCACAATACATTCCCGGAAGAGCCGGCATTAGACTTAAGCGCGAGGGGCTACACCGTATGCCGATGACTAATCTTCTAGTTCAATACGTTAGGCATTAGGCTACAGCCCAAGAAGGAAGGATACCATGTCCAAGACACCCAAGGTCACGGCCTTCTTGCTCACCCTCCTCGTCGCCGCCTGCGCAAGCCTGCAACCACCGACGTCTATGGTCAAGGTGCCGGATAAGCTCAAACCCGGCGCGAACGAATCGTTGACGATGATCGTTCCCGCAAAGGGCGTGCAGATCTACGAATGCCGTGCCAGAAAGGATCAAGTCGGGGCATATGAATGGGCGTTCGTAGCTCCCGAAGCTGATCTCTTCGACGCGCGTGGAAACAAGATCGGCCGACACTATGCTGGCCCACATTGGGAATCGACCGACGGCAGCAAGATCTTGGGTACGGTGAAGGAACGTGCCGACGCGCCAGTGGCCGACGCCATCCCTTGGCTGCTGCTTGCCGCGAAGTCCGTCGGCTCGGAAGGCTCGTTCAGCAAGGTCACGAGCATACAGCGCGTAAGTACCGTGGGCGGCGTGGCGCCTAACGCCGGTTGTTCTCAAGCCGCGGCCGGGACGCCCGCTCGCATAAACTACACGGCGGACTATTACTTCTTCACCGCTAAGTAATCTGGTGCGGTGCCCCGCTCTCGCGTCAGCGGTCGCGGCCGGCCGCGGCCAGCTCGATGATGCCTAACATGGTAGAGCGGACCGGCCCCTCACCATAAGCGTTTAGGCCGACGGCCGGTTTACCGAGCCGGAGGGTTTCTTTGACCGCGCCCGAAATGTTCAAGTGGAGGTGTTATGCAATCACACATAGCTAGTATCGGCGTAGTGCTCGCTATTGTTGCCGGTCTTAGCGTGAACGGCGTGTTCGCGCAGCAGTCCCCGGTCAAAAGGAACTTCGAGGCGGAGATCCAGGCCGCCCTGCAGTCGGCCAAGACCGCAGCCGGGTTTGAGTTCCTCGGTACCTTGGTCCGGACATGCCTGTTGCCTCAGAGCGGCGGCGAAAACACCAGCGACAACGCGCCGGGCTATATCACGAACCCCGGCAGTGCGCCGGCGCGTGACACCTGGTACGCTGAACCCGCTAAGGTCTTTGACAATCTCTATTTCGTCGGCGGCAAGCTTCACTCGGCCTGGGCTTTGACGACAAAGGAAGGGATCATCTTGATCGACACGATTTATCCCTACAACTCAGAGGAACTGATTATCGGCGGGATGCAGAAAGTCGGCCTCGATCCGAAGAACATCAAGTATGTTCTCATCTCCCACGCTCATGGTGATCACATCGGGGGCGCCGAGATGCTGCAGACTCGGTACGGGGCCCGCGTTGTCATGGGCGGGCCCGATTGGGATCTGGTTGCGAAGTATCCGAACCGGTACAAAACAATGGCGCCGAAACGCGACATCGTCGCCACCGACGGCATGAAGATAACGCTCGGCGATACAACCGTGACCATCTGGCTCACCCCTGGCCATACGCCGGGCACGCTGTCCTACACTTTTACCGTGTTAGACCGTGGCAAGCCGGTCAACGTGGCGTATTCGGGCGGCACCGCTTTCAATTTCGTGAACAACACGCCGGATCCGGGCGTCAAAAATTTCCAGACCTATATCGAGTCGCAGAAGCACATGGCGGCAAAAGCTGCCTCTACCGGTGCGACCGTCCTCCTTTCGAACCACTCGGAGTTCGACAATGCGTTCAACAAGAACAGAATGCTCGCCGGGCGCGGTGAAGGTCCGCATCCATATGAACTCGGGGCCGATTGGGTCCAGCGCTATTTCCAGGTCATGCAGGGTTGCGCCCGGGCGGCGCAGCTGAGGCTGGAACAGAAACTGGTTGAAACAGCCATGCCGTAGAGAGCTCGGGCGCCGCGCCATAGCCTAACGAGGCGCTGCACCCGTCGGGGCCGCGAGCTAAATCGGCGCAATTGACCCACTGCGGGTCGCGGGGGAGCGACAGGGTGGTAGGCGTTTCCGCTAACCTCGCAACATTTCACTTCGGTGTGGACTGTCACTCGACAAATGTAAGCTCGCGCCGCGCACCCGTCCCGCAGCGTCATTCGCTCATCATTCGGTTCCGGGCTTGCCTGATCCCATTGCTACGAAGTCCCTCTGCCTACGACGCGCGCTTCGAGACGCCCGAAGAGCGCCCCACCAACTCACAGTCTCTGCGCTAGACAGCCAAAGGAAAAATGAGGCCTCGGTAAGATCATCGCGCGGGGCTTGCCGCGGCGTCCCGTTTGCAATATATGAATCTGAAAAGTAACCCTATCGAGCAGACGGGAGGAAATGAGACATGAAAGACGGATTTAAAGTTATCGATGCCGACCGGCATATCCTTGAGCCGTCGGATTTGTATCAGAATTATTTGCCCGAAAAGTTCAAACACCGGGTGCGCCTCGCCGGGCCGAACCAGACCGTGCGCGAAGTGGACGGCAAGCCGGTCTCTGACTCCGCCCTGCGTCCCGGACGAGAGACAGTGGATTACGGTTATATTTTTTCATCGTCCAAGCGCTGGCGCGAGTGCTTCGCCGATGCCTACGCGAATAAGTTCGACCCGGCGTCCAATCTGCGCGATATGGAGCGCGAAGGCATCGACGTCTCGGTCCTGTTCCCAACCATCGGTCTTTACATTATGTGGCGGGACGATATCGACCCGGAGCTGAGCGCCGCGATTTGCCGGGCTTACAACACCTGGCTGGCGGATTACTGCGATCATGACCGCAAGCGCCTCTACGGCGTTATGCTTCTGCCGCTGCAAGATCCGGCGCGCGCCGTTGAAGAACTGAAATACGCGAGAGAGAAATTGGGTCTGGTCGGCATTTTCTGGCGGCCAAACAAATTTTGCGGCCGCACTTTCGCCAGCCCCGATTACTATCCGATCTACGATGCCTGCTCCGAGCTCGGCGTGACGATCTGCGTCCACGAAGGCGCGCGCACCGTTCTTCAGCAGGCCGGCTCCGACCGCTACAGCGAATTCGGCCGCCATGTGGCTTGCCATCCGCTGGAACAGATGCTTGCTTGCCTGAGCTTCTGCGCCGACGGCGTGCTGGAAAAATTTCCCAAGCTGAAGGTCGCCCACCTCGAATCAGGCTGCGGCTGGGCGCCGTTCTGGCTGGAACGCATGGACGAACACTGGGAACATGAATCCCACGGCTCGGCTAAGATCACGAAAGAAAAACCGAGCTATTACTTCAAGCGCAACTGCTGGATCAGCTGCGAGGCTGGCGAGGAGCTGGCGCCGGTCTTCGTCGACCACGTCGGCGACGACTATTTGATGATCGCCACCGACTATCCGCACAGCGACGCCATCGATAAGTTCCCGGACAAGACCGTCGGCGCGATCAGCGGCAACGACAAAATTTCCCGTCAATCGCGCGCCAAGATTCTCTGGGATAATCCGACCAAGGCGTTCAGCTTGGGAGCTTGAAGCTAACGAAATTAGATGTATTTGAGTCTTCGCCTGGGAGGTAAATCATGATCAAAACTCAAGGCGTGCTCCATTTCAGTTTGCCGGCCACCGATCTCGACCGCAGCGCGAAGTTTTATCACGAGTTGCTCGGCATGAAGATTGTCGAGCAAACGCCGCGGATGGTTTTTCTCCAGAGCGGCGAGAATTATTTTATTATGGCTAAGGGTAATGCGCCGGTGAAATACGACTCGCCCCAGAGCACTCCGGTGCATCATGCGTTCAAAGTAAAGCCGGAAGACTTCGAGCCGTCGATTGAATTTTTGCGCAAGAACGGCGTCGATGTTTTTCACATCGAAGACCGTAACGAGGGAGTCTTCTGGGGCAAGCAGGCGTACTTCCTGGACCCGGACGGCAACAAACTCGAAATCTACGCGGGCCCCGGCGCGAAGAAAACCTGAGTTTTAGATGCAAAAAACCGAAGCACGCCCGCGGGGCGCGCGCTTCGGTTCGTGCGCATTAGAGAACGGCGGCGGATTCTCACTGTAGCAACCTTCCGCCTTCATCCTTTCCGGATCATTTTCCCGCTCTTGTCGCGCTCCATTTATTGCCGCCGGCGGTGCCCTCCATCGAGTTGCCGCTAACGCGCCCGCTGTACTGCACGTTGCCGGCCGTGAATGTGATCTGATCGCCGTTCAATTTCCCACTGACCTGCGTGGCGGCGTTGCCGTTCTTGAGCGTGCCGGAGATCATCTGAAAAGTCTGTTTGAGCGTCAGCTCGCCTTGTGGCAAGTTTCCACGATCCCTCCACTTTCGCCGGGACGATCCAGAGATGCGCCGTGCACCAATTGTTGCAGCCTTCTACCGTCGCCGTTTCGTCGGGCTTCCACTCCTCCATGTCAAAGGAGTTCGAAACTATCCTCGTGCCGGGCTTGAGATCGAGAATCTTCGGCCGTAGCTTGACATTGATGCTCGGCAGCAAGAACATCGTAATGACCTGGGCCTGCGAGAAGTCGCTTTCGAAAAGATCGGCTTTCACGAAACTCGCTTTATCGCTCACGCCTTCTTTGGCGGCGCTTCGCTTCGACAGTTCCACCATGTCCGGGTTGTATTCTATGCCAAGAGCTTTGGAGCCCCGCTTCGCTGCCGTGATGACCGTGCGCCCGTCACCGGAACCCAGATCGATGACGTAATCCTTCGGCGTCACCTTGGCCATGTCGAGCATCTTGTCCACCAGGGCCTGGGGCGTCGGCACCCAAACGACGTCTTTGCCAGCTTGCCCGACTTCGGGCTCGTATTCTTTAGCCGGCTGCGCCTGAGCAATACCGCTCGCAAGCGCGACCGACAACGATAGCGCCAGTGCAAATTGTCTGTACAAATTCAATCTAGTCACAAATCTCCTCCCGCTTTGAATTGATATATTGCTGCTTCTAGTTTTCACTTGGGCCGACTCAGTCGCAAGGGGTCAGTTCAACCACTTGATTGTTAATTTGCTCCGCGCGACGCGCTCCAGTTCCCGCCGGACTTGAGCGTTCCTTCGATAGAGTTGCCATTGACCCGGCCGGTGTATTGCGCCTCGCCGGCAGAAAAGCTGATCTCATCGCCGTTCAGCTTACCCGTGACCGGCGTGGCCACGCTACCGCTCTTGAGCGTGCCGGAGATCATCTGAAAAGTCTGTTTGAGCGTCAGCTCGCCTTGTGAAGTTGTCCAGACGCCGCCGACTTTTGCCGGGACGATCCAAAGATGCGCCGTGCACCAGGAGCTGCAACCGGCAAGGTTGGCCGTTTCATCGGGCTTCCATTCGGCCATATCGAAGGTATTCGACACGATGCGCGTGCCCGGCTTGAGGTCGAGGATCTTAGGCCGCAGCTTCAAGTTGATACTGGAGAGTAGAAACATCGTGATGACCTGGGCCTGTGAGAAATCGCTTTCGAATAGATCGGCTTTCACGAAACTCGCTTTATCGCTCACGCCTTCTTTGGCGGCGGTTCGTTTCGATAGTTCCACCATGTCCGGATTGTATTCGATGCCAAGAGCTTTGGAGCCCCGTTTCGCCGCCGTGATGACCGTGCGCCCGTCACCGGAACCCAGATCGATGACATAATCTTTCGGCGTCACCTTGGCCATGTCGAGCATCTTGTCCACCAGGGCCTGGGGCGTCGGCACCCATATGACATCTTTCCCATCCTGGCCGACTTGCGGTTCATATCCTTTTGCCGACTGCGCGGGTGCACCCACCGGAAGCGCCGCAATGCAGATTGCCAATAGCACGATTCGCGAAAATCTCGCCGCTATCATTTATCCCTCCATAAATTTGATCTAAATTCGAAGCGAACCCTATACGAATACTCCACGGCACGAAAAATGTCTAGAAAGGCGGGCCAATCCCCAGGATCCTGTCGAAGTCGTCTTGAGCAGATTCAAAATCCCTCTGAATCTCCCTTTACAAAGGGAGACTTTGCATTCTCCCTTTGAGGGGGAAATGGGGAATTTCGGACAAACGCGATTTGTGAATTCAAGTCAGTAAAATGATACTTACTTTGACGTTGCCCTGGGCCGGTCCCTGATTGCAACAATTTGACGATTGAGCAAGCGAAAACCACTAACTTTCAAGAGTACGGATCGCCGGGATGCGCCAGGCGACGAGCAGAGTTAGCAGAATAACGATGGCGCCCATTGTCGCCACCGTCATCGGCGCGCCGATGAAATGCGCCGCGGTGCCGGCAAATAACGCCCCCGCCGGCATGAAGCCGCGATCGAGCATGTAGAGGCTCATCACCCGGCCGCGCAATTCGTCGGGGACGACAAGCTGAAGCATCGTGGCGGTACTGGCAAGAAAAAACATTTGGAAAGCGCCCGCAATCACCAGAGTGATGAGCGCCAGCGGCAATGAAGTCAGTTGAGAAAAGACGATCAGAAAAAAGCCGAGGATGACGATGCTGCCGACCAGCAACAAGCCTTGGCGTTTGATGCGATGGCCGAGCGACGCCAGCGTCAGAACGGCGATCACCGCGCCGACGCCGGGCGCCGCCATTAATAGACCCAATCCTTCGGGTCCGACATGCAGCACGTCTTTCTGAAACACGGGCATCAATGTTTGGTACGGTACCGCGAAAACCCGCGGCACATATGCGAGCATCATCAGCGCTAGCACGGCCGGCGTGGACCAGACGTAGGCAACGCCTTCCTTGAGATTGGCGAAGGCGGTCGCGCGCTTCGCTTCGGCGGAGTGGGGCGGGATGTGCATCAGATAGATCATCGCCAGCACGCCGATGTAAGCAATGCCTTGGACGAAGAAATTGTCCGCCGCTCCGAACCAAGCGATCATGGCGCCGCCGAGCGCGGGACCGATAACTTTCATCAAATTGAAGCCGCCGGAGTTGAGCGCGATCGCGTTGGCCAGATCTCGTTTCGGCACGACGCTGGGGATCATGCTCATCCGCACCGGTTCGGTGATCGTCCAGGCGACGCCGGTGATCAACGTGAAAAGAAAAATATGCCAGACATGTAAAAACGGCGAAGCGACCAGCGCGCCCATGAGAATCGCGGTGATGATCAATACCCACTGTGTGTATAGGAGCAACTTGCGCCGGTCCATGCGGTCGGCGGCCACCCCCGCCATGGGCCCGGTGACCAAAAAAGGCAGGGCACGCAGACCATTCAGCGCGCCGAGCAGCATCGAGTTGCCGGTTAGATCGTAAAGCAGCCAGCCAAGCGTCACTTGCTGAACCCACTGGCCGGTGCTCATCATCAAGGTGCCGGTCCACAAATAGCGATAGTCGGCATGGCGCAATGAAGCGAAGATTCGAGGACGAAACCGATGTGCCGCCGTTTTGGCTCTCTCGGTTTCAATTCCCGGCGTAGCAGGCTTTGTAAATTCGTCTTTCAAGGAATTTGTTCCGGCTTGGAGGGGACTGATTGGACCAATTCATTAGTATCAAGATTCGCCGCGACTTACTATCGACGTCGGCGCCGGGTAGTGGTTCAGTTTGGGAAAGATCCCTCTCTTCGCCAGACGGTGTGAAAACTCCGTTCATGGTTCGACTGGGCTCACCACGAACGGATATCGGACATTACAAATCAAGCATTTAGCCGTTCGCCCTGAGCTTAGTCGAAGGGCTCCTAATGAGTTTTCACACAGTCTGTCGTTCGGGATGACAATTCACCATGCCTGTCATTTCGAGCCGAGCGAGAAATCTATCTTGCTATCCAGATGCGGGGCCGACTTCTAATTGAACCACTAGCCTGCGCCGATGAAATCGCTTCGGCTATGCGATGAGTGTTTCAAGCGGTGGTATAACAAGGTAAGTTAAGAGTTGATTTACCGAGTGGAAGGAGCGAAAAATTTTGTCGCTCTGCCGGTTCCTACCATGACTACCCGTGTCGATTCCCAGCGGTTACGCCGCCATCTAGATATGATCGTCGGCGAGCGCAGCCCGTTCCGCGGCCAACGTCACCTGGCCGCGGTGGAAAAATTTATCGAACAAGAATTCGCAAGCTGCGGCCTCGACGTCGAGAGCGATTATTTCCCTTACGGCGGGGGTAGATTTCGCAATATCATCGCCCGCAGGAGGCCAACAAGAGGCGGCCCGATTATTATCCTCGGCGCCCATTTCGATTCGGTGCCGGGCAGTCCCGGCGCCGACGACAACGCCAGCGGTGTGGCGGTGCTCCTCGAAGCGGCGAGGCTGCTCTGTCAAATCGAACGGCTGCATTCGCAAATACTATTCTGCGCCTTCAATCTCGAAGAACTGAATATGATCGGCAGCGCGGCCTTGGCAAAAAAACTCAAAGCCGCGGGAGCGAAAGTCGAAGCGATGATTTCGCTGGAAATGGTCGGCTATACGGACCCGCGGCCCGGCAGGCAAAAGTATCCGGTGGGGCTTAGTTGGATGTATCCTGACCGCGGTGACTTCATCGGCGTCATCGGCAACTGGAACTCGAACATCTTGCTGCGCCGATTCGCTGATTCAATGCGCCAGGTGTCAGGGCTGCCGATCGAAACCCTTTCCGTACCCGGTAACGGCATGTTGATTCCCGCCGTGCGCCTCAGCGATCATTCGCCGTTCTGGGACCTGGGTTATCCGGCGCTGATGGTCACCGACACATCTTTTTATCGCAATCCACACTACCACGGTCCCAGCGATACCATCGACACTTTGGATATGGACTTTATGGCAAAGGTCTGCGAGGGAGTGATTCGCGGGGCGACGGCGCTGTAGCCATCCCCGCCGCCCACTCTAAACACCGTATACGCCCGGCGGCCAAAGACGCGGTTGACTGCCGGATTACTCAGGTGGTAGATGGCACTTACGGAGTTCGCAGATTGATGGTTTCCCGGGGCGATTTTTTGGAAGTCACTTTAGCGGGCTATCGCTGCCAACCGGAACGGTTGAGTAATAAAGGAGGATCTATGATTACTACGAAAGGCGTCTATCATCTCGGCATTCCCGTCAACGATGTCGAGCGCGCGGTCAAATTTTATACCGAGATTCTTGGGATGACGATCGCCAAGCTCAACCGCGACGACATGGGCGATCACTTGAACCGCGCCGATCTTCGCTCCGGCGATTCGATGGTCGTCTTGTTCCAACGGCCCGAGCCCATCGAGAAAGACGCCGTGAAAGAAGACGGCGCCACGCACCAGGCCTTCACCGTCTCGCCGGAAGACTTCGAGCTGGCGGAGAAAAAAATGAAAGATTGGGGCGTGAAGGTTTACAACATCCCGACCGTCGAACGCCCCTCGGGGAGAGGTTTTTACTTTTTCGATCCGGACGGCAATCTCTTGCAACTCTACGCCCCGCCGCGGAAATAGTTATTTTCGGCATGAAACCTTTCAGGGTTGTCGGCAAACCACAGCCGCGACTCGATGGTCCGGAAACAGTGACGGGCCGCGCCCCCTACACGGTTGACGTCCTTTTGCCGGGAATGCTTCACGCGAAGTTATTCCGTAGTTCCGTACCGCACGCTAAAATCCGGCGCCTCGACGCGAGCCGCGCCCGGTTGCTTACCGGCGTCGCGGCGGTTTTGACGGCGAGTGACGTGCCGCGCAAGCGTTTCGGCTTCACAGTCCAGGATGAAGAACTCTTCGCCGGCGAAAAAGCGCGTTACATAGGCGACGTCATCGCGGCGGTGGCGGCCAAAGACGAGGAAACCGCGGAGGCGGCTCTGAGCCTGATCGACTGTGACTACGAAGAGCTGCCCGCCGCTTTGTCACCCGACCAAGCTCTGAAAGAAAATGCCCCGTTAATTCACGAAAACTTCGACTCCTACCGGCTGAACGACATGCTGGCGCGCAGTTGGCATCCGGTGGCGGGAACCAACATCGCGCATCAAGCAGTTTACTCCAGGGGTAACATCGATCAGGGCTTTGCCGAAGCCGATGAAATTTTCGACGACCGGTTCAGCTCGCAGCAGGTTCAGCATTGTTCGCTCGAGCCCCACGCCGTGGTGGCGCACTGGGACGGCGAGCGGCTGATGTTGTGGACCAGTACGCAAAAAGTCTTTCTAGTGCGCTCCGGTCTGGCGGAACTCTTCGGCTTACCGGAAGAGAAGATCCGCGTGATCGGTAGCAAGATTGGCGCTGGTTTCGGCGGCAAAAACGCGATGCGGCTTGAGCCCTATGCCGCCGCTCTCGCGCTCAGAACCGGCAAGCCCGTACGGCTCATCAACAGCAGAGCGGAAGAATTTGCCGCCGCAGCGGGCTCGGTGCCGGCCACGGTCCGCGTCAAAACCGGCGTCAAGCGCGACGGCACGATCACGGCGCGCGCCATGGAGTTTATCTGGGACACAGGAGCCTACGCCGAAGGATTGCCCGGCAGCAATCGCGCGCTAAAAGACGGCGTTGGACCGTATAGGATTGCCAATCTTCGGGTCACGTCGACGCTGGTCTATACGAACAAACTGCGCGGCTGTCCGTTTCGCGGCCTGGGCATCCCGGAGGCCGTCTGGGCCGGCGAATCGCAGATGGATATCATCGCGGCAAAGTTGGGCATCGATCCCGTGGCGCTCCGGCTCAAAAATTGTCTCGACACCGGCGATGAAACGCCGGCCGGCGACCGCGCCAATCATATCGCCCTGCGCCAGTGCTTGCTGGAAGTTTCCAGAGAACTCAAGCGCTGGAAAAAACGCGCGCCGTCGGACCATGGCTTCGGCGTGGCGCTGATTCACAAATCACCGACCACGTCGGCGGCGTCATCGAAAGCGCTCCTGCGCATTCGCGCCGACGCCGGCGTAGAACTCATGATCGGCGCCACCGACGTCGGCGGCGGAACGGGCACGACCCTCGGGCAAATCGCCGCCGAGGAACTGGGGATCGCGCCAACCGACATCCGGGTGGTGATCGCCGACACCGACTTGACTCCCTTCGATCACGGCACCTATTCCAGCCGCGTGACGGCCTACGTCGGGGCGGCCGTGAAGCTGGCCGCCACGGATGCGCGCCGGCAACTGATCGAGGCATCTGCTCGTCTCTGGAATCTTTCGCCGGAAAAGTTGCGAATCAAGGGCAAGAAGGTCGTGGCGAGCGGGCGGCGCTCGATGACCTATGGCGAAGTGATCAAGAAATCGAAATTGGCGGAAATCCTCGGCAGCGGGTCATTCGAAAGCAAAAGGTCATGGGCCGGCGATGCTGCATCGAACAAGCAAGATTCCGCCGCGGCGGGATGGCCTTTCGGCGCGCAGGCGGTGGAGGTAAAAATCGATCGCGAGACCGGTGTCATCAAGCTCGTCCGCGTCGCGTCGGCGCACGATGTCGGCAAAGCGATCAATCCTATGGCCGTTACGGGCCAGATCCAGGGCGGTATTGCCATGGGGTTAGGATATGCCCTCTTCGAAGGTTTGCAGTTCGAAGCAGGAAAAGTCGCCAACGCCAGCTTCGCGGACTACAAGATCGCAACCGCGTGCGATATGCCGGGCGCCACGCCGAGGATCGTTGAAAAACTTTACGCGTCGGAACCCTATGGCGCCAAAGGCGTCGGCGAGATGTCCATATTCGGCATCGCGCCAGCCATCGCCAATGCCATCGCGTCCTTGACGGGGAAGCGCATCAAGGATCTCCCTATGTCAGCGGAGAAATTATTCGAACAGCTCAAACAAACTGCGAAGTAACGCAGAGCGCGCCAATATGAAGAAAATGACAAATTTCGGATTTTGATAAGGGAGGCATCATGCTCTGCCAACTGTGTAAGGCGATTTGTCTTTCATTACTTCTGCTCGGCACAACGTTCGTGCCGCTCAACTCAGCCCAGGGGCAGTCCGAGGACGAACTGGCGCGCGGGGCAAAGAAAGAAGGGAAAGTGGTTTTCTGGAGCTCCATGCGCATTGAGGATTCGCGGGCGTTGGCGGCGGGCTTCGAGGCAAGATATCCGTTCATCAAAGTCGACATCTTTCGCGCCGGCGGCGAACAGATCGTCAACCGCGCCCTCGCGGAACATCTGGCGGGCAAAACGACCTACGATGTGCTCAACGCCTTCGCCCTCAAGGTAGTGCAAAACAAAGGGCTCTTGCAGGCCTATGCCGCGCCGGAAGCAACGTATTATCCTACCGGGTTTAAAGATCCGCAGAATTATTGGGTGTCGCTTTACAGCGGCTACAACGTGATCGGCTACAACACCAAGCTGGTAACCAAAGCCGATGCGCCGAGAAATTGGGACGATCTTTTGCACCCGCGCTGGAAAGGTAAACTCGGCATGGATGATGAAGAATATTTTTGGCACGCGGGCATGCTCAAACACTGGGGCGAAGAAAAGGGCAGAAAGTACATGGAAGTGCTGAGCCGGCAAGGGCTTCAGTTCCGTAATGGCCACGCGTTGCTCGCGGACTTGATGTCGGTCGGCGAATTCCCCGCAGCCGTGGTTGTTTATCCGGACCACATCGAACAAATGAAAAACAAGGGCCAGCCGGTTGAGTGGATCAAGAGCACCGATCCGATTCTCGTCAACCTGGCGCCCGTCGCCGTTGCCGCCAAGGCGCCACAACCCAACGCCGCGAAGCTGTTCATGAACTACAGCATCTCGAAGGAAGGCCAGGAAATCCTGCAAAAAGCCCGGCGCGCCTCGGCGCGGCACGACGTTGCGCCTCTCGTCCCCGATATGGACCCCAGGAAGTTGAAGCTCGTGCCCCTGGACCCGGACATAGCGACCAACGCGGATCATATAAAAGATTTTCGCCGAGTCTTCGGTTTAAATTGATTTTAGCCGAAGATATTTGAAATTTTCGAACGAATTCTGCAGAACACAAATATGACATCACCAGAACAAACCATACACACCGATGAAGGCAATCTGCCGCGTCCCTACAACGACGTGAGGGAATGGCTCGACCTCGTCGAATCGATGGGTGAGCTCAAGCGCGTCGATGGCGCCGACTGGAATCTCGAGATCGGCACGATGGCGGAGCTTATCTATCGTGAGCGCGGCGGCACCATTCCGGCGTTGCTGTTCGACCGCATCACGGGTTACCCCGAAGGGTTTAGAATTCTTTTCGGCCAGCAGACTTCCTACCGGCGTCTCGCGCTCATGGCCGGCTTGCCGATGGACAGCGTGGGGCTGAAGCTGGTCAGCCGGTTTAAAGATAAGCTCAACACGCTCCGGCCGATTCCGCCGCGGATAGTTACGACGGGACCGGTTTTCGAAAACAAGATGGCCGGCGATCAGATCGACGTGCTCAAATTTCCCGCGCCCAAAGTTCACGAGTTGGACGGCGGCCGATTTATCGGCACGGCTTGCATCGCGGTCACGCGCGATCCAGAGGAAGGCTGGCTCAACCTCGGCACCTACCGGGCGATGGTGCATGACGCGAAATCCGTGGGTCTTTTCATGTCGTCCGCGGGCAAGCATGGACGCATGCACATGGAAAAATATTTCAAACAAGGAAAGCCTTGCCCGGTTGTCTTGTGCGTCGGCCAAGACCCACTGCTGCTTCTGGCCGCGGGCAATCCAATTGAGTTAGGTTATTCCGAGTACGATTACTGCGGCGGCATCAGAGGCAGACCCTTCGATCTCGTCAAAGGGGAAGTTACCGGTTTGCCCTTTCCTGCCCACACCGAGATCGCCATCGAGGGATTTCTTCATCCGGGAGACATCAAGCCCGACGGGCCCTTCGGCGAGTGGCTCGGTTACTACGGCACCCGAATGGAAGATACGCCGGTGCTCCGGATCGAACGGATTTATTATCGCAACGACCCGATCTTATGCGTCGCGCGCCCGGGGCGCCCGCCGACGGATTACTCGCTCTCCAAAGGCATGATTCGCGCCGCTCAACTATGGGATCGCGTCGAAAAAGCCGGCTTGCCCAACGTAAAGGGCGTCTGGTCCCTCGAATCCGGCATCGGTAGTCTGTTTAACGTCATCTCGATCAAACAAGCCTATCCCGGCCACTCCCGCCAGGCGCTCTTTCTCGCGTCTCAGTCCCTCGGCGGCGCCTACAACGGGCGCTTCGTCGTAGTAGTCGATGAAGACATCGATCCGACGAGCGAATTCGACGTGCTCTGGGCGATGGCGACACGCTGCGACCCCGAACAAGCGGTCGAAATCATCCGCCGCGCGGCGAGCGGTTCGCTGGACGTCTGCATTCCACCCGAGAACAAAGGGCACAGCTCGCGCTGTCTGATTGACGCCTGCATGCCCTACGAACGCCGGCATCAGTTCCCGCCCATCGCCGAATCGAGCGAGGAGCTAAAAAACCAAATCCGCGCGAAATGGAAAGCCACGATCTATGAATAAAAGTTTTCGCGGATTGCGCAAATTTTCTGGGGATCTGGAATACTCGAACCTGGGGAATTGACTCCCGCCAAGGCGCAAAGCACGCCAAGTTCGGAGGGAAGAGATGAATTATCTTGGAGAATTTTTCACCGTTATTTTCCGACCTTCGCGACCTTTGCGCCTTTGCGCGAGATATTCCGGCTTTTGGTTGCGGCTATGTCGCGCTGTGCTCTTTGTGGTTAATTTTATTCCTTCGTGTCTTTCCGCGCAGGAGCCGCTGCGGGCCGGAACCATCTTCAGCGCCACTCAGGCGCCGCTTTGGGCGGCTAGAGAAGGCCGCTACTTCGAGAAGTACGGAATAAAGAACCTGGAAGTGATCCAGTTTTCCGGCGGCCAACCGGTGACCCGAGCACTGATCGGCGGGGACATTCAAATCAGCACCACCGGCGGCGCCGCGGTGGTCAACGCCCGGCTGAAGGGCGCCGATACAATAATCATCGCCAGAACCGTCGGCGTATTTCCGTATACGTTCTACGTCAGCAAGGAAATCCGCGACCCGTCGGAGCTAAAAGGGAAGAAGCTCGCGGTGAACACGGTGGGCGGCTCAGGCTACGTCGCCATGCAGTATGCTCTTAGAAAACTCGGCTTGGACCCCGACAAAGACGTCGCGATGTTGCAGGTGGGTGACTTCGGCACCCGCCTCGCGTCGCTGGCGGCCGGAACGGTTCAAGGAACTTTGCTCCTTCCGCCTTTTACGTTGCGCGCGAAAGAACTTGGTCTGAAGCCCCTTTACGATATGGTGGGCAGCGGCATCCAATACCCGATCAATCAAATCACCACGCGGCAATCCTTCATCAAGTCGCAGCGCGAAACAGTGAAGAATTTCATGAGAGGTTTTGTCGCGGGCCTTGCGAAATTTCGCACGGACCGGGAATTTGGCTCGCGGGTGTTGGCCAAGAATCTGCGCGAAAGCGACCCGAAAATTCTTCAAGAGACCTATGAGTTCTGGTTGAAAGTTTTTCCGCGAGTCCCCAACCCAGGCCCCGAAGACGCCACGGTTTTCTTGGAGCTCATGCAAGTCAAAGAGCAGCGCGACTGGAAAGACTTCGTCGACACGAGTGTCATGGACGAACTGGAGCGCGAAGGATTTCTGACCGCCGTCTACAAGTGAGAGCGTTCTTCGCCAGGTTCTTGTGTCCCGATTCGATGATAAGCCCTTAAAGGGAATCCATCGTTTGGCAAACGATATAAGGGGCAATCGTGAGCCGTTCAATGACTAATATATTGATGATTTTGCTCACATTCCTATCTTTTCCCGGGTCGGTCGACGCGGCGGACAAGGTTCGAATCAGCATCTCCAACTTGAGCGGCCAGTTTATGACTTTCCCTCTGGCGCACAAAAGAGGCTTCCTCAAAGAAGAGGGCATCGAAGCCGAGATTATCCGGGTCACCGGTGGAGCGGGCAGCGCGGCGTTGAGCAGCGGAGATTTGGACTACGGTACTGGTATGGCGGTCGGAGGCGCGATGACCGGACTACCCGTCAAGGTGGTGGCCTGCTTTGTGCCGGCTCCTGTTCTCGCGCTGGTTGCACGGGCTGAGGTCAGGTCAATCCACGAACTCAGGGGCAAGACAGTGGGGATTTCGACCTTTGGCGGTGTCTCGATTTTCGCGGCGCGGGTCATGGCCAAGCATTTCGGGCTTGATCCCGATAAGGATATGAAGTTTGTCGCCGTCGGCGCAGTCGAGGCTCGCTTTATCAGGCTCACCCAGGGCTTGATTGATGCGGCCATACTGGCTCCCCCGTTGGATTCCGAGGCGAAGAAGCGGGGCTTCAACATTCTCGCCAAGGCTGAGGATATACTCATCTTCCCCGAGACGGGTTTGGTAGCCGGCGTGAAGAAAATCCAGGACAAGCCGGATGAAATCAAGCGCGTCATCAAGGCGGGCATCAAGGCCAACCGCTATATTCGCGGCAATCGCGACGGAACCATTCAGTTCATCATGGAGTGGCTAAAGGTCAGTAAAGAGGTCGCCGCGGCTACCTACGACGGTGTGGCCAAAGTCTACAATGAGGATCCAAGCGTTTGTGAAAAAGGACTGCGCGTGACGATTGAAGAGAGAAAGCAGGCCTTGAAGATCAACCGGGATGTTCCCCTCAGCGAAGTCGCTGACCTCTCACTTATCAGAGAGGCGCTGAGGGAATTGCAAAAATAGCTTCCCGTTTCACAACAGGAGGGTACAAGCATGCCGCCCGTAGAACAAGACAAGCTTAAACGCTCTGGAATTGGACTGCGCGCATGCGATCACGAGCGCGCCTTTCCCGGCTACACATTGTTTGCGCCGCAAAGCGGCGGTGGCAAGGTTTACCTTATCGACCTTGATGGTAACCCCGTCCACACTTGGCAGATGCCCTATCCTCCCGGCAACTATGGCTATCTCACGGAACGAGGCACCCACTTTTATAACGGCCAGATCACCGAGGACTCGAAGCGCTTTATCAGCAAAAAACCCTGGAAAGGCGGCGTGGCCCTCGAAGCGGATTGGAACGGCCGCGTCCTTTGGGAAGTGCGCCACGCGGACCACCATCACGATGGCATACGACTTCGAAACGGCAATGTACTGTTAATTTGTGTAGCTCACCTGCCGCAGCATCTTGTTGCACGGGTTAAAGGCGGCCGGGCCGGCACCGAGCACAACGGCGAGATGTATGCGGACTACCTCGTCGAGATGACGACCGATGGACGAGCCATGTGGGAATGGCGTTCCTGGGAGCACCTCGATCCGGAAACTGATTGCATCACGGCGACACAAGATGAGCGGGAAGACTGGACCCATGCTAACGGTCTCGCCGAGCTGCCGGACGGCGATATTGTCGTGAGCTTTCGTCACATCTCGACCGTCATCATCATTGACCGTAAATCCGGAAACATTATTTGGAAGCTCGGCGCCCCGCCGCTATCCGGCCAGCATGCGCCGATGCCGCTTCCGAATGGCAACCTCTTGCTCTTCGACAACGGCCCGCACCGGCTTGATCATACGATGACGTTTTCGCGCATCATCGAAGTTGAATTGGCGACCAAGCGAATCGTTTGGAAATATCAAGAGAAGCGGGAGTATGAATTTTACAGCCCGCGCATGTCCAATGCACAAAGGTTACCCAACGGCAACACGCTCATTTGCGAGGCGGACTTCGGGCGCCTCTTCGAGGTCACAAGCACAGGCGAATTGGTTTGGGAATACGTCAATCCCTATTTCGGCGAAGGGCCCAACGGAGCAAACAATCGCGTCTTTCGCGCCTACAGATATAGCGCCGAGGAGATCGCGAGAGCGAAAGCGACTGGAGGCGCGTGATGAAAAACACTATTGCCACCGGCCATCCACTCTTTTTATCCTCACGCCAAGCCTGTCCAGAGCAAGTCGAAGGGACGCCAAGAATGCCAAGTGACGGGCCAAAACCCGTTATCCCGAGCGAATGCGAGGGATCTAAGAAAGATTTCTCCCGACGTTTATCCTGAGCTTGCCGAAGGGGTCGATGACAAAGCGTTCCTTTGCGCCTTTGCGCGAGATATTTCGGCTTTAGTTGCGGCTCGCCGCGCTAGATCTCTATGGTAAATACTCCTTTACAGTAAACCTGGAAGAACCAAAGTTTTTAAGGAGCAATCACATGGCATTGAAACTATTTATGAGCTGCGGTCCCTACGACCGCGCCAAGGCGCTAATCGACGGCGCTGTGAAGCCGGAAGGCATCGATCTCGAAGTTTATGTCAACCCGGATCCGGGCCGGCACACAGAGGTCGACGGCAGGGAATTCGATATCGCCGAGTTTTACTCCGGCCTCTACATCGCCGACCTGCACTACAAATCCCTCGGCTACACTGCGATTCCGATTTTCGTCAAGCGGATGTTTCGCCACTCCTACATTTATATCAATAAGCGAGCGGGAATCCGCTCACCCGCCGACTTGAACGGGAAGCGCATCGGCGTGCAAAACTGGCTGACAACGACGGCGGTGTGGGCGAGAGGTCTCCTCGAAGACGAGTACGGTCTCGACCAAAAATCCGTTACCTGGTTTACTGAACGGATGCGAAGCGTGGGGCAATGGAAGCCTCCGGCGTGGCTCAAGATGGAGCTTATACCTCAGAGTCGCACTCAGTTTGATCTACTCGCCGCCGGCGAAATTGATGCCGGCATTACCACTGAAACATGGGCGCCCAACGTTCACCCCGACATCGATTTTTTGTTTCCCAATTACGCCGAGCTGGAGCGGGAGTATTTCAAGCGCACCGGTTTCTTCCCGATCATGCACACCTTGCTGATCAAAACTTCGCTCCTGGAGCAAAATCCCTGGGTGGCGATGAGCATGTTCAACGCCTGGGAAGAATCGAAACGGAAATGCTACGAGTGGCTCGAATGGCAACGCGTGCATCAGACTTCGCTCTGGTACCGAGCGTTGTGGGAGGAAGAGCAGGCCGTCGCGGGTCCCGATATTTATCTCTGGGGCTTTCAAAAAACCCGGCCCGAGGTCGACAAGTTACTGGATTACTGTTATCGCCAGGGCCTGACGACGCGCAAATTCGCACCTGAGGAGATGTTTCACCCGAGCACGCTGAAAACGTGACACAAAATCCCTCCTAACCTCCCTATACAAAAGGGAGGAAAGAACAGCTCTGAGCTTGCATCCCCTTTACGACGCGCGCGTATGCGTTGATTATTATCCCCCTTTGAAAAAGGAGAAGCTGGGAAAAAATTGAAAAATGTCTTGTCATAGCTAAATAACAATGCAAAAGTCGACTCCAGAATCATTTCGTCGAGCGGAGGTGCTTTGCATGGGATATCTAACCGAGGTCCAAGTGGTCGAACGGGCCAACGGGCAGCGACAATTCTATCTGATATGTCCGGCGCCTTTGGCTAAAGCTCTCGAGAGGGAGAAAGGTGAGAGCATTGAGTGGGTGATTGAGAATAAGTGGATCCTTCGCATAACACGCACTGAAGCTCGAAGGGCGTCGCGGAGCTCGCATGCAAAACGATAAAGCTCTGGAGAGATCTAAGACGCAGAAGGTGGCGTCTTGGTTGCGCTGCAAGCCCGTGGAGCGCAATCAACTGTTGTTGCGGGCGGTCGATGTGGAGAAGCTGGTGGGCGAAGAGCATGCGGTGCGAGCGATCTGGGAGTTGGTGGGTCAGTTGGATCTCACCCGGTACTACAGCGAGATTGGCGCCTTGGAAGGGCAAGCCGGCCGGCCGGTGTGGGATCCTCGGGTACTGATCAGTTTGTGGATTTATGCCTATAAGGACGGGGTCAGTTCGGCGCGTGAGATTGCGCGTTTGTGTGAGTTTGATCCGGCCTATCAGTGGCTGACGGGGATGGAGGTGGTCAATTATCACACGCTGGCGGATTTCCGCATTGAATACGAGCAGGCGCTCAACGGCTTGTTTGTCGAAGTGTTGGGAGTGCTCAGCGACCAGGGACTGGTCACGCTTAAGCGGGTCATGCACGATGGGACCAAGATCAAGGCTTGCGCATCGGAGAAGAGTTTTCGGCGCAAACAAACCCTGGAGGCTCATCTTAAAGAGGCTGAGGAGCAGGTTAAAGCGATGGGAGATCCGCTCTCGGAAAAACTCAGTCAGCGGGTTTTTCGGGCGCGCCAGCGAGCGTTGCGCGAGAAGCAGGAGCGGCTTAAAGAGGCCCTTCGGGAGTTGGCGCAACTTAAGGCTACGCAGTGCGAGACAGCGCAGGATGAGCCCACAGAACAGGCAAAGAAAAAAGCAGCACGTGCCAGTAGCACCGACCCGCAGGCGCGCGTGATGTTGGGGGCCAAAGGGGCTTATGGGCCAGGCTACAACATCCAGATTTCCACCGACGCTCAGGCTAAGATCATCGTAGCAATGGGCGTGATGCAGTCCTCTAGCGACGCGGGGGAATTGGCAGGAGCCGTAGAACGAATCGAAGCGAATCTTGGGCAAAAGCTCGGGCTGAAGGTGGTGGACGCAGCTTACTCGACGCACCAGGCCATTGAGGCGATGGCAGACAAAGAGATTGATTTGATTGGACCGCTGAGAGAGGGAAAAAAGATCCGTGGAATGATCCATTGAAACGTCGCGGTATTAGTCCAGAGTTTTATCCCGAGGCCTTTGGCTATGATCCGAGTACTGACCATTACCGGTGTCCGGCAGAAAAGCTGCTTAGTTTTGAAACCGAGGAACGAAAGCCCGGTTGGGTGAGTCGTCGCTACCGGGCGCGACTGGCGGATTGTCGCAGCTGTCCTTTTCAGGCGCAATGTTGTCCCAAGACCAAAAAGGGACGTTCCTTGCTGCGTATGAAGAAGACGGCTCCACTGATGGCCTTTGAAGCGAAGATGCAGACCGAACAGGCGCAAAAGATCTATAAGCAGCGAGCCGGGGTCGCGGAGTTTCCCAATGCCTGGATTAAAGAGAAGTTTGGTTTGCGCCAGTTTCGCTTGCGCGGTGTGGTTAAGGTGGGACTGGAATCTCTTTGGGCCTGTCTCACCTACAATATTTGCCAGTGGGTGCGGCTTTGCTGGAAACCCCGGCGGTTGGCTCAAGCTTAGAGGAGACTCGGACAAACAAACCCGGTGGCGTCCATTGGGGCCGCAATACAGAGCTAGTGAGGGATCAATGATGGCTTAAAACTATTCATGACTGATAGGGCGTCGAAAGTCCATCGCAAAAAAATCGCATGCAGCGAATCGAACCTCTGTTGTCGTAAAATTTTTTCAAGTTCGGAGGGGGACCAAGGGGGATTTGAACCACATCAGATACCGCCGCTGTTTGTGAGTCACAAGCCCACAGGATCATAACAAATCATGCTACTCGACTTGTCATTCGACGACGAGAGCCCTTCGCCAACGGCCATGAATTTCCCATCACCGGCGCCTACGAGAAACTGGTCGGCAAAATCTATGGCGAGGTCGATCCGAAGAATAGGCTCAACAAGATGATCGTGAATCTCGACAAGGCGCCGCGCAACCGCCGCGGCAGAGTCGAGTATTCGAGCGACTTCTGCATCTTGAAGCCGTTGGACATGGCGCGGGGAAGCGGCAAGATATTTTTTGACGCCCCCAACCGCGGCGGCAAGCGCATTGTCGCGTTCTTCAACGACGCGCCGCAGAGCAACGACCCGGCGACACTGGAAGACGCCGGCAACGGTTTTCTGATGCGCCGAGGCTACGCCATTGTCTGGTGCGGCTGGCAGGGCGATCTTATGCCGGTCAAAAACTGGCTGGTACTGAATGTTCCCGTTGCGACCAATAATGGCAAAGAGATCATCCGTCAAACCCGCACTGAAATCGTCGTCGATGAAAAAGGCGTCAAGTCCCAGCCGCTCAGCGGCGATGACCGCGTCAAGAGCTACGAAGCGGCGTCACGGGACAAATTAATCGCTTCGCTCACCGTTCGCGAGAAATCTTACGGACCAAGAATTCCCATACCGCCATCGGAATGGGAATTTGCCAGTTGTGTTAAAGATTCACGCTCCGGCAAAGAAACGATCAAATCCAGCGGCAAGCATCTTTACCTTCGCGCCGGCTTCAAGCCGGGGCATATCTATGAATTCGTTTATGCCGCGAAGAATCCCTTGGTCCTAGGTTTGGGATTCGCTGCTGTGCGTGATCTCGTTTCGTTCTTGCGTTACCAAAGGAAAGACTCGGCTGGCCGCCTCAATCCCCTCGCAACGGATAGAAAAACTTCTGGCATCCGATACGCGTATGGTTGGGGCCGCTCGCAGAGCGGCCGATTCCTCCGCGACCTCCTTTATCACGGCTTCAATGGAGACGAGGCGCATAGAAAAGTTTTGGACGCGATCGCGCCGCATGTGGCGGGGGGCGGGCGCTTGTTTTTGAATTATGAGTTCGCCCGCCCCGTCACTTCCTCGCAGCAGCACACAAACCAACTTGACCCCGAACTTTTCCCCCACGCTTACAACGTTTTGAAAGACGCGCATACCGGACGACGCGACGGCATTCTCAAGCGTCCAAGAACCGACCCGGTGGTTTTCCACACCCAAACGTCGACTGAGTACTGGCAGAAGCGGGCTTGCCTGGCGCATACCGATGGCAAAGGTCGCGACATCACGCTCCCGGAAAATGTCCGGCTCTACGTCATCGCCAGCGCCCAGCACAACAGTCCCTTCGGTTCCGAAGCCGTCAAAGAAGACACCCAGCAGCGAATCAATCCGTTGCCCGCCGGCGACGCGCTGCGCGCTCTGATGGTCGCCATGGATCTGTGGGTTACTCAAGGAATTTCGCCGCCGCCGAGCCAGTATCCGAGAGTGAGTGACGGGACTCTGGTGCGTCCGGATCGAAGAAGCACCGGATTCCCAAATGTTCCTGGCGTTCGCTACTTCGGGTTTCACAACCGTCAACTCTTTCTCGATTACGGTCCGAACATAAGTCGCGGGCGGCTAGGCGTTCATCCTCCACGGCCAAGCGCCAACGGCGCCTACGCGATTCTCGTTCCGAAGGTCGACAAAGACGGCAACGACGTCGCAGGCATTCGTTTGCCGGCGATTCAAGTCCCCGTCGGCACCTATACAGGGTGGAATTTGCGCCCCCGCGGCCTCGCTGAAGATGAGTTGTCAGGCTTGCTCGGATCGTATATACGGTTTGCCAAAACACGATCGCAGCGCAAACAACTCGGCGACCCGCGCGGATCGATCGAAGAGCGCTACAAAGATCGGGCGGACTACGTGCGGCAAGTCAGCCGCGCAGCAAGATTTCTCGTGGAGCAACGATATCTGCTTCCAGACGACGCAGAGCGCATTATCAAGGAAGCGAGTAAGCATCGATTGAGGTAGTCAGGTTGTGAATGATTAGAAGGCGAGATTCCTCACTCCGTTCGGGATGACATCGCACGGAGAATAACAACACGAATATGGCATTCCGAGCAAAGCGAGGAATCTCGACTTTCGCACAAAAATTAGCGCTGATTTGTAATCGGAGGTCGCCATGTTTTCTGTCATAACGATTTTGATTGCATTGTTTTGCCTCCCAGCAACTTCCTCCTCCGAAATCACCAAGATCGTCATCGACAAGCGCGAGCCGTTCGCGAACGGCCATGAATTCGGAGTTACCGGCGCCTACGAGAAACTCATCGGCAAGGCCTACGGCGAGGTCAATCCCGACACGAAGCACAACAAAGGCATTGTGAATCTCAAAAGAGCGCCGCGCAACGAGCGCGGCCGCGCTGAGTATTCGATGGACGTTTTTATGCTCAAGCCCATGGACATGAAGCGCGGCAACCAGACGATCTTTTACGATGTCGTGAACCGTGGCAACCAGGCTCTGCGCGTGAACTACGGCGCCGAACGAAGCAACAACCCATCGACGCTCGCCCATGCCGGCGACGGCTTCATGATGCGGCAAGGCTACACGCTGGTCTGGAGCGGCTGGCAGGGCGATGTTCTACCTGGCGGAGGCAGATTAACGACAAGCTTTCCAGTCGCCAAAAATCCGGAGGGAAGCCCGATCCGTCGCGTGATCACAACAGAGTTTGTTTTCGATAAACCGACCTTCAGCGTCCCGGTCAGTTTCGACCGTGGATCTTTGGATGTCCAACCCTACCCCCTCGTGAAGGAAAGCATGTCCAAAGCTAAACTCCATCGCCGCGCCGGCCCCCATGAGACGCGGGAACTGATTCCAACCGACCAATGGTCTTTTGATCGCTGTCCGGACGGCAAAACGAAAACGCCGAGCAACGCCGACGTATGCCTGCCCGCAGGCTTCTCGGCGAACTACATTTACGAACTCACCTACGAAGCAAGCGATCCGATGGTGATGGGAATGGGCTTCGCTGCTACACGCGATCTCGTTTCCTATCTGCGTTACGATACCTCCGACGGAAACCCGCTGGCGGACAGCAAGGAGAAAAAGTCGCCGCGCTGGGCCATCGGTTTCGGCTCATCACAGAGTGGGCGATTTCTAAAAGATCTCATCTATCAAGGGTTCAACCAGGATGAGACAGGCAGAATAGTTTTCGATGGCGCGATCCCGCACATCTCCGCGACACGCCGCACTTTTACCAACTATGAATTTGCCATGCCGGGACGTTCAGTAAATACGATTGAGGGCCACTATTATCCGGGTAACGAATTCCCGTTCACTTATGAGACGACTCCTGACCCTTTAAGCAAGAGGACGGATGGGTTTCTTGCCCGCTGCCGCCAAGACAAAGCCTGTCCAAAGATTATGCATTGGGATTCCGGCACCGAGGCTTGGCAGGGTCGAAACTCGCTCGTCATTACCGACCCGCTAGCGAAGAAAGACGCACCGATTCCTGAAAACGTTCGTCTTTACTATTTTGCCAGCACGCAGCATGGCCCGGCGGCGAAACCGTCGCGCGGCATCTGCCAACAACTCAGCAACCCCCTCTCGTACCAAGAGACGCAACGCGCCCTGATCGTCGCGCTTCAGTCGTGGGTAACGCTGAGGCGTGTTACCACCGCCAAGCCGATTTCCGCGAATTTCTGACGGCACCCTCGTGCCGCCACTGCCGCAGAGCGCACAGGGACTTCCCGGTCATCCCTGGCGTCCGCTACAAGGGAAAACCAAACGATCTTTCACTTAATGATGGGACCGTTCAGCCGCCCACTCATGTGAAGGCCAAAGAGTATTCGCTGCTCGTCCCCAAAGTGGATAAAGATGGAAACGACATCGCCGGCATCCGCGCCGTTGGACTGCAGGTTCCGCTCGCCACTCACACCGGTTGGAATCTGCGGGCGAGAGGCTTTATGGAAGACGAGCTCTGCTATCTCAGCGGTACCTATGTTCCCTTCGCCAAAACCAAGGAAGATCGGGAAAAGAACGGCGACCCGCGTTTATCAATCGAAGAACGCTACAAAGATCACGCCGACTATGTGCAGCAGGTCAGCCGCGCGGCGAGAACGCTGATGGATGAAAGATTTCTGCTGCCGGAAGATGCCGAGCGAATCATCTCAGAAGCGGCGAAGGCGAAAATATTCGCCGAGAAAACACCGTAGGAGGATTGATTCTATATGCGAAAGGCACGACGGCCTCGGACATTTATTCTCTGAAACTTCGTACTATCCGAAGTTGTCGCAGCTTGGGCAAACTCTTAGCTCGTAGCCTGGAGGAAATAAAATCAAATCCAGGTAACACTTCCCCCGGATTCCGCTTTGGCTCCATCCGGGCTACCTCCTGGCCGACAATCAGAAGAGCGTTATTCCCGGCCAGGGGAATCGAGTTCTTTCTTCGTGAACTTCGTGTCCTTCGTGGTGAGAATTGCCTCACGCCTATTTCTGCTCATAGAGCTTCTTGATGAACCCGCTCTTGTCCAGCTCGGCGATTAACGTCGGGTCCATGAACTCTTCGGGCTTTTTATTGCGGATCTCGGGTCTCGTCGCCGCGACATAGTCGTAAGTAGCCTCCAGTCCCTTCATGATCGGATAGGGCACGGAAATGAAATCCTGCCGGAAAATTTCGTATGAACCTTCCAAGAGTTCCTGATCGTTGGTTCTCAGATATTTGCTTAGCACTTTGATGCTGAAATCTTTGTGCGATTTGAGATACGCGATGCCTTCGACGTGAGATTTGAGCATGCGCATCACCGTATCGCGATCTTCTTGTACGGTCTTGCGCCTGGTCACCACCGACATCGAAGGATAGACCACCTCTTTCCTCGCGTCCCACAGTACCCGGTAACCCATTCGCTGCGCCTGAACATCAGTGGGATAGGACAGGTCCGCGGCATCCACCCGCCCCGATGCCAACGCCTGCAGCCGCTCCTGGGGTGTTCCGATGGAGAGCCAAATGACGTCCCGAATCGGGTCCATGCCGTTTTTACGAATGATGTACTTGAACAGAAAATCGCCCAGCGTGGCCGATTTCACGGAACGTACCCACCCAATTTCAACGAAGGGACCCACCCCATTTCAGGTGGTTTCCTTCGATTCTGAGCTAAGCGACGAACGATGCTACCTTGGCCAACTGGAGGAGGATCCAGTTGATGGCCAAAGAGAGGACCAGCGTTCGTATGCAAGCGCAAATCAAAATTCTGTCCGAACAAGGGCACTCAATTCGCAGCATCGCCCGGATTCTGAGGCTTTCGCGCCGAACCGTGCGCAAGTTCTTGGAATCGATTCCACAGCCGGCTGCTGAGAGCAGCAGTTGGATGGAGACGGTTGACTGGGAATATGTGCGCCAGGAAGTCTATGGCAAAGGGACCACGGTCAAGCAGATCCAGCGCGAGGTGGCCCCCGATATAGCGTACGTAAAGTTTTGGCGGGCGTTTCGGGAAAAGGTCAGTGTACAGGCCTCGCCCGATCAAGTGACGATCCGGCTTCATCATAAGCCTGCAGAGAAGACCCAGATCGATTTTTGTGACGGTCTTTTTCTCACCGATCCTGTGACGGGCAACAAGACCCTTACGCAGTTTTTCCTAGGGGTCTTGCCGTTCAGCTCGTATTTCTTCGGCGAGTTCGTGCTGGATCAAAAACTTGCCACTTTCATCGGCGTCCAGAGCCGCATGTTCGCCTACTTCGGCGGGATCACTCCCTACGTGGTGGTGGACAATCTCAAAAGCGGCGTGAACAAGGCCGATCTGTACGACCCCGATGTAAATCCCACCTATTGTGACTTTGCCAATCACATGGGCTTTGCGGTTGTGCCAGCCAGGCCCCGAAAGCCACGGGACAAGGGCTCGGGAGAAACCCACATCGGAGTGGTCCAGAGGAGTTTTTACCAGGAGGTCCGTAACCGCCTCTTTTATTCGCTCCACGAGCTCAATCAAACGCTCAGAGACTATCTTCAGCGGCTCAACCACGAGGTGATGAAAGACTACGGGGTGAGCCGTTCTGAGCGTTTCGAGGAAGAGAAAAAGCAATTAAAGGCCCTGCCGAGTTTCTCCCTTCGAGCTCAGCGAGTGGCGGCAAGCCAAAGTCCATCCCGATTGCCATATCCAGGTGGAGAAAAATTTCTACTCGGTCCCGTTTATCTACGCCGGCCAGAAAGTCCGGGTCCGACTCACGGAGAAAATCGTGGAAGTCTTCAGTGAGGACAGCCAATCCCTTACCGCTCACGCAAGACTTAGGGGGATCGGGCAGTTCTCCACCTATGATTTCCATTATCCCGAAAAAAAGCTCAGCGTGGCGCGCTTCGAAGTCCGCCACGCCCAACATCGGGCCAAACAGCTCGGCCCCCATGTCGAGAAATTGGTCGACCAGCTGTTCGGTGGTTCCCATCCGCTGCGCCATCTACGGCGGGTCCAAGGGATCTTGCGGCTTTCAAAACGCTATCCGATCACCCCTGAAGCTCTGGACCACGCCTGCCAGCGCGCCCTTAGCTTCAACAAAACACGGCTCGCCTACATCAAAGACTGCGCCATTTACTTTGTCGCCCACGGTCAAAGACCAACGCTGCTTACCCCACAGAGAAAGCCCGATTGCGTGCATCTGCATCAATACGCCGCCAACTCGGGCGCAGATTCCGAGCTGTCCTCAGCGTCGGTGGAGGAGGAACTGTTATGAACACGAGCTTAAAATCCAGCCGCAAAGCCATTTTTAATCATCCAGACAAGCAAGCGGGAAAAAACGGCCTCCGTATAAGCCCTATAAACGACGATCTCCCCTCGGTTAATACCTTGGGTACCCCCAAAATCAGCCTCTTCTCCCGGAGGTCTCACCACCATGATGCTTGATCAAGTCAGAAATCTCTCGCACCAGATGCGCCTGTTCGGCATCCATGAAGCCTGCGAACGACAAGCCCAGACAGCCTTGTCCCAGCAGCTCCATCCCCTGGAGTTCCTCCGACTCCTGCTTGAAGACGAACTGTTATCGCGCAAAGACCGAACTGCCAAAGCGCTTATGACCAAAGCCCGCTTTCGCTTCCGCGCCGATCTGGAAGATTTAGACCTAACCTTCCACAAGGATCTGACCAAGGCCAAGATCAAAGAGCTCTGTGAATTGAGTTTCCTCCATAACCAGGAGAATCTTTTGATCCTTGGAAAAACCGGGCTCGGAAAAACTCATCTCGCCATCGCTCTCGGTAAACGGCTGTGCCAGGAAGGCCATCCCACTCAGTTCCTGCCGGTCAACTTCTTGTTCGAGGAAATCCAGGCCGCCAAGGCCGCCGGACGCTACCTCAATTACATCCGTAGCCTCATCAAGGCCAAGGTTTTGATCCTCGATGACCTGGGGTTAAGAAACTACACCCACGAGGAGGCCACTTCCCTGATCGATATCCTCGAAGAGCGTTACCACAAGGCTCCTCTGATCGTCACTTCCCAGGTCGAACCCCAGGGATGGATAAAACTGTTTGAAGATCCGGTGATCGCCGAGGCCATTGTGGATCGGCTCATCCACCCATCTCAGAAAATCACTTTAAAAGGAGAGAAGTCCTATAGAGAAAAACTTACAGAGAAAAAATCAGGATTGAAAAACCAGGGAGGCTCAGTGTAAAAGTCAAAATCGCTTCGTCGCTTCGCTCCGCCGATTTCAATGGTCCCCTTCGTTGAAATCGGGTGGGTCCCTAAAGGAAATCGAACCCAGCGAACCTAAACTCGATGTCGCGATCCTCTTCCCTTTGATATCTTCTGGCCGTCTAATCTCCTGCTTCACCAGCAGTTTGCTCTGAACTCCGGGCACCGTGTGAGCGATGTTCACCAGATCGGCGCCGGCGAGAAGAGCGAGCATTACTTGCGGAACCGCAACGGGCGCGGCAAACAGGCTGCCGCCAAGAATCGCCGTCGACGTTTGGCCTGATCCTTTTACCAGGATCAATTCGACATCGAGTCCGTATTTCTCGTAAATTTTCGCGTCCTTGGCGAGCCACGGAATCCAATTGGACGCAGACAACGACGTTACGCCCCAGCTGATCTTGTTGAGCGGCTTGTCCTGCGCGCCGGCGGAACCGAGCCACAGCACGGCAATGATAAGTGTCGCCGAAATGGTTCGAAATCTGCTCATGAACTTCCTCAGGTTTTTGCGGTTGCCCACCGCCAAGCTGGTCACTTCGAGGTTGCCAACGCTTTGACAAGTCCACTTGCTTCGATCTTTTTCAGATAGCTATTGTCGTAAAATTCCTCCGGGCTCGCCGTCGCCGCTTTCGGCTGGCCGGCGACCAAAAACTGCAACACCGCGCGTACACCGGCTGCGTTGGCATAGGGCATAACCGGCATCATGTCGACGTAATAGTTGTAGCCCTCTTGCCCTTTCCGATCTCTTCCTGTTGATTATCGCCGCAGCTCTGTTGCCGAATTCTGTGGTCACGGAGTTCCCTTAGCCTGCTTGGCCCGAATCGCTTTTGCTTGGACCTCCAGTTTTTCCGCCTCTGCCATTCGGTTCATTTTTCGTAATATTTCCGCGTATCTTTCCTGGATTGTCGCCACGTCCGGGTAATCGGCACCGAAAACCTTCTCGGCGATCGCCAATGTGCGCTTATAGAAAGGCTCGGCGTCGCTATTCCGCCCTTGAACCTTATAGAGTTCCGCCAGGTTGTTGAGACTCTGGGCGACCTCCGGATCCTCGGCACCTAACACATTCTCTCGAATTGCCAACGCCCGTTTGTGAGCCGCCTCGGCATCGGCATACTTGCGTTGAGCCTTGTAGACTTCCGCCAGATTGTTGAGGATCTGGGCCACGTCCGGATCCTCGGGTCCCGCGACTTTTTCAACAATCGCTAGCAACTTCCCGGTGAGCGGTTCGGCCTCAGCATACTTGCCCTGAGTCCAGTAAAGTTTCGCCAAACTGTTGAGACTTTGGGCTACCAGCGCATGTTCCGAGCCAAAACGCTTTTCCAACAAGGCCAACGCTCGCTTCTGATACGGCTCGGCGTCAGAATACTTGCCCTGATTCTGATAGAGTTCCGCCAGGTTGTTGAGACTAATGACCAACCGCCCATCTTCAGGACCGAAGCGTTCCGCCAGTTCAAGCCCGCTCTTCCACGTCTTTTCTGCGTCAGCGGGTCGGCCTTCGGCAAAGGCTTTTCCCCCCGCCTCATCTAACTCCTTCCACCTTTCGTCATCGGACGTTGTGGACTGTGAATGAACTTTAGGGGCAGTGAAGGCAATCGCCAATGTAACGGCAAGTATGATACTCGCCCTGTTACTATTCCTCATACTGTTCTTTTAACTTCGCCACCACCGTCGGATCCGCCAATGTCGTCGTGTCGCCCATCGCTCGCCCGTCGGCGATGTCGCGCAGCAAGCGGCGCATGATTTTTCCGCTGCGCGTCTTCGGCAACTCGGCCGCGAAGTAAATCTCATCCGGTCTTGCGATGGGTCCGATCTTCTTCGCGACGTGACCTTTGAGTTCGTCCACCAGCGCGCCGCCGCCGTCGACGCCCATTTTAAGCGACACGAAGGCACAGATCGCCTGTCCTTTGATCTCATGGGCCTTGCCGATGACGGCTGCTTCGGCGACGCTCGAGTGATCCACCAGCGCGCTTTCCACCTCCATGGTGCTAATGCGATGTCCGGCAACGTTCATCACGTCATCGACACGCCCCAGCAACCAGAAGTAGCCGTCTTTGTCTCGCTTGCAGCCATCGCCGGCAAAGTATTTCCCCGGGAACCGGGTCCAGTAGGTTTGCACGAATCGGTCTGGGTCGCCGTAGATCGTCCGCATCATCGCCGGCCACGGCTTCGTCAACACCAGATACCCGCCGCCACCTTTGGGCACGGATTTACCCTGCTCGTCGACGACGTCGGCTTCGATGCCGGGAAATGGCATAGTCGCCGAACCGGGTTTTAGCGTAGTGATGCCGGGTAACGGGGTGATCAGCGGATGGCCGGTTTCCGTCTGCCACCAGGTGTCCATCACCGGACAGCGCCCGCCGCCGATAAATTTGTGATACCACACCCAGGCTTCGGGGTTGATCGGCTCGCCCACAGTGCCGAGTAATCGAAGGCTCTTCAGATTGTGTTTGCCCGGATGTTCCGTGCCCCAGCGCATGAAAGTGCGGATCGCCGTCGGCGCGGTGTGAAAAATCGTCACGCCGTATTTCTCGACGATGCGCCATAGACGTTCGCGGTCAGGCCAGTCGGGCGTGCCTTCGTACATGACCTGGGTCATGCCGTTGGCCATCGGCCCGTAGACGATGTGCGTGTGGCCGGTGACCCAGCCGATGTCGGCGGCGCACCAGAAAACGTCATCTTCTTTCATGTCGAAGATCCACTTATTGGCGAGAGCGACGCCGGTAAGGTATCCGCCGGTAGTATGAACGATGCCTTTCGGTTTGCCGGTGGTGCCGCTCGTGTAAAGGAGAAAAAGTATGTCCTCGCTGTCCATCTTTTCCGGCTCGCACCACATCGGCGCGTCCGCCATCAGCTCATGCCACCATTGGTCTCTGCCCGGTTTCATCTGCGCGCCGGATTGGGCGCCGATGCGGTTGACCACGACGACGTGTTGTATGGACGGCGTGTCCTTCAAAGCATCGTCGGAGTTTTTCTTGAGCGGCACGATGGAGCCGCGGCGGTAGCCGCCGTCGGCGGTGATCAGAACTTTCGCTTGCGCGTCATTGATGCGGTCGCGCAGCGCCTCGGCGCTGAAGCCGCCGAACACCACACTGTGCGGCGCGCCGATGCGGTTGCAGGCATGCATGGCGATCACTAGCTCGGGAATCATGCCCATATAGAGGCAGACGCGGTCGCCCTTCTTGACGCCGAGTTTTTTTAAAACATTGGCGAATTTGTTTACCTCGCGCCAAATATCACGGTAGGTCAATACGCGCTCGTCGCCCGGCTCGCCTTCCCAAATGATCGCGGCTTTGTTTTTCCGCCCGCTGTCAACATGGCGGTCCAGACAATTATAGGAAACGTTCAGCTTGCCGCCGACGAACCATTTGGCCCAGGGAGATTTCCACTCGAGGACCTTCCTCCACGGCTTAAACCAGTGCAGCTCCTTGGCGGCTTTCGCCCAGAAGGCCTGGGGATTTTTGCGCGCGCTGTTAAAGGTGCCCGCGTTTTTCATGTTAGCGGACTTTTTGAATTCTTTAGGCGGCGGAAAGTTTCGTTTCTCGTCTAACAGAACCTCAATGGCTTTGTCGGCCATGGCGCTTCCTCCCTTCGGAAAACCTTTATTTAAATAGCGAAAATCGCTCGGATTCTAGTTGAGCGGGACCGGGATGGCAAGAGCTGGTGACCGCGCCTAGAGTCTCGGGTCTCAAATCGTTCAAACTGTTCAAGAGCGACTCGAACAGAGTTGAACAACGATGTTTCTAACTTTGAGAACCGAGGTTTGCGTTCCTAAAACCCGAGATTGGACCAAGGCACTAGACTCTACACCGCGGGTTGCGGTAGTGAAGAACAGAAGCGGATATCGCAGGAGGAAGCCATGACCAAAATTGCCATCGTAACGGGCGCCGCATCGGGCATCGGTAAAGCCGTGGTGGAGCGCTTCGCCAAAGAAGATGTCTCATCGATCATACTGGATATCGATGAATCCGGAGGAAAAAACGTTGCCGCCGAGATTCAACAACGGCAAAAACAGGCGACGTTCATGCGGCTGGATGTGACCAACGAAACCGAAGTCCAATCGGTTTTCGAAAAAATCAAATCTACTCATGGCCGGGTCGATATCCTGGTCAACGTCGCCGGCGGCAGCATGCACCGGCATCCGCTCGAGGAATTCACCCTGGCGCACTGGCAAGCAGTCATCGACGTCAACCTCACCTCGACGTTTCTCTGCTGCCGCGCGGTGACAGGGTTAATGAAAGGCCAAAAGGGCGGCGCCATCGTCAATATTTCTTCCGACATCGGTTTCAGCGGCGACGCCAACCGCTCGGCCTATGCAGCGGCCAAAGCGGGAATTCTCGGCCTGACGAAAACCTTGGCGCTTGAGCTCGCGCCCTTTGGTGTACGCGCCAACGCTGTGGCACCAGGACGCATCGCTACCCCGCGCGTGCGCGCCACCTATTCGGACGCCGAGTGGGAAACCGCCGCGAAAAGAATTCCCAATGGGCCATGCCGGCGAGCCGGAGGACGTCGCTGAAACCGTAGCGTTTCTCGTCAGCGATGCCGCTAAACATTTCACTGGGCAGACGCTCCACGTAAACGGCGGCAGGATCATGACGTAGATCGCAGCGCCCGTCGGCGCAGCCAAAAGCCGTTATACCTCCCGCAAAGGCGCGAAGGCGCAAAGTTAGGGGGCGTTAAAGGGGACGCAAACCTTTCTTGACGCCATGGAGTCGATCGATGTAGCGTTGCGCGATGGCCCCGACGAGCACGCATTGCGCCAGGTGAAATAGTCTATCACGCTCTCAATCGCGCGAATGGACGAAATGAACTGTTTCATAAGCCGGAAGATTATTCCGCGTTAGAGCGGATTATAATTTCAGCTCATGCAAGTGCGCATCCGCATCAATCACTCTAACGCCTTTCCACATCGTCTTGATCTCCTTTCGGTTGAAGCTTAGCAGCTTGCTTAAAATTCCCCGTTCACCTTTCGATAAACTCAAGGCGAACGGGGGAAAGGTCCGGATACCCGCGTTATTTCAACGTCGCCTGGGGAAGGCCGAAAGCGTTGAGCGCATTCTTCTCCCACTTGTTGCTGTTCTGCAGCGTGTCCCAGCTGTTCACGGCGAGTTTTTTTCCTTGCGTCACTCTGGCCGCTTCGGAGCCGGGCACAAAGACCGATGTCTTAGGCTCGAGGCTCTCGATGATCGTCTGCGCCGCTGGCGAGATCTGGAACTCAAGCCACAGCAGACCCGCGTGAGAATAAGGCGAGACCTGCGCAATCGTGGTCATTTCCTGGGTACGCACCGGCACCGGCTCGATGAGCTTACACTCCAGGGACTTGGAAATGTCCTTTCGTTTTGCCCGGATACACGAGTGATAGTAGGACAAATGCAGCATGGACTGTTCGCCGGTTGTAATCGCGGTAATTGCACGGCTGATGCCGCGCACCCAGACCGGGTCCTGATCTTTGAGCTTGCGCGCGTAGTCTAACATCCATTCTTCGCCGAGCCCGGCCGCTAGAGTCGCCATCCCCGTCGGGCGAATTTCGACCATAAACTTTCGGCCCTTGAATTCCGGCCTAAGGAAATCCTCCCACCGGTTGGGCACCCTTTCCGGGGCAACCAGGCTCTTGTTGTACGAGAGGCTATAGATCGTGCTGGCGAGACTTATGACGTTGCGGTTCGTCGGATCGATGATTTCGCCCGGGATCTGGAGCACCCCCTGCTTTGCCATCCCCAGGATATCGAACTTCTTAAGTTGCGGCAGGAAGTCCTGGTACAATTCCTGCGCGACTTCAAAAACGTCCCAGTTGCTTCTCCCGGCCTGCAGTTCGAGCGCAAACCGTTGCCCTCCTTCGACCCCGGAAATTCTTTCCGCGCGCGCGTCGATGAACGGGTATCGCTTCATGAAAGCCTTGCGCAGCGCTTCAATATTGTCCGGGTCCATATTACTCAGCACCCGCACGCGACCTTCCTCTTTCGCCTTGGCAACGATCTCATCCCGGTTGGCATAGAAAACGTAGCCTCTGGATTCGGCTTCCTTCTTCGCTTTAGCCAGTTCCGCGCTTTGCGCCGCGCCCGCGCTGTCCGCCAACATCCCTAGGGCTACCGCGCAAAACATAAGCCCGGCCATTATGAACTTAACCTTCATAAAATAACCTCCTCAGTTATTTTCTCTGCCTTTTAAAGATTTCAATTTCATACAGCGCGTCAAAATGTTTGTTATATCTATTTCATTCCTGCTCACTCTACCCTACTCTAACTCCCTGCTGGGAACAGCACCCAGATATCGCCGGACCAGAGAACTGTCAATCTCATTTCTGTTTGATGAAAATCCCGGTGTTGCTTCGGTCGGCTTGGGCGGCGCAGCGGTCGGACGCGCGCGAAGTGTTCCAGATCGCGCCGCTCGCTCGCACTCAGAGCGAGCGGCGCCGTCGGCTAGCGTTGGCAACCGGAGGTTGGCTCTCAGATTGTCTGGAATAGATCGAATCGCTGCGCCGGGGAGCGCGGCGGGGCGCGATAGGCCTTCAACTTTTTCAAATCCTCGATCCTCACCGCACTCGCGAGACTTAGGCTCGTGATCACTGTGCCGTCGAGAGTATTGCGCTACTGGATCGGTAGCCGTAGCCAACACGCCAGTGGAAGTAGCCGACCACCTGTCCGTCCTTTTCGAGGGTTTCCTCGGCGACGTCACCCATTCGCTCGAAGTATTGCGCCAGTGACGGTTCCGCAAGTTTTTTACGATCAAAATCAATCATTATGAAATTTCTGCCCAACGCCACGGAGCTTGGCAGCCAGAACTCCCACATCAGGCTTCGGCCGCCAAAAAAATGAGGACCTCCGGTATTGCGAACGCCGTCACCGTCAAGGTCATAGAAGCTTATTTGGCTCGATATCCTGTATCTATCCATGCCAACGATAATCGGCTCACGTCCTGTCTCATTCTCAAGAGCACTCTCAATTTGACCTACTCTGTCCGCTAGGAGGCGCCACGGGCCGAAAGCGCGTTTCGTCGCCATCGGAGAGCCGGGCAATCCTATGGAGAAATAGTAAAACATACCACCATAGGTGAGCAGTAAGACAACGATCGTTGGCAACCAGGATCGTCGGATGAGTCGGGTCAAAGGTCCTGTGACTTCACCAACGCGTGGAACCATATCCACGGCGAGTATCGGAATAGCCGCCAGCAAGACCGGGCCGAGCCAGTGAAGTTTCGAGTCATGGAATACGCTATGAATGAGGAACACACATAATGGCACCAAAGTGAAACTGAGCAACCACAGACGCTGTTTTCGCTGCCTATCGGCTTGATGAGAGCTGGTTTTACTTTTGCCTCTGTCGGCAAGAAAAATATTGCTAACGGCTAGCAATCCAACCGGTGTCAGAACGAGCAACAGCGAAGCCAGCAGTACGTGAAGAGAAAAATCAGAACTAGCCGACCAGCGATTCGTGCCCTGAAACGCAAACGAGACCCAATCGTTCCGCATATTCCAGAGCAGCACCGGTGAAAAAAGAATCGCACCAATCAGCACCGCAAGATAGGGTTGCGGGCGGAGCAACCAGCGTCGGGATCGGCGGTCAATAATCAGAAATGTCAAAGTGCCGAGGCCCAAGAGCGCAATGGTATATTTCGCCAGCATCCCAAGTCCGACGCACACACCCACTCCCCACCACGCTCGGCGCTCCTCTCCGGCAAGCGCGCGTTCGAGAAAATAAAGGCAGCCGGCCCAGGCCGCGTACAAGGGGGCATCTGGCGTCATGAAAAAGCTCACTCCGAAATAGATCGGCAGCACCGCCAAAAGTAAGACACTGCGAAAGGCGGCAGGCCTATCATAGAGATTCACCGTCAACCGAAACATGAAGATGGCAGCGATAATACCGGCGATAGAGGCCGGTAGACGAATGGCCAATTCGGAATTGCCGAATATGAATGTCGAAAGCCAGATCAGCCACGCCACCATCGGCGGATGATCGAGATAGCCTATGTCCAGATGTTGGGCATAGTTCCAATAGTATGCTTCCTCTGGGATCACGTTCAGAAGATCCATAAAGGCGATCTTAAGTAGCCATACATAACCGAAGACGACGACGGAGATCATCCGCCAGCGAATACGGAATACCTCGTTCCAGTCCGGTTTGGTAAGCACGAACAGAGTGGTACCGACAAAAAGTAAGGACGCCGCAATAAAGGCTGCACTCAGGATGGCTGCCAGCGGTGGCCAATGCCAAGTTTCGATGACGATTAAGAATACTGCGCTACGAAATAGCAGGACGAGCAGGAAAACCATTAGCAGTCGCCCTGAGAGCTGCCACAGGGAAGTGCCGCTTGATCCCGCAAATCTGGTAAAGGTCCGGCGCGCGATCAACCCGTAATTCAAAACCGTCGCGGCGAAAAAGCTGCTGATTTGACCCCAGATTAGGTTTACCTGCGCGACGAGAAGTACATGGAACAAAATCAGGTCGAGGATCAAACCCGAAAGTCCAATAGTGGCGAGATACAGATCCAGCCCGGCAGGGAGTGCGCCACCCGTAAGAGCCACCAGTTGCATCAAGAAAATCCGACTCTGGCGAATGCCGAACTTGGATCTGCCGGAGGCCCGATTCTGGAATACGATCGGTATTTCAATTACCCGCAAGGTATCATTCCCTCGAGCGAGGATCTCCAGAGCGATCTTGAAGCCAGCCATGTCGCATGCCAGTTGGAGCAAGAGCCTGCGCCTCACAGCAAAAAAGCCGGACAAGGGGTCCTTCACGCTCACCAGCGGCGTAACAAGCATCGTCGCCACCCGAGAAACCAACCATCTTGTCCATGGCCAGTCCAGCATCGAGCCGCCGGGAACGTACCGGCTCGCAAGCGCCATGTCATGCGTGCCATCCATCAATGGCCGGATCAGCTGCGGTATCGTTTCGGGAGGATGGCTCAAGTCCGCATCGAGTACGACGACGAACTCACCTCGCGCCGAGCCGGCTGCCACAATGATATCGCCCGCCAGACCGCGTTTTGCGTCCGACTGGAGCAGCCGAACGGGACGATCGACGGTCCACCTTTGCACTTGAGCCTGGGTTCCGTCCGTGGAGCCGCCGTCTACAATCAATACTTCGGCTTGTAGTCGATTCCGTTCGAGCATCGCCAGCATACGGGCGAGCAGGGGCTCAATATTGTCCGCTTCATTCAGTGTCGGGACTATGATCGAAAACGTTGATTGCAGTTCACGCTTCATTCTGACGTGTCCATTTCAGCCACTTTGTGAGAGTGTGAACACTAAACTGCCAACAGGAGCGAGAGAAAGTCAAACAATCAGGGCACCAAAAAGGAGCGAGCCGATATGGCCGCCTATGGCAGCTCCAAAGCGGCGCTAATGAACTTAACTCTGCACATGGCGCACCAGTGGGGACCGGAGGTTCGGGTCAACTGTATCGCGCCGGGCACCATCGACACACCTCGTCCACCGGGGACCAATCGACAGGAGCTGGCAGCGGAAGCTCTCAAGAGAGCTGCGCTGGGAAGGGCGTGCAGCCCCGACGAGTCGCCAACGTGGCGTTGTTCTTAGCTTCAGACGCGGTAAGCTTCGTCAGCGGCGCGGGTAATCGACGTGAATGGAGGCGAATAAGATTTGCGAATTGCGGTTAAATGCCCTCCGATTTAACTCGCGGCCGCTTTGGGCGCGGCGATAATTTCCAGCATCTCGTCGTCGCTCGAGTATTTGTATTCCCAGGTGTTGCGTTTTTTTGCCTCTTCCTTTTCCTTGGCTTCGAGCACGGCGACATCCGCTTTAGTAACGAACGAGACCTTTTTCTCTTCGAGCTTATCCAGCACCGCTTCGATCTTTTGCTGCGCGACTTGCGGTTCGAAGCCTTCTTTTGAAGCGAGATATTGGTTGACGACCTTCATGCCGCGCTCGGCGTCTTGTTTGGCCACCCCGACCAGTCCAACGCTCGCATTGCGCGACCAACCGATGACGTATATGTTTTCCAGCGCTTGCTTCGTCTCCGGATTATAGGGCTGATATTGCGCCGGGTTAGGATCGCCGGGTAGTTGCGCGAGATTGGTCACAAAAGCGCCGCGGTTAAAGGGCAGGCCGAGCGACGCGTCGACTTCATCGCCGATGGCATAGATCACGCAATCGAGCGGCAGCTCGATCTTTTGTCCCGTTCCCTTGGGAGCGGTCCGGCCGTTTTCCACGACGAGCTTGTTCAGCTCCACTTCCAATGCCGCGACTTTGTTTTCACTGTCGGGAACAACCCGGGTCGGAGAGCAGAGGTAGCGGAATCGTAGTTTCTGATCCGCCGGCGGAATGGTCGTGCCGACGAACTTCTCAATAATCTCTTCGACATTCTGGCCGGCGGTCTCAAGATCCGGCCGGATGCGCTCGATCTCCTTGCGCATGTCGTCGTTATCGAGATACTTTTCGATGACCTCGAACTCGCCGTCGTCATAAGCTTTTTCTTTAGGCCCGCGGCGCGCGACCACCGTCACTTCCGCGATGTTCATGTAATTGAGCAACCAGTTGGCGACGTCGACCATGACGTTTCCCATGCCGATAATCGCGACGCGTT
The DNA here is from genome assembly GCA_963840855.1 of uncultured delta proteobacterium. Taxonomy (GTDB): domain Bacteria; phylum Desulfobacterota; class Binatia; order UBA9968; family UBA9968; genus DATACQ01. Next base: position 67,628 of record CAWJBB010000055.1, read on the forward strand.
TGCCCAACTCGAAGGGCCGCTGGCTGAAGGGAGGAAGCTTATTGAAATGATAGACAACGTCCTTGGCGTGATAGACCCGCTTGGTGTCTTCGCCGGGAAGGCCCAACTTCTTCGTGCCCTGCGCGCCCGCGGCAACGACAATCACACTGAAACCGATTTCTTGGAGGTCCTTGAGCGTAAGGGCTTTACCTTGCCCCACCGTGACGTGGCCGAGATAGAATACCTGGGGGTGGATGAGAATGCGCTGAAATTGTTTGCGCAAGCCGGTCTTCATCTTCTCTTTGTCCATGAAGATGCCGTACTCGGCCAAGCCGCCTGGTTTGATGTCACGATTAATGAGCAGGACCCGGTGCCCGGCTTCCGTTAGTTTTCTCGCGCCGTAAATGCCGGCTGGACCGGCACCAATGACCGCCACCAGGTGTTGTTTTGACATTCTCTATACCTCTGTTATTTTCTGCAATTTTAACCGACCGGAAGTAAAGAACCAAATGGTTGAAACGAAACGGAAAGGAAAACGCGGGAGGGATTTACTGAAGCTCTCTTTTGCCTTCGATTTCCAACTCCGTGCCCCGGGAATCCTTATGCGTGAATGAGACCAGCTCCCAGCTGCCGTCTTCCAGGGGCCCCTTGAGGATGTAGGAGTTTTGGTCACTACCCAGCACACGGAAATAACAGGCTTGCTCGCCAAACCAGCGGTCGGAGACCTCCTCGACCTCTATGCTTCGGCTTCCCAGCAGAAACCGGGACGGACTTTCTTGTCCTTTGGCGTCGGGAGCGGATTCCACCTTGATTTTCACGCGCGGGTCTCTTTTCCGGGAAATTTAAAAAAATTAATATATCCGAAATCACCCGGAATGGAAAGGAGTATCCTATGATTACCATCGACCAGCTCAAAAAGGATGTCGTCAGCGCTTGCCGAATTCTTTCTCACCAGAAACTTGTCGAGGGATTCGGACATGTCAGCGCGCGCATCCCCGCCTCAGACCGGTTTATCATCACGCCGCGCGTCAGCTTATCTCTCGCGCGCGAAAGTCAGTTGCTCACTATGAACCTCGACGGAGAAGTCGTCGAGGGCGGTGATACGCCGCCCTTCGAGGCCTGGCTGCACACGGCTATCATGAAAGCCAAGCCCAGTGTGAATGCCATCACGCGCATTCACGCCCGTGCCGCCAACATGTTTTCCGTCACCGACCGTAAACTCGAACCGGTGCATAACCACGGCAGTTTTTTCGGCGGCGGTGTGCCGGTGTTTATTAAACCGGATCTTATCGCTACCGAACGCCTCGGCAGCGATGTCGCCGCCACCCTCGGCGACAATCCCGCGGTTTTACTCAGAGGTAACGGACAAGTGACCGTGGGACGAACGATTCCCGAAGCGGTGATGATGGCTATTTATCTGGAAGAGGCCGCGGAGATTCTCTTCGGCGCGCTCCAGATCGGCAAACCGATTCCGTTAACCATGGATGAATCGAAGCAACGCCAAGTGGAAGCCTTACCGCCGGTGGACATGGAGCGGGCGTGGAACTTTTTCAAGAACTTGGTTGAGAGAAACTAGTGAATTATATCAGCTACATAGCGTTTGCCGTTCATGGTTCGAGAACCTCACCACGAACGGCTTGTGCTTGACCGTTCACCCTGAGCTCGTCGAAGGGTTCTTCGAACTTAGACGTGAACCAACTGTTACAGTTCACTAGTTGGTGACTCTGAAGTTCGTTACACGATTCAATCGTCATTCCGGTTGACCCTCGCGCCCATTCCCGCTTTCTTGGTCTCCCCTTAGAGACTGTGTCGCAATCCGCGAAAGCGCGCTCATGTTCTAACTTTGTAACGAACTTTTCGACAAAAAAAGCACGGCACCGGAGTTCCCAGTGCCGTGCTTTCGTACGTAGTGAATATTCTTATTTGCCGGCCAACTCGAAATTAGCCTTGGCGTCTTCCTTGGCTTTCACGGTGACCTTCTGGGTGCTTTTGCCGAGCTTTTCGTGCCAGACTTCTACGGTGTAGGCGCCGGCCGGAACATCGGTCAATTTAAAACTGCCGGAATTGTCCGTCACCGCGAAGTATGGATTTGCCGTGGCTACGATCCACCCGGACATCCAGCCATGCACGTCGCATTTGACCTCGAAGGCCTCGGGCTTTTCGATCTTTTGGTCCAGTGATTTTTTGAATTTCGGCTGTGCTATGTTAAAAGCGCTGTTGACTTTGCTGTAGGAATGAATGTTGTGAAGTATTCCGTCCGGATTCAGAATCTCCACGGTGCTGCCTGCGGGAAAAGCCACCACATGGGGCTTATACTCGCAGCCGTGCTTGGTCCAGGGTGACTTTTTTGAGCTCGACCGTTCTTGCCTTTTTTAATATCGGTAATCGTGACAACGGCATTGGCTAGATTGCCGTTGTTCACAACCAAAGACTGGTCTATCTTGGGCGTCTTGGCGCATACCTCTTTATCTTTTCTGACATCCAGTTTCTTCGGCGCCGGGGCGGTGCCTTTGAACTTGACGGTTCCCGAGATCGTCCCGCCATCTCTGACGTCGCCGCCGTGATATTGCGCCATGCCGCTTGCCGGCAAGGTCAAGATAGCCGCAGCGACAAATAACGAACGCATCATATTCATATTCATACAATCCTCCTTAATCCTATGGTTAAACGTTTGACGCTTTGAAGCTAGGTAATATTCACCGCTTCGCCGGCTTGGCTTTGGCGGTATCCGCTGCCACTGCAGCAGCCACGGTGGGCGCCGCTCGGCCCAGCGTTAACAAATAATCCCGCAGCGCTTCGATCTGCCGGTCATCCTTGCCGCCCAAAATATTGTCCGGGCCGCCCGGATAGAACGACGGCATCTTGGTGCCCGGCTGAATTTTTTGCGGGTCTTTCAACCACTTCAAGATCCAGTTGGGGTTGAGCCGCTGGCGCGCCAGGGCGAGATCCGGCGCCCAGCCTTCCGGTGGTCCTTCCGGATTCTTACCACCCTGCACGTGACAACTGAAGCAATTGAAATATTCCGGCGACGTCAATTGACGAGCAGCCTCGAGATTTTCCGGCGGTATCTGTTTATCGTCGACATAAACGAAAGGCTGTTCCACCTTTGAAAGGCCGTTGAAATAATTGACCAGCTGCGTCGCATGCTCGTCGGAAAAACCAAAGGTCGGCATGCGAATTTGCAGCCAGGGCCGTAGTGGAATCGGCGCTTTTACAAAGTTGTAGAACCAGTTCGATTGCACCTTTTCGCCCTCGCCGTTCAAAGGCGGCGGCGCCGCTGCGGGATTTTCGTAGTATTTTTTTACGAAGCCGCCGCGCTTCTCGATCTCATGGCAACCGACGCAATTATATTGCTGCATGAGCCGGCGTCCTTCGACCACCTGTTGGACTCTGAGCCCCTGATCCGCAAGATAGCGGTGGCCGACTTTTCGCTCCCGGAATCCGCCCAGCAAAATTCTGAGCGCCTTGATATCCTCGTCCGCCAGGTCGAACTGCGGCATCAACTGTTCAACACGCTCCGTGGCGTAACCCCGCGGCGTCTTGAGCTTGTGGTACGTCCAGTCATCCCAGGTGTGAGCGATGTCCGTGCGGTTGCCGAACGCCAGCTCTTCCACGGTCTTGGAACCGAAGGTCGTCAGCTCAGCGCCGATGCGCGATTCCTTTTCCATTCCCTTGATATCGTGGCAACCGAAGCAGCCCCATTTGCGCACCAGGGACTCGCCGCGTTTGATATTCTCCGGATCGGCAAGTTTTTCTTGGATCCCCGTGATCTCCTCGCCCTTCGAACCCAGCGTCGCCAGGTAGGTTGTAATCGCCAGCGCTTCGTCGTCGGTCAGGCGCAAGCTGGGCATTTTCGTATCCGGCTGATAGTCGCGCGGGTTCCTGATCCAATGGTAAATCCACTGAGCGTCCGGTCTTGGCCGAGATGTCTTTGAGATTGGGAACGAGATCCTTACCCTTGCCCAGGGGCGTGCTGAATTCCCCGTCGGCGAAGCCGTGGCAGCCCTTGCAGCCGATGGTCTCAACGAGCGTTTTGCCGCGCGCCGCTAGATTGGCGTCCCCTTCGCGGAAGCCGGCCGGCAGCGGATGCTCTTGCAACCACTTATCGCCCTCATCCTTACCCGAGGACCAGACGTACGCCGCGATGGCGACGGCGTCTTCTGGCTTGAGTTCGAAGTTAGGCATGCGCGTGCGCGGGCGAAATTTATGCGGGTTTTCGATCCAGCGCACCATCCAGCTTGGATCAGCCTTCGCGCTGATCTTGCGCAAGCTCGGAGCAATTTTGGGGATACTTTCGTAACCCTTTACGAGATGGCAGCCAGTGCAACCGATCTGTTCGAAGAGCCGCTGGCCTTCCGTGAGCAACGGCGCGTACTCTTCAAACTTTTGCGCGTCCAGATGACATGACGTGCAGCTCGACTGGGATTTCGCCCCCCGGAGCAGCGGAAACTCCCACAGATGCACTTCACCATGCGCCTGTTTGGCGCTGCTGACCGCCACGCCTTGCCCTTCATGGCAACCCGTACAGCCAAGTTTTTCCGGCGCATGGGCGTTGTCGGCTAAAAAAACTTCGCGGCGCGGATGGGTTTTGAAGGGATTCGGCTGGTCTTCGAACCCCGCCCGGTTGATCGCCAGGTGGCAGGTCTGGCAGCGATCCACGCGCGCGACGGGCTGGTCGAAACGATTGCGGTCGAATTCATCCATCGACACCTGCTGAATCTTGGGTACCTTGTAAAAAGTAACGGGGCCGAGCTTGAGCGTCACGTTGGCCATCACCCGCTGCCACTTGTCGCGCTCGGCGGTGAGCTTGGCCATTTCGTTTTCGACTTCCTTCGTGCTGGAATTGATCTTTTTGATTTCCTCTCTCAGCGCGTCGCGTTTCTTGCGCGCGGCCTCGAGCACCGGATCGAGCTTGGCTTGTTCCTTTTCCAGCTCACGGATTTGATCTAGGTAGGGCTTTGGATTTCGCTGCTGCTGGACAGCGTGGTCATATTCGTACCAAAGCTCTTCCATCTCGCTCTTGATAAACTTGATTTCCTGGTCGATTTCATTAAAGCGAACCGAGGCATCGTCTTCCTGCGACTTGAGAACTGCGAGTTTTTTTGCCAACTCGCCCTTCTCCAAACTCGACTTCGCTTCCTCGAGTTTCTTGGAGAGAGCCTGGTAGTTGGCGTCGGCCTGAAGCTTCTTATGCTCCTCGTCGTAAGCCGCTTGGGCCTTCTGGTAATCGAGCCGGTAAAAGCGATATTGGATTCCTTTCCACGGCCGACGGGTAATATTGTCGTCCCAAAAGGCCCATATCGACATAACCACTAATAAGGCGCTGCCGATCAGGAAGATGCTGCCATAGGATTTTTTCTCTTCCTTCTCGTCGATTCCTCGTTCCGCCATCCCGACTCCCTTATGCGGCCTTGCGCTCCAGCGCGCGGCCCAAAGAAAAAACCCCGAGCCCAATCAAGGTCAGCACGATCTCTTCCGCCATCGAAGACTTTTCCGCGATGCCGGCGAACAGGGCATAACCCACGTCGGCCAAGCCCAGCCCTTGGAGGATCTTAGCCAGGTAAAACATCAGACGTTGATCCAGGGGGTCACTAAGATATATTTTACGTTGAACACAAGTCGCAAAAACATCTTGGCGGGAAGCGACAGCATCAAGACGAACAATGCGGCGGTGATCGTAAAGCGCACCATGCCCCATCTCTCGAGAAACTCCCTGCCCTTGACCTTTAGCACCCACAGATAAAACGCCGCCACCCCAGCGACAAAGTACAGGACGATTACGAACAAGCCGAAAGCCGCTGACAACCAGTAGTCTCTCAGGCCAAATAAATACGGCAAATCCACGTTGGTCAGCGCGACCACCTTATGGGGGTCCCAACGCTGCCATGGCCAGAACAAGTTCCAGCCGGGGCCGCGGAAAAAAGTCCCGATGATAATCATCGTTACCCAGAGAATATGAAAGCCCAAAACGAACGTGAGGATTTCGTATTTCCTCTCCTTAAAGCAGTAATAGCCGTTGCCTTTGGGATTGATATCGATAAATGGAACCACCATCAGGCCGACGATGATCAGGCTCGGCAAGACGACACCCGCATGCCACGGGTCGAAATAGACGAGCATTTCTTGCAGGCCGAGAAAGTACCAAGGCGCCTTGGAGGGATTGGGCGTCCGCGTCGGATTGGCCGGCTCTTCGAGCGGCGCGTCGATGGTGATCGACCAGAGGGTCAGGGCCACGGTTACGAACAGCGCGACCAGAAACTCGCCGCGCACTAAATGGGGCCAGGTGTGAACTTTGTCGTCGACGGGTAACTTTCTTTCGCGGCTTGCCTCTGCCATCTTATTGCCTCGTTTTCGATTCAACTAGAGGGACGGCCCCGAGAAGCCGTCTCTGCGGATGCGCCAGAAGTGCACCGCCATGAGAATGCTTGCGACTAGCGGTATGAAAATACAGTGCAGAATGTAGAACCGGAGCAGCGTATGCGGCCCGATTTCGCCGCCACCGAACAGGAACGCGCGGGCGTCATAGATCGGATTGGCGCCGACGAAATCGGCGAACGGGCCCTCATAACCCAAAAGCGGCGTGGCGCGCGCCATGTTGGAACCGACGGTAACGGCCCAGATGGCGAGCTGGTCCCAGGGCAAGAGGTAACCCGTAAAGCTCAAGAGCAAGGTCAGCACCAGCAACAACACGCCGACGATCCAGTTAAATTCCCGCGGCGGCTTGTACGAGCCGGTCAGAAACACGCGGAACATATGCAGCCACACGAACACGACCATGGCATGGGCCGCCCAGCGGTGCATGTTGCGCATGAGCATGCCGAAGGGCATGTCGAACTCGAGATATTTCATATCCGCGTAGGCGTACTCCGCCACTGGCCGGTAGTAAAACATCAAGTAAACACCGGTCACAACGGTGACTAAAAACATCAGAAACGTGAGCCCGCCCATGCACCAGGTAAAGCGCATGCGCACCGCGTGGCGCCGGACTTTGGCGGGGTGGAGGTGGAGGAAAACATTCGCGGTCACCATCATGACGCGGTTACGCGGCGTGTCATCGTAGCCGTGACGAAAGATCGCCTTCCAGACCTGACTCTCGACGATATCGCTTTTGATTTTCTCTAGGACATTATTTGCCATAAACAGTCTTTCGTTAGGCTTTCAAAATGCTTTCGGGGTGTTGCTCGTCGGGCTCGGCGTTGGGATTCATCTTGAAGACTTGTCCTTTGTCGACGACCAGTTGCCCATCTTCGCCAACGGCGATTTTGAAGCGGTCAAGCGGCCGCGGCGCCGGCCCCTCGAAGTTCAAGCCGGATTTAAAGAAGCCGCTACCGTGGCAGGGACATTTAAACTTGTTCTCAGTGGTAAGCCAGCGTGGCGTGCATCCCAAATGGGTGCACTTGGCGAAAATAGCGTAGACGCCGGCTTCCTCGCGGATGATCCAGACCCGCTGGTCTTGTTTGTATTTTTCGCTGACTTCGCCAATGGCGTAGTCGGAAATGAGCCCGGCTTTGAACGTTGACGGCGGCTGGAAAAGTACCCGTGGAAACGCCGACCGGAGAAATCCAAGGAGACCCAACCCGCCGAAGATTCCGACCCCTCCCCAACCCATGCGAGTAAAGAAGTCTCTACGCGACCAGATGCCTCGTTTTTCCTTTTCTGCCATGCTCGGTTATCCCTTGATCCAGCTAATCAAAGCGCCCCAAACGATAAAGATCAATCCGCCCAACATTAGAACTAACCCAATCGGACCGAAAACAAATGACAAGCCGGCTCCTAAACAAAATATCAAGACTCCCGTACCCAGTGGATTGAATGGAGCGGGAGCCGATCCCTTTTTCTGAGAATCGCCCTCGCCTACATAAACGAACTCCTCGCGAATCAGTGCGAACGCCAGCTCCTTGAGGTCTTCACGTCGCTCTGGGTCGGCGCCCTGGATCAGACGGCCAAGCTCTTGAGCTAACCTTTCGATCTCTTGTTCGCGCGCTTCGGGCGCTAGATTGGGAGGATCAGGTTCCACCAAAGATTAGAAAAATTGATTAGTATAGAATTGCATGCTTGTCAACAAATCCGCCGCCACCGGAGCCCTATCGGCACAATAAAACCACCGCCGTTGCCGCCATGCCCTTGCCTTGTCCAACCCAGCCAAGTTTTTCGGTGGTGGTCGCTTTGATATTGATCCTGTTTTCGCCCACTTTTAAGCAACGCGCCACGTTTTTGCGCATCGTCGCATAGTGGCGCGCGACTTTAGGTTGTTGCGCCAACAGCGTCACATCCAGGTTGACCAGTTTGAAGCGTTTACGGCGCGTGATCTGGAGCACCCGGTCCAGCAACTTGCCGCTGGCGATACCTTTGTAACGCGCGTCCGTGTCGGGGAAATGCGCGCCGATATCTCCTTCCCCCATGGCGCCGAGAAGCGCGTTGATAATCGCGTGCAGCACGACGTCGGCATCCGAGTGGCCAGACAGACCCTTGCTATAGGGAATCTCGAGCCCCGCCAAGATCAGCTTGCGCCCGCGCACAAGGCGGTGGACGTCGAAGCCGTGTCCGATGCGAAAGACCCGCGCCATGTCTTAGAACCCCATTTTCATCACCGATTTAGCGAGTGGCGGCACGGTGCGCG
>CAWJBB010000056.1:0-17513 GCA_963840855.1 uncultured delta proteobacterium
CAAACCGCCGACAATTGTCTTAGCCGCCTCTTCAGCCGTCACCGCGTTAGCCCCTTCGTCAATTTGAATAATGCGCTTAGCACCAATCCAGTGTCAGATCAAGCCATTTTTCGCACCTCTCTTTCCTTTGCCTTTTTCTCGCTACTTAGTGTAAAAATCATAGACACCCAAAAAAAAGTCACTATGAAGGGAGATCACAGATGTTAAAGCTTTATGATTTCAAATCGTCGCCCAACTGCCAGCGCGTAAAGGTCGTCTTGGAGGAAAAGAAGATCCCCTACGAGACCGTAAACGTCGACCTACGCGCCGGGGAACAAAAAACCCCCGATTATCTTAAGATCAATCCCTACGGCAAGGTGCCGGCCATCGCCGATGGCGACAACGTTCTGTACGAAAGCTGCATCATCAATGAATATCTAGATGAAAAGTATCCGGCGACGCGGCTCATGCCCACTGACCCTGGGGCGCGGGCGAAAGCGCGCATCCTGGTCGATTTCGGCCTGACGCAAATGGACTCGGCGTATACGAAGTTGCGCATGGAAATGACAAAGGACGAAAAGGAGCGCAACCAGGAGACCCTCAATGCGGCAAAAGAGGACATCAAGAAACGGCTCCAGCGTCTGGAACAAGAACTCGGTGATAAAGAGTATCTGATGGGTAATTTTTCCCTGGTTGACGCCGACTTGATCCCGCGCTTTACGCGGCTTGAAGGTTTTGGCGTGTTACCGGATCCCTCACTGCCCCGCCTGGGCAAATATCTGCAGAGAATGAAAGACCGCCCATCGGTTAAAACGATTCTTTAGCGGCCCGCTGAATAACCTCTGATTGCAGGCTGCTCAAAGATCTCAGAGGCGAGGCGCGCGAATGAAATGGAGCGTTGGAGTAACGGAGTATTGGAGGATTGGGGCTCGAGCCCATCATTCCGCCACTCCAGTACTCCAGCACTCCAGTCACTATGAGGTGATCGCGCGCAACGAAGCATATGAGTCTTTTTCAGCAACCTGCTAGAGTCTTTTCGGCCCTGCTCCGTCCGTATCTTCGCCATCTCGCCAAACCTTCGCTGCCGCGCTACCGCGGCGAACTCGCTCTTCGCGGCCTAGAAAAACAAGTGAGTGTCTTCTGGCAGAGCGAAGGCATTCCCCATGTTTTCGCGGCGAATGAACATGATTTATTTTTCGCGCAAGGCTACCTGCATGCCCAGGAGAGGCTCTGGCAGATGGATTTCAACCGGCGCTTTCTCTCGGGACGCCTGGCCGAGATCCTCGGGCAGGTTGTCGTTCCGTGGCAAGAGCTCACCAGCCAATTTCGCGGCTGCGACAGCGTCGACGCCGATTATTTCATGCGCCTAATCGGCATCCGCCGCGCCGCGCTCGCGTCCGCCGGCATGCTTAGCGAGGAGGATCGGCGGCGGCTTGAAGCCTATAGCGACGGCGTTAATAGATTCATCGAGCAATGCGGTAAACGTTTGCCGTTGGAGTTTCGCTTGCTGCATTATACACCCGATCCGTGGCGGCCCGAGGACACTCTCACAATCGGCAAAGGCTTTGCGTTTCTTCTGTCACTGCCGCTGTTCACGCGCCTGAACGCCATTGCGGTCGCGGCCAAGCTCGCCGGCGAGCCGGAAAAGCTGCACGACCTTTATCCGTTGGGTTACGACGGCAACTTTACGATTACTCACGCTATGTGGGATTCGACGCGGCACCTCTGGCGTTTTACCGCGGGCATGCTCGCCGCAAACGATTGTTACCCCGCGGGGCACGGCAGCAACGCTTGGGTGATTGGCCCGAGCCGTTCCGATGCTGGCTGCGCGATTCTGTGCAACGATCCACACCTGCGCATGATGGTGCCATCGGTTTGGTACTTGATGCATTTGAAAGCCGACGCCGAGCCACCTCAAAATGATAGCTACGAGGTCTGGGGCGCCTCTTTACCCGGCTGTCCGGGCATCCAGGTCGGGCACAACAGATGGATCACCTGGGGCATTACCGCGGCGCTGTGCGACGATGTCGACGTTTATTGCGAGAAAATCCATCCGTTGGAGCCTGACCGCTACCAAATAGACGGCCGCTGGTTTTTGATGGACCGCCATGGCGAAAGCATCCGCGTCAGGCGGAAAGGTTTGGTCGAGAAAACCGTACGCTGGACTCGCCACGGCCCGGTGATCAGCGATTTTGCTGGGCGACTATCAGGGCCGGAAGCCTTGAGCCTGCGCTGGACCGCCCATGAGGCGAGCCAGGATTTTAGCGGTCTCTATCGTCTTAATCGCGCGCGCAACTGGGATGAATTTCTCGAGGCGCTATCCTATCAATCCGCCCCGAGCTTAAACTTCGTCTATGCCGACCGTCTGGGAAACATCGGCTACAGCCTCGCCGGCAAGGTTCCACTACGGAGCGGCGCGCCATCGGTATTGCCGCGCGAGGGTTGGCGCGGCGAAAATGAATGGCGAGGTTTTGTGCCCTTTCGCGATTTGCCGCGCCTGTTCAATCCCTCTGAGGGCGCCATCGCCAACGCCAATAATCAGATTGTGGATGACGCTTTCGAACATTATCTTTCGGGATTCTTCGAGCCCCCATATCGTGCACGGCGCATCCGCCAACTGCTCGCGGCAAGCGAGACCCACTCAATCAAGAACATGTCAGCCACGCAGGGTGATCTTGTTTCACTTCACGCCAGGGAACTAATTGCGACCCTCAGCGCCGAGCTAGCGGCAATACGCGCCGATGGAAGCGATCTCATGGCCGCCGCCGATTACCTGCTTCGTTGGGACGGTCACTGCGGTACGGATAGCGTCGCAGCGACAATCTTCCATGTGTTTCATCACCAGCTTATCAAGAGCCTCCTGGTTCCAGCTTTGAGCGAAGAGTTCTTCGTTACCTACGTCGAAATTATCAATCAGAGCATTATACCTATCGATAAGATTCTGGGTAACCCGGCCTCACCCTGGTTTACCGAGCGGCCACGCGGAGAACTGGTGCGCTCGGCCCTGGCCGAGGCCTGCGCCAAACTCACGGAATCTCTCGGTCCGGAGCAAGTTCACTGGCAGTGGGGCAAGCTCCATACCTTGACTTTGAATCACGCTTTCAGCCGGATCGGCTTCTTACGTCCAGTTTTCTCGGTAGGGCCCTTCCCCTCTGGCGGCGACAACTTTACGATCAATCTTGGCTTTTACCGTCATTCAAACCCTTATCAACATACCGTCGGTCCCTCCATGAGAATGATCGTCGAGACCGGGCCAAGTATTCGGTCAAAGTTCATCCTCCCGTCAGGCCAATCCGGTCATCCCTTCTCTCAACACTTCCGTGACCAAACGGCGCGATGGCAAAGGCAGGACTACATCGAACTCAGTGGCAACGAAGAACAAATTCGCCATTGGCCACTGCTCTTACTAAAACCAGCGAGCTAGAAACAGCGGCCGACGGCGCGACTAAAATTGCCGGTTTGGGGAATAAATTCCGTTGGCGGGTTGTTTGCTCATGAAAAGGTTTCTCGCGAGATCGCGCGGCCCGCGTCATAATGAGCGAGGAGTCGAGACGACCGTGGCGGATGCTGACGGCATAATCAACTACATTCCGCAACTACGCCGCTACGCAAGAGCGTTGACCGGTGATTTCACCTCGGCGGAAGACCTAGTGCAGGATACCATCGAGAGGGGTTGGAAGCGCATGGCACTTTGGCGTCCGGGCAGCGACCTGCGCGCTTGGCTCTTCACAATTATGCACAATCTTTATGTCAACCAACTCAAGGCCGGACGACGGCGCACGAGTCAGGGCATCGGGCATAACGAAGTTGATTTGCAAGTTTCGCCGACACACGACAATCAGCTCGAGTTAATCGACCTGAACAAATTCCTGCAGCGATTGCCCCATGAACAAAGGGAAGTCGTATTATTGATTGGGTTAGAACAGCTGTCCTATGACGAAGCAGCAAAGGTCCTCGGCGTGCCTATCGGCACCGTCATGTCCCGTTTGTCCCGCGGCCGCGAACAACTGCGCTCGATGATGAACAGAGGCAGTTCTGCGGCGCAACTCAAGGTGATCAAATGACCACCCAAAGCGCAGCCGTATCAGAAACTGACTTACACGCTTATGTTGACGGCGGGCTGGCGCAGGAACGCCGGGGCGAAGTGGAAACTTTTCTCTCCGGCAATCCACAGGAACAGGCGCGGGTGCAAGCTTACCAGGAGCAAAATCGGATACTGCATGCTTTCTTCGACCCAGTGCTAGCTGAACCTGTCCCAGCGAAGTGGCAAACTTTGGCGCGCCGCTGGCCCTTCCCGGCAAAAGCCGTTGCCGCGGCCCTGGCTTGGATCGTTGTCGGGGGAATATTGGGTTGGTTTCTGCGCGGAGAAACAACCAGCAGGTCAGCAAAGGACGTTGATTTTGCCCGGCAGGCGGCCCTCGCCCATACGGTTTACACCCCAGAAGTGCGCCACCCCGTGGAAGTAACCGCGGAGCAGGAAGAACACCTGGTAAACTGGCTCTCAAAGCGGTTGGGCGGTAAGCTCAGAGTCCCGCACCTGGTCGATCTCGGCTTCGAACTAGTGGGTGGACGCTTGCTTCCGGGCGATCAGGGACCAGTGGCGCAGTTCATGTACCAGGACCCAAGCGGCAAGCGCTTGACCCTGTACGTAAAGACCGATCCCAGCTCAGAGCGTGAAACTGCTTTCCGATATTCCCAACAAGGAAAGGTCGCTGTATTTTATTGGCTCGACCGTCGTCTAAGCTATGCGCTGTCCGGAGAGATGCCGAAAGACGAGCTTTTAAAGGTCGCCAACGCGATATACCAGAGGCTTAATCCCTAGTTTGAGCCATAATGGCAAAGCTGGCCGCAGAGGGCAAAAGCGCCCGTAGTTTAATTTGACAATTTGTCAAATGTACGGCATAAAGGGCCGCTCGTTAACAAACGTTTGGCAAGGAGATTTCATATGGCACACGTTAGAAATGCGATGTTGGCCGGGATATTCAGTGCCCTCATGACACTGTTTTCGGTCTCTTCTATTGCGGCCGTCGAAGTGGGGCAACCCGCTCCCGATTTCGAACTTGACAGCACCTCGGGTGGCAAGCTCAAATTGAGTAGCCTGAAAGGTAAAAACGTACTCATCAATTTCTACGTGCTCGATTTTAGCCCAACCTGAATCAAGGACCTTCAGGCGTCCGGTTCGGACAATCTTGCGATGTTTAAGGCCGAGAACACTGAAGTCTTAGGGATTAGCGCCAACGCCACGTTTTCTCAGAAGGCATTCGTGGATTTCGCCAAAATCAACTACCCACTACTGAGCGATAGAGACGGTAAAGTGATGCAGTCGTACGGCGTCTATGACGAGCCGAGAAAACTCGCCAAACGTTCCTACATCATTATCGATAAAGAGGGGGTGATCCAGTATCTCAACATTCGACCGACGAACACAGAGAAAGATTTGCTCTCGACTGAACAGCTTTTAAGTGAAGTGAAGAAAGTCAACAAAAAATAGACGTTAACGAATTCCACAAAAGGAAAGGAGATATCAATCTTTATGGGCAAATACTTTTTGATCGCGGCGGCGATCTTCACGACTTTGGTATTCTCTTCGCAGGCGTTCGCGCAGGCCGATGTCATTGAGAAGCGCCAGCAACTAATGAAAGGCCAGAGCGCTGCTGCCAAGGCGATAAAAGGCGCCGTCGAGTCAAAAGACTACGCGACTGTGGAAACCAAGGCCAAGGAAATCATGGGCACCGCCGCCAAAATTGTTGACCACGTTTCCCAAAGGGAAGCACACAGGAAAAACTAAGGCAACTGCGGCAATTTGGGAAAAATCGGATGATTTTGCCACCAACGCCAAGAACTTGAACAAAGCGGCCGGTGAGCTCGCAGCCGCGGCCAAGAGCGACGACGCGGGAGCGTGACGCTAAGGTCAAAGCTGTAGCCGCAGCTTGCGACACTTGCCACAAAGAGTTCCGGGCCGCCAAATATTCCGAATAACGTTTCCTTAATTTTTTATTCCACCCGCCGGCGAAAACATTGATTTTCCCAGGAAAGCCCTTGCGTTGGTAAGGGCTTTCTTGTGTTTCGCCCGGTTCTTGGTAAACTCGTTCAATTTCATGTCGTTTTGGAGGTTTACGTCGTGTCGAATACGTGCTTATTTTTTTGCGCTTTTAATCTTGCTCGCTTTAGCTTGCGGCCGCCCCCGCAACTGCCCAGCTTACCCGGCTTAACGTCGGCTATAGCGCTGTCAGCGCCGACCAGTTGCCGGCCTGGGTTGCCAAGGACAGCGGCATCTTCACCAAGAACGGCCTGGAAGTGCAGTTGATTTTTTTCACCGGCGGCACGACGGCCATTCTCGCGCTGGTCTCGGGTGATGTGCCGATTACCCAGGTGTCCGGACCCGGCCTGGTAAGCAGTTCTCTGGCGGGTTCCGACTCGGTGTTCGTCGCTTCTGGCATTACTTCCCTCAACTACGTACTGATGGGCAGGCAAGGAGTCAAAACCACGGAACAACTTAAAGGCGGAACCCTGGCGATTAGCCGGTTCGGTTCGGCCACCGACTCCATCGCCCGTTTTGCGCTGCGGAACGTGGGGCTCACGCCGGGCAAAGATGTAACGCTCGTGCAGGTAGGCAGCGGACCTGAGCGCCTCAACGCGTTGGTAACCGGCAAAGTAACCGCGGCGGTCATCAACCCTCCTTCCAGCTTCATGGCCGAAAAGCGCGGCCTCGCGGTGCTCGCGGATGTGGCGAAGATGGGGTTGGTGTTTCAGCACACCGGCGCGGCAACCACCAAAAAATATATCCGCGAGCACCAGGACACAGTTCGCCGCTACGTCAAGGCTCACGTTGAAGCAGTGCACAAAATGTGGACGGACAAGGAAGCCACCATCCGTGCCATCGGTAAACACATGCCGGGCGTAGAACGAGAGTTTCTGGAGAAGAGCTACGAAAACGTCATGAGCGAAACGCTATTTTCGAAAAAGCAGTATCCGAGCCTAGAGGGCTTGAAGACGGTTCTCAACGAGATTGCGGAGCGGGACCCGCGGGCGAAGAGCGCCAAACCCGAACAATTCGCCGATTCAAGTTTTATCAGGGAACTTGACCAGAGCGGCTATATCGACAGCCTCTATAAGAAAAAATGACTCCGTTCAAATCGTTCAAGCCGTTCAAGCGATTCAAATCGTCTCGATTCATCCAATCCAAAACGGCTTGAACTGTTTCAACGTTTTGAACCGCTTGAACGATACGTTTTAGATGCTCACCGACAAGAAGGGCGAGGAGGCCGCGCGGGAAATCGCTGCCTGGGCGAATCGTATTTCGTCTACCGTTGACAAGGAGCTCACCGTAGATGTCCACGACGACCACCCTGACTCGAACACTTACTTGATCCGACTTGGCAAAGGCGCCCGTGTCCTGCTCTTCCGCTTATCCTATGGCCAGGCGCACGGCGACGGGCGGGAAGCCGAATGCGAACGCACCCTGAGGCGTAAAATTAAAGACCTGGCGAATTTGATTTAGAATTTCCGTTCAAACCATTTCAAACGTTCGAGTCATTCAAATCGTCTCAGGGCACTCGCGAATCGAACGTTTTGAACTGTTATTCTCGGTGCAGCAGCCGCGCCGCGTCTTTGGCGAAATAGGTAAGAATCATGTCCGCGCCGGCGCGGCGGATCGAAAGTAGAACCTCCATCATGATGCGCTGTTCGTCGATCCAGCCGTTGGCCCCCGCCGCTTTGATCATCGAGTACTCGCCGCTGACGTTATAGGCAGCCACCGGATAGCCGAACTTCTGCTTGACGCGGTAAACGACGTCGAGGTAGGCCATCGCCGGTTTTACCATGACGATGTCCGCGCCCTCGCGGATGTCCATTTCGACTTCCCGCAACGCCTCATCTGCGTTTGCCGGGTCCATCTGGTACGAGCGGCGGTCGCCGAACTGCGGTGTCGACTCCGCCGCTTCGCGAAACGGCCCGTAAAATCCCGACGCGTATTTAGCCGCGTAAGCCATGATCGCGGTGTGCGCAAAACCGTTTTCGTCGAGCGACTTGCGAATCGCGCCGACCCGCCCATCCATCATATCCGATGGCCCGACAATATCGGCGCCGGCGCGGGCGTGAGACAGCGCTTCTTTCGCGAGCAACTCCAGGGTGCTGTCGTTGTCAACGTCGCCATTTTTGATCACCCCACAGTGGCCATGGTCGGTGTATTCGCACAAACAGACGTCGGTGATCACCAGCATCTCGGGAGTTTTCTCTTTCATGAGCCGAATCGCCCGCTGCACCACACCGTCGTCAGCGTAGGCTTCGCTGCCCGCGCCATCTTTGTGTTCCGGAATACCGAAGAGAATTACCGCCGGTATTCCTAACGCACTGGCCTCCTCGCACTCGCGCGCCGCGCGGTCTACGGACAATTGCGCCACGCCGGGCATGGACGAAACCGGCTGAACCTTGTCCTTTCCCGGACCGATGAATAGCGGATAGATGAGATTCTTCGGGCTGAGGCTCGTTTCACGCACCATCGTCCTGATTCTTTCATTGCGCCTCAGTCGTCTTGGCCGGTAACGCGGAAAGTCCATTTGTTTCTCCGACCTCCCCTCCCATTTCCTCCCCCGCTTACGCAGGTTAGGGTGGGGGCAAATTGCCTTGGAAATATTCGACCATAGCGTATACCAATCCGGTAATCGTAAACTCCCGCGCCGATACTGCAGCGATACCGCCTAGCTCTTCGATGGTTTTTTTTGTGATCGGTCCGATGCAGGCAATCGGCGTCTCGGCCAAGATATCCGCCAACCGTTGCCCGTCGAACAGCCGCGCGAAATTCGATACCGTGCTGGGACTAGTGAACGTAACCATGTCGATGGCCCGCCGCCGGAGCGTTTCTTTCAGCTTGCCTGTGTCGGCTTGCGGAATGACCGTGCGATAGGTTTCGACGACATCGACCTCGGCGCCCCACTGCCTTAGCGTTTCGGGTAAAATTTCTCGCGCTTTGGCCGCGCGTGGGATCAGGACGCGCTTGCCGCGCATGGCCGCCGTATTCAGGACGTCAAGAATGCCCTCGGCCTGGTAAGTCGCGGGCACCAAGCAGTTCTTCACGCCGGCCGTTTCCAAGCGTTTCGCCGTTTCAGGCCCGATAGCGGCGATTTGAACGTCCTCCAGTTCGGCCACGCTTCTTTTATGTTGAGCCATGCATTCAAAAAATCTCTCGACGCCGTTGGTGCTGGTGAACATCAGCCAGTCGTAGCAATTTAATTTTTTGATGGCTTCCTCGAGCGGCCGTGGATCCCTAGGAGGATGTATCTCAATCGTCGGGAATTCGATCACCTCGCCACCCTGCTCTTCAATTCTGCGCGCCAAGCTATCCGCTTGGGCCCGGGCCCGCGTAATCACGATGCGCTTCCCCAACAGAATCTGCGACGCCGGCGCCGGGTGGTTACCGTTCATGTCCTACGACTCGCTTACTCCGGCTGCAACCGCGCCAGCAGCTTTTGCGCCCCCTGGCTGAGCAGCCGATCAGCCAACTCTTTTCCCAACTCTTCGGCTTTCATGGCCAGTCCAGCCAGTTCGGCCTTGAAAAGCTCATGGCCACCCGGGTCCGCGACAACGCCGATGATCTCGATCAATTCACCATAAACCTGAGCCCGTGCCCCTACGGGCAAATGGCAACCGCCACCGAGGCGTTTGAGCAGACCGCGCTCGCCCTGCACCTCGAAATGCGTCGGCATATCATCGAGGAACTCGTATTCTTCGCGCAAGGAATCATCGTCGCGCGCCTCGACGGCCAGCGCGCCTTGAGCCGCGGCGCCCACGCAGATATCTCCAGGAAGAAATTCGCTAATGCGGTCTTCCCTGCCGATGCGCTTGAGTCCCGCCGCGGCCATGACCAGGGCATCGACCTCGCCGGCGTCGAGTTTTTTGAGACGGGTATCGATGTTGCCGCGAATCGGCGCCACGGATAAATCGGCGCGGTAATGTAAAAGCTGGGCTTTGCGCCTCAAGCTGCCGGTGCCGATCCGCGCGCCGGCAGGCAATTCGCTCAACCGCGCGCCGCTTCGCGCCACCAACACATCGCGCGGATCTTCCCGCTCCGGCACGGCGATGATGGCCAGGCCCGGCGCCAATTCCGTCGGCAGGTCCTTCATCGAATGCACGGCGAGATCGATTTCGCCGCTGAGCAAAGCCTCTTCGATCTCTTTGGTGAAGACGCCTTTGCCGCCAATGGCCTGGAGGGAAGCTTCGACGAAGCGGTCGCCACTGGTCTTGATGATTCGAAGGTTCACCTCCGCCGCCGGCCACTGCCGCTCGATCTCTCCCTTCAGCCAATTGGCCTGCGCCAACGCGAGGGCGCTCCCGCGGGTGCCGATGCGGACGGTTTTCACGACACTAACCTCGCGAGTTTATCCGCTCCTACGCGGCGGCATCTGATCATTTGCCCTCCAGGTCAAAGAGCTTTTTCAAGGCGGCTATAGACCGCATGTCCTCTTCGTCTTCTTCCGGCGCGTCTTTCTTCAAATGTGAGATCGGGCCGTGCAGCATCTTGTTGATCATCGCTGCGGTCATGTCGTCGAGGGCTTGCCGTTGTTCCGAGGACAAATCTTTCAGATTGCCGCTCAAGGACCTCGCCAATTCGCGCCGGCGAATCTCGTCAAAGTGCGCGCGCAGCGCAGCGATGGTTGGCGCGCGCTCCAGCGATCCGATCCAACGCCCGAAACTCTCGACTTCCTGGACCACGATCTCTTCCGCTTTTTGCGCCTCGTTGGATCGCTCCTGGAGATTTTCTTCGGCGACTTCCTTCAAGTCATCGATGTTGTAGAGATAGGCGTTGTCAATATCGTTGATGGCAGAGTCGAAATTTCGCCGATCGCCGATGTCGATAAAAAACATCGGCTGCTGCTTGCGCTCGCGCAGCACTTTTTCCACCGCCGGTGCATCCACCAGGATTTCCGGCGAGCCGGTGCAGCCAATCACCAGGTCGGCCATCTTAAGATAGCGCGGAAAATCTTCGAATAGGATCGGACTTCCATGTATCCGCTCGGCCACCGCCACCGCCCGTTCAAAAGTACGATTGGTCACCATCAGACTCTTTACGCCGCTGCGCTGGAGCTGGCGCGCCATCAGATCGCCCATCTTGCCCGCGCCGATCAGCATGACGGTCTTGTCATCGAAGCTATCGAAGATCCGCTTCGCGAGATCTACCGCCACCGAACTCACGGAAACGGCGCGGCTGGCGATGCCGGTCTCGGTGCGCACCCGCTTGGCCACGAAAAAGGACCGGTGGAATAGCCGATGCAAGACCGTTCCCACAGTACCGGCTTGCCGCGCAGCATCGTAAAACTCTTTAAGCTGGCCCAATATCTGCGGCTCGCCCACTACCATGGAGTCGAGGCTTGCCGCCACGCGAAATAAATGGCGCACCGCATCGGCGCCCCGATAAGTGTAAAGATGATCCTCCAGACTGCTCCCCGCATGCTCAGCGCGCTGCTCGTCGAGAAATACTTTCATGTCATGACAGGCGGTCTGCGCATCGGCGACCGCCGCGACCACTTCGACGCGGTTGCAAGTCGAGAGAATCACGCTTTCTTGGACGGCGGGGTAGCCGCGCAACCGCACCAACGCGTCGCGCACATAGCCGTTTTCGAAAGCGACGCTTTCGCGCACTTCGATAGGCGCGCTACGGTGATTCAAACCGACGATGACGATCTCTTTTTGCACGGCTTATTCGAACCGGCCCCCATGCCGGCTGGGGAACAAGGTTTCGCCCCAGATAAAGTAACCAAGCACAACGCAGAATCCGAACATGGTAAGAATCGCGGCCTTCTTGCCACGCAAACCCGCGGTGATACGCCCGTGCAACAAAGCACCATAAAAAAGCCAGGCGATTCCCGATGAAATCTGCCGCGGGTCCCAAGTCCAATAATCCCCCCAGTAAATGCGCGCCAAGAGGCTCCCGGTCAAGATGCCGAGGGTCATCAGCGGGAAACCCCATACGAGCAACTGATAGTTCAACCGGTCCAGCGCCTCCAACGACGGGATTCGCTTGAGGAGAGCGGTCATCTTTTTATGCTTGAGGCCGCGTTCTTGAAGCAGATAAATCAGGCTCACCGCGAAGGCTAAAGCGAAGACCGCGTTGCCGAGGAACGCGAGCGTGAAATGAACCGGCAGCCAATAAGTCCTCAGTCCCGGCGGCAGCTCACCGCTGGCAGCGCCGAACGCGAAGGCGGCAAGAGTCATGAGGGATGCCACCGGCGTCACAATGGCGCCGAGAACCGTGAGCCGGTATTTGATTTGAATGACTAAATAAAGCGCGACAATGAGCCAGCTCTTGAAAGTCAGCGCCTCGTGAAACTGTGTTACAGCGGGATATCCTTCCTGGAGAAAATGGACGCTCAGCGCCGAGGTGTGGAGCAAGAATCCAGCGAGCAAGACTAGTGTCGGCAGCCGCGACGCGGTATTGCGAACGAGTACATAGAAGACAAAACTCGCGGTCGCTAGAAGATACAATACCGCGGTGGCCTTGAGCAGGATGATATCCATGATTTCAGGGCCATTATAGGACAACGTCGGCGGCCTTCAAGCCCGTAGAATGCGCTGATTTCTACGCCCCAAATCCAGTCCGCCTGCTGTGCATCTCCCCCCGCCGCAACCTGGATGCCCGCTGGAGCTTGTCCTGAGTCCAGCCGAAGGGCGGGCATGACGATTGAGGAAACGCCTTCCCCCTCGTCTCACCTTACCCCACAAAATGCGCGCCGCCGTCGACATTCAGCAGCTGCCCGGTCATGAAATCGCTCTCGGGTGACGCCAAGAACATCACGGTGCCAACCAGATCATTTTCCACCTGCGTGCGTTTGAGCGCGCGACCAGCGACGCGGCTGGCATTGAAGGCTGGATCCACTTGCCGTCCTTCGGTGACGACGAAGCCTGGGCTTACCGTGTTGACGCAAATGTTATAATCACCGAGCTCTTTTGCCATCGCCCGAGTCATAGCGATGAGCGCGCCTTTCGAGGTCACGTAATGAATATAATTCTGGCCGCCGTTGAGCGCCGTGCCGGAAGAAATATTGATGATCTTCCCCTTTCCCTGCTGCTTCATATACGGAAATGCCGCCTTGGCGCAGAGCCACGACCCGCGCACGTTGACCGCCATCGCCTTGTCGAATTCATCGACTGCCATTTCCCAAAACACGCTTTTCTTGACGCTCATGAAATACGCCGCATTGTTGACCAGCACATCGACGCCGCCGAACTGCTTCGCCACTTCGTCGACCATCGCCCTGACGCTCTTTTCATCCGAAACATCGCACACCATGCTGAGGGCCGTGCCGCCCATGTCCCGGATCGCTTTCACCACGTGATCGGCGCTGGCAATGTCGGGCAAAGCGACTTTCGCGCCTTCTTTAGCGAAGCCAATGGCGTAAGCTTTGCCGATCTTGCCGCCGCCGCCGGTAATGATGACTGATTTGTCCGTGAAGCGCATAAGGGCCTCCTTGAAATATAGGCATCTAGTTCAGCCCTTAGCACCGCCCACGCGGACCTGTCAATTCCAAACGAGAGTTCTGGTTGAATCCACGACAGATTTTAGTAATGATCTGTCCGGGGACTTGAAACAAACTGAACGACGCGGGACGTGATGCAATGGCTAAACTAAAACTGACCGTCGCCTGTGACAAGTATGATTATTTGCAGCCCCTGCGGGAGGGAAGAGTTCAAGCCAGAAATACGTGAATTCAAATTACCAGACTACACTTAATCTTATAGTTTAAGTTATCGAAAGTAGCACAGGAGGTTTTGCCAATGTCAGATTACCGCATCATCGACGCCGATGGGCATGTCATGGAACTGGACAGCGAACTTCGCGAATTCATCGGCCCGCCCTATAAGGATTTGGAATGGCACCAGAGCTATTCCTTCTGGCCGGGTCTCACGATGGACGGCTATCTCCGTTCGCTGCGCCAGAAGGGCGGCTGGGCTGGCGGCGGCGACGGACCCAAGGCCAATCATTGGCTAGATTTTCTCGACAAAAACAAAATCGAATTGACCGTTCTTTACCCGACGCAGGGTCTCACCCACGGCGCCATTCAAGACAAAGACTGGGCGATCTGCATGGCGCGGGCCTATAACGACTGGCTTTATAACAAGTTCATGAAAGTCAGCCCGCGACTGGTGGGGGTCGCGCTCCTGCCGATTCAAGACATTGCCGAAGCCGTGAAAGAACTGCGCCGCGCTGTTAGTGAACTAGGTATGGTCGGAGCCGTGCTTCCGGCGGTGGCGCCGGCGGGAAGGCTTTACAGCGGGCCTGAGTTCTATCCGCTCTGGGAAGAAGCGCAGAAACTCGACGTGCCGGTTTCTACGCACGGCGGGCTCAGCATGCCGTCCCTCGGGCTGGACATGGTCAACAACTTTACCATCGGACATACTTTAGAACATCCCTTCGCGCAGATTCGCCAATTCGTCGCTATGATGTTCGAAGGCGTGTTCGAGCTTTTCCCCAATTTCAAATTCGGCTGCATCGAATGCGGCGTCGGTTGGGTGCCGTACATGATGGACCGCATGGACGAGGAACAAGAGCGCAAAGGCCACTACTCGCCGCGCTGCAAGCTCAAGCCGAGCGAATACGTCAAAAAGGGCAATATCTACTTCGCCGTGGAGGTCGAAGAATCGGCGCTGCCCCTCGCCGCCAAGGTAGCGAACGACAACGCGCTCATCTGGGCATCGGACTATCCCCACGAACGCGACCAGCGCGACTTCAGCCAGGACATCCCGAATTTGATCAATCGCAAAGACGTGAGCGACGAGCTGAAGCGCAAGATTTTCTGGGACAACCCGCTGAGATTCTATCCCAGGCTCAAGACGCGAGTCGAAAAGGAGCAGACGAGAAAAGCCGCCAACGCGTAAATACAATCAAGCGCTCTATCGCGCGTCCGACCCTCTCCCGCTCTCATCCTAACCTTCTCCCAGAGGGAGAAGGAATTAGACTAAGCCCGTTCTACTTGCTATGGACAATAGCGCTGCAATTGCGCTACACCTTATTCATGACCGCTGACGAGTTCATCGCCGAACTGTGGAGCTACGCCGCCGAAGTCCCGATGGAACAACACCCGTGGTTCGACGGCATCATCAAGCACCGTTGGAGCAAAGAGCAGATCATCCTGGGTGAAGTGCAGCATTATCTGCGGGTGCGCACGAATCCGATCTTCTTCGGTTACATGGCCATCAATGCCGTATCGGCCAAGGAATACGCGGTAATGGACACCGTCCTGGAAAATTTCATGGAAGAGCTGGGCGGCAAACACACGCACGTCGATATCATGCTGCAATTCCTCCAAGAAGGCGGCATCTCGCGTGAAGAAGCTGATAACGCCGAGCCCGCGCCCGGGACGTTAGCGGCAATCGAAATGATCATCGGGTGCTGCCAGCGCCGCTCGGCATTGGAAGGTGTCGCCATGCTCGCCTTCGTCGAAAGCCAACTTGGCGGCGCTGGTAAAATTTCCGCGAAGGTCTATCGAGAGCTAACCGGTCACTATGGGTTTTCACCACGCGCGGCGCAAACCTACGATTTGCACGCGGCCCAGGACGAAGGCCACGGCAGCCGTCAGATTGACGCAATTCGCCTGTTAGCGAAGGACGACGAGACCCAGAAAAAGATTCGTGCCGCGGTCAAACTTGGGCTGACTGCATTCACCTTGGAATGGGACGGCCATGTCCAGGCAATGACGGGCAAGCGGGAGTTCTGGGGTGGAGTGGCGGATCTCAATATGCGGCAACCAACGGTTAGATTGCGATAACGAAAGTCTAGGGTCTAGCGTTTTGAGTCTAGGGTTAGGGGAGAGGAGAAGCTCAAGACACCAGACTCGGGACTCGAAACTGCGATCAGATGGTCTGGGGTCTAGAGTTGATTAGCCGAATCGGAACGCGAAACGCGAGACTCTAAACTCTGGACAACCGATTCAGAGGGGCCAATCTTTCGGCAGATCTTTTCTGAGTTTCTGATAATCTGCGTCTTCGGCATAGGCCTTCCGGATGCGCTGGAGCTCTTTGAGCAGCTTTTTCTGATCCATCTTCAAAGAATTGGAGACCATACCCGTGGTCTCTTCGAAGCCGACGCCTCAATTGCTCCGTCAGCCGCGCATGCGTCTGAGGACGTACAGGTCTTTTTCTTTATCCGCCACGGTTTTCTCCACTGAGTTCGGGATCGCTCACGCCCGCTAGAATTTTACGCCGGTGAAGCCGACCGCTTGCGTCGTTATCAACTCGGTTGTTGCGTTCGGTTCGCCCTTTTCATTGACGACTATTCGTAGCCGGACAAATATACGCCACGGCTCGCCTCGCCAGTTTGCCTGGAAAATCACGAATGCGTTTTCGGTAACCAACCCCGACGGTTCATCGCAGCGCACCAAAGTCGAAAACTGCCTCGTTGCACCGGGCGCCAGATCGACCGGCGGATCGAATCCAAGTTCCTTCGACCTAAATTGCCCATGCGGCAAGCGAACCGCTATGATGCGAATCAGCTCCGCGCCGAGGTTTTGAACGCTCCATCCAACGCTCCAACGCGCCAGCGTGTCCTTTCGTTCGACCGAACTCTGGACAAGCGAAATTTGCGGCTCTGCATCTTTCACTGAAGCCACCGCGCCGTTTACGGTTTGAGCCGTCCTTCGACCCGCAGCTCCTGCTGGGCAAGCTTGAGAACACGATCGTTGACCACTCTTTCGAGAGTGAACTTGCTATCGACAAGACCGGCACGGATGTCCTCGTCGAGCATTTGTTGAAGTCCAGAGGTGACTATCGATAAATCAGCGGTAAGGCCCGGCGCGAAAAGGTCCCAGGCGGCGCCGATGATTTCGGGATCCCCTGTCAGGCCGGAATCGAAGCCGGCCTTGAGCGCCTCTTTCTTGTTGTACTTGGCGAGCTGGATTCCTTGAATATAAGCTTTTAGCATCCGTTTACTCGTCTCGGGATATTTTTCCAGGACTTCGTTGCGACTGACGATGATGTTTTGCGGTATGCCCAAAGACTCGCTCAAGTTGCTGATCAAAGAATAACCGCTCCTCAGTAGCCGCACCCCGTCTTCAGGCGAAAATGGCGCAGCCGCAATGATTCCCTTTTCGATGGCCGCCGCGCGCAACACGGTTCCGCCGATGGCCCGCAAGGTAACATCCTTGTCCGGGTTGATGTTATATTTTCTGAGAAACGCCTTCATGGCAAATTCCGAATATGTGCCGGCTCCGGTTATGCCGATCATTTTGCCCTTGAGATCCTCTACCGTCCGAGTCTGCTTGTTGCCAAGCAAGATGTAATTGGTCGTGCCGGAGGTGCATCCAATGATGGAAAGATCCAATCCGCGGGCGCGGCTGCGAAAAACCGCCTGCGCGCCGCCAATGGCGGCAAAGTCAACTTCACCGGAGACCAGCGCGGCTATGGCCGCCGGACCGCCGCGAATCAGGATCGGTTCGATACTCAACCCTTGTTGCTTGAAAAAACCTCGCGCCAGCGCCGCCCGAAAGGGAATCTCACTGTTCCAAGCGAGGCTTACGAACACCATTCGAATGTTTTTCTTTTCC
>CAWJBB010000057.1:0-37317 GCA_963840855.1 uncultured delta proteobacterium
TTCTTGCGCAAAGTGTTTACGCGTTGAGGGGCGGCTTTTTCGGGTGGCCATGCTGCCACGAAACGCCAGTGCTGGTTGTGACTTCGTCATTGTTTTCCGCGCGGACGGAACAATTCGACGAGCTTTCGTCGAACCATCTCCTCCCCCCCTGGAAGGAGGTCGAACTTTGTCGTGTTATCGATCCGCTGTAATATCTTTCGACCTTCGTCGTCTCGATCCATTGACTGCAAGATCTCTTTGAGCCGATTTGTTACCGCCGGCGGCAAGTCCTTACGAACCGAAACGAGGTGGCGCGGAAAGGACTCCGTTTCTGCCATGACGGCCACGCCCGCTCTTGTCTTCTCGTCAAGAGTGGCGTGGTCGTCACTGCTCACGGCTCCCGCCGCCACCCATTTTGAAAGGACCAAACCGACGACGTTGCGATCGGTGGAGCCGAAGATATAGCCAATTTCGCCGGGAGATACCTTCGCTTCGAGGCCGGATTTCTCCGTGAGTCTGTATCCCTTCTTTAGAAGCAAGACCTTTGGCAGAAAATAGCCTGACGTCGATCCTGGATCCTCGAAGGCGATCATCTTGCCGCGCAGATCTTCAAGACGAGAAACGCCGCTATCCGTTTTGGTAAAAATTAGGCTTCGATACTCGGCCAAGCCTCCCTTCCAACGGCGGAGGATCAAAACGGCGACACCTTGTTTGTTGATAAGGTAAGTGGGATAAGGGCTCTCCATATAGAAATCGACCGTTTTCTCTTCAAGTAACTTTGCCAACTGTAAGGGTCGAGGAGCTATAACTACTCTTCCTTCAAATTCGGTCGCGGACGAGAGCTTTCGCGCCACATAACGCGCGAATTCTCGAAAATGCTCTTCAATTTCCTTCTGAGATATTTCGGAGACAAGCCCTAAAGAGATCGCCGCGCGCTTGACTGCGCCCGCCGTTTGCGCGGCCTTCGGAGCGCCGGGCGTCAGGACAAGAAAGAGCGCGGCGATCCCGAAAATGAGCAAGCTATGATGCCTCTGTCGGTTCATAATAATAAACTAATTTTGGCCAAGTCTTTCGCGCTGAAAGGAACCGGACGCCCTGTCCGTGCAAACCACGGCTACATATAATATAAGCGCGACAGCACTCGCAAGAATAAAAACTCAAGCGCTTTCAGCGCGACGGACGCGGGCTCGCTTTGGCGCGATGCTTTGCGATCGCGCGTTCGAGGTCCGAGAGCTCCTCGCACGGCAAAAGACAGATCTCGCGGAGCGCCGCCAGGTGCTTCTCCGCGCTCTTAAGATCGCCAGTGATAAGATAGGCCTCGCCGATATATTCGTGCGCGCCGCGATGGCGCGGATTGAGCGCCAGCGCGCGCTTGTAATGTTTGAAGGCTGGTTCGAACTGCCGGAGGTGGCGGTAGGAATACCCGAGGTAGTTGTGCAGGTCGGCATTGTCCGGATCGCGCAGCACTGCCTTACTGAAGCGCCGCGCAGCTTCCTTCCAATCTTTGCGTTCGAGCGCCTGCTTGGCCGCCGCATAGTCCGGGTCGAGAGCCACAGCTTCGGGATTGGTCACTTCCGGATCTGCGAGACAGGGCAAGTCCATGCCAATGATGAAGCCTGCTATCACGATCACGAACGCAAACCCATTCGTCCACCGCCGCAAGACCGGCGTGATCCGCTCACAGGGGAGAATGCACATGTCGCGGATGCGCCTCATCATTTCGCGAGGTATGCCTTTGCTTGTGCTAGTTCTGCCCGTTCGGTGTCGGCGTTTTTCGCCAACGCAATCAATTTAGCGTAATAATCGCCGGCCTTCTGCCGATTGCCCGCAGCAGCGGCGGCGCGCGCGGCGCCCCATAAACCACGGTAGCGATTCGGGGTTTCCTTGAGCGAAGCCTCGTATTCGTGCAATGCTGAATCTGCTTGCCCTATCTCAAGCAACAGGTCACCGAGCAGCTCGCGCATCGGATAAAGCCGATTCTCCATCGCGACATGCTTGACGCTGGCGTCTTCGCGATCAGCAGCGGCGCGCATGAGCTTCACTGCTTGATCGCGTGTTCCTTCCGCGTGGGCCACCCACGCAGAGACTGCATAAATCTGCTCTTCCGTGCGCGCCGCCCAGTACGAGTCGTTGGCTTTCTCCAACGCCCGCTGAAGCGCCTGCATCGCTTCGATCTCGCGTTTGGCGCCCGCGGCATCGCCGCTGCGCGCCATGCCGAGCCCGCGCGCGAAGCGGGTCAGAGAATCCGCCGCCGGAAACTGCGTCGAAGTCACGGGTAGCGCCGCGGCGCCTTTCCAATCGGCGCGCTCAAGAGCGTAGCGCGCCGGCATGGCCGCAGTGGCCGTGAAGTTCACAATGGTAACAACGCGCGTGCCGGTGTCGGCCGTTTTCAATGCCTTCTCCATCATCGCCTTGGCTTTGGCGTCCTGCGCGAGCTGCAGGTGGGCATACACCGTGAAGTCGGACGCATGATAATAGTCCGGCTGGATTTCCAGGGCCGAATGGTTCGACGCGATGGAATCGTCCCAGAGCCCTACCATCGAGTAAATATGCGAAGGCATGTGGCGGGCGTGAGATGCAGCCGGGGCGATGCCGGCATAGCGCCGCGCCGCCGCCAATCCTTTGTCGGCCAGCGGCGGGTAGTCATAGGCGTGGATCAGAAAGTGCGCCACCCCAGGGTGCTGCGGGTCCTGTTTGAGCAGCTTTTCCAATATTGCTGCTGATTTGAGCTGATTGGCGTAGGTCTTGTCGTTCTTCGATGCGGAAGCCTGGAGGGTCAGCGCGTAAAAAACCCATGTCTCGTAATCATCGGGGTAGCGCTGTGTCATTCGCTCCATCGCCTTGGTATACGCGAGCATGCGCGCATCAAGCGGCGCCTTGTCGTGATCGCGGTAATAGGCGCTCAACGACTCAATCCAATCGCGTTCACGCTCCGTTTTCGCCCCGATGGCGCGCGCCTTCTCCAGGGCTTCCCACGCCTGCTGCGCCGTTTTCACTGGCGGCGGTCCGACGAGAGAGTTGCCAAGCAGATCGAGCGCGA
The DNA here is from genome assembly GCA_963840855.1 of uncultured delta proteobacterium. Taxonomy (GTDB): domain Bacteria; phylum Desulfobacterota; class Binatia; order UBA9968; family UBA9968; genus DATACQ01. The sequence goes on from CAWJBB010000057.1 coordinate 3,020, forward strand.
TTCCCCAATACGCTATCGCGCAGCTTGGGTCTTGCTGCAGCACTGACTCGAACGTCTTACGCGCTTGAATAAACCAGTACGAATGGAGCATCGCCAATCCGCGCTCGAACTGGTCCTGAACTTTAGGATCGCAAGAGGTGGAAAAAGTCACTTTGCCGAGCTTCTCTTGCTGCGCCAATGTTGGTAGCGCCATGACGATGGCGAACATAAGAACAAACCATGTGAGCTTGGTTTTCATATGCACCTCCGAATTGCGCGTTTTACCGAGGTACGGGTAGCGAGACACAGTCCGGTCGCTGATGCGGTAGTCGAGATGCGACCGGATCTAGAAATCCAGCCGAAGTGAAATACCGATAAGCTAGGCCGAATCGCTAAAATGTGTCAAGGCAAAAAAGTACACTTCCCGGGACTCGCTTCCGGTGTGTTGCGGAGTATCCGATTCATGAGTTAACTGCTATGCTCAGCAGCGCCGAAGAAGCGTCTTGGTTCACAAAACTATAAGGTCGCTTTTCGATACCGCAACAGTGGAGGAATTTGTGATGGACACGAAAGTTAGGGGCGGCGCGCTCTGTAGGGCAACGGCTACAGCGATTCAAGGCTCGATCGCCTTATGGGTTTGTCTTTTGCTGCCGACCGGGATTGATCGCGCCTATGGGCAAAGCAACTTTTATCAGGGCAAGACCATGACTTACATCGTGGGCCTGCTAGCGGGAGATTCCAATGACCTCTGGTCGCGCGCTGTCACCCGCAACATGGTGAAGCATATCCCCGGACATCCGAACGTAGTCGTGCAGAACATGCCCGGGGCAGGCGGTTTGACCGCGGCGAATTATATATACGGGGTGGCGAAACCGGACGGGCTCACGTTCGGCAGCGTTTCGGCGGGCCACTACTTTCACCAGATCGCGGGCCGCAAGGAGGCACAGTTCGACTGGCGAAAATTCACCTGGATAGGCTCCTCCTCGCCCCATGAATATCTGTTTGTCATGCGCGCCGACGCGCCGTACAAGTCCATCGATGACATTCGCGCGGCCAGCCAACCCCCTAAGTGTTCGTCTACGGCTCCGGGGTCGGCCAGTTACATGACAATAAAGATGCTCGAGGAAGGGCTGGGGCTGAAGATCAATATCGTCACGGGTTACAGGGGTGGAGGGGAGCAAGACCTCGCTATCGAACGAGGGGAAGTCCAATGCCGGCCCGTAACCACAGCCGCATATCTTGGACGCAGTCCGATGCCGGATTGGGTGAAAAAGGGATTTCTCCGCGTCCTCGTGCAAACGCCGCGCCGGCGCAATCCAAAACTGCCGGAGGTGCCCACGGTCCATGAGTACATGGATCGCTTTCGCGTGGCGGAAAAAAACCGGCGCGTGGCTCTGGTACTTCTAGGCACCGACAACTTCGGCAACTTTCCCTCCGCCGGCACCCCTGGCATCCCGGCCGATCGCGCCAAGATTTTGCGCGAAGCCTACGTCAAAGCGCTCAAAGAGCCGGATTTTCTGGAGGAGGCGAAAAAGCGCTCTTGGGACGTAGATCCCATCGGCGCCGATGAGTTGGAGCGGTTGGCGAAAGAGGTGATCGATCAGCCGGCGGATATAACCGAACGCATCAAGCAACTTTTCGCAGGCAACTAATCTAGCAGGCGCAGCACACTAACGGGGTGGAGCGGAAGCCCCCGGCGGCGGGGCGTTGAAACGATAGTTGGGGTCCGGGTCCACCTTCGGCGCGATAGTGTTGCGCAGCACGCCGATCCCTTCGACCTCGATCTCCACGACGTCGCCTGGTTCGAGATAACGGGCTGGAAATCCATTGCGCATCGCCTCGCCGATCGACCCGCCGGTAACCGTGCCCGCGCCAAGGACATCGCCAGGAACAATTCGGCTGTCCCGCGACGCGCGCTCGATCATTGCGCCCCAGGTGTGATACATGATGCCGGCGTTGTTGTCCATCCACTGCACGCCGTTCACTTTCAATGTGCAGCGCAGGTGCAGGCGGCCGTCGCGAAGAAAGGATGCCAGTTCATCGGTCGTCACGATCCAGGGGCCTAGCGAGCTCGCCGAGTCTTTCCCTTTGGCGGGCCCAAGACGCGCCACCATCTCGTCGCGCTGAAGGTCGCGGCAGCTCCAATCATTAAAGATGGTAAAGCCGGCAATGCAGGAGAAAGCGTCCGCCTCGGCGACGTTGCTGGCTTCCCGGCCGATGACCGTAGCCAGCTCCAGCTCGTAATCGAGCTGATTCGATGCCGATGGGTAGGGCACAGCGTCCTCCGGGCCGAAAATGCGTAGCGGGTTGGAGAAGTAAAAAATCGGCAGCCGATACCAGGCGTCGGAGAGTTGCCGCGTGCCTCCTGCGCTGGCGTGCCCTTCGTAGACCATGAAGTCGCGTACCGTTGGCGGCTGCAAGACCGGCGCCCGCAGGCGAACACTGCCCAGTGCTACACCCTGCGAGGCGCGCGCTGAACCCAGGGCTGACTTCAGGCGCGTCAGTGGATCGCTTGGCAGTTCCAGCAGGGCGCGGACGTCGCGCAGTCCAACCTGCTCGCCAAGCAAATTTGCAGCATCTAGTACACGCTCGTCAACGACAACGCCGGCGCGCGGTCCGTTCCCAGAGTCGTAACAAACCAGCTTCATGTTTCAGGTAAAGTAGGGCAGATTTACAGCAAAGGCAACGGTGGCGGTTCTTTGACGACAGAATGGCAAAATCACGCGTGACTCGAACTGTCTTCCTCGTGAGAAATTGACGATGCCGCGAAGAAAGTCCAGTCGCGGAAGTCTCACCAAAACCCCGAGTCGATTCTGTTCGTGTATCATGACATCGGAGCCGAGGACATGGTGCCACAGATCTGATAATAATCAGGGTCAAGGAGGGAAAAACAATGGCAGTTCAGGTACGACGAGTTATCACCGGACATGACGCAAACGGGCGCGCGGTCGTCAAGATCGACGAAGTCTCCAAGAACATCACCTCGAGCCGGCCGGGAGCGACGGCGTGCGTGGTCTGGACCACGGAGTCTTTCCCCGTAAACAACACAGGTGACGCCGACGAAGGACTGAGGAAGGTCGGCACGACATTGAAGCAGTGGAACCGTCTTTCGCGTTATTGAGTTCGCGCCCGGCGTCGCGCCGCGGAACCACAGGACCGATTCAATCGATTATGCCGTCGTCGTGTCGGGCGAGATCGATATGGAGCTCGAGGACTCGGTCGTCCATCTGAAGGCGGGCGACGTGCTCGTGCAGCGCGGCACGATCCACAATTGGGTCAACCGCGGCACCACGCCTTGCGTGATGGCTTTCGTCCTCATCGACGCCAAGCCGGTCGAGGTCGACGGCAAAGTCCTCAATGCCGTAGGATAGCTTGGCCAATACAAAGGACAGACCGCCATGCGTCTAGGAGGTAAGACTGCCATCGTCATCGGCGCCGGGCAGGGCCCCGGCGAAGGGATGGGCAACGGCCGCGCCACCGTGCTGCGATTCGCTGAAGAGGGTGCGAAGGTCATGGCTGTCGACCGTGACATCGCCTCCGCCGAGGAGACGGTGGCGATGGTCAAGCAACGGGGCGGCCAGTGCGTCGCCTTCGAGGCTGATGTCACTAAGGAAGCGACGCTCGGCGCCGCCGTAGCGGCGGCGCACAAGAGCTGGGGCCGCATCGACATTCTGCATTACAATGTCGGGGTCAGCATCGCCGGCGGCGATGCGCGGCTGCTCGACTTCACCGAGGATGCTTTTGACCGCATCAGCGCCATCAACCTGCGCGGCGCCATTATGGCCTGCAAGCACGTCATCCCCATCATGCGACAGCAGCGCGCCGGCGCCATCATCATGATCTCTTCGCTTGCCGCCTTGGAGAACTACCCCTTTGTCGCCTACAAGGCGACCAAGGCGGCAATGATCGCCTTTACCCAGCAGGTGGCGATCCAGAACGCCGAGTACGGCATTCGCGCCAATGTGATTCTGCCCGGTCTGATGGACACGCCGATGGCGGTCGACACGCGCGCCCGGGCGAGCGGCAAGAGCCGCGCCCAGGTCGCGGCAGAGCGCGACGCCCGCGTGCCGCTGCGGCGCAAGATGGGCACCGCGTGGGACGTGGCCAATGCGGCACTGTTCCTCGCCTCCGACGAGGCCAATTTCATCACCGGCGTGGCGCTCCTCGTCGACGGCGGTGGCGCGCTCAATATCGGCTGAGCCCGGCGCCAACCGGTCACCGAGCCGTAACGAACCAGTTCCATGTTTCGCCTAAAGTAGGGCAGATTTATAGTATCGGTTATCTTCCCCACAGTGAGACGAAAAAACCTTCCTTGATTAGTTCCTCAACCAGGCTATTGTCGTAGAACTGCTCGGCTTTGGCCAGCTTGGCCTTGGGATTTTTTTTGCCGGACTCGTCCAAAGTCACCTGAAAGGCTTCGCGCTTGACCAGGGGAACTTTTTCAACGAAGTCATAGGCGTACTGCATGGTGCCTTCGAGCATGGCTGGATCGGTGACCTTGGTGTAACGGGAGAGAATCGCCTTCGACTCCTCCTTGCGGTTATGCATAAAATGAACTGCCCTGCCGTAAGCGCGCACGAAAGCTTTAGCCTGAGCCCTGCGCTCGCGCACGAATTTACCCGTTGTCGTGAGGCCCTGATGCACGAAGGGAATCTCCTCTTTGGCTAGATTGGCCAGCATCTTCATGCCGGCTTGTTGGGCCACCAAGCCCCATGGGATAGGACATCGCCGCGGCATAGATGGACCTTTTTGAGAGGGCCGCGGCCAACTCCGGCACTCCGCCGATCTGAATGATCGGGACGTCTCGGACCGGCTCGAGGCCATATTTTTTGAGAAACATTTGCATCGCAAAGTCGGTAGTGGCGCCAAAGCGTGTAACCCCCACAGGCTTGCCTCTCAGGTCTTGAACGCTCTTGATCTCCGGCGCTGCTATAACATAAAGGGCGACGAAATTGACGATCGCCCCCACCGCCACGAGATCGCCGCCCTGAAGGCCGGTGTCTACCACGGCTTGGCTGTTAGCGGTGGAAATCGCGACTTCCCCGGCCATCATCGCTTGCGCCATAGTCGATGAGGCGGCGATATAAATGAGATTGGAATCCAGCCCTTCCTGCTTCAAGTAGCCGGCGTCCTTCATAATCCAGAAGGGGGCCTGAATCGCGGTCACCCCCGAATAGCCGACGACCAGCTTCTGCGCGGAAACGACGGCAGGGAGACCAAAGAGCAGAACAAAACCGAGGACGATTATCTTCCAACCGATCAGTCCTGTCATAACTCCCTCCTTGCAAGTGAATCAAAAATCTGAGCCTTGGTCGCGCTTTTTTAAGAACCCGGCTGCGTAAAAAGAGAATCCGTATACCGACACTGTGAAGTTCGGAGACGTAACAGAATCAGGAGACCCAAATTAAGTGGGTGCGTCAAGACAAGGCCGAAAATAGGACAGGTTCATCACCTGCGTCAAGGGAACGAGGCGAGGCGGAAGCAGGAATTCATACTTGCCTATCCCGTCCTTCAGACCGATCACCTTGACCGGCACGAAGCTCGCGTACTACAAGACGGAATACGGCGAAATACTTCCCGCGCCGTGGCAAAATCGAGGAGTGAAGGAGAACCCCATGGCAACACCAAATCAAGCACGCTCCGGCAACGAACTGGGCGCAAAGACGACCTATCAACTGTTCTTAGAAAAGGAAAGCCTGCCGGTCGTCCGCGGCTTTCACATCGAAGACATCAATACCGTCGAGCTGCATCCTTGGGCGCGCATGGGCGGGCGCGGCGTGTATCTCAATTTGGAAGGTTCCGAGGGCGTCAACGACTGTTACATCTGCGAGATCGCGGCGGGAAAATCTCTCGAACCGCAAAAACACATGTTCGAGGAATTGATCTTCGTCATCAGCGGCCGCGGCGCCACCACGGTGTGGCAAGACGGCGGCAAGAGGCAAACTTTCGAGTGGGGCGACGGCGCGCTTTTTTCGCCTCCGCTCAACGCCTGGTACCAGCACTTCAACGGCCAGGGTGACAGGCCCGTGCGTTTACTGGCGATGACCAACGCTCCGACGGTGTTGAACCTCTACCACAACATCGATTTTGTCTTTAACTGCGATTATCGTTTTACCGACCGCTATGCCGGCGAAGAAGATTTTTTTAGCGGACAGGCCAAGATTCCCGGCGAAGGCTTCCACGACACCAATTTTATCCGCGACGTGCGCAGCTACGAATTACCCGAGCGCAAAGAGCGCGGCGCCGGCGGCAAGATGTTGATGATCGAAATGTCGAACAACGTCATGTCCGCGCATATCTCGCAATTCCCCGTCGGCACCTACAAGAAAGCCCATCGCCACGGCGCGGGAGCGCATGTGATCATTCTCAAAGGAGAAGGCTTTTCGGTGGTGTGGCACGAAGGCGATGACATCAAGCGCTACAACTGGCGCGCCGGGAGCCTCATGGTGCCGCCGGAGCGCTGGTTTCACCAGCACTTCAACGTCGGCGGCGAACCGGCGCGCTACCTGGCGCTGAAGCCCTTTAGCAGCCGAAAGTTTCCGGGACTGCGGAAACAATGGGGCACTTCCGAGAGCGTGAAAATGGGCGGCGATCAAATTGAATACGAAGATGAAGATCAGCGCATTCGCCGGATGTTCGAGGAAGAGCTGGCCAAACGCGGCGTGCAGAGCCGGATGGAACCCGTCTATAAAGCCGCCAGCTAGACACAGGCGATGGGAGTCACAATGTCGGAGGAGCAGACCTTGAAAGAACTGGACGCAAGGCTGTGCAAGCTGAGCGTCGATGGTCTCTGGTCACAACCGTCGGACGCCGATAAGGCGACTTACAGCAAGGATCCGCACACCACCGTTTTGCCCCATGTTTGGAAGTGGCCGGATCTCTATGACGCGATTCAAACCGTCGCCAACATGCACGGTCTTGACGGCAAGGCCGAGCGGCGCGTGCTGCGGCTGATCAATCCGGCGTACTTAAATCAACCGAATCGCCGGCAACGCACGACGACGCACACGATGCTCATGACGTTGCAACTCTTAAAGCCGGGTGAAGTGGCGCAGGATCACCGGCACAACTTCGCCGCCTTCCGCTTCATTCTTAAAGGTAGCGGCGCCTACACGATCGTTGAAGGCGAGCAAATTCCGATGCAAGAAGGCGATTTGATCCTGACCCCCTCAATGACCTGGCATGGCCACCGCAATGGCGGCGAACCGGTGGTGTGGTTGGATGGCCTGGATAATCCGCTGCTATTTTTGCTGCAAACCATTACCTGGGAAGCGTATCCCGGCGGCATTCAGCCGATGAAGGGTGCCGCGGATCACGGTGCGCCGCGAGTCGGCATAACCAGACCGGTTTGGGAACAGGAGGCTGAGCGCCCGCGTTATAATCTGCACTACAAGTGGACAGACACCTACGAAAAGCTCAAGCAGCTGAGCACTGGTCCTGGAAGTCCCTTCGACGGCGTGGCGCTGGAATACGTCAACCCGGAGGGCGGCCACACGATGCCGACGATGTCCTGCAGTATCCAGCTGTTACGGCCAGGAGAATCAACCCAGACCCATCGGCATAATTACAGCGCGATCTACCACGCCTTTCGCGGCAATGGCGTTACCGTGATCAATGGCCAGAAATTCGAGTGGTACCAGGGCGATTGTTTCGTATTGCCGCTGTGGAGCTGGCACAGCCACCACAATCGTTCGGCGCAAGACGAAGCGATTCTTTTCTCGGTGAGCGACATGCCGGTGATAAAGGCGCTGAAGCTCTATCGCGAAGAGCCGGGCGAGGGCCGTTGACAGACTGCCGAAAACGCCGTGTGCAACGCCAATTTGTAATTGTCTGCTGGTATGACGATGCGGTACAATGACCCTTGTCGACATAAGATCCGGAGGTCTCGAGGGTGGCAACCGTCAGGCAGATCAACCTTCTCCCGTTTACTTCGTCTACCATGGAACAGCGTTTCGGGTTTCCCCTGAAATTGAGTGTCATACTCATACGATGGCCGGTCGTCATCATTTGCACATACTTGCTTTTGTATCCATCGGTGGAACTCATACCGATCTGGTTTTCTTACGGCGCCATTCTTCTTTATATCGCATCGAACGTAGGTCTCTATTTTTTTCCCGAGGAACGATTTGCCTCGTGGTCGTTCTATTATCCGCTCGTTATCGCGGATACTATCGTTCTAACATTGTCCCTCGTTACCAATGGCTATTCGGAAAAGGAATTCTACCTGACGTTTTTCGTGGTCATTCTGGGAAGTTGTATTATCGAGGACGCCAAGATCCGAACCATCGTATCGATCGCAGCGCCGCTTTTTTACTCGGTAACGCTGTTTACAAATGCCGCTGATTTGCATCCGAGCGTATTTTTACGCCTGCCGTTTCTGTTTGTCGTATCCTTGTTTTACGGATACTTTACCCAATTTATCCGCGATGGAAAGAGCATTCGCGCAAGAGGAGGAGATCAGAAGTCGCGGCCGAAAAGAGATCTTAAACATCGTATCGCATGAGTTTCGAACGCCTTTGAACGTCATTGCCGGCTACGCGCAAGCCCTGAGGGAGAAAACTTGGGGAGATCTCACGGCTGAACAAGGGGAAGTGCTTGGAAAGATTCTACGGGAAGGGGACAATCTTACCGGCATCGTTAACGAGGTCTTGGATGTGACCAGGATCGAAGCCGGCGAACTGACGCTCCAGCGGGAACAGGTTCCTTTGTCGGATTACCTTAGGGAGATAGAGAGGAAATTTGCACCGTCGCAAGAGTCGGTATTGTTGCATTGGGTAATACCCGACGGGCTGCCGAAAATCAGCACGGATAGGGCAAAACTGACGATCATCCTTCAACACCTGATCAACAACGCAATAAAGTTTACCGTAAAAGGAGATGTCTGGGTTACAGCCCGGACGGTTAGCCCGCACCAAAGCGTCGAGATCGAAGTCAAAGACACCGGAATTGGAATTCCGCGGGAAGCTCATGGTCTGATTTTCGAGAAATTTCAGCAGGTGGACCCATCTAGCACCCGGGCCTATGGAGGTATGGGCCTCGGTCTCTTTATCGTCAAAGTTTTCACCGATTTACTTAGAGGAACGTTGAAAGTCGAGAGTGAACCAACCCGAGGCTCGACCTTCACGCTTTCCCTGCCTATCTAGCCCGATTATTCATCCATCGACGCTATTGCATAACAGAGTCCAGGCGAATAACCCGAGAAGCGCGTAGCACGACGCGGGTTCAAAGTTCAACGTTCAAGGTTCAAAGTCGCGGACAAAAACCACGCCGCTAACAAAGGCTCCGATAAACGTTGAACATTTGAACCTTGAACCGAACCTGTCCGGCGACTGGGCATTTACTCCAACGGCTTTTTGCCTTCTGGAACCTGAATATCGAACGCGTTGAGCGTCATTGCGACCATCGAATAGAAGCCGATCGCGCTGACGAGTTCAACCATGGCCTGTTCGCCGAACATCGCCATGCCCCGTTGGTAGTTCGCCTCGGAAAGCGACCGGGTGACATTGAGTTCCAGGGTGATGTCGTAGACGACACGTTCGTCCTCGCGGGTGAAATCCGGCGTGCGCCGCGCGCGGATGGCTTCGACGACGTCGGGCGCGATACCGTGGTTGAGCGCGTGGGGCTCGTGTATAAACCAGGCGTATTGCGCCGTGGCCGATCGCGCCGCCACCAGGATCATCAACTGAACCAGGCGCCGTTCAAGCGTCACCCGCGAGGCAAACATGTCCTGCAACCTGAGCGTGCATTCGCCCAGCTCGGCATTGCGCAGCCAGACCGCGAACGGGCCGCGCACCCGGCCGCGCATCCTTTTTATTTCGTCGTAAATGCGTCGCTGATCGGCAGTGAGTTTAGCTTCGTCGAGGTCTGGCAAGCGTCCCATGAATTCGCCCTTTCTGCTCCATGATGCTGGCTATCAGTTTGGGTTATACCTGTTCGTGGTTCGTGTTCGAAACCGAGCAGAACCCTGCCATCAGACACCAAAGCCCGCCGGATGGTCAAGCGAATCATGAGAATTGGCGCGCCGCCCGCAGTTTAAAGCGTCGCTTCCAGCGCCGCACTCGGTTTTGGTGAACTGGTCGTGAATGGTATGAAGCAATTGGATAATTTCTTCGGTGAGCGCGTCCCAGTCTTCATGCTGCGGCGTAAAGGACAGGCGACCATCGGGCGCGAGGCGGAAGCGGCTTTTCGGCTTTTTGATCAGGTCCAGCAACGTCTCGACCTTGACCGGCGATTCCGGATGGAAAAGCAAAAACACTTTGCCGTCGGATACGCTGATCTGCTGCACCAGAACTTCTTTAAGCACCCGCCTCAGGTTCATTACCAGAAAGAGATTGTGCACCACGGCGGTGTAGGGGCCAAAGCGATCCATGATCTCTTCCTTGAGTTCCTCCAGCTCAACCGAAGTGCTCAGGCTTGCCAACCGCTTGTAAAAATAGAGCCGCTGGTTGGCGTCGGGAATATAGGAGTCGGGAAAATAGGCGGAGATACCGAGGCGTATTTCCGGATCCACCTCCGGCGCCACCTCTTCACCCTTTAGCTCGCTCACCGCTTTTTCCATCATCTCCGTGTAAAGCTCGAAGCCGACGGCGGTGATCTGCCCCGATTGCTGCTCGCCCAGGAGGTTGCCGGCGCCCCGTATCTCCAGATCGTGCAACGCCAGCTTGAAGCCTCCGCCCAAGCCGTCGATCTCCTGCAAGGCGCGCAGCCGCCGTTCGGCGTCCGGCGTGATCGCCTTTTCGCCGGGAATGAGCAGATAGGCATAGGCATGGCGGTGCGAACGGCCGACGCGCCCGCGCAGCTGATAGAGCTGCGCCAAGCCAAACTGGTCGGCGCGGTTGATGATGATCGTGTTGGCGTTGGGAAAATCGAGGCCGGACTCGATGATCGCCGAGCAAACCAACACCTGGGTTTTGTTTTCGAGAAAATCCACCATGACTTTTTCCAAATTTTTGGGGCGCATCTGGCCGTGGGCCACGGCCATCCTGGCCTCGGGCACCAGGTCGGCGAGTTTCAATGCCAACCGGTCGATGGTCTCGACCCGGTTGTGCAGAAAGAATACTTGCCCGTCGCGCTCCAGCTCGCGCAGAATGGCATCGCGGATTACCCGCTCGTCGTAGCGCGTAAGGTAGGTTTGCACCGCCAAGCGGTCCAGCGGCGGCGTTTCAATGATACTCAAATCGCGGATGCCGACCATCGACATATGGAGGGTGCGCGGGATCGGAGTCGCCGTCAGGCTGACGACGTCCACCAGCTCGCGCAGTTTTTTCAAACGTTCTTTGTCTTTAACGCCGAAGCGGTGCTCCTCGTCGATGATTACCAGCCCCAGGTCTTTGAATTGCACGTCCTTCTGCAGCAAGCGGTGAGTTCCGATAATGACATCCACGGCGCCCTTGGCGGTGGCGGCGAGCACCTGCTGGATTTCCTTGACGGTGAGAAAGCGGCTCACCATCTCGATGCGCACCGGATGGTTGCGAAAGCGCCGGCGAAAAGTCTGCAAGTGCTGCTGCGCGAGAATCGTTGTCGGCGCTAGCACGGCCACCTGTTTGCCGCCTTCGACCGCGAGAAACGCCGCGCGCATCGCCACTTCGGTTTTGCCGTAACCGACGTCGCCGCAGATCAAACGGTCCATCGGTTTTTTGCCCTGCAAACCTGCGAGGGTTTCTTCGATGGCGCGTTGCTGGTCGGGAGTTTCTTCATACTCGAAAGCCGCTTCGAATTCGTTGTACATGGCGTCCGGCGGCGCGAAGGCGGTGCCGGCGCGGGCTTCGCGCAGGGCGTAGAGTTGGACCAATTCCTCGGCCATGGCGAAAATCGATTTGCGCGCCCTGGCTTTGACCTTTTCCCAAGCCGTGCCGCCGAGTCGGTCGAGGGCCGGCTCAGCGCCGTCCCCGCCGATATATTTTTGCACCATGTTGATGCGATCCACCGGCAGATAGAGCCGGTCGCCGCCTTCGTATTCCAAATGCAAAAACTCGCCCTCGACACCGGCGACCTTGAGAAACTTGAGTCCGCGATACACGCCGATGCCATGATCCAAATGCACGACATAGTTGTTCTGCTTAAGTTCGCTCAAGCTTGTCAAATAATGGCTCGGATAGCTTTTCGCCGTCGCCGGCTGTCGCTTCCTCGTGCCGAAGATCTCATCGAACGTGACCAACCCCAAACGCGCTTCGGGAACGCGAAAGCCTTGATGCAGCGGTCCGGTTACGACGGCGCGCGCGGCGTCCGCGCGGGCGAGAAAGGCGTGCATGGCCTCTTCCGCCAATGTTAATGGCAAATCATAACTCGCGAGCAGGTCGCGCAGGCGCGCCGCGTCACCCTTCGTCGGGGCGACGAATATGAGCTTTTCCAATTGCCAGCTTTTGATCCGCTCAATCAAGGGCAACAGCGACGGATCGTTGCCGCGCGCCGCCGTTTCCTGGCGCACATCGCCGGTGAGAAACGATTCCACCGTGAGCGTTGACCCCTGCGCGTCTGGCGAAGCCGCCATGACCATCAGCGACTCGCCATGAACTCGCGAAAATGGCTCAAGCGCGGCGCGCCATTCATGCTCGTTGAGAAACAGCGCTTGTGGTTCGGCAACTAGCCGGCGTTCTTCCTTGGCGCTCTCACAACGCTGCCAAGCCAGCCGTCCGAAGCGTTCGGTTTCGGCTTCGACGCGGTCGGCGCCGTCCAGCCAGATCAGTGTTTCCGCCGGCAGATAAGAAAAGATCGACGCCAATTCCGTGTAGAAGTAAGGCGCTAAGTACTCGACGCCGGGAAACGGAATGCCCTCGCGCAGCGCGTCTATTAAATGATGTTTCTCGCGCCGGTCCATTTCCAACTCGCCGGCGCGCTGGTCCAAAGCCCGGAGTATTTCGTCCATGCCGCCGCGCTTCAGTGAAAATTCTTTCATCGGCAGGATAAGCAAATCCTCATGCGCATCTTGGGAGCGTTGGCTCGAGGCGTTGAATTGCCGCACCGACTCCAACCGGTCGCCGTCGAACTCCAAACGCTGCGGGCCCGCATAGCCGGGTGAATAAACGTCGACGATGCCGCCGCGCACGCTGAAATCGCCCAGATCTTCTACCAGGGGAACGTTCTGAAAACCCCACTCCAGCAAATGGTCGAGCAACGCTTCCCGCGCCAGATCCTGTCCCGCGACGAGATAGAGATAAGAATTCTTGAATGCCTCTTTGGCGATGACTTTCTGCATCAACGCCGCCGGCGTCGAGATCAAAACCGGCGCCGGCTCTTCAATGATCTTGTAAAGCGCTTCGAGACGCCCGGCGATGTTTTCCGCCGGCGGCGAGAGTCTTTCAAACGGCAAAACCTCCCACGAGGGCAAGAGATGCAAACGTTTGCGCAGCGGCGGCAACGAGCGATCTTCGCCGAGAAAAAAAGCCAAGTCATCATACAAATTCTCGGCATCGTTCGCGCTCGGCGCTACGATAAGCATCGGGCGCCGCTGTTTGGCGGCGACGAGAGACAAGACAAAAGCCCGCGCGCCGCCTTGGAGGCCTTGCACACGCTTCGCGCCGGTCCATTGACCTCGCAAAAAACCGCTGAGCTGATCTTCGAGAAGCGCCGCGCTCATGAAAAGAAACCAGATCGTTGCAGAGAAATTTTCGGAACCGAAGACGGCGGCGGCGCGCTCGCCGCCTGTTCCGCCTGTTTCGACCAAGTCTCCATTGCCGCAGTCGTCTCAGCAACACGCACCTGCAAAAAATCCGGCTGGTAGTTCTCGAAGCGAACCAGCGCCTGGTAAATCATCCGCACCGGTCCCTTGACCTCGCCGAATTCACAAAAGATGCGAAACGCCGCCGCCAATTGGATCAGGCCTTCAATAAACGGTTTATTGGCCGCGTCGGTTTCATGATAGAGCGCCTCCAAAACTTCATGGCACTCGAAAAACCGCCGTTCATTAAACAGACCAATACCGTCTCGCAGCCGAGCATCCATAATGTCGATCCGATGAATGAAATTAACAACTTCCAGCCAGCCGCTCAAGGTCGCGGCCGCTAGAGGTCGAGAATTGAGGATGGCATGAAGCCGGAAGCATGAAGGATGAGGATCGAGAATAGAGGATGGCCATCGAGTCTTGAAATTCGGTCTACTTACGCGTTTTGAATGGCTGGAACGATTAGAACGACTGGAACTTTCATTTCCTTCGTTGCAGCCACAGCCGCTCGTCATACCGCACCACTCCGGGAATAGACGCGACCCAGATACATATGTCGGAGATGGACAGTAACAGAGGTGAAAAACTCATGATCGTGAATCAACGATGTGTCTAACTAACAGAGCCATAGTATATCCACAAGCAAGCGATGGGACGCTACGCTTGGTGTTCAATGTTCAAGGTTCAAAGTTCAACGGGTGGCGGGGCCTTGTTTGAACGGCCAAACTGATATCCCTAACTTTGAACGTTGAACATTGAACTTTGAACGGACGCGTGCCTGTTGACAAAGAGCCACCGACAGTACTACTCGTGACCCCATCACATGCAGGAGGTTATTTTCCATGCGCGTCATCGATGCCGACGGTCATGTCGAAGAGAATCTCGATACTTTCAGCGACAAATATCTCGATCCATCCTATCGCACGCTGCGCCCGCGGGTCACCGGGATCGAGGGCCTCGCCTACTGGGTGATCGACGAACAGCTCTATCCGCGCCGCGTAGGTCCCGGCTGCCACAACCTTGGCACGCCTACCAATTATAACGGCCAGCTTGCGCCCCACGCGCAAGGCAAGACGGATACCGTCGCCAGTATGGAACTGTCGGACGTCGACGCGCGCGTAAAAGCGATGGACGATGAGGACATCGCCGTTCAAGTCATCTACACGACCCTCTTCCTCGCTTACCCTCTAACCACCAACGTCGGCCTCGCCACCGCGCTCAGCTCTTCGTACAATCGCTGGATGGGCGACCGTCTTGGGGGCCACCAACGGATCAAATGGGCGGCGGTGGTTAATCTGGACGACGTCGCCGCGGCCGTTCGCCAGGTGCGCGAAGCCAAAAAGCTCGGCGCTGTGTCCGTCATGGTGCTCGGCACCGCCGGCGACGACATGCTCGATCATCCGCGGCTCTTTCCTTTTTATGAAGCATTGGTCGAGGAAAATCTCGCTCTCGGCGTCCATGTCGGTTGGTCGTGTCCCGCGGTCAATAATCTCTACTCGCATATCTATCCTTCCGGCGTGATCGCTTTTCACGTTCCTTTGTTAATGGCATTCACCGCGCTGGTGAGCGGCGGCGTATTCGATCGTTTTCCGCTGCTCAGAGTCGTGTTTCTCGAAGCCGGTTGCCAGTGGGTGCCGTTCATCATCGAACGGATGCATCACCGCTACAAGAACCAAGGATCGACGTTGAGAAAATTCCTGCCGCAGACTGCGCCGATTCAGCAGCTGCCGGTGATGGAATACATCAAGCGCGGCAACATTTACTTCAGCACCGAAGTGGAAGACGAGATACTGCCGAACGTTTTGAATCTCGTAGGCGAAGGGCAGGTCATCTTCGGCAGCGATATGCCCCACGGCGACCGCGAGCGCTGCGCCGCGCGCATGTTACAGGAGCGCACCGACATCGGCGAATCGGCCAAAGTGAGTATTCTCGATAAGAACCCGGCCAGACTTTACGACCTTTCATAAAGCACGCCGCATATGCGCCTGGAGGTGTGCTGGTAATGCCGGCGCGTCCTCTCGTTTCCGAGCAATTTCTGCAGCGCCGTACAAATGATATCGGCTTGAGTTTTGCGTAGCTCGCGCTTATCTTAGCGGCACGTCATGAAAACAATACGGTTGCTGATCGCGGTTGCGTTGTTAGCGCTCTCCGGATGCGCTGGATACGAATCGGCCGGCGAATTTACCCGGGGGCGGCTAGCGCTCGTGCGCGGCGATCCCAACGGTGCCCTGGGTAATTTCCAAAGCGTCGCCAACGCCGAGCCGCAATTCGTCGCGCGCAATGGACCGCTGTGGGAAAGCATTTGGACCTACATTGGGCGCGCGCACTACCAATCCGGAAAATACCCCGAGGCGAAGGATGCCCTGGAAAAAGGGCTGGCTCAGCAAAAAGGCGACCACATGGGCCGGCTTTATCTCGGGTTGACTCTGGCGCGGCTGCCGGTTGCGCCGGCGAAAAGCACGGGGTTCTCGGTGCAGGACATCGTCTTCGCTTTGGGTGAAGGCATCGAATCCGAGCGGGTCGCGGCCTTGGCGCGCGAGCGCGGCGTCGCGTTCGATCTGTCTAGAGAAGCGGAGGGCCAGCTCAAAAAAGCCGGCGCCGACGCGCGGCTATTGGACGAAATCAAGAAGATCCGCGCTGAGACCGCGGGCAAAAGCGAAACCCAAACCGCCCGCGCCGCAAAGGAGCTTGCCGTGGCCCTCGCCGGACTGCGCGACGATTTGGACACCTTCCTCGCCAACTCGCTACAAGGCAGATTCTGGGACCCTGGAGGAGAGTTGCGAAAAGAAATTCGCAACGGCATCGCGCTGCTTTCGGCGCGCGATCAGGACTGGAAGAAAATTATTGCCAATGGCGAATGGCTCGGTGAAAATCTCGAAGAAGAAATCGATAAGGCGCGCGAAGATGAATCGAAGGATACCCGGCGCGATCGGTTCCGCTAGCCGGGATTATTCACGCGTTAATGCAAACGGACGAGAGAGTGCAGATCGAGTAGCTCTCGGGTGAATTAGTTCAAAACGTTTGGAACTATTTGAACTGTCTGAACCAAACAACTGATCACGGCGAGCAATCGAGCCCCCGATTACCCAATTTTCTTTCCGCGATGCAAGCCCGCCTTGTCTGTTCGAACTCCGCGCCAATTTCCTGGCTGCTGGGATAGGCAGCCCGCCCCGTCGCCAACTCGGCCATGGCCGCCCTGTAGTCCCCCTGCGCGCGAAAGTTTTTCGCCCGCTTTATGTAAGGCGCGACCCTGGCCCGTAGCTGTTCCCCGCTCAGTTCAGGCGCTATTGGCCGCGCTTCCGGAGTTTTTGATACCATGGCTTCGGGGGCCGTTTTGCCCGGTAGATATTCAGTGCTTCTCCGTTGCCGTGGTTTCACGGCAACTTTCGACTGCGGCTCTTTGACGATAAGACGCAGGGGTGCGCTGGTCACGTCGCCGGACCGGGCTACGACTTCGGCGTTGCCCGCCCGCCACGCTTCCACTTCGCCCCTGGCATTGACGGATACGACGGCGGCATTATTGCTCGCCAAGACCCATCCGCTGGAAAGAGTTTTCTCGGTGCCGTCGGAATACTTGCCCGTTACGTTGAGCACGATACTTTCCAGCGGCTCCAGTTCTTTTTTATAAGCGTCTATGGTCAACGCTATTAACGCCGGCGCCGGTTTCGACGGCAAGGATTTTACCGCGAGGGTCCAGGCGGAGCTGGAAACCCCGTCGTAGGTAGCGGTGATTTCTGTCGTGCCCGATTGCAGCGCTGTGACCCGGCCCTCGGCGTCGACCTTGGCCACCCGAGCATTGCTGCTCGACCACTTGATGGCGGTCGTGATTTCGTCTTCCGATCCGTCGGAAAACCGGCCTCGAAGAGAAAGGGCCAACGTTTCCTCGGGCTTGAGCTCTTGGCGCGCGGCATAGATCCCGAGCTTTAGGACTTTCGGCGCCGGAACCGGTTCCGCAGTGGATCGCATTGGAACGGGCGCCACCGCCGTGACCGCTTCGTCAGTCACCGGTGCCGAGTCCCGCCACAGCGCAATTACTCCGATCGCCAAAACAAGCGCAACGCCAGCGCCAGCAATGATCTTCCATGGCACCGCGTTCTTTCCTGACGAATCGCGCTGGGTTCGGATTTCGTGTTCGGCTCTCCGCTCCGCTCTTTCGACTCCAGTAATTATTACTTCAGTTCGAGTCTGGTTGGCATTCTGTCCGGGCGGAGTTCTTGGCTTGGACTCAAACGTACCAGGCCGCGCCGGTTTGCCGATAAGCAATTCGATATCGGCGATTAGCTGGCGCGCCCCGAGAGACTCACCTACTCCATCCCAATCAGTTAAGTCCGCAGCCTGGATGGTGCGAAAACCGACCGGCGGATTGACCGTCTCGATCAGCACCGGCAAGAGCTTCCTACGCATCCGCCCCTCCTCCGCTTCTTCCTTGACCCAATCGCTTTCAATAGAATGAGACGACCACAAAACCACCATGCAGCGCATGTCGCGCAGCGCCGTTTCGAGCATCCTGCGCCAGGTGCGGCCCGCAGGAATGCGCCGGTCCCACCAGACCGTCCATCCGGCCTTGACGAGCAGCCTTGACAACCGGCGCGCCACGTCGCGGTCCTCTTTCGCGTAACTCAAGAAAATATCAGCCATAGCTTCCCGTCTTAGCCCGCACGGCGCCGTAATAATGCCCTATCGAAGGAGTAATCGGTAGTCCGAGCTGAGGAGTGTCGTCGCGTATTTACCGATTAAGTCATGCGCTTGAATAAATCAAGCGCCACTCGTACCGCTTTGCGGGTTTAAGCCGTTCCAGCCGTTCAACTCGTTCAAAGGGTGACCTGTCCGAAAATCGTTTTGAACGGCTTGAACGATTTGAACCCTTTGAACGCTCTAATTAGGCTTAGTTTGACCCCGCGGCGACAAGGATGATAAACCATCGGTCATAGATATCTTCCAAAGGAGTTTCAGATGGCTGGATCATCAACCATTGAGACCGATGTTGCGATCATTGGCGGCGGCGGCGCGGGGATTCCCGCCGCTATCGAGGTTGCGCGGGCGGGCGGCAAATGCATCGTCCTGGAGCAGGCAAACGAATGCGGCGGCACTGCGGCAATTTCAGGCGGCGGCTGTTGCATCGTCGGCACACCCTTGCAAAAAGCCCAAGGCATCGAGGACACGCCGGATATCGCCTTTGAAGATTGGGTGAAATGGGGCGGCGGGGCGGCGGACGAAGTGTGGGCGAGATATTATCTCGAGCACACGCTGCACGACCTCTATCATTGGGCGGAGAGCTGCGGCGCCAAGTGGGTCGATATGAAAGTTCAGGAAGGCAACCGCGTATTGCGCTGGCACCGGCCGGACAACAATGGACTGGGATTGATGATCGCGCTCATCAAAACAGCCGAATCAATACCGAACATCACGATCATGACATCGACCAGCGTGGGCCAACTGCGCACGAACAATGGCCGCGTCAGCGGCGTCACGGCGAGTAGAAACAATGAAGCCATAGAAATTCACGCCAAAGCCGTCATAGTCGCCACCGGCGGATTCAATTCCAATCTCGACATGGTTTTGGATCACCGGCCCGAGTTTAGGAAGTTCAAAGTCATGGAAGGTTCCGGCTTCGGCGCCAAGGGCGAAGGCCACAAGATGATCAAGGAGCTGGGCGGCTACTTCACCCACATGGAGCAAATCTGGTTCTACGTTTACGCCACTCCCGATTACCGCGACCCAAAGCAAAGACGCGGTTTGGTCTTTCGCATGGTGCCAGGCTACATCTGGTTCAACCAGCAAGGGAGACGATTTCACAACGAGTCGCTCACCGGCGGCGCGTCGGCGACCCCGGCCCTGCTCGCGCAAAATCCGCCGCACGCCTGGGCGATTGCCGACACGCCGATGCTGGCAAAGATCGACGTTGCCGATCCTTATTATCGCCGCGGCGACGTCATCGACCGCGCGAAGGTCGAAGAACTGCTCAACAATTCGCCCTATATCAAAAAAGCCAACACCCTCGAAGATCTCGCCAAGAAAACCGGCGTGGAGGACGTTAAAAATTTTCTCGCGGAGATCGAAGAGTACAATAAATGCTTCGACAAAGGTCTGGAGAGGGATCCGAAGTTCGGCAAGTCGCTGAAGCAATCGAAGAAGTTCGACGCTCCACCCTACTACGCGATTCAAATTTTTCCGCTGGCGCGGAAAAACTTCGGCGGCGTGAAAACCGATCTGCAATGCCGCGTACTGAATAAATATTTCGAACCGATCCCGGGCTTGTACGCGGCTGGGGAAGTTTCCGGTATGGCCGGCGGCCATATTAATGGCAAGGCCGGTCTAGAAGGGACGATGCTCGGCCCGTCGATCTTCAGCGGCAGGGTCGCCGGCGCCTGGGCTGCTAACGAAGCCGGTTTCGGCCCGGGCTTTGTCGGCAAGCCGAACCGGCCCGAGCTGGACTAAAACGGTTGTGCGTCGACCGGATTTATTTCCGGCGAGATTGCGATCCTCTGTATGTGGAGCAAACTTAACCGCTGTCCACCGGCAGGGAAAAATAAAAAGTCGTCCCCTTGTCCTCTGCGCTCTCGACCCAAATCTTGCCGCGGTGGGCCTCGACGATCATCTTGCAGATGGCTAGGCCGAGGCCGGTTCCCTTCTCAGCGTATTCTGTTCCGCTTTTAGTTTGATGATATTTCTCGAAGATCCAGGACAGCTCTGCCCGGAAATCCCGACACCACTGTCTTTGACCCAAGCTATAATATTCCCATCAACTGCTGACAGCCAACCGAAATTTCACCGCCGGCGCCGGTGAACTTGAGCGCGTTGCTAAGCAGATTGGATATAACCTGTTTCAATCGCCGCCGCGTCGGCCCTGATTTTCGGCAATGGCTGAGAGGATGCGTTTTTCAGCTGAAATATTTTTCTCCCGCGACCAGAGAAAATACATTGTTAAGGCAATTCTGTACCAACTGGCCCAGAGTCTATCTCCTTCTTGACGAGATGGACGCGCCCCGCTTCCAAGTGGGAAACGTCCAAGAAGTCGTTGACAATTTGCACCATATGCTTGGCGTTGTCTTGTATTTTGCCGAGCCACTTCTTTTGTTCGTCGTAATGGACCTCACCCGCCGCATTCTCTCGCAGCAACCCCGCAACTCCGGCAACAGCCATGAGAGGGGAACGGAGATCGTGGACAATCATCGCGCTGAAATCCGCCCGGTCTAGGTTGGCTCGTGCCAGCTCTCCCGTGCGTTCCTTCACGAGCCGCTCTATCATCGCGGTGCGACCCGAGACGACAAGAGAAACGCTCCCAAGACGCCAGTGAAAAGCAGCCCGCCGAAAAGCACGCTCCATACCTGCCATGAGCGTTGCAGGGCGAAAAATTCCACCGTTTGGATAAACTGCAACACGCCAGCGCCGGTCAGCCACTAAGACCGTGCTGGTTTTTCGTAGCGACGCGAAGTCGGGCCTGGCTTCCTTAACGCGCTGGCGGAATAGCGTTGAATTAATTTTGAATTCTTATCATCGTCCCAGATCTCCAATTGAACGCCCGGCTCGCGAACCAGCTCCACGGACGTAGCCATCAAGTCAGGAACGCGAAACGCTCCACCGACGTAACCGGAAATGATTCCGACGCCGCGCCTCGACGGTGTCATGTGGCGACCCCGGCCGGTAAACCGGCAGGAATGCAACGACACCCCATTGGTCTTGCGTTTCTCCCAGCAACTTGATCGGAGTGGCCGCTCCGGGCCGAGTCTTCGTCGCGTGCTCGGCGTAGTCCCTCGGCTATCAGCGGGTTTGCGGCCAAGTCAAAACCTAACGCAAATCGGTTTTCTTTGTACGGGGCCAACGAAGTAGACCGGCGCATAATGTTTCGCGGGGTTCGGCTCGCACGAGTCGTCCCTGTGGATCGACTTCGCGAATTTCGAAATCTTCGTAACTCCCGCGCCGGGCGGCTTCTTCAAAGTTCCTGCGCTCTTGATGGGTTATTATCGGATTCCAGCTCAACCTTTGAATACCGGAAAACGCGATCCATTAAATCTGTTGCATAGACTTCGAATTCCTGCTCGCGTGACCTGGTCGGAAGCCGCATAAAACTTGATAGAGAGTGGAGGGTCTCCACAGACTCATCGATTTTGTCCTGCAAAATACGCGTCAAGTTATCAGCGCGCCGCTCGAACTCGGCCTTGATGCGCTGGTCTTCGCGGTCATTTGCATAAACAAAAAGGAGACGACTGTAATCAGCGGCACGTGCAAAGCGGAACGATGACCTGGCTTGCGACGCGTTACCCAAAGCTCGCGCGGCTGGGCGAGCCAAACCAAGAGTACCGGCGTCACGCAGACGACACCGAGAGCATCGCCGACCCACCAGGTAATCCAGTTAACAGGAGCGCTGCGCGAACTCGATGACGCCCGCAGACAATAGGCTCGCAACTCCCCAGGTCGCACTAATCAAGCATGCTGCGGGTCCCGCCAAGAGCAGAAACAAAACAACCTCACGCTCCTGAGCCAGCGGGTTTGGAAACCCGGCATAACGGCGTACTAGAAACGCTCCTGCCAAAGCTTGCGCCGTGGCGCCGAGACTCAACACTGGTGCCCAGAAGGATCAGCGGTAAGCTTGAATTGGGCACCGTGCCATGCGGTCTCGATCCCGAGGTTGACGCAAGATCACGATCCAATTAGGATACGCCGGCCAGACGCGATACCCGTAGAGGAGAATTCCAACGAGGGCGATACCTGCCGGCGGCCACACCGGGGCGGTATAACCGGGTGGAATGGCGAGCAGCATAGAGAGCTTGCCGGCGCCATAGTAAGCGGCGGCAAGCGCGAGAATTCTTACAACAGAACGATAGGGATTTCGGAGGAACAGTTCTCTAAGATGTTTGAGCATTTGCGGCCGTAGTCCCGGCTCACGGTCCTGTAGGGGTGGACATCTGCGAGAATGTAGGGGGTGAACATGAATAAGTCAACACTGCAGGTAGCGGGATCGGGTAATCCATCCACCCAACTTTGGCAAAGTTTGCGCGCTCTGGCGCGGGTTTACCGATAGGCGGTTTTGCAGTATGGTCGAGTTTAGTTGTGGAAACCTCTCTAGCGAGTTCTATCTCCCAGATTCGCGGCTACTGCCCCCTGTGCACGGCGCACTGCGCGACCATCGCTACGGTGGAAAACGGCCGCGTCACGCGCCTCGACCCGGATCACGACCATCCCAACGGCGGCGTGATGTGCATCAAGGGCAAAGCCGCGCCGGAGCTCGTCTATCACCCTGATCGTTTGAATTTCCCTCTCAGGCGCACTCGTCCGAAAAACGATTCTGATCCCGGCTGGCAAAGAGTCAGTTGGGACGAGGCGTTAGACGATATCGCGCGGCGGCTCCTGGAGATTCGCGAGCGCTCTGGCGCGCAAGCGATGGCTCTCGGTAAGGGAACCAAGAGCGGCACGTCGGTGGATGATGTCGAGCGCTGGCTGGGCCGTTTCCTTTGTCTCTACGGCAGCCCCAACTGGGTTTCGACCACCCACGTGTGCAACTGGCATAGAGACACCGGTTTCAGTTTTACCTTCGGCACGAGTCTGCCGACGCCCGATCTGGCGCACAGCAAGACGTTTCTCCTCTGGGGTCACAATCCAAGCTCGACCTCGCTGATCCTCGCTCACGATATTGTCGAGGCCCGTGCCAGAGGAATGAAAACGGCCGTCGTCGACCCGCGCCGTGTCGGCATTGGCGCCAACGCGGACATGCTTTTGCAACCGCGACCGGGAACCGACGGCGCGCTCGCGCTGGGCCTAATCCACTGCCTAATGGAAGAGAGCTGGTACGACGCACCATTCGCGCGTCAGTGGACCAACGGCCCGTTTCTGTTGAATACCGGAAATGGCCAAGTCGTGACCGAGGCGGATCTCACTTTTGAAGGAAGCCCTAACCGAATGGTCGCGTGGGATGAATTCAAAAACACCGCCGTGATCTACGATTCAACGACCGGAACTTATGAGTATGACGGCGTGCATCCGGCGTTGTTTGGCACGCGCTCGCTGAGAGGAAAAGACGGCGACGAGATATCGTGCAAGCCTGTCTTCGAGCGCCTGGGCGAAATCGCGTCGGCCTTTGCGCCGGAAAAATCCGCAACGATAACCTGGGTGCCGCCGGAGAAAGTGTGGAAGACGGCGCTGCTGCTCGCGCACAACCGCCCCGTGAGCATGTACATGTGGAACGGCATCGGCCAGCACACCAACGCAACACAGACCAGCCGCGCTATCGCATCTTTATACGCGCTGCTCGGCGACTACGACCGCCAGGGCGGCAATGTGAACTTTCCAAAAGTGCCCACTAACGACGTGAGCGGCAAAGAATTTTTGTCCAGAGAAGCCGCGGCGATTCGCGTTGGCCGCGAGAAAAAGCCGCTCGGTCCTCCGGCATCGCCCGGTAACTGCGCTGCTTACGATATCTTCACGGCAATTCTGGACGAGAAGCCGTATCCGATAAAAGCGTTCGTCGCATTCGGCTGCAACCCGGTGATGTCCAACGCGGACCCGCGCCGCGCGCGCGAAGCTCTGCGCAAATTGGCATTCGGCGTCGCCATCGATCTTTTCATGACACCGACGGCGGAGCTTTGCGACTACGTTTTGCCCGCGACCAGCTTCCTGGAGATGTCCAACATCACCACCGCCTTCGAGCATCGCCCTTCGGGTAAAACTCATCTGCAGTATCGCCCGGCAGTCGTTGAGCCGCTTGCCGAACGGCGCTCCGACACCTGGATACTTTTCGAATTAGCCAGGCGCATGGGCATGTCGGAGCATTTTTGGAACGGTGATATCGAGGCTGGTTACGAGTATGAATTGGCGCCAAGCGGAATCACGTTGGAGCAGCTAAAGAGTGAGCCGGGTGGTATTTCTCGGCCGGCGAATCCCACCTACGAGAAGCACACGAAGCAAAATAAGGACGGCACCCTGCGCGGCTTTGCCACGCCGTCAAAGCGAGTCGAACTCTACAGTCTCAAGTTCGCGGCGAACGGATATCCCGCAATGCCCGAGTACATCGAGCCGTCGTTAAGTCCGTTGAGCCAACCCGAAATTGCATCGGCATACCCGCTCGTGCTGACCAATGCAAAATTCACCACCTACGTTCACAGCCAGCAGCGCGCGCTCACGAGCCTGCGCAAAGCCTCCCCTGAACCCACGGCCGATATTCATCCGGAAACCGCGCTCCGTTACGGTGTGAAGAACAAAGAATGGATGGTCGTCGAAAGCCCGCGCGGCGCCGTCAAGGTCAAAGCGCGCGTGACCGCCAACATCGTCGCCGGTGTC
Source organism: uncultured delta proteobacterium (assembly GCA_963840855.1). Classification (GTDB taxonomy): domain Bacteria; phylum Desulfobacterota; class Binatia; order UBA9968; family UBA9968; genus DATACQ01. Next base: position 27,933 of record CAWJBB010000057.1, read on the forward strand.
GTCTGTGTCCAGCATGGCTGGTGGCAAGGGTGCAAAGAACTCGAATTGCCTGGATACGATCCGTTTGAATCGAACGGTGCCAATCCCGGCACGCTCATCGGCACCGACCTCAGCGATCCCGTCAGCGGCTCTCTGCCGCACCGGTCGTATCTCTGCCGCGTCCGCCCGGCTCAGTAGCATAAAAGTTGCCGTTCCAAACGTTCAAGCTGTTCCAGTCGTTCACAGAAGGGGACAGTCCCCCTTCGGAATTGGGACTATCCAAGGACTATCCCCTTTTTCAGCGTCTAGTTTAGTTCGCGGATTTGAGATCAGCTACCAGCGCGGTGAGGATTTCTTCCAACGCTTGACTCCAGCCTCGCACCAACGCCTCCGGCGACCGGCGGCTTACATCGACGGTTCTTGCGTAACTTTTTTCCAGGACGATCTGTGATCTTCCGTCCGCCTCTTTAGTCAAGAAAAACTCCATCTCCAAAACCGCCTTGGGCGCGCTGCCGTTGCGAAAATCCCCGTACAAGCCGCTGACAGCGGCCTGCAAGACATGGGTCGGTTGCAGCTGATTCGACGAGCCGATGACATGCCGGAACACCTGCGACTGAGCCAAACCCTTGCGCAGCTCCTCGGTAATAAGCGCCGCCGGCGCCACCAAGAACTGGTTATAGAAGTCGGACTCGTAGCGCGCGTCCGACGTGCGGTAGACGAAACTTTTTTCTGTGTATCGAGGCGATATCTGCACGTCGGCAACCTCCACGACGCCGTTTCCTGACGTCGTGGGCGGGTTCACGTTGCGCTTCACCTCGATCACGAAAAAGTGCTGATCGGGATAGCCCCTCTCGAAGCTGACGCAACCGGAGCAAAAAACGAGCAGAGCCGCTAAGGCATGCGAGCCAATGATGAAACCCGCGTTCATCGTTCCATGACCTTTGACGGCGGCGGTGGCGCTCCGAACAAGACTTGAGACGGATACTTCCGAGAATTGTCAGTGATCTCTTTAATATTCTCGGAAACCGCGCGCAGGTTTTGCACCGTCTTCTCGATGTCCCGCTGTTGGCCGGCAAGCAAGCGATTGAGCCGCACCAGCGTTTGCCTGAGCTGCACGCCCGTTTCCGGTAGATCCGCCGCCACTAAATCCAAGCGCTGGACCAAGCGATTGATGCCTTCGGATGTTTTTGGCAGCTCGGCCACTAGCTGCGTCAGCGGCTTATCGACGCGCTCGAGAATCTGTCGCGCCGTACCGGCGGCCGCTGCTGTGTCCTGCACGGCATGTTTGAGGTCAGATCCGACGAGATCTTTCACTTGCCGATTGGTTTCCCTCATTTCGGTGAGCAGAATGTAGGTCTCCCGACCTATCTTTTCGAGATTGGCGCCCTCAGCCACCTTCATAAGCGTGCTCAAAGATTTTTCGATGCCTTGGCTCAGCTTCTGGAGGTTGATCTCCTCTATATTCCGCAGAATGCGTTCCACGGCCTCGGCCAATTGCGTGATGCGGCTTTGCCCCGATGGCACGTAGGGATAAATCGGCTCCCAATCGATCGCCAGGGCCGGGTGGCGCGCGGGATCGAGGTAGTCTACCTCGAGATAGGCCGTGCCTGTGAGGCCCTGGGCCGCCAATCGCACGCGCAGCCCCTTGCTGATCTCCGCGGCGAAGCCCGGGCCGCTCGCGTCGGGCAGGGCATCCTGGAACATGGTCGAGGTCAAACCCGCGCGCACCAGCACGTAACGGCGGCGCGTGGAATATTCCGCGCTCGTGAGGGTGATTTGCTCGACTTTTCCCACCAGCACGCCGCGAAACTTTACCGCGGACCCAACGTCCAAACCCTGCACGGATTCGTCGATATAAGTTTCAATAATGACTTTTTTCTGGAGCAAGGTGCCGACACCGAGCACGACGACGCCGATCACGCCGATCACCGTAGCGCTGATGACGAATAAGCCGATTTTGAAATAACTCAACTTCCCGCCCTGATTACGCGAACGTTACCCGGCCTTGCCGTCGTCCGCTAGCCGCAAAAAAAATTGCCGCACCACGGGATCCTCGCTGTGGTCGCGCAATTCCCGCGGGCTTCCCATGGCGACGATGCCTTTCCTTTTTTTATCCAACATAATCACGCGATCCGCAATCGCGAAAATGCTCGGCAGCTCGTGGGTCACCACGACGAAGGTGATTTTTAAGCTTCGCGCGAGGCTGAGAACCAAATGGTCCAGCTCCACCGAGGTGACCGGGTCGAGTCCCGCCGACAACTCATCCAGAAACAAAAGTTGCGGATCCAGGGCCATGGCCCGCGCGATGGCGCCGCGCTTCTGCATGCCGCCGCTAAGCTCCGCCGGCATACGGTCACCGACGCCACCGAGACCGACCCGTTGCAGTTTCATCTGCGCGATCAAGCGAATTGCTTCCGGCGGCAGGTCGGTGAATTCCTCGAGCGCCAGCGCGACATTCTCCAAGAGCGTCATGGAACCGAACAATGCGCCGCTCTGGTACATGACGCCTAATTTTCTCAGGATGCGCAGCCGCGCCTCGCCCTGGGCCGCCGCAATATCTTCGCCGTCGATGAGAATCCTGCCGGCCGCGGGTTTGTAGAGCCCAATCATATGCTTGAGCAAGGTGCTCTTGCCGGAGCCGGAACCGCCGAGGATAGCAAACACTTCTCCCGCGTAGACTTCGAAGTTGAGACGGTCCAACACCACTTGACCGTCATAAGCGGCGGTGAAATCTTCCACCTGGATGATCGTTTCGCGCTCCGCAGACATGGCCGTTCAAACCCCTAGATAGTAGTATACCACCGAAAAAATGCCGTCGGTGATGGCGATGAGAATAATTCCGCTAACGACGGCGCTGGTGGTCGATTCTCCCACCGCGGTGGCGCCGGTGCCGGTATGTAAGCCGCGCAGGCAACCGATGGCGGCGACGAGAATGCCGAACACGAAAGCCTTGAGCAATCCGCCGAGCAGCGATCCATAGGTCACGGCATACTGGATCTGGTTAAAATAGGTTATCAAGGGAAAGCCCAGTGACAGCATCACCACTGCGCCGCCGATCAGGCCCAATAGATCCGCGAAAATCGTCAACAGCGGCGTCATCGCGACGGCGGCGACGACCCGCGTAACGACGAGAAAGCGCACCGGATCGAGGCCCATGGTTTTCAGCGCGTCGATTTCTTCGCGGACCTTCATCGTGCCCAACTCCGCGGCAAAAGCCGAGCCAGAGCGCCCCGCGAGGATGATCGCGGTCATCAGCGGCCCCAATTCGCGCAGCATCGACAGCGCGATGAGATTGGCCACGAATAATTCCGCGCCGAACTGGCGCAGCGGCACCGCGGCTTGAAATGCCATGATGAGGCCCATAAGAAAGCTGACCAGCGCCACGATCGGCAACGCGTTGACGCCGGCGGACTCCGCCACGCGCAGCGCGTCGCGCCAGCGCACGCCGCGCGGATGAAGCGCGGCATGGGCCAGCGCCACCGTGAGTTCGCCAACGAAGCTGATCAACGTGCGCGTGTCGCGCCAGACGTCCACCACCGCAGCGCCGACTTCTTCGGCAAGACCGGCGTGTTGCGGCTCGGCTTCCGTCAAGCGCGCCAAATCGCCGGGGTCCCAGGCCTCCAACAATTGTTGAAACTCCGGGCGCAGGCCGCGGATTTCGAAATGGCCGTCCGCCTTCTGGCGCTGGTTGCGCAACTGAACTAAGAGGGCGATCCCCGAACCATCGCAGTATTCGACGCGTGAAGCGTCGAGCACAACGCTCCCCGCGCCGCCAACCAGCTCCGTCGCCCTACGCCAAATCTTTCCGGTGTTGGCGGAGTCCAACCGTCCTTCGATGGCGAAGGCCACCAGGCCGTCGCGGGTTTCTTGAACGCGCAGGTTAATCATGATTGGGCAGAGTCAAAGGCGGCGGAGAATTGCTTCATGGCGAAACGCACGGCAAAGCCAAAGGCGCACTCCGTTCAGGTTTACTCATATTCGCAGGTAAAGGAATTCGGCGCAAATAGGGTTCACGCCTATCGTACTCGCGTGGCATCGTCATCCACAGACTCAGCAGCGCGGATAGGAGAAGCGCAGGGGGCCGAACGGCGGAACTGGTATTGATTGACGCTCGAAGGACGGGAGATATATATAGGTAGAGTTTGCGGACACGATCCACCAGCATGGAGGGTTCGACCTATGGCAAGCAAGGGGTTATGCCACATTGCGCTTAAGACGCGCGATCTGAAAAAGACCGAAGAATTCTACACCGAGGTCTTGGGCCTTAAACTCGCCTTTCGCCATCCGCCCAGCATGATTTTTCTCACGACGCCGGGGAGCAACGATCTATTGAACTTCGTCAAAAGCGCCAAGCCCGCGTCAGGCAGCCAAGGGTTGAACCATATCGGCTTCAAAGTCACGCGCGCCGCGCTCAAGCGGATGGAGCAAAATCTCAATGAGAGCAACGTCGAAATCGAAGGCCGGCGCGGCAAAAGCGCCATCTATTTCTCGGACCCCAACGGCTACCAGATCGAATTCTTTTGTGACTAAGCGGAGACGTCCATTCCCTACAGAGCGCCTTACGGGTCAAACAGCCCTAACTGCGGCGAGTTAGAGGGCCGGCGAAAGTGCTCCGTGGAAAATTCCGGCCAGCGCCGGGTAATCCCCGCCTTCCGTATCGCTAGCTGAAACAGCTCCTTCATCTGCTCGGCGAAGATGCCCTCGCCGCGCATGCGGGATTTGAAATTCGCGTCGTTCAACTTGCCGCCGCGAATAGCGCGGATGCGGTTGAGAATTTTCTCTTTGCGATCCGGATAATGTTGTTCCAGCCATTGCTCGAAGAGAGTCTTCACGGCAAACGGCAGACGCAGCGCAACGTAGCCGGCGAAAGTCGCGCCGGCGCTGGCTGCCGCTTGGGCGATTGCGGGCGCTTCGGCGTCCGTCAGGCCAGGAATCATCGGCGCTTGCAAGTAGCCGACCGGGATACCCGCGTCGGCAAACGTTTTGATGGCCGCCAACCGGCGCGCCGGCCTGGAGGCGCGGGGTTCCAGCAGCGAAGACAACTTTTGATCCAACGTCGTCAAAGAGATCGCCACGCCGATGCAGTCGTAACGCGCAAGCTCGGCAAGAATATCGATGTCCCGCGTCGCCAGGTAGTTTTTAGTAACAATGACGACGGGATTGCGGAATTCCAAACAGACTTCCAAACAGCGGCGCGTTATCTGCTTTTTTTTCTCCACCGGCTGGTAGCAATCAGTCACGCCGCTCATGGCCAGCAGCTGCGGCCGCCACTTCGGACTGGAGAATTCTTTGCGCAACAAATCCGCGGCGTCTTCCTTCACCATGATCTTGGTTTCGAAATCCAGCCCTGACGAGAAACCAAGATATTCATGAGTCGGGCGCGCGTAGCAGTAGACACAGCCATGCTCACAGCCGCGGTAGGGGTTGACACTGGCGTCAAAGCCGACGTCCGGGCTGTCGTTGTAAGCGATGATCGACTTGGAACTATCGGTGAGAAATTGCGTGTGGGGGGAGGAAATCTCGTCGCTCCATTCCGGGGGCTCCGGCACCCGCTCGATGGCCTCGAAGCGATTCTTCGGATTGCTGGCCGAGCCGCGGCCACGCGTGGGACCCGGGCTTTGCATGAAAATTTATCCGGCGGCGGGCGGGGCCACGGCTGCCGGTGTTGCCGGAGCCACGGCCTGCGCGGTCTTCCTGGCGGACGCGGACTTGGCCTCATGCGCCAGATGACGGGTCAGCCGCTTCTCCAGCTTGATCTTTCTCTGTATCCGTTTGAGTTTTTTCCGGTCGCCGCTCGCCGCCCGCAACTCCGCTTTCTGTTTTTTGAGCCCGCGAATGTCCAGTTTGATAGCGTGGATCGCGTGGGTATCTTTGAATGATTCGTCGTAGGTAATTCCCTTGGCGGCGGCGATGGCCTTGATCAGCGCCTCTTTTTCCATGCCGATCACGCCCTGAAGGCTGGTCGCTTCCTTGGCCAATTCGCGCAACTTCGGCAGCGTGAGTCTCTGAATATCTTTCAATTCCATCTGGCAAATCCTCCCTTTGACACCCGTCATCTGGTAGCATATTTTCCTCTATAACCAAAATGGCGACGGCCCGCAAATCCACTTCGAAATCCCTCGCGAAATCGCAGGCGATCAAGAAGATAATCGCGCGGTTGGAAAAAGCTCATCCCGCCGCCAAACTCGATCTTGACTTCGCCAATCCGCTGGAGCTTTTAGTCGCTCTCATCCTTGCCGCCCAAGCGCGGGACGACCTCGTCAATCAGGTCACCGAGCAATTGTTCCGGACCCACAAGACGGCGGCCGACTACGCCCAAGCGCCGCTGGCCGAACTTGAAAAACAAATCCGCAGGATCAACTTCTACCGCAACAAGTCAAAGTCGATTCAGAGATGCTGCAACGAGATCGTCGAACGCTTCGGCGGCAAAGTTCCCGATCAACTGGACAAACTGCTCACGTTGCCGGGCGTCGGCCGAAAAACCGCCAACGTCGTTCTTGGCAACGCCTTCGGCCGAGACACCATCGGCGTTGATACCCATGTCATGCGTCTGTCACAGCGACTGGGACTCACGAAAAACACCAACCCGGATAAGATCGAGCTCGACCTCATGCCGCTTGTCCCGAAAAAAAAACGGGTTCGCTTCTGTCATCTGCTGCAATATCATGGGCGGCGCGTCTGCTTGGCGAAAAAGCCGAATTGCCCGAAGTGCACGATCCGGTCGCTTTGTCCCTATACAGAGAAAACTCCAGGCGCCACGGCAATTCGCGGCGGCCGGCGCATGTGACATGATTCCAGCCGGGATTTGCGCTCCGCGCGCGCCCGATTCGTCGACCTCGGCAGGCCGCCTGCGCCGGCTATACCGGTCCGGCGATTGATGTGTCTGCGCGTCGCCGTGACCGCCGGCTATTATCTGGCGACCGCCGGCTAAGTCTGCTATGATACGAGTCCTGTGCAACTCGTATCTAAGCGCATTAAGTTTCGCCAATGATCGAAGCCTTTCAGCCTCCCAGTCTCTCCGGCCTGATCCGCGAAGCGCGAGGCTTTTTAGAGTTTCCACGGCTCCTGTTTCGTGCCATTGAACTTGCCCGGCAGCCCCGCGGGCATGGTGAACCCGTTCTCGTCCTTCCGGGTTACCGCGCCGGTGATGCCTCGACGGCGATTCTCAAAAGTTATCTGCGGTTGTTGGGGTATCACGTCAGCGGCTGGCACCTGGGGCGTAATTGCGTAGACATGCCTGACGTGCTGCCTCGCGTCTTAAAACGGGTTTTTTCGATGAACCGCCGCACGAAGCAGCGGGTTCGCATCATTGGCTGGAGTTTTGGCGGCTTTATCGCCCGGGAACTGGCCCGCGAGCGCCCCGACCTCATCCACCGGGTAATCACTCTCGGCACGCCCGTGGTCGGCGGCCCCAAATACACGGTTTTCGCCACAAAGCTTCGGCGCGACGGAGTCGACCTGGATGCCATGGAAGCTGAGATCGCAGCACGCAACAAAATCATGCTGCAAACTCCCGTGACGGCGATTTACTCCCGCGCCGACGCCATGGTCGCATGGCAAGCCTGCATCGACCGCGAAGGACTAAATGTCGAACACGTGGAAGTCGGCACAACCCACATGGGCTACGGCTTTTCGCCGGAAGTCTATAAGATCATAGCGCAGCGTCTAGCTAATACGTCAGACGAGTCGTGTGTGCTCGCACCGACGAAAGCTTCGCTGCGGCGGGAACGGCTCCGCTGCCAGCAGCGCTGAAAGCTGCCCTGCAAGCAGCTCCGCTTTCGACGAGAATGGATTCAACTTTCTGGTTTTTCATTTTCGCGGTCCTTTTGGCCGCCATCGGTCTAGCCGGCCTGGTTCTCCCCGCCGTACCCGGCGCGCCGTTGCTGTTCGCCGGGCTTTTTCTCGCCGCATGGGCTGAAGATTTTACCTACGTCGGCATAAAAACCCTCGCAGTTCTCGGAGTGCTTGCCCTGTTAACTTACGGCGTGGATTTTTGGGCAACCATGTTTGGCGCAAAGCGATTCGGCGCTTCGAAGCGCGCCATCATCGGCGCGCTGATCGGCGCGGTCGTTGGGATATTTTTCGGATTACTCGGGGTTATATTCGGCCCGTTTATCGGAGCGGTGATCGGCGAGCTCAGCGCGCAGCGCGGGCTTCATGCAGCCGCCCGCGCCGGCGTCGGTGCCACGGTCGGACTCGTCTTAGGCGCCGCGCTCAAGATTGCGCTCGCGTTCACGATGATCGGCGTATTCGTCGTGGCGCGGTTTCTGTAGACCGCTACTCCGCGCGGGTCGTCAGCTCGATTTTGTAGCCATTGGGATCTTCGAGGAAGGCAATGGCGTTGCTGCTGCTCCCATGCTTCATCGGGCCGGGCTCGCGCACGATCTTGACGCCTTTGGCGCGCAACTCAGCGCAGGTTTTGTAGACGTCCGGAACGCCCAGCGCGATGTGCCCGAAACCGTTGCCAATATCGTACGCGTGCGTGTCCCAGTTGTAAGTCAGTTCGATGACCGCGTCGGTCTCCTCCGAACCGTAACCGACAAAGGCATTGGTAAACCGGCCCGACTCATATTCTCTCTTTTTCAAAAGTTTCATACCTAGCCCGTCGCAGTAGAATTTGAGACTCTCATCGAGATCATTGACTCGGATCATCGTGTGGACGATTTTCATAGCTGGCCCCCTTATCCGAATGATTTGGCGTCATCGCGCATATTCACCGTGAAAAGCAACTTCAGCTCATCGCCCTGGCAAAACCCCGGATCGTATCTTCCCGGCTTCCGCCCGGCGCGCTATAGGGAATAATCGCGATCTGTTGAATGCCGGTTTTCTTGATGCGCTCGATTTGCGCGCGGCATTCGGCGGCGCTGCCGGCGATGGCGAATTTATCGACCAGCCAATCGGGAATCACCTCGGCGTGGTTCGCCGCCTGGTTCATGTGGTGATAGTAGTCGTAGGTCTTGCGGATGTCCGCCAGAACTTTCTGCTCTTGCGGATCGAGCACGTAGGGCAGCGGGTGGGCGACGACGCGCGCCACATGAGCCTTCACCGCGTCTTTGGCGGGAGCGCCGTCGGAAACCGCACAAGGAACCCATAAGACCAGTCTGATGTCTTCGGGCTTTCGCCCCGCGGATTTCGCTCCGGCGGCGATTCTTTCTTGCGCATGCGCTATATAGTCATCGGCGATTCCGACCAACACGATGATGCCGTCGGCGATACGCCCGGAAAGCTCGAGCATCTTCGGACCGCTGGCGGCGACGTAGATCGGAATTTTGCGTTGGCTCGGGTGTAAAACGTGAATCTTGCCGCTTTCCAGCTGCACTTCCTTGCCGTCGATGAGATCGCGCATCTGTTGCACGGTGTTCTCGAAGAACGATAGCTTCGCCGGTTTCATGCCCATCGTTTCGAC
>CAWJBB010000058.1:0-106056 GCA_963840855.1 uncultured delta proteobacterium
ATCGGGCGCCAACGCCATCAATCGGTTGGCGTTCACTCTCAAAGATGAGCACGCCGCCCAACTGCAAGCGCTGCGCTTGGCTGCGCAGAAAGCCAAGGCCAAGGCCGAAGAACTGGCCACTGCTCTTGGACTCAAAATTATAAAAATTCTCGCGGTCAACGAAGGCGAGCGCGGCGTGCGCCCGATCACCATGCCGCTGGCCCGCGGCGCGCAGTTCGAAGCCGCGGCCACGGCGCCGACCCCCGTGGAAGCCGGCACCATCGAAGTCAAATCAACAGTAACGCTCACGGGAGAGTTGGGTGCCAAGTAAATCAGGCTCAACGATACTCGCTCTTCTACCCCGCAAACCTCCCCGGATCCTTATAATAATTCTTGTAATACCACTCCGCGATTTCCCCGCCGGTGGTGCGCCACACGCCGTCATGGGCGCACATGTAGTCCAGCGCTTTTTCCAAATAATTTATCCGAAATGGCATGCCGATGACGAACGGATGCAGCGGCAAGACAGAGCACCCGCCCGCCGGTTTCGCTGTCTTTATACAGCGTGTCGAAGTGGTCGCAGACCATCCGATAATATTGTTCCGGCGTGTGATTCTCGCGGATAAAGACGCGAATATCGTTCACACCCAACTCATAGGGTACCACGATCATGCGCCCGCTCTTCACGCGCATCGGCGTCGGCTGCTCGTCATTGCCCCAATCGCAGACGTACTCGAACCCCTCGGCCGCCAAGTGATCCGGCGTGTTGGAAGTTTCGCCTAGACCGGGGCCAAGCCAACCCTTGGGTGCTCTGCCCGTAGCCTTGGGTAATGATCTCTTTGACCCTGCGAATGATGCCAAGCTCTTCCTCCACGGGGTAATCGAGCATGGAAACGCTGTTGGTCATGCCGTGGCCGAGCCATTCCCATTTTCGTTTGTTGCCTTCCTCGATGATCGGCGGGTGTTGCTCGCACACTTCGGCATTCAACAGCACGCTGGCACGGATGTCGAACTTATCGAGCACGTCCATGATCCGGAAAACTCCCACACGCGACCCGTAATCACGCAAGGTATAACCCGGCACGTCGGGCGTGTGATTGCTGCCCGAGCCCCGGATCGGCATGTCGTAATGAAAGTATTCGATGTTCGGCGCCACCCACAGCGCGATGCGGCCATGATTGGGCCATTCTATTTTTGGCCGGCGAATAATCGGTGAATAATCGTAACGGCGGTTTTCCATGCTCATTTGAACTCCTAATCTAAGGCGGATGTTTGCGTCTTACCCTTACGCCAGGCGCCCAAGCCGCGTCAACAGGAAGCAAGAATTCCCTTGACACTTTGTCGTGCCCTTTGCTAAAGGGGTGCAACGACCCCCGCTTTCGGTCGGTAGTTCTCCACACTGTCCCGGGGGCAATGCGTTCCATTCCTCGGTCAGCGCTCGAAGATCAGTAACAGCATCCGAGCGTAAATCGAGAACAGAGCTTAAGACGACGGTTGGCTCAGCGAAGGTTGCAATTTGCATCGAGGAGGTGCTCATGGCCGATCTCACCGAAGAGCAAAAGAAGTCGTACTGGCATTACAACGTCACCTTGACGACGATCCTGCTGATTGTCTGGTTTGTCGTCACCTATCTGATTTCGGGCCTTTGGGCCGGCTGGTTAAATCAATTTTCTTTCTTAGGATTTCCTCTGGGCTACTACATGGCGGCACAGGGATCGCTGGCGATCTTCGTTATCGAGATCGCTATCTATGCATATCTGATGAACAAACATGATCTCAAGTACGGCATCCGAGAGGAGGGATAAACCATGAGCCTGGCGAGTATATTCGGCCTCTATACGATCTGTTTCTTGGGAGTAACCATTCTCATCGGCTTCGCCGAACAGCTTTTCGGCTTGTCGCCGCAATGGATTGGTTGGATATTCATGGGACTTTCGCTTGGCATCTATGTTGTTATCGGAATCATTACGCGAACGTCGAACCCGGATCAATATTACGTCGCGGGACGCGGTGTGCCGGCGATCTACAACGGCATGGCTACAGGTTCGGACTGGATGTCCGCGGCTTCATTTATATCGATGGCCGGCGCGCTTTCCGCTCAGGGTTTTGCCGGTCTCGCATATGTGATGGGATGGACGGGTGGCTACTTGTTGCTGGCGGTTTTCTTGGGTCCCTACCTTCGGCAATTCGGTGCTTACACAATTCCCGATTTTCTCGGCGCCCGCTACGGCGGCAACCTCCCGCGCGTCATCGGAGTAGTTGCCGCGATTGCCTGCTCGTTCACTTATCTCATTGCTCAAGTGACGGGCGTTGGTCTCATCGTCGCACGCTTCATCGGTATTGACTACAACATCGGGGTATTCGTAGGTTTGATCGGCGTGCTCTTTTGTTCGGTGTTGGGCGGGATGAAATCAGTCACATGGACGCAGGTGGCCCAGTACATCATCCTGATTGTTTCGTATCTGGTGCCCGTGGTCTATCTTTCCTATCAGCTTTTCGCGATTCCTATCCCTGAACTAACTTACGGCAGGCTGCTGCAGACCAACAACACCAAAGCCATCGAGATCACACGCGACGCCAAGGAAAAGGAAACCCGCGCCTTGTGGAAAAAGGACGCAGATGAGGCGAACGCGAAGCTCAAGGCGGGTAGTCTCAACGATGATCAGGCCGACAAACTCAGGGCAGCGGTGAGGACCGCCACGCAACAAGCAACGGCGCCCGCGGCCAGCGACGACGCGAAAATCGGCCGATACCTGACAGTGCCTTCCGGAGTAGGCATGTGGAACTTCCTCGCGTTGACCTTCTGTTTAATGGTCGGCACCGCGGGCTTGCCGCATATCCTGACGCGTTACTACACGACGCCTTCGGTGAGAGAGGCGCGAACGTCGGTCGCATGGTCGCTGTTCTTCATATTCCTGCTTTATTTTACCGCCCCGGCGTATGCGGCTTTCGCCCGTTCCGCCATCTACGGCAACCTGGTCGGGACCCAGATAGCTGATCTGCCGCGCTGGGTCACGCTGTGGCAGCCCGCTGGGTTGTTCGACGTGGTTGACAAGAACGGCGATGGCATCGTGCAGTGGGCGGATTTCGTTGTAAGGTCCACCGACTTCGTTGTGTTATCCATGCCGGAGGTCGCGGGACTGCCGTTTGTCATCACCGGTCTGGTCATGGCCGGTGGATTGGCCGCCGCGCTTTCCACCGCAGATGGTCTTTTGTTGACGATTGCCAATGCATTTTCGCATGACCTTTACTACAACGTGATCGACCCCAAGGCTTCGCTAACCAAGCGGCTAACCATTACCAAAATCCTGCTGGTCGTTACGGCCTTGATCGCTGCCTGGGTCGCCACGTTTCGCATTGCTATCATAGTTGAACTGGTCGCCTGGGCGTTCAGTTTGGCGGCGGCATCGTTTTTTCCGGCTCTCGTCATGGGCATCTGGTGGCGGCGGGCAAATCGCGCCGGCGCTTGCTGGGGTATGTTCTTCGGTCTCGCGATTACCGCGTATTACATGATAGGCAGCCGTTTTTACGGGATCTCCTGGTTTGGCACTCAGACAATCGCTTCGGCTGTTTTCGGTCTGCCTCATTGGATTCATAACTATCTGGCTCGTATCTCTAATGACCGAAGCGCCGCCTAAACAAGTGCAGGATCTCGTCGCCAGCGTGCGCTATCCCAAGAGCGGCCAAGCCTACAAGGGCGATCCGCTCGGCCGTGACGTGGGAATAGGCGCTAAATGAATTTATGAGCTCGTGAGGACGGGAAGAAAAGGTTTCCCGTCCTCCAAGCCAGGGTGAAAATTCATCGAGCCCTTCTCGCAGATTTTGTTTTTGGCCCGCTTCCTCTGCTTCATGGCGATGTTTTATTTAGCTCTCCACAAACTGGTGTTCCGTTTGAGCCAAAAACCGAACTCCAAACTCCTCTGGTTTTTTTCCGTGCTCACGACGCCGCTGACTCGGCCCGTGCGCGCCTGGATCATGCCCGGCGCATCGGAAGATCAGCTTCTCTCCCGGTCGTTGCTCTTTTATGGCTTCCTGTGGCTCTGCTTGGTCCTCATAGGCCGAATGTCCTGAGGCCGCGCTAAGGAATTGTAGAAAAAGAAACTATCCACTTTACCGCCCTGTCATTTTGAACGCAGCGTAGCGGAGTGAAGAATCCCGGCCGAGATCCTTCGCGTTGCTCAGGATGACTCAAGTGAGGACGCATTTGTAAACTTTGTTGTTTATCGTGCTCTAAGCGGCGCTACTGCCCATGCTAGATCAGAAGTCCCAACCCGATTATCTTCTAACGCAACCGATTAAGAATCTTATCAAAGGCGCGCCAGTTTTTGTGCCGTCAAGTGCCACGGTCGCGCAAGCAGCGCGGCAGATGCAGGGCGCGGGCATCGGCTCGGTTTTGATCGCCACGGAGCCGCCTGGCATTGTTACTGACCGAGACCTGCGCGGCCGGGTTCTGGCCGCAAATCTGGCGCCTGAGACATCTGTGATCCAGGTGATGAGTAGGCCGCTCAAAACCATCGACTCTGACGCGCCGGCCTTTAGCGCGATTCGCTTGATGGTTGATGAAAACATCCATCACCTTGCAGTCGTCGAAGAAGGAAGAATCGTCGGCGTTATCAGCGCCACCGATTTACTGCATCAGCAAACCAGTAACCCCATTTACTTGCGCGGCGTCATCGACCGACTCGACGGCCCAGCCGCGATGGGCGATTACGCCTCGGCCATCGCCGCTCTGGCAGAGACCCTCTTTCAGGGCGGACTTGGCGCCTTGCAAATCAGCCACATCGTGTCCGGACTTAACGATGCTTTAGTCAAACGACTGGTGTATCTCGCCGAGCAGGCACTGGGCGGGCCGCCGGCTCCATACGCTTGGCTGGTTTTCGGCTCAGAAGGGCGGATGGAGCAAACATTGCTCACTGATCAGGACAACGCGCTGGCCTTCGATGAGCCAACGGAGGAATCTCTCGCCTACTTCGGCGCGCTGTCGAAGCGAGTCGTCGATGGACTGATTCACGCGGGCTTTCCGCCGTGTGCGGGTGGCTTTATGGCAACCAACTGGTGCAAACCATTGTCCGAATGGCAGGAACTTTTCGCTCAATGGATACGGCTACCGGAGCCTCAGGCGCTGCTCGATGCAGCGATCTTTTTTGATTTTCGCCTCGTGGCGGGGAGCCTTTCCCTGGAGCCTTTGGAAGAGATCCTTTCCACGGCGCAAAACGAGCGGCGGTTTCTCTCCCATATGCTTAATGACGCAGTCGCTTTCAGTCCGCCCCTTGGTTTCTTTAATCGGCTCCGTGGCATGAACGGTAAGATCGACCTCAAGAGGGCTGGCATCACGCCGATCGTCTTCCTGGCGCGCGTCGCCGCCTTGGCTGCGGGCTCGCGCGAGCGCTCGACGTTAGAACGGCTCGCCGTTACCCGTCGATCAGAAAAGGTGCTGAGCCAGGAAAGCGCGCGCGACCTCGGCGAGGTCTTTCCGCAGTTTCTTCATTTGCGCTTGCGCGCGCAACTGGCGGCGCGCAAGAATGGTCGACCGCTCGATAATCGCGTCGATTTGTCGGAACTCTCGGCGTTGGAACGACGCCACTTGAGAGAAGCTTTGATCCTCATCAAACGGCTTCAAGAAGAAGCGCGTGCGGTTTGGCGGCTCGATCAGCTCGCTTAATCCTAGATTCTCCAGTCGAAGCGCGCACGGACCGCGACGTGATCGGAGGGCTGCTCGGCGGAGGGCAGTACCGTTCGGTCGTCAACAGCATGAGTTTCATACGGATCGGACCGCAAGTTTGGCGAATGAAAGAGATAATCGATCTGTTTAGCCTCGCCGTTGGAACTACACGTGTTCGGCGGCGGATGGCCGTCATGGGCGCAGCGGAAGCCCGATGCCTCGATCAGCGACAGAATCTCGCTCCCCGGGATTACATTTAAGTCTCCCGCGATGATCCATGCATCAGCGAATGCGGCGCTCTTCTCATACTCGAGCAGTAGTTGCCGCGCTTGGCGCAGCCCCCTTTGGCATTCCCGGGCTGTGTCCGGCGCATCCCAGGTGAGATGGGTATTGATGATACCGAGCCGACGATCCCGGGCGTCGAAGATCGTGATCAGCGCGATGTTTCCCGTGTCGGATTCCCCGGCTCCCGCGTCCGCGAAGCGGATCACGTTTTCACTGATCGGCTGGAAGCGATCCTGCCGGTAAAACGTCGCGCAGCCGTCCGGGTTGCTGCCGTATTTGCGCGCATAAAGAACGCCGTGCCCGCGTGGGCTGAGACGGGATTTCACAGCGGCGAGGACATCCGTTTCGACCTCTTGGAGGCAAATGATATCGCATGCGAGAGCCGAGATATGTTGCGCGAGTGCGGGAACGCGCCATGAGGGGTCCAGAACCAACGCAGGCGTGCGCGGATAGCGCGCGCGCTGGATGAATGCGCTCGCAAGAACATTATAGCTAGCGACGGAGATTGACCCAAGGTCAGACAAGATGGCCACGACTCCATAAATAAAGGGACGGAATCTCTCCGTCCCTTTCTGCGCAGGCTTCTGAATCTTGCCTACATGAACTTTCCTACAAGGAATTGGCTGATCGCTGACAGCTGACTGCTGTTCGCCGTGCTTAAGGAGTGCGCGATTTATTTCGCGGCTGCCAGCGCGGCATCATAATTCGGGTGCTCGCCGATGCTGGGAACGTACTCCACGTGTTTGAGCTTGTTATCGGGGCCGATGACGAATACCGCGCGCGCGAGGACTCGATCCAACGGGCCGCCGGAAATCAGCAGGCCGTAGTTCTTGCCGAACGACGCTTCGCGGTGATCGCTGGCGGTAACGACTTTGTCGGCGTTTGAGGCGCCACACCAGCGCTTTTGCGCGAACGGCAAATCCATGCTGACAACGACAATTTCCACGTTGGGCAGCTTGCTCGCCTCGTCGTTGAAACGTTTCGCTTCAAGATCGCACACCGGCGTATCCAGCGACGGAACCGTGGCAATGATGCGCGTTTTCCCCGCGCCGCTCGCCAAGGTGTAATCGCTCATGTCCGCGCTTTTTTGAACTTTGAAGTCCGGCGCCGCCTGGCCGACCGCCACCTCGTTGCCCAGCAAGGTCAACGTATTATCTTTAAACTTTACCGTAGCCATATCGCTTCCTCCTGTTTTAGGTTAATGGGAACGGATCCCAGCCTCACACACTTACTAACATCGACCTATCAAGAGTTCTCACTGTTGGCAAACGTTAATCCTGGACGAACCTTATTGAAATTTTCGCCCAAATTTTGGCTTGGTGAATCGGAAAAACGAGGAATCCAAGCTTTGAATTTTCGTTTCGAGAAGGCGCCTAGCGTTATTTCTTGCCGATCTCCCGCAAGAGCTTCTCCCATTTTTCGTTCTCTTTTTCGTATTGCGCCGCGGTCATGCGCCGCCTCGGCATAGAAGCGTTTGAAGTCAGGTTTGTTCACCGCGCTGTCGAGACCGAATTTGCCGAGAAATTTTTGCCCTTCGGGACTGAGGAGAAAATCGTTAAACAATAAGGCAGCGTGCGGGTGCGGCGCGTTGGCCGGCAACGCGACGCCGCCGGCGTTGGTGGGAACCAAGTCCATGGGGACCCATTTTATCGGCGCGCCTTTGGAAATCGACACGCGCGAGTGGCTCAAGAATGTCGTCGGCGACACACCAACCTCGCCGGAAATTACCATGTCGAGAATCGCGCGTCCCGAAACCGGGTAGAGGCCGATCTGCTGCGTCTTGAGTTTTTGCACGAATTCCGAGCCTTTGCTCGCGAGCATTGCGGCGATCACCCTCGCTCCGGTGTCCGTCGTGTTGAAGCCGATTTTGCCTTTCAGTTCCGGTTTCAGCAGATCTTCGTAGTTTTTCGGAATCGCGTTTCCTTGAACGACGTTAGTGTTGTAGGCAAGTCCGATATAGGATTCGCGGTCCGTGGCCCAGTAGACCAGTCCCTTGCCTGCAAGTTCTTTGACATCTTCGGGATAAGCCTGGAGATGCGGCGAAAAGTAAGGCGCGAGCAGTTTGAATTCCTCCAACACTTTGAGGATTGGGAACGTGGTCTCGATGGCATCGACGATATATTTTTTCGCCTGTGCCTCCTGCGTGATCCGCGAGATCAGTGCGTCGCTGTCACCGCGGAAAACTTCCAGCGCCACCCCAGGGTATTTCGCTCCGAACACTTTGGGTGCTTCCGTGTTCGGCCCGCCGGTGAGCGACGTGTACCACATCGCCTTGCCTTCCTTTTTGGCGCCTTCGTAGAGAACCTTCTCGCGGTCCGGTTTGTTGTAGGCGGCCAGTTCGGCGATGGAAATAGGTTTTCCAGTCTGTGCGCTGGCCGGAAGCGGTGCATGCAGCACAATGAGCACCGTGGCTATGAAAAATCTTTTCATCTAGTTTCCTCCATCATCGATAAGTGAGTTAAAACAACTCACATCACTGTGTCCCGCGTACCGCCTCACTTAACCCTCTTTGTAAAAGAGGGGCAAAGGGGAGTTTTGCGATTGTGAAAATCCCCCTTTGTCCACTTTTGCAAAAGGGGGACTCGCCCGACCTTGGCGCCTTTGCGCCTTTGCGCGAGTAAATTCTTTCCCGAATCGGAATTTATCTCCCGCCAAGCATGTCCTGAGCTACGTCGAAGGAACGCCAAGCTCGCAAAGGCCCCGCCCAATCCATCCTTACATTAACTTTCCGAACCTTGGCGCCCTTTGCGCTCTTTGCGCGAGATAACTCTTCTCCGAATTCTTTTTTCCTCGCGCCAAGCACGCTAAGCTCGCAAAGGCCCCGCCCCACCCATCTTTTTTTCATTTCCTAACTCGGTGCTCTTTGCGCGGAAATCGTGCTCGTGCTCGAGAGAACACGAACCACGATCACGCTCCACGACGGTCTAGCCTTTCAACCGCGCGATATTGTATGCCGCGACGGGGCGGTGAAAACCTTTGAGGGTTAGCTCGCCCATGGAGTCGGTTTCGACGAGCTCTTCCACCCGGACTGCCACGCGCTGGGAAACGAGGATCTCTCCGGGTTTCGCCTCGCCGCACAGCCGCGCTGCGAGGTTGGGAACTGTGCCGATCGCGCCATATTCCCATCGTCCCTCAAAGCCGATGGCGCCAATGGTCGCATAGCCCTGGGCGATGCCGACCCCGAAGTCGAGATCGTGGCCCAGCTTTCGCCACTTCGCGCGGAGTTCTTGCACTCCCGCGCGCATCGCCAGCGCCATGCGCACCGCCCGCTCCGCGGCGTCCGTGACGGGCACGGGATCATTAAAGAAAATCATCATGCCGTCGCCCGCAAAGTGCTCTAGGGTTCCCTCATACTCGAGAATCAATTTTCCCATTTCGGCGTGATACTCGCGCAAGATTTCCATGACTTCCTCGGGCTCGGCGCTTTCGGCAAATGCGGTGAAACCGCGCAGATCAAGATAAACCACGGTTAGCTCGCGCCGATGGGGTTTGAGCGGGTCGTCGGCGCCGCCGCTGACAATCAGATCGGCAAGCTGCGGCGAGAAGAAGCGCTTCAAACGTCCCAATCGTTCGAGCTGGTCGACCTGTTCCCGCACGCGCTGCTCTAAGGTTTGGTTCCATTCCGCGAGCTGGGTCGTTTGAGATTGTACGGTGTCATGGAGTTCTTTGATGCGCAGCAGTGACTTCACGCGCGCAAGCAGTTCGGCTTGATTGATAGGCTTGGTAAGAAAATCGTCGGCGCCGGCTTCGATTCCTTTGACGCGTTCCTCGCCGGGATCGAGCGCCGTCACCATAATAATAGGAAGAACCGGGGTCGCTGGATTCTCTCGTATCTTGCGGCACACTTCGTAACCGCTCATCTCCGGCATCACGACATCTAGGAGCACCAAGTCCGGTTGATCCGCCTCCACTCGAGCTACGGCCTCCCGTCCCGACGTAGCGGTCACGACAAGGTAGCCCTTGACGGACAATAGATCGGCCAGGAGCTTCACGTTCCTAGGAGTATCGTCGACAACAAGAATTTTCGCTGGCGAATTCACGTATCAGTATTTTTCCTTGGGACTCTTTGCGGAAAACATAGAATTCGGATTTTTTATCCCGCCAAGCATGTCCTGAGCTACGTCGAAGGAACGCTAAGCTCGCAAAGGTCCCGCGGTGTCATTTCGACCCCTTCGGCAAGCTCAGGATAAACTCCGGGAGAAATCATTCTTAGATCCCTCGCATCCGCTCGGGATGACGGGCCTCGGCCCGTCACCTTGGCGTCTTTTGCGCCTTTGCGCGAGGTATCTTCTTCTAACTTCTTCTGTTGGCGAGCACTCGTTCTACTTCCCCGAGAAAATCCTTCAAGCCGATCGGCTTAGTCTGGTAGCCGTCGAAACCTTCGGCCAGCATCGTTTGTCTGTTGTGCGTCATCGCCGAAGCCGTAATTGCAATGGTCGGGATGCTCTTCGTCACGGGGTCGGCCCGGAGTTGCTTGAGCGCCGTGATACCGTCCATACCGGGGAGCTGGATGTCCATGAGAATTAGGGCGGGAGATTCGCTGCGCGCGAGATCGAGCCCGCCCTCGGCCGTTTCACTTTCGATAGTCTTGTAGCCCTTGACTTGAAGCACGTCACGAGCCAGCTTGCGGTTCTTCTCGTTGTCTTCGATGATAAGAATCAGCTCTCCAGCCACCTAGTTCTCCTTTTCCATCGTCACCTAGCGTGAAGCAGCTGTGCGCCGATGGTTTGATTTTCTTTACCACGAAGGGCACGAAGGACACGAAGGTTTAAAGAACAAATCTCCTGACTCCCTGTCTTAACACCTCAACGTTAAAATTAATCAACAAGCCGATACTTACCCCTGTGAGTTCATGTACGTCAGACTTGTGCCTCATGAATCTTAGCTGCTCGCGCTCTTCAATCCAATCAACCGTCATCTGCCAACAGGTCAATACGGTATCCGCAATCAGCATCTGTTTGTACTAACGGGCAGTCCAACTGAGCTTAAACGGATTTTGCCCGGTTCAGCTCATAAGCCAGCATTGCTCGTAAGTCGATTCGAGCAATCCGGCCCAAGCTCCCGTGCACCTCGATTGCACAACCGAGGACCTTGTTTGATAATTCATCAAACTTCACTTCCGTCTTTGTCTTCCCTTCGTGCTCTTCGTGTCCTTCGTGGTGATGATTTCTTCTCAATAGCGGCCGCCACGGTTATTGCAACGGTAGCGTGAACGTGAACTTGCTCCCTTTGCCGACTTCGCTTTCCACCCAGATCTTGCCGCCGTGCACTTCGACAAACTTTCTGGTCAACGTTAAACCTAGCCCTGTGCCCTCGCGCTTGTGCGCGTAATTGCTGCCGACCTGGCGAAATTCTTCAAAAATCGCCTCCTGGTCTTCCGTTGCGATGCCGATGCCGGTGTCGGTGACGGAAACGAATACCGCGCTGTCACCTAATCTAGCCTCGACCCTTATCTGCCCGCCTTCCGGCGTGAACTTCACGGCGTTAGACAGCAGGTTGACCAAAATCTGTTTCACTTTGCGCTCGTCCCCGGTAAAGTCGCCGAGCCGGTCGTCGATGACCTGATTCAGCCTAATGCCGTGGCGGCTGGCGCGTTCGCGAATGAGGGTAAGCGCGTTCTCGATAGCGTCCGGCAGGTGGAATGTCGTCGCTTCCAACTCCATGCGGCCGGCCTCGATCTTGGAAAGATCGAGGATATCGTTGATGAGCGAGAGCAGATGGCGTCCGGAGGATAAGATATCCTCCGTGTACTCAGCCTGTTTTTCGTTTAGCTCTCCGAACATCTTCTCCCCCAAGACTTCGGAGAAGCCGATGATAGCATTTAGCGGCGTGCGCAGCTCGTGCGATACGTTGGCGAGAAACTCCGATTTGTGACGATTAGCGGCCTCGATCTGTCGGCCTTTCTCCTCAATTTCGCGAAACAGCCGCGCGTTTTGAATCGCCAAGACCGACTGGGTGGCGAAGGTCCGAAGGAGATTCACAATCTCTGGCGCGAAGCTGCCGGTTTCACGCCGGTAAATCGTCAATGCACCCATGATTTTCTGCTCGAGAAGAAGCGGGACGGCGAGAAGTGATTGATAGCCGAGCCGCGATAAAATCGGACGCATCCCTCTGGTAGCAAACTCGTGTTCTTGCCGCAGGTCGGCTATTTGGTACGGTAATCTCGTTTCCGCCGCTCGACCGGTGGCCCCTTGTCCGAGCCGGAGCGGAGTTGCATGATAGGCGTTGACTAGCTCCTCTTCCATCTGGTAGCTGGCCCGGAGATGAAACTCTTGCGTGGGCTCATCATATTCATAGATGATACCGCAATCGGTTCCGGAAAGCTGAACCGCATGGCGCACGATGGTGCTGAGGACGGTCTGGAGATCCAAGGTTGAACTGACCGCCTGACCGACGTCGCCGAGCGCTTTCAGTTCTTCCACCGACTTTCCGAGCTCTCGAGTTCGTTCTTGTAGTTCCTGGAACAAGCGGACGTTTTCAATGGCGATCACGGCTTGGTCGGCGAAGGTTTTGAGAAGCGCGATCTGCGCCGGGGTAAAGGGGCGCACCTCCATGCGTCGCGCTTCCAACTCGCCAATGAATTCCTCTTGCAAACGAAGGGGAGTGGACAAATAGCTGCGGAATCCGCTGGAGACACCCAATCCGGGAAACTCGTTCTGTGCGGCGCGGGCATCGGTAACGTGGAGCGTGCCATGCTCGCGTATCCAGCGAAACCATGGCCCGTTAATACTCATCTCGACCCGCCCAGGGGGTATGGGTATCGGACCAAAATGAGCCCGGGCAACCATACTTTCCCCCTCCTGTAGTCTCAGCATTACATCGTCAACTCCACAAACCCGAGCGGCACTCTCGACGATGGCGTCGAGAACCGGCTGCACGTCCGTCGGCGAGCGGCTGATGATGCCTAACACCTCAGCCGTCGCTGTTTGGTGCTCTAGGGCCTCGTGCAATTCCACGTTGCGCTCCTGGATTTCCTTGAACAACCGGACGTTTTCAATTGCGATTACGGCTTGGTCGGCGAAGGTTTTGAGCAGGGCGATCTGCTTGTCGGTGAAGGGACGGACCTCCCTGCGACGCATATGAATCGAGCCAATAGGAACATCTTCACGCATCAGTGGTACAGCCAATACGGTCCGAATGCTTACTCGTAAATCACTGGGACGAGTCTCTGGAAATTCTGTCTCAGGCAGAGAGAGTGCATCCTCTATATGGATTATTTGACGGTCTACCACCGCCCGCCCCCCGGGCGATCGCCGGTCGAGCGGTCTTACCGCCGCGACATCCGGTACGGATCCGTAGTGTGCCGCGGTTCGGAGAATGTTTCCCTCGACCAGTCTGATCACCGCGTCACTAGCACCACAAACATTTGCGGCACTTTCCGCGATGGTGTCCATCACTGGTTGGATTTCGGTCGGCGAACTGGCGATAACACCCAAAATCTCACTGGTGGCAGTCTGCTGCTCCAGCGATTCCTTGAGCTCTTGGAATAACCGCACATTTTCAATGGCGATGACCGCCTGGTCCGCAAAGGTTTCGAGGAGTTTGATCTGCGCCGGGGTGAAGGGGCGCACCTCCATGCGACGCGCGTTCAGCGATCCAATGACCTCGTCTTGGTGGCGAAGGGGAGCTGCTAAAAAGGTAAGAAACCTGCTGTGAGAGCCCAAAGTTGGGAAATCTTTTCTCTGCGCAGCTACATCGGGAATATGGAGCGTACCATGCGCAAATACCCAGTGATATTCCGGTTCATCGATACTGATGTGGGCGGGGGGCATCACCATGGGCCCACAGTGAGCCCGCAAAACCATAACGTTCCCTTCACGGAGCCTCAGCACCACGTCATCGATCCCGCAAACCCGCGCCGCGCTCTCGACGATGGCGTCGACGACCGGCTGCACGTCAGTCGGCGAGCGGCTGATGATGCCGAGCACCTCGGCGGTTGCAGTCTGATGCTCCAGGGCTTCGCGCAGTTCTGCGTTGCGCTCCTGGAGTTCCTTGAATAGCCGCACGTTCTCGATGGCGATCACGGCCTGATCGGCAAACGTCTTAAGAAGCGCAATTTGCTTCCCGGTAAAGGGTCGAACCTCGGTGCGACGAATATGAATCGCCCCGATGGCAATTCCCTCGCGCAGTAACGGCGTGGCAAGTACGGTTCGAGCACCTGAGACTAGTGTTCTCGTCTTGGCGTCTGGGAACTCGGTTTCGAGCTCTGCGGCAACATCATGGACGTGGATCGCTTTTCTGTTCGACCACGGATCGGCCGGTCGGCCAACCACGATTCAGCGGCCGGTGGTGCTCCACCAGTGGCACTGGTCCATAATGGGCCACTGACTGCAAACTTTCGCCGTCAGTACGCCAAATAGCCGCGTCGGTCGCATCACACAACCGCGCCGCGTTTTCAGCGACCACATCCAGCACCGCCTGGATGTCCGTTGGCGAGCTAGCGATCACGCGGAGGATCTCGCTCGTGGCCGTCTGCTGCTCCAAAGCTTCAGTCAGGGCGCGGTTGCGATCCTCCAATTCTTTGAATAATCGCACATTCTCGATCGCAATGACCGCCTGGTCGGCGAAGGTCTCCATGAGATCGATCTGGCGCTCACTGAACGGCTTGACTTCGTGCCTGTGGAGGGCGAACACGCCTAGGAGTTCGTCCCCCTTCAGCATCGGGATTCCGAGCACGGTCCGGAATCCCTCGGCGACCTGACGGGCCGGCTGCTCGTAGTCAGGATCGGCGAACACGTCGTGGATGTGCACGGTCCGGCGCTCCAACGCAGTCCTACCAGTAGCCGACCCCCGCCCGAGGGAGGGCGGGTGTCGCGTGACAAACTCCACGAACTCGTCCGAATGGCCGTAGTTCGCCGCTAGCCTGAATACTTCGCTGTCCCAGCGGAAGATCACCCCACGATCCGCGCCGCCCAGTGTGACGGCGTTCTCGACCAGCGTGTCAAGCACCGGCTGGATGTCCGTGGGTGAACTAGCGATCACACGAAGAACTTCACTCGTGGCGGTCTGCTGCTCCAAGGCTTCTGTTAGCCCTTGGAACAGCCGGACATTTTCTATGGCGATCACGGCCTGGTCGGCGAAGGTCTTGAGAAGGGTGATCTGTTTGTCAGTAAAGGGACTTACTTCCATTCGGCGGATTGAGATAACTCCGAGTGGTGAATCTTCACGCATTAGCGGGTACGTGCAACACGGTTCGGAGACCCAATCGTTCATGATCAGCTTGAGCGTCCGGAAACTCCACACCTGACAACGCAAGCAAATCCTCGATGTGGATTATTTGTCGGTCGACAACCGCCCGTCCACTGGCTGACTGACGGTCAATCGTTCGCTCGGGCACTGCTTCGGGGACTGGGCCATAGTGGGCCACCACTCGGAGAACATTTCCACTAATGAGTCGAACTCATCGCATCGTATGAACCGCATATCCGCGCAGCATTCTCTGCGACCACGTTTAGCACCGGCTGCACATCCGTCGGCGAGCCGGCGATCACGCGCAGAATTTCGCTCGTCGCGGCCTGTTGCTCCAAAGCGTCGGCGAGTTCACGCTTCAATGTCCGAATATTTTGCCCTTGCTTGGCCTGCGACTTTTTCGCGGCTGGGCGGCGCGGCTTTGCCGCTGCATTCTTGGAGCCTTTTTTGGTGGTCGCTGCCATAAACAAAGACCAAGATGGGGAGATCTGCCGCGGGGGCGAGTTAAAGACGTGGGCGATCGATTCGAACCATGTTAAATAGCGCGCCCGGTGGCTGAGCTGTCTTTTACGCTAGTTGGCTACTGAGCGTCAAGGAAAGGTTGGGGATAGGTGGCGAAATACAGTAAGCGTACCGCGTGAGGTGTTGGGCGATTGGAGGCAAGGGTCTCGCGCAAGGACGCAAAGATCGCCAGGGAAATCAAATACGAAACCAACCAACTCTTACCTTTGCGCCTTGGCGTCTTGGCGGGAGACAATTCGAATCCGGAAAAGAACATTCGCGTGCAAAGGCGCAGAGGCCGTTAAGGTAAACCCAAAAAAATAGGGGCACGGCGTGCCGTGCCCCTACCCTGTTGCAACCACGCAGCCACAATGAATTAGTGATGCGCGGCCTGACCCTCCAGCGCCAAATTGACGTAGTGGTGCGACTTGGAAACCGGCCCGATGCCTTTAATAATAGTCGTCCAGTGCTCGCCTTCGTCGTCGCTGTAAAACACATCGCCGTCCGTCGTACCGGCGAACATCGCGTAACCGCCGTTCCACGCGTCCATCGCCATGGCTTCGATGTTAGCGCGGATATGTTCCGGCAGGCCGCCGCTCAGGATATCCCAGGTCTTGCCGCCGTCGCGGCTGCGCGCCACGCGGGCATCCGCGGTGTGAAGATTTCTCCAGGTGCCCGGCCCGGTCTTGGCGCCGGCGACGAACAATAGATTTGGATCCTTCGGATGGACGAAGAACGGATCGACGTAACCGATTCTAAAATCCCTTGGCGTCATGCTCTTCCAGCTTGCGCCGCCGTCGCTGCTGACGCAGAACCCCGCAGCCGTTTCCGGGCCGCAATTGGTCGTCGGCGCGGTGCCGTAGAGTTTACTCGGATCGTTGGTGGGAATGAGCACGCGATGCGCGTCGGGATTGATGTTGTCCTGGGTCGTCCAAGTCTTGCCGCCATCCGTGCTGCGCAGAAAACCGCCGACTTCCACGGCCACGTGGATGATGTCCGGATTGGACGGATGAAAAGTGATGCTCTTGACATGGGCCAGATGGGGTGGACCGGGGAAAGTCCACTTCTCGACGCCAGGCACCTGGCGCAGCCCCGGCAGCTCCGTCCAGCTCTTGCCGAGATCGTCGCTATAATAGAGATGCGCCGGCTGCGTTCCCGCATACACCCGCGGCTTGCCGTTTACGATTTGGCTGGCCAGCGAATAGATCTCCTTTTCGCCGATGCCGCTGTCGCGCCTCTCCCAGGTTTTGCCTAAGTCCGTGCTGGCAAAAATCTCACAGCTGTAGGTGCCTCCGAAAAGCGTCTTGGTGGTAGGCTCGAAGATAATCGAGCTGAAATGCTTTCCGGGAATCATCGTGTCTTGCTGTTCCCAGGAGCTACCGCGCTTTTGAAACGAAAAAATTCCCTCGGCCGTGCCGACGAGCAGTTTCTCTTGCTGCGACTCACCATTGGTCAGTAACTGACCTCCAGGCGATAGACATACAAACATGATTTGCCTCCTTCCCTGTTTAAGAGCCGTTTGTGTTTGGTTCAAGCGCTTTGGCATCTAATCTACTCAAGGTCACACTCGGTCGTCAAGGCAAAGCGTATGGCTTTGCTTTTGCTGATTTTGATCGGTTCAAGCTTTCCTTGACGGCCTCATTCTTTTCACAGTAAGGTCACCGAAGCGAATGGAGAACGACTATGACTCCGACGGATACGGCCGCCGAATTAAACTTCCACGCCTCGGGATTCATCGTCAAAGTGCAAGGCTCGTGGACCGACGGCGCGTTGCAGCAATTTCGCCACTTTCTAAACCTGCGCCGAATTTTTTCCTCTGACGATGAGGTGCTCGGAGCGTTGCAGAGGGCGAAGGCAAAATATCTTGCCGGTGCCGCGCATCTCTTTGTTTGTACCGCCGAGCCCTGTCGCGGCAAGATATCTTTCGACGCTTCGGACGCGGGTCTGGCGAGGGCATGCCAACAAACGGGAGTTGCGATATCGACCACGGGCTGCCAGGGGCCCTGCAAACAAGCGCCCGTTGTGTCGCTTCGCATCGGCGAGCGGAGTGAGGTGTTGGCTGAAGTTGTCTCGCCAAACGATTGGCGCGCGATTCTCGACTTCGCAAAGCGCGCCGGGGCGGCCAACACGCTGCTCACCGACGCCGGCGCGGCCGAAAAGTTTCGCTTTGACCCGGTTCACGATCACGGCAAACCGAGCGCTTGCCTGAAATCTCTGGAATTTCTCCTCGGTCATTTCCGCGGTAAAGGGCAGTACGCGATGGCCGACTATAATTTTCAGAAAGAGGTCATCGGCACCTTCGAAGCCGGCAGCCGCTTTATCGCTCTGCGCATGGATGCTTCGTATCCGCTCGCTGATGGAAGAAAAGATGTTCATAAGGCCTTGGTTGTCGTCGGATCTGAAACCTCCTCCGGTGAAATCACGGCGCACGCATACACCGATGGAGGAACCGTGCGGCGGTATGAGGTAAGCAGTGACCAGGGGGTGTTGTGTTTCGCCGAACAACCGCCGGGCCACGCCGGCCAGTGGAAGCGAGCGCGCAAGATACTAAATCCGACGAGAGACGGTTTTGAAGAGCGTTTGGAAGTCGACGGCGGCGACGGGAGCTTTGTTCCGTATTACGTTGTTTGCATGCGCCGCGTCGGAGCCCAACCTCAACGTCGCCGCGTCCGCGCTTAATTCGCGGAATCGGGTATTGACACCTTCAGGCAAGGAAACGTATTTTACCGCAACCAAAGCCAGGAGGAGAAATTTCATGAAGCTCACGGCTCAATGTAAGGTTCTCGTGACAGTTCCGGCGATCTTCTTGGTCATCGCATTTTCACTCGAAACAGCGAGTGCCCAGGTGAAGAATCGTCTGTCCATCGCCACCGGCGGAACCGGCGGGCGTGTACTATCCGTTGGGCGGCGGACTTGCCGCGCTGATATCGAAGCACCTGCCCGGCGTTGAAGCGACCGCGGAAGTAACCACCGCTTCCGTGGACAATATGAAACTTCTGCATGCCGACAGAATCGCTCTGGCGCTCACGCAACCCGATATAGCCTGGGACGCTTACCAGGGAAAAATGAAGGGTTTAAGCGACAAGGTCGCGGTTCGCGCCATTTCAGCGCTTTACTCGAACTACATGCACATCGTCGCCCTGGACGGGGCTGGCATAAAAACGATCAACGATCTCAAAGGCAAACGGGTTTCCACCGGAGCGCCGGGTTCCGGCACCGAGGTGAAAGGTCTGCGCGTCCTCGAAGCCTATGGCATCAGCCCGAAGGACCTCAAAAGCCAGGATCGGTTGGGCGCCTCCGAGTCCGCCGCCGCTATGAAGGATCGGAGGATCGACGCTTTTATCTGGGACGGCGGCTTGCCCACGGCGGCGATTCTCGATTTAGGAGCCACGCCGGGAATCAAAATCCAGCTCGTTCCGCACGGCGATGCCGTCGCGAAGATGGTGAGCCAAATATGGTCCGGTTTATTTCGTCGGCACAATTCCCAAAGGCACCTACGGGGGAATGGAGACAGATGTGCAGGTCGCAGCGTTGACGAATCTCCTGGCGGTGCATGAGCGCATGGACGAATCGCTGGCCTATCAGATCACCAAGCTCCTTCTTGAGCGCACGGCGGACCTGGTAGCGGTTCACCAAGCGGCGAAGGAAATCACACTAAAGAGCGCAGTGGTGGGATCACCGGTTCCTTTTCATCCGGGCGCGCTCCGTTATTACAAGGAAAAGGGCACCAAAGTTCCTGGTGCCAAGTGATGTCTCATCGCGCCCCACAAGCAGCGGCAGCTTTGGGGCTGCTGCTGGCACTCGCTCTGGGCAGTCCGGCTGCAGCTCAGAGGGTCTGTCTGACCTTGGACACGGAACGACAGAGGGTCACCTACCCGATCGTTGCTGGTGACGCTCTCCATTTAAGTTTCCGCCATTCCATTTACGGTTCTGAGGTCGAAGAACAATTTCAAGTTGCTCCAGGCGGCTTTCGGGCAAACAAACTGCGCTACGCCGAGCTTCGGCTCGTAGAGTTTTATGGTCACGAGTCGGCGACAAATGAAGACGGTTGGTGGGTGGTCGACAATCCGGGCCGCGAGTTTCCGACTCTCGATCTCCGGGTAAGCCGCGAGGCATCGATCCGCATCACTTTTTCTGATGAAACTATTTCTCTGCAGAACGACACGCGCGCTCGACGGCCGCGCTGCGCCTGTCGGTGAACGCCTGTCCAGGAGAGAACCATGGCTGACGAGGCTATCGACTCTTCACGCATCGAAGCGGCGAAAGAGATCGCCCTACAAGAAGAGGGACCCCGCAGACGACTCGAAGGTATCACCGGTTGGCTCGCGGCCGGCCTCGCCGTGGCTATGTCACTGCTCTTTATTTACTGGGCGTGGGCCACCGTCACAGCGCAGATGTTGCGCCTGGTATTTCTCCTGTTCTCTCTCGTTTTGTCTTTTCTCCTCTATCCGGCAAGGCGCAAAGGTCGGCTCGCGGGCGTACCCTGGTTCGACTGGCTTTTGATCGGATTGAGTCTCATCGCCATCGGTTACCCGATGTGGGATTTCGAAGAGTTCATCTACCGCGCAGCGCTGCCAACTTTGACGGACCAGATTCTCGGTGGGCTCACGATTTTGCTGGTGCTGGAGGCGACGCGCCGGACAACAGGATGGATCTTGCCTGTCGTTGCTCTGGTCTTCCTGGCTTACGCGTGGTTCGGCCCCTGGCTGCCGCCGCCCTGGACCCACCAAGGCTATCGCTTGGACCGGCTGGTCGGGCACATGTATATGACCCTCGAAGGAATCTTCGGCGTACCCCTCGATGTCGCGGCGACCTTTATCATTCTTTTCACCATCTACGGTGCCGTACTCGAACACTCGAAGGCAGGCGAGTTCTACGTCAACTTTTCGCTCGCGGCGATGGGCAGTAAGCCCGCGGGAGCCGGCAGAACCGTGACCCTGGCTTCGTTTCTCCTCGGCGGTCCATCGGGCTCGGGCGTAGCCACAACGATAACCCTCGGTTCCGTCGCGTATCCACTCCTGGCCAAGGCGGGTTACGACAAAGACTCGGCCGGCGGCCTGCTTTCCGCGGGCGGCATCGGCGCCATCATCTCACCGCCGGTACTCGGCGCGGCGGCGTTTTTAATCGCGGAATTTCTCAAGATCTCCTATCTCGAAGTCATCGCCATGGCCGCGATACCGACGCTTCTCTACTACTGGTCGATTTTCACCATGGTCGAGCTCGATGCCAACAAATTTGGCGCGCGGCCGATTGCAGTAGCAAGCGAAGGCGTTTGGAGCCTAACTCGGAAGTACGGTTACCACTTTGTGTCGCTCGTCGCCATCGTCGTGTTTATGCTATGGGGCTACACCGCCATCCTGTCCGTAGTTTACGCGATTCTCCTCGCCATTGCGTTGAGCTTTATCCGCCGCGAGACGGCTCTCACGCCGGCCCGTCTCTGGAGAGCCCTTCAAGATGGGAGCTGCGGCGTGCTCTCAGTGGCCTCCACCTGCGCCACCGCTGGAATCATCGTCGGCGTTGTAACGCTTACGGGCCTCGGCCTCAAGTTTTCGATGATCATCCTCGATCTTGCCGGCGGAGGCCTGTTTCTGACCGTTGTCTATACGGCCATCGCCGTGTGGATCCTCGGTCTCGCCATGCCGGTCACGGCATCGTACATTATCGCTGCAGTGATCACGGCGCCGGCGATGATCAAGCTCGGCGTTCCAACTTATGCTGCGCACATGTTTATCTTCTACTACGCTGTTCTCTCCGAGGTGTCTCCGCCGACGGCGTTGTCTCCTTTCGCCGCCGCGGCGATCACCGGCGGCAATCCTTACCGCACGACGATGTCGGCGTGGAAATACACCTTGCCCGCTTTTCTGGTGCCGTTTATTTTTACCTTGCACCCCGACGGCATCGGACTTTTGCTCAAGGGCAGTTGGGAAAATATCTTGTGGACGACCCTGAGCGCCGCGATGGGGCTCACCGCGCTGGCTGCTGGATTTACGGGCTGGTTCTTAATGAAGACTACGTGGCTGGAATGCGTGCTTCTCGTCGCCGCCGGGTTAGCGCTGCTCTATCCCGAACCAGTGTATGATTTAGTCGGCCTGGGGCTGTTTGGAACCGTCGCGGTTTTCGAATATGTTCGGCGCGGATCAACCATCCCCGGCGATCATCGGACTACCTGACCCGCAGCGAATCTATTTCGGCCTCACGTGCTGGCGGCGTTCTTGTCGTCCGTCGGCAAGGCGCGCGGCCAACAAGTCCTTGACGAGCACGCGCAAACGTCCTCGCTCAGCATGTTGCAAGCGGAGAAACTCGATCTCGCTATGGCTCGAAGCGGCGTTGCGAACGACGGCGGCCTGCACGACGATGGGAAGGTCATCATCAGGAACGTGCAATTCCAGACGCAAGATACTCCCTTCGCCGAATGCTACGCCGGTGGTTAGCCCACAGCCTCCCATGGACAAATCCCGCAGCGTTCCTTCATCATGCTCCCCGCTTTCCCGCCAAATCGACGCGTCCAATGAGACCGGCATGCGCTCAAACTCGCGGCGATCATAGTAGGTCTTGCGATACATTTCTCCCCACTGTAGGAGCTTGAACCGGTGGCCGCACAATTGGCACCGGAAAGGATAAATGTAGAAGCTGCTGAGCATCCGTTCCAAACCGCCGCTCCGGCTCACGCGCCTTAGAAACTCTCCCGAGCATTTTGGACACTTCGACTGTATCATTCTTGGATTCCCAACATTTTGATCGAAGCCGGACTCTTCATGCTTCGTTTACGAGCTTGCCCTCTTGGTAAGAAAATATTCCCCCGCTCTGGTCCAGCGGCAACTGAGCCGCGAGCACGAATCCTTGGCCCAATATCTCCGGGCCCGGCAGACGGCTGAAAGCTTCTTGGGGCGCGCTTTCAGTAACGATGGGGACCCGGGGCGAAAAAATCACCACGCAGACGTTGGAGTCGCGGACTTCCTCGGCAACATAGCGTGTAAAGGTGCGAATGGCATCTTTAGTCACCATATAGGCGCAAGCGCCCGCCGGTGTGAGCCCGCCGCCGCCGTAGAGATTGATGATATGGCCCGATCTTCTCATTTCCATATACGCGAGCGCATGCTTGGTACCGAGAAAAGTACCGTAAAGGTTGGTCTGAATCACCCGGTCCCAAAACTCCATCGGCATCTCGGCGATGCGCGGCCAGCGTGGAATACCCCAGGCGAAGTGCGGCACGATGGCCGCGTTGTTGACCATCACGTCGATCCGGCCGAAGCGGGCAATCACCCGATCGATCATCCCTTTGACGCTTTCCTCGTTACGGACATCGACCCGCACGGCGAAGGTTTCCGTGTGCTCGCCGAGCTCGCCGGCGGTTTTCTTCGCCAGTTCCTCGTTGGAGTCCGCGACGACGACCTTGGCTTTTTGATCCGCAAAGGTTTTCGCGGCGTGTTTGCCGATGCCTTGCGCGCTGCCGGTGACGACGACGATCCTTCCTTCGAGCATGATCGATTCTCCTGGAAAGTTGTTTTGTGATATTGTATCCAGCGAATAGCGCAAAGCGGCGTACTAATCAATCGCGCCGGCAAGCGGGCAACCCTTGAACCGAGAGGTGGCCGATTCTATGAAAGCCTCCGCAAAAAACCACAGCCGAGTTCGCCGAACACGGGCAAGGCGCAAAACCCTGCGCCGCTTCTCCGTGCGCCGCTCGCCGATCCACGGCCGCGGCGCGTTCGCGCTGACTCACATTCCAAAAGGAACGCGGCTTATCGAATACACCGGTGAGCGCATCTCCCACCATGAAGCCGACCGCCGTTACGCCGCCGAACATGAGTATTCGCCGCACACGATGCTCTTCACCGT
The DNA here is from genome assembly GCA_963840855.1 of uncultured delta proteobacterium. Taxonomy (GTDB): domain Bacteria; phylum Desulfobacterota; class Binatia; order UBA9968; family UBA9968; genus DATACQ01. Next base: position 23,456 of record CAWJBB010000058.1, read on the forward strand.
CAATGACGATATCGTCATTGACGCCACCCGCCGAGGCAGCTCGGCGCGGTGGTTCAATCACTCCTGCTCGCCCAATTGTGAAGTGGAGGACGAAGACGACCGCATCTTCGTTGAGACGCGCCGTGACATTCGGCCCGGCGAAGAATTGACATACGACTATAATCTGCAACTCGGCGAGCCGCACACCGCGGCTGCCAAACGGGAGAATCCCTGTTTCTGTGGTACGCGCCGCTGCCGCGGCACGCTGCTGGGCAAGGAAGAATAGCCGGGTAGTGGTTTAGTTTGATTCAACAGACGAATCCAATGTAGGGGCGACCCCCTGTGGTCGCCCTGATTCGGGCAGGCACGGAGGCCTCTACAAATTTCTGAGACTGAACCACTACCAATAGCGGGGGGGTGGCTTGACAAAATATTCTCATTCACTAATCTCCCCTGGACAGTTTGGACGACCCTCATCGGTTTTATTGCAATGTTAAAGGAGTTCGACATGAGAAAAATTAACGGGCTTTGCAGGCTGACATTACTTTCCACGCTGGTCGTGCTTGGCCCTTGGTTGCCGCTGGTTAGCGCCGTTAGCCTAGCGCAAGCGCCCTTCTACCAGGGCAAGACGATCACCGTTATCCAGGGCCGCGGCCCCGGCGGCAGCGGCGATATGCGCGCGCGGGCGATCACGCAGTTTCTGCCAAAATATATTCCCGGCAACCCAACCATTGTCCACGAGTTTATGCCGGGCGGCGGCGGCTTGAAAGCCAACAACCATATCTACAGCGGCGCCAGAGCTGATGGTCTGACCATCGGCAGTAGCTCAGGCATGATGAGCAGCGCGATTCTCGGCGGCGCCGGTGTTATGTATCAAATCGAAAAATTCCATTACCTCGGCGCCGCCGACGCTGGAGGACATTATATTTTCTATACCAGAAAAGAGCTCGGTGTGACTAACTTTGACAAGCTGCGCGCGACACCGGGGATTCGCATCGGCGCCCAGTCCGTAGGCCATAGTAACTACAACATCGCCCGCCTGCTCGCCTATTTGCTGCCCATGAAGGAGCCGCGGTTCGTGGCCGGCTACGCCAGCCCGGAAATCGATCTGGCCATCGAGCGGGGCGAGCTGGATTCCCGGTTTAACCAGAGCTACAGCGTCGTACGGAATAATCCCGATTGGATAGAAAAGCGGATGATGGATTTTCATATTACGTTGGAAATAATCAAAGGCGACAAAAACCCAAAATTCGCCGATCTGCCGGAACTTGAGAGTTTAGCCAAGACGGAGAGAGACCGCCAGCTCATCAACCTGCAAAGAAGTTTCCGGATCACCGGATCGCCATTTATCTTGCCGCTCGACACTCCCAAAGACCGGGTCGTCATACTGCAAAACGCGATGACGAAGGTTTTCAAGGACCCCGAATTCCCCAAGTATTTCAAAAAGACGGTGGGCGACGATCCGGAACTCGTCTTTCCGGAAGTGATGGACAAAGCCGTAAAGGAATTGAAGCGACCGCCCGAAGTCGTCGAGCTGCTGAAAAAAATCGCCGGAGCGGATCCGCTGCCGGTGCGCTAGCAGCGCCAAGCGCGGTTCAAAGTTCAATGTTTAAGGTTCAAGGTGCGGCACGGGGACGTTGAACTTTGAACCTTGAACTTTGAACTGTATTTTTGAATCAATAGCCGAAAAGAAGACCCGGCGGCCAGCGCATTTCCAACGTGTATTCAAAAAGTCCCCAAATCATCCCGTAGGTGCAGGCGGCCATGATGACGGAGGGAATGAGTTTCTCCCGTCCCTCCACCAGCATGTATAGAAAGGCCAGGAGCGGCAGCGTGATCACGATGCCGAGAAGCCAGATGCCCGCGGCGCCGCCGATGAACCAGGCGAAATAAACCAGCGTGCGGCGCAACTCGGTCTTCTCATCCAACTCCACTTTGGTGGTATCATCCATTTCGATGCCTTCGGCTTTTTTGGCGCGGCGCGCTTCCGAGCCGGAGGCCTCCCCAATCAGTTGTGTTACACCGAGCACCAATCCTGGGATCGCCGCGATATATACCGGCATGAGCTTGGCGATATAGGGCCATTCCCACCCCCACCATACCGCGACGATAAAAATAGCAACAAGAAACAAAGTAAAACTAGCTGTCATCACTACTCCTCACTGGGCCGGCCGAGTCGCCATGCCGCTCTTCATCCGGCCTCGCACCGCGAAGAAGAAAGATGTCGCGGCTAGAACCAAAAGCACCATCACCGCGGGCCGCATAAGCCAGGTAAACCCGTAGCTCGCCATCGAGCGGTAAAGATATCTCTCCATTAAATTGCCTAATACCAAGCCCGAGAATCAGCGCGGGTCTGGGATAACCGAAGCGCCGCATGAAGTAGCCGAATATGCCGAAGCCCACCACTGCCAACAAATCCGCCGGGTCGCGGGTGACGCTGAAGGCGCCCATCAATACGAAAATAAAAATGATCGGCACCATCACCGAGTAGCGCACCTGGGCCAGTTTGGCGAGTTGATTGGACAGACCGAAGCCGATCAACGTTCCGGTGATTCCCGCGATGCCTTGAATCCACACCACGCTATAGATCATCTCCGGGTTTTTCTTGATCATCTCAGGCCCGGGCAGAAAACCCCACGCCAGCAGCGCAACGATAAACAGCGCCGTCGAAACTCCCTGTGGAAAACCCAAAAGTAATGTCGTCACCAGATCGCCGCCGTCCTTGGCATCGTTGGCGCTCTCCGGCGCAATCACCCCGCGCACGTCGCCACTGCCAAAGGTCGCGCCGCCCCCCTTGGCTGCTCTGCGCCGCGTGGCCATAGGCAAGCCAATCCACCACCTGCGAGCCGATCCCGGGAACGATCCCCACCCACACGCCGATGAAGCTGCAACGCACCACCAGCCACCATTCCCGAATCGTGTCCTTCACCCCGTCGAACAACTTGCCGGTGAGGGGCGCCGGTTGCTGCTCTACGCCGAGCTTCATCAACGCCAAATCCAGCGCAGCCGGGATGCCGAAAAGCGCCAGCGCGATGATGCTGACGGAAATCCCATCCAATAAATAAGGCTGGTCGAACACAAAGCGCATGATGCCGCTCTGCTCCTGCTGGCCAATGGTGGCCAACAGCAATCCGAATGCGGCGGCAATCAGCCCCTTGAGCGGGCGGCGCCCCGCCAAAACCGCCACCATGCTAAGACCCCAGAGCACCACCACGAACAGTTCCGGCGACCCCATCAGGTAAATCAAAGGTCTCGCCGCCGGTATGGCCGCCGCCAAAGTGAATGTCCCGATCAGCGCGCCCATGCCGCCGGCCATGAAAGACGCCCCCAGGGCGCGCCTGGCCTCGCCCCGCTTGCCCATCGGATAGCCGTCCAGCACCGTTGCCTGGGAGCCCGAACCGCCGGGAATGCCGAACAGCACGGGCAAGGTACGCCGCGCAGATGGCGCTCACCGAGCTGGCGCCGATGAGCAGCGCCATGCCGGTCACCGGCTCCCATTTGATCACCACCGGCAGCATGATGGCGTAAACCAGTGGAATGCCCAGGCCCTGCGGCGCTACAGCGGTGAACGTGCCGATGCTCACTCCCACCATCATGGCGAAGAAAACTTTGAACTGCAGTATGTTCATGAACCCTTTTATCGCGGCGTCGATAAGTGAAATTTCCACTTCAATGCTCCTTGGTGATTAAGGTTGTTAGACGACGTGCGATCGGTAACCTTTGTATTGCCGCTTCGGTACCCTCGGCGCCCCCACACTTGAATCGACTTTACCGCCGTTATAATTTGCGAACTACCGATGCCACATTACGGAATGGCAATCAAGAGGCAACACGTGTGATCGCGGAAAACGCGGGCGGGTTTGAAACCCGCCCCTACGCAACATGAACCGGTGTATATCTCAAACGTCTTGAACGCTTTGAACGGCTTGAACGTTTTGAACGTCGAGATCAACGCGGCGGCAGCGGCCCCGCCCCGGAGAACTTTTTTGACCAGCTCTAAAACCTCGGGATCCCGCGGCATCTCCCTGATCAGCTTTGCCAATTCTGCTGCGTCCCAGCGGCGAAGGATCGTCGTCTACCAGTTTCTTGAAGTATTTTGGGAACTCTGGATCTTTAAAGGCCCTGCGCATCGCCTCTTCGAGAATCTCAACCTTGTCTTTGGGTGTTCCCGGCGGCAAGATGAAAGGCGAGCCGACGCCTCGGAAAGCACGCCAGACGGTAAGAACCTTTTTTTCCCTTTCGGTCTTGGCGAAGCTTTCTACCTCCGGAAGGTGACCGAGGCGAGGATGCTTAATCCCTTTCGGAATCTCCATAATGGCGTGAAAGTTCATCACTCTTTTTTCTAACCACTCCGGATTACGGCGCAAAACCGATACGGCCGAATTGGCTCTAGCATCGAGCTCGCCATTCAGCAGGGCTACGTCCACCTCAGGGGAAGTGTAACCCACGATGAACTTCGGTTCCTTCAGGTCCAAGAAATACGCAAAAAACCGCCCCGCAACGTAGGAAGTATGACCGACGGTCTGTCCCCCGATCCTGATACCAGGTTTGGCCTTAAGCTTCTCCAAGTTATCCAGCCCAAGTTCCGCTCTCGTGTAGATGACAGCGTGGTTTTCACTCTCTGGAGTACCGAGATAAATGAACTTGTCGACATCATAGGAGACGCCTTGTTCACGCATGATGCCCAAGGCCACGATTGCCCCGCTGCCCCCGCCTATGGTGAGCCCATCGGGGCGCGCCGAATGAAAGAGGTGATTTGCCCCTTTCCGACCACCTCCGCCGTCCATGTACTCAATCACGATGGTGGGATTTCCGGGAATATGTTTTTTTATAAAAGGAACCGCGGCTTTTACCCGAAGGTCGCCGCTTCCGCCCGGTGCGGTGAACGCGACGAGCGTTATCGTCTTACCCGCGTAAAAGTTATCTTGAGAATGCGCAAGCCCCGCTATCAAAGCCGTCAACACGCCGAGCAAAAGAGCGGCTTTCGTTCGCAATTTCAATTCGCGTTTTTTCATAATTGCCTCCTTTAACCGAGATCGCATTGAATACTTTGAACCCTTGAACGTTGAACATTGAACTGCCGCAAGGCTTAGCGCGCCCGGCAGCGGGCCGGCGCCGGCGAATTTTTTATAAAGTTCTACCGCCTCCCGATCCCTCGGCAAGTCACGAATCGCCTTCTCATTTGCTTCCGGCATAAGTGGAGTCGGATCTTCGCCGCCGACCTTGCGGTATTCCTTGAAAAACTCGGGATCTTTGAAACTCTTGCGCAGGGCTTCTTTGATGATTTCTATCCGATCCTTGGGCATGGCTGGAGGGAGAATGTATGGAGCGCCCGTCAATCTGAAATTGCGGAACATGGTCAGCAGCTTGCGCTCCCGCTCGGTTTTGACAAAGCCGTCGAGCTCCGGCAAATGGGAAAGACGCGGATGTTTTTCCTCTCTGGGAACGGCAACGATGACATGAAGATCGATTAGACCTTTCTCAAGCCATTCGGCATCGCGAGCCAAAATATCATCGGAGCTCGCCAAGCCATCGATCTCGCCGCGTATCAACGCGGCCCTTCGCTCCGGATTCGAAAAGCCGATGACCTCTTTAATCTCTTTGAGCCCGAGGAGCCAAGCCATGATCCGACCGACGGTATAGTTGGTGTGACCGACGGCTTGAAAGCCGAAGCGCACGCCCGAGGCTTGCTGGAGTTTATCGAGGGTTCGAAAGCCGGCCTCGCGGCGCGTCATAAGGACATAGTGCGTACGGCTGTAGGGTGACCCGACGAAATGAAGTTTGTCGAGGTCGTACTGAACGCCTATTTCGCCGAGTACGGCACTTTCGACCACAGCGCCACCGACGCTGCCAATGGTTAGGCCGTCGGGACGAGCGCTATTGAAAATGTGATTGGCCGCCTTGCGCCCGCCGGCACCGTCCATGTACTCGTGCACGATGTTGGGATTTCCCGGGATGTACTTGTTTAGAAACGGCGTCACCGCGCGCGCGCGGAAATCACCCGATCCCCCCGCGGACCGGCCATGAATGATGGTGATAGTTTTGCCTCGATAAAAATCGGACTGTGCATAAAGAAAGTCAGGCAGCAAGACGAGCTGAGTTAAAAGCGCCCAGGATAAAATCCGCGTCATAACTTTCATCGTCATCGCGAGTCTCCTTTCTCTTCGCGCGTTGGCGGCTGCACCTGCCCCGCCTCTTCAGGGTTCAAGGTTTAACGTTCAAAGTTCAACGTCTCCGTCCCACCTTGAACCTTAAACATTGAACTTTGAACGCCCATAAGGCTTACCGCGGCGGAAGAGGGTCTGCGCCCACAAGCTTTTTGAAGAGCTCGATCGCTTCGGGATCACGCGGAATTTCTCTGATTGTCCTTTCATGATTTTCGGGTAGAAGCGGCGTAGGATCGTCGGCGGTGAGCTTCTTGTACTCGCGGAAAAACTCCGGGTCCCTATAGGTCTTGCGAAAGGCCTCTTGGAGAATTTCTACCCGATCCTTGGGCGTCCCGGGAGGAAGTACGAAGGGCGTGCCGCTGACTCTAAAAGCACGCTGTAACACGACGACTTTGCGTTCTCTGTCCGATTTGGCAAAGCTCTCGATCTCGGGCAGCTGGCCGAACTGAGGATGGGGGTGCTTATCACCCTTGGGAGTTTCCATGATCGCGTGAATGTCCACCAAACCTTTTTCCAGCCAGTCACGCTCGCGCAGAAGAGTATCGGGGCCGGTGGAGCGCGCGTCGATCTCACCACGCAACAGAGCCGGGTCGAGCTCCGCTCCTCCGTAGGCGGCGATGAACTTCGGCGCGTTAAGACCAAGAAGGTATGCGAACAGGCGCCCTTCATTGTAAGTGGAGAAACCCACGGACTGGGCGCCAACTTTGAGTCCAGAGGCGGCTTGAAGTTTTTGTATGCTGCTTAACCCGGCCTGCTTCCTAGTCACGAACACCGCGTGATAGGTGCTGTACGGCGATCCTAGATAATGGAATTTATCGATATCGTATAGGACTCCCGACTCTCCTAGTATCGCCATGGAGACCATGGCGGAGCTAAAGTTGCCAATGGTCAAGCCGTCGGGACGCGCTGATCTGAAGATATGATTCGCCGCCTTCCGGCTTCCGCCGCCGGGCATATACTCGCTCACGATAGTCGGGTTTCCCGGAATATATTTCTGCAAGAAAGGGAACAGGGCTTTCACCCGCAAATCTCCGGTGCCGCCCGGGTCGCGTCCCTGAATGATGGCAATGGATTTACCCTTGAAGAACGACTCCTGCGCATTCACAGCCGGTGCAATCGGCCAGAGAAAAATCAGTGCGAATGAAGCCAGCGCTGCGGCCGCCAGACTTTGCGACGAGCTTTGCGGAAATTTCATATCTCCCCCTTGCGATTGGGCTGACGGGAAAATTTCAGTTCAAGGTTCAATGTTCAAAGTTCAACGTCTCCGCCCCACCTTGAACCTTAAACATTGAACCTTGAACCGCGCCCGGCGCTATCGCGCCGGCATCGGGCCGGCCGCATTTAACTTTTTAAAGATCTCGACGATTTCTGCATCGCGCGGCATTTCCTTCACCAATTTTTCCATCTCGTGGGGCATGAGCGGCGACGCTTCGTCGCCGGTAAACTTTTTGTAATCTTTGTGAAAAGCCGGATCGTTAAAGGCCTTGATCATCGCGTCTTGAAGAATCTTGACCGGTTCCTTCGGCGTGCCCGGCGGCAGGAAGAACGGGGAACCGAACTGGCGAAAGGCGCTTACCATGTCGAGGAGTTTGCGCTCCTTGTCAGACTTTGCGAAGGTCGTGATTTCCGGCAGCTTGGAAAACTTCTCATGCTTGAGCCCATGGGGCACTTCCATGATCGCATGGACGTCGATAGCGCCCTTGGCGAGCATATCCTCATTGCGCGTGAGCAGCGTGTCCGCATTGTTGATGCGGCCATCGATCTCGCCCTTGGTCAACGCGATATCCAGCTCGGAGCCGCCGTAGCCGACGATCATTTTTGGCTCCTTGATCCCGATTAAATACGCGAACAGCCGGCCGACAAAATAATTTGAATGACCGACGGCCTGAGCGCCAATGCGAAATCCCGTGGCGGATTGAAGCGATTCGATGGTCTTGAGACCGGCTTCTCGCCGCGTGATGAAAACCCAGTGATAGGTCTTGTGCGGTGAGCCCAGATAGATGATCTTGTTGATGTCGTACAAGACGCCCTTCTCGCCGAGCACCGCATTGGCCACCAGCGCGCCGCCGGCGCGGCCCATGGTGAGGCCGTCGGGCCGGGCGTTTTTGTAAACATGGTTCACCGCCTTGAGTCCGCCCGCGCCGGGCATGTATTCGGACACGACGGTGGGCTCGCCGGGAATATATTTTTTCAGGTAAGGAAGGACGGCCCGGGTCAACATATCCGAGCTACCCCCTGCTTCAGTCCCCTGAATCACCGTGATCGTTTTACCCTTAAAGAATGGCTCCTGCGCGGCAGTCGGCGCGGAGCAAAGGAGAATTGCAAGCAGTCCGATACGCGAGACGGAACGGTTAGTCGGCATGGCTACCTCCTCACAGGCTGGCGCGCCGAATCTATATCGTTAAGGGCTTGCGCTGTCAATGGCCGATCGCTGGCGCGGCCTTGCGATGCACTGGGGATAAATTACAGTATTATAGATTCTTTGGGCATACTTATTATGGAACTTAGGATCGCCACCAAACTAACACTGAACGATGGTCACCTAATTCCTCAGCTCGGGTTGGGAGTGTGGCAGATTCGCGCGGGGACGACCTGTGAAGCGGCCGTGCTTGCCGCGCTGGAAGCAGGATACCGGCATATCGATACTGCGGCCATGTATGGTAACGAGGAGAGCGTGGGTGCCGCCGTCAGGAAAAGCGGCATTCCCCGAGAGAACATTTTCGTCACCACGAAATTGTGGAACAGTGATCATGGAAACCCCGAGCGAGCGCTGGACACGAGTCTGCGCAAGCTCAAGCTCGACTATGTCGATCTGTACCTGATCCACTACCCTGTGCGGGAACGCCGGCAGAGCTGGCGCGCCCTGGAAGCGTTGCGGGCGCAGGGCAAGGCGCGCTCGATCGGCGTTAGCAATTTTACGATCAGACATTTGACTGAGCTACTCGCCGAGACGGCAACGGTCCCCGCAGTCAATCAAGTGGAGTTTCACCCCTATTTATATCAGCGGGATTTATTGGATTTCTGCGCCGCCAAGGGCATAGTCACAGAAGCCTACAGTCCCTTGACTAAAGGGGCGCGACTGCATGATCCGAAACTTGTCGCGCTTGCCAAAAAATACTCAAAAGCCGGGCCGCAGCGGGGAAACACCGGGTCGCAATGGCCTCTCATGGACAAGTTTTCCCGCCCCCCTGGAGGCAAATCAACGGCGCAAATTCTCATCCGCTGGGCATTGCAACATGGCTTGGTGGTTATTCCCAAATCGGCCAATCGTAGACGCATCTTCGAAGATGCCGATGTTTTTGACTTTGAAATTACCGCAGAGGACATGCAGCTCCTGGACCGCTTTAATGAAAACCTCCGTACGTGCTGGGATCCGACCAATGCACCGTGAGCCGATTCGATTCAATACCTTTCCTTGACCGCAGAAGAGCTAGGCACTACATTGGCAAACCAACCCAGAAAGCTGGCAAAGTCGGTGAAATGAAGGATACCTACGCACATGGATAGCCGGAAGCGGGCTGTTGCAAGTTTGTTTTTTGCCGCAGTCCTGTTCTTTGCTGGAACGAAGTCGGGCAATGGGGAAGTGATCACCTTAGCAGTCCCGGTTAGAAGCTTGAGTATACTCACTTTCCTCCTGGGAGCGGACCAGGGATTATACCAGCGCGAGGGGTTGGAGCTGCGCGCGGTGGTCCTGAAGCCGGACTTGGCTGTGAAGAGCATCGTCGCCGGCGAGGCAGACTTTACCTCTGCCTTCGGCACTGTGGTGCGGGGGGCCATCGCCGGGTTGCCGGTCCATGGCCTTCTGATGCTCAACGACGAGCAACCCTACTTCCTTCTCGCGGCCAAGGGAATCACATCCATCGGACAACTCAAAGGGAAAGTCATAGGCATAGCCGGCATAGGAGGAACGCTCGACTATCTCACGCGTGCCGCCCTTCGAAAGGGCGGGCTGGATCCCGATAAGGACGTGCAGCTCATCGATATTAACACCCCGGCCATCGGGCTCACTGCCCTCCAGTCTGGAAACGTGGCCGCCACCATGCTTTCCCTTCCGTTCAACATGGCGGCCAAGGATCTGGGGTACACCGAACTGCTTTATGCGGGTGAGCTTGTTAAAGCAGCGGGAACCGGAGTCGGGGCCACCCTGAGCAAGATCGACCAGCGGCGCGACCAGGTAAAGAGAATGCTGCGAGCGACTCTTAGATCCATGGATTTTATTAAGGCCGAGGCGGGGGTAACGCAGGCCTTTATCTCGAAGGAGTGGAAGCTTTCTGCCCCGAAGGCGGCGGAAGCTTATCAGGTCATCCGGCGGGGACTTACTGCCGATGGGCATGTCTCTGAGACAGTCCTGCGGTCTGAGATCGATCAGGTAAGGGTACGCCTCAAGATCAAAGAGGAGGTCCCCCTCGCCCGCCTCGTCAACAACTCGATCCTCGATGAGATTCTGGCCGAGCGGCGGTAGCGGTTAAAGACAAAATTCCAAGGAGGAAAAACAAATGGCAACGGCTCAGGAACAGTCGGGCCTGGAGGCAAAATGGGACCGCGAGAGTTCAGCGCTTCTTATCGTTGATATGCAGAACGACTTCTGCCATCCCGAGGGCGCCCAAGGAAAGCGCGGGCGCGACCTGTCTATGGTCTATGGCATGATCCCCAGGTTTGCTGAGGTCCTGAAGGGAGCGCGGCAAATCGGCCTGCCCGTAATTTTTGTCCGGACTCTCCACTACCTGTGGACCGACTCTAAAACCTGGCGCAAACGCTTGGAGGGATATAAGCAGGGCATAGAGATCTGTCTTCCCGGGAGCTGGGGCGCGGAGATCATTGACGCTCTGGCCCCGCTGGAGAGCGAGCCGGGGTCATAGAGTGCACTTATCGCCCATGCACTGGAGTCAGAAGGGAAATGGACAATCACCGCCAAAGTTAATAGAAATTAAATCCAGCCTCAGGACGACTAAGCCCGGCGTGATCAGTGATGTAAACAGGGAGGAGCGCCATGGCAAAAAAGGGAGAGGGTTTGTTTTTAGTCTACACTGACCTCATCGAACCAAAGCACGAGGAAGAATTTAATGCCTGGTACAACACCGAGCATCTACCGGAACTGCTGGCCTTGCCGGGGTTTCTCGACGCGGCGCGCTATGTGGCCACCCGAGGCGGCCCGAAATATCTAGCTGTCTACGAACTCGCGAGTATTGAGGCCGTCCGAAGCCCGGAGTTCAGCACACGAAAGCGTACGCCCTGGGAAAACCGTATGTCCCCGCGGGTGACCGGCAAAAACCTGACGCGCATCGTCGGCCGGCAGATCTTTCCAGGCATGCTGGAAAATCCCGATCGCGGCATGGCGCCTGCCCTCCAGATCGGCCGCATGTCCGTGCCGGAAAGCGCGGAGGCTGAATGGAATGAGTGGTATAACACCGAGTATATTCCCGGATATCTTACGGTCCCGGGCGTCATCTATGCGCGGCGCTACCAGGCAGCGGAGGGTGAGCGCAGCTTCGCAACCGTGTATGAATTGGCGAATGATAAGGTGTCCGAAAGCACCGAGTGGTCACATCAAAGGGAACATTCCTCGCCACGCTCCGGACGCATGCGCGGACTTATGACCATGGCCGCCGGCTCCCCGGGTGTGTATCACCGTATATTTCCGCAGTGAAGCCGCTTGGAATCGCGGCACATATTCCACCCCGGTTCAAATCGTTCAATTGGCCCCGCGCCTCGGATCCGAGAGCGTCGCGATGATTTCGGCCGGGAAACGATCTATGCTCGGTTAGCGTTGATTGGATTTAGTCACGAATTCGCGTAGCTCACTGTTGAATCGCGCTGCAGCTTCCCAAAACGGCATGTGTCCGACGCCTTCGTAAATAGAAGACTGCGCATGTAAAACAACACTGGCGGTGTAGCCGGCCATGGCGATCAATGCCACTCGGTCTTCCTTTCCGTGGCTAACCAGCACCGGCACGGTAATCTTTTTGAGAGCGTCCTCATAGGGTGCCGGCCGCCCCATCAGATGGCTGCGTATCTGCGCCGGCACGATCATGTTATAGGCAAGCATCACTTGAAGCTCGTCCGGCGGCAGCGCCTTGGCCGCGGATAACTTCAGAAACGAAAGCGTGTTCTCAATATTTTCTGTCAGGTTTTCCGACGACATCTTGAATACGGCGGGTATTGCAGGGCCGAAGAGTTCCGGAACGACTTTGGTGAACGCTGCGACGAAGTTGATGCCCGCGATATTGCTATCGCCGTATTCCATCAGATATTCCGCGATAATCCGGCCTCCATAAGACCAGCCGACTAGCACCGGCTTCTTGAGCTTAGCCCCTTCCATCACGGTTTTGAGTTCGCCAGCCCAACGCTTGTGATCCCGGTAGTAGGCCGGGTCCAGAGGTTTATCAGAGCCGCCATGACCGCGAATGTCGTAGGTAATAATACGAAATGAATTTGCCAACTCACTTGCGAATTGGCGTGACCAAGAGAGATGGCTTTGTGAAAAGCCGTGGATGAATAGAATCTCGGGTCCGTCCGGATTGCCCCATTCTTGAGCGGAGATCAGCACGCCGTCAGGTGTTTGAACTTTGAAAGGTTTGAATGGCCGTGCGGCTGCCTGCGGTTGGGCCATTGCCGGGTCCGATCCAAACGCCAACCAGCTAACCATTGCCAAAGCGCAACATATTGGGGTAAGGCTTTTCATTCCTGCGTAACTGTCCGGTCGAGCAATGCACGGAATTTTATCCCTGTCTTTCCTTAATCGCCCGATAAATCTTCTCCGGCGCCAGCGGCAATTCGAACAAGCGCACGCCCACCGCGTCGGCGATGGCGTTGGCGATGGCCGCCGGCGGCGCGTTGTTGGCGAACTCGCCGATGGGTTTCGAGTCCAGCGGGCCGACTCCGCCGGTGGACTTTACCAGCACGGTGGTAAGCTTTGGAATGTCGGCGACGGTGGGGAGTTTATAGTCGCCTAAATTATTATTGGTGATGCGGCCATTGTCCATGACCAGCTCTTCCATCACACCCTGTCCCATGCCCATGATAGCGGCGCCGTCGATCTGCCCCTGGTGCGCTATGGGATTGATGATGGTGCCCACGTCATGAGCGGTGACGATGCGCTTGACGCGCACCGCGCCGGTGGCCGGGTCGACTTCGACTTCGGCGACCTGCGCGCAGATATAAGAGATATTTTCCGGGTAAGGGTAATCTTCGTAAACCATGACCTGGAGGGGCTCCGCGGCTTGTGCCACCACGCGCCGCAACGCCAATTGCTGCCCCGGATCCTGTCGCAGTGAGAATCGGCCGTCCGCGAATTCGATTTCTTCAGCCCGGCACTCCAACATCCGCGCCGCTTGCTCCAGCAATCGTTCGCGCAACTTTTCACAGGCCTCGACCATCGCGTTGCCGGCAACGTAGGTCATGCGGCTGGCCCTCATACCGCCGTCCCGCGGCGCCGTGTCAGTGTCCCCCACCACAACTTTCACATGCTCGACCGGCACCTTCATCTGATCCGCGACCAGCTGGCGGAGAATCGTGTGCGTGCCGGAGCCCTGATCGATACTCGGGCTGACTATGGTAAAGCTGCCGTCCGATTCGGCGGTCAGAATAACGCCCGTGTCGCCGCCGCTGATATGGCGCCCGGAGAGCGCAATGCCACGGCCGCTGTTGCGCGGCTTGGCTTTGTTCCAGCCCGCCGCGGATAATGCGCTCTGCAATACTTCACGGAAGCGTACGTTTTTCAGCGGGTGCCCCACTCCGTCTTCTTCGCCTTCGGAAAGAAAATTCCGCATGCGAAACTCCGCCGGGTCCATCTTCAACTCTTGGGCGATAAGGTCGGTATGCGAATCGACGGCGAACGCCACCGCCACCGCGCCGGGACTGCGATAATAGCCGCCCGGCACCGTATTGGTGTAGATCTGCAAAAACTCGAAGGACGCATTTTCCATGCGATACTGGCCGCCCGCGTAGTGCCACGTAGCCAGCGATGTGTTGGATTTGAGCGCGCCATACCCGCCGCTGGCGTGCAGCGCGCGGGTGGAACGCGCCACGATGCGCCCGTCGCGCGTGACGCCGCTCCGAATAGTGATCACCGTGGGGTGCGCCGGGTTGCTCGCGCTCAACTCTTCGGCGTAGGTGTTGACAATCTTGACCGGCTTTCCCGCTTTCTGCGCGAGAAAGTAGGCCACCGTAAGATCGACGCCGTCGCCCTTGCCGCCGAATTCGCCGCCGACATTGACGACGTTCATGCGGATGCGCTCTTCGGGCAAACCCAACGCTTTAGAAAGCTGGCTGCGCACGCCGAAAGGATTTTTCACCGACGCCCACACCTGCACGCGGCCGTCGCCGTCGATGGCCACCGTGCCCGCGTGGGGCTCGAGATAACCCTGGTGTCGCGCCGGAATGCGGAAGGTATGTTCGAGCACCAGATCGGCTTGGCGAAATCCTCGTTCGACATCTCCCTTGCTATACGCAAGGCGCGTAAGACCATTATGGAGATCGTTGGCAAGAATTTTTGTCGGCGCGCCGTCGTAAGCCGCGACGTTTTCGTGGAGCAGCGGCGCGCTGGGCTGCATCGCCTCCTCCGGATCGAACACCGCCGGCAATTGCTCATAATCGACGTCGATTAGTTGGATGGCCTCCTCCGCGGCGTCTAAAGTATCCGCGGCCACGGCGGCGACTCGGTCGCCGATGAAACGCACCACGTCCCAACAAAGCACGGGCATGTCGCGAATTTGTTTGCCCACCAGACAGCCGCGCACATCTGCGCCGGTGATGACGGCGCGGACGCCGGGCACCCGGCGCGCGTTGGCCACATCGACGCGGCGAATGCGCGCATGGGGATGCGGGCTGCGCAGTATTTTCCCCCAAAGCAGGCCGGAGAGCTTGACGTCCGCGGCGTACACCGTGCGCCCGCTGACTTTGTCCGTTCCCTCCGCCCGTGGAACCGAAGTGCCAACTGTTTTAAATTCAGCCATGGTGCACTTGTAAATAGTCGAGGAGCGCAGGGTACGTCAAGCGCGACGAAAAAATACTTGATCGCCGATGGGCCATTGAGGTATGAAGACCTCGAGCGGTAAGGAAAACATGGGCGCGCTGCAAAAGGTTTCTCTCAGAATCAATGGCGTTGAGCATAGCCGAGAAGTAGAGCCGCGGCTGCTGCTGGTTCACTTTCTTCGTGACGTTCTCGGCCTGACCGGCACGCATATCGGCTGCGATACCAGCAGTTGCGGCGCCTGCACGGTCATGCTTGACAACATGGCCGTCAAGTCATGCACGGTGCTCGCAGTGCAAGCTGACGGCGCCGAGCTTTTGACCATCGAAGGTTTGGCTCAAGGGGACAGGCTCCATCCGCTCCAGGAAGCGTTTTGGGAATGTCACGGGCTGCAATGCGGCTTTTGCACGCCGGGAATGATTCTTTCCGCATATCAACTTTTGATGCGTAACCCGAAGCCCAGCGAGCCGGAGATTCGCCACGCGATCGATGGCAACCTCTGCCGCTGCACCGGCTATGAGCATATCGTCGACTCCGTTCAGTACGCCGCCAAAAAGATGAAGAGAAAGGCTATAAGAAGGCGTGAGGCGCGAGGCAACAGGCAATAGCAATGGATTTCGGCCTCAATCCAAAATCCAAAACCGAAAATCAAAAATTCGAGACGAAGCCATGCCAGTGAGCAAATCGGTGGGCGCCAGGGTTAAGCGCCGCGAAGATCCCAAACTGATCTGCGGGCTCGGCCAGTATGTGGACGACATCAATCTCCCCAGGACGCTCCACGTGGCGATCCTAAGAAGCCCCTACGCCCACGCGCAGATCAAAAAACTTGACGCCGACGCGGCGCGCCGGCTTTCCGGCGTAGTCGCGGTTTGCACCGGCCCGGAGCTCGAAGACAAAATCGGCGCTCTGCCGACCACCGCGGACAACCCAACGCTCAAGATCCCCGCGCATCACGTCCTCGCCGCCGGCAAAGTCTGTTTCGCCGGCGAGGGAGTCGCCGCCGTAGTCGCGGAGGATCGGTATACCGCGCGGGATGCGCTCGATCTCATTCAAGTGGAATATGAGGCGCTCCCGGTAGTCTCGGACCCGGAAAAGGCTTTGACCCCGGGGTCGCCGGTTATCCATTCTGAATTTACCGACAACCTCGCCTTTAGCTGGAAGCATGAGCAGGGCGATGTAGCCAAGGCTTTCAAACAAGCGGATAAAATCGTAAAGCAGCGCCTCGTCCATCAGCGCCTCGCGCCCATCGCCATCGAAACCCGGGCCGTTCTGGCCCGCTATTTACCGGAGGCAAAGGAACTCACGGTCTGGTCATCGACGCAGATCCCGCACATTCTTAAAACCCATCTCGCGCAGCTGCTCAAGCTCCCAGAAAACGAGGTGCGCGTCATCGCGCCGGACGTGGGCGGCGGATTCGGCTGCAAGCTCAACGTTTACGCCGAGGAGGCGCTGTTGGGATATTTAGCGCTCACCCTCGGCCGCCCGGTGAAATGGATCGAGGAGCGCCGGGAAAACATCCAGGCGACGATTCATGGCCGAGGGCAGGTGGGCGAAGTCGAAGCGGCGGTAAAGAAAGATGGGACCATCTTGGGCCTCAGATACAAAGTCATCGCCGACATCGGCGCCTATCACCAGCTTTTCACCCCCGCCATTCCGCCCTTTACGGGTCTCATGCTTTCCGGTTGTTACAAGATTCCCGCGATGAGCATCGAACTCTCGGCAGCCTTCACTAACAAAATGTCCACCGACGCTTACCGCGGCGCGGGACGGCCCGAAGCGGCTTACGTGATCGAGCGAATCATCGACCGGGTGGCGCAGGAGCTGAAGCTCGATGCGGTCGCGGTGCGGAGAAGGAATTTTCCCAAGGCCTCCGAGTTTCCGTTCAAGACCGCCACCGGTCTCGCCTACGACAGCGGCAATTATCAGCTAGCGCTCGGCAAAGCGCTCAAGCTTGCCGGCTATGAAAAACTGCGCCGCGAGCAAAAACGGCTCAGAAGCCAGGGGAGATATTTGGGAATCGGGCTTTCGACCTATGTCGAGATTTGCGCCATGGGACCGGGCTTCTGGGAATATGGCAAAGTGCACTTAGAGCCCAACGGAAAAGTCACGGTCTTCTCCGGGGCGTCGCCGCACGGCCAAGGGCAGCAGACATCTTTCGCGCAGATCGTGTCCGACGAATTGGGCGTCGCACTGGACGATATCACCGTGGTCCACGGCGACACCGCTCAGGTAGCCAGGGGCATGGGTACCTTCGGCAGCCGGGCGACGGCGGTGGGCGGCATTGCCGTCTATCATGCGGCGGAGCAGGTTAGAGAAAAAGCCCGGGAGATCGCATCGCATCTTTTAGAAGTCGATGCGGATGATCTGGTATTTTCCGACGGCCGATTCAGCGTCAAAGGTGTGCCGAAAAAAGCGCTGACGATCCAACAAATCGCCAGGCAGGCACAGGAAACTGGAGATTCGTCGGGCAAGACGGCGCCGGGCCTGGCCGCCGAACATCAGTTTGAACCGTCCAACTTCACGTTTCCCTTCGGCACGCATATCTGCGTCGTCGAAATCGATCCGCAAACCGGCAACATCACAATCAAGAAATACTTCGCCGTGGATGACTGCGGCAAGGTTATCAATCCGCTACTCGTCGACGGGCAGCTTCATGGAGGCATCGTGCAAGGCTTGGGGCAGGCGCTGTACGAGGGAGTGGTTTACGATGAGAATGGCCAGCTGCGCAACGGCAGCTTGTTGGATTATGGGGTGCCCAAGGCCACAAACCTGCCGCGCTTGCGTCTCTCGCGAACGGAAACACCGAGTCCGGTCAATCCTCTGGGCATCAAAGGCATCGGCGAAGCTGGAACCGTCGGCTCCACGCCGGCAATAGTGAACGCGGTGATCGATGCGCTGGCGCCCTTCGGCGTCACGCATATCGATATGCCGCTTACGCCGCAAAAAATCTGGCGCCTGTGCCAGGGCGCAAAAGCCGCGGCGGCCGGAGGACGAAAATGATCCCGGCGGCCTTTGACTACGTCGCGCCGAAGACTTTGGATGAAGCCTTGCGCGAGCTGGCTGCGCACGGCGAAGACGCAAAAATACTGGCCGGGGGCCACGGCCTGTTGCCGCTAATGAAGCTCAGGCTCGTCAATCCCAAAGTGCTGGTGGATCTCAGAAAAATCCCCGGCCTCGCCGGCGTCAAGCAAGAGGGGAATAAGCTCGTCATCGGCGCGCTCACGACCCATTACCAGATCGAAAGCTCTGCGCTCGCTTGGAAAAAATGTCCGCTCCTCAACGAAACGGCGCGGGTGATCGGCGACGTTCAAGTGCGCAATCGCGGCACCATCGGCGGCAGCCTGACCCACGCCGATCCTGCCGCCGACTGGCCGGCGGCCATCCTCGCGCTGGCCGCAGAGCTGAAGCTCGCCGGACCAAAAGGCGAGCGGAGGATTGGCGCAGAGGATTTTTTCCTCGGACCCATGACCACCGTGACTGAAGCGACGGAAATTCTAACCGAGGTCCGCGTCCCGGTGTTCACCACGCGCTGTGGCAGCGCGTATCTTAAAATGGCCCAGCAGGCCTCCGGCTTCGCAATTGTCGGCGCGGCGGTCTGGCTTAGACTCAGCTCAAAGGGCGGCTGTGAAGAAATCGGCATCGGCATCACCGGTTTGAGCGAAAAACCCTATCGCGCCGACGCGGTCGAGCAGCGCTTGCGCGGCAACAAGCTGACTTCCGGGTTGATTGACGAAGCGTCCTCTCTCGTCGCCGAAGGCAGCGACCCGCTGGAAGACCTGCACGCCTCCGCGGATTACCGCGCTCATCTCGCGCGCGTCTATACGCGCCGGGCGATTCAGGAAGCAGGGAAGAGAGCGCTCAGGTGAGAACGGTAATTGTTTCCGACTGACGCGAGTTTTTGTTTCAAGTGCCTAGTTCCCGGTTTCTGGTTATGGAAACAAAGGATTTCGGACTTCAAACTAGTAAATTGTAACAGCTAAACAGCGTTTGCCGTTCATGGTTCGAGAGCCACGAACGGCTTGTGCCTTGACCGTTCACCCTGAGCTTGTCGAAGGGTTCTTCGAACTTAGACGTCAATCAACTGTTACAGGACACTAGAAACATATTACCTTTAGGCTCCCGAGTTTGGAGTCGAACTCGAGACCCTGGACTCGAGACTCTAAACCGCGGGAGCCGGCTACGCCGGCTCTTCAACCATCATGGGTTCTTCGCGTTTGCCTTCGTGAATGGTTAGCACGATCAAGTTGGCGACAAACACAGTGCCGGCGAGAAAATAGAAGGCTGCGAGGATTCCCCAGCGGTCGGCTATGAAGCCGCAGATGACGGGCGATAGCGAGCTCAGCAGCGACTGCGAACCGGAAAAGAAGCTCACTGCGCTCCCGCCCAATTCCTTGGGGCTGAGATCGAGCACCCAGGCCCAAATCACCGGCCTGACGGCGTAGAGAAAAAATCCAAGGAACGCCAGACCAGTAACGAACAACCAGGTAAATTGAAAATAAGCGAGGATCACCAGGACGACGCTGGTCGAAAACAAACCCGCCGTTAACACCCGTTTTCTGCCGTTTTGGTCAGATATACTCCCGGCGATGGGTGTGCCGATCATGCCGGCGGTTTGAGTAACGGAAAGATAAAGCCCGGCGACGGCGCTTGAAAGTCCCAGGTCATTGGTTAAGTAAATCGGCAAAAAGGTATGTAAACCCTGCTGCGTCATCGAACGCATGCCAGCCACCAACACCAACGCCAGAATGCTTGGGTTCTGCGCCATTTTTTTCATCCCGGCCAGATACTCCTTGGCCGAGAGCCCTTTTTTTGATTGTGTCCGCGAGTTCAGCTTGCCGAACAGGAACTTCCATAAAATGAAAGCGATCACGATGCCGGGTATGAGATTGAGAAAAAGCACGTTGCGCCACGACAGATAAAGCAACAACACGCCGACCAACAGCGGCGCCACGCTCTCACCGATGTTCGGTCCGATGGCATGAATCGCGATGGCGAAGCCGCGCTTGTCAGGGTATTTTTCCGAGAGCGTCGATATCGCCGCGGGGTGCCACAGATAATTGCCCACGCCGACAAACGCCATGAACAGCGCCACCCAAAAAAAGTTGTGACTGACGCCGACTAGAAAGTACGGCACGCCGGTTGCGATCAGGGCAAGCGCCATAAGCAAGCCCTTTTTGCCGATGATATCAACAAGCATGCCGGCAGGAATGTTAACTAACAGATTGGCCGCGACCCTAACGGTCACGAGGAAACCCGCCTGGCTGTAGCTCAGCCCCATTTCCTTCACCAAAAAAGGCAGGAGCAGATAAAACGTCGCCGGGCACCAATGGGTAAACGTGTGACCTAAGGCGACGAGCCACAATAACGAGTCGGTTTGCCGCATTTGGCGAACTTGTTCGGTGAGCGCGGTGCGTATGGACATGAAATGTTTTCCTGAAGCTTTGTTAATTTTCTATTTCTTAGACCGCTCCCGCCAAGTTTACAAGCAGCGAGGCGATTAGCGGCTGCTGGTAAACGCTCTTCGCAGGCTAATCAAAAAGATCTCAGAGGCGAGGCGCGCAGTTTTCGCTATTCGTGTTCGTGGTTCGTGTTCAAAAACCGAGCACGATCACGAGTCACGAGCACGATTCGCCCGCGAGGCGATTGAGCGCACCCTTCGACAAGCTCAGGGCAATCGGCGAAAGCTATGAGGCTTTTTCAGCAGCCTGCGCCGCGAAGGAAAACGCGTCATAACCTTCGTGAATGAGACGAATGACTTCGTCTTTTTTCGGATCGCGGTTGACGCCCACCGGGTCTCTACCTTCTTGCACCGCAAGAATCTGCTCGCGCAGGAGTTTGCGGTACATGATGACACCGCGGTCCCCTTCACCCAGGTGTTCGTTGGCGCGGTCGGCTATGGGGCCCTGGGTCTCCCACGCCATGTGGTCCTGGCTGGCAAAGCTTTCCATATGGAACTCGCCGTCTTCGTTCTTGGTGCGGACATACTCGATCGGCGCGTCCTCGGGCTGCGCCACGACACTGCCATCCTTGCTCGGCGCGAAGCGGAACTGAATGACTTGCGTGTTTTGGTCATCGATGGGCGTGCGAAAATGCATGGCGTAACCCATGCGCACGGGAACGAAGAGAAGGTTGGGAAAAACCAACGGGTGCGGTGATTCCACCGGGCCATCTTCGCCCGCGAAGGTCCTTTGTTTTTGAATCCCCGCCCAGCTGGGATTGACCACCAGTTCAAAATCGATCTTGCTCAGCCGCTGATAATGAAAGGGTACGAAGTCTCTGGTCCCTTTGGTTTTTAGCGTGTGCGAGTGAAGATAATACGTATGCGTCGGATCGACGGAGTTCTCCATCGCCTGGAGCCAATTGCAGCCAAGCACCTCGCAAATGTCGATTTTCTTCAAGCCGTCCTCGCGCACGAGTAGATCCCACTTGGGTAAAGTCGGCTTTTTCTCCGGCGGTCCCATGTAGGCGAACAAAAGCCCCGCGAGTTTTACCACCGGGTAGGCTGGATGCTGAATTTTCTCCTTGAAACCGGCCTCCGGACTCTCGAAGGGCTGGTCGATGCATTTGCCGCACGCGTCGTATTTCCAGCCATGATAGGCACAGCGGATGCCGTCTTCCTCGACGAATCCGTAATAGAGCGATACGCCGCGGTGCGAACACTTTTCGGCGACGAGACCGTAATTTCCTGTACGGTCTCGATAGAGGACCAGATTTTCGCCTAAAATTTTTACTTTCTTTTTTGGTTTTTCGTCGCTGAGCTCCGCGGCGGCCGCCACCACATGCCAATAACGCCTCAGCAGTTGTCCCGCGGGCGTCCCAGGACCTACGCGCGCAAGCAAATCGTTTTCTTCGTGACTGAGCATGGCATAAACTCCTTTATCGTACTCAACGCGGCTTTGATCCGATGCGACGATGCTATGCGATGGCTTCGTGGGTGTCAATGTAAAGGAGGCGAAGGTGTGGGCGGGTGATCCTCGCAAGGGAGAGCGATGTAGGCCCCCGTGCATGCCCGAATCCGGGCGACCACAGGGGGTCGCCCCTACAAATATTCACGAACTAAACCACTACTCTAAAAAACACGACCGTACTCCTCGTATCTCACTCGCTCCGCTGCTACACTATTTATGTGAACTGGCAAGAAAACCTGGTCGACGATTCAGATCAAATCGCCGCCTTGATCCGGCAGACCAAACGCATCGCCGTTCTCGGCATCAAGACCGAAGCGCAAGCCGACCAGCCTTCCGTTTACGTGCCGCTGTATATGCAACGGGCCGGATACGAGATCGTTCCGGTGCCAGTATATTACCCGGATGCGACTGAAATCTTGGGTGAAAAGGTCTATCGGCGACTCACCGACATCCCCGGCGATATAGACATGGTCGATGTCTTTCGCCGTCCCCATGACATCAACAGCCATATCGAAGATATTCTCGCTAAGAAACCGCCTTTAGTTTGGTTTCAGAGCGGCATACGCAACGATGCCGCGGCGGAAATCTTCGCCAAGGCCGGGATAAAGGTGGTCCAAGACCGCTGACTTATGGTCGACCACCGGCGGTTCGCCGGTGCAGTCCGCTGAAAGGAAGTACTTTTTTCGGCACCCTGCTAGGTCAAAAGATGGCGCGTCAAGTCGAGATTGGCGGTGAATGCCTCCGGCCGCGGTAGTTTCACGGAAGAATTGTAGATGATGAGAGGAATGTTCGACTCATGGAGGGAGCCGTGTGAACGGTAACCGCGTTCGAGCTTTTCCATCGGTCCGGTAAGTTCGCCAAAAACAGTCTGGGCATCGCCGAAAACTGCCAAATCACCTATCCGTTCGGCCATAAGATCGTACTTTTCCGCGGCTTCTCGACGCGGTAGGACGGCCTCCACGCCCGTGAGACTCTTGAGTGTCTGCGTCACTATTTGTTCGTCTTCCGGCGAGTTAAGCCAGACCCACGCGGCGCCACCGAACGTTCGGTGGTGCTTGACGTAACGGTCTTTTTCCGCCGACAGCGCAAAACGCACCTCGACGCCCAATTCGTGGCAAGCCTTGGCGAGGTCCCAACAGCGAGTTTTGTAGTTCATACCATGATCGGCCGTAAGCAAGAACGCGGCATCCGGCGCCGCTTCCAGCGCTTTGGCTAAGAGCCCATCTAGCCTTTCCAAGTGTTCTTTCGACTGCCGTTCTTCCGGAGCCCAAGTGTGCATTGGAAAGTCGGTGGTATGAACATACAGTAAGCCGATGTCCTTACGGTGTTTGAGCAGGTCGACGGCCACTTCCCACAGCCAGTAATTGATCTCGCAGCTGTAGATATTGGCCGGCTTGCCGTAGAGACCAACCCACTCAGCGGGCGGCGCTTCCGCGGCGATCGCGATTTCCGCGCCTTTGCCGAGCAGGTGAATGGTTTTGACTTTGGCGGTGAGCAGCGCCGATTTCACACCGCGGGCCGCGGCCCGCTGAATGATGGTCGGAACCCGAATGAACTCCGCGCTTTCCATATAATCGGCCACGCCGGTTTGTTCGTTGAAGTAGGAGTTGCCTGTAATGCCGTGATCCTTCGGCCATGCGCCGCAGCAAATGGATACGTTGTTGGCGTTGGTGACCGTCGGGAAAACCGCGTCAACCCGCTTAAAAAAGCCGCGCTGGCACATGAAGCGAAACGTCGGTAGAGAGTTCGCTTCGAGATAGTCCATGCCCAGACCATCGTACATGCCGATAACGATTCTTTGTGCGCCGATCAGCGTCATAGATAATACCTCCGAAAGCTAGCCCGGTTTATTCATAGTGTCTGACTCAGACGAAAGACAATACAAGTCAGTGGAACCGAGCTAGCCGATCCGGCCCGAGATGAAATCCCAGGCAAGTTTCGAATCCGGGCAGGAAAACATTTTATTCGCGGCGCCGCGCTCGACTATTTCGCCACCGAACATGAAAACCACCCGGTCGGCGATGCGCTGAGCCTGCGCCATGTTATGTGTTACGACGACGATGGTATAGCGCTCTTTGAGCTGAGAGATGAGATCCTCGATCTGTTTCGTCGCCGCCGGATCGAGCGACGAACAGGGCTCATCCATGAGGATCACCTGCGGTTGATTGGCAAGCGTGCGCGCCAGGCACAGCCGTTGCTGTTGACCGCCGGAAAGGCGCTCGGCGCGATCGTCGAGCCGGTCCTTGACTTCATTCCAAAGCCCGGTTTGCTCTAGATAAATTCGCGCGTATTCGACGGGCGCCATGCCGTCGAGAAGGCGATGGTAGCGCGCCCCGAACAATACATCGTTCAGGATCGTCGTTGGAAACGGCACAGGCCGCTGATGAATCAGGCCAATTTGCCGGCGTACTGTCGCGGCGTGAAACTTCTTTGCGTAGATATCGTCGCCACAAAAACTAACCGTTCCGGCAACGACTCGCGCTTGCGGGATCAGTTCGAGGGTGCGATTGAGTACACGCAAGAGCGTCGACTTGCCGCAGCCCGAGGGTCCCAGAATTGCTGTGACTTGTTTTCCCGGAAAACTACAATCAAGGTTTCTGAGAATGGTTTTGCAATTGTACGACGCGCACACACCGGTCATGGATAGCACCGCGCCATTGTCGCCGATTGGCGCCGTTTCCGCCTCGCGGGCGCGCTCGTTCTGAGCTAATCGTGCCCAACCGGCGGCGCTGTTATTCGCAGGTGACACGATCATCGAAGGCTCACCACTCTCGCCAACTTTTCATCACGGCTACACCTGAGTTTCCGATCATGAGCAGGGCAACCAGGATCAACGCCGTTGCGTAGGCTTGATCGGAAGAACTGGCCTCGCTAACGAGGTAATACAAATGAGTCGGCAGAGTCATGACTGGAGATGAAAGTCCGATATCGCCTTTGGACAACACCACACTGGCGGTAAGCAACACCGGCGCCGCGGAGCCAAACGCATGACCGGCGGCAAGCACCACCGTCGCGAGAATCCCGCCGAAAGCTTTGGGCAAAATATTTTTGCGGAACGCATAGGAACGACTCACGCCAAGAGCAAGCGCCGTTTCCCGGTATTTTGACTCGACGCCGCGAATTGCCTCGTAGGCGCCGAGCAGCACAATCGGCAGCATGACCAACCCCAAAGTGATTCCCCCGGCAAGCAGAGAAACTTTCATGCGCAGCCCGACGACCAGCATCGCATAGCCAAACAATCCGTAGACAATTGCTGGAACTCCGGCGAAACAGGCGCTGCAAAGAGCCACCATGCGCTGCATGGTTTCCGGCGGGTTGTATTCGCTGAGATAGATCGCCGCGCCCACTCCGAATGGCAGCGAAACCATGAGGCCCAGTGAGATGAGGGCGAGAGAGCCCTGGATCGCCGGCCGCATTCCGCCGCCGCTGCCCAAAGGAAAACCCTTGGGTGCCTGCCAAAGTAAATCCCAACTGATCGCTTGGCCACCTCGGTAAAACAAGAAAACTATAATACAAAGCGGCAGCAGCGCGCCAAGTAGCCCGAAAATCCAAACACACAGGAAAAAAATCCGGTCCTGCCAAATGCGCAACTGCCGGTCCTGGGAAGCCAATTTAGGCGGCGTCATAGATGATCCTTTTTTTCAGGACGCCGATAAGCATGTTGATCGCAATGGTGACGACCATGAGGATCAATGCGGCCGAAAACAGGGCGTGATACTTGGGCGATCCCGCGGCGGCTTCGCCCAGTTCAGTGACGATGAGCGCGGTAAGGGGCTGGCCACGGTCGAAAGGAGACGTTGGCAGCGCCACGGAGTTTCCCGCCAACATAAGCACGGCAAGAGTTTCGCCCAGAGCGCGGGCCAGCCCCAGAGCCATAGCGGCAAACATTCCCGCGCCGGCATAGCGCATGACGATTTGGCGCACCAGCGACCATCGATTAACGCCGAGCGCCAGCGCCGCTTCCTTAAGATCGGCTGGCACGGCGCGAAAGGCCTCGGCGGAAGTCGTTGCCACGAAAGGCAGGATCATGACCGCCAGGATCAAACCGGCGGCAAGTAACGATTCGCCCGTGCTCATGTCGAGATTTTGTTCGAACCAAGGCACCAAGGTGACGTACCCGAAAAACCCATAAACGACGGAGGGGATGCCGGCGAGTAACTCTAGACAAGGCTGGAGTATTTTACGCACGGGCGCTGGGGCGACTTCCGCAAGAAAGATGCCGATGCCAAAACCCACCGGCGCCGCCGCCAGCAGCGCGACAGCCGTCACCGCCACTGTCCCGAGCAAAGCGTGACGCAAGCCAAATTTCGCCGGGCTCGCCAGCGGCTCCCAACTATCGGCAAGCAGCAATCCCCAAAGTCCACTTCCCTCGAAAAATGCCGGATAGCCTTCCCGCGCGATCATCAACGGCACCAGCAAAAGTGTTCCCACAGCAGCCGACAGAATTAAGATTCCAGCCAGGCCCATAATGAAATCCTTGCTAGCGGTCGGCGCAATCCGAGGACGTTGGCGACGATCCAATCGGTGCCCGAAAATAGCCAGGCTTGCTGCGAACTTGTGGATGAATGAAGCGATCAATTCGCGCTCCGCACGGGAATATAACCATGCGCAGCGACGAGTTTTTGGCAACTGCTAAGCGCGTAATCGACAAAATGGCGCACGGCGGGCGAAGGCGGAGCTTTGACCACCATCAGCAACGGCCGCGCCAACAGATAGGCGCCGCTGGTCACGTTGGCGTCAGTCGGTTCGACGGTTTCCAGGGCAAATGCTTTGAGGGTCTTGCTATGAGTGGCAAGCCCGGCAGAGATATAGGCTATCGCGTTATTGTTGCTGTGGAGTTTTTCCAGCAGCGCGCCCTGAGAAGGCAACTGCAGGGCTTTCGGCGACAGTTTCCTCTCGCCCATGATTTTTTCCTGGAATATTTCGGTTGAGCCCGCCCCGGCGTCGCGGGTTAATAGAACAATCGGCTTTGCCGGCAAAGATCGGTCGATATCTTGGTAGGTCTTAACCTCGCCGGAAAAAATCCCAGCCAACTCAGCGGGCGTAAAATTTTTCTTGCGGCCGGCCAAAGGGTTCCGGCTATTGACCGCGATCGCCACCGCGTCTTTGCCGACGAGATGCGTCTGGTGATCACCGATCGTTTTCTTTTCTTGATCCTTCAGATCGCGCGATACCATGCCGATGTCGATGACGCCGCTGGCCAGCGATTTGACGCCAAACCCCGAGCCGCCGCCGGTGACAAAAACCGTGGTGCTCTTCTTCGGCAGGGAGGCATCCACGCGATCCCAGGTTTGAAATTTTTCCATGAATTCACTGCTGCAATTGGCCATGACGGGTAGGAGCGTGGTGGACCCGCCGGTGCGAACCGTCGGATCCGGCTCGTCGGCGGCGTGCGCCGCCGCGGCCAAGAACATCACTCCGGCAAGCAAAAGCAATCTTTGAATTCTTTTCATGGCAGGTCTCCGTTCGATTTGGATTCTCGTGTCGGCGATCGAGCACGGTTCCGCGTTCCCGACTCGCCCACTTTTGGCTGCGAGCGTTACGAAAAGATTACAGCAGTATGAATTGCGCGTGATGAAGTATGGCTCTGCGTCGGCTCAGTCGATCGATTCTGAAGCGACCGGCCGGGCGTCGCCGCTCGCCTACAAGGAGTTTCGGAGCTTCAGGAAAGGCGACGTCGTCTACATGAAAATGGCCAGCGGCGGCGGTTACGGCGATCCTCTGGAACGCGATCCGCAGTTAGTCTTGGAAGATGTCATCGACGGCCTAGTCTCCGAGCAAGCGGCGCGGGAGGTTTATGGCGTGGTTTTAGACGAACAGAAAGAAGCCGCAGATTTCGTGCAGACAAAGAGCCTGCGCGCCAATCTACAAAAAAGAGACTTGCGACCTCGAGCTGATGCGCCTTCCCGGTTAGTGTGGTGGAACTAAGTGCGCAAATTTAATGAGCGCACTCCCCAACGTCATAGCCGCGAAAGCGGGCTTGTAGGGGCGGGTTTCAAACCCGCCCTTATCCTGGATTCCGGGTCGCGCCAGCTTGCCCGGAATGACGGCCGATATCTGCAACCGGACTTTGATTCCAGGACACCGGCAGCGCTTATAATTATAACAAGTTGCCGCTCACGCCGCCTGGCGCAGTTTGTTTAACTGCCGGGCGATGAACGCCTTGATCTTTTCATATGCAAGGTCGGTGTTGGGACCGGGTTTGGCGACCCAACGGTGCTCGCTCCCTTTGAAGATCTCGAACTCGATCTGGCCGCCCGCCGCCCGATAAGTGTTGACGAATTTTTCCTGCACCGCGGGCCGGACGTTGTCATCGAGTTCCCCCTGCAAGACATACATCGGCGGCAACGCAACTTTCTCGCCGCGCTCGAGAATCTCTTGCGGATTGCCTTCGTGGATCGACTCCCACGGGTCAAAATAAGTTTTGCTGTTCTGGATCATTTGCTGCCACTCCCGCCTCTCAGCGTTCTGGTAGCGGGCGTATGGATCGCTCACCGGCGAGCGCGCCACGACGTATTTCACCGTCGCGTCGACGTTAGGCGCTTCGGGCAACGGATGCGCGTTGTAGCGCGGATCCTGCGGGCGCATGGCGCAGAGTTCTATTTCGTGCCCGCCGCTGGAGCTACCCAACGCCGCGACGGTGGCGGGATCGCCGTTCCATTCTCGCGCCTTCGCCTTGAGCCAGCGAACACCATAATTAGCGTCCTGCACTGAGGCGGGATAGGGCGCCTCCGGCGCGCGGGTTAAATCGATGGCCACGACTAGAATCCCGCTCCGCGCCAAACTTTCGTCCATCGGCGCGTTGGCGGTGCGGTCCTGGTTGTTCCACGCGCCGCCGTGCAGATCCAAGAGCGTTGGGAAGGGCCCTTCGCCTTGCGGTTGATAAACGCGCGCCATCAGCGTGCGCGCCGGTGCGCGGCGAAATTCGACGTCCGACACTTTGATTTCAAATTTGCCTCCAGGATTGTATGCGGCGGTCATAATCATTCCTCCCTTTGCGATGTTTGAAACAGGGCATCTATCAGACATCGCATGGCATACCGCCATGGAGTTCTCCTGTCAAGGCGATTTTTGCGCACCCGATTTTTTCGGGGCCGTAAAAATCGGTTCAACGTTCCAGGTTCAATGTTCAAAGTGAAAAGAGTTGGATCAAAAGAGTTCGGCGTGGAGACGAAACGTTGAACTTTGAACATTGAACTTTGAACGGGTCATCTGCATAAGTAGACGCCGCCGCGGCTCGCGTGATAAACGTGTTTGAATATCCTTGGGATTTGCGCACACTCCGGAGACCACTCTGATTTCACCGATAAGCGGCAAAGAAGAACCGCGGACGCAGGCGCGCGACGCAGCTGACGCGACGCCGTCAAACAGAAGTCCCTTCAGCGCGCTACTGCGCCTGCCAGCGTTACAGGCAATGAACCACCGTGACTTCCGTCTGCTGTGGTTCGGCCATGTGTTTTCGTCGATGGCGTTCTGGATGGATCAAGTCACCCGCGGTTGGCTGATTTACGAATTGACCGATTCCACCGTCCAGTTGGGTCTCGTGCGCGGCGTGCAGGCTCTCCCTATCCTCTTGTTATCGCCCATCGCGGGCAGCACCGCCGACCGCTATTCACGCAAGATGCAAATACTGGTTGCGCAGATTATCGACGGCGCGATGCTCGCCGCCCTCGCGCTGCTGATCCTTGCTGGATTGATTCAACCTTGGCATGTCTACGCCACCGCGTTCGGCATGGCGGTGGTGCAGACGTTTCAGCAACCGGCGCGCGCGGCAATCATCGCCGACGTCGTCCCATCCAACAATCTCACCAACGCCATCGGTCTCAACTCCATCATCTTCAACGTCGCGCGTAGCACCGGTCCCGCGCTGGCGGGCGTGCTCATCGCCACCTGGGGCACAGGCGGCACTTACGGTATCCAGGCGATATTTTTTTTATTGGCGACATACTGGACTCTGCGTTTGCACCAAACCGAGCGACACGCTGCTTCCTCTCACCGCCACGCGGGTGTTTCCTTCGGCCGAAGTATCATCGAAGGTTGGAAGTTCAGTTGGCGCAATGAAACCGTTCGCGCCGCTTTGCTAATCACCATGCTTGCGTCCCTGTTCATCGTCCCGTTCACGACGTTGTTGCCGGTGTTCGCGCGCGACATTCTCGCGGTGGGCGCCAGCGGCCAGGGACTGTTGCTTACGGCGATGGGTGTGGGCGCCCTCGGCAGCGCCGTCATCATCGCCTCCTTCGGCGACCGGATGCCGAGGGGAATTTTCATGCTCGGCGGCGTGACATTGTACGGTATCGGCGTCGTGGTTTTCGCGGCCTCTCCCTGGTTTAACCTTTCGATGGCGTTGATGGTGATCGTCGGTTTCGCCAACGTCTGCTCTCATGCGCTGGTGCAAACGGTTTTACAGACTTATGCGCCGCCGGAATTTCGTGGCCGCACCATCGCGCTGTTTCACATGGGACAGGTGGTAATGACGGTGGGAAGCATGCTCATTGGGGCTCTGGCTGCCCTGTGGGGAACCCAATGGGCCGTTGCGTCCATGGGAGCCGCCGGCGCCCTGGCCATGCTGGGTATTCAGATCATATTACCGAGGACGCGGCATATCCGGTAAAGAACCATGGCTAGAAAAACCTTGATAATCAATGCTAGTGTCCTGGACTAAGATGCGCAAATTGAGTGAGCCCCCCTCCCCAACGTCATATCCGCGAAAGCGGGCTTGTAAGGGCGGGTTTCAAACCCGCCCTTACCCTGGATTCCTAACGAGCTTCACAGACACCGCACCGGGAGAACACTTATGAATTCTAATCAGGAGTGAAAATGGCCAAAAATCCCGAAATTGACGTCCTCGTGATCGGTGGCGGAACGGCTGCATTTGAGGCGGCCGTAGCGGCGCGCCAAGCCGGAGCCGAACGGGTTCTATTGTTGGAAAAAGCGCCTGAGGGCGAGTTTGGCGGCAATGCGCGTTTTTCCCACACCGGCTTTCGCTTCGTTCATGGCGGCGCGCGCGAGATGCGCGAATTCTTGCCGCAACTCGACGAGCCGACTTTCCGAGCTTTGAATCCCCATCCTTACACGACTGAAGATTTCATGGCCGATCTCGCGCGTGTCACCCAGGGACGTATCAATAAAGAATTAGCCCTTACCCTGGCCAGCAATTCGAACCAGGCCTTGCACTGGATGTTAAACTTAGGAATAAAGTTCGAGCTGGACGCGCAGAGCTATGCGGTGATCGACGGCCGCTATTTCTTCGAGCCGGGCCGTGGTCTGCAAACCACCGGCGGCGGACTCGGCCAACTCATGCAGTGGCGCGACCTGGCGCAACGAATGGGAATTGAAATTCGCTACGATGCCAAAGTTTCCGCCTTGCACGGCAGCCAACAGCGCATCGAGAGCGTTAGCGTTACCGGTCCGCAGGTGGAATACGAGGTGCCGGCGAAGGCCGTCATTCTCTGCGCGGGCGGTTTCCAGGCAAGCACGGAGATGCGGGCTCGCTATCTTGGACCGAATGCGGATCTCATGAAGGTGCGCGGTAGCAAGCATGATACCGGCGAAGTTTTGCAAATGGCGTTGGCGCTCGGCGCAAAATCCGCCGGGCACTGGCAAGGAGCCCATGCGACCCCCGTCGACACAACTTTCCCCGACGTCGAGGTGAGCAACAACGCCAACCGTTATAGTTATATGTTTGGCATCACGGTAAACACCCTCGGCACACGCTTCTTCGACGAAGGGGAAGCGGAGCACTCTTACACTTACGCGAAAACGGGTTGGGCGGTATTAGGACAACCGGGGGGAGTCGCCTACCAGATCTTCGATCAGAAAGGTCTGCCGCTCCTGATCGCGAACCGTTACGTGCATGCGACGCCCACGGAAGCTCCGACCATCGCCGAGCTGGCGCGCAAGCTCGGGCTGGAACCGGCCGTCCTGCAACATACCGTCGAAGAGTTTAATAACGCGGTTCCAGATAGTCCGCCGCTCGATCCCACTAAACGGGACGGCAGGGCGACCGTCGGAGTGCAGCCAAAGAAATCCAACTGGGCGATGAAAATCGATCAACCGCCCTTTTGCGCCTACCCCGTAACCTGTGGCATTACGTTTACTTTCGGCGGGGTCGAGATAAACACTCACGGGCAGGTGGTCAACACCGGCGGGCAACCGATTCGCGGGCTGTTTGCTTCAGGCGATATCATGGGTCTCTTTTATCACAACTATCCTTCGTGCAGCGGGCAAACCCGCAATTTAGTTTTCGGCATGATCGCGGGGAAAAGTGCCGCGAATTCACTGCATGGTTGGTAACCGCCTTTGGCGTGACGAGGAGGAAGTAACCATGCCTTACGATGCCGAGCCGGGATGTCGAACAACGTGAGACCGGGCAATCACCTCCCTGCCATAAATACAGCGCGGGAGACGACGATGCATTCAAATCGACACTTGCGAAGATGCTTCAAGATTGTTGCGCTCGCCGTTGCGCTAGACTTCGCGCCGTTTACCGGCCTGCTCCATGCCCAGACGCCTTTTTATCAAGGCAAGACGCTGACCGTCATCAACGGCAACGAACCGGGCGGCACCGCGGATCAACGCATGCGCGCCGTGCTGCCGTTTTTTAAGAAACACATTCCCGGCTCACCGACGGTGGTCGCCGAGTACATGCCCGGCGGGGGCGGTCGCAAGGTCGCCAATCACATCTACGGCGCGGCTCGCCCGGATGGTCTTACCATGGCTTTCCCTCCGGGTAGCTTCATAACTTACGCGGTGTTCAAAGAGACCGGCGTCAACTACGACATTAATAAACTGATTTTCGTCGGCTCTCCCGAAAGCGCCACTCAATATGTGTTCTTAACGCGCAAAGAAGCAGGTTTAAACAGCCTCGATAAGCTCAAAGCCGCAACGGGTATAAGAATTGGCGCGCAGTCAGTGGGGCATACGATATACATCGTCGGCCGGCTGTTTGCCCATGTGCTCCGTCTCAAAGAACCGAAGTTCATTACGGGCTACTCCGGTCCGGAACTCGATATCGTCCTGACCCGAGGCGAGATCGACGCGCGGCCGAATATTCCCGACACTATTCTGCAACGCAGCCCGGAGTTCATAAAAAAAGGCACCGTGGATTTTCACGCAATGCTGGAAATACCCAGGGGCGATAAACATCCGCAGTTCAAGCACCTGCCTGAGATATCCGATCTCGCAAGCACCGATCTGGACCGCAAGGCCATCACTCTCTTCCGCTCGCTGCGTTTGGTCGGTTCACCGTTTATTTTGCCTCCCGCAACACCGAAAGACCGCGCGGAAATCTTGCGCGAGGCATTTCGCAAGATCGCAGCCGACTCCGAATTCCAAAAGGAATTCAAGAAACTTGTGGGGGACGATCCGACCCCGCTGTCAGCGGAGGGCATGGAAAACGCGCTCCGCGAGCTGCCGCTGGAGGACTCGGTGATCGACTTCTTCAAACAAATCTCCGGTTCAGGCCCTCTTCCGCGGAGTTAGCCGCAGCAAGGACTTTGGGACGTCGCGACGCTCACCCTAACGCTGGGTACAGCCTTGCATTGACTCAGATTCTGGTATGAAGTATTGTCATACCATGAGGTGAGGTATGGCGCGATCCAAAGTTGCAATTTCCTTAGATGAATCCACCCTGAACCGGCTCGATCAGCTGGTTAAGAAGCACGTCTTTCCCAACCGTAGCCAGGCCATCGAGGAAGCCGTTGCGGAGAAACTCGCGCGGCTCGAGAAAAGTCGGCTAGCTCAAGAGTGCGCCAAACTTGATCCCACCTTCGAAAAAGCGCTTGCGGAAGAAGGGCTATCCGAGGACCTGGCGGAATGGCCCAAATACTGAGGGGTGAGATCCGCTGGGCCGACTTGAATCCGGTACGAGGGCGAGAACAAGCAGGACAGCGGCCAGTTTTGATTCTGAGCCAGGACGTTTTCAACGAACGCTCCGGAACGGTGATTGCCGTTGCTCTCACGAGTCAACCTCAACGCGCCGGCTTTCCTTTAACACTTGAACTTCATGCAAGAGGACTCCCGAAGAAATCCTGGGTGAAAATCAGCCAGGTCCGAACCCTTGCGGTCGAAAGGATTGGGAAGGTGATTGCCAGAGCGTCGCCAGAGGAGTTGGCTCAGGTCGTTGAAGGATTGAACGAGATCATCGGAAACTAACCATTCCCGCTGACGTTTTTTTTCGAGCAGAAGAAGAGATCAAAAAGAGCCTTTCCCCCTCTCACGGAGAATTCGGTGATCGACTTTTTCAAGCAAATCTCCGGCTCCGGCCCTCTTCCGCGAAGCTAGCGCTAGCCAAGCCTTCGCGGCAGACCGCTGCAAGCGCCACAATAATCTATCCCTAGAATCGGGGCAGGAAAGGGCGGCGCATTCCGTTGTTGCGCCAACCTTAATCTGTGCAGGATATATTGATGCTATACTGACCAAGGATATTGGTTATACCTGCGAGAAAGAATAATTGACAACTTATTGATTGAAGCAGTAAATTTCATTGCGGTGATTTCGGTGAATCCAATATCGCTGGTCAGTATACTCAATGGTTATCAATGGTTATATACTGCGTGATAGCCGCTTTCTTCGGTAATTGGTGACGGGTGGACTACAAGGAACTGATCATAGACATTGAAAAGACTCCGGTCGACGGGGAGGGTATCGCTAAGAATATCAGTAGGCTCTTGAAACATGAGAAGTATTTGGAGGAGAGAAAAGACATCAACGATCCATTCGCGAAAGGTTTGCTCGACACAGCTCCGTCCTTCATTCGGAAGCAGATCGAGAGACTAAAACTGCACCTCGGCGATGATGTGGACATTATTTCCTGGATATCTCGCAACTTGATGGAACTTTTCTTCACTCTCCGATACATGTACAGCTCTCAGGAACGATATGATGAGGTTATTGGTGAACAACTCAAAGACCTAAAGGAGATAGAAAATCTTCTCTACCCCGGTAGTTCACCCGAACACGACGCGCCAGGAGGGGTGAAAGCCTTCCATTCAGACATGCAAAAGCTCTGGGAGGGAATAGAGAAGTACGGAGTAAAGCGAAATGATTTGAAAAGACCAAACACCGTTAGACACTATGCCGAAGGGGCAAAACTTATGCACGACTATGCCCTGTTTTGGCGCATTCACTCGAAGTACGTGCACCCAACCTCTTACTTGTTGTTTGGTCGAAGGAACGTTGTCTGTGGTGACGATCCCCGACGCTTCTTTTTATCAACGTCCCAATACTATGCAGCTCGAAATCTACGGGATCTTCACAAAATGATTGAGGCTGCGCCTAATGGCGAGTGAGACATATAACCATCGGCTTGAAACGGATCTCGGACCCGCTCGCTTAGCTCGCTGGCCTCGTCCGTTCAGCCTTCGCGTTGGGCGTTACATGAACGTTCCGCAATGTGACGGTCAGGAGACAGTAAAGAGGGATGAGTGCCATCACTAGAGGAAATCCGCATCGACCTCGAAGGGATTGCGCATGTTCTTGCCGATAACCGGCTGAAAGTTCCGGTCTTTCAGCGATCCTACGCGTGGGAAAAGTCTCACGTGACCGATCTCCTCCAAGACATCACTAGCGCTCTGCGGGCTGGGGCACAGGAGTACTTTCTTGGATCGATCGTTGTCTCCACTGAGCACTCCGGAGTGCTGGAGGTCGTCGACGGACAGCAGCGTCTTGCCACCGTCACTATCATCCTTGCGCAGATACGAGACTATTTCCTAAGCCAAGGTGAGGAGGAGCGTGCCGCAACTCTCGAGCGTGACTATCTCCTCAAGCGCGATCTGACACAAGAGCCGGCGCCGAAGTTGACCTTGAATGAGATCGATAACGGATTCTTCCAAAAGTCCATCCTCTCTCGTCCCGGCACAACGGACCGCGGAGTGCTCCCTACACGCACTTCACACAAACTGCTTAGTGACGCTTCCACAACGGCGGCCAAGCATATCGCGTCGGTCGTCGCCACAACCAAGACACCGATCGACCTATTGCTCGACTATGTGGAGTACCTGGGAGAGAAGGCGAAAGTTATCCTTGTTCGAGTCCCCGATCACGCAAACGCATTCACCATCTTCGAGACCCTGAATGATCGTGGTCTCGAGCTAGCCATATCTGATCTTCTCAAAAATTATCTGTTCTATCGGGCAGAGAACCGGTTGCCCGAAGCTCAGGCTTCCTGGACGGCCATGTTGGGAGGCCTCTCCGCGGTTGTCGGAAATGACGCATCGGTGGTCGACTATGTCCGTCACTACTGGTCTTCTCACAATGGCGCGACGCGCGAGAGGGATCTCTACGCAGCGATCAGAAAGCGCGTATCGAGCAAGCAGGCCGCCGTTGATCTAGTAGCCCACGGCCTTGAAAATGGCGGCAGGCTATACGCCGCTATCCTGAGCCCCTCGCACGAGCTCTGGAGTGAGTACGGCGCAAGTGCCCGACAGCACATAGAGACAATCAACCTTCTCCGGATGGTGCAAGTGAGACCTCTTCTACTTGCGATCCTTGAGAAGTTCAGTCTGGCGGAGGCACGGAAGGCTCTTCGCGCCACGGTCGCATGGGGCGTAAGGTTCCTAGTGCACGGTGGCCTCGGGGGCGGGGTGCTTGAAGACAACTATTGTGAGCGTGCCAAGAGCATCCATTCAGGAAAGATTACCACAGCCGCGCAACTCCTTAAGGCAATGGCTGCCGTCGTGCCCGCAGATAGAGCATTCGAAGAGGCCTTCGCCTCGGCCTCGGTAGCCCAAGCCTATCTAGCGCGATACTTCTAAGGGCATTGGAAAAACAGTCGCGAGGAGAGCAAGAACCAGAGCTAGTTCCGAACCCGAACGAAGAAGAGGTCAACCTTGAACACGTGTTGCCTCTCAAGCCGGAAAAGGCCTGGCCGGAGTTTGACGACGAAACGGCGCGGGCGTATCAGCGACGGCTTGGCAATATGGTTCTCCTGCAACAGAAGCTCAACGCGTCACTCAAGAGTGCTCCCTTCTCAAGGAAGCGTCCGATGCTCACCTCATCGCAGTTCTCACTTACCGCGGGCGTTGGCAAAGCGGCGAAATGGGATCCTGCTGCCATCGAAGAACGGCAACGAAAGCTCGCGCAACTTGCCGTCAAGACGTGGAAGATCAAAGGTTGATGACAGTGCCGCCCAACAAAGCAATGAACCTGACCGGCCAACAGCGGCGCTTCGCTTGCCGTTGGCCGCCAGGTTATCGCCAGCGTTATGTGACGAAGGACTATGCAGAGGATCAATCGGCGTAATCTTCTCCATGCTGGTATTGCCTTTATTGCAATGCCGTGGACAGCCATCCTACACATTGGTTGTTCGCCAAATCACGATAGTCTGGGCGGAAAGCCCGAATGAATTGTCTGGCGACCAATTGGTTGAGGACACGAACACTGAGAAAGGGAATACAATGCAAATTCATTACCTCGAAATAGTGACACCGGATGTTGACGCGTCTGTTGCGCTATACTCCAAGATTCATGGCATTTCTTTCGGCGCCGCCGATGAGAGTCTAGGGGGCGCACGCACTGCCAAACTGGCGAACGGCGGAACGCTGGGGATTCGAGCTCCGCTGCGACATACCGAGACCCAGGTGGTGCGTCCTTACTTCCTTGTCCATGATATTGAGGCAGCCGTCGCCGCTGCAGGCCAATCCGGCGCAAAAATCGCAATGCAGCCAACTGAGATCCCAGGACGCGGTAAATTCGCCATTTTGATTCAAGGAGGCATTGAATCTGGATTGTGGCAGGTCTAATTGTGGCCGTTTCGTCACATAACAAGAGCGCTGCAGCGAACCGCCACCCCGCTTTGCAGTCGGACGGTTCGGATAATTTGTCAGCGACTGTTGCAGCCGACCAGGCGTTTCCGGCGGCGGTCGCTGAGCTTGGTCGGTTATGTGGCCTTTGATCTGGATAAGCAATGCCAGAGATTTCTAGGTTCTTCGGAATTATCATTCGTATGTTCGTCGAGGCCGGAGGACAGCATCATATGCCGCACTTTCACGCGTACTATCAGGACGATGTGGGAATCTACGATATCGGCAAGATCGAGCGTTTGGCTGGTTCTCTTCCGCGCCGCCAGGAGCGCCTTGTTCTTGCCTGGACAGAGCTTCATCAAGAAGAATTATTGTCTAATTGGCAGACGTTGCAACAGGGCCGTCCGCCCATTAAGATTGAACCGTTAAAGTGAGAGGAGCCACCTATGGCACATGAGATTTATCGGGTTTCGTCATTTCAGAAAGTAGCACCGTTCACGCTGCGCGTACAATTTGACGATGGAACGTCTCAAATCATCGATTTCCGTCCTGTTCTAAAGGGGGAACTGTACGGCCCTCTGCAAGAGCCCACACTTTTTGATCAGGTCCGCATCGATCCTGAGGTTCACACGCTCGTTTGGCCAAACGGCGCAGATTTTGACCCAGCAATTCTTCATAACTGGTCCGAGTCAGGACCTGCACTCAAAGCTCTAGCGGAGCAATGGGTCTCTGCAAAGGGCAGCCTGACCGGGTCCGCCACATAACCTCGCCGCTTAAGCTGCCGGTACAGCTCAGCGGCATCTCGTTAGGCATGACTAAGGTCAACGCATAGGAGAGAATGTTATATACACCAACCAGTTCCTGTTCGCTCTTGTTCGGTGGCTCGTACCACGCATTGGGGAAGCGACAACCTTATCGGTCGATTGCGACGGTGGAGAAAAGATCCAGCAAAAGATCGCGTTGGCGAAGCCGGGGGATACGGTGTTAGTGAGCGGAACCTGTAGCGAAAACGTCGCAATTCCGTCCGAGGTCGTTAGAATTACTCTCGACGGTCAAGGGAAGGCGGTGATCCAAGCTCCTGGCACCACAGCTGACGCGATCTTTATCCGCGGCAAGGACATCACGGTTAAGGGGTTCACGCTCACTGGCGGGCGGGACGGCATTCATCTGTCCGGTGCCGCCGCGGGTGCTTCGGCCATCATTGACGGAAACACCATTCAGCGTACGGGAAGATACGGAATCCATTTGGATGGCGGGAGCATCGCTCGCATCGTCAACAACAGGATCGAGAACATCCCGAACGTCGGAATAGACATTACGGAAAACTCTCATGCCCGGATCGGCTTTCTTTTACCCTCGCGACCCGAACCTGGTCCGAATGCAATTCGGAACAATGGTAGTCATGGAATTGCAGTGTCGCGCGCTTCGAGTGCGTGGATCGCAAACAACACGATTGCCAACAACAAAGGCAGCGGCGTCTTTGTAAACCGGAACTCGCAAGCCGATGTCGTCGGGAACATCATCAATGGGAACGGTGAAGACGGAATCACCGTAAGTCACAACTCTGGGGTAAACCTCAGGAGCGAGGGAACATTGCTTCGTCAAGGCCCAAACCAGACCGATCCTGCAGCAAAGAATGCCGGTTTCGGAGTCAAGTGTTCAATTGGGGGTTATGTTGAAGGACCTCTAGGAACCCTTACCGGAACGCAGGGTGCGACGGAGTGTGACAATTCCTGTGTTAATCGCCTGAGCCTGTCTTGATTTCTGCAATCTATTATAGCAGTGGTAACGGTCGCCCTAGCATTCGGTCGTACGTCCCACGCTCTGCCGCCACGCTTGTTAGCGCGTGGAATCTGTGGCGTTTGTGCGGTTTGGCCTAACTATTGGGTTGAGAAGGCCCCGGCGGACCACGCCTCTCACCCAAAGCGTTAGCACCATCAGGGGGGGTGCGCGTATTATGGCGAACGGTAACCTAGCTGAGGGAGCTATCCCGTCGTCGAGAGCTGAAGATGCACTGATTTCATTGGCAACCGTACACGGGATGGATTTCCTTTTGACGTGGAATTTCCGGCATATTAACAACGCCGAGATGAAAGCACGTATCAGCACTATTATCGAGGCGTCAGGGTATGAGAGCCCCATTATTTGTTCACCCGAAGAGCTAGGAGGTGGTGAGCCATGAAACCAGATCCCATAGTGGATGAAGTTCGCAAGGTGAGAGAAGCCCACGCGGCGAAGTTCAACTACGATCTCCCAGCTATTTGTGCTGACCTGAAGAAGAAAGAAAAAGATTCCGGTCATCCGGTGGTGTCTCGTCGACCCAAGCTGCGGCTGAAGCCTACCGGAAGCTAACCATTGCGTTGACAAGGACGGTGAGGAACGTGCCTCTCACCCAAAACGTTAGGCCCATTTGGTTGCTCAGTTTATGAATATCTTGATATCAGATATTTGAATAAATCAACCAATTGATTACTCAACCAAATGAAACGGAAAACACTGTTGACTAACCGGACAGGGCCACAAGTTCAAAGCCTTCAAAACGGAGTAATTCCAGTTAGTCAACAACGTTCCCCAATTCTACTCCATGACAGGAGACGTATTATGCACCGACTGACCGCGGCGATGTGCTGGTTGCTCCTCGGGACCGGGCTCGTGCTCGCCTTCGCGCAGCCGGCCGAGGACGCCCAGAAGCAACTGCAAGGGACCTGGACGGCAACACAGGCGGCACGCGACGGTACAGCAGCCGATGACGTGGTCGGCCATCGGCTCTCCTTTGCCGGCAACCGCTTCCAGATCCAGTCCGAGAACGGCAAGCCCCTCTACGCGGGCACTGTCCGGGTGGACCCAAGCGCGCAGCCGGCGGCCATTGACTTCGAGCATACGGAAGGGGCTCTAACGGGGAAGGCGTGGCAGGGAATCTATGTCCTGGACGGCGACACGCTGACGGTGTGCGACAACGCCCCGAACCTGGACAAGGGCCGGCCCACCGCGTTCGAGGCAACGAGTGGGTCTGGGTATGTCCTCATCACGTTCAACCGCGCGAAGCCTGAACGGCAATAGCCTGGGTTGGCCTGCCGGAGGCCCGGCACCACCCTAAGCCGCGCAGCGGCTTACTTGAACAAAGCAGTAGAGCGGACGGGCCACACGACAGGCTTTTTTCACATGCG
Source organism: uncultured delta proteobacterium (assembly GCA_963840855.1). Lineage (GTDB taxonomy): Bacteria > Desulfobacterota > Binatia > UBA9968 > UBA9968 > DATACQ01. The sequence goes on from CAWJBB010000058.1 coordinate 64,388, forward strand.
GCGGATGTCGGTGGCGTGTGGCCTGCCGCTCAGCGGGAGTGTTTAGGCAGCAGTGCGATGAGGGCCTCTACTACGATCCAGCTTTCCGATCCAATGCCGTTCGCAGGCGCAATGTGGAGCGCAGTTCCCAATGAGCCAGGCGTCTACGTAATTGCCGACGAAAAAGAAGTTGTCTACGTCGGAATGGCAGGGCGTAACGGCAAGGGGGGTATTAGAAACCGACTTCGCGATCACGCATCTGGCCAGATCGTCAACATGTTCGCGCAGTACCTTTTCCTCGCTCGAGTTCAGTTCCTTGGGGTGGAGCGAATTACGCATCCACGAAATGCGAAGGCCGCGTGCCGTGAATACATAGCAGCGCGTTGCTCATTTCAGTAAAAGACCACAGCAAGCGCAGTAGAAGCGAGGGCGCTCGAGAACAGAAGGAAGAACTCCGGCCATCACTTAACCCATAGGGAAGAAGTTGCCGCCAACGCGCGTTGTTGACCGACGCCTTCACCTCGCCGCTACGCGCTCAGCGCGGCGCGGAAAAATGCGAACGTTGGGCGTCAAGACGGTGCGTCGTCCGCTTGCGACCAAAGCAGTAGCAGGGAAAATGAAACTCGGTTATTCAATGCGGCTGGCGATGCGACACAAGCACCATCATTCCTTTGCGTCGTCCCGGGCCCATACACACCTCGGCGAAACCTCAAACCGGGCCGATGCGCTACCTTGTATCGCCCGCATGCGGTGGATCAAGAGTCCGGCCTGGGACCTCGTTTGGGTCCTGAATACGGTGTGGTTGGCTCCCCTGGTCTTTCTGCTGGGGTTGGATCATGACGACGTTCGCGCCAGTCCAGTGGACTGGCTGTTCTTCGTCCTCGCAGTGCCTCTGTGGTTCGGCCATCGCGTGTCGTCGGCTTGGCTGGCCTACGCCACGCCTGCCTACCGCCCCCTGCTCGCGACGCAGCGGCTGCGCTTCGTAGTAGCCCCGTTGGCAATCGCCGTCGCCTGCTTCGCCGTGCTGCTCGCGCCCGAGAGCGTGCTACCGATGCCGCTGACCGAGCGCGTGGTCTGCCTCGCTGTCCTGGACTATCTTCTGGTGAGCCACCATTTCGCCACACAGCACTTCGGGCTGCTCAGCCTGTACCGCGCGCGAGCGGGACGATCCTCGGACGCGAACGCGCGACGGCTCGATCGGTGGTTCGCGCTCGTCGTGGGCGGCGGGTTCGTCGTGCTTGCAAACGCCCTCGCGGGATCGATCGCCTTCCAGGATCGCTGGATCGACCCGCTGCTTGGAGAAGCGCTGTCCGACACGGTCGCGCGGACGCTGCGCGATGGCAGCATGGTCGTTGTCGTCACGATCACCGCTCTGATGCTGCGCGTTGAGCTACGCTCGCAGCGCCCATCGCCGCCGCGCGTTGCTTACGTCGTTGGCGTCTCGGCCATCGTGCTCTTCGGCTTCCTCAATCCCTTCCTGTTCCTCGTGCTTTGGAGCGTGCAGCATTGGAGCGCCGCGATGGGACTCGCCTCGCTGGCGGCTTCCGGCGGGGCCCAGGCAACTGGCGCGCACTGGCAGCGGCTGCTCGCGCCCATCAACCGGCGCGGCTGGGCAGTTCTGCTCGTGCTCGCCGTCGTCTCCACCTTACTGTTGCCGGTGTTGGAGGTGGAGGCGGTGACCGACGAATACGCGTACGCCGATCGCATTTTCGGCGAAGCAGCGCTATGGCTGCGTTCCTCATCCTTCGTTCCGGCGCTGCTGGCACTGGGTTTCGCGACCAGCTTCATTCACTACGTCCTGGATCGCGCTGCCTTCCGCTTCTCCTCACCCGACGTGAGGCAGGCCGCCCGCGGCCTGCTGAAGTGAAGACCTTTTCCCCAATCGTTAGAGCGCTCGACGGTCAACGGACATGGACAAACCGCAATCGGCTTCCGTCGCAACATTGAAGGCAATCGTCGATGCGTTCAACGCGCACGACCTCGATGCCATCATGGAATTCTTTGCCGACGACTGCTCGTTGGACATGCCTCGTGGACCGGAGCCCTGGGGTAAACGCTTCACGGGCAAAGCGGCCGCACGAGAAGGGTTGGCTATGCGCTTCAAAGGTCTTCCGGACGTTCACTACGGAGACGACCGGCACTGGGTCAGCGGAAACATGGGCGTGTCCGAGTGGTCGCTGACAGGCACGACGCCCGACGGAGTCCGAATTCATGTACGCGGATGCGATCACTGGGAATTCCGGGACGGCAGGGTAATTAGGAAGGACTCGTACTGGAAGATCGTCGATAAATAGGCATGAGGCAGCGCTCTAACATGGCGGTGTTGGCGGACGCGGCGACCAGCGCTCTGCTTCATTTGCCGTCCACCTCGCCGCGCCGCAAACCCCCACGTTAGGTTACAGAGTGCCATCGTCCGAAAGAGGAGGACTCATGAATGGGCGAGAGTTTCCGAAGAGTGCTGGGTCCTATACACGGCGGTGATTCTTGCGCTCTATGGCAGCCCCAGTGACGCAGCAGAACCCCAGCCAGTTACCATGTTAGTCACCTACCATTCGGCTTCCGGCAACACCGAGAAAATGGCCCAGGCAGTGGCCGAGGGGGCGAAGGCCGTTTCAGGAACGAGCGTCGTTCTAAAGCGGGTCGGTGAAGTGATAGGCGACGACCTCTCGTCCGCCGATGCGGTCATCGTCGGTTCGCCGGTGTATGTCGGCAACATGTCGGGGGAGGTGAAGACATTCTTTGACAACTGGGGCGGGCGCAAGTTCGGTCTCGGAACTGGAACCGGTAAGATGCGCAACAAGCTCGGAGCGGCGTTTGCGACTGGCGGGGGATTCTCCAGCGGTAAGGAAGTCACTATGCTTACCATCCTCGGGGCCATGCTCATCCACCAGATGATTGTCATCAGCGGCGGAGGATTCGGTGCGAGCGCGAGCACCGGCCCTGACTCGCCGGGCATCGACGCGAAGGAGATCGCAGAGGCGCGCGAGCTGGGCCAGCGCGTTGCGGAGGTCGCCGCGCTTGTCAAACAGGGAGCAACCAAGTAACGCTGGTGCGAGCGGTAATTCGGAGCCACGCTCTGATGATCGGGGTCTACACTCAGTCAAGTCACCTAACCATCCGGCTTGAGACAGATCTTCGGACCCGCTCACGAGGCTCGCGGGCCGTGCCTGCTCAGCCTTGGCGTTTCGGTGGAGACCTGAACGAGTCGAGTGATTGATGATCGTCCCAGGCGGCACGCGGATTCGTGCTGGCCTTACATGGGCGCGCTCCAATCGATGGATGCCAGCCCCGACTCCAGGCAAAATGATTGAGCTGCGGCGCCGTATGCGGCAAACTGAAGGTGCTCGCCGGCAGCACCGCAATCGTCCGAGCCAAAATTTCGTGAGGCGCGTTGCAATTGGAGGAACGCAAGTATGGTAACCACGCAAAAGCTCCCTAGCCGTCTGCATCATACCGCCTATACCACCAAGGACATGGAGAAGACCCGTGAGTTCTACGAAGAGGTGATTGGGCTACCTCTGGTGGCGACCTGGAGCGAATCCGACGAGCTGTTCGGGAAGGTGCGCACGTATTGTCACTGCTTCTTTGGCCTTGCGGATGGCGGCGCGCTGGCGTTCTTCCAGTTCGCCGATAAGGATGACGAGAGGACGTTTAGCCCGCCGATCGCGGAGACGCCCTTTCATCACATCGCGCTCAAGGTTGATAAAATGACACAAGAGGAAATCGAGAAGCGCATCAAGGCGGCGGGCTATAAGGAGCCCGACACCTTTGTGCTGGAGCACGGTTATTGCCGCTCGGTCTATATCAAAGACCCCAACGGTATGCTCCTCGAATTCACGCTCGATGCTCCCAACGCCGATCAGATCGCCAAGGATCGCAAGGCGGATGCGCAAGCGACCCTCAAGCGTTGGCTCAGGGGCGACCGCACGTCGAACAACAGGTATCGGTAGAGCGCTTCTTGTGCGATTCGTCGAGGAATCAGTTCCTATACGAACCGCCGAACACTGCAGCGCTGGCGTTAGGGCAACGAACCGCCGTTGCGGAAAGGAGACTAAAGGATGAAGGTCCTTATCGTCTATTACAGTACCTACGGCCACGTCTACCGTATGGCTACCCTTGTTGCCGAAGGGGTTAAAGAGATTCCGGGCGTCCAGCCAGCGGTCCGCACCGTGCCCGAACTCATACCGAAGTCCGTGATCGATTCTCGGGAGAACATGAAGGCCGGAAGGGAGATGCAACAGGACGTGCCTTTCGTCACAATGGATGATTTCCGCGAAGCGGGTGCCATTGCTTTCGGTACTCCGACTCGTTTCGGAAACGTATCGGCACAGCTCAAGAACCAAATCGACCAGCTGACGTCACTCTGGCTCAAGGGAGAACTGGAAGGCAAGCCAGCCGGTGTCTTTGTTTCCACCGCCAGCCTGCACGGCGGACAGGAAACCACGATTCTGACGCTAATGGCGCCACTGCTCCACCTGGGGATGATTCTCGTCGGTGTCCCGTATTCCACTCCGGAACTGTTCACGACGCAGGGTGGCGGCTCGCCATACGGTCCGGGGCACGTCGCGGGAGATGATAACAAGCGCCAAATCGACGAGCAGGAAGCCGCGATCTGCCGCGCTCTTGGCCGCCGTCTGGCAGTAGTGGGTCTGAAGCTGCAACAAACCTAACGGACAAAACGAGTCGTTGCCTAACCATTAAGGATTGAGACGACTTTTGAAGTCGTTTCAATCCAGTGTTCAAGAAGCCCGTGATTGTGGCAGAGGCTATCGAGCTGGAGATCACGCTCGTCCCTTAGTTTCAACCGCCGAATTACGATTAAAACCGTCTCCTCGATCTCCCAACCCTCCACGGGGTTCGAGAAAAAATGGAAGTGGCGTCACCGTGAATAGGGGTCGAATCGTGAAGGACAGAAGACTAGCCTTACAGCACAATCATTCGTTCGCTACCCCGCCCTCAAACGTTTACCAACTACGGTTTGTGCAAATAAGTACGGTTGTGGTACTAGCACCGGAGAACCAGCGAAAGGCCTCCGGCGATGAATTTTTTCATTCGCGCTTTTTTTGTCTGCCGTATCTTCGCGCTCTTAGCGGGAGGCGTTGATACCGCATACGGCGCGGGACCGCTTTTGATCGCCTACGGCGGCCACAACGAAACCATGGCGCCGATCTGGGTAGGCATTGAAAAAGGCCTGTTCCGAAGACATGGCGTCGACCCCAGAGCGCTGCAGACACGCAGCGGTCCGATCATGATGGCGACGTTGGCCTCCGGTGGCGCGGCGCTTGTCTGGGCGGCGCCAGGGAGTGCCATCAGCACCTCGACCGGCGGCATGAAGCTCACCTGTTTTGCCGCCGGCAACAATGCCATGCCGCGTGAGTTGATCGTCAGAAAAGGTATCGAATCCATCGAGGATCTTCGCGGCAAGACTTTCGGCGTGCAGAGCATCGGCGGCGGTTTTTGGCTGTCGACTATGGTTGCCCTCGACGCCCTCGGCCTCGATCCCGAAAAGTATAAGCTCAGCATGCGCGTCATCGGTGACACCACCACCGTGACCCAGGCGTTGATCTCCGGAAACGTCGATGCGGCTGTCGTCCCTTATAGTTTCGCCGACATTGCCAAAAGAGCGGGAGCCCGCGCGTTGGCAGACGCCGGAGCCTCGAAGGTCGTGTATCAGGGAACGGTGTTCTGCGCTCGCAAGGATTCCAACGCCGTAAGTACCGAGCTGATGAACGACCTAACCAAGGGGCTGGTCGAATCATTGGTCTACATTCTGGACCCGGCGCGTAAACGCGACGTGATGGAGGTTCTGAAAAAGCATCTCCGGCTGAGCAAAGAAGAAGACGCTGAATCATCGTACAACGTCACGCGCTTGCAGATGCCAAACCTGGACATTGCCCCAAACCTGGACGCCTGGAAAACCTACCGGCGCATTATCGCGCGGATAAATCCAAAGGTGCAGGAAGCGGATCTGGAGCAGATCATTACCCCCAGTGTGGCAAAGAGCCTGGAAGCGAGCGGTTTCTTGGCCGAGATGCGAAAAAAGCTACCGCGATAATTTGCGACCTTCCGGGGTTTGTTGTGAAAGAGTATTCACCAGAGAGAGCTAACGCGGCAGAGCCGCAACCAAAACTAGGAATATCTCGCGCAAAGACGCCAAGGCCGCGAAGGTCGGAGAAAAATGGTGAAGATCGTTTGTAAGATTATCAATCTTTCCCTTCCGAACTTGGCGTGCTCTGCGCCTTGGCGCGAGTCAATCCCCGCATTCGAGTATTTCAGGTTACCGGAAAAATTTGCGCGAGCCGCGAAAACTCTTAAACATAGTAGTACAGAGGGTTCGTTCACGATGATATCTTCATTGATTTTCTCCGCGCCCTCAGCGCCTCCGCGGTTAGCCACACGGAGGCCCAAAGACCCTTTGACCGATTTCACGGAACGTACCCACCCAATTTCAACGAAGGGACCCACCTGATTTCAAGGAAGGGACCCACCCAATTTCAGGTGGTCCCCTTCGTTTCTGAGCGAGCCGACGAACGATGCTACCTTGGCCAACTGGAGGAGGATCCAGTTAATGGCCAAAGAAAGGACCAGCGTTCGTATGCGAGCTCAAATCAAAACCCTGTCCGAACAGGGGCACTCCGTTCGCCGTATTGCCCGGATACTTCGGCTTTCGCGCAGGACGGTGCGGAAGTTTTTGGAGCCCACCGCAGAGCCGCCCAGTGAGAGCGGTGGTTGGGTTGAGACGGTTGACTGGGAGTATGTCCGCCAGGAAGTCTATGGCAAAGGGACCACGGTCAAGCAGATCCAGCGGGAGGTGGCCCCCGAGACAGGGTATGTAAAGTTTTGGCGTCAGTTTCGGGAAAAGGTTAGTGTGCAAGCCTCACCCGATCAAGTGACTATCCGGCTTCATCACAAGCCTGCGGAAAAAACCCAGATCGATTTTTCAGACGGTCTGTTTATCACCGAGCGAGGGACGGGAAACAAGACACTGACCCAGTTTTTCTTAGGGGTTCTGCCCTTCAGCTCGTATACCTTCGGGGAATTCGTTCTAGATCAGAAGCTTTCCACCTTCATCGGGGTCCAGCAGCGCATGTTCGCCTACTTTGGTGGGATAACCCCCTACGTAGTGGTGGACAATCTCAAGAGCGGTGTCCACAAGGCCGATCTGTACGACCCCGATGTAAATCCCACCTACTGTGATTTTGCCAATCACATGGGCTTTGCGGTACTGCCGGCCAGACCCTACAAGGCCCGGGACAAGGGCTCTGGGGAATGCCACATCGGAGTGATCCAAAGAGGGTTTTTCCAGGAGGTCCGTAACCGGGTCTTCTATTCTCTCCAAGATCTCAATCAAACCCTCAGGGAATATCTTCATCGGTTGAACCGCGAGGTGATGAAAGACTACGGGGTGAGCCGCAACCAGCGCTTCGAGCAAGAGAAAAAGCAATTAAAGGCCCTGCCACCCTCTCCCTTCGAGTTAAGCGAGTGGCGCCAGGCTAAAGTCCATCCCGACTGCCATATCCAAGTGGAGAAAAACTTCTACTCGGTCCCCTTTGTCTACGTCAGCCAAAGGGTCCGGGTCAGGCTCACCGAGAAAATTGTGGAAGTGTTTAGTGAGGACAGCCAGCCCCTTACCGCTCACACCAGACTGATGGGGATCGGACAGTTCTCCACCTATGATTTCCATTATCCCGAAGCCAAGCTGAGCGTGGCGCGCTTTGAAGTCCGTCACGCTCAAGAACAGGCCAAAAAGCTTGGCCCCCATGTCGAGAAGTTACTCGATGATCTGCTCTCAGGCCAACATCCCTTGCGCCATCTAAGACGGGTCCAAGGAATCTTGCGGCTTGCCAAACGCTATCCCATCACGGCTGAAGCTTTGGACCATGCATGCCAGCGGGCGATTGTCTTCAACAAGACATGGCTCGCCTACATCAAAGACTGCGCCCTTTACTTTGTTAGCCACGGCCAAAGACCCACGCTTCTTCCCCCGCAGAGAAAGCTGGATACCGTGCATCTACACCAATACGCTGCCAACTCGGGCTCAGATTCTGAACTGTCGCTGCCGTCGGTGGAGGAGGAACTGCTATGAGCACGAGCTTAAAATCCAGCCCCAACCTGATTTTTTACCTCCCAGAGCAGGGAGCAGAGAAAAACGACCTCCACAGAGGCCCTATAAACGACGATCTCGCTTTGACCCATACCTTGGGTACCCCCCAAAACAGCCGTTTCACCAGGAGGTCTCCCCGCCATGATGCTTGATCAAGTCAGAAACCTTTCCCACCAGATGCGCCTGTTTGGCATCCATGAAGCCTGCGAACGGCAAGCCCAGATCGCTTTGTCCCAGCAGCTCCATCCCCTGGAGTTTTTACGCTTGCTGCTCGAAGATGAACTGTTGTCGCGCAAAGACCGAACCGCCAAGGCGCTGGTGACCAAGGCCCGCTTTCGGTTCCGCGCCGATCTGGAAGACTTAGATTTAGCGTTCCACAAGGATCTGACCAAAGCCAAGATCAAAGAACTCTGCGAGCTCGGCTTCCTCCATAACCTGGAGAATCTTTTGATTTTAGGTAAAACCGGTTTGGGAAAGACTCATCTAGCGATAGCCTTGGGAAAACGGCTGTGCCAGGAAGGTCATCCCACTCAATTCTTGCCAGTCAACTTCCTGTTCGAGGAAATCCAAGCTGCCAGGGCCGCCGGCCGTTACCTCAACTACATCCGTAGTCTCATCAAGGCCAAGGTTTTGATCCTCGATGACCTGGGGTTAAGAAACTATACCCACGAGGAAGCCACTTCCCTGATGGACATCCTCGAAGAGCGCTACCGCAAGGCTCCCCTCATCGTTACTTCCCAGGTTGAGCCTCAGGGATGGCTCAAACTGTTTGAAGATCCGGTGATCGCCGAGGCCATCGTGGATCGGCTGATTCATCCATCTCAGAAAATCACCTTGAAAGGAGAGAAGTCCTATAGAGAAAAACTCACAGAGAAAAAATCAGGATTGAAAAACTAGGGAGGCTTATTGTAGACAGTCAAGATAACTTCGTCGCTTCGCTCCGCTGAATTGGGTGGTCCCCTTCGTTGAAATCGGGTGGGTCCCTTCAGTGAAATCGAACAACCCTTAATTTAAGTACCAAAGGAGACAAGATTATGCATGGCGGACAAGCGATGTTGAAAGCAATGCAGCGCACCGGCATCGATTACATTTTTTCTTCTCCAGGCTCGGAATGGCCGCCGGTATGGGAAGCCCTGGCCGAGCAAACTGCGCAAGGCATCAAAAAACCCGGCTACATCAACTGCCGCCATGAAGCCGTCGCCGTCGCCATGGCTGCGGGTTACATCAAAACCACCAACCGGCCCCAGATCGTCATGCTGCACGCCACCGCGGGGCCGCTCAACGCCGCGATGACGTTGCGCGCGGCGCTGCATGAGCGCACGCCGATGGTAATTCTGACCGGCGAGATCGCCGCCTACGGCGAGAACGCCAAAGTCGCCGACCCCGGCGGCCAGTGGCTCCATGACCTCACCGATCTCGGTGGCTCCCCCGATCTCTTGCGCAGCTGCGTAAAGTGGGCGGACCGCATCGCATCGGCGGAGTTGTTGGCTCCTACTGTCGAGCGCGCCGTACGCATCGCCGTGGAGCCGCCTGCGGGACCGGTTCTCATCGGCGTTCCGTTCGAATGCATGATGGAAGAAGTCAACTGGACAGATCACGGTAAACCAAACGAAGTGGTGCGGCCGCTGGCAGTTGACGACGCGGCGATTGACAGAGCATTACGTCTGATTGCGGCGGCGAAAAATCCGGTCGCCGTGACGGAGCATGTCGGCGGCGACCCGCGCGCGGTGGAATTGCTGGTAGAGCTTTGCGAACTGTTTTCCATCCCGGTGATGGAAACTTACCGGCCGGCGTTTATGAATTTCCCGCGGACCCATCCGCTTTATCAGCACCATGACCCGAAAGTCGTCGATGCAGCGGACCTCGTCCTCATGGTCGACGCGGTCACACCCTGGTACCCGGCAAGCAAGGCGCCGAAGAATGCCAAAGTCATAACCATTGCCGCAGAGTTTCCCAACTCGCGGCTTCCCTACTGGGGTTATAACGTCGATCTCGCGCTGGTGGCGCCGCCGGCGGCGACCTTGGAAAAGCTCTTGAAGAAAGCCAAATCGTCCGAGCATGTGGCCGCCAACCGGGCACCTTATGATGCACGCCTCAAACGCAGCCAGGAGCAGCACGACAGTTATTTTGGCAAGTTGAAAGACGAAGCACAGAAGCATGCTGCCGATACACCCATCGATCCGCGCTGGCTCTGCCACGCTCTGGGTCAAGCGCTCCCGGAGAACGCCGTGATCTCGGAAGAGACCACGGTCTATCGCAGCTTGATTCAAGAAACGATCCCGCGCGGCAAAACCCAATCCTATTTCGCGCGCGTCACCGGAGGACTCGGCGTCGGGTTGAGCTATGCCCTCGGTGTCAAACTCGCCATGCCCGAGCGTCCGGTCTTCGCGCTGATCGGCGACGGCGCCTTTCATTACAACGCGGTGCCTTCTTGCCTTGGCGTGGCGGAGGAATATCGCCTGCCGATTCACGCCGTGGTGTTCAACAATGGGCGCTATCTGTCGATGGAAAGCAGTCTCATAAAATACTTTCCCGACGGGGCGGCGAAGAAAACCGGAGTTCACTACGGCGCTGAAATCGGACCCAGGCCGGATTACCAGTTCTACGCGAAAGCCCACGGCGGCCACGGTATCCGAGTGGAGAAGCCCAACGAGATCGCGCCCGCCATCGAGCAGGCGCTCGAGTGCGAAAAAGAAGGAAAACTTACCGTCATCGACATGGTGTTGAGCGATTTCAATCCGCGCTGAACGGGTTGCGTGCGTTACTTGATAGATGGAGAACTTAACCAAACTGTTTCAAGCTTTCTGTTGGACTTCGAATTACGGTATCGTAACGATTACTCGCGCAAAGCATGTCCTGAGCTACGTCGAAGGGGCGCAAAGCACGCTAAGAGTGAGAACAAGAAATTCGAAGCACGAAATGCAAAACTCGAAACAAGTTTAAATGACTAAAACCAAATGCAATGTTCTAAACTGGGAGCTTCGGAGTAGTGTTTTGGTATTTCTTATAATTGGGTGTCTGATTGACTGCCAATTTGTTTCGAATTTCGATATTCGAATTTCGGATTTTGATTACGTGGCGTCTTAGCGTGCCACTCGTGGTTCGTGTCCCGACGAAGAGACAGAGATTCACCGGCTGCGGTAAGTTTCTTTGCTTCTACGTGGTAGGGTGACCCGATTGGATCGGCGGCTGGATGAAGCCAAAAGTTTACATCGAAACAACCGTCGTGAGTTACCTTACTGCTCGGGGAAGTCGGGACCTGATTGTGGCTGCCCATCAGGAACTGACTCAGGAGTGGTGGCAGCGCCGCCGGGGCGAGTTTGAACTCTATTGCTCTCAACTCGTGATCCAAGAAGCCGGCGGCGGCCATAAGGAGGCGGCGCAACGTCGTCTCCAAATTCTCCAGAGCCTTTCCATTCTAGAAATCAACGACGCCGCTAAGGAGTTGGCGCGTCACGTAGCCAAGGCAGCGGCCATACCGAGAAAAGCCACGGAGGATGCGCTTCATATCGCCTTGGCAACGGTTCATGGTATGGATTACCTACTTACTTGGAACTGCAAGCACATCGCTAATGCGGAAATGCAAAGATCCGTGACGCTAATGTGCCATCTACGAGGTTACGAACCGCCGGTGATTTGCACACCCGAAGAATTGATGGGGGATTAAGATGTGGAAAGATCCGATCGTTGAAGAAGTCAGGAAGATTCGTGAGAAACATGCAGCCAAGTTCAAGTATGACTTGGACGCTATTTGTCGTGACCTCAAAGAACAGGAGCGAAAAAGTGGACGGCGGGTGGTTTCCCTTCCTGCGAAAAAGCCAGGACGCGGAGCCAAAACCGGCTGACTCGGAACCATCACGTCTAACCAGTGATTTAAGCGTGCGTTTCTGTGCCTCTGGAAGGGACGTTGGTGAAGCCAAACTGACACGAGAGTTTCACAAAAGTCTTTTGTTCACATTTCGCCGTTCGCAATTCTCGCTCTGCAATGACGCGGACGATAGGGCTTGGGAATAGCTTCAATCCAAAATCGGAGAACGGATGCCGACTGCTAAGAAATCCCAATCGAAGCCGCGACGCCCCTCCCTCAAGGAGACTAACGCCAAGTTAAATCGGGAGAACAACGAACTACGGCGCGAGCTGCAGGCGCGCGACCGCGATCTCACCGAAGCTCTGGAGCAGCAGACCGCTACCAGGGAGATACTTCGCGTAATCGCCAGCTCGCCGACAAATCTTCAGCCTGTGCTAGATACAATGGCGGAAACTGCCGCGAGGCTCTGTGATGCGACCGACGCGGTAATCTTCCGTGCTGATGATGACTTCTATCAGCCAGTGGCCTCATACGGACCGGTCCCGGTTCCCGAGCGTGATCTACCTAGACCCATTGAGCGCGATCACATACCCGGTCGAGCCATAATTGACCGGCAAACCATTCACATTCATGACCTTGCAGCCGAGCCAGAGAATGACCTGCGAGCGCCCATGGCCAGAAGTCTCGGCGTCCGCACGGTGCTTGCCACACCATTGCTACGTGAGGGTGCCCCGATCGGGGCAATCATGATCCGTCGAATGCAGGTTCGGACTTTCTCGGAAAAACAGATTGCCCTTCTCAAGACGTTCGCGGATCAAGCCGTGATCGCGATTGAGAACGTGCGGCTGTTCCAGGAGCTGCAGGCCCGCAATCGCGACTTAACCGAGGCGTTGGAACAGCAGACGGCGACAGGTGAAGTCCTGCGAGTCATCGCCTCCTCACCTACCGAGCTTCAACCGGTTCTCGATACACTGCTCGCGAACGCGGTGAAGTTATCCGGCGCGACCAAGGGTCACGTCCGTCAAGTCGACGGAGAGTTTCTGCGAGTTGTGGCGCATTTTGGCGAGACAGCTGAACAGATTGCGCTTTACCACAGGTTTCCTGTTCCGGCGGTCCCCGAGACGTCGGTTGGTGCCCGCGCGCTTATCGAGAAGAAACCGATCCATGTCCTTGACGTTCAAGCGGAGAGCAATGTCTCCCAGGTAGCTCGTCAGACTGGAGAACGGACAAGACTAGCAGTGCCGTTATTGCGAGAAGGAACAGCAATCGGCACCATCACAATTTGGCGCGACTTTGTGGAAGCGTTTACGGAGCGGCAAATTGATCTCGTCAAAACCTTCGCTGACCAAGCGGTGATCGCGATCGAGAACGTGCGACTGTTTCAGGAGCTCACTGAGGCGTTGGAGCAGCAGACTGCGACGAGTGAAATCTTGGGCGTGATCGCCAGCTCGCCGACTGATATCCAGCCTGTGTTGGACACCGTAGTTGAGAACGCGGCCAGAGTTTGCGGCGCCAATGACGCCGTCATTCGATTAGTCGAGGAGAACCTGTTACGAGCGGCGGCTCACTACGGACCCGTGCCGGAGGTGGCCGACGCTCGGCCTATCAATCGGCAATCACCAGCAGGTCGAGCGGTACTGGACCGGGCGATTATACATATACCTGACTGGAGCGCGCTCCCACCGAGCGAATATCCTGAGGTTAGTGAGTCAAGTTTGCGAGTTGGTATCGGAACCGCATTGGCCGTACCCCTTATGCGAGAATCGGTCGCCATCGGTGAGATCCATATTCGTCGCACCGAGGTTCGCCCATTCACCGAAAAACAGATCGCTCTCCTCAAAACCTCCGCTGACCAAGCGGTGATTGCCATAGAGAACGTGCGGTTGTTCCAAGAACTGCAAGTTCGCAACCGCGACCTCACCGAAGCGTTGGAGCAACAGACAGCGACCAGCGAGATCCTACGCGTGATCAGCAGCTCGCCAACTGACCTGCAACCGGTCTTCGAAGCTATAGCAGGGAGCGCCGCGCGCTTGTGTGAGGCGACGTTCGCCGCTCTGCACAGGTTCGATGGCCAGGTGGTCACGTTCGAGGCTCACCATGGCATGACCGAGCCGGAGGTCGAAGAGTCACGCCGCAGGTTCCCACGACCCCCCGACCGGGAGATCGCCGTGGGCCGCGCGATCCTGGATCGACGGATCGCTCACATCCACGACATCCGGCGCGATCCGGAATACCGCGTTACGATGGGGCAAATGTCGTTTCGGACCGTGCTGGCGGTGCCGCTGCTACGGGAGGGTAAAGCCGTTGGCGCGATGGGCCTTTGGCGGCGCGAGGTCCAGCCGTTCTCTGACAAGCAGATCGCTCTCCTCAAAACCTTCGCCGACCAGGCGGTGATTGCCATCGAAAACGTGCGGCTGTTCCAAGAGCTGCAGGTCCGTAACCGCGATCTCAGTGAAGCGCTGGAACAGCAGACGGCAACGAGCGAGATATTGCGCGTCATCGCGAGCTCGCCCACGGACATCCAGCCGGTGTTAAACACCGTCGCAGCAAATGCCGCCCGACTATGCGAGGCAACCGATGCACAGATCCGCCTTGTTGAGGGTGACGGAACGCGATTAGTGGCATCATTCGGAACTCTGCCGGCCCCGGAGTTTAGGCCCATGGGCCTACGAGTTCCCACTGGTCGAGCACTTCTTAACCGAGAAACTGTACATGTTCACGATCTTCAGGAAGCTATGAAAACCGAATTCCCCGACAGCCAGGCGCTGGTAATTGGCTCGGGAGTACGGACATTTCTTAGTACGCCGATGCTCAGAGAGGGAACCCCCATTGGCCTAATCAACATTAGGCGATTGGTGGTTCGTCCTTTCTCAGACCGACAGATCAAACTGCTCGAAACCTTCGCTAGTCAGGCGGTGATCGCCATCGAGAACGTCCGGCTGTTTAAAGAATTGGATGAGCGAACCAACGAATTGACACGCTCGGTAGGCGAGCTCAAAGCCCTCGGCGAAGTTGGTCAGGCGGTCAGCTCCACGCTCGATCTCGAAACCGTGCTGACGAGCATCGTCTCCCATGCGGTCCAGTTGAGCGGCACCGACGGTGGGGCGATTTACGAATACGACGAGCCCTCGGAAGAGTTTCTCCTGCGCGCGACCGACCATATGGAGGAGGAACTCATCAATGCGCTTCGTGCCAATCCACCTCGGCTGGGAGATGGCGTGGTCGGGCGGGCGGCGGCAAGCCATGAACCGGTGCAGGTCCCGAACATCCTGGAAGAGCGCGCTTACGCTCCGCGCATGCGCGAGATGCTGGAACGCTTCGGTTTCCGTGCCAGCCTGGCCGTTCCCTTGCTTCGCGAAGGCCACATCATCGGCGGGTTGGTGGTGCGGCGAAAATCGATCGGGGAGTTTCGCCCCGAAGTCATCGAGCTTTTGAAAACCTTCGCGACCCAGTCGGTACTAGCAATCCAGAACGCCCGGCTGTTTCGGGAGATCGAGGACAAGAGCCGGCAGATCGAAGCCGCCAATCGCCACAAGTCGGAGTTCCTCGCCAACATGTCCCATGAGCTGCGCACGCCGCTCAATGCCATCATTGGCTTCTCTGAGGTATTGGGCGAGAGATTGTTCGGCGAGCTAAACGAGAAACAAGCCGAGTACACCGACGACATTCTCTCCTCCGGCCGCCATCTGTTATCTCTCATCAATGAGATTCTGGATCTTTCCAAGGTCGAGGCAGGCCGCATGGAGTTGGAACTGGCTACCTTCGATCTGCCCTTGGCAATAGACAACGCGCGCACCTTTGTGCGTGAACGTGCCACCAGGCACGGCATTACCCTCGACGTCACTATCGACGACCGGCTCAGCGACTTCGTCGGTGACGAGCGCAAGATAAAGCAGATACTTCTCAATCTCCTTTCCAACGCCGTGAAGTTCACCCCAGAGGGAGGAAGAATCGGAATTAACGCCAGGCAGGCTGATAGTTCTGTGGAGATTTCTGTAACTGACTCCGGCATCGGCATTGCCCCAGAGGACCAGCCAAAGGTTTTCGAGGAATTTCGCCAGGTGGGCGCCGACTACGCGCACAAGAGCGAGGGGACCGGACTGGGGTTAACGCTGGCCAAGAAGTTTGTCGAGTTGCATGGGGGAAAGATCTGGGTAGAGAGCGAAGTGGGCAAAGGCAGTAAGTTCACGTTCACGCTGCCGGTCAACCCTCACCCATTCCCTCTCCCAGAGGGAGAGGGTTAGGGAGGGAATTCGTTTTTGGATTGGGGAAAGCGGAAAAATTATTCCTGCAAAGGGCTGCACGGAAAGCTTTTCCGGTGAAAGCTAAATGGGTCACGCGTCTTGAGTTTTCTAAAGTTGGACTTTATAATTCTCAAACATGCAATACGTCCGACGAGGTCTCGAAAGGCAGCTAATTCGGGCGATAAAGAACTTTCCCGCTGTCGTTTTGACAGGTCCGCGGCGTGCGGGTAAGACGTACCTGCTCCGACGCCTCTTTCCCAGGGCGAGTTACTTTCTACTCGAAGACCCTGACGTCGTCGCGCGTCTCCGCGCCGATCCACAGGGGTTCCTTGATGGCGTGAAGACGTCTGCTATTCTTGACGAAGCGCAGAATGTGCCAGAGGTATTCGCCTTGGTGCGCTCCCGCATCGATCGCCGACCCCGACGCGCCGGCCAATGGCTACTCACGGGCTCGCAAGAGGCCCCGCTCATGCAGGAAGTGTCGGAGTCCATGGCGGGCCGCGCCGCTGTGCTGCAGCTTTTGCCGTTCTCGACACGCGAGACGCGGAAAGTAACGCTGCTCGGCGGCGGATATCCCGAGGCCGTGGCGCGCCGAGATGGCGCGCGGTTGTGGTGCAGCTCCTACATACAGACCTACCTTGAGCGGGATGTCCGGGCCGTTACGGCGGTAAAAGATCTGGCGACTTTCCGGCGGTTTCTAGCGCTGCTGGCTAGCCGTCACGGCCAGGTGCTGAACAAGACCGATCTCGCCGCGCCCCTCGGCGTGAGCGTGCCGACTATCACCCAGTGGCTGAGCGTTCTCGAAACGACGGCGCAGATATTGATCGTGCCGCCATTCTTTGAAAATTTCGGCAAGCGCCTGATCAAATCTCCGAAGATCTATATCGCGGACTCTGGCTTGGCGTGTCACCTGTTAGGCATCGACTCGGTCGTCGAGCTGGAAAAATCGCCGTTTTACGGCGCATTGTTCGAGGGGTTTATGGCGGCAGAAATCGTTAAAACCCAGGCCAACTCCGGTAGACGGCGTGAAATCTACTATTTTCGCGACGAGCAGGGGCTTGAGGTCGATTTCCTGGTGCCGAGGAAAAGTGGCGCGGTTGCACTGGTCGAGTGCAAGGCTTCGCGAACGGTCTCGCCAGCAATGGCGATGCCGATGCAGCGTTTGGCTGAGGCGGTGAAAAAAAAGCGCCCCAAGGGAACCGTGGTGGGTAAGTTTTTGGTGCATCAGCAGCCGAAGGCGAAAATTCCCACGCAAGCCGTCGCCCCCGGAGTTCGGGCTCTCGCTTGGCAAGATTTCCTCGAGGAATTTCAGCCGGGTTAGGGGTAACCGGGCACTCGTTCCTCCTCCTACGACGAACGTGAATCACAAACACTCTGCACAAATCTCCCGTCTATCCTTCCTTGACGCTTGGCGTCCAACTGGCGTAGAAGTTGGGGTCAGCCGCATTTCGGTCCATTTGCGCAGTCGGTAGAAAGCCGGATATCTAACCGTTGATCCGCCACAGGACGGATCAGCCACAACTTTCAAGGCTGACGCGCTGAGGGCGCAGAATAAAGAATTCTTGATTAAGAAATACTGCGAACTCTGTGAATTCTGTGGTCGTGAGAAAAAATCGCCACTCGCCCTTCGACGTGCTCAGGACGAACGGCTAAGTACTTGAATTACCCATTACGCCATCCCGTTCGTGCTGAGGCTCTCGAAGCATGAACGGATTTTTTCTCACGGCCTGTGCCTCTGAGGTGAATAATCTTTCACATTAAACCTGAAAGAACCTTTAGCTCATATGGCAACAACCCCAAAAAAAGTCGCGAAGAAATCAAAACCAAAGCCGCGCGCCGCGTCCTCGGCGGATGCTGTCTCGAAGCTGAAGAAGACCATCGCCGCGCAGGCGCAAGAAATTCGCGAGGGCGCCGAGCAGCAAACCGCGACCAGCGACATCCTGCGCATGATCGCCCGCTCGCCGGCAGACCTTCAGACGGTGCTCGATGCGATTGCCGAGCGAGCGGCGAAGCTGTGCGACGCGGCCGACGCTCTGGTGTGGCGGGTCGATGGCACTGTTCGACGCCTCGCGGCTCACTTTGGATCCGTTCCAACTGCAGTGAGCGTGGGTGCTGAAGAACATAACTCGGGTCGGACCGGAACCGTTGGCCGAGCTATGTTGGATCGCCAGACCATTCACGTACATGATCTTCTCGCTGCTGAGGCAGATTTCCCAGCTGCCAGGACCCGAGGAATAGCACTTGGCGTTCGGACCACGCTCGTCACGCCCTTAATGCGCGACGGAATTGCCATCGGCGCTGTTCACATTCGCCGCCTGCAAGTCCGGCCATTCACAGAAGGGCAAATCAAGCTGCTCGAAACCTTCGCCGACCAAGCGGTGATCGCGATCGAGAACGTTCGACTGTTCAAGGAATTGCAGGAACGCAACCGCGACCTCACCGAAACACTGGAGCAACAGACGGCGACGAGTGAAATTCTTAGCGTGATCGCCAGCTCGCCCACGGATATCCAACCGGTCCTAGACACTGTGGCAGCAAATGCCGCCCGACTATGCGAGGCAACCGATGCACAGATTCGCCTCGTGGAGGGTGATGGAATCCGATTAGTGGCATCTTACGGAACTCTGCCAGCTCCGGAGTTTAGGTCTACGAGCCTACGAGGTCCCAGTAGCCGAGCGCTTCGTGACCGAGAGACCATACATGTTCACGATCTTTTGGAAGCAGCGAAAACCGAATATCCCGAGAGTGAGGGCGCGCGCTTTGGAGTCCGGACTATTCTTTGTACGCCAATGCTAAGAGAGGGCGCTCCTATTGGTGTGATCACTATCAGGCGAACGGAAGTTCGTCCATTCTCACACAGACAAATCAAGCTGCTGGAAACCTTCGCCTCCCAGGCCGTCATCGCGATCGAGAACGTGCGCTTGTTCAAGGCACTTGAGGTGCGCAACTCAGAATTACGCGAGGCCCTGGAACATCAGACCGCAACGGCCGAGGTGCTCGGCATCATCAGCCGCTCGCCCACGGACGTGCAGCCAGTCCTCGATGCCATCGTCGAGAGCGCCGCTCGGGTTTGTGGAATTGATGACGTGGTGCTGCGACTCCACGAAGGGAACAATACCGTTCCGCGGGCTCATTTTGGTCCCATGGCCATTAACCGAATCGAGATCAGTATTGACGAGCCACGGTTTCGCTGGCTGCGCGAACATGGCACGCTCCACGTTCCCGACGTCCGCGAGCGGAACGAACTCCAACTCGGGCTTGTCGGAGGCTGGCGTACCCTCTTGTCCGTTCCACTTCGTCAGCAAAGGGAACTCATCGGATCGCTGAACGCGCGGCGCATCGAGGTGCGCCCCTTTACCCCCGTGCAGATCAAGCTACTCGAAACCTTCGCAGACCAGGCGGTGATCGCCATCGAAAACGTGCGGCTGTTCCAAGAGCTTACTGAGTCACTGGAGCAGCAGACTGCGACGAGTGAAATCTTGGGCGTCATTGCTAGCTCGCCGACGGATATTCAGCCGGTGCTCGATGTTGTTGCCGAAAACGCGGCGCGGCTTTGTGACGCAACTGATGCTCAGATCATTCGTGTCGAGGGTGATTTCACTCGGACTGTGGCCTCCTATGGAACACAACCCGGACACGGGCGTGAGGATAAACGCCCAATCACCCGCGGCAGGGTAGCCAGCCGGGCCATCACTGACCGGCAGACGATTCATATTCACGATCTCGCCGCGGAGAGCGACAGCGAGTTTGCGGAAAGCAAGATCTTACAAAAGCGTTTCGGGACTCGGACTATTCTTGCCACGCCTTTGCAGCGTGAGGGCGTACCCATCGGCGCGATCGCCATTCGGCGAACCGACGTCCGTCCGTTTACGGATAAGCAGATTAAACTGCTTGAGACTTTCGCCGATCAAGCTGTAATCGCCATCGAGAACGTCCGCTTGTTTAAAGAACTCGGCGAGCGCAACGCGGAATTGCGGGAAGCCTTGGAGCATCAGACGGCAACCGCCGAGGTGCTCGGCATCATCAGCCGCTCGCCCACCGACGTGCAGCCGGTCCTCGACGCCATCGTCGAGGGCGCAGCCCGGGTTTGTGGGATTGATGACGTAATAATGCGACTCCAAGAGGGGACCACTAATGTTGCGCGGGCTCATTTCGGTTCCATACCCATCCGCAGCGTCGAGATCACTATTGATGAACCACGGTTTCGTTGGATGCGCGAGCATGGCGCGCTCCATGTTCCCGACGTCCTCGAGCAAAACGATTTCCCAACGTTAGGCTCCGCCGGCATCTTTCGCACCTACTTGGCCGCTCCCCTTCGTCAGCACGGGGAAGTCGTTGGAACGCTGAGCGCGCGTCGCACCGAGGTGCGCCCCTTTACTCCAGCACAGATCAAGCTCCTTGAGACCTTCGCCGATCAGGCGGTGATCGCCATCGAGAACGTGCGGCTATTCAACGAGCTAAAAGAGTCATTGGAGCAGCAAACCGCGACGAGTGAAATATTGGGCGTTATCGCCAGCTCGCCGACGGACCTACAACCGGTGCTGGATGTGGTCGCAGAAACCGCAGCGCGTCTATGTAACTCCCATGATGCTCAGATCTATCGCCTTGAGGGCGACATCGTGCGCAAAGTGGCGAGCCACGGAGTCGTCTCTACAGCCCTTGAGCTTGGGGAGATCCGACCGATCAGTCGTGGTTCCGCGAGCGGCCGCGCCATTCTCGACCGGCAGACAATCCACATTCATGACATGCTGACCGAGCGCGAAGAGGACTACCCGGACGTCTGGCATGCCGTCCAGCGCGACGGTATTCGGACGGTACTGTTCGTCCCACTTCTGCGCGAAGGTG
Source organism: uncultured delta proteobacterium (assembly GCA_963840855.1). Taxonomy (GTDB): domain Bacteria; phylum Desulfobacterota; class Binatia; order UBA9968; family UBA9968; genus DATACQ01. The sequence continues at coordinate 85,368 of CAWJBB010000058.1, forward strand.
TTCCCATCGGGGCGATTGGCATTCGCCGACTTGAGGTCCGTCCGTTTTCTGAGAAGCAGATCGCACTCCTTAAAACCTTTGCCGATCAGGCGGTAATCGCCATCGAGAACGTGCGGTTGTTCAACGAACTCGAAGCTCGGAATCGCCAACTCACCGAAGCCCTAGAGCAGCAAACCGCCACGAGTGAAATCCTTGGTGTAATTGCCAGCTCACCGACGGATATTCAGCCGGTGCTGGATGCGGTAGCTGAAAGTGCCGCACGACTGTGCGACTGCGTTGATGCCCAGATTTATCGCGTCGAAGGTAACATCCAGCGCAAGGTGGCGAGCCACGGGATCGTTTCCCCCGTGCTTGCGGTTGGCGAGAGCCGCCCGATCAGCCGTGGGTCCGTAAGTGGTCGTGCCATCGTCGACCGGCGGCCAGTGCATATTCATGACATGCTAGCCGAGAACGAGGAGGACTACCCGGATACTTGGCGCGCTGTCGAGCGGCTAGGACTTCGGACGGTGCTGGCCGTCCCGCTTATGCGTGAAGATATTCCCGTCGGATCCATCACGATCCGTCGCCCGGAGGTTAGGCCCTTCACAGATAAACAAATTGCTCTTCTGAAGACCTTCGCTGACCAGGCAGTGATCGCCATCGAGAACGTGCGATTGTTCCAAGAGCTTACCGAAGCGTTGGAGCGCCAGACTGCGACGAGTGAAATTTTGGGCGTGATTGCCAGCTCGCCGACTGATGTGCAACCAGTGTTGAACGTGGTGGCTGAGAATGCCGCGCGACTGTGTGATGCAAATAATGCTGTGATCATGCGCGTGTTTGGCGACCGCTTCCAAATGGCGGCGTACTGGGGTGATGTGCCAGAATCCAGCAGATCGAATCCAATCAGTTATCCGACTAGTCGTGGCATCCCGATTGGGAGAGCCATTTTGGACCGGCAGATAATCCATATCGATGATCTCTTGGCTAAAATCGATACTGAATATCCTGACGCTAGAGAGTCACAGAATATTAATTCGACTCGAACAGTCCTTGCAGCCCCTTTACTGCGTGAGGGAGTTCCGATTGGCGCTATTTTAGTCCGTCGGCGAGAGGTTCGTCCCTTCAGTGATAAGCAGATCGCCCTTCTAAAGACCTTTGCCGACCAGGCAGTGATTGCCATTGAGAACGTGCGCCTGTTTCAAGAGTTGCAGATGCGCACGGGGGAACTGGCCCGGTCAGTGGAAGAGTTGAAGGCGTTGGGAGAGGTCGGCCAAGCAGTTAGCTCTACGCTGGAGCTGGAAACAGTGTTGGCGCGCATTGCCTCACACGCTGTCCAACTTAGTGGAGCCGATGGGGGCGCAATCTACGAATACGAAGAAAGCACGGAGGAATTCCATCTTAGGGGCAGTCACCAGATTGAGAAGGAGTTGGTTGAGGCGCTGCGCTCCAGCCCGATCCAACTAGGTTGGGGCGCGGTTGGGCAAGCGGCGACAACACGAGCGCCAGTCGAAGTCGCAGATATACTTGACGAGCGGCAGTATGCTGCCACACGATTTCGGCCCATGCTACGACAACTTGGGTATCGGTCGTTGCTCGCGGTGCCGCTTCTGCGTGAAAATCGAATTATGGGAGGGCTGACTATCTATCGTCGCAGGACGGGAAGTTTTTCAACTGAAGTTGTAAACCTTCTGCAGACCTTTGCCACACAATCAGTCTTGGCGATCCAAAACGCGCGGCTGTTCCGTGAGATCGAAGACAAGAGCCGACAGATCGAGGCCGCCAACCGCCACAAGTCAGAATTCCTAGCCAACATGTCCCACGAGCTGCGCACGCCGCTAAATGCCATCATCGGCTTCTCTGAGGTATTGGGCGAGAGAATGTTCGGCGATCTCAACGAGAAACAAGCCGAATACACCGAGGATATCCTTTCCTCCGGGCGCCATCTTTTATCCCTCATTAATGAGATTCTCGATCTCTCCAAGGTCGAAGCCGGCCGCATGGAGCTTGAGCTGGCTGCGTTCGATCTCCCCTTGGCCATAGACAACGCACGAACCTTTGTGCGCGAGCGCGCCACCCGGCATGGCATCACATTGGACGTCACTGTTGACGAGCGCCTTGGAGAGTTTGTCGGTGATGAGCGGAAGATCAAGCAGATACTTCTCAATCTGCTATCCAACGCGGTGAAGTTCACGCCGGAGGGCGGTCGGATCGGAATTAAGGCCAGGCAGGCTGACGGTGCCGTAGAGATTTCCGTAAGTGACACCGGTGTCGGCATTGCCCCAGAGGATCAGGCAAGGATCTTCGAGGAATTTCGCCAGGTGGGGGCCGACTACGCGCACAAGAGCGAGGGGACGGGGCTTGGGTTGACGCTGGCCAAGAAATTTGTCGAGCTGCATGGCGGGAGGATCTGGGTGGAGAGTGAAGTGGGCAAAGGCAGTAAGTTCACGTTCACGCTGCCGGTGCACTAAGAATATTCTCGCGCAAAGGCGCAAAGACGCCAAGGTAGGACATCAAATAAGAGATGGAAAGGGCGCGGCCTTTGCGTGCTTGGCGGCTTGGCGGGATAAATCCGATTCCGGAGAAGAGTATCCTCGCGCAAAGGCTCAAAGGACGCCAAGTTCGGAGAATTAGTTAATGGGTTTTCTTCGTCGACTTTTCTTAAACTTCGCGGCTTGGCGTTTTGGCGGGAGATAAATCCGATTCCGGAGAAGAGTATCCTCGCGCAAAGCATCTCCTGAGCTACGTCGAAGGGGCGCAAAGACGCCAAGGTGGCGGGCTAAGGCCCGTCATCCCGAGCAAATGCGAGGGATCTAAGAAGGATTTCTCCCGTCGGTCGAAATGACAACAAATCCAAACTTCGCGGCTTGGCGCGAGACTCGTGGTTCGTGTTCGTGGTACGTGTCCCGTCGAGCACGAGCACGGGAAACGAGCACGATTTTCGCGCAAAGACGTGGTTCGATAGACTCGCCACCCCGAGCAAGGTTGTAGGGCCAAGCACGCCAAGTTCGGAGAAAGACGGTAATGCAATTTACGAGAGTCATAGGTTTGCTGGTATTTCTCTCGGCGTCCTGGTTCGCGCCACTAGTTTCTGAAGCCGCGACGCCTGCGCCCAGGGCACCGATTCGTTTGCGCATCAGCTACAGCTCGCCCATCGGTGTCATGGCGCCGCTGTGGATGGCCGCGGAGTCCGGCGCCTTCAAACGCGAAGCCCTGGATGTCGAGATGGTGCTCGTCGAGGGGCGTGCCGCCATCGCCGCGCTGATTGCCAAAGAAGTCGACTCCGTGCAAATTTCGATGCCAGCGATCGTGCCCGCCGCCATTGCCGGCGGCGACATTACAATGATCGCCGGCTTGCTTACCAAAATGATTTTTTCGTTGCACGCCCAGAAGGAAATCAAAAATGCCGAGCAACTGCGCGGCAAAGTCTTCGGCTCTGACAGAGTGGGCACGCCATCGGATTATGGCGGGCGAATGGCGCTGTCGCTACTCGGCCTGAAGCCCGAAGCCGATTTCGCTTCCGTGCTGCGCATCGGCGGCACGAATTTCTTGTGGCCGTCCCTTCTGGCCGGACAAATCGCGGCGGCGCCGCTCACGCCGCCGCAAAGCTTCACCGCCGACGCTTTGGGTTTCACACGTTTGGTGAATACCTATCATTTGCCGTACCAAAATATTGGCATCGTCGTGCGCAAATCCGAAGTCGAGGCCAAGGCCGAAGGCTGGCTCCGCTTGCTGCGCGCCATGCGCGAAGGCATCAAACGCTGGCACGACGATCCGAAATTGGCGCGCGACGTGCTGACGAAGTATACGAAAGAAAAGGATCCTGACAAGCTGCAAAAGACTTACGAATTTTTCTCCAAGCAAGCGGGCTTCAGCGACGACTTGCAGATCACCGACCAGGGCACCCAGCAGATTCTGAGACTTTCTCGGCTCCACGGTGCTGCCAGCCACGAAAGGAACGTCGCCGAAACAGTTCTACGACACGCGGATTCTGGAAAAGCTGGGCAAGTGAATAATCTCGGCAGGGTCAAATATAAATCGGTTCAACCGCCGACAGGAACACCTTGCCTCCGCATACGATGTTCGAGAGTAGCGCGGGATGCCGCTGCTGTTTACGCGCTGTATCCATTGGTTGACGCCCCTGCCTCGGCAATGCTCAGGGATATCCGTGGCTGGCGCCCACCGACGAGAAAATGTTGTCTGATTTTTCAACTACTTGGGAGGCACCGCAAGCGAGAATCGGGTAAATGCAATGCAGCGCAGTTATTGAATACAAGACGGTCTGTCATTTGCTCTAGGGTATTATTATTAACACGGGAAGCCGATGTACGGCTCCCGCGCAATTCTCGAACGTCCGCGGGCTAATAAGATTCGGCAACCACGGCTGCCGGATTTGATTATGGAAGAAAACCCGCGGCCGGGCATAGACCCGAGGCGGTGCGGCCGACTATGACTCGGTTATTGATCCTCATAACCCTTTTGTGCGTGCTAAATGCGCTGCCGCCGGTTGCTGCGATCTGGAAGACGTCAAACAATGCGCTGGCTGACACTGCGTCGGATCGCCCACCTTCAAAACAGCAATTGCAAACCCCGCAGAGGCTGCTAAGACCGGACATCCCCCAACAACGACTGCAGCAGAGGGTGCCGGCAGTACCAGATACTCAAACTGATTCTCCCCTGAGACAGCAATTGCAACCCCCGCAGAGGCTGCTGAGACCGGACGTGATCCCACAAAGAGGCCAGCAGACAGAATCGGCAGCACCGAAAGCCGAAATCAATCCTCCGCGCCAAGTGGTAACCCAGGGTCAGCCGGCCATATTCGACAGCAAGGCGACTGCCGATCCGGATATGCCAATTACCGTTCATCAATGGAGCGGTCCGAACGGCCAAACCTCGAATAGACAGCGCTTCGTCGTCGATACCACAAATCTCAAACCATCCACTTATCCGGTAACTCTCATCGTCCGCGATCGGCAGCAGCGGCAAGGCCTGGATCGCGCCATGTTAGTCGTGGAAGCAAAGCCGCGGGACGACGTTGGTACGGATACCCGGCCCCCGGTGGCGAGAATCAGTCCCGATCGCACTCGGGTGAATCAGGGGACGCCCGTGAGATTTTTCAGCACCTCGTATCACCCCGATAGCAAAAGAAAAATCATCCGCACCCTATGGCAAACTTCATGGGGTCAAAAAGTCTCGGGAGATTACATCGATATCGACACCCACGGACTCAATCCCGGCGAATACAGCGTTGTTCTCAACGTCGTCGATGATGGCCGAGCTTCTAATTCCGCTAAGGCAATCCTGGTAATCGAAGCGGCAAAAGCGCTCATGCCCCCCGTAGCGATAATCACTCCCGATCATAGGAGTGTGGATCAAGGTGGGCGTGTGAATTTTGCCGACGCCTCCTATCACCCGAATAGGGAGACGAAAATCGTGAGCCGGCGCTGGAACACTCAATGGGGACAAACACATGGGAACAATACCCTGAGCGTCGATACCGCGCCACTTCCGCCTGGAACTTACTGGATAACCCTCGAAGTCGTTGATCAACATAAAAAAACCGATCGCGCTAGAGCCGCTCTCGAGATCTTGCGGGCTGCGCAGCCGCAGCAGCCGCCCATAGCCCGAATCACGCCCAGGCGAATCGAAGTTCAACAGCGCGAACCGGCGCGTTTCGATGGCAGCCAATCAACCGATGCCGACGGTAAAATTCGCGCCTGGACCTGGAGCCTCAACGGCAAACCCATCGATCAAAAGCCATCGGCTCAAATCGACACGCGCGAACTCAGCCCCGGCGAATATAGAATTCGTCTGGAAGTTAAGGACGATCAAGGTCTCACCGCGCGCGATGAGGCGCTGCTCATCGTCGTCGAACCGCCGCGGGATGTCGATGCCGCGGTTGTCCAGCTCGATGTGTCGCCAGAGCCGGTAGCGCCGAACCGGGAAGTCCAGATTCGAGCCATGGTGGCCAACCGGGGAAAAGATGCGTTGCGCAATCTGCCGGTCAGGTTTGAGACCGGCGCAACACGAATTGCGGAGAAAATACTTGCTTCACTTGCTGGCGGAGAGACGCAGGAAGTTACCGCCGTCTGGATTCCCAAATCCAGCGGCACACAGTCCATCGTTGCCACCGTTAATCCCGACAATCAGCCGCCCGAATCCAACAGGGTAAACAATGTCCGCCGCCGCGCCATTGTGGTTCTCACGGCGCCGGTCATCAAAATCGCGCCAAGTCCTCTGGAAGTACGCCAAGGCGACACGGCGAAATTTACTGGACAGGCCACCTTTCCCGGGCAACAAGGCGGCCGAGAGGTGAAATATTTCTGGCGCGGTCCGGGCAATCGCGCCGGGCAAGGCGCGGAATTTCAGCTCGACACCATTGAACTAGCGCCGGGGGATTACAAAATCGTTCTCGAAATTTCAGACGGCAGCGGATTCAAAGCCACTGCTGACACGACATTGACGGTGCGCGGCGCGAAGGCCGAAGTATGGCTCGCCGCTGATAACCAGAGTCCTGCGACCGGCGCGGACGTCAGATTCACTGCCGGCACCCGGCCTGCGTTGAAACAAGTGCAGTACAAGTTCATTTTCGGCGACGATAAACAGACCGAGTGGAGCGCCGGCGCCGAAGCAGTCCATCGCTACGAGAAGTCGGGAGATTATACCGCACGATTGCTGGCGCGACGTAGCGGTGTGGATCTCGGTGAAAAATCTATCGGTATCAGCGTAAAAGACATCTATGCGGTCTCATTACGAACTGAAACGGAATCCGTACGTGCCGGCGATCCCCTGGCATTTATCGCCAACGTCGAACCATCCGCCGATGACATCGAGTATCTCTTCCGGTTCGGCGATGGCCGGGATTCAGGTTGGACGCGCAGCCCTACGGTGTCTCATTCCTACTCGGGAGACGGCGCTTACACGGCAACCGTCGAGGCTCGGATTCGCGGCTCCCGAACCATCCCCGGCCCTGTCATTCGCGTGAGTGTTTCAACGCCGGCCTCGCTTCCATGGTTTTGGCTTGGCGCCGGCCTGGCTGCTCTTGCGGCGGCAAGCGCGGCTTACATGCGAAAAACTCGGCCCATTAAAATCGCCGGTGGTTTTTCCATCGTGCCCGAATTGAACCTTGAACAGCTTCACGTAGGGGCCCAAGGCAAGTTGAATTCCGGCTGCGCCATCGGCTTGCGAGCGGTGCGCGGGCAAAGCCGGTTTGATATCGAAGCCTCGGAACCGCTCGTCAAGAGCCGAAACGGATGAGGTTGATATGTCAAGCAACACGCTCAACGATTTTTTCGGCATCTCGGTGAAAGGATTTTGGGACGATATTCTTGGCAAGCTCCAAAGCGGCGGCTCTTTGTCCGAACTCAAAGAAAGAGTGATCGGTCAGATGACGCCGGAGCACTGGCCCAACGTCGCTTCCGGACTCGGCGATAAGGTCAGTGAACTCTTCGACGTGGACGTCGGCTTGCTGCTCGTGTCCGCCTGGTGCAAGTACGGCGAACTGAGAGAATACGCCGATTCGAAAAAGCACTCACCCAGTGAAAGCACACTGGTGCCCCTCGGTAAGCACACGTTGAAGGTCGTCTACTCGCCCTATCTCGAAATATTGTTCAACGGGCGGCCGCTGGGCAAAGTAGTCTTCGATGTTACACTGTCTTTAGATTTAGAAGGCTTTGTCCTGACGATTCAGAACGGAAAAATCATGAAAGTGCGCACCGGCACCTGCCAGGGCAGCGGCAAGATCGAGTATCACGATCGCACGCTCTTAAAAAAGGCTCTCACCAAGTTTTCATTGCCCGGCACCATCGAGCTAAAGGAAGGCATCAGCCTGGGACGCGGTGACGACGCGTGAAAACGCCGGGTCGGATCTGCGAGCGCCGAAACAATTCTATCACACGCGGATACTTGACAAGTTGAGCAAGTGATTCGGCGCTGCGGCCTGATTGCCCGCATGGCCGATTGACAACTCCAGAGGTCGCCCGCCGGACTCACGCAAAGGCGGTGCCCACCGGCCGCAACGCGAAAAAAGTATCGAAAATACAATGGTCCACGGCATTGAGCTTGGTCTGCAGGGCATCGAGAAACTCATGCAAGCCGCGCGACATGATCTGTTGCCTGTCGGTATAGGCCAGCTCGGCGCGCAGTTGGCCGAGCCGCTGCTCGGCGGAATTGCGGTAGGTGCCGACGGGCGTCCCCGAAATAGCATGGAGCGAGTCGTTCGCCTCGGTCAGGCAGTAATGGATGGAGCGGGGGAATTCCCCGTCGAGCACAAGAAATTCAACGATGTCTTCCGGCACGATGTGGCCATGCCTTTTGCGGTACATTTCCAGGGCGCTGGCCGAACGCAGCACGGCGGCCCATTGGATATCATCCAGCGGCGTTCCCACGTCGGCGACCGAAGGCAACAAGATGAAATATTTCACGTCGAGCAATCGGGAGGTCTTATCGGCGCGCTCCAGTAAACGGCCCATGCGGTAGAAATGCCAGCCTTCTCCGTGCAACATGGTCGCCTCGGCCACGCCGTCGAACAGATGGCTGGTATTTTTGACCTCGGTAAAAAAACTATAAGGAGAGTGAATCAGCGTCTGGTTCGAAGCCGCGGCGCTGACCGTCAGATAACTGGTGTTGACCTGTTCCCACATTTCCGAGGAAATGACTTCCCTGACGGTGCGCGCGTTCTCGCGGGCGGCCCGCAAACAAGACAGGATCGAGTTGGGGTTTTCGCCGTCCAAGGCGAGAAATTTTATGACACCTTCCCGCGTCGGCGCCGAATAGCGTTTCTGGAACGCCGCATCGTCGCCGGAGATACTCACCAGCGGCTGCCACTGCTGGTTCAAGCCGCTGGGCAGATCGAGCATCATTTGCAGATTGACATCGATGAAACGAGCGACGTTTTCGGCTCGTTCCATATATCGGCTCAACCAGTATATAGAGTTGGCGACGCGACTCAGCATGGCTCAATCCGCCGGCACCGCGGCTGCTCCCTGATTTTAAAAAGCTTCCCTCAATGCATCAGCACCCAGGTGTCCTTGCTGCCGCCGCCCTGAGAGGAATTGACCACCAGCGAACCCTCTTTCAGCGCCACACGAGTCAATCCGCCGGGCAGCACGTAGATGTCCGCGCCGTAAAGCACATAGGGTCTAAGATCGACGTGGCGCCCCGCGACCTGACCGTTGACGATGACCGGCACGCGCGACAGCCCCAGCGTCGGCTGCGCGATATAGTTGCGCGGGTTATCCCGGATTCGCCCGGCGAACTCGGCGCGCTCCTCGGGCCTGGCATGCGGCCCGACCAGCATGCCGTAGCCGCCGGATTCGTTGACCGCTTTGACGACCAGTATGTCCAGATTCGCAATCACGTATTCCAGCTGCTTCGGCTCGGCGCAGATGTAGGTCGGCACGTTGGGAATGATGATCTTTTCGCCCAGGTAGTATTCGATCATCTGCGGCACATACGCGTAGATCGATTTGTCATCGGCGATTCCCGTCCCCGGCGCATTGGCCAGAGCCACGCGGCCCTTCTTGTAAATCTCCATGATGCCGGGCACGCCGAGCAACGAGTCCGGCCGGAAAACCTGAGGATCGAGAAAATCGTCGTCGATCCGGCGATATAAAACATCCACGGGCTCAATCCCCTTGGTGGTGCGCATCATGATGCGGTTGTCGGCCGCCACCAAGTCGCTCCCCTCGACCAACTCCACGCCCATCTGCTGCGCCAGAAAGGAGTGCTCGTAGTAGGCCGAGTTATAGATGCCGGGGGTCAACAAAGCCACCTTGGGCGATTCCATCGCGGCGGGGAACAGCGACTGCAGCGTCGACAGCAAACGGCTCGGATATTCATCCACCGGCCGCACCCGCGAGGCCTCGAAGACCTGAGGAAAGGTCCGTTTCAAAATGCGGCGGTTTTCGAGGACATAAGAAACTCCCGACGGACAGCGGAGATTGTCCTCGAGCACATAGATCTGGCCGTCGCGATCGCGCACCAGATCGGTTCCGGTAATATGGCACCAAACCCTTTGCGGCGGATTGAGCCCGACGCACGCTTTTCTGAAAGAACGAGCCGACTGGATGAGATAGTCTGGGACGACTCCATCCTTGACGATCTTCTGCTCGTGATAAATATCGTCGACAAACAAGTTGAGCGCGTAGACCCGCTGCTTCAAACCTTTCTCGATCCAATCCCATTCAGCGGCTTCGACGATGCGCGGTATGATATCGAAGGGAAAAATTTTTTCCGTCGCCGCGCTATCGCTGTAAACGTTGAAGGTGATACCGTTCTGCAGCAGCAAGCGCTCGGCCGCGGCCTGGCGGGCGAGCAGTTCACCTTCGGGCAGCCCGTCGATGCGCTGTTGCAGCAAACGGGAGCCGCTGCGCGGCGTGCCGTCGGCGAGAAACATCTCGTCATAAAAATCCGCCATGCTATAGGACGCAAATTTCATAGGCGACAGAAACTACAGTTAACTCTATACGGCTGTTTGGCTCGCACGATATACCCTAGTTGAAACCAGAGCAACGAACATGCCAGCGCTGTTTCTTGGCGCTTTTAACCAGGGCGATTGCCCGCTTTGCATGCGAATGGTTAAATTTTCGGCAATTCGTTGCCCATGTTTTGATCGGTGGTCGTCTCGGACCCGTGGCAATAAGGATGCCATACGCGGCGCTTCCTTGCTCGGCGCCGACGATTCTCCCATGGCCCCGCCTGCCGCTGCTTCGGATGCGCGCCGCGATGATTCCCGCCAATCGACGTGCGGTGACAAATTATCCGTTGCTTGATCCCGCTTCTCGATTACTCTAGATTAATGTCTTTCCGAAGCGAGCGTCTCCGCTTATGTCCATCCACGTTGGTCTGCGCCACGTTACCCACTACCGATACGACAGACAGGTCAAACTGGGGCCACAAGTTCTTCGCCTGCGTCCGGCGCCACACTGCCGCACGCGCATATTGAGCTACTCGCTGCGGGTTTCGCCGGACAAACATTTTATCAATTGGCAGCAAGACCCTCAGGCGAATTTTTTGGCGCGCCTGGTGTTTCCCGAGACCACCGACGAATTTCGCATCGAGGTCGATCTCGTCGCCGAAATGGCGGTGATCAATCCGTTTGATTTTTTCCTAGAGCCGCGCGCCGAGCAATATCCATTTGAATACGAGTCATGGCAACGGGACGAGCTGGCGCCCTATCTGCGGCGGGAACCGCTTACACCGTTTTTTGAGCGTTATCTCGGCGCGATTCAGCGTGGGCCGCGGCGCTGCGTGGATTTTCTCGTCAACTTGAACGCGCAATTGGCGCGCGACGTTAAATATTTGATACGTCTCGAACCGGGCGTGCAGACGCCGGAAGAGACCCTGGCCAAAGGTTCGGGGTCGTGCCGCGACTCCGGCTGGCTGCTGGTACAGATCCTTCGCCATCTGGGGCTGGCCGCGCGTTTTGTCTCGGGTTATCTGATTCAGCTCACCGCCGATGTGAAGTCCCTCGACGGTCCATCCGGACCGGAAAAAGATTTCACCGATCTTCATGCCTGGGCCGAGGTTTACTTACCGGGCGCGGGCTGGATCGGTCTCGACCCGACCTCGGGATTATTCGCGGGAGAAGGACATCTGCCGCTCGTTTGCACGCCGGAGCCGGCCTCGGCGGCGCCGGTGACGGGAAAGGTGGACGATTGCAAGGTCGAGTTTATCCACAAGATGTCGCTCACGCGCATCTGGGAAGCGCCCCGCGTCACCAAGCCCTACACCGAAGAGCAATGGCAGGCCATCGACCGCCTCGGCCATGCCGTCGACGCAGATCTAAAAAAGCATGACGTCAGGCTGACCATGGGCGGTGAACCGACCTTCGTTTCCATGGACGATCCCGACGGCGAGGAGTGGAAGACCGCTGCCCTCGGACCCGACAAGCGCAAGCTCGCTGCCGACCTTTATCATCGCCTGCGCCAACGCTACGGCGCCAACGGTCTCGTCCACTTCGGCCAGGGCAAATGGTATCCCGGCGAACCACTGCCGCGCTGGTCGCTCAACTGTTTTTGGCGCGCCGACGGCGAGCCCATCTGGCGCGACAATTCGTTGATCGCGGACGAGACCCAACCCGGCAAGGCGACCGCTGCGACGGCAGAGGATTTTCTCCGCGGTGTAGCCGAACGACTCGGCTTGGACCTCCAACATATTTTTCCAGCCTACGAAGACCTGTATTACTACCTGTGGCGCGAGCACCGCTTGCCCGCCAACGTCGATCCCTTCGACTCGCGGCTCGAGGATCCGCTCGAACGCGAGCGGCTGATGCGTGTGCTCACCCAAGGGCTAAAACAAGTCGTCGGTCACGCTCTGCCGGTGGCGCGCGACTTTGCGACCGGACGGTGGCGCAGCGGAGCTTGGTTTTTGCGCTCTGAGCACTGTTATCTGTTGCCCGGCGATTCGCCGATGGGCTACCGCCTGCCGCTCGATTCGCTGCCGTGGACGAGCGCCAACGATTACCCGCATATTTTTCCGCCGGATCCGGCTCAGCCGCTGCCGCCGCTTGCCACTCACGCACAAATCCGCTTTCAGCTGGGCGCAACAAAATCCGTAGACAGCGAAACCGCGAGTCGCAGCGGCGGCTCGGAAAATCGCGGACAAACCGAACGCGTGCCCGCCAAGCATGAGAGCGCGGCCTGGATCTCGCGCACGGCGCTCTGCGCCGAGCCGCGCAACGGGGTGCTTTACATTTTCATGCCGCCGGTAAGTTCCGTCGAAGATTATCTCGAACTCGTTTCGGCCGTGGAAGCCACCGCCGAAGCGATGCGCCAACCGATCATGTTGGAAGGCTACGAGCCACCGCGCGATCCGCGTTTGAAAAACTTTCGCATCACCCCCGACCCCGGCGTGATTGAAGTCAATATTCATCCTTCGGCAAGCTGGCAAGATCTCAGCGAGCGCACGACTTTTCTTTACGAAACGGCGCGCGCCTGCCGCTTGTCGACGGAAAAGTTCATGCTCGACGGCCGCCACACCGGCACCGGCGGCGGCAATCATTTCGCCCTCGGCGGCGCCACGCCGGCGGATTCGCCGTGGCTACGGCGGCCGGATCTTTTGCGCAGTTTGTTGAGTTACTGGCACAACCACCCGTCGCTTTCTTATCTCTTCAACGGGCTTTTTATCGGGCCGACCTCGCAAGCGCCGCGCCTCGACGAAGCGCGCAACGACTCCGTGCGCGAAATCGAAGTGGCGTTCCGCGAGATGGAGCGGCGCGCGAATTCGCAGCCCGACGATTGCCCGCCCTGGCTCATCGACCGGCTGCTGCGCAATTTGCTGATCGACGTCACCGGCAACACCCACCGCGCCGAATTCTGCATCGACAAACTCTACTCGCCGGACAGCGCCACGGGGCGCCTGGGCCTGCTCGAAATGCGCGCCTTCGAGATGCCGCCGCACGCGCGCATGAGTCTAACCCAACAGCTATTGATCCGCGCGCTGATCGCGCGCTTCTGGCAGACACCCTACGCGCCGCCGCGTCTGGTGCGCTGGGGCACGGAATTGCACGACCGTTTTCTTTTGCCGCACTTTGTCTGGCTCGACTTCGAAGACGTGATCGGTGAACTGAATCAAGCCGGCTATGGCTTCGATCCGGCGTGGTTCGCGCCGCACTTTGAATTTCGTTTTCCTAGATACGGCAACTTCGCCGCGCGGGGCATCGAATTGGAATTGCGCGGCGCGCTGGAGCCCTGGCATGTTTTGGGCGAAGAGGGCGCCGCCGGCGGCACCGCGCGCTACGTCGACTCGTCGCTGGAACGAATGCAAATCAAAGTAACCGGACTCGCGCCGGATCGCTACGCGATCACGTGCAACGGTGTGCCGCTGCCGCTCCGGTCCACCGGCACCGTCGGTGAATTTGTCGCCGGCGTGCGCTATCGCGCCTGGCAGCCGCCCTCGGCTCTGCACCCGACCATCGGCGTGCACACGCCGCTCACCTTTGATATCGTCGACCGCTGGATGAAGCGCAGCCTGGGCGGCTGCCAATACCACGTCATGCACCCCGGCGGCCGCAGCTATGAGGTCTTTCCCGTCAACGCCTTCGAAGCCGAGAGCCGCCGTCTCGAACGGTTCTTCCGCATCGGTCACACGCCGGGAGCGCTTGAAGTAAGCGCAGCGCGCGTCGACCCGGAGTTTCCCTTCACCCTCGATTTGCGTAAAATCTAGGCTGAAAATATTTCGGAATGCTTCGACCAGGACATCGGCAAGCTCGTGACCGGCAAATACCAATATCAAGTCCGCACCGTTCGCCTGAGTTCTCGAAGGGTGAACGGCGGTTTTGAGACGACATGCGTATCGCAAGGATTATCAATCGAAACTCTAAACTAGTATTTTGGCACATGGCCCGTTCAAAAGCATTTGTGAACTATCTTCCCAAGCCCGATCATTACGACGAAGTTTTCGATACCAACGGACGCCCGCGCCTGCACTGGGCGCCCTTGGCCCAAGCGTCGCGGCGCGCCAGCCGCACGGCGCTGTCACGCCGCGCCGGCGCGATTCGTCGCGCCGTCGAGCAGGACGGTGTCACGTACAACATTTATGGCGATCCCAAAGGCACCGACCGCCCCTGGGAAGTGGATCTGCTGCCGTTCGTGATCGCGGCGGAGGAATGGCAATTTCTTGCGAAAGCGGTCGACCAGCGCGCGCGCCTGATGAATGGCCTACTCGCCGACCTCTACGGCGCCAACCGCCTGCTCGCCGAAGGGTTGATCCCGCCGGCGATTATTCACGGCCATCACAATTATTTATGGCCCTGCCGCGGCATCGAGCCGCCGGGCGGCACATTCCTGCATCTCTATGCCTGCGATCTTGCCCGCTCGCCGGACGGCCGGTGGTGGGTGATTGGCGATCGCACCCAGGGCCCCTCCGGGGCCGGTTACGCGGTGCAAAACCGTCTCATCGTTACCCCTTTGTATGAAAACATGTTTCGCTCCCTCGGCGTGCAGCGCCTGGCGAATTTCTTTCGTGCCCTGCAGCAGCGGCTGGCGGCTCTTGCTCCCAGCGCCGGCGACGCGCCGCTGGTCGCGCTGCTGACTCCAGGACCTTACAACGAAACCTATTTCGAGCATGTTTTTCTGGCGCGCTACCTGGGCTTCGCGCTGGTGGAAGGCTCGGACCTCACGGTGCGCGACAATTGTGTTTATCTAAAAACATTGGAAGGTCTAAAGCGCGTGCACGCGATATTGCGCCGCCTGGACGATGAATTCTGCGATCCCGCGGCGCTGCGCACCGATTCTACTCTGGGGGTAGCCGGATTAATCTCGGCGGCGCGCGCGGGCAACGTCGTGATCGCCAACGCCCTCGGCTCGGGTGTCCTGGAGTCGCCGGCGTTGCCGGGGTTTTTACCCGCCATCTGCGAGACCCTGCTTGGCGAACCCTTGGCGCTGCCTTCGGTGGCAACCTGGTGGTGCGGCGAAGCGCCGGCACTCGATTACGCCGTGACCCATCTGCCCGACCTGGTGATCAAACCAGCCTTTCCCTCCATGAAGCTCGAACCGACCTTTGGCCATACCCTTGATCGCGCCGGGCGTGAAGCAATGGCCGAGCGCATGCGCGCCACGCCCCATGCGTTTGTCGCTCAGGAATGGGTGCGCCTCTCTCAAGCGCCCACCTGGTCACGCGACAAGGAAAGGTTCGAACCCCGTGTCGTCGGCTTGCGTCTTTACGCCGCGGCCAGCGGCGACGGCTACGATGTGATGCCGGGCGGGCTGGCGCGGGTGGCCCCGGAGTCGGCAACCGACGTGATCACCATGCAGCGCGGCGGTTCGAGCAAAGATGTGTGGGTGCTGGGCGACGGCACGGCGGCTTGGCAGTCATTATTGATGCCACGGCTCAAAGCCCGCGACATCGTGCGCGGGGGATTTTATTCGCCGTCGCGCGCGGTCGAAAACATGTTTTGGATGGGACGCTACAGCGAACGCGTCGAAAACGTGGCGCGAATGCTGCGCGCCATAACCCAGCGGCTCACGGAGAGCGATCCATCGCGCATGGCGGCCGTCGAGCTGCTTACGGCATGGTCCGACAAAGCGCGCCTGCGCGAGTTGGCGCCTGAGCCGGATGCGCCGGCGGCGGCCAAGAAAAAACCCGTCACAAGTCCGGACGCTGACTGGTTGCTGGCGGCGGTCGGCAATCACGCGGCGGTCAACGGTGTTGCCGCCAACACCGCGCGCCTCCTCTACTGCGCCAGCCAGCTGCGCGACCGCATGTCCCTCGACAACTGGCGCACCGTGCAGCGTCTTGCGCGCGCCCACGAGCCGGCGCCGACCGGGTTGGAGGAGGCATTAACGGTACTCGACCGGGTCCTTCCCGTCTGCACCGCGTTAGCCGGCTTTGCGCATGACGATATGACGCGGGACGACACCTGGCGGTTTCTCATGATGGGACGGCAGCTGGAGCGCACCACGTTCTTGAGCGCGCTGACGACGCAGATCCTCGCGCTGCCAGACCAGGAGCTCGACCTCGTGCTTGGCGCGGTGCTGGAAATCGGCAACATCACGATGACTTACCGGGCGCGTTACCAACGCCAGCCCGAGCTGCTGCCGGTCGTCGACCTGCTGGTGCTCGACGAATCGAACCCTCATTCGGTCAGTTTCCAGCTGGCGGCGCTCTGCGAACAACTGCAACAAGTCAAGACCCGGTTGGGATTCGCGCCGCTCAACGATCTGCGATCGCTGCTGCAGGCCCTGCGGGGTTTAGACCTTGGTTTTTTGGAAAGTCTCCGCCCGCCGCATAATGCACCCCTCTCCGCTCTCCTTGCCGCCTGCGAGCGCTGCGCCTACGGACTTTCCGACGAGCTCACACAGCGATTTTTCATCCACGCGGGCGAGCGCCCGCAAGCGAGCGTGGCAGCATGAGTGAAAACGGCGCGCAACGCTACCGGGTCGAACATCATACCGCCTACCGCTACTCGGAACCGGTGATGCTGTCTCATCAGCAGCTTCACCTGACCCCGCGACCGCTGGATTATCAGCAATGCAGCGCCCATGAAGTCGTCATCCGACCGAATCCGACTTCGCGGCGCGAATTCATCGACGCGTTCGGCAATCCCGTGGCCGAGCTCGCCATTGAAACAGCCCACAGCGCGCTGGATATCGTCGCCCGGACCGCCGTCGAAGTGACGCGCCGCCCGCCGGTGGAATTTCACAAAACCCCCGCCTGGGAAACGGTTCGCGAAGCGCTCGCCTACCGCGCCGCGTGGCATCCCGGCCCGGCGATTCTCGATGCCACGCAGTATCTCTTCGAGTCCCCTTACGCTCGGGTGAAACGCAGCCTCAGGGCCTATGCCGCCGATTGCTTTGAAACGGGCCGGCCGATTCTAGCGGCGGCGACAGCGCTGATGGAGAAAATTCACGGCGAGTTTAAATTCGATGCGGCAGCGACCAACGTCACGACGCCGGTGATGAAATTTTTCGAACAGAAGTGCGGCGTGTGTCAGGACTTTACCCATTTGATGATTTCGTGCTTGCGTTCGACCGGGCTGGCAGCGCGTTATGTGAGCGGCTATTTGTTCACGCGCCGGGCGCCCGGCAAGCCGCGCCGCGTCGGCGCCGATGTTTCCCACGCGTGGGTATCTCTATTCATCCCCGGCAGTGGTTGGATCGACCTCGATCCGACCAACAATGTTTTCCCTTCGTCGGAACATATTACCCTTGGATGGGGTCGCGACTTCGCCGACGTCACGCCGCTGCGCGGCGTCATTAACGGCGGCGGCGAGCAAACCCTCGAAGTCAAGGTGACCGTCGAGCCTGTAGGGGTTTAGTTAGATTCAACAGACGTATCAATGTAGGGGCGACCCCCTGTGGTCGCCCTGATTCGGGCAGGCACGCGGCGGCCCCTACTACTCGGTCAGTGTCATCAAAACATCGGCATACCAGGCGCAGTTAAGATCAAGACGCTCGTCCTGAGCGATATCACGGTCGGCCACGTCCATGCGCGCCGCGTGCACGCCCAAGAGCATCCAGGCGAGATCGCCGCGGCCGGAGCGCTCAGTGGTAACGCGGGTCACCACCGGCGCGCCGCTGGTGCCGCGGTGCATCCTGGCGTCCGTCAGGAAATAACCTTGTCCCTGAAAACGAATACCGAATGCAGAAGCGATCACCGCCTGGCGCGCCACCGGCAAGTGATGCAAGGTATCGTGAAACCCCAACGGAAAACCAACGATCAGCACGGGCGTTCCCACTTCGACCTGATCCAACTCGGCGACCAGATGAGCCGGCGTAAACGCCGATAGAATGATCGACTCAGGCAGAGCCGGTCGTTGAATCTCCACGGCGACGACGTCAACGGTGCCACCGGAATCAATGCCTTGGCGCCAAAGCGGTTGGTTTCCTCCATAAAGTGGAATCGACCACTGAATCACCGCACCGATGTTTTTCGGATCCACGTGCAGCTCGACTTCCAGCCGGTCCGGCCGGTGGTTGCTGGCCTCGTCCAACACGACGTGCCGGCTGGTCACTAAAAACAATCGGTCATCGCGCTCGAAGAAAAAACCGGTGGCGCCGGTCAGCGGCTTGTCGCCCGACATGGTCGAGACCCGGGTCACCGCCAATAGCAATGATTCAATCAAGCGGGTCCAGCCTTCGGCCGCCGTCCCTGGCCGAAAAGAATTTTCTTCGCTTCCTCGCTCATCCCTCTGGCATCCGGATTGACCTTGCGCGCCGCCTCATAGGCCCGCTTGACGGCGTCGCGCTTTTGAATGGTTTCGAACCAGCGCTTGAGATCGGGAAAATCGTTTAGGTCCTGGCCCTGCCGCTCGTGTAAGACGATCCAGGGATAACACGCCATGTCGGCGATCGAATAGTCGCCGGCGATGAATTCGCGGTCCGCGAGCCGTTCGTCGAGTATGCCGTAGAGCCGCTCGGTTTCCTTGGTGTAGCGCTCGATGGCGTAGGTAATTTTCTCGGCGGCGTAGCCACGGAAGTGATGGTTCTGCCCAAGCATCGGTCCGAGACCGCCCATTTGCCAGAAAAGCCATTGCATGACCTCGGCGCGCCCGCGCACATCTCTAGGCAGAAACTTGCCGGTTTTATCGGCGAGATATTCGAGAATCGCGCCCGACTCGAAAATGCTCAGCGGCCCTTTGCCGTCGCCCGGTTCGAGATCGACGATCGCCGGTATCCGATTGTTCGGCGAAATTTTCAAAAACTCCGGCGCGAACTGCTCGCCCTTGCCTATATTTATCGGTTTGAGCGTGTAAGGCAGGCCCGTCTCCTCTAAAAAGATCGTGATCTTATGCCCGTTGGGCGTCGTCCAATAATAAAAGATCGATCATAATTCCTCCAAGAAGGCGCGAGGCGTGAGTAATAGCAAAGTTAAGAGAGTTTTGAAACCAGCGTAGCAATCATTCTGCTAATCTCCTCAATTTCATTCAAAACAGAATCAGCATCCGCCGGTTGCAGGCAATCTTAACCTTTTCGCCAAGAGAACCTGAGTCTCCAACTCGAGCAACGAACCACGACCAATCGAAAGATGGTGCCTATATTCTCCAGTCGCTTGCCGTCCGTAACCTTCAGCGATGTTTGACGGCACGGATATCGCTGCTCTCCTCATTTGAGAGACCAATCCCCACTGCTCCACGGACGGGAAACTTCCCGTGAGACGGTACACAGTCTCAACTAAGTCCATGCTCCGTTGCCACACCAAAGATCTTTGTGGCTTTTAACCATCTCACTCCAGCGACTCTTTCGGCGTTGTGGAATGCTCTTATCTTTTACTCTACTCACGCCTCGCGCCTCATGCCTCAAGCCTCACGCCTATTTCCCATACACCCGGTCGATGAATCCTTCTTTTTCCAGCTCGCGCACGATGCTGTCATCGATCAAACTATCCACCGTGACTTTGCTCCCGGGCGCCTGTTTCAACGCATCGTCGAGCTGAATTTTCATCCCTTCGCGAGTCGTGTAGGGAACCCGCTCCAGGGTCTTGGCGGTGGACTCGTAGGAACTATCCAGATAAGCCTTGTTCGCTCCACGCTGGTATTTAGCGACGATCCGTTGCGCTCCCTCTTTGTTGGTCTTGAAATAATGCGACGCTTCAATCAGCGCCATCACGACTCTCTTGACGACGGAGCGATTTTTGGCCAAGTAGCTTTTGGTTGTCACCGCGCATATAAACGGCAAGGGATAGGGCTTTTTGAGATCGGCCATGTCCGCGAGAACTCGGTGTGGGAGTCCTCCGGGAATCAAGTGCACGTTTCCGGGCGGTGATGGGAACCCGGCGATCACGCCGCGGCTAAAACCCGCGGCTCGCTCCGAGGCGCCTCCCACTTGCAATATTTTCACGTCATCCATGGGCCGCAATCCCAGCCCTTTCAATAGCTCCCGCGCGGCCACGTCCGACGCGCTGCCGAAGCGGCTGATGCCGATCGACTTTCCTTTCAAATCCTCGGCAGTCTTGATGCTCTCAAGTACGACAAGCTCGTAAGCCAAAACATTGATCACGCAGGCTACGCTTACGGTATCGGCGCCACGGACAGCAGCGTTGGCAACCCCGCTGCCCGCCGCGTTGCCAACCTGAATATCCTGGGCGACAATGGCCGCGACGCCGATCGTCGTGCTGCCAATGTAAACCAGATCCACGTCCAAACCATGCTTTTTGTAGAAACCGGCCTCCTGAGCGATGGTCCAGATCTGATTCAGCGTGTCCGTCGAGCTGTAGGCGATTTTAATTTTGTCCTGGGCTTGCGCGTCACCCGATGAGATGGCGATGAATAAGA
>CAWJBB010000059.1:0-42500 GCA_963840855.1 uncultured delta proteobacterium
CGTGGTAGCGCCCGTGATCACCACCTCGCTATATTTTGTGGTCTTCGGCGCCGCGATCGGATCGCGCATGACCGAGGTGGACGGCGTGGCCTACGGCGCATTCATCGTGCCGGGGTTGATCATGCTGTCGCTGTTCACCGAAAGCCTATCCAACGCCTCGTTCGGCATCTATTTCCCGAAGTTCACTGGCACCATCTACGAACTGCTGTCCGCGCCGGTGTCCTATTTGGAAATCGTCATCGCCTACGTCGGCGCGGCGGCGACCAAGTCGATTATCCTGGGCCTGATCATCCTGGCCACGGCATCGCTGTTTGTGCCCATCAAAATCCTGCACCCGGTCTGGATGATCACTTTTCTGGTGCTCACCGCGACGACGTTCAGCCTGTTCGGCTTCATCATCGGCATCTGGGCGAACGGGTTCGAGCAGTTGCAGTTTATTCCCATGTTGATCGTGACGCCCTTGACGTTTCTCGGCGGCGCTTTCTATTCCATCGAGATGCTGCCGCCGACGTGGCGCACGGTCACGTTGTTCAATCCTGTGGTCTATCTGATCAGCGGCTTCCGCTGGAGCTTCTACGAATCGTCCGACGTGAGCGTAGAAGTGAGTCTCGCAATGACCCTGGGCTTTTTTGTGATCTGCCTGGCGATAGTGGCATGGATGTTCAAGACGGGTTATCGTCTGAAGCGCTGAGTGCTGGAGCGGAGAGTCTCGATTTGATCGAAACGTTTTGAACGGCTTGAACTATTTTCAGCAACTGCTAGTGCGACACCGGACGATGTGTCATGGATCTCCTCATAAATCTCGACGTTGATGATCTCGAGAAGGCAGTCCGCTTTTACGGTTCTGTGTTTGGATTGACGGTCGGTCGTCGCTTCGGAGCCTTTGGAGTCGAGATGCTTGGGAGTTCGGCTCCACTCTACCTGCTCGTCAAACCACCTGGGACGCCGGCCTCAGATACAACCACGCAGCGTAGAAATTATGAGCGGCATTGGACGCCGGTCCATCTTGATTTTGCGGTTGATGAAATCGAACCGGCGGTTGAGAAAGCCGTATCAGCCGGAGCGCGGCTAGAGCAGCCCGTCGCGACTCACAAGTGGGGCAAGCTCGCTCTCATGGCCGATCCCTTCGGCCACGGGTTCTGTTTCGTCCAGTTCCTCGGTCGAGGCTATGACGAGATCGTCGAGTAGCGATGGAGCGGGTCGTGGCCTTGGGAAACTGCTCCTTTCGACACAAACAAACCGGCAAAGTTCTCGACACGCCAAAGGCCGATTTTCACAAGTTTTGCGGCGGAAAAATTTGTGAATTCTTTGAAATCTACGATACCGCTCAAGCCATCTCCAGAGCGACGCCCGGGTAAGGGATCGGCTTTAACCGCCGGCTCGCCGATTTTAAAATCTTCGTTTATACTCATTCCCATGAAACACGTGATTGATCCCGAAGGCCAAAGACTGCCAATCAAGATCGATACGACTTCCAATGGCGAGTTCGCGCCTGTTTCGCTCACGGCGGCGAACCGCGCCGGCAATCGGCTCGCACATGAGGCTGCCAACGACAACGCGAAGCGCTTAGGCGTTGGCCGCCGCGATTTTCTTATTTCGGCGTGCGGCGTAGCGAGCACGTTACTGGCGTTGAATTCGGCCAATGCAGCAGTGGGGAAACGCGGCGGATTCTTCGACCTCGAACCTGAAGCCGCACTCGAGCCGCAGCTTGCTCAGGCGCGACTCGGCGGCAAGGGTGAGTTTATCTTCGACGTGCAGGGACACTTCGTCGATCCGACCGGCGCGTGGGTGAAGTCCGCGCCCGCCGATGCGTTCAAGTGGTCGGCCAAGGCGGCCTGCGGGCTCGCTGCCAAACCCGGCCCGCGGAGTTATCTGAACTGCCTTGGACCCGAGGAATTCGTCAAAGACGTGTTTCTCGATAGCGACACCGACATGATGGTGCTCTCGTTCGTGCCATCGCGGCGCGACTCCGAGCCGCTCACGATCCAGGCGGCGGATGCCGTGCGCAGGATCGTCGACAGGATGGAAGGCACGCACCGGCTGTTGCTCCACGGCCGCGTCAACCCGAATCAGCCGGGCGATCTCGAATCCATGGACGAGCTAAAAGAGCGCTGGAAGGTGAGCGCATGGAAGACCTACACCCAGTGGGGCATAGACGGTAAAGGCTTCTTCCTATCGGACGAAATCGGTACGCGTTTCATCGAGAAGGCGCGCGTCCTTGGCGTGAAGGTGATCTGCGTGCACAAGGGACTGCCCTTCGGGAAGCAATCCTATGAGCACAGCCAGTGCAGCGACATCGGCGTCGTGGCCAAGCGTTTCCCGGACGTGAGCTTCCTTGTCTATCACTCGGGTTTCGTTAGCGGCGTCCCGGAGCGCGCCTACACCGGACGCGGCGCGGGCGACGGTATCGACACGCTTATTCGCTCGCTGGTCGAAAACGGCATCAAACCTAACAGCAACGTTTACGCCGAACTCGGCAGCACCTGGCGCTTTCTCATGCGCGACCCCACGAGCGCGGCGCACGCGCTCGGCAAGATAATAAAATACTGCGGCGAGAACAACGTGCTGTGGGGCACCGACTCGATCTGGTACGGCTCGCCGCAGGACCAGATCCAGGCGTTTCGTGCGTTCCAGATCGCGCCCGAGTTGCGCGCGAGGTACGGCTACCCGGAGATCACCCCGGCGCTGCGCGCCAAGATCTTCGGACTGAACGCGAGCCGGGTCTACGCGCTCAGCGCCGACGAGGTAAAGAAGCACACGCGTGCCGACCGCATCACGCAGGAGCGCTATGCTTACCGCGAACGTCCCGAGCCGCACTACGTCACCTACGGGCCCAAGACCCGGCGTGAATTTTTGAACCTGCTCAGCTGGAACGGCGGATCGCGCGCTTAGCAGGAGCGGGGTCGGGCCTGAGTATTGACTTACGAGTCGACGGCGAGAAAAATCCTGAGCGGCGCCCATTCAGACATTGGTAGTGGTTCAGTTTTAGAACTTTGTAGGGGCCCCCGTGCCTGCCCGAATCAGGGCGACCACAGGGGGTCGCCCCTACATGATAACGTCTGTTGAATCAAACTGAACCACTACCCAGACACTCGATTTTGCAGCCTTCAATGCTGCGAGGAACAGGCCGCGCTTGGCGGGAAATTCGATGCTAAAGTGATCGCCGGCTAGGCTGCTCCGACGCGGCAAGGATCAGTAATATATTCCGCGGGTGGAACCGCCGTCTACGCCGAGAACTTGACCGGTCACGGCGGCCGCCTTGGCGGAGACCAGATACAAAACGGTGTAAGCGATTTCCTCAGGCTCGATCAAGCGCCCGATGGGTATGCGTTTGATTTGCTCTCGCACCAACTCGTCCAGAGTCACTCCCTTCCGCGCCGCCGCGTGTTCGCGCCGTTGAGTCCGCGTGGTGCCCGGATGGATCGCGTTGACAGTAATGCCGTATGCCGCCACTTCGTCCGAGAGTTTCTTGCTAAAGTTGACGACGGCTGAATTCGCCGCTCCCGACGCGTAGCCGCCGCTGCCGCGCGCCGCCTCACCGCCGATGTTAACGATTCTTCCCCAGTTCTTTTGTTTCATGTGCGGTATCACTTCGCGGGCGCACCTGACGTAACCGATCAGTTTGACGTCCAGATGACGGAGCCAATCTTCATCGGTCAGTTCCGACAGCGCTCCCGTGCCGGAACCGGCGGCGTTGTTCACGAGGATGTCGACGCCGCCGAAAGCACTGACCGCGCCGGCCACGAGTTTTTTTACGGCGTCGAGATTCGCCACATCGGCTTGCACCGGCAGGACTTCGCCTTTGGTTGCGCTGGCAATTTCGGCGGCGGCGCGCTTGAGGTTTTCGACCTTCCGGGCGGCGATGACGGTTCGCACCCCTTCGGCTGCCAGCTGGGTGGCAATCGCTTTGCCGATGCCCTGGCTGCCGCCCGTGACAATGGCCACTTTGCCGCTGATGCCAATCTCCATGATTTTCTCTCTAAGCCATTCTTCGGTTAAAGCCAATACGGGCAACCTAGACGTCGCGGATACCGAAGCGCTTGCCGATGCGCATGGCGATGAGCGAAGTAACCAGCAGGACGCCGAACAGCATCACGCCAAAGGCCGCCAGCCGTTGATAGGTGCTGTCCTCCCAGTACTTGAACATCACGATGCCCACCGGTTCGGTGCCCGGGTAAGCGAGAATCATAGCGGTCGGTATCTCGCGAAAAGAATGAACGAACACCCAAATCCATGCCGCCACCAGGCCGGGCCGGATAAGCGGCAGGGTAATTTTGACAAAACTTTTTCCCCATGACGACTGGCAGGTTGCCGCGGCTTCTTCCAGGTCAGAGTGCACCTGCGCTATACAGGCCACGTTGATCCGCATGGCGACCGGAAGATATTTTCCCAGGTAGGCGAGCAGTAAAATCGTCAAGGTGCCGTAAAGAAAAGGCATGACATTGAGATAGAACCACAGAATACTGAGCCCGAAGATGATGCCCGGCACCACGTAGGGAACAAAGGTTAGAAAGTCCAAAAAACCACGGCCGCGCAGTTTGGTCTTCACAACAATATAAGCAACCACCGCGGTGAGCAGCGTTACCCCAGACGCACTGGCCAAGCCGAGTATCATGCTGTTCTGAATACCCTGGAGGGTCAAAGGAAAATACAGGGCATCGCGATAGGCCTTGAAGCTGATTCTCTGAAAACCCTCCAGAGTCGAAGCCAGATGGTTGGGCACGAGGGACATCCAGGCCACGGTGAGCATCGGCACGATAAAAACTAAAAACAGTATGAAAAGCGATGCGCAGCCGGTGAGGATTCGCCACTTCCCCAGATCGACCATTCGAGGCCGGTAGCCTTTTCCCGTGATGGTCATGAATTTTTCACTGTGTGAAGTGAGCCTGAGATAGACGAGAATGAGCAGCGCCGAGATGATCACCAGCACCATTGCATAAGCGCCCGCCAGTCCGAAGTCCGTGGGAGCGCGGGTGGAATTGAGCCAGATCTCAGTGGTGTAGACAAAAATCCCCGCCCTGAGTCCGATCAGCGCGGGCGTCTCGAAGCTTTCGATGCCGCGGATCACCAACAGTACCAGCGCCGAAAGCAGCGCCGGTTTCATCATCGGCAGCGTGATAAGGCGTAGTATCTCCAGCGGCCCTGAACCCGCCACCATGGCGGCCTCTTCCAACGACGGGTCCATGGATCGAAAGGCGCTCGCCATCAGAAGGAAAGCCAGCGGCGTGAGCTCGATACCTTCCACCCAAATGAGTCCCGCCATCGAGTAGACATTGAACGGCGCTTCCCTCAAGCCCAAACCGCCGACCAACAAACGATTCAAGATGCCGATCTTTGGACTCAACAACACGATCCAAGAAAACGTCACCAGGACACCAGGCAAAATCACGCGGCTGATCGCCATGACATAGAGGAGCGAGCGAAAGGGACTGTTGGTGCGCTCGGTCACCCAAGCGAGAAACGCGCCCAGAACAAACGCGATGGTCGACGAGCCGATGGCAAAGATCGCGGTATTGACCGTAGCCGTGGGCAGGTATCGGCTGGCAAATGCCCGCGCGTAGTTCTCCAAGGTTAGATTCAGAGTGAAATAATCTGGCGTGCCGGGAGCCACGGATTTGAAGCTGCCAAAGACCAAGACAATTAAGGGCACGATCACGAGGTAAACGAGGAGAGCCGAGGAAAGTAAAAGAGCCAGGGTCTTGCCGTCGCGCAGCGGTCCAAGCACGCGCGCGATGCCATTGGCAACTCCCTCCATAACGGCGCCGGCCGGGAGCGCTCTCTTGGTTGAGGTTCGATTCAATTGATTAAAGGCCGCCGTCAAAATTCTTTTCTGACGAGTATGCGAACGTATTCCCGTTCAGCCCACTCGTATCGCTTGGTGGGCCACTTGGAAGGATTCACGAAATGCGGCTTGATGCCGGCGTCGATCAGCGGGTCCGGAACACCCGGACGCGCAGCGCGAATTTTGATTTTCTCCGCCGCCTTGCGCTGCCAGGGCTCCGAAAGCACCGTCTCGATGAACAACGCCGCGGCGAATGGGTGCGGCGCATTGCGCATGATGGCCAGGCCTTCTCCGTAGGCGATTGGCGGCTTGGGATCCTTCACGAAGGCCAGCGGCTCTCCCTGGCTAATACGGTCCGCCGTGGACGTGCCGCTGTTTGCCACCATCACCGGAACCTCGCCTGCCGAGACCATGTTTTCGACGTTGGAGCGACGCTGCTGGATTTGTAGTCCGTTGCCCGCCAATCTTTTCATGAACTCCAGGCCCTTGGCTTCGCCCATGTAGTCCAGCATCCCGACAAACCAGTTGTAAGACGCCGCATCCAAAACCAGTTTGCCTTTCCATTTTGGCTCGAGAAGGTCGTCCCAGGTTCTCGGCGCGTCCTTTGCCGCCACGAGCTTGGTGTTGTACATGATGTGAAACAACCGGTTGCCCAAAGATCGCCACTGCCCCGGCACCTTGAGGCCGTCGGGAAGAGCCGCATCTTCGAGCGCCACGTAGCGCGCCAGCATCCCTTCCCGCTCCAACGCGGAGACTTGATGGAACTGGAGCCACACCACATCAGCCTGATGTTTCCCGGCTCGCTCTTCGGTGAGCAGGCGGTCGATCATAATGTCCGGCAACACCCGCGGGCTGAGAAATTTTTGAATGACGCCGGGGTGGATCTCTTTGAAAAATTCAATGCGCAGGTTGGTCAGATCTTCCCGGTCCGGCGCGTACCAGGCCAACGCAGCTTCCTTTTTTGCTCCCTCCACCAGCTTCTGCATGCGCTCCCTGGCTGGAAGCGCCATCACTTCGGCAAAAATCTGCTCGGTCTTGGACAGCTCTGACCTGGCAGCGGAAGCGCCCCCGGCGGCGGCGGCCGTTGCCAGAACCATGGCCATTAAAATCGTTGTCACCCGTGCAAGCATGACACTCCCGCTATCGCTTGTCCTGCCCTGTCACCAGTGTCATCAAGGGCCGAATACTTTTGACCTGCTCCAATCCATCGGCCATGGCGATGATCTTTTCCAGTGCGACCGCGCCGACGCGCATCTCCGGTAGCAGGTCGCGCACCAGGTCGACGGTATCGGCGAAGCTGAATACATGGTTGCGGCTGCCATCCTTTATCTCCTCGAAGTAAACCCGCTGCGCTGTTTTAACGCTCAACCTGGCGCACTGCGGCGCCACATCGGCGCTACCCTTGATGGCCATTCGTTCCAGCAGACGATTGATCTTGGCATCGTCACGCCGGCGCAGCAGGCTCCGGCTCGCCTGGC
Source organism: uncultured delta proteobacterium (assembly GCA_963840855.1). Taxonomy (GTDB): domain Bacteria; phylum Desulfobacterota; class Binatia; order UBA9968; family UBA9968; genus DATACQ01. Next base: position 7,261 of record CAWJBB010000059.1, read on the forward strand.
CGTAAACCAAAGCGGCGGCCACTCCCTGGGCTGTGCCGGCGCCGCGATCCGCCAATTCTTCGTTCTGGCGCCGCCCGGGCCCTGGGTACTCCGCTTCGAAAGGATCCAACTCGACGACGATTTCTTCGATGGCCTCGGGTTGGATGCTTTCCTGCCTGGCCAACCGCGCCGCGATATAGGTAGGAGACTGAGCAATCATGCTCGTCGGGTAGCGCTTGAACGTGACTTTGAGAATTTCAAATTCCTTTCCCAGTCCTGGGGTGACGTTGCCGGCGAAATCGGTGGTTCCTGCGAAAAGGTTAAGAAACCCCGCCTTTCCTTCAATTGCCGTGGGGGCGGCGCGCCCCTGTTGCGTGGCAATGGCAGTGCACAATAAGCCGTTGCGCGCCGCGAGGCCCAGCTGAAATTGCGTTTCCATGGTGCGGGTGATGTTGCACTCGACGTTGCCGAAGCTAAAGCAAGCGGCAAAGCCGATGGAGTTGGCCGTCCGCTCCGCGTCGAGCCCCATGAGCTTGGCCGAGGCTGCGGCGGCGCCCATGACGTCGTAAGTGGGGCTGCCGCGCCATCCCCGTTCCACGGTCAATTTGATGTGATCTTTGGCCAGCGCTCCGGCAACCTCGTATCCGGCGACGAGCGCCGGCAGGATTGCCATGCCGGAAAGATCGTTTGCCTCGGCCAGTGCCAGAACTGCGGGAATAACCGCCGGGCCGAAGTGAGCCATGGTCCCATAGGCATCGCTCTGTCCCCGGCTCTGAAACAGGACACCGTTAGCAAAAGCCGCCGCGCCCGGTGTCGTCCTCTTGCCGTTTAGAATCGTCGTGCTGCCGCCTTGCGCCATTGTCTCCGACTCGCTCATTGCCGCTTCGGCGATCTGCGCCTGGCGCGAGTCGTGCGCCGCCATGGCGATGGCGAGGCCGTAAAGCAGGCAGGCTTTGACCTTGGCGATGACATCGGCCGGCAGATCGTCGACGGTAATACGGCTGACAAACTCCCCGAGTTCTCCCGCTATAGTTGCCATTTTTTGATTTCCTTCAAGTTACCGCTTAGCGCGGCGCGCGAGCGGCATCGCGGCTCTTTGATCTCCGTATCGATTCACCATCGCCGGCTTTCAAAATTCTTTTCTGACGAGGATGCGGGTGTATTCACGTTGCGCCCATTCATAGCGTTGCGCCGGCCACTTGGCGGGATCAGTAAAATGGGGCTGGATCTTGGCATCGATCAGCGGGTCGGGAATCCCCGGGCGCGCCGGGCGGATTTTGATTTTCTCCGCTGCCTTACGCTGCCACCGCTCGGTCAACAGCCCCTCGATAAAGAGCGCCGCGGCGTGAGCATGGGTCGAGTTGCGCATGATCGCCAGGCCCTCACCGTAGGCGATGGGCGGCTTAGGATCCTTGACGAAAGCTACCGGCTCTCCCTGCGCTGCCCGGTCGGCGGTAGAAGTGCCGCTGTTGGTCACCATCACGGGAACCTCGCCTGCCGACACCATGTTCTCCACGTTGGAGCGCCGCTGCTGGATCTGCAGGCCGTTGCGCGCCAGCTTCTTCATATACTCCAAACCCTTCGCCTCCCCCATGTGATCCAGCATGCCGACAAACCAGTCATAGGAAGCATCGTCCAAGATCAGTTTTCCCTTCCATCGGGGATCGAGAAGGTCTTCCCAACTTTTCGGCGCGTCTTTCTCGGCGACCAGCTTGGTATTGTACATGATGTGAAAGAGCCGGTTGCCCAGCGAGCGCCACTCTGCGCCGATCTTGAGTCTTGCGGGGATCTGGGCATCTTCGATGGCGATATATTTTGCCAACAAACCCTCGCGCAGCATCACCGCGACCTGCGGCAATCTGATCCACACAACGTCCGCCTGATATTTTCCGGCTCTCTCTTCGGTCAAGAGGCGATCGATCATGACATCGGAACGGATGCGCGGCGTAACGAATTTTTGTATCGCGTTCGGATAAATCTCCTTGAAGAATTCGATCCTCAGCTCCGTCAAGTCCTCGCGATCGGGAGCGTACCAGACCAACGTGCCTTCCGCGCGCGCGCCCTCGACGAGCTTTTTGATGCGCTCGCCCGCGGGCAGCTTCATGACCTCGTTTAGAATTTTCTCCGTCTGAGAAGGACCGCGTTTCGCTAGGTCGGCCGCCCCACCGCCTGCCGGAAACGCCAGCGAAAAAATCACGGCGACAATCCAAATCAGTCTGCTCATCTCGGCTCTCCCTCTTGTCTGGGGCGTCGTCCGCTTTTGCCGTGATCTAACCCATAGGGCGGATTTACGGCAAACATGGCGAAGCTTTCAAGACGGCGCAACGGGCTTTCTCCAGCGCGCGCCGCTCTTGACGGTCAGCACCTTAGCGAGCCGGCGCCGGGACTTGAGAACATTGCCGGCGCGATCGTCGAATGCAAAATCGCCCTCTTCCATATCCACTACCGTCGCGTCTCCGGCGGAGCCAACTCGAAAGTTGCCCAAGGTGTCGTCTTTGCTGATGGCCGCCGCCGCGTTCTGCGTCGTCGCGGCGACGACTTGCTCCAATGGCATGCCCAATTCGAGAAACATCGACATGACTTCCAAGAGGCTGTAGGAGCGATCCAAACGGCTGCCGTCGGTGCTGATGGTGTCCGGCAACACCCCTTGCTCTAACAAGGCGCGACAAACATTGATGTCCAGGTGGACCTTGGCGCAGCCGCTGTCGAATAGAATGCCTCTGCTGCGGGCTTCAAAAACTTCGGGGCGAACTTTTCCCGTGGAGTCGAGAGGACCATTTTCGGCGCCGTGAAAAGGGTGTGTCACGATGTCGCCGGCATGAAGAAAGCTCAGGATCTGCGACAGCGGGATCGGCGAACGGCTGACGTGAACCATGATCCGGCAGCCCGCCTGGTTTGCTGTTTCCCGCGCAAGCTCAAGCGCCGGAACGGCGTTTTCCGCCAACAATGCGCTGTCGTCGATGCGCACTTTCAACCCGACAACGTATGACGGATTATCGTGAATGCACTGGACGGTCTGTTTGACATGAACCAATTTCATGTCCATCAGCTCGCCCTGATTAGTCGACTCCTTATTGAGTCCGGTGGAGGAGAGATGCACAAAGGCGAAGAGCCGCGTCGCGCATTGCCGCATGACGTGATCGCGCAACGCCGCAAACACCGACCAGCCGGCGCTGCCGGCATCGACGGCCGTGGTGACGCCCGTCGGCAGACAAAATGCGTCAGGGTGGCCAAATCGCGGTTGATAGCCGTGAAAATAATGGCCGTGGATATCGATCAGTCCCGGAGTTACTAGTTTACCCGAGACGTCTATAGTTTCCCGCGCTTCGTTGGCCGAAATATTTTCGGCCACCGCCGCAACCACGCCGTTGCCGAACGCGATATCGCGACGACCGCGAAGCTTGCCGCTGGGATCGATGACTTCGCCGTTTTTGAGCAGTAGATCGTATTGGATAGCCAGTCCACGCTTTCTGGTTCGGTCATAACAAACAATTCTTTGCCGTGTCAACTTACGGTCCGGTATAGACTAGCAAACTGTAACAGCTACCTAGCGTCTGCCGTTCATGGTTCGAGAACCTCACCACGAACGGCTTGCGCCTTGACCGTTCACCCTGAGCGTGTCGAAGGGTTCTTCGAAATTAGAGTCAATCAACTGTTACAGGCCACTAGTATTTCCGCCCGCAAGCGGCGCGCGGACTGCGGAAAATTCTTGTAGTCGCGCCGTATCTGTGGGATGTACGGTTCAGGGGTACTGGATTTCCAAAAAAAGAGGAGAGCACAGCCATGGCAGCGAATGGAGAAACTCAACTGTCGTTTACGGGAAATTGTTATATCGAGCACCGGGTGTCGGTGCACCAGAATAAGCCGGGTTTTCACAAGCTCATCGAACTACTGAAAAATTCCGATTTGAGCTTCGCCAACATGGAGTGCGCCATCCAGGACGGCGAGGACTGGCCCGCCTTCGGCTCGGGCATGGGTTGGGCCGGCACCGTCATGGGCGCTCCGCCGAGCATGATCGACGAGCTCAAGTTCATGGGGATTGACGCCGTTTACGCCGCCAACAACCACGTGGCCGACTTCGGCGAGCCGGGGATTTTGACCACGATCAATTACTTGAAGCGCGGCGGCATGCCCTACGCCGGCATCGGCGCCAGTCTCACCGAGGCGGCACAGCCGGCTTATCTGGAAACCGAAAACGCGCGCGTCGCTTTGATCGCCCTGGCCGACTGGGGCCCGCGCCAAATGATGGATCTGCTTTTCCCGTGGCCCGCTGGTTATATGGGCTCGGACGAGCTGCCACCCTACAAGAGCCGCCCCGGAGTCAATCTACTGCGCTATGACTCGGTGGCGCACGTGGACCGCGCGGCTTTCGAACAGTTACGGCGCATCAGCCAAGAACTGAATTGGGAGCGGGGAAAAATCGTGCGGTTTCAGGGGGCGGCGCGCACCGAGACGCTCATCGGCTCCTCGCTCAAGGGGTGGGAAAAGGACACAGGTACCGAGTTTTTTTTCATGGGCCGTAAGTTCGTGCTGGGCGAGAAGTTCCGCATGTCCACTTTCCCTTACCAGGAGGACCTCGAGCGGACCTACAAAAATGTTACCGAAGCGCGGCGCCATGCCGACGTGGTCATCGTCGCGCTGCACGACCAGGCCCACGGCGTCGGCGTGCACGATTACATCAACATGTTCGCCCATGGTTGTATCGACGCAGGCGCCGACGTTTACGTCAATCACGGCGGGCTGCAAAGGGGCGTCGAATTCTACAAAGGCAAGGCGATTCTCTATGGCCAACCGCCGCTGTATCTGCAGAATAATGAAGTGACCAAACTCCCGCTCGCGATGAAACTGCGCCTGGGCCTGAGCATCGACAGCACGGTGGGCGAATTGCTGGAAGACCGCGAACGCAACCGCGAACGCGCCACAAGCGCCGGCGGCCAAACCCACGCCTTCTCCCGCATCGGCAGCGCCGTCCAGGTGGTTGTTTTCGGCGAGAACGCCGAGTTGAAAGAGGTCCGGATTTATCCGACGGAGGAATATATCATTCAAGGCCGGCGGCCCCGGCTGAGCGTGCCCCGCCTCGCAGAACCGGGGAGTGAGAAATTTCATCAGGTCATCGAACGGGCGCGCGAGAGATCCAAACCCTTCGGCACCACAATAGAAATCCGTGACGGCATGGGAGTCGCACGCCTCGGTTGAAAAAAGCACTGCTCCCTACTTGCCTAACGATTTAATTCTGACACGTTTAACAAACGTATCGTGGTCAAGGAGGTTTATCCAATGCTGAAAGGCGGATGCTTTTGCGGGCAGGTCCGTTACGAGGCAGGCGACATGCCCTTTCATGAGACAAACTGCCACTGCTCTGTCTGCCGACGAACCACGGGCGCTCCGTTCGTCGCGTGGTTCAGCGTGCCTCGGACGCATTTCCGGCTGGTGCGCGGCGAGCCCACCCGGTTTAGATCGACGGCAAAGGCCACGCGGAGTTTTTGTCCTCAGTGCGGCACACAGTTGACCTTTGAGCACGAAGACTTCTTTGACGAAATCGACGTCACGACGTGCAGCATTGATGAACCAGACGAGCTGCCGCCAAAGGACCACATATGGACGAGTAGCAAGCTCAGCTGGGTCAAACTGGCCGATCAGCTCCCCGAATACAAAGAAAACCGGCAGGAGGAGTGATCGTGATTCGCAGGAGCCAAGTGACTTAAAGAAAATTTCTCGCGCCAAGCCTGTCCTGAGCCCTTCGGCTTCGCTCAGGATAAACTCCGTCGAAGGAACGCCAAGGCGCAAAGGAAGAGCATTGTCATTTCGACCGACGGGAGAAATCTTTCTTAGATCCCTCGCATTCGCTCGGGATGACAGCCCTTTGGCCTGTCACTTTGCGTCTTTGCGGGAGTTACAGTTTTTCCGATCTCTTTTTATCCAAAATTTCAAATATTTTTGGCTAGCGATTACCGGATGCCTGAACCATGCGCAGTGCGGAATTCCGTCACGAGACAGTTAGAAAGACTCTTGAGCAGAGGGTGGGCGACGAGTTAGTCTGATGTTAGAAGAGAAAAGGAGATAAGGAATGAGAGCAGTAGCAGTGGTTTGTGTTCTTGCACTTTGTGTTGCCACCGCAATGGCACAGCACCAACATGGAAGTGGAGCGACAAAAGGGGTTGAGCTTCATCCCGGGTTGGGCAACTACCACCATCCGATCACGACAAAGAGCGCTGAAGCACAAACCTACTTCAATCAGGGACTGACGCTTCTCTACGGTTTCAACCACGACGAAGCCGCACGTTATTTTCGCCACGCCTCGGAGCTCGATCCTGAAGCCGCGATGCCGTACTGGGGCCTCGCTCTTTCCATCGGGCCGAACTACAACGATACCGCGATTGATGAGGCCCGCGCGAAAACCACTTACGACGCCGTGCAGAAGGCCCTTCAGCGCGCGCCGAAGGCAAGTGCTCGCGAACAAGACTACGTCCGCGCGTTGGCGAAGCGCTACCGGTCACCGAACCCGAAATCGAACTGGAAGCAGCTCCACCTCGATTACAGCAAAGCGATGCGGGAGCTGGCGAAAAAGTACCCGGACGACCTCGATGCAACCACCATGTTCGCCGAGAGCCTGATGATGCTGCGGCCCTGGCAGCTCTGGACGCTTGATGGCAAGCCGGCGCCGGGCACGCTCGAGCTGGTCGCGGTGCTGGAGTCCGTGCTCAAGCGCAATCCGGATCACCCGGGAGCGAACCACTTCTACATTCACGCGGTGGAAGCCTCGGCAAATCTCGAGCGCGCCATTCCGAGCGCCGTGCGCCTCATGACGCTCGTTCCCGGCGCTGGCCACCTGGTTCACATGCCTGGACATATTTTTCTCCAGACCGGCGACTACGACCTAGCCGCAAAGACGAACGTGAATGCGGCGGCGGCGGACAAAGCGTTCGTCGAGCGCACCGGCGCGGCAGGCGTTTACCCGCTAATGTACTGGACGCACAACATTCACTTCATCTCTTACGCGCGGGCTCAGCAGGGCCGGTACGACGAGGCGCGGCAGGCAGCGCAGGAAATGGTCCGCAACGTCGGCGACGCGGATTTAAAGATGCAGATGCTCGAAGGATTTCACCTTTATCCGCTGATGGTCGATCTGCGCTTCCATCGGTGGGACGATATTCTCAGTACGCCGGATCCCGGCCCTAATCGACACCTCCACCGCGCCTTCCGGCAGTATGCGCGCGCAATGGCGCTGGCCGGGCAGGGCAAGCTCGCCGAGGCGGTAGCGGAGCAAAAGCAGTTTGAGGCACTCCGCAAAGCGGTGCCAGCGGAATCGCGATTCATCCTTAACAATAAATCGTCTGATATTCTTGCCCTCGCCGCGGCTACCCTCGACGCGCAGCTTGCCTGGGCGCGCGGCGAAAAAGAACATTCTATTGAAGCGTGGCGCCAGGCGGTCAAGCTCGAGTCCAAGATCCAGTACGACGAGCCACCGGCGTGGTTCTACCCGGTGCGGCAATCGTTGGCCGCCAATCTCCTGCGCAGCGGGCGGTCTAGAGAGGCGGAATCCGTCTTCCGCGCGGCGATCGCAAAGCAACCGCGCGACGGCCGGCTGCTCTTCGGCCTGTGGCAGAGTTTGACGGCGCAGAAGCGCGACAGCGAAGCCGCGCTCGTTGAGCAGCAGTTCAACGCCGCGTGGAAAGATGCCACGGTGCAGTTGCGGATTGAAGACCTGTAAGGGAGAGGGTGGGCGGGGAGAAGAGGATAGGACAGGCGCATGAAACCGTTCGTGACCGGAGCCACCGGGTTCATCAGGGCCGCATGCCCTCGAACACAGGACGTTACTCGCGCCAAGACGCCAGGTGACCGGCCAAAGGCCTGTCATCCCGAGCGACAGACTATGTGAAAACTCCGTTCATGGTTCGACTGGGCTCACCACGAACGGATGTCAAACGTGACAAATCAGACAGTTATCCGTTCGCAGCTTAGTCGAAGGGCTCCTAACGAGTTTTCACACAGTCTGGCGAATGCCAGGGATCTAAGAAAGATTTCTCCCGTCGGTCGAAATGACAATGCTCTTCCTTTGCGTCTTTGCGCGAGATAATCCGACTTTTGGTTGCGGCGTAGCCGCGCTCGCAAACTTAGGGAAAGGAAACTACCATGTCCAGTCTTGCAAAGAACACCAAAACGACGGTGATACCGTGCCTGCGCTATCGCAATGCGCCGGCCGCAATCGAGTGGCTATGCCAGGCTTTCGGATTTGAGAAGCATCTCATCGTGCCCGGCGAAGGCGGAACCATCGCCCATGAAAGCTCTTTGAGAAAACAAAAAATATTCTATCGAGTTTACTTGAATCCGCGTTTAACCCGAAGAATGAGGAAGGTGATACGATGAAGCTGTACTATAATCCTAAGAGTCGTGCGGTAATCGCCAAATGGATGCTTGACGAGTGTGGCGCGGACTATGAGATCGTTCCCATCGACTTTGAAAAGCTCGAGCACAAGACGCCGGAATTCCTTAAGATCAATCCGGCCGGTAAGCTGCCCGCTCTTGTCGACGGCGACTCAAAGATCTTCGAAGGCACGGCGATCTGCCTGTATCTCGGCGACAAGTTTTCCGCCGCCAATCTGGCTCCCAAGATCGGCGCGCCGGAACGGGGCCGTTATCTCTCGTTGATGGTCTACTCGACCTCCCAACTCGAGCCAGCCATGGGCGACGCGTTGTTGAAGGCACAGTCGTTGCCCCAACGCGGCTGGACGGATTTCGAGACGGCCAAGAACGTAGTCGAAGGCGAGTTGGGCAACGGCCCTTACCTTTTCGGCGATTGGTTCACTGCCGCCGATGTGATGATCGGTTCGATGTTCATCTGGAAGCGGATATGGGGCGGACCGGCGGACCGGCCGAAGCTGGAGGCATACGTGGATCGTCTGTTGGCGCGCCCCAGAGCGATGAAGTTCGGGGCAACGTGAGCTTTGTGGAAAGTTCCTAAAGACTTTTCATGTAGTCTGTCGTGGCGTTAGGCCGATAAATGGTTCGATGCCTAGCTGAAGTGCTCGCAATCTTTTGCTGCGGGCTTTTCTTTGGCGCGGCGCTCTACGTTTCGCTCGTCCAGCATCCTGCGGCGCTCGAGACGGGCAACGACTTCGCAGCGCGCTTTTTCCCTGCGATGTACACGCGGGCCGCTGTCCTTCAGGCGAGCCTCGCGTCGATCGGGTGCGCGGCTGCGATCGCCGCGTGGCTCGCGGGTGCAGGCCGTTTATGGCTGGCCGCTGCCGTTCTCCTCGGCAGCGTAGTTCCGTTCACCCTCGTCGTCATCAAGCCCGTTAACGATGCGTTGCTGCAGGGCGGTAACATCTCCCCCGCTGAACTTGGTGTGCTTCTTGTCCGCTGGGGTTATCTTCATTGGGCACGAACCGTCGCAAGCGGATTGTCCTTTGTAATGTGTCTTATCGGTATTGTGCGACAAAAGTCATAAGGGTCACCCCTCATCCACGAGCAGCACGCGTAGGGCGTGACTCGGTTTGCTCTTACGGATGTGATCGCTAGATGAGATCCAGCCGTTACGTCAGTGGGAAGCGCAGGTCGAGCTGCTTGACACTCGTGGTCTTAGAACGCTACAAAATTTTTGAACAGAATATCCGGACCAAATTATGGCTGCCAAAACTCTCAGCGTAAGCGAAGCTAGAAAACAGTTCAGTCGTCTGGTCGACGGCGTGAGCCGGGGACGGGCAGCCATTACCATAACGCAACATGGAAAAGAACGGGCTGTCCTCATCGGAATAAGAGGATACCAAGAGCTTTCCCAAAAGGCGCGGGCTTATGATCAACTCAAGAAACAGAGCAAGCCCTTTACCGTGAGAGGGTCTTTGGAACTCTGTTGTTCTTCAGAGGAACTGCTAAAGGAGATGCGGCAGATTCGCACTAGGTGGACAGAATCCATTCAACGCTCATCGGAAGAGATGGCCCAAGAGATGTCCGGTAAACGAATTATGTGACGGACACTCACGCGTTCGTCTTTTAAACCATTGGCCGCCAGTCTAAGGTTCAACCACCTTGAACGTTTTGAACGGCTTGAACGTTTTGAACGGGTCATTGAGTCGGTTCGGCCTCATGATGAGCCCCACGCAAGTTGCGACTCATCGGATTATGCGGTCGGAGCGATCGATCTAATGATTGTTTAGATATCCAGAGACGACCTGAAAAATCAGATGTCAACTCGCATCAATAAAGCGCAACGGCTTACAGCTAGGGAATCTTCTTTGTCAAATCGAGATTTTCTGCGAATAAACCGTGGCTTGACAGCTCGCCTCGTAGTCTGGCAAAGCGAGATGAGGTGAAGATCCCTTATGGTGAGCGCGCCGATGTAAGCACGAAGCTCGAGGACTATGTGCTGAACCCTCGGCACTGGGAAGGGCGCCACAAGGCGCGGGTTTTCGAGTCAGTGCTCGGCATCACCTCGGCAAACAAGGAAGTCTTGGCCGAAGCGCTTCGATCGGCGGCGGAAAACTCGATTGACGCTGAGTTGCTCGGAAACAACGGTCATGGTGATGTTTACGTGTTGCGTTTTCAGTTAGAAACGGAGCGCGGTGCCGCATCCGTCCTGAGCGCTTGGATCATCCGAGATTATGAAGACTTTCCTCGTCTGATTACTTGCTATATACTTTAACTATGATCGGCGAAATCAAAACGCATGACGTGGTCGCATTAATGCAAGACGTGCGGGCGAAGCACTTTGCGAGCGATAAACCCCTGCTATTGCGTCGCGGTCAGATCGGTACGGTCGTGATGCTGTATCAGGATGGCAGTTGTGAAGTGGAATTTGCGGACCGCGATGGTCGCGCATTTGCCATCTTGCCGCTTCAACCTGATCAGTTGATGGTTCTCCACGACACGCCTGATTTCGCAGCCGCTTAGCGGAACTTACTATCGACCAATCAGTGAATCGCGTCCTCTCTCGACCGGATCTTGAGCCGCCTGTTTCGCGCTGTCCTGTCTGCTCTGCTCCCTGGACCTAACGGTGCTGAACCTCGCGTTGCGAGCCGGGAAAACGGGTCAATGTTTTATGTTTGTATTCGGGTTATTGAGCGCGGTTGCGCATTGTATTGCGACAACGTGTCATTGCGGTAACGATTGATATAGTGGTTCGTTAGGGACTCGATTTAGATCGGAGGGAGACTAAACCAGCAGCTCATGCGCAAACGGATTATCAGCGGTGTTGTGTTGGCCTTGAGTGGCGTTGTGGTTCTCGCGGTGTTGAACGTCAACTTCCTGGTTCGGCGCAACAAAGATTATCTGATCGGCCAGGTGGAGCAGGCGCTCGGGCGCAAGATTACCGTGGACAAGATCGAGGTGACACTCATCCCCGTCGGCGCTCGTTTGATAAATTTTGCCATGGCCGACGATCCGACCTTTTCCGCCGACGCCTTTCTGCGCGCTAAGGATCTCAAAGTAAATTTTCAGCTTCTACCCTTGTTAATCGGCCGGTTCCGTCTCAAAAGAATGGCGCTTGAGGCGCCGCTCGTGAACATCGTTCGCGATGCCGAAGGCCAATACAACTTCGCGATCAACGCCCGCAATAAGAAAAGCGACCGGGACAGCACAGACAGTAGCAAAAACGCATCCGCCGAGAACAAAGACGTCCCGCTGTTTTTGGTTGCCTCGTTGAATGTTACCAATGGCACGCTGCGTTATCGCGATCTCACGAACGGCCGCGAGCTAACGGCGACGCAGATCAACCTGAAAGTGAATGACTTCGAATGGGACGAGCCCTTTGACATTCAGCTGGAGGCTGCGGTCATGGCCGACAAACACAACCTAAAGTTCAAGAGCCGGGTCGGCCCTATCGCAGGAAATCGTGACTATCGCGACGTCCCCATCGATGGCGAGATCCACGCCGATGCCTTCGATATGGGAAAGGTCAATACCGCCCTGCCGCAGTTCAGAAAGGCTTTGCCGAAAGTGCTGCGGTTTGACGGCGTCTACACCATTAAGGACCTCAAATTCAAAGGCACGCTGAATAATTTATCGCTCAAGGGCGCCGTGACCGGCACGGATGCGTCGTTTCGGTTTGAATAAGCGGACGACTAGCTGAGACTTCATCGACTCGACGCCAGCGGCGCCATTAGATGCCGAAAAGCTCCTTGAGCGTACGCGCGGTCGAGGCAATCGACTGCACGTTGGCGCGTTCCTCGGCCTTGTTCTTCGGGGCGGAGAAGCCGTGGGCGGTGCCGCTGTAAACTTCCAACTGGAAGGGGACTTTCGCGGCACGCAGTTCCTGGATCACCTTATCGACCACCGGGAGCGGATAGCCCTCGTCCTCGGCGCCGTGCAAGATCAGGAACATTCCCTTGGCGTTTTTTGCCCAACCGGGCGCATGGTCGCCGAACGAGCCGTGGATCGAAATGTTCGCCACGAGCGGCGCACCGGTCGAGCCGAACTCGACGCCAACGGCGCCGCCGAAGCAGTAGCCGACGAGCGCGACTTTAGACGCGTCGACCATCGGGTTCTTGATGAGCGTGTCGTATCCGGCGTGGGTGCGCGCGCGCAACAGCTCGCGGTTCTTTCTGTAGATCTCGGTCTGCGCCGCCATTTCCTCAGTGTTCTTGGGCAGCACTCCCTGGCCGTAGCCGAAAATGTCGGCCGCGAACGAGACGTAGCCGAGCTTGGCCCAGATCTCGGTGAGCTTGAGCGTTTGGGGCGACATGCCCGAGCGCGCATGGGCGACCAGCACGGCCGGGCGCCGGCCGGTGATCTTGTCGTCGTAGGCCATATAGGCCTTGAGTTTGGTGTTGCCGTGGCTGTACTCGACCCACTGGCTCTTCATCTCGGCCTGCGCCGGTACAGCGGACAGGGTGAAAACAGCGGCCAGAGCTGCCGGAAGGATACGCCGTATGGTCATATGAAACCCTCCCTAGAATACGCCCAGCTTTGCGCAGCCGGAGCCGAAGCGACGAATAGAAAGTTCCAAACACCCATTTTTTGATGGGAGCTATATCGCCGAACCGGCGGGTAGTCAATCGCAAAATTGTTGGTGAAAATCGTGGTCCAGAGGATTTATCGCCAACCCGGTTAGATTCCTCGCCAATATTGCGTTTAAGTCCAAAGCCCAATTTGAAAATTCTTAAAACATCGAAATCTTTGTCCGAGTTCAGCCCCCATTACGTCCCCGAAAAATCTCGTCGGGATATCCAACGAAAAAAAAGCCAGCAGACACCGGCGTTTTTCTTTGAGGCTAGCCATGCGCGAGCACTTTCTGGACTTCGTCAGCGGGTACGTCGATGTTTACACCTGCACGCTCTTCCTGAAGCAGCATGAAGATGCGTGAATCGCGCTCGGCCCAGCCGCGGTTGAGCGCTTCCGTCAGCTCCTCATGCACCAGCGCCGCGATCCGTAGCGGCACATTCAATTCGCGGCCGAGCTCGGTCGCCAAGGTTATGTCTTTGTGAGCGAGTTTTAGAGTAAATGACGGTGGATCGAAACGGTGCGGCAGAAACTGCTCGGCGAGCCGATCGAACGTTCTCCTGCGGCCGAACGCACCCTGGCGCACCGCCTGCCATAGCGCGAGGGGTTCGACTCCGGCTTTGACACCGAGGGTGAATACTTCGCCAAGCGCAGCCAGTATCGCGTACCCCGCGGTGTTGTGCACGAGCTTCGCCACTGTTCCGGCCCCAATCGGGCCAACGTACATGGGTTGATCTCCGATCGCACGCAGCACGGGCTCGTGGCGGTCGAATTCCGCCCTGTCGCCACTCACCCACAGGGCGAGTTGGCGACTCTTTGCGCCGGCAGGACCGCCGCTCACCGGCGAATCGAGCATCGCGACGCCCTTTGCCGCGAAGCGCTTGTGCATGCGTCGGACCACGGTTGGGGAGTTGGTCGAGAGGTCGAACCATGTCGTCCCGCGACGCATGCCGGCGAGTAGACCGTCCTCCGCGAGCGCCACCTCTTCGACTTCCTGTGGCCCCGGTAGCGAAGTGAATAAGATGTCAGCCGCCTCGGCCACCTCGCGCGCCGACTCACGCCATGCCGCGCCGACCTTCAAGTGAGGCGCACCCGCCTCCCGCCGGATGTCGTTTACAACGAGGTCATAACCCGCGGCGCGAACGTTGAGCGCCATGCTAGCCCCCATAGTCCCCAGTCCAATGAAGCCTACTTTCATATATGTCTCCTTCCGCTGGCCCTGACTTATATCGTTTTATCGTCGACTTGAACAATAATTCCGAGATGCGAATCCAGGCTTGCGACGCGTAGATACTATCGTGGAATTCGACCAACGGCTCAACGCAATAGTTGCTCAAAGCGTCTGCCCGTGTGCGATCCTCAGGCCAAAGAGTTGCAGCCTCTTCGATATGGGATCGATTTGAATGAAGCTGCCGGGCGGATCGTTGATCTCCACGGATGGCTGCGATCACGTTTGCAGCTAATCACGTATAGCGTTACTATTCGCGAGCCCTATCCAGGGGCGACCGCATTCCGCGGTTCGTGAACATCGCGACGGTGGCGCGACGCAAGTTACGACAGCTCGAGATCGCAGGCCGATTGGACGACTTGCGGTACCACCCGGGAATCGATTGGAACCTCTTAAAGGCAACCGGGCAGGGCAATACAGCATCCGCATAAACGATCAGTTTCGTTTGTGCTTCCGGTGGATGGAAACAGGGGCCGAAGATGTCGAACTCGTGGATTATCATTAGGGAGAAGGATCATGCGTAAACTCAAGCCGGTGACACCGGGCGAGCTGTTGCTGGAAGAATTCTTGAAGCCAATGGGAATCAGCCGTTACCGGCTGGCAAAAGAAATAGCCGTACCGGCACAGCGCATCGGGGACATTGTCGCCGGCCGACGCGCCATTACCGCCGATACCGATTTGCGTTTGTGCCGGTTTTTCGGTCTTTCCAACGGCTACTGGCTACGCGCCCAGGCAGCCTACGATACCGAAGTTGCTGAACGCGCTTTAGGATCTCAGCTGGCAAAAATCAAACCGTGGTCAGATCGCGTGGCTCGTGGATCTCAAACGCAAAATCACGGGTGACCAGTCGAGTCTGCTCAAAGTCAAAGGCTCAGGTCTTTACTTTTGACTTTTATGATAGGGCTCAGGGTGACCCCTGCATTTTTTGCAAGTCTTCATCGGTGAAGCACATGTTTTACCTTCACACCTCGCCTACTTTGTATCGGATTCTGATTGCGCTTCATCTCATTGGCGCCGCTGTTTGGATCGGTGGTCACCTGGTTCTGGCGACCACAATCCTGCCGCGGGCGCTGCGCAATCGCGACCCGTCCCTCATCCTCGACTTCGAGCAGGGATTTGAACGGATCGGTTTGCCGTCGCTCCTGCTCCAAGTGGTCACCGGCCTTTTGCTCGCATATCGCTGGCTGCCTGAGATCAGCGCTTGGCTTAGGCTGGACTCTAACGTCTCAATCTACGTTGTCGTTAAGTTGGCGCTCTTGGCAGCGACCCTTGGCCTGGCACTCAACGCGAAATTTCGCGTGATTCCCAATATCAACCGGGATAACATGCATGTCCTTGCCTTCCATATCGTTTTGGTCACTGTCATGTCTATCGGTTTTCTCCTCGCCGGAATTGCTATTCGCACGGGCGGTCTTTTCTAAATTAGTCAGCCTTTCCGGACCATGGTTCGCGTCTTGTATTTTAACATTTGGCGTTTTCACCTAATCATCCGCACACCGGTGGCGTTGAAAATCGCGGTGGCAATGGCGGCTCTAGGCGGGACAGCATTGATTTCACCGGCATCATTGGCGCCGTATGGCCACGCGATTAGGAAAACCGAGGATAAACAGCAAGGAGGGAACCTTGCGCGCGCCACCTATTCGGCCTATAAAGGAGGCCCCGGAGCGCTCGGGCGATACCGGGCAGCCAAACCGAATCCGGCATTGAAAAAGGTGGATGAGGCTTTTTGGGAAAAGTTCGAAGTCGTGAGTTCCGGCCGCGAACTCGACGTGCAGCGCTGCTATCAAAAATAAACGCCGAATTTTTGCGCAGCGGCGCGTCCGTGCCGCTCCAATTCAATTCGGCATGTCAGGAGGTGTTCCCATGATGACGCTCTATTTCAGTCCCGGCGCTTGTTCTTTGGCCTCTCATATCGGTCTCGAAGAAACCGGCGCGCCTTACGAGATAAAGCCGATCCTGCTGGCAAAGGGACAGCAAAGGACGGAGGACTATCTGAAGATCAACCCGCGGGGTAAAGTACCGGCGCTCAACGTCGACGGCAAGATCCTTATCGAGAACACGGCGATACTCACTTACCTCGCGAGGCGGTTTCCAGAAAAAAGGCTGATGCCGACCGATCCGGCCGAGGAGGCGCGCTGCATCGCGACTATGTGCTGGTTCTCGAGTATCGTGCATCCCTCGTACCAGCGCTCTTCACGACCCGAGCGTTTTGCCGAAGGCGAGGCGGCGCAAGCCGCGGTAAAAGAAACAGGGCGGAAATCGTTCTGGGCCAATTGCCAGGAAATCGACTCCATGTTCCAAGGAAACGACTGGATCATGGGCCGCGAGTTCACGGTCGTCGATGGCTACGCGCTGGTTTTCTACGGCTGGGGCGCGCGCGGCGGATTTCCCATGAAGGAACTCAGCGCCTACACGGCGTGGCAGGACCGCATGATGAAGCGCCCGACGGTTAAGAAAAGTGTCGAGAGCGAGCAGACCGTTTCAACATCCTAGTTCCTTACCCTGATCCGTCGATAAGGGGCGCTTGCTGTCACGTCGGACTCGCATCCTCACATACTGCCGATGTACGCTCCGGTGCGAACCCTCGCTCCGCCCCGCACCACCACCTTCTCGACGGCCGGGTTAATCAGATAGATACAACCTTACGCACGGATCATGCCCCTTGTCGCGTATTCTCCCCGGAAAAACGGGAACAAGAACCGTTTGCTTCGCCTACGACAAGAGGCTATTTTTTGCCGACCGCATCGGCCTTGGGAAATCCATACGCTTCAACGACGAGCCGCAAATACTCTTGCATCTTGGTGTAGTGCCGCCAGTCCACCAAAGAAACTTTTTTTGTGCGAGCCACCTGAAAAGCCGTTGTGCCGGGAGAGAAGATCGAGCCCTTGTAGCCCGATTCGATGAGCTTTTGGGCTTCCGGGCTGGAAACGAACTCCAACCACAACAAAGCCGCATAGCGAGAATCGGCCTTGTCGAATACAGCCTCGTGGTCGCCGATCCGGACCGGAATGGGCTCGACCATTTTATAGCCGAGTGCGCCGGCGACGTCCTTGCTCATAAATCTCTTTGTGCCGGTTAAATTGGCGCCCAAGTAGACTCCGTGTTCCCCCGTAGAAAGCGCGCCGATGGCCCGCGAATGTCCCCCCACCCACACAGGGTTTTGCGCGGCAATCTTCTTCGCAAACTCCAAGGTCTTCTCGATGCCCCAAGCCGGCACCAGAGCGGATGTAAACTGCGGGCGGATGTCGGCGAGAAATTTTCGTCCCTGAAATTCAGGTTTGAGGAACTCTTCCCATTGGGTGGGCACTTTTTCGTCGGCAAGCAGATTTTTGTTATAGGTGACCACCATGGTATTCGTCGTGTAGGCGACAATGTTGCGATTGACCGGATCGATCATGCCCACGGGAATCTGCAGGATGCTCTGCTGTGCCATGCCGAGAATGTCGAACCTTTTTTGATGCGGCAAATACTCGTCGTAAAAATCACCCGCGATAAAGTTGATGTCCCAGCCTCGCGCTGTGCCGGTCTTCATCTCGAGGAGCATACGCTGGTAGGTGTCCGTTCCGCTTATTTCCTCGGCGCGGAGCTGAATGAACGGGTATTTTTTCCTGAAAGCCTCGGCCACAGGCTTTAACATGTCGCCTTCCAGCGAGGACATGACCCGCAGCTTGCCTTCTCGTTTCACCTTGCTCACAATATCATCGTGACTCGGTTCAAAGGCGTAGCCTCTTGTCTCGGCTTCGTGCTTTGCCTTTGTGGCTGCAGAAGCTGCGGCCGCCGAGTGCACCGTGGGAGATACCAACCACCAGGCCAATTGGAATGCCGTCAGCACGCTCCATATCCGAAGGGACTCAACCTTCATCATGCGCCTCCAATCTCAAGGGACTGTTACTTTGTGCCTCCCGCCTTAAGAAAACCGTAGGCTTCGACGATTTTTGACATCTACTGCTCGGCGTTGCAATAGTGGTCCCAGCTCACTGCGGATAGTTGCTTCCCGCGCATCTCCTGCTCGGCCGCGGACCCAGAACGGTTCCTAATCAGTTTTATCGACCAGCCGGAAGTAATCAAAACAATCCTTCAACGCCTGGGTCTGTGGAAGAGTCTCATGTATACGGACGCATAAGCAGTTTCAGAAGAGACAAGAACCTCTTGGCCTTGCTCTCGTCTATGTAGGATTTGATGGGGTGATTGCTGAATGCTATCTTTGAGGATTGATCATGAACTTTTGGCGCAGCATTCCTAGACCGATCATTGGCCTTTCACCCATGGACGGCGTTACCGATCCCTCTTTTCGCTTTATTACCGCGAAGCATGGCCGTCCCGATGTGATTCTAACGGAGTTCGTCAATATTCAATCGGCGATCTACGCGCCGGAGCAGATGCTCAAAGATTTGACTTATGCAGAGATCGAGCGCCCCGTCGTGGCCCAGATCTACGGAAAAACTCCGGAGCTTTTCTATAAAGTCGCTCATATCGTCGGCGAGCTTGGCTTCGACGGCTTGGACATCAATATGGGTTGCCCAGCGCGGAAAGTCGCCGCGGCCGGATGCGGTGCGGCGCTGATCCGCGAGCCCGAAACGGCGCGCGCGATTATCCTAGCGACGCGGCAGGGCCTACAAGACTGGTACAATGGACAGAGTCTCAAATCGCTCGGCATCCGCCCCTACGCCATCGAAGCATTTAAGGCCGCCCATCGAGGCCGCGCCGGCGTCGCTACGATCGTGGATCGGCGCCTTCTTCCGATCTCGATAAAAACCCGGATCGGCTACGACCGGATTGTCGTCAAGGACTGGATGTCGACGCTGCTTGAAGAGCGGCCAGCCGCAATCACGCTGCACGGGCGCACGTTACAACAGGGATACAAAGGGGATGCCGATTGGGAAGCCATCGCGCAGGCGGCCGAGATCGCAAAAGACTCCGGGACGTTGCTCCTCGGCAACGGTGACTTGCTAGACATGCCGGAAGTCCACCGGCGCGTTCGTGAAAGCCAAGTCGACGGCGTGCTCATCGGCCAAGCCGCCGAGGGAAATCCGTGGCTTTTCGCTGGTAAAGAACAGGTGAAACGGGCCCTTGGCGGAATCGGTACTGTAACGCCGCAGCCTGAAGTGAGTCTCGCCGAGCGTTTCAACGTCATGCTCGAACATAGCCGGCATTACGAAAACGTCGTGCAGAATCACTGTTTTCTTGGGATGCGCAAGAATTTGCTCTGGTACTGCCGCAATTTTCCCGGCGCCGCGGAGCTGCATTGGCAAATGAAGCGTGTCAGCAGCGCCGACGATGTCGAGGGTGTCCTGGACGACTATATCCGAGCGCGAACCGATACTCCTAAAACAGTTCAAATCGTTCCGGCTATTCAATAGCTCAGATCAGCTCCAGTCCTTACAGGGAGAGCCTTCGACGCTCCCACTCTCATGCAATTAGCTTGCGTTCCAACGAACACATGAATTAATACTGTGCCGAAAGTGCCACGGCTTGAATATCAAGAACAATGGGAGCCGTGGTTCAGATCTTCGGCCCTTGGCGTTAGCATCGCGGATGCCGGACTGCCAAATATCAAACAGCTCGGGGAATTCTCATGTCGACAATAAAGAACAACGTAGTTGATGTGCTCATCGTCGGCGAAGGCATCGCCGGCTGTACCGCGGCAATCGCAGCCAGTGCTCTGGGAGCAAACATATTAATGATAGAGAAAGCGCCCAAAGACGTTCCTCACGCAAACACTGCCTTCTCTGGTGGATCATTCCGCCGTACATCCCAAGCTTATCCTGCAGAAAAATTCTATCAGGACATGATCAGCCTCTCGGGAGGAAGAGCCGATCCTGAGCTCACCAAAATCATGGTGGAAGAATCTCGGAAAGCGCGCGACTGGCTGACCGCGCTGGGAGTGCCGTGGACGAGTAAAAGCCGCGATCCTGGAGCGGCCGATCAGGTGGACGGGCAAGGAAAATCCCTCGCGGAGATTTTGCGCCGGGCTGTCGCCGCTAGAAACATAAAGATCCTCCATGAAACTGAAGCCTACAATTTGATATCGGAAAGCGGCAGGATCCGAGGCGCGCGGGTAAAAACCGCAGCGGGCGACTCGGAAATGCGATCGGCAGCCGTCATCCTCGCCGCCGGGGGATTTCAGGCCAATCCGGAGATGGTTACACGCTACATCGGCCCGGGCGGACGGCATCTTGTTCTCAGGGGCTCTCCGTATAACACGGGCGATGGCATCCGCATGGCCCTGGAAGTAGGAGCGAAAATCGATTGGATGGACGACTTCCACGGCGGCTTGATTCACTACGGCTACAAGCAGCATCTAGAGGTAGGTGCTATGGCGGGAATGAGGAGTATGAAAAAATACGAGGTCGGGATACTGGTAAACCAGCAAGGAAGCAGATTCGTAGACGAGGGCGAATACCCGTCCGATAAGACTTACGCCAAATTCGGCAAGATTGTGGCGCTCACCCAACCAGGCGGGGTTGCCTATGTCATCTTCGATTCCGCTACCAAAGAAACTATCAATCCTGATTACACCGGACCCGACAGAGGACCCATCGAGGCCCGGAGCATCGGCGAGTTGGCGACAAAGCTGGAAATCGATTCCGAAGCCCTCGTGCATACGGTCACAGCGTACAACGATAGTATCCAGGGTGAGAAGTGTCTCTCGTTGCGGCCTCCGAAGACAAACTTCGCACGTAGGATCGAGAAATCCCCTTATTGCGCTTATAAAGTTACAGGCGGATTCACGTTTACTTTTGGCGGTCTTTGGACGAATGCAAAAGCTCAGGTGCTCGACGGCAATCGGAAGCCCATACCGGCGCTCTATGCCGCAGGAGAAATCACCACGGGTATCTTTTACGGAAATTATGCCGGCGGCTCATCATTGCCGCGTTGTGCCGTCTATGGCCGAATCGCCGGCGAAAGCGCCGCCCAGCATATTCGGCAATAGAATCGCGTCACGGCCCACCAATTCGAGGGACATAATACGAATTTTTCTTTGAGTTTTTCTACGGGCATCAATAGCTGCTGAGCCTGCCTCGATCAACGGGTCTGCCCCTAACCTTTCTGGTTAGCGCCGCCGCTCATTTCGTCGGTTGTCATCACGGTGCAGATATACTCAACTCCACGCTTGACTGGTTTGTCGCCCCGTTTGTCGGTTTCAGCCTTCGGCTACTGCAGCGCCGGCAGCGAGAAGAGAATTCCCCCGAACAGGAGGTAGGCGAGCAGCAGGGTCCAGACCACGTTGGCGGCTTGGGCGACGAGAAAGGCTGCCGCGGGTCGGCCGCCCTCCATGCTTACCAACTCGGTAAAGCGCGTCTCAAGGCCAATGCAAGTGAAGGCAAGACCGAACCACACGACCCGAAGAGCAGCCAGCGTTCCCTTGGTTGCATTGACAGTCGCTTCGTCGAGCAGGAAAGAAAAGACCAGGGACGCGATCACGAAGCCGAGGACGAATTTCGGAAAGCGTTCCCAGATGACTCCCGCGCTTGGCCGCTCTCCCTTTTCGGCGCCCTTTTTGAACGTCCACCAGAGTGAAATAAGAAAAGCCGCCACGCCGATCAGGACATTCTGGGAGAACTTGACGATGACGCCGGCCTTCATGGCAAGCTCGCTGATGAGCGCGCCCGCCGCTACCACTGAGCCGCTGGTATCGAGAGTCCCTCCCAGCCAGGCTCCCGCGACAGCGTCGGGCATGTTAAAAGCTTTTGCGGCCCAGGGCATGAGCACCATCATGGGAACGGCGACGATCAGCACCAGCGAGGTCACATAGGAGAGCTTTTTTTGTCGCCCTGAATGGCCCCACAGGCGGCAATCGCCGCGGATACGCCGCAGATGGAGACCGCGGACGAAAGCATCACCGCGAATTCGTCGTCGACGCGGAACTTTTTGGCAAGCCAAAAGCACATGTACCAAATCACCGTGACGACGAGGACGGCCTGGACGATGCCGAGGGCCCCGGCCTGAAGAATCTCAAAGAAAAGAATGCCTGCCCCGAGGATCACGAGCCCCGTCTTGATGTAATATTCGGTTTGAACGGCTTCCATGAGCCACCTGGGAACGCCGATGAAGTTGCCGACGAACAGGCCGATAAGAAGAGCGAAAATAACGTACTCCAAACCCCAGTAGTTCACAGTAGCGTTGCCGGCAATCACGTGGGAGAGCCAGGCGAGAGCATAGATGATTGGAAAGCCGATCAGAAATTTGCCGACGCTTCCGCCCATCAGCATGACTCCGACGGCGGCGACGATCAGAAACGCGGCGCCTATCTTGACCGCGTTCCAGAGGTTTTCGGCGCTAAATACCGCGGCGACGACGGCACCTGACTTAGCACCCAGCGCTTTCTCGATCTCCGCGGCCTTTTTTTGGAGTGCTTTATCCTTCGCCGTTTTTGCGGCAGCGGCGAGCTTCTTGGAAGCGTCGCCGATCGCCTTGCGGTCGCTGCCTTCCATGGCCTTTACAAGCGCGGCTGCCGAGGCAGCGAGATTCGCTTCGCGCTTGACCTGAGCCTCGTTGATGAGGTTCTCGACTGCCGGCTTGTTTTCCGCCACTGCCGCGGCAAATTCACCGTCGGTGGCCCAACTGTATTTCGGCAAAGGCGGACGCACGCCGACGAGCACGGCGGCAATGACGATGAAACCCAGGCAGACCGCCATCCAGTCTTCGCTAATCGATAGGGTCAAGCCATTTTTATTTTCCGCCATACGCTATCCTCCTGATCTGAGGATTCGGATCATTTCATGGCGGCAGATCGTAACTTCGCCTTGCAATCGATGTCAAGGAATATTATCGCCAGCTTTTACATCTCGACTGTTTCGCCTGCTCGTTGATAAACGAGAAAGCCAGCAACGCGCGATCTCAGAGGCTGGGGTCATGGATCTTAGCCATGGATTTTTCCCCCGGGAGTTTCTCTCTTAGCCTAAGTCTTCACGGCGTTGCAGGCCGTAGCGACGCGGTTGGCACGGTACCCACAAGCGGTCATCCGTGCTCAATCTGTGACAAAGTGCCGACGCAAACAGTATCCGCAACAAATAACTGAAAAAAGTGGATCTGAACGTCGTCAGAACTTCGCGGAATTTCCCAGAGACTCCTGCCCTTTCCCCTAAAACAGCTCGAAAACGCTGGTTGCGGGGGTACCGTACTGTCATCCCAACATGAGATCGTCGTTTATAGGGGTTATACGCAACCCGTTTTTGAGAGGAAGAAAATAAATGGAAGCAGAGAATTTCGATCCTGGCGCTACTCCGCGCCCTCTGCGCCTCAGCGATGAGTACTCTTCTGGATCGGTACAAACAGAATAACCACTGGAATATTTGCGCAAGCCGCGAAATTCTTGATCCCGAAAAGATAATTACCAGCATTCAAAAAAAGGGAGGCAATTTGCCTCCCTTTTTTTGGTCGCAATTTACGAACTTGTTAATGCACGCTTATTTCGATCTGCCGTGGCTTGGCCTCCTCCGCCTTGGGCACGCGTATCTCGAGGACGCCGTCTTTATAAGTTGCTTCGATGCCGTCGTGTTTCACGGTCTCAGGCAGGGAGAATGAGCGCCAGAACTTCGCATCGACCCGTTCTACGTGACGGTATTCAACGCCTTCGGCCAGCTTCTCGGATTTTCTTTCTCCGCTGAGAGTCAGGGTTGCGTCCTTTACTTCCACTTTGAAGTCTTCTCTTTTCATTCCTGGAAGCTCCGCGCGAATGTGATACGAATCCTTGCTTTCCAACACATCCACTGCAGGATACCACTTCGATTTACTCGGTTGCGCCCAGGAGCGGTCCAAGTTGTCATCGAATAAATCGTCAAACACAGAACGACCGTTACCAAAACCGGAAAATGGTTCCCATCTTACGAGTTCCATAATAGTTACCTCCTTACGCCGAAAATCTAAGCACGCCTTCTCAGGCCGTCAATCCACTTGACAAATGTCCACAGCGTGCTTATTGACCCCGAAATTCGGCGATGAGTGACGTCCGTGAGCCCGCCCGATATTTTTGCGAAAATAGAGGGAACTCTGTCCGATCGCCGCGCTGGTACTGACTTTCCTATCGCCATGTTTGTGACCGCGGTCAACGAGCTACCAGAAATCCTTGCGCTGCGCCAGCAACATGCTTTCGACGTCCGTTTCTTTCGTCATGGGAAAAAGCACGTCTCGCGCTCTGAAGTTCAGAGTATCCCTAACACGCACATCGTGCTAAGTTGCAACCTATCAGAGGTTGTACTCTGAGTGCCGACCCCGTGGCCAGTTGGGGAAGACCGCCATCCAAATTGTTACTACTCAATTCTCTTCGGAATACGGCCCGCCTCAACTTCCATCTTCAGCAGTGGGACCATGCCACCTGCTGCCAATTTTCTGATGATAAACGCCGGCATGGGCTCAAACTTCAGTTCAACACCGGAGGAAATGTTGGTGAGGAGTCCGTTTTCGAGATCAACCTCGAGCTCATCGCCTTGTTTAACCGCATCCAGAATCCCGGCAAGCTCAATTACCGGAAGCCCGCGTTCTATCGAATTTCTGAAAAAGTAGGGAGCCGACGTGGCGCAAAGCACGGCGGCCACGCCTGCCCCGAGGATAGACAGACAGGCGTGATCGTGATCATGTCCGAACCCCATGAATTCGCCGACTATGAAATCCCCCTTCCGAACCTTCTTGGGAAAATCCGGATCCATTTTGACCATACAGTACTTGCCGATCTCCTCCGCCGTATACACGCCTTTGGTCTGCAGCTCCTGGTAGGTCCGATAAGCGCATATCTCCCAGTCGACGTCCAAAACACCGCGAAACACCCAGGCGTTTCCTCGCATCGGCTTCATCTGTCTCAGCTTCCCATCCCCAGTCATAGATATTTTCTCGGATCGGTGATTTGCCCCTCCAAACATGAGGCGGCCACGGTCATCGGGTTAGCCAAATAGATTTGCGCTTCTTCGCTGCCCATACGCCCAGGATAGTTCGTTTGACCCGAAGCGATGCACACTTCGTCAGCCGATAGCGGCGTATTCCCACCCCATTCCATGCCCTCGTTGGGCGTGGGCACAACACACTCGGCGTCGATGAAGGTGCTTATCAGGCCTTCAACCAGAGCCTGGCGAAGTATCTCTGTCGTGCCTGGAGTGATATTAAGCACTACGCGCGGATGAATTTTCCTGCCCTTTAGGACCCGCGCGCCCATGCGCAAGTGTTCGATCCAGCTCCCGGCGTCGCTGCCTATGAATCCCCGGTTGATGGGCGTTCCTTCCAACTCCTTGATCGATTTTACCAGATGGCGCTTCGGCGGGGGCACAACTTGAGGCTCCAACCGCCCAACGTCCAGCTCAAAAACTTTGGCATAACGCGCATCCGGATCGCTCACTTGAGGCTCAAAAACCTCGTTTGTGCGCGCGCGCACGTAGTCCAGAGTCTTTTGATCCGGATTGATAATCGCCGTCCAGGCGCCGGTAAAAATCGCCAGGGAACAGAGTGAGAACCGCTCCCCCATGCTCAAGTTATCAATAACCGGCCCAGTCCATTCGAGGGCACCCCCACCTGCCCCCGTCGGTCCGATCTGCGATAAGAAATGTTCAAACAAGTCGCGCGCGCAAGTCCCGGGAGGCAAGTCTCCATTGACGACGATCTTAATGCTGCGGGGAACTCTCATCCAGGTTTTGCCGGTCATGAAATATTCCCCGCGGCCGTAGGAAAGCGTCGTAGCGAACGCGCCCAACGCGCCGCTACCGCTCGAATGCCCATTAACCGCTTGTAAGTAAACCTCCCCAGGCAGCGCCCAAGCTCTTTCAGCGGAAAACATGTTTTCAATGCCGGATCGCCCCAGAGAATAAATATTCTCGTCAGGGATGCCGACCGCTTTCGCCCATTTTCTCGCGCGCATGCGGGAGCTCGCAGCATTGTGCGACGCTGTCGCGCCGAGGTGACCGTCGATAATCCTGATGCGCTTGGGATCGAAAACGCCGACTTTCCATTCCGCGCAGAATTCCACGCCGCCACGCAAGCTGCCCGCGTTTCCCATGGGCGTCGGACATCGGCTCCCGACTTCGATGTAGTCACCAGGTGAAACTTCTCCGCGGCCAGCGGCTTTGGCAAGAATTTTTTCAGTAATCGTTTTCCCCATGTGCAGCTTCCGATGTGTGCCCGACCGTATAAGGAGAGAAGGTTTTAGTCAACTTTTACATGGGATACTCCTTCCCGCCTGCGCGGGAATGACGAAACGAGCACCGACTGCGTCAATGAATTCCTGGTACAGTACACTAGCCGCTTCGCGAAGCTCTAGGCGAAACTCCTTCAGTCGTCGGCGTGGCGAAGACAGTTTCCGAGAAGGCCCGCAGTTCGGGCCATCAAGCCAGGGACGAGCTAGAGGCCAATATATGTAATCGCTGCAGGGATGGATTTGAATGAAACTGCCGAGATCGTCGTTGAGAGCTCCACGGAGAATTTCGCATCTCGACTCTGCTCCAAAAAATGAGACCCAATAGCGATGCATCAGGACCAAACCGTGGGGGCTGTTCAATGCTGGAAATTACGCCCGTTTTTATCCGAGTGAGACCGCGGTATGAAAACTTGCATCAAAACCCTCGGTAAAAAACTCTCGCCGGAGGCGAGATCTCGATATTTCTCGCTCGGGGGGAGCGCCCAGCCCAGAGGCTCGGACGCGGGAAGCCAGCGGGTGGACAGCCCGGTTAGTCTTATGGTCCCGTCCAGAAGGGCTTGAGTTCTAGGCCGACCGATTGAGTGACATAATGCCCACCTCACTATGTGCTTGATTTGATTAACGCCAGTTGATCGTCTGAAGCTGTTTGCGGAAGATCGCGTCCTTGTTTTACTGCGTGCACAGAACGCTTGACCGGTTCGCTTGTCAAAGCTTCGGGAGAAATCGACCAGGGAGCATGCGCTACGGGCTGCTTAGCAGGTAATATGCCTCGCTGGATCATTCGCCGCACGGTCATACTACTGACGCCGAGCGCTTCTGCGGCCTTGTCCAAAGTCATCGATGTGACACTATCTATTTCAGGATCAAACACCGAAATCTTATGGTGGCTTCGCAGACTCACAACGCGGGACTGTGTCCAGCTATTGTCCGCTCCAGTCCGATAGCCCAGTCGATTGAGCACTCTGGCAATTTGCCCATCCGGTAGACAACGAGCAAGGTCGCGGACGACATCGACGACTTCACGGCTTGTTGAATGGCTGTGTTGACCCGTGCGGTTCTTACGCACACTTAGAATCGTATGCTTGCCGCCTTGCCAGTGAATCACCAACTCAACGTTATCCTCCACCAGACGAGCAACAATCTGGTAGATAATCAGGCGCACGATTCGTTTTTTGATGAGATGATCCGTGCCGGGATGAGACCACAAAGCAGGAAACCTTTTAGCCAAAGTTAACAGCTCGGCGCGATCCGGCACAGCTTGATTTTTTTGTTTGCTCTTAATTTCTTTGAGCCGGTGTTCCAGCTCGTGCACGCGCTCCAGCGCCAGATTCCAACGTTTCTCAAGCGTTTCTGCTACCAACCGATTCTCCGGTTCTACCGCGTCGTATTGTCGTTGTGCACGATCTCGCTCGAAGCAGGCCTGAGAAAGTTCCAGTTCAATCGCCCGGCTGATCTCATCCGTATCCTCGACTACTTGATCTGCAGAATTAAGGGCGGCCTCAATGGCTCCAGGGCTAAGCACGCGTAACACCTCTCGCTCGATCGCTTCGTCGACACGATGGCCGCCGAATGAGATACATCCATTCTCTCCATGATTAATCAGCGCTCCGCGACAATAATATCGTGGAACCTGGCCACGGCTCCCCGAGTAAGCAACATGGATCTTGCGGCCGCATTTGCCGCAAAGTAATAGCCCTGCCAGTAGGCTGGGGCCTCGCTTAACGGCTCCCCGGTTCATGAGCCCTTTCATCTGAACATTCTCGGCAATAATCCGCTGATTGTTTTCGTAAGTTTCCCACGCAATATAACCTTCATGGTGATCGCGTCGCAACGCGATCCAATCCTGCTGATCACGGCGATGCCCGGCCGTCTTGCGCGCTTTGCCGTCGACAACACGGATTCGTCCTGTGGTCCGGCCGAAGGCATAGGCTCCCGCGTAGCATGGGTTCTGCAAAAACTTCAGTACTGTATTATAAACCGGCAGGCGCCAGCTCGTCGTTCCTGCTTTGGCATCAACCGCCACAGGCAGAAGGATCTGTTCGTGGCGTAACCATAACAGAACTTGCCGCACGCTACGCAGTTCAGAAAACTTGCGAAACACCAGAGCAATCGCCTGTTGAACTCGCTGGTCGGGATGCTTTTCCACACGACCATCGGAGCTTTCGACATAGCCCACCGCAAGGCTCAAGATCAGTTCGCCCCGGCGGGCTTTGGCCAAAAGACCTTCGTGTGCCCGCTGGCGAATCCAACCAAGCTCCGCTTCACTGATGGTCCCTTTGAGTCCCAACAGAAGGCGATCGTTGAGCTGGCGAGTGTCATAAATAGCTTCCCCATCCACGATCAGCGTGTCCATCAGTCCACACAAATCCAACAGCTGGTACCAGTCTCGGTTGTTACGGGCCAGACGAGAAACTTCAATGCTAAACACGGCCCCCACTTGTCCCAGACCGACCGCTGCCACGAGTCGTTGGAATCCCGTGCGCTCTGTGCTCCCCGCCGCCGATTTGCCGAGATCCTCATCGATGACTTCCACTTCGCTCCAGCCTAATGAACGAGCTCGCTCTGCCAATTCATACTGCCGACGACGACTCTCGTGGTTATGGCGCACCTGGTCCAGCGTTGACTGCCGCACATAGACCCTGGCTCCGCGCCCCAGATGCTGTGGACCAATCTTCTCTTTATTCATCAGCATCATCATTGTTCACCCCCTCCCTGCTGGCTGCCTGGCGCAACAACTTGACGATCAATTCCTTGATCTGTTGCTGCGTCTGAATGGGCAGAACCTCCCAGCAAACCTGTTCGTCCCACACCAGATCCAACTGCACCCGCTTGCTGACTTTCATGCTGCCGAGCCTCCTTTTGATTTTCCTTGGCTCGGATCTTCTCCACATCTGTGGTGCAACACAACGACGCAATGAACTCCGCAAGTTCCCTCAGCGCTGAAATCGAAATCTCCGGTGTCTCGACCATCTTCAAATCCGCACACCACTCCCGCATCGTCATCCAGCTCGGAATGCACGCCCAAGTGCCGTCGGCGAGCAGGCATACAAGAGACGCCTCTCCGTCCGACCCTCTATGGGACCGTTTGGCTGACAGCGTGGCCGATTTCACGGAACGTACCCACCCAATTTCAACGAAGGGACCCACCTGATTTCACGGAAGGGACCCACCCCATTTCAGGTG
Source organism: uncultured delta proteobacterium (assembly GCA_963840855.1). Lineage (GTDB taxonomy): Bacteria > Desulfobacterota > Binatia > UBA9968 > UBA9968 > DATACQ01. Next base: position 36,705 of record CAWJBB010000059.1, read on the forward strand.
GTACCCTTCGTTTTCTGAGCTAAGCGACGAACGATGCTACCTTGGCCAACTGGAGGAGGATCCAGTTGATGGCCAAAGAGAGGACCAGCGTTCGTATGCAAGCGCAAATCAAAATTCTGTCCGAACAAGGGCATTCCATTCGCAGCATCGCCCGGATACTGAGGCTTTCGCGCCGAACCGTGCGCAAGTTCTTGGAACCAGCCCCACAACCGACCTCTGAGATCGGCGGCTGGATGGAGACGCTTGACTGGGAGTATGTCCGCCAGGAAGTCTATGGCAAAGGGACCACGGTCAAGCAGATCCAGAGGGAAGTGGCCCCCGATATCGCGTACGTAAAGTTTTGGCGGGCGTTTCGGGAGAAGGTCAGTGCGCAGGCCTCACCCGATCAAGTGACGATCCGGCTCGATCATAAGCCCGCGGAAAAAACCCAGATCGATTTCTGTGACGGTCTGTTTCTCACCGACCCGGTCACCGGCCATAAAACTCTCACACAGTTTTTCTTAGGCGTGTTGCCGTTCAGCTCGTATTTCTTCGGCGAGTTCGTTCTAGATCAAAAGCTTGCCACGTTTATCGGGGTCCAGAGCCGCATGTTCGCCTACTTTGGTGGGATCACCCCCTACGTGGTCGTGGACAATCTCAAAAGCGGTGTCCACAAGGCCGATCTGTACGACCCCGATGTCAATGCCACCTACTGTGACTTTGCCAATCACATGGGCTTTGCTGTTCTGCCGGCCAGGCCCCGAAAGCCCCGCGACAAGGGCTCGGGAGAAAGCCACATCGGAGTGGTCCAAAGGAGTTTTTTCCAGGAGGTCCGTAACCGCGTCTTTTATTCGCTCCGAAGCTGTGAAAAAATTTTACGAGCAACAGAGGTTCGATTCGCTGCATGCGATTTTTTTGCGATGGACTTACGGTACTCTATCGGTCATGAAGAGTTTTAAGCCATCAATTGCTCCCTCACTAACTCTTTATTCCGGCTGCAACGGCGGCCATAGGGTTCGTTTTGTGGTATCCCCTCTAAGCTTGAGCCAACCGCCGGGGTTTCCAGCAAAGCCGCACCCACTGGCAAATATTGTAGGTGAGACAGGCCCAAAGAGATTCCAGTCCCACCTTAACCACACCGCGCAAGCGAAACTGGCGCAAACCAAACTTCTCTTTAATCCAGGCATTGGGAAACTCCGCGACCCCGGCTCGCTGCTTATAGATCTTTTGCGCCTGTTCGGTCTGCATCTTCGCTTCAAAGGCCATCAGTGGAGCCGTCTTCTCCATACGCAGCAAGGAACGTCCCTTTTTGGTCTTGGGACAACATTGCGCCTGAAAAGGACAGCTGCGACAATCCGCCAGTCGCGCCCGGTAGCGACGACTCACCCAACCGGGCTTTCGTTCCTCGGTTTCAAAACTAAGCAGCTTTTCTGCCGGACACCGGTAATGGTCGGTACTCGGATCATAGCCAAAGGCCTCGGGATAAAACTCTGGACTAATACCGCGACGTTTCAATGGATCATTCCACGGGATCTTTTTTCCCTCTCTCAGCGGTCCAATCAAATCAATCTCTTTGTCTGCCATCGCCTCAATGGCCTGGTGCGTCGGGTAAGCTGCGTCCACCACCATCTGCTCGGGCTTTTGCCCAAGATTAGTTTCGATTCGTTCTACGGCTCCTGCCAATTCCCCCGCGTCGCTAGAGGACTGCGTCACGCCCATTGCTACGATGATCTTAGCCTGAGCGTCGGTGGAAATCTGGATGTTGTAGCCTGGCCCATAAGCCCCTTTGGCCCCCAACATCACGCGCGCCTGCGGGTCGGTGCTACTGGCACGTGCTGCTTTTTTCTTTGCCTGTTCTGTGGGCTCATCCTGCGCTGTCTCGCACTGCGTAGCCTTAAGTTGCGCCAACTCCCGAAGGGCCTCTTTAAGCCGCTCCTGCTTCTCGCGCAACGCTCGCTGGCGCGCCCGAAAAACCCGCTGACTGAGTTTTTCCGAGAGCGGATCTCCCATCGCTTTAACCTGCTCCTCAGCCTCTTTAAGATGAGTCTCCAGGGTTTGTTTGCGCCGAAAACTCTTCTCCGATGCGCAAGCCTTGATCTTGGTCCCATCGTGCATGACCCGCTTAAGCGTGACCAGTCCCTGGTGGCTGAGCACTCCCAACACTTCGACAAACAAGCCGTTGAGCGCCTGCTCGTAGTCAATGCGGAAATCCGCCAGCGTGTGATAATTGACCACCTCCATCCCCGTCAGCCACTGATAGGCCGGATCAAACTCACACAAACGCGCAATCTCACGGGCCGAACTGACCCCGTCCTTATAGGCATAGATCCACAAACTGATCAGTACCCGAGGATCCCACACCGGCCGGCCGGCTTGCCCTTCCAAGGCGCCAATCTCGCTGTAGTACCGGGTGAGATCCAACTGACCCACCAACTCCCAGATCGCTCGCACCGCATGCTCTTCGCCCACCAGCTTCTCCACATCGACCGCCCGCAACAACAGTTGATTGCGCTCCACGGGCTTGCAGCGCACCCCAGCCGCCACCTCCGGGGTCTTAGATCTCTCCAGAGCTTTATCGTTTTGCATGCGAGCTCCGCGACGCCCTTCGAGCTTCAGTGCGTGTTATGCGAAGGATCCACTTATTCTCAACCACCCACTCAATGCTCTCACCTTTCTCCATCTCGAGAGCTTGAGCCAAAGGCGCCGGACATATCAGATAGAATTGTCGCTGCCCGTTGGCCCGTTCGACCACTTGGACCTTGGTTAGGTATCCCATGCAAAGCACCTCCGCTCGACGAAATGATTTGGAGGCGACTATAGCATAGTTATATAGCTATGACAAGACCTTTTTCAATTTTTTCACAGCTTCTCCCCGAGCTCAATCAAACGCTGCGGGACTATCTACAGCGGCTCAACTACGAAGTGATGAAAGACTATGGGGTGAGCCGCTCCCAGCGCTTCGCTGAAGAGAAAAAGCAGTTAAAAGCCCTGCCGGCTTCGCCCTTCGAGCTCAGCGAGTGGCGGCAAGCTAAAGTCCATCCCGACTGCCATGTCCAGGTGGAAAAAAACTTCTACTCGGTCCCCTTTGTTTACGTCGGCCAAATAGTCCGGGTCAGACTCACGGAGAAAATCGTCGAACTCTTCAGCGAGGACAGCCAATGCCTTACCGCGCACCCAAGACTTAGGGGCATCGGACAGTTCTCCACCTATGATTTCCATTATCCAGAAAAAAAGCTTAGCGTAGCGCGCTTCGAAATCCGTCACGCCCAACAGCAAGCCAAACAGGTCGGCCCCCATGTCGAGAAGTTGGTCGACCAGCTGCTCTCGGGCCACCATCCGCTGCGCCATCTACGGCGGGTCCAAGGGATCTTGCGGCTTTCAAAACGCTATCCCGTCACCCCTCAAGCTCTGGACCACGCCTGCCAGCGCGCCCTGAGCTTCAACAAAACACGGCTCGCCTACATCAAAGACTGCGCCCTTTACTTTGTCGCCCACGGTCAAAGACCGACGCTGCTTACCCCAAAGAGAAAGCCCGATACCGTTCATCTGCACCAATACGGCGCCGATTCGGACTCGGATCCAGAACCGTCCTTGCCTTCGGTGGAGGAGGAAATCCTATGAGCACGAGCTTAAAATCCAGCCGCAAAGCCATTTTTAATCATCCAGACAAGCAAGCGGGAAAAAACGGCCTCCGTATAAGCCCTATAAACGACGATCTCGGCTCGGTTGATACCTGGGGTTCCCCCAAAAACAGCCCTTTCACCAAGAGGTCGCACCACCATGATGCTTGATCAAGTCAGAGCCCTCTCGCACCAGATGCGCCTGTTCGGCATCCATGAAGCCTGCGAACGACAAGCCCAGATCGCTTTGTCCCAGCAGTTCCATCCCCTGGAGTTCCTCCGACTCCTGCTCGAAGATGAACTGTTGTCGCGCAAAGACCGTACCGCTAAGGCGCTCATGACCAAGGCCCGCTTTCGGTTCCGCGCCGATCTGGAAGACTTAGATTTAGCGTTCCACAAGGATCTGACCAAGGCTAAGATCAAAGAGCTCTGTGAATTAAACTTCCTTCATAACCAGGAGAATCTTTTGATCCTTGGAAAAACCGGCCTGGGTAAAACTCATCTCGCCATTGCCTTGGGTAAACGGCTGTGCCAGGAAGGCCATCCCACTCAGTTCTTGCCAGTCAACTTCCTGTTCGAGGAAATCCAGGCCGCCAGGGCCGCCGGCCGTTACCTCAACTACATCCGTAGTCTCATCAAGGCCAAGGTTTTAATCCTCGATGACTTAGGGCTAAGAAACTACACCCACGAGGAGGCCACTTCCCTGATGGACATCCTCGAAGAGCGTTACCGCAAGGCTCCCCTCATTGTCACCTCCCAGGTCGAGCCCCAGGGGTGGATAAAACTGTTTGAAGATCCGGTGATCGCCGAAGCCATTGTGGATCGGCTGATTCATCCATCTCAGAAAATCACTCTGAAAGGAGAGAAATCCTATAGAGAAAAACTTGCAGAGAAAAAATCGGGATTGAAAAACCAGGGAGGCTCAGTGTAAAAGTCAAAATCGCTTCGTCGCTTCGCTCCGCTGATTTCAGTGGTCCCCTTCGTTGAAATCGGGTGGGTCCCTAAAGTGAAATCGAGCAACAGCGTCGTGCCGAACAGCGGATGCCAGCGATAATGGATTGTTACTGATGTTGAAAACGGAGCACTGTGTGACGGGTTCGGCGAAGAATTGCAATATTCATTTCAGCTAATGAGGTCCGGGATTAGGACGTGGAACTTGCCATGCAAAAGCAATAAGCCCCGATCTCCAAAGAGATCGGGGCTTATTAATTAAATCCGGCAGCGTCCTACTCTCCCATAGAGCGACTCTATAGTACCATCGGCGCAGGAGGGCTTAACGGCCGAGTTCGGGATGGGATCGGGTGTGACACCTCCGCTGTAGCCACCGGAAGTCGAAAAAACAGTCTAGAGTCTCGCGTCCAGCGTCTGGAGATAAAAAACCCAAGACGCCAGACATTGGACCCTAGACTGTTTCGAAACTGAATACGGGTCCTGCAATCAGGCAAATAATATTAGTAAATATGGTCAAGCCTCACGACCAATTAGTACCGGTTAGCTTCAGCCATTACTGGCCTTCCACATCCGGCCTATCAACCTCCTAGTCTAGAAGGGGTCTTTAGAGGTCTTACGACCTGGGATACCTTATCTTGGAGGGGGCTTCCCACTTATATGCTTTCAGCGGTTATCCCGTCCGCACGTAGCTACCCGGCGATGCGGCTGGCGCCACAACCGGAACACTAGCGGTGCGTTCTTCTCGGTCCTCTCGTACTAGAGAAAACTCTCCTCAAGTATCCTGCGCCCACGGCGGATAGGGACCAAACTGTCTCACGACGTTTTGAACCCAGCTCGCGTGCCACTTTAATCGGCGAACAGCCGAACCCTTGGGACCTACTTCAGCCCCAGGATGTGACGAGCCGACATCGAGGTGCCAAACACCCCCGTCGATGTGAACTCTTGGGGGGTATCAGCCTGTTATCCCCGGCGTACCTTTTGTCCGTTGAGCGATGGCCCTTCCATGCGGGACCACCGGATCACTATGACCTGCTTTCGCACCTGCTCGAGATGTCTCTCTCGCAGTCAAACCGGCTTATGCCATTACACTCGACGGCTGGTTTCCACTCAGCCTGAGCCGATCTTCGCGCGCCTCCGTTACAATTTTGGAGGCGACCGCCCCAGTCAAACTACCCACCATGCAATGTCCCTCAGCTGGATGACAGCTGTAGGTTAGAAGCCAAGGTCAGTAAGGGTGGTATTTCAA
>CAWJBB010000059.1:47500-98989 GCA_963840855.1 uncultured delta proteobacterium
TGGCGCGCCTCAAAATATGCCCGCGCGGTCCGGCCAGCGACCGCGCCGTGAAACCTCGCCGCCAGTTCTTCGGCCAACGATTTCTTGGCATCCATCGGATGGCACGATCCATCTGCGACTTGAGCGCGTAAATTTTGAATCTCCGATAGCGACCGGTCACTCAACAGTTCGAAGTAACGGAACATCAAAGTGTCGGACAAGGACATCACTTTGCCGAAGATATCTTCCGGCGGATCATTGATGCCGATGTAGTTCCCCAGGGACTTGCTCATCTTGTGCACGCCATCGGTGCCTTCAAGCAGCGGCATCGTCAACACTATCTGGGGCTCTTGGCCATACTCGCGCTGCAGCTCGCGGCCCATGAGCAGGTTGAAACGTTGATCGGTTCCTCCCAGTTCGACATCCGCCTTGAGTACCACCGAGTCATAGCCTTGAATCAGGGGATAGAGAAACTCGTGAATGCTGATGGGCTGCTGCTTCTGGTAGCGCTGCTTGAAGTCTTCGCGCTCGAGCATGCGCGCCACTGTGTATTTCGCGGTGAGCTCAATCATGCCGACGGCGTCCAGTTTTTCCATCCAGCGGTGGTTGAAATCGATAATTGTTTTTTGCGGGTCGAGAATCTTGAAAATCTGCGCTTTGTAGGTCTCGGCGTTTTTGACGACTTCGTCTCGCGTGAGCTGCTTGCGGGTTTCCGATTTTCCCGAAGGATCGCCGATCATCCCGGTAAAATCACCGATCAAGAAAATCACTTCATGACCCAGTTCCTGGAATTGTTTCATTTTCTGAATCAGCACCGTGTGTCCCAAATGGAGATCGGGGGCCGTCGGATCGAACCCCGCTTTGACTCTGAGCGGGCGCCCGCGCTTGAGCTTCGCCAGCAGTTCCTCTTCCGGAAGAACCTCCACGGCGCCCCGCTTGATCACTTCGAGCTGCGACTTGATGTCTTTCATGCTCTGAGCGCGTCGTCCGCATGGAGCCTTAGCCGTTTGATGGCGTGCGCCTTGCCGCTGCGCTCGTCGATATCCACGACGATTCCCTGGAGCACGACATTGCCCTCGGCCACTTCGAACTTGCGCGGCAGCTGGCTCATGAAACCGCTGATGACATTCTCTTTTTCCATACCGATCACTGAATCGAATGGACCGCATAATCCCAGATCCGTAATGTAGGCGGTGCCGTTCGGCAGAATCCTTTCGTCCGCCGTCTGTATATGGGTATGGGTGCCGAAAACGACGCTGGCGCGCCCATCAAGATACCAACCCATGGCATTTTTCTCGGAGGTAGCCTCCGCGTGCATATCGACGATGACAACGGGGGAATGTCGGCCATGCTCCTTGAGGATCGCGTCCGCGCAACGAAACGGATCGTCCACATGGTTGGGCATGAATACGCGGCCTTGAATATTGATGACGAGAGCGGTAAGACCGCTCGGATTCCGCCACTCACACCAGCCCCGGCCCGGTGCCCCCTCCGGATAGTTCGCCGGGCGAATAAGATTTGGCTGAGTGTCCAGATAGGAAAAGATCTCTTTTTTCTTCCAAATATGATTGCCCGACGTAAGAACGTGAACGCCGGCTGCGAACAGCTCGCCGGCGCTCTTCACATCGACGCCCATGCCACCCGCGGCATTCTCCGCGTTAGCGATAGCCAGATCGATTCTTTCCTCGTTCTTCAAGGAAGGCACAAGATCCCGCACCGCGCGGCGCGCGGGCCGGCCCATGACATCTCCTAAAATAAGAATACGCATTGTTCAAAGTTCAAGGTTCAACGTTCAAAGTTGAAGATTCAAGATTCCGGATCCGAAACCTTGAACCTTGAACCCGGAACCTTGAACTTATTTCGCAAAATCCACCGAGCGCATTTCACGAATCACAGTGACTTTGATCTGCCCCGGATAGGTCATTTCGTTTTCAATCTTGCGCGCCATCTCCCGCGCCATGCGCGCGGCCTCGTCGTCGGAGACGATATCGTGCTGCACCATGACGCGAATCTCTCTTCCCGCCTGCACCGCGTAGGACTTCTCCACCCCCTTGAACGAATTGGTGATGCGCTCCAGGTCCTCCAGGCGGCGCACGTAGCTCTCCATCATCTCGCGCCGCGCGCCCGGGCGGGCGCCCGATAACGCATCCGCCGCGTCCACGAGAGGCGCCAGGATGGTTTCCGCTTTAACGTCTTCATGGTGCGCCGCGATGGCGTTGACGATCTTCGGCGATTCGCCGTACTTGCGCGCCAACTCCGCGCCGATGATCGCGTGGGAACCTTCTACTTCGTGGTCGACGGCCTTGCCGATATCGTGCAACAAAGCCGCCCGCCGCGCCTGTTTTTCATTGAGCCCCAACTCCACAGCCATGTGGCCGCAAATAAACGCCGCTTCGATGGAATGGAGCAAGACATTTTGCGCATAACTGTACCGGTACTTGAGCCGGCCCAAGAGCTTGACGATTTCCGGATGGACGCCGTGAATACCGACATCGAAAATTGCCTTTTGTCCCGCCTCGCGAATCGATTCGTCGAGTTCTTGCTCAGACTTGCGCACCACCTCTTCGATACGCCCCGGGTGAATACGCCCGTCCGCAACCAATTTCTCCAGAGACAACCGCGCGACTTCCCGGCGAATCGGATTATGACCCGAAATGACGACCGTCTCCGGCGTGTCGTCCACGATAAGATCGATACCCGTCGCCGCTTCCAGCGCGCGGATGTTCCGCCCTTCGCGGCCGATGATTTTTCCCTTCAACTCGTCGTTGGGCAGCGGAAATACCGTCACGGAACGTTCCGCGACAAAATCCCCGGCCAATCTCTCGATGGCCAGCGCAACGATCTTCTGGGCCTTACGCACCGCCTCCTCCTTGGCCCCCTCTTCAATCACGCGAATGCGTTTCGCCGAATCATGCTTGGCTTCTTCGGTCATCTCATCGATGAGGCTTTTCTTGGCCTCTTCGCGGGTCATTCCCGCAACCTGCTCGAGCTGCCGGCGGGCTTGATCGACCTGTCGAGCGCATTCAACGGCTTGATCTTCAATCGCCTTCTCGCGTGACTTGAGAGCGTTTTCACGCCTGGAAAGCTCTCCTTCACGCTTGTCGACGGAGTCCACCCGCTTATCGATTAATTCCTCTTTGCCGATCAGCCGCTTCTCCTGGCTCTGCAGCTCCCGGCGTGCCTCTCGAACCTCCTTCTCAAAATCGGCCTTTCCCCTTAAAACGATATCCTTCGCCTGAATCTCGGCTTCCTTCCTGATGACCGCGGCGTCTTTTTTTGCCTCTTCAATAATTCTGCTGGCGCCTTGCTTTGCCGATTCCAGTTGTCCCTGACTCTGCTTGCTCCGAATCCAAGTAAAAACCAGCGCCAAAATGACGCCCCCGACCAATCCCGCTAAACCAACTAGCACTACTTCATTCAATTAAAACACCCCCTTATCTTTACCAATCACTGCGACACTTGCCTCAACGGCGGGTTCGCGGTGTCGCAGTCTATGAGTTTCGTTTCAGTTACGATGTAATGAACTTTTCGGTCCCATGCCTCGGTGGGCACTTTCTCGACCACTTGAAAATCGTAGGACAGCGCCACCAGGGTGGCTTTGTCGTCCAGGCGCGCCAGGATTCGATCATACCAGCCTTTTCCTCTTCCCAAGCGATTGCCTGCGGCGTCGAACGCGACCCCGGGGACAAATACAACGAGGTTCTGCCGATCCCCATCGGACAACCGCTCCGTACCGGTAGGTTCGAGAATACCGTAGCGGCCGGCACGTAAATCGTCGCCGGATGCGGCGCGAATGAACTGGCCGGCCCCGCCCGCGCCGGTTCGAGGGTAGAAAACCTTGCGTCCCTCGCTCAGAGCATTCTTGAGGATCTCCTCGGTGTCGACTTCGTTTTCCGCCGGGCTGTACAGCGCTACCGAACGGGAGGCGGCGTAGGCCGGCAGCTGAAGCGCGCGGGTCTGAATCGCCCGGCTGCGCAGAAGGCATTCATGCTTGGTGAGCGCGTTGCGCTGGGACAATACCGTTCCGCGCAAAGCGAGCTTCTTCTCTTCGTTAGCCACGCGCCACATTGGATTGCACCGCGAGTACGCGTGAGATGAAGAGGAATTTTCGGGGAAGGGCTTATCAGCGAAGTGATCTAGACGGGAAACGAGTTGGTCCCCGCGACGACCGCGTTCGACGCGGCTCCAGGAGCGGCACCAAAGTGGTAAAACCCAACGGAATTTCCACGACTTTATTAAAACTTCCCAAACGGGTTCGCCACATTCCAATGCTCTTCAAGAACGCAAGAACCCACGCGATCAAATCGTTAAGTATCGCTTCTCCCCAATTCCACATCATTCCACGCTGCCTTAATGTGCGGCTTTGCTCCCTCCGCGCGGTTTTGCGAGCGCCGGCATTGAGCAAAGCCAACACGGCTCGAACTCTCAACCCTCCTCGGTCAAACTTGTCGCTAATCGGCTCGAAATTTGATCCAGTTTGTGCAACATCGACTCATGCGCGTCTTTAAGCCGATGATACTCATCGGCGATATTGAGCGCCGCCAACATGGCGATATTCGATCTGGCAATGGGTTTCGGCGACTGCAGCAACTCCTGCATTTTGCCATCGACATACCCGGCGACCCGTAGCATGTAACCTTCCTCGGCATCGCTGCTGATCGTGAGTTTTTGCCCTAAAATTTCGACATCCAGCGCCTTTTTCATTGCCGCTTCCCCTGATCAGTCAGAGATATCCATACTGGCCAACTGTCCGATGATTTTATTTATCTTTTCCCTGAGCTCAATCCGCTCACGCTCATAGCGCCGTATTTGCCCTTGTAGATGGTGCCACTCGCTTTCCTTCTCAGCAAGTTTCTTTTCGATGGAAGCTTTTTCCTTCTTCACCCGCTCATGATTTTCGATCAGGCGATTAATCGTCCCTTCAAGTTGGTCAATATTGTCGAAAGGCATCGCTGAACGCACCTCGAAAACTTCATGTTTGAGTTTAGTTTTAAGCCCCAGCCTTGTCAAGGTGAACTTTAGACCGGTTTTTGAGCGATACACCCGGTTCAAGGTTCAAAGTTCTCAAGGTTTAATGTCTCAATTCTGCACTCAACTGCCGGATGGCGTGAGGCCGTCGCAGCTCGTCCTTAGATTCTGCGGAAAACCTTAGAATAGTTCGACGACAATGCTCATACTTCGAAAAGCTCAATAAAACAGAAAATCTCCAATGATTTCAACTGCTCCACTCGTTCCTTCGATTAAACTAGTGACCAGCAAAGTTCCTAAGGACAACGCGCAGATCTGCATAGAGAATAATCCCCAGATGAATAATAGTAGTGTTGGTACATCGCCGAACACTCCCAGCATCAACAAGGCTCCGATCCCGCCAAAAATACAAATCCCGTAGTCAAAAACTTCTAACCGGTGCAATGTATCATTCTCGCTTCGCAATCTGGCAACAGGCTATGCCTAACCAGAAACGCGGAACAGTATTTGCCGATATTAATATCTGTAAATGCCAAATGCGAAATCGCTTCCATGAGCGCGGAACTCCGCCCTAGTGTTGGCGACGCGGAATTGTCGGGAGCAATAGTAACTGCATCCCTGACACTGAATCGTTTCTCCCAAGTCGATGAAGAACTGTTGAAATGGTTGGCCTGCACAATTCCCTACGCTGGGCTCAGAGGTCCGAATTCTGATTTCAGGAATGTCGTATCCAAGCACCGCGTAAAGCGATTGTTTCCACGATTGCAAATAGCAAAAATCTGCCTTGACCCCCAGCTGGCATTCTGGAAGTTGCATTAACGAGCAGGCGTCGCATTTTGACCGATGCGCGCTCGACTTTCTTTGGTTCAAGGTCGGATTGACACGGACGCGCTATCCGTCGGATAATTCCGGCCAGGCGTGTCAGAGTACATATAGTGTGTATATGGAGCCCTGGATTGAAATTGTGACGCACCCGTTGGGTCTCGTCGGGTTTTCGCTTTTCATCGTGTTTTCCCTCCTGGCTCGAATGGGTCCCACCGGTCGTTGGCCGTGGCTCGCGCCTGCAGCCGTCACCATGGCTTTCATTGCGCTGCTCGGCGGCCTCGGCTTGGCATTCAGGCAAAGCCATCGAACCGCGGTCCAAGAAAAACCTGATAAGGCGGTCACGGAGAAGTCTGTTGCAAATGGAACCGGCCAGACGCAAGGGCAAGCTCCGCCGGAGCAACCGACGACAATCCAGCAACAGACTTCCGGATCGCAAAGTCCCGCCGTCTCCAACATCCAAGGAGACGTAAACATCACGATCCAGGGGAATCAGGAACAAAAACGGTGATGAGATTCATCGCGTTTTGCTTTTTGACCCTCGCCGCAGTTGCCGCTCGCGCGGCGACATTCGAGCAAACCACGTCGGGCTGGTGCAGTCCCGCCGTCGCCGCGGTTCAAGGCAAGGTGACGATCGTCTGCAACGGAGTGGACCCGAAAGCTCTCCACCGACTCAACGAGCTGCTAGACAAGAAAGACGTGGAACTCGCCAGGAAGGTTGCCGAGGCCGAAGAATGGGCCCGCCGATACCGGGAGCTCGAGCAGCGCCTCGCCGACGAGACGAACAACGCCGGGCGGCCCGACCTCGCGGAGCTGCTTGCCGACGCCCAGCGGAGCCTGAAGGACGGCGATCTGGAAAAAGCGGGCGCCCTGCTCGACCGGTTGATCGAATCGAGCGAAGCCGAAGTCGGGCGCGCCGCCACCCATCACTACAGCCGCGCTCAGGTCTTCGACCTTCAATTCAAGGCGGCCCAAGCCCTGCCTCATTACGAAAGGGCTCATCGCTATCGCCCCGAGGATTTGAAGTACGCATTCGCTTATGCCAACGCGCTGTTCGCTGCCAACCGCTATGCCGAAGCGGAAACCCTCTATATCGATAATGTAAAAAAACTACGGAACCTGAGCCGCGATGATCCCCAAAAGTATCTCCCCATGCTCGCCGGAAATCTTGGGAACCTCGCTTATCTTCGCGGCGATATGGGGCGCCAAAACGAGGCGGAGGAAGCGAGCCTGGAGTCTTTGGAGATCCTCCGGGCCCTCGCCGGCGGCGAGCCTTTGTTTCACCTTCCTCTGCTTGCGAAGGGGCTTACGATCCAGGGCGATCTCTATCAGAGCGTCTTGAGATGGAAGGACGCCGAGGCGGCCTACCAGGAGGCGCTCGACCTTCGCCGCAAGCTGACGACTGCCGATCGTTCGCGTTATCTGCCCGAAGTCGCCGATACGCTCAACGCCCTCGGACGTCTTTACCTGACGACCCAGCGCGTCGCCGGCGCGGAAAAAATGTTCGCCGAAGCTTTGGATACGTATCAAGCGCTCGCACAGGAAAAACCCGCAGTCTACTTACCCGACTTGACCGAGGCTCTTGGGCAGATGGGACTGCTCTATGTGTACACCCGACGATTGGAAGCTGCGGAAAAGAGCTACCGTGAAGCCTACGAGATTCTCACGAAACTGTCGCGGGAAGATCCGGCAGGGTACGAGAGCTCGATGGCATGGATGCAGCTACAGTTGGGGATCGTATACACCGAAACCCGTCCTGCCGAAGCTGAGCAGGCAATTGCCGAAAGCGTCAAACGTTACCGCAAACTGGCGGATCACAACCCCGCAAAATTCTCTCGGGCGGTGGCCATGGCCCTCGAGTTGGTGGGGAGGTCTTACCATAATTCCCAGCGCTTGACTGAAGCCGAGAGCGCCTACGACGAATCCCTGAAGATTCGGCGCAAACTGGCGAAGGAAAACCCGCTGGCCAGAATGGAGCTGGCGGGAGTATTGACCCGAGTCGGCGTTCTTTATGCGGCGACCCACCGTCGCAATGAGGCGGAGCGGGCGTACAATGAAGCGCTGGCAATTCGACGTCAACTCGACCCTTCCCATTCCGGCCTGCTCGAAGGCCTGGCGGATACACTGCACAATCTCGGCGTCCTGCTTTACGAGTTGGGCCGTTGGAATGAATCCGAAAAAGCGCTACGGGAAGCGCTCGAAATTCGCCGCAAACTGGCCGAAGTCAATCCAGCGGCTAATGTTCCCCACCTGGCCGCGACACTCAAGAGTGCCGGAACTCTTTACCGAGAAACGCAGCGGCCGGATGACGCCGACAAGGCGTTTGCGGAGGCCGAGGAGATTCTACGAAAGACCGCCAAGCCCCTTGCCTCATCCAGGCCTTAACTGCCCCATTTCTTAGCGAAGGGACACGCCTTCGAACCAAGGAAGGAGCTTCTGCGGGATGTGTACGCGGGGCATGCTTCGTCGAATCCTAAGCACTAAGCAGCACGGTACCGACGCTCCTTGAATTACCTCAACATAGCAGCGTCTGATTGCGAGCGGGCTAACGATCTTGCAACCGCGTGTCGGGCAGTTGCGCTGAATCGTCATCCTCTTGGTCGCGCAGGAACGCAAGGTGCACTCGGAGCATCTCGATGGCGTCGGCGCCGGCTTCCTCCTCGGTGATCAACCCGCGGTGAATGGCATGGGCAACCGCAAAGTCGAGGTTCGAATGGTCATAAACTGAGAAGAGTTTCCGAGCAGGTCCTTGATGAAAGCGATGAATGTGGTCTGAGAGCTCGTAGGCATCGATTTCGCCAGCGCGCCATCGCCCGAACTCGGTCTCGAGTTTCGAGAGCTCAGCGGAGAGGTCCCGTTCGTAAGCGACCGCGCCCAGCTCGCGAAGCCTTCGGCGTTGCGCTTTCGAGAACTCGCGGTTGGTCTTCATTCCCTGGCTCCAAGCTGTCCAACGTTCATCGTGAACGGCGCGCCGCTCGCGGAGCGGCCGTTTCGACGGTGCTGTTAGATCGCGACGGAATTGCCCGAAACGACGAATCGTCGCCAAGATGAAAGTAAAGATGACCGTAAAGCTCGCCGCCTCTTAAGACGGCCCAGCCTCGGCCGGATACGGGATCCATTTCATCGTTCCCCAACCATGAAAACTCGACACGGTATTCTCCGCGGAATTCTTCCACGCGGCAGTCAAGTTCGCCATGTACTGCCCCGAAATGAAACTCGCCGTTACCGCCTTTCGAAAAGTCGATGTAGCCCGGACCTTCAAGATCAATGAACTCCCGGTCCCATTGCTCCATCTCAATGATGCGCCATCGTCCGAGAAAAAGATTGCTAGATTTCTTCACGCGCGTAGGCATGTCACGTGTCGCGAACCAACGCTCCGGGTGAGAGTGGCATCTTTTTTTTAGCTTCCTTTTCCCCCAAGGCTTAGCTGACCTTTCAAAACTTGTACTCGGTCTGACCTACTGTTTCGCGAGCGGCTGCTTCTTGCCGACTGACACCTTCTTCAGCTGGATTACCAACCGCAAGGCTTCGTTCACCGCTTCGGCGTCATTTGCAAAAGCCTTGGCCACATCCGGTGCCAATAGGACTAGGTTCGTCCCAGCCCGATACCGCTCGGCGTACTTGCCTCTGACTCCATCCTTGAGCAGCTCGTGCAAATCATATTCGGGACGTAGCTCGTCGTCGATCTCACTTTTTCGTTTCTTCTTCATAAGCTTTTCTTTCAGCCCGAGTTAGCTCCCGTGCGCTAATAAGACGAATCCGTTCCCCACGCTCCGTATGGGCTACCATCACCAGACGGCCGCGCCTGGACATTCCTACGGTGATGTATCGGTCCTCTGCTAGCGAGTGGTCTGGGTCAGGCACAGTAGTCCCGAGTAAATCGCCGAAAACCGTCGCCGCCTCGTTGAATGAGATCCTATGGTTGCGAACGTTCTTCGCGGCCTTTTTTGGATCCCACTCGAATTCCACTGGCAAAACGTAGCAGCTCCTGTCCTGTTTCGAAAGTCTACCATAAGTCGCGGAACCGCACCCCGCAGTTATCACGCGCGTTTGACACGCGCAGGAGTGAGCTAACCAGCAATATAAGGAACGGTGTTCTCCGATTCTAATATCTGTAAATACCGAATGCAAAACCGCTTCCATGATCGCGGAATTCAGGCCTGATGGCGGCGACCGGAACTGGTCGCGAGCAATAGTAACTGAATTTTTGAAACCAATAATTTACTCTGGTTCGAACCCACGTCGATGTGTGAGGGAAAAGGGCTGGCCGGCAATCCGATCTTTCAAAGATGCTTCGCGGAGAATTTAACCAATTCTCGGTTGAACGCTTATTGCGGTTTCTGGTTGCGCTCGGTCACGACGTGGAAATTGTGGTGAAGCCGCATCAAGGCAAAAACGAGCGCGACGCTTCGCACGTCTCTTAACCCCGCCGTCTCTTCCTTCCTGCCGAGCAATCCCCGCTTGCGTCGCACGCGGACTCGAAGACGGGCGCCGACGTGAAGCGTTCACACATCGCTATGCCACTGACGCGAAATCGGGTCCAGCGGCGGATTAGGCCCTACGCGACCGTTTGTGTTTTGCGATCAGTTCGCGGATTGTTGGAACAAGCTCTTTAGGCACTTCCATATCGGTTTGAGTGGAATCCTCAAAAGCCGCCTCGTCCTCAGCGACTGCCTCCTTATCCGCCCGTTGCTCGTAATGTTCCGGCACTCGGCGAACTCGTTGCTCGTTCCAACCGGGAGGAAATTTGCTCTGTTTCATTTCTTTCCTTTCCTGCGTCGACTTCGTCGATACGCGAACAAAGGCTTTCCTCGTAGCTCGTATGGGGCTAACCAGTAATGGGCCGATATCGACGCCAATACGATCGCGCACGACTGCAATGGCGTCGGCTGTTGGACGGTCCTCATGCGGTGCGATCCCAGAACTGTCGATCCGTCCGTCCGCGCCTAGATTCTGCTGACAGAAGGCGGCCGCCATCGGGCTGCGGCAGGTGTATAAGAACCCTTCATCGCGAGATAGGCTACAACTTGTTGCTCAAGCGTACCGACCCAAATATTGCATTGAGCCCGAATGACTTCCCGAAAGATCGTGCCAGCGCGGTCGAGCGTGAGTGTT
This sequence comes from uncultured delta proteobacterium, assembly GCA_963840855.1. GTDB lineage: Bacteria > Desulfobacterota > Binatia > UBA9968 > UBA9968 > DATACQ01. The sequence goes on from CAWJBB010000059.1 coordinate 58,385, forward strand.
TGCCACAAAGGGAGAAACGCGTATGCGGCTTGCCCGGACCGGTGCCAAACGCCGACGACGGCAGGTTCGTCGTCGTCTTGAAATGGTCGAATGGATACGTTCACATGAGTCATCGGTCAGCGTCGCTCACCGCCTCGTCGTTCGTACTTCGCGTAGCATGTCGTCCGGATAACCAGTAATATACGGAACCGTAGCTGCCAATATTAATATCTGTAAATGCTGAATGCAAAACCGCTTCGATTAGCCAGGAATCCCGGCCTCGTGTTGGCGACGGGAAGTGGTCGGGAGCAATAGTACCTGCATTCCTGAATCCGAATAGGTAATTCTGTTCCCAACCCACGTCGATGTGTGAGTTACCTTTGAGACCGCTGACTGGCACAATTTCTGCGGTGGGCTTGGATCCCAATTCCGTATACAGGAGCATCGTGGTTAAATATACGTTGGAAACGGGTATCAGCGCCGAAGTGAACAGGTTGTGCGTTCACTCGCTACGCGCAACGGCCGCGACGAACGCGTTTTCCCACGATTCCGATATCGCCATGGCTAGACACGCGAACGTGTGCACCAAGTGGCCTTACGACCAGCGCAAAACCCGGCCCGGAAGAAAGTCCGACGTTCAGGGTGAAGCTTTAAAATGGCGGCAGAGGCATATAAATGACACACTGGGATCCCTTCCATGAGGCAAAAGAAGCCCTTCAAACCGTGCAGCGCGAATACACTGCGACCAACTCTATAAATGCTGCGACGGCTTACACCGTCGTCCATGCTGCTGAGACGGCGGTGCGCAACCTTTACACTTTCGCCACTAGCGCTAATTTTCCCTACGATAAGTTTCCGCATCATGTTCCTGAGCGACTCGTCGAGAGTCTAGGCCTAGCGCCGTTCTATTCTCCCAAAATGCAAACTTTTTTAGGAAAGCTGACTGGCTATGCGCCGCAGGATGTTCGCTATGAAAGCACACGGGCGTTTCAGGATCACACTAACCCAAAATCAGCCGGTCGCGGGAAAGAACTAATGGATGGCGTAACTCGTTTCGTTGAAGAGAGTGAAATATTAGCTAAAAATCCCGCCGCGCTTGAAGCAATTAGATCCAAGGTAACGAGCGCGTCTCTGCCATGAGAAAGAGGCGGGAGCCCGCTCCGATGACGATAAAGTCGTACAGCAACGCATGGCGGCACGCACAATGTTTCGTGCAAACTGAGATGCACCGCGGAAGTTTTCGAGGAAAATGTATTAGGAGACCTTCCGGATTAGCCAACTGACCAGGCCGGCATCCATCACTAAATCCGCGAGTTGTTCGGGTCCTATGACAGTCACGCGCGCGTCATCCGTGTCTGCGTTGCCGGAATGATATACATAGAACATCCGGTCATATGGGCCGTCCTTAATTTTGGCGATATATTCAGTGAGTTCAGCTGATGTGGTCTTTGATTTCACTTGCACGAACGCTCGCTCGTTGGTGCTTGGCAGGATCACGTCAAGATCAAGCGTCTTTTGGGCCTTACCTACGGTTCCCACTCGCCGCCAACCGCTTGCTGTGAAAACAAGATCAACCAATAGCTCAAAATCGCGCGGTCCTAGCAGCTTCATCAAGGCGATTGCGGCATTCTTCATCTCTTTGGAGGCGATGAGTGCGCGTTCTACCTCGGGTGTTTTCTGGCCGTTGATGCGACGGATTACGTAATCGCTCGCGTCCACGTCGCAAGACGTGCCGCGATACGCCGCCAGCTTCGTCAACGCACCCGACAGTTGGTCTTTCGTCAATAATTCTCCATTGAGGTCGGTCGAGTGCCATCCGTCACGTATCGGTCTCCACACGCCCCGATCGTCAGCATGCCGCTGGACCTTGGCACGGTCCATTCTCCCCCAACACAAACGTTCGCCGATGAACGTGATCAAAGCATAGAGCGTCGTCTTAAAGAAAAACGCAATTCGTTGGTGGAACGGGTGGCAGTCCCCTTATCCTTACCTTCCGCGATGAAAGATTTGGGAAGGATGTTTCATCGTCCGGACTTTCACAATTGAAACCGTTGTCTCTGCGCGCTGCCGAAGCCAATACGAATAATGCCTTTCTCTAGACACTCCTTTTCCCAGCGCCCGGACTCGCCGAGCTTTATATAGCGGACAGCAGTCGGATTAATTTTCTTTTTTGCAGAAGTGCTCATAACATAAATTGTCACCCAGATTGACATTTCATGCTTGATTTCATGTAGCACAGTCAAGTTGATTTAAAGCACTCCTTTCCCTATTCGCCTTTTTCTTTGAAGCGCGCGTCTATGCCATGAGAGGCAGCCGCAAGCCCGCACTGATAACGGCGCCGGTAGAGCAGTACGCGGGGCCGTGCGAGGTAATGGTACTCAGAAAGGCGATATTTGGCAGAATTTTTCCACGTGAATTTCACATTACGCGTGGCGGGGCCACGAGAAAAAGGCGCACACAACGAAACGCGCGCATGAGATTTCGGCTATCAATCATTTCAGAGGAGAAGCGGCGGGATCAGGTAGAAACTCGAAAATGACATAGTCATCATCTTCGTCAATTCCGGCGCGTTCAAACTTGGCATTGCTGAGGGTATAGCCTTGTTCTAGCCAGCGCTGAAACTGATTATTCTCTCCGCGAGCGAAGCGTTTGAACTGTTCCGGCGAAATTTTTCCTGCGAGGTACTCCTGCAACAAACGAGCTGAGATTTTCATGGTTAACGGCTCCCCGGTTGTAATTTCAGATCCCAAATACCAGCCTCTGGCAGATGGCGTAAACACGCCTTGTTTCTGAAGTGACCTTGCCTGATACCCTTCTAATCTAGGGGCAGGCAAAGTCCCCGCAAGCTTTCTTAGTTTTTCTTCGGGGAGGGGGCGGTCATTTGGGGAAAACAGCGACACCCGCCAACTCAAATTATCGGAACTAGAAAGAAAGGATGATTGTCTGAACGGAGAGAAAACGCAAACCCCATCCACCGACGATTTGTGCAGGAAGTGCTCGATAATCTCCGCCCCAGATTTATAACGATTCAGATGGTCTCGTTGGCGGAGTAGCCGCAAAAGCCTGGACCCTCCATCGGCAACGAAAATAACCTTGAGTGCCCCCACGGAGACGCCAGATAGCTGATCCCCTTTATCTTCGAGTCTGCCAAAGAGAGGATTGTTTTCGATATCGTACGCCAAAGGCGGCAGTGATGAAAAAAAATTGAATCCCTGTCTTTGACGATGACTCTTAGATTCAATTACGACATCAATGCGCTCATTTTTTAGCCGTAATGGTATTCTCTCAGAGTCGGATGAATTTTTTAACCATGTAAAAATTTGATCCTTCAATACCTGGTCAAGTTGGAAGTCAGACGTGACACAGTGTTCCCGTGTGAACACGTTGCCGCTCCACGAGCTGGTTTCACTAAAAGTAAGATAAAGATAATTGCCACGGCCTTTGTCGATGGTATTCGCAAAGTCTACGATCTTTTGTGTGGCACGCTGCATGTTTTCTTCCCCGGATAGCTTGCCATCAGAAAGCGTTGTAATTTCTATATAAGACGGTCTATCAAACAGGCCTGTTGAAAGTGCTTCCGGCCTTCTGGAGCTGTTGGGCAAGGTGGGTTCTATTTCTATATCGGCAACCTGTTGGATGCCCCACAACAGTCCCAACTCCATCTCCGCTGCGAGCGCCTGTTCCGGCTTGTCATTGGAAAGTCGTGCTAATAAGTCGTTGGCTTTTTTACTGTCGAGAAGCGGACGCAAGTCGTCCATCATCTTCTGCAGCCTTCTGCGGGAGAATATCGGCATAAACTCAGGCCCAAAAGTTTCCAAAACGTTCAGTCACCAGAAGCTTTGTGTCACGTACGCCGGTGCTAATCTCGGTTCATTTCCTCGGCAACAATTTTCGCACATCTTGCAGAATCGCTTTGGGGTCGGGTGACGTGCCGATATAGGCGATACGCATAGTCCCGCTGCGGTCGACCAGCGCGGTTAATGTCGTGTGATCGATGAGCCGCGCGCTTTTCTCTGAACGCCGACGCCGAAGTTCTTCCAGATTTTTTTGAGGACCGCCTCGTCGCCGGTGAGAAAGGCCCAATTTGCTAGGTCGACGCCGTAGCGCTTGGCATACGCCGCCATTACCTTGCGGCGTGTCGATTTCAGGGTCCGTGGTTATGGTAACGAAATAGGTTGACGCGCGCTCATCCTTAGTCAGAGCGTCCTGAGTCTGGCGCATGGCAGCGGTGATTAGGGGGCAGACATCTGGACAAGTGGTGTAAGCGAAAGCGATAATCGCCACTTTGCCGCGCAGCGATTGGAACTTGAACGGCCGCGATGTTTGATCCGTCAACGTGAAATCCTCAATGGGGATACGGACCTCGCGGCGCTCGGCCCCCTTGGCCTTCTGCGCCGCGCTCTGGTCATGGCTCCAGGCCGGCCAAGGCGCCGTAAAGGCGAAGAGAATCGCGTATAGCGGCAACACGAATCGCAAAGAGTTGAAGAATTCGGCTATGAGCGTGTTCAAAAAATCGTGTTCGTGTTCAACGTTTTGAACGGAGCGAAGCGGTTGAACGATTTGAACGGCTTGAACTACCGCAGGCCAATTAATCAATCAGTACAGCAAGGCATTTGATGTTATTCTCGTTGTCGATTCGCGACTATTGTTTCCCGCCTGCGGTTCCTGCGGCGCTTCCGGCGGTTCATCATAGCCAAAGACCGCCTCCCACGGCACGCTGCAGTGGGCGGCAACCAGCGTGTCATATTTTTCCCACCAGCTTATCTCGCGCCCTTCCCGGCTCAGAAAACGAACCATCCGCACCATGTCGTTGATTTCGCCCGGCTTGAGACGCGGGATCAAACGCAGGCATCATGCCTTTGCCTTCAGCGATAATCTTGCGGATCTGACCTTTGCTTTTTCGCTCCACGGTCTGTCTAAAATCGGGAACTCGCACAGGCAACGAAGCCGCGGTCTGTCCATCGCCCTTGCCAACTGCCCCGTGACAACCGATACAGCGCTGCGCATACAGCGCGTCCATCCGCTCGCTGCGGCCGCAACCCATAACCCGCGGCGATAAAGATAACGGCGCAAGGTTTCATTCAAGTGTTATTCTTGAGAGTTATCACAGTATGCGCAATTCCGATGCGCCGCGGGTTCAAGTCGTTCCAATCGTTTCAGTCGTTCCAACCGTATTCGTATCGTTCGACGATTTGAACGAGTTGAACACCTTAAAAGGTTTAATCAGAGCAAGCGAAAAGACCGGGTTTTCATGATAAGAAATACCGACCTCTCCTCGACGAGGCGTAGCCTACTCACAGCCGAAGCTGTAAGCCGCACGTAAAATTCGCCACCTGCTGATACTGTTAGCATAGCTTCGCCATCAAGCAAGTCGATCTTGCGCACAACCCCCGCCACGACGTTACCAGCCGAGATTTGCTCCGGCCGTTGCGTCGCGACGAGAATGTCGTCGGCGCCTATGCGAATCTGCAGTTGTTTTACCCGAACCGGACGGCCCAAAGATAGCGGTGATGCGGGATTCGAACGACGGACTCTCGGACTGTATGAACATTGAGATCATTCGGACCTCGAATAAAAGCAACCGCGCGCGCCGATTGAGCAGGCCCTGAACGGTCGTTGGCACCGATGTGATTCAGCTTTGACACGCGCCTTCATCTATAATAGGGATTTGTTACGTTCGATCTAGCCAGCCAGCGAGTCTCATGAGGCTCGCAAGCCAGCGTCAAATTCACGATTATTATTGGAGGTAGATGATGCACATCGGGCTTTTCTCGAATGGTGAGCGACGCAATCAGGTTCACGGTTCTCTAGTCTCACTCAAGTCACATCTTCTTGGTCGGTCTCGGCCCAACGTATATTCGTTTGCTGTTTCTCCGTTGGACCTCTTAACTGAAAACAAAATGTTCGTCTCGCTAGCGCATATCGTCTCGGACCTTAATTGCCGCTGTGCGGGGAGACTCTGGAGAGCCGCTGTTGCTTGGCTATGCCGCGTGGACGGTCTATCTGTCGTTCTTCGCAGTCTTCCCGATCATTTTGCAGATGATCAACGTCAGTTAGGCGGGCGCATGAAACTCCTTTAATCGTGCGAGCATCTCCTCCTTCGAGATATCAGTTACAACTATATGTATACAGCAAGAATTTCTCTTGTAGGTGAAATGACGGCTGACGACTTTGAAGTCTTGTTTTTTCCCACCATGCAGGTAGCCAACGCTATCTCCCACATTCGGAATCGGGGAAAACTCGCCCTCTTCTAATTCAATAGGCTCGTCTTGAGGTTCATCCTGTGGCCGGGCTGATGTGGGCGATTTATACTGGAATTCAATTTTGTATTTCACATTAACCTCCAGTTCGTAGTACTGGTTAGAGGTCATGAGGCATGCGCCCCGTAGTTCGCGCGCCTATCGGGGCAGCCAAGGCGACTGTCAAGAAAAAGTTGGTGCTGTTCACATCGCCATTTGGCGGGGCCGCAACTAAGGCTGCCATACTTGGGTGCCTCTCATGGTCAAACCTGACCTTGGTTTAGCACGTCAACAACCGGGCACTATTAGCTTTGTACAGGGGCAAAACCATGCTTTACAAGTATTTCCTGTCCCTGCGCGGAAAGGATGAATTGGGACAATCGCGTTGACGCTGCGCTCGCGCCATTCAGCACAGTCATGCCGTACTCTGCCCCAACGGCGAGCGCTTCCGGCAGCTGGATCACTTTCAGGCCGGGCGCCTCCCGCGACGCCAGGATAGCGTTGGTGCAATACGTCAGGAACACATCGGCCTTGTTTTCCGCCATCAACATAGTGTAAACGCTGCGGTCCTTGGGCGGCGGCGGTGCATCCGTCCCGCCAACCAGCTTCAAGGCCTTGCCCGAGAACGCCGCATAGGCCCCGGGGCGAAGCTTTTCCGCCTTCTCGAACATGACCCACGTGTAATCCCCCGAAGGGTCGTTTTTTGGAGTGGACGACCCGACGCGTATCTTGGGGTCGAGCAGCTTCACTGGATTGACCAGGCGTTCCGGCCCTGTCCATAGATACGGAAACGAAACGCAGTTGATTGGTTCTCCATTCATCGTTCCCCCTTTGGCAAGATTTGTCCACGTTTGTTGAGATCGCCCTTCGGCGCCAAGGGCTTGTTGAATATCGTCACAGGTATACCCAATCAGAGATTGGAGGTACTTTGACAACCGACTTCCGCGCTTGAACTACCGTCGTACAGCACACAAACTATTTTCGCCATTGCATCCTGCTTCTTAGTTATTGTCCAACTACACTCCCCCAACGGGTTTGAAGCCTGCGGACAGTCTTACCAGTCGATCATCCAATTCAACAAATTCCTTTTCGGGCATGGCACGAATGGTTAAAGCAAATGGAAAGACCTGGTCTTTCATAATCAGAAAAACGCGGCTATCTTCGACAAGGCCGAGCTTGCTCACCGCGGCGGCGGTGAGCCTTACGTAGAATTCTTCTCCTGCCAATACCGTTAGTATAGCTTGACCGTCGAGCAATTCGATTCTTCGGACCGTCCCCGGGATGACATTACCTGCGGAGATCCCTTCGGGTCTGCGTGCCGACCAAAATATCGTCCGCACTGATGCGAATCTGGAATGAGATGGTTCGCCGGTTGCTGGCAGATAGGGGATAACAAGCTCTTGGCCCGATTCCAGACGAACTCTAGTGCGACCGGCTTCGGGATCTGACTCGACGAAGGTCACGGTAAAAATGTTTTCGAACTGATCTTCTGGGAATTTGCATGATCGCGTGCGCCGATCTCAGTGCCTCTCGCGGAATTCCTTGCGTGACCAACTGTCCCTGGCTGGATCATCAATACCCAATCCGCCAGGGCCAGAACTTCGGTCAAATTATGCGTCACGTAAATCATCGGAATTGAGAATTCGTTTCGCACGCGGGCAAGGTAAGGCAGGATTCTTTCCTTGAGACCGATGTCGAGGGCAGCCAAAGGTTCATCCAACAAGAGCAATTGCGGGTGCGACAATATCGCTCTAGCCAGTGCAACTCTTTGCGCCTCACCCCCTGAGAGCTTTGTGACGGGCCGATCCAGGAGATTTCCGATTTCCAAGACATCCAACACATGGTTCACACTGATGTCTTTAGACTTGCCGTACGTATCGCGATTCGCTCCGAATAGGATATTCGTTCGGACCGAAAGATGCGGAAACAGCGCGCCCTCTTGAGAAACGTAGCCGATGCCCCTGTCTCGAGGTGGGCGATTGATTCCACGAGCCGAGGAGAACAGCGTTCGTCCGTTGACTTCGATCTCCCCCGCTGGGATATGTCTCAAACCGGCGATGGCGTCGAGAAGTGTGGTTTTGCCGGAACCCGAAGGTCCGAAGATGGACGTCACCCGCGCATCGAAAGTTACGTCGACATCGAGCTCAAAATGCGCCAGCGGTATCCGACAACGCAGCAGCATGTCAGGTGTTGCTTCTCGTTCTTAAGAGCCATTCCGAGCACCAGACGAACAAGAACGCTAAAGCGACAGTGATTCCCAGCAAGACGTACGCTTCAGGGTCCTTGCCTAACTGGACAAAATTATAAATCGCCAGAGACAACGTCTGGGTCTCTCCTGGGATATTTCCTGCCAGCAAGATCGTCGCGCCGAACTCGCCTAGCGCCCGCGAAAACGCCAGCAGCGCTCCGGCGACGATGCCCTTATACGCCAAGGGAATCGTAATGACGAAAAAAATTCGCAGCCCCGACGCGCCGAGCGTCGCGGCGATCTGTTCGAGGCGCGGATTGACTTCCGCGAATGACGTGCGCACCGATCGCACCAGCAGCGGAAAGGACATCACCGCCATCGCGATCAGGACGCCTTTCCAGTTGAAAACGATCTCTACGCCGCGTTCGTAAAGCCAATGTCCGAGGGGGCTACGTCGGCCGAATATCTTCAAAAGGATCAGTCCCGTCGACACCGGCGGCATGACCAGCGGCAAAAGCACGATGGTTTCAACAACGCTCTTTAGTGGCCAATCTTTGCGCGCGAAAAGCCAGGCCAGCGCGATGCCGAACGGCAAAATTAGCAGCGTACTGGCAAGCCCGACGGAGAGCGAAAAGAGTGTGATTTGCCAGGTTTCAAACGAAAAGATCACTAAACGATAGGTTCCCCGCGCTCAATCTAATACGACAAAGCCGTATTTTTTGAAAGCGTCCTTTGCGACAGGACTCTGGACGTAGTTCATGAAATCACGCGCGGCTTCTTTGCGCTTGGATTCTTTCACGATGGCTGCCGGGTAAGTGATCTTGGGTCCCTTATCGATGGGCACTTCGTAGACAATCTTGACCTTCTTGGAAACTGCCGCGTCGGTTTTGTAAACGAAACCGGCTTCAACGTTGCCGGACTCGACCGAAGCTAGAGTCGCACGGACATCCTGCACCGGAACCACCTTCGGCTTGACCTGGTCCCAAAGACCTTCGTCGGTCAGATATTTACTGCTGTAGACGCCCACCGGTACAGAGGACGGCTCGGCAAGAGCGATCCTTTTGATGTCGGACTTCAACAAATCCTTTGGGGACGAGATGGCGAGCTTGGAATCCGCCGGGACAATGATCACCAGCTGGTTCGAGAGCAGATTCCTTCGGGTTTCCGGTTCCAGACGGCCATTTTTGTCCAAAGTGTCCATCTGCGGCAGATCGGCCGAGAAGAAAATATCCGCCGGCGCGCCTTCTTCGATTTGCCGCGCCAGGCCGCTGGACGGACCAAAATTGAATTTTACTGTGTGTTTGGATTTTGCCTGAAAGCCGCTGCTGATTTCCTTCAGGACATCGGTGAGACTTGCGGCCGCAGAGACCAGAATTTCGTCGGCAAGCGCGTGCGCGTAGGTCCAGGCTAAGACAAAGAGCACCGCGATCACCGAAAGGTACTTGCACGCACCGCGGTTGAATTGAAACATTTCTACCGATTCTCCTTGTGTGTGTTGAATGTTGGTCTTGAGCGATTCCGCCTCTTATTCTTTGCCGACAATGACCTCTGAGGCTTTGATGATCGCGTAGGCCTCGTCTCCCTTTTTGAGATTCAAGTCTTTGGCGGCCTCCGCCGTGATGGAAGACGTGATGACGATGCCATGGCCCAGATCGATCTTGACATTAGAAGTAGTTACGCCCTTATTCACTCCGATGACTTTTCCCTTTAGGACATTTCGCGCACTGAGTTTCATATGATTCTCCTTGTTTGAGTTTTTCTCGTAGATCTTGAGGTAATGAAGCGTTTATCCGTCACCTTTAATTTCATTCACCGGCAGATAAAGCGTCATCCCTTGCGGTGAGTTAAACGCTTCGAGGTGTCCGGCCAGTCGGTTGTCCATGGTTCTAACATGCATGTGAAGATCCGAATCGCGGGGTGTGAAAATGCCGCGGTGATGTCGCGAGTAGAATCCGATGATCTCGACCGACTCCTGGCGATCGGAAAGCGAACTTTGCCTTTTTCGTGCAGCTCCGGGCCATATTTCCGTCACTCTGATTGCACAGGACATGCAACTTGGCCGTCGATCATGCGCCCAGTGGATCAAGAATGGAAACGGCTGCATCGACCGTCGATTCCGTTCTACACCGCCAAGGGCAGCAAGCTGTTCTGTCGAGCTGTTGCTCGCTCATCAATGCCGATTCTCAGGGTTACCGCGCCGCCAAGTTTCGACGATCCCGTAAACCAGGAATCCGCACGGTGACAGAAACCTGATCGATACGTTCGACTTGCCCGTCTCTAACTTGTGAAATCAGCGCGTACGCTATTGAAAATCGAAACTTCACCACGTCCTTGTTCCAGAGGACCGACCGCATAAAGACCGTTCAGATTAGCGAATCGCTCAAGGGAAATGGGCTCCTTGGCCTTCCCGGCGATGAAATCTCCCTGGGAACCAAACCACTCGACGCACCAAGGACGAATCTGAGCGGGCGCTTTCTCAGATTTCAAAGCTTCGTCAACCATGGGCCGCCTCGACGATTTTGCCAATCTCGCGTGTATCGTAACCGCCAAGCGCTTCAAGCTCATCTCGGAAGGGTTTGCTGACCATCGTGTCGAGCAGGACCTGCAGGCCGCTCAATGTTTCGTAATAGCTTTTCGGGATGACCAGGTCGTAGCGTTCCCGTTGCAGCGGAACAAAGTCTAGACCGCAGATCGCGGCCGCGGCGCGCACGCCAATACCTGCGTCAGCCAGGCCAGCTTTGATCCGCGACGCTACCTCCAGATGGGACAAGACTTCGTCGCTATAGCCCTTCACCCGGTTGGGCTCGATCCGGCTCGCGTCCAACTGTTTGTCGAGCAGACGGCGCGCACCTGAACCTTTTTCGCGGTTGACGATTCTGACGGTTGATTTCGCAATGTCAGTGACAGCTCGGATCTTCTTGGGATTGCCCTGGCGGACAATGAAGCCTTCTTCCCAATGGGCGAAAGTGACGATGATATAGTCCATATCGCCGAGGCTGTGCTTTAAATTGGGAAGTTGCCACTTGCCTGCAGCTCTCATCAGCGAGATGGATGCCTGCCACATGAACTTCACCGCGCTTGAGCGCTGCAAGGGCGATGCTGCTGCCCATCAGACAGGGCACTAAGTTTTCCTGATCGTGCTTTTTGACATGCTCACCGGCTAAAAACATAGCCGGATCGCATCCGCCCACGATAATTTTCCTGCGTACAGCTTCGCGATCTTTCAGTAATTTGACTTTTACCCGGCTCGTATCGGGGTTTGACTCTATGACAAGGCCGTCCGCTGTGGCGCTTAGGCTGGCGAGCTCTCCGAGTCCATGAAGCGGCCGCACCAGCAGCCGGTGACCGATCTGAGTTACCTGAGCTCTCCACGGTCCAGTGCCTTGGGGAATGGCACCGAGCAGCTCGCCTTCGACAATCTCGCCGCCGCTCTTGAGGCTGAAAAGATCCTCGACCCGGCAACGGAGCGCCCGCGCGAGCTGGAGTGCAACCGACGTGGCGGGCGAATAATGATTCGCCTCTAAAGCGGAGACGGCTTGCCGCGTGATCCCGGCCAGATCCGCCAGTTGTTTTTGCGAGAGAGCCAGCGCCTGCCGTTTCGCGCGCAGGTGGTTCTCCATTTCTACCTGAGTGACATCGGTTTCCATGCGGGCTCCGACAGGATAATTGACATTATGTCCGGTATCATATACTAAGCGCGCATGTCAAGCATCATTTCCAGCGCTGTGGCCAAGTTGTGACTGAAGGGACGGACATGATAGTCAAAAGGGACGGAGCGATGGGGTACAAAAGCACGAATAGGATCGCCGCTTTCGTGTTGATTACGGCGGCTCTTCTCGAGTCATTGGCGTTCGCTGCCGACAAACGCGTCGTGGTGGATTCCGCGGGACGCAAGGTCGAGGTCCCGGCTAAGGATCGAGCGCGTGTTCGTCGCTGGCGGCCCGGCCGCCACCTTCATTTATACCCTCGCACCCGACAAGCTTCTCGGCTGGACTTCTCCCCCCACGCCTGGACAACGCGCCTACATCCCGGCTCGCTTCATGGAGCTGCCCGTGCTCGGGCGGCTCACGGGACGGGGCAACACGGCCAACATTGAAGCAGTCCTCGCCGCCCGCGCCGACGTCATCCTCGACTACGGCACTATCAATCCGACGTACATCTCTCTCGCTGACCGGGTCCAGAAGCAGACCGGCGTCCCGTATCTGCTTTTCGACGGCGCTTTTGACCGCATCCCAAGCGTCTACAAATTAGCCGGCGCGGCGCTCGACGCAGACGAAAGGGCCGCGGATTTGTCGCGCTATGCGGAACGGCTGCTTGCCGATGTCGACAAACACTTAGCACGCGTGCCGCCCGAGAAGAGGCCCATGGTCTACTTCGCTCGGGGACCCCGTGGATTCCAGACGGGCCTTAAAGGTTCGATCAACGTGGAGAGCATCGAACGAATTGGCGCTCGCAACATTGCCGCGGAGCGCATGGGCTCCGGAGGGCTCGTCACGGTCTCACCGGAGCAGCTCCTTCTGTGGAATCCCGACATTGTCATTACCATCGAACCCTCTTTTCCCGCTGCCGCGCGCTCCGACGACGTATGGAAGGGAATCAACGCGGTACGGAACGGTCGCCTCTATCTTGCGCCAACCGATCCGTTTCCCTGGCTCGACTTCCCGCCGTCCGTAAACAGGCTCATCGGCTTAAAGTGGCTCGGGCGTGTCCTGTATCCTGAGTGGTTTCCAGAGGATCTTCGCGCTGAGACGCGGACCTTCTACAATCTTTTCTATCATCGAACGCCGGATGAACGGCAGCTCAACACCTTACTCGGCGGCGCGGGTCAGGCAAGGTGATGAACCGAGACGCTCCCAGATCAACGCGGCTCACCGCCCGCCGACGTGAGGCCTTGGGCTTTGGCCTATCGGCTGCGTTACTGGCACTGCTGTTTCTGGTCTCGTTCTCAGTCGGCCGATTTCCTGTTGCCGTCGTCGACTTGATACATCTCGTATGGTCCAAGTTTTCGGGCGTCCCCAGCGGTCTGCCTGGGAACGTTGAGGCTGTGGTCTTTAACGTGCGCGGCCCTAGGGTGCTCGCCTCTATGGCGGTCGGCGCGACGCTCGCCGCTTCAGGTGCCGCCTATCAAGGATTGTTTCGCAATCCGCTGGTGTCGCCTGATATTCTTGGCGTTTCCTCGGGCGCAGCTCTTGGAGCTGTGCTCGGTATCTACTTCTCGCTCGGCGTCGTTGGAATACAAGCGCTCGCCTTCGCGGTAGGTCTGGGCGCAGTTGCAGCCGTCTATGCCATCGGCACCTCGCTCCGACATCACGATCCCGTTCTCATACTGGTCCTTGCTGGCGTTGTGATCGGTACCTTGCTCGGTTCCGCGGTCGGTCTTATCAAGTATCTCGCCGATCCATACAACCAGCTTCCGGCCATTACCTTTTGGCTGCTGGGTAGTCTCACGGCGATCACCGCGGCTGATCTCCGAGCCATTCTTCCGGCTATCCTTCTCGGTCTCGTCCCGCTCTTCCTGCTCCGTTGGCGCATGAACCTGATGACCCTGGGCGAGGAGGAAGCTCAGGCGCTCGGTGTCGATACGCGGCGGACTCGGATCGCGATTGTCTCGGGCGCCACACTGATGACAGCGGCGGCCGTTTCGGTAAGCGGCATTATCGGCTGGATCGGCCTACTCATTCCCCATTTTGCGCGGCTGCTCGTCGGCCCCGAATTCGGCCGCATGTTGCCGGCGTCCATGCTTTTGGGCGCCGGTTATCTTCTCGCCGTTGATACGCTCGCCCGTACGATCTCAAATATCGAGGTGCCACTCGGCGTGCTCACGGCGTTTATTGGCACGCCGTTCTTTATCTGGCTTCTTTCTTCCGCGCGCAGGGTCTGGCAGTAAAGTTGATAGCGATGCGACTCCAAGTCGATAATCTCATCTTCGGATACGGCGAAAAAATCGTCGGCGCCGGCGTTAGCTTCGCGCTCGAAGCGGGTGAGGTGCTGTGCCTCCTGGGTCCCAACGGCGCCGGCAAAACGACGCTCTTCAAGACGATCCTGAAGCTCGTGGCGCCCCTCGGAGGCGCCATCTCAGCCGACGGTGAAACAATCGGTCAATGGTCGCGCCGTAGGTTGGCTCGCCTCTTCGGCTATGTGCCGCAGGCCCAACTCGGCTTCTTCCCATTCACTATTCGCGAAGTCGTTCTGATGGGCCGCACGGCGCACATCGGCGTTTTCACCACGCCCTCCTCGCGAGATGCGGAAGTTGCGGAGAGAATGCTTTATCTCCTCGGCATCGGCCATCTTGCGGACCGGACATACACTGAAGTGAGCGGCGGTGAGCGGCAGCTCACGCTCATCGCACGGGCGCTCGCTCAGGAGCCCAAAGTGTTGGTGATGGACGAGCCGACCGCGAGCCTCGACTTCGGCAACCAAATCCGGGTGCTCTCGGAGATCAAGACTCTCGCCAGCCACGGCATCGCCGTGATCTTATCGACCCACGATCCCGATCAGGCTTTTCTCTGCGCCCAGCGCGTGGCGATCCTGCACCAGGGCCGACTTGCTCATATCGGTCCGCCCGAAGATGTCATCACGCCGTCGATTCTGCGCGCGGTTTATGGCGTCGAAGTCGAAATCGTGCAGCTCAACAGCAGCGGAGAAAAACGCCTGATTTGTCTTCCGTCGCTTGCTCCCTTGGGTCCTGGCACGCGCTCTAGTGCCAGCTAAATTCTCTACAGAACTACAGCGGCTAGTCGCCGTGACGAATTCTCAATCATCCAGTGCTCGGCGAATTGTGTCTTCACAATTTTTTGCGCCGTTCAAGCCGCGGTTGCACTAAATTATTTTTCGTGTTACGAGAATTGCAGGCTATGAGTACAGTTTCTCGCTTCGGCGTTTCTCTGGAGGAGGATCTTCTCGCCGCTTTTGATTTAAGTATCGGCGGCCAAGGCTATCAAAACCGTTCGGAGGCGATCCGTGATCTGATCCGCGATCACTTGATCCAGAAGCGAGTCGGTCAGGGGGATTCCGAGGTCATTGGTGTGGTCACCCTGGTCTATGACCACCGGGTGCATCGCCTGAGCGATGTTTTGGCGGATATGCAGCATAAAGCCGAAGTCGCCGTGAATGCCAGCTTGCATATTCACTTGGATGAGCATAACTGCCTCGAAGTGATCGTTATCCGGGGACGCGCCGACAAGGTGCATGAAATCGCCGGCAAGCTCATCGCCACCAAAGGAGTGCAAAATGGCAAGTTGGTGACCACTACGCCGGAGATGACGCACTAAAAAATTTTGCCACTAGGTAACACCAATTTTCGTTCTATAGCACCTGTTCTTTTTCGACGCGCAAAGCCTCAAAGAAGGGCCAATGTCAGAACCGCACAATCATCATCACGAGGCGTCCTCTAACCGAACTGGTGGTTCAAGGGCCACGCTCACACTCATAAGCCTCGCGCATGGCATTAACCACGCCCAGTCGGCGCTCAAACCGCTGGTCTTTCCGATGGTCCTGCGCGATCTTAATTTCGGATATAGCGAGCTGGGGATAATGCTGGGCGTTGCCGCCGCGGTTGGCGGCGTGCTGCAGCTCTTCGCGGGCGCTCTTGGCAAGAATCCTGCCCCGGCACCTGATCCTCGGCATCGGCAACGCTTCCGTCGGTATCTGCTTCGTATTCGTCGGTCTTGCCCAGAGCTTTTCTCAGTTTTTTCTTTGGACCGTGGTGTCCCGGGTCGGCGGCGCGGCGCAGCATCCCGTCGGCAGTTCGCTGTTATCCCATCACTTCAAGGAGAAAAAACTCGGCACTGCGCTGGCCACTCATTTCACCGCAGGCAACCTCGGCACCGCCGTGATCCCCCTCTGCGCCGCTATCCTGATCGGATTCTGGGGCTGGCGCGCCACGGTCATCTTATTTGCTGTTCCGGCAATACTGGTCGGGATAGCGATGTGCATCTGGCTTCAAGATACTGCGCGTACACAGAGCGCTGCGGTTTCCAACACCTCGTCGTTCTGGCAGGACAGCGGCGAAGCGATCGGCAATCGCAATCTCCGTTGGATACTGATCGCCGCGGTGGTCGCGGCAGGCGGCTCCGGACACGGCATTATCTCGAGTTTCTTGCCGCTCTACTTGAATCACAATCTGGGCATGGAAGCCACTGCCGTGGGCGTCATTTTCACCTTGATGAATGTCGGCAGCATCGTTGGCCCCATGCTTTGCGGCAAGCTCGCGGACCGCTATCCGCCGCAGCGGATTTTGCTGATCAGCTACCTGCTGTCCGCCGCGATCACGCTGCTGATACCCTGGTTGGGCGTGAATTTCATAGGCGTCGCGCTGGCGGTGACGATGCTTGGCGTTACAGCTTTCGGCACCAATCCGCTTCTCCAAACTCTGGTCGCTCAGACGACGTCCGATCGATTGCGCGACACCGGCTTCGCCTGGTTTTACACGGCGTCGTTTCTCGCCGGCGCCCTTTGGTCGCCCACCGTCGGTTACCTCAGCGAATGGTTAGGACTGAAGGCGGCCTTTGGCGCCATGGCTGTGTCGTTCATCGCCGCGATCTTCTGCGTTTTGTGCGGCCGTTTTCACGAGGTGTCTCGCTTCGAGCCGCGCTCGGGTGAAGTCGCACAGCACGGCTAAAATTTTTTTATGCACAGATCACACGAATTTCAATTAAGTAACACCTGGGAGTACATAGAATGCTGCGGTTTTTGACGTGGATCTTTTTCGCCACCGGGCTCGCCTTGCTGATCGCTCAACCCATCGCGCAGGGCGCCGAGCCCGTCGAAGTCTACATCTGGGGGCAACAGCCAACGTCAGCGGCGACGGAGCAAACGCGTTGGGCGCGCGACTTGGAGCTACGCCCCTCGAACACTCCCAGCGACGTGCTGCGAACTGACGCCCGGACTGCTCATCGGCCAACACCATGGCGGCGGCAAAGCAGATCAGATCTTATTCCGCGGCTTCGATTCCGATCATGGGACCGATTTCGCAATCTTCATCGACGGCATCCCGGTCAATATGGTGAGCCACGCGCACGGACAAGGCTATGCCGACATGCATTGGCTCATTCCCGAGACCGTCGACCGGGTGGAAATCTACAAGGGTCCCTATTTCGCCCATCTGGGCGATTTCGCCACCTCCGGCGCCATGAACATTATCACCAAGCGCGGCGACAAAAGCAGCACGCTCACGCTCACCGGCGGCAACTACAACACACACCGCTACGTCGGCATTTTCGCACCGCCCGAAAGCACCCTCTTGCGCCCCTACATCGCCGGCGAGGTTTACTACAACGACGGGCCGTTCAAAAACCCTAATAACTATATTCGCTACAACATTCTCACCAAACTCGGTCTTCTGTCGACGGCAAATTCGAACCTGACTTTCCTCGGAACGTTCTTCAAAACCGACTGGGATGCTTCCGGCGAGATTCCCGCCCGGTCCGTGCGCGGCGGCGAGATCGGCCGATTTGGCTCTTTCGACCCCAGCGAAGGCGGCAAGTCTCAGCGTCAAAACATGAGCTTGGTCTACAACTACACCGACGCCAACCAGAGCTTCAACGCGCAGAGTTGGGTGTCCTGGTATCAGCTCCAGCTCTGGTCCAATTTTTCATTGTTCTTCAACGACGACGTAAACGGCGACGGCATTGAACAAAGGGACAAACGCTTCCTCGCGGGTAACAACATCAACTACCGGAGAAACTACAATCTTTTCGGGCTGCCGATGGAGACCCTCGTCGGCTTTCAAAGCCGCTTCGATCACATCCGCGTCGGACTATTCAATCAGACGAACCGCCGCCGCCGCGAGACCGTCCAGAACAACTATGTAGATCAGACCAATCTGGGCTGGTTCGTACAGCAGGAGATCCGGCCGACTTCGTGGTTGCGCACTCAGATCGGCGCGCGTATGGACAATTTCTGGTTTAAGGTGAATCAAATCGGCGCAGTGGCCGAGCCGATCGCCGGCAACGGTTCGGACACGATCGTAAACCCCAAGCTCAATTTTATCTTTTCACCGTTCAGCGATAACAACGTCGCCAAGTCTACCAATCTATTTCTCAACCTTGGCGGCGGCTTTCATAGCAACGACGCGCGCGTCTTCGTCCAAGATCCCAAGAAAGAGATCCCGCGCTACTGGGGCGGCGAAGTAGGAACCAAAACACGTCTTTTCGAACGATTAAACACCACATTTTCCTACTGGCGCTCTTATCTGGAGAGCGAACTTGTCTTCGTCGGCGACGAGGGAACTTTTGAGCCGGCAGGACCGAGCAACCGCCATGGCGTCGAGACCGAACTGCGCTACGACATCCTGCCTTGGTTGACTTACGATCTCGATCTCTCTTACACCTGGGCGAAATTTACCAACGGCGACAAAGTGCCGCTCGCGCCGCGCTTCCAAACCTTTACCGGTATCACCGCGCGCCATGAGTCGGGGATACAGGCGCGTTTGCAGATGCGCCATGTCGGCCAGCGCTACGGCATAGAAGACGGCAGTATCAAGGTTCCCCCAGCGACGGTCTTTGATCTATTTCTGAAATATGTTTGGAAGCGCTACGACTTCTTTGTCGAATTCCTAAACCTGGCAAACACAAAATGGCGCGCCGCCGAGCATGTGTTCGAGTCGCGCACCCCCGGCGAAGTGGCCTCTGGTGCGCCCGGGCAGCTCGATGCCCATTTCACGCCCGGCGACCCGTTCACGGTGAAAGCGGGTATCACAATTCATCTGTGGTAGAAGTCAACCTCTCGTATTTTCGGTTCAGTGAGATATTAAAAGTAGGCATGCAAACCAACACCGAACAAACCACTGCCAACCCGTCGTCGAACCGCAAGGCGATTTTTTCCATCGTCTGCGGCGGCCATTTTATCAACCACTTTCAGTCGGCCATGCTCGGCGTCATCTATCCGCTGATGATGAAAGAGTTAGGCATGAGCTACCTGGCGATCGCGTCCCTCGCCTCGGTGTATAACACGCTGGGCAGCGTCTTGCAGGCATCCTACGGCTTCATCGTGCCCTATCTGCGCCGCGGCGTGATCCTGGGCATCGGCAATTGCCTGCTCGGACTATCCGTGGTTGCCAGCGGCTTCGCTTCGACGTTCAGCCAATTTTTTACCGCGCGGTTGATCGGCGGCGTCGGCTCCAGCCCGCAGCATCCGGTGGGATCGAGCATGCTTGCCAGCCACTATAGCGAAGCGCGCGGCCGCGCGCTGGCCTTCCACACGACCGCGGGACAGATCGGCGGTCTGTTGGCCCCAGTGCTGGCGGCGGTGCTGGTAACATGGTTCGGTTGGCGCGGCGTCTTTTGGTTCGTCGGCGCGCTGACTACTGCGGTGGGGCTGATTTGCTTCGTCTTTCGCGACAGTCTACGCGCCGCGACGCAAGACAAGCCGAAATCACGCCTGGTGCCGGTCGGCTGGGAGGCCTACAAGATTTGTCTCAAGGACAAAAATATTCTGCTCGTTTCGCTGGTTTTCATGGCCGGCGCGGCTGGACGGGGGCAAGACATCAATGAGGTTTATATCATTCCCCACTTCGTCCATGACTTTCACCTCGATCTTACCCGCGCCGCTTTTCTTTTCAGCTTGATTCAAGTGGGCAGCCTGATCGGCCCCTACGTTTGGGGCTGGATCTCGGATCGCTTCAATCGAAAACTGGTTATCCAAGCGTCGCTTTTTATTTCGGGATTATGCACGTTGTGGCTTGCCTGGCAGGAATCAATTTCCGCAAGCCTCTTTGTCAATCTCGTCGTCTACGGCGCGGCGGTCACCTCACGGCAGACGTTGACCCAGGCGTTGCTCGCCGATCTGGTCGGCGAAGAGCTTTTCGACGCCGCTTTCAGCCTTTACTATTTTATCGGCTTTATCTCGATTCCCTTCTGGACCGTGATCACCGGCGGGGTCATGACCAAGTACGGCTTCGGCCCCGCGTTCAGCGTCATCTCAATTTCGTACCTTGTCGCTATGAGCCTCCTGGTATTGCTGCGCGTCCCCGCGAAAGGCCCCGGTCTCGCTCAAGAGCGATCGCATCATCCGCGCCAATGAGCACCATCATTTTACACGAAAGGCAAACGCGGCAGGCCGGTGTTGGAAAATGGCCATCGCACGAGCGCATAAAGAAAGCCCGCCATGAGAGATGACTCACTCGGCATTCCGTTCATCTGCTCACTCGTCATCCATGGTCTGGTGATCCTGCTTGGTTCGGTCATTATTCACAACACCAACCAGCTCCGAGAGGATTTTCTACCCATTCACTTGGTCGACCCGCCGACGCTGGAAAGCCCGCCGCAGGATAAAAAACCCGAGGTGCAACCGGAGATCAAAAAGCCTGCGCCGTCGCCTAAACGAGAAAACCCTCAAGAAACGCCGCCGGTCGCCAAAACCACTGTGGTTAAGCCTGAGCTTCCTACGCCGCCACCGACCCCGGCGACAGCAGAGCCGGCGAAAACGGAGAGCGCCCCAAGCTTTGCCTCGGACCCGCGCGTCATAGGCGGCGGCAGCGAAGCCGGCGCCGGCAGTTTACTCGGCAACGGCGATGTAGGAATCGTCCCTGGATCCGGCGCCTCCGGCGGAGGCGGCGGCACAGCCGCGTCCGGCTTGGGCCGCGGCGCCGGGGTACCTGGTCTGCCTGCTCAAACAGCTCCGATAAAAACTAATCGTGAAGCGAAACCGATTCAAACCGTGCGCGCCGACTATCCGGCAATGGCGCTGCGCGTTGGACTTCAGAGCGATGTTACGTTGAGAATCGAAGTCGACTCCGTCGGGAACGTCACTAAAGCTGAAATCATCAAGAGTGGCGGCAGCGGCTTCGATGAAGAAGCGCTCAAAGCGGTCAAGCAATCGCGCTTCGAGCCGGCGCAAAAAGACGGTCAGAACGTGCCGGCTGAGTTCACATACATCTATCGGTTCAGGCTGCAAAGATAACTGGCTATGCAAGGTTGATATTGGAGATCACAATCATTAGCTGACATAGGATACTCCGAGGAAACCTTGAACAGACGAAGAAGGGAGATCTAATATGGCAAACACCCCGCACTCATCGGGAGATCACGATCACGGGCAGCACGGAGAACGGGAACATCAGCATGGTCACGATTCCCATGACTGGGCTTCGCCGGAGTATGTTTCCAAATGGGCCAACGGGCAGGATCCAAAGGAAGCCGACCGCGCGCAGGCGTTCGAGGTGATGGCGGATACCATCCCGTTCGATAAGTCGCAACCGATTCGGATCTTGGACCTCGGCGCCGGCTACGGCGCGTTGACTCAGTTTCTGCTCGAACGCTTTCCCAACGCCACGGCGGTTTGTCAGGACGGCTCGGAAGAAATGGCCAAGCTCGGCTACGAGCGCATGAAGCAGCTTGCCGGCAGGTTCGAGTATGTTTTCTGCGATTTCAGCCGCTCTGGCTGGAGCAAACTTCTGCCCGGCCCGTTCGAAGCGGTAGTCTCCTCCATCGCCATCCATAATGTGCGAAGCCCTAACATCATTCGCGGCATCTACGAGGACGCCTTTGGGCTGGTAAAGCCCGGCGGATGCTTTCTCAATTTCGACCGGCCCCGGCCTCCCTGGGAGGATCAAATGAAGTGGCTGAGCGGCGCGGGCTTCGCAGACGTAAGAATTTTCTGGCAAGGCGGAAACCGAGCGGTGTTCGGCGGATTTAAAAAAGCATGAGCGCATGGATGCGATGGATAACTTTTTTATCGCTGGCCTTCTGCTGTCTCTGGCTGACCGCGAGCTGTGAAAAAAAGGAGCAAAATCGTCAGCCTTTGGCCGAGCGGAAACTTAACGTCGTCACCACCGTCGCGCCGATCACAAGCATCGTTGAAAACGTCGCCGGCGACAGGGTCAAGATCACCGGCATCATTCCGGAAGGGATCAACTCGCATACCTTCGAGCCGATACCGTCGGACAGTAAGTTACTGAGTAGCGCCGACTTGGTCATCATTAACGGCCTGGATCTGGAAACGCCGACGCTGAAGCTCGCGCAAGCGAACTTGAAACAAGGGGCTTCGATCCATTCCCTCGGCGACAAGACCATCAAGGAAGGGGAATACATTTTCGATTTTAGCTTTCCCAAAGCGCAGGGACATCCTAACCCCCACTTATGGCTTAATCCTGAATACGCGACGCGCTATGCAACTTTGGTGCGCGATGAGCTGATTCGCGTCGATCCGAAGAATAAAGACGTCTACGAGAAGAACGCGGCGCAATTTCTCAAGAAGCTCGAAACCCTCGACCAAGCCATCAAAGACGCCAGCGCCACGATCCCGTCGAACAATCGCCGCCTGCTCACCTATCATGACTCGTGGCCTTATTTTGCGCGCCGTTATGGATTTCAAGTCATAGGAGCCGTGCAGCCGTCCGATTTCGCCGAGCCGAGCCCCAAGGAAGTGGTTCGGTTGATCGAGCAGATTCGAAGAGAGAAAGTCCCAGCCGTGTTCGGCTCCGAGGTATTTCCCAGCCCGGTGCTAGAACAGATCGCAAAAGAAGCAAAGAGCAGATATATAGATAAGCTCAGAGACGATGAGCTGCCGGGCAAGCCGGGCGATCCGCGGCATTCGTACATCGGCATGATGGTGGAAAATATGACGATCATGTTCGAAGCCCTGGGCGGCTCGGCCGACACTTTGAATAAGGTCGATGCCGCGCCCGTCGCCGGCGCTCACGCCGATTACCGAAGAAAGAACTGAGCGCATTTCGTTCCATGAACCCGCACGACCATCGGCCTGGCGATCCCCATAGCCTCCATCCACCCGGCGTTGAAGACCGTTCCTGGGACAGCGCGGCGGCCGCGCCGCTCGTCGAAATGGCGGAAGTTAGCAGCAGCTACGGCAATACAGTAGCTCTACAAAACGTTTCGCTGAAGATCTGGCCCGGCCAGTTCATGGCCATCGTCGGGCCCAACGGCGGCGGCAAAACCACCTTGCTGCGCACGATTCTCGGCATGGTCCCTGTTACATCCGGGAAGGTTCTCTTGCGCGGACAAATGCTTACACGCCCATCGCTGGAGCATATCGGCTATGTGCCGCAGCTCGAAACCATCGATTGGAACTTCCCGATCACCGTCGAGGAAGTCATTTCCATGGGGTTCTTCATCAAGAATCGCTGGTTCGGCGGCATCGGTGACAGGGAAAAACGCAAGCTGCACGAAATCCTGGAACGGTTGAATCTACATGGCTTGGGCAAGCGCCATATCCGGGAGCTCTCCGGCGGCCAGCAGCAAGCGGTATTCATCGGTCGCGCCCTGTTGGGCGATCCCAAACTAATCCTGCTCGACGAGCCCGCGTCGGGGCTCGATATCAGCTCCCGCGATGACGTGATCCATTTCCTACACGAGATCAATCACCAGGGAGTCGCCATCGTTCTCACCTCCCATGATTTGAACTGGGTGGCCGCCCATTTGCCCTGGGCGGTGTGTCTCAATCACCGGATGATTGCCGAAGGGCGGCCCAACGACGTATTCAACCCTGAAGTATTGAAGGAAGCCTACAGCGGCGAGCTCGTCGTCATCCATCAAGACGGCATGGTCATGATCGGCGAACGCCCCCACGCGCCGCACAACTAAAGCTCGCATACATGGTTCAAGCCGTTCAAATCGTTCAAGTCGTTCAAAACGTCTGAATCGAGTCAGATCAATTTGAATCTCTCTGCGGTTTTTGTCTTAGCAACGATTTGAACGGCTTGAACTACTTGAACGATTTGAACTGTCAATGTCTTTCTTCGCTCCGTTCGAGTACGAGTTTTTTCGTAACGGTTTCATCGCGGCGGTGGTCATCGGCGCGCTCTGCGGCTTCATCGGCGTTTACGTCGTCTTGCGTCGCATGAGTTATATCGGCCACGGACTGGCTCATGCTATTTTCGGCGGCGCGGTGCTGAGTTACGTGCTGAACGTGAATTTTTTTGTCGGCGGCGGGCTGTGGGCGTTGCTCGCCGGCGTATTGATTCATTGGATCAGCCACCGGCGCTGGGTCGGCGCCGACGCCGCCATCGGCGTCGTCACGACGTCCAGCTTCGCCCTCGGCGTCGCCATCATTTCCACCCATCGGCGTTTCACGCGCAACATCGAAGCCGCGCTCTTCGGCAATATCCTCGGCATCACGCAAACCGATGTCTGGATCGTCGTAGGTATCTCAGTGATCGTGTTCTGCGCCCTCTTCATGATCCGCCGGCCCCTGCTCTTCTCGACCTTTGACCCCGAAGTCGCATCGGCCTACGGCGTCTCCACCGGCAAGATCGACCTCATGTTCGTGATGCTTTTGGCCGTCACCGTGCTAGCGTCGACGCAGATTCTCGGTGTCACACTGGTGGCGGCCGCCATGGTCATCCCGCCGGTGATCGCGCGTTATCTAACGCAAAAGTTTCAGACCCTGCTCATCGTCTCACCGCTCCTTGGCGCCCTGTGTGGCGGCGCCGGGATGTTATTGAGTTTCTATTTCGACATTTCCTCCGCCGCCACCATCGTGCTAACGTCCGCGGCGTTGTTCATCGCCGTCGAATTCGCCCTATTTGCCCGCGGCGGCGCGCGGCGAACGGCGCAATAGCGAAACGTCGAGACTCATGACTCGTCAAAAAAAACAATGCCGGAACCGACTCGGCCGCCGATACTTCTGCGGGCTAGCCAGCGATCACGGCAGAGCAATCATGACCAGGTCATGACGCGCCGGTGCAAGGTTTTGAAGATCTCCATCTCAGGGGCGAACTCAGATTGATGCAGGAATCTCGAACGCTCCCCAACGACACCGCGACGATTCTGCCGTTCGGACATTGACCGGCGCTTGCGTGGAAACCGAAGTCTCAAACGAAATATCACCATACCGCCGGCGCGAGCTGTTGAACAATCATCGGCTTGTGCGTTATGTTAACTCCGGTGCGACGCTCATGCCGTCTTTGATCCGCATATTGTCTCGTGAAAACCGCGACCAGGCCCGCGTCGCGGTCGCCGCCGCGTTCCTCTTTTTTGTTCTCTACTCCGCTCCCCATCGGGTGCATCATTTCTTCGAGCAGGGAACCGTTGCGGCGACGCAGGACAATAACCAAGCATGGCATGATCACCCCCCGGCCGCGAACGGCCATGACCACGAGCGCGAGCCGCCGCAACCGAGACCCACTGATTGCGCCGCGCAGTTGGCCGCGCAAAATACCCACTTTGCCGCGCTTCCGCTCATCGAATTCCCGTTTGCGACATTTAACAGTACTGCTGTTGAGCCTCATGCAGTCGCGTGGGCTTCATCCTTCAATCCTTCTCCCTATTCACAGCGAGCACCCCCGCTCGCCTGACGCGCGCACCTCTCGCTTTCATCATTGACGCTGCCGGCCCCAGCGATGGTATCGGCGGCGGGAGTTTTTTCCAGCTCCGTTCAACTCGCCGGCCAACAGATTCGCGGGTCGGCATGGCGGAACGGCAATCCGGGATCGGATTGCGCTCGCGGCGTTGTTTGACAATGACGGGCGCCGACAGCAAAAACGGCGCCCACGAGCCGCCCCAAGGAAGGATGATGAACTATGAGAAGAAAATCGATTCAAACCGCCTTTGTGATCAGTCTCTTCACGCTCTCTGCTTGCGGCTCCACTATGGTTACGCCCGCCGGCTCCACTCGCTCCAGTAATGTTGATTTCGGCTCAGAACGGATTCTTGGACAGTCGGAGAAAAATCCGTCCACGCCGTTCCTGCGATTTGCCCCCGACGGCCGGCTGTTCGCTATCTGGTCCGAAGATCATGATGTTCTCTGGCCCGAAGGCAGTCACGCTGCCGGACATCACCGAATGGCCGGCGACCGGGCCCCGTCGCCGATGCGCAACGCTTTTCTCGCGTGGTCCGCCGACGCCGGCAAGACCTGGTCAACCGCCAGGCGCGTGAACTCGACCGTCGAGGCCGTCCAAGGCGAGGAGAACGGCCCGAAAGTCGCCTTCAACAAAGACAACAAAGCCTATGTCGTCTGGTCCATTCCAGGTGAGAAGGGTGACAAGACGCGGGCCAACATTCGCTTCGCGATGGAAGACGGCAATGGTGGTTTTACTCCAGCGAAGACACTGAATGAAATTAAAGACGCAGGACGTTTTCCAATTATCGAAGCGACACCCGACGGCAACTTCCTCGTAGCCTGGATCGACCGGCGCATCGATGGTCCGAAGCCGCGCCAGCTCTATCTGATGCGTCTCGATTCCAACGGGAAAGCACTCACGAAAAACTACCAAGTGGGCGAAGGGCTCTGCGAGTGCTGCAAGTTGGGCATTGCCTTCGCGGATAGTGGCAAGACGGTGTATATGGTCGACCGTGAGGTCGACGGTCAAAAGATTCGTAATCATGTGCTGCGCAAATCCACCGACGGTGGTGCGACATTCGGCATGCCCGTGGAAATCAGCAACGACGGCTGGCAAGTGCCCTCGTGCCCGCATTCAGGTCCCAGCATCGGACGCGACTCGCGCGGCCAGCTTCACGTGGCCTGGTTTACGCTCGGCCGCTCGGAAAACGAAGCGGGGATTTATTACAGTGTGTCAAAAGACGGCGGCAAAAGCTTTGCGCCGCGCCATCTAGTCCACGCCAACACCGCACCGGAAATTCTCTACAACAACCTCTTGGTGGGCGACGGCGATACGGTTTACCTGGCTTGGAGCAATCTCGACGGCGATAAAAAGTCACAGATTTACCTGCGCACTCTCGCTCCCGATGGTCGTACTTGGAGCCCGATCCAGCAGATCAGCGCCGCCCGCGGCAACGCCGGCCGCCCGGTTTTGGCGCTCTTGAAGAATCAATTGCACATCGCGTGGACAGAAACCTATGGCGAGACATCGCGGGTGGTTGTCAGAAACGCGACAGTGGACCAATGAATATTTCGATTCGAACGAGAAAGTTAACGCAACGGCAGTCACTGTGGCCGGGGCTGCCGCTCATGAGCTGTGCCTTTGCAATCGCGTTGCTGGCAGCTCCCGCTTGGGCGCAACATGTTCACCCGGAGCCTCAAAACTCCGCGCCCGTTGTCGGCGCCGCCGCGGTCCCTTTCGATTTGAAAACGTTGGACGGAAAACCAGCGGGGCTGGAAACATTTCGCGGCAGGCCGCTGGTAATGAATTTCTTCGCCAGCTGGTGCGACCCCTGCCGCGAGGAGATGCCCTTGATCAATGAGCTGGCGGCGAAGGGAGCTAAGCAAGGATACAACGTGCTAGGCATCGCGGTTGAAGACACTCGCGCCGCGGTGACGGAGTTCGCCAAAGAAGCGAAGCTCTCATTTCCCATCGCGCTCGATCTGAACAGCACTGTCAAGCGCGGCTACCGAATCTTCGGCCCGCCCGCGACATTTTTCATCGACGCACAGGGTGTCATCCGCGACGTCGTCCTCGGCCCGTTAACGGCGGAGCGGGCGCGGCAGGCACTCAAAAAAACCGCCGGCGATCTTTAGCCGGGCCGGAGAATGACGCCATCGACAAAGCGCGGCGGTCTTGTCACCGTTGCGAACGTCACATTTGTGACCAATAGACTTCGCAAAAAGAAGGATAACCCAATGAACGGATTCATACGGATGGAACGATCTCAGCTGCTCATGTTCATTTTGCTCTTCCCCGCGGTGGCCTGGAGTCATGACGGCTGGATTCAGGTGAGTCCGATCGTCGAAAGAGGCCAGCCGATAACGATCGCGCTAATGCACGGCAACCACTCAAATGAACACGGGAGCTTTCGGATAGCCGGCAAATGGGACTTGCAGTATACGAAACTCTGGATTCTCGATCCGAGCGGGAAAGCAGCTGATATCACCAAATCTGTCGTAGACCTGGGTGAAGATCCCGAAAAGACCGGACCCAAGGGTCCTAAGGGTTTCCATTTGGCCCAGTTCACGCCGCGCGAGGAAGGCCCATACGTCGTGTTGGCGCGCCAGGAGCGCGTGCTTCACCAAGACGGCGGTTCGACCCTTCGGACCATGCGCAACGCGCGATCCGCTTTCGTCGCCTTGCGCAACCCTCGCGTATCCGAGGCCCTGAGAACCGAAGGCTTCAGCCGCACGCATGCAACCGATAACCTTTTGGAGATTGTTCCGGTGACGAATCCGGTCGGTGTCATGCACAAAGGTTCGATCCTCTTCGAGGTTATTCACAAAGGCAAACCTGCGATAAACAAGATGGTGACGGTGATTAGTCAAATGGCGAGCGCGGCCTCGGCGCAGGATCTCAAGACCGATGACAAGGGTCGAATCAAGGTCACGGTCGGCGCGGCGGATGCCTACTTGGCTCGCGTGAAGTTCGATGAGGATATCCGGCAGGCTTCGGGGCGGATCGACAAGGAGTCATACGAGGCTACGTATGTCTTTCAAGTCTTTAATCCTATGTAGCGCGCTGTTGATGCCGATGACTTTCGCGCGAGCGGATTTTGCTTCGGCGCACGCTTATCCGGTTAACGTATCGCCGGCGGACGGGTCCACGATTGCGCAGCCGCCTCGTGAGGTCCGAGTTCAGTTCACCGAGGGAGTCGAGCTGGAATTCAGCCGCATCGACGTCAAGAACGCCGGCGGCGAAAAAGTTACTCAGGGCACCTTGAGAAAGATTGCCAATGATAGCCTGGCCATCGATCTCAAGCCGTTGGCTCCAGGCAGCTACATCATCGAGTGGCAAGTTTTATCGGTAGACACCCATATAACGGAAGGCCGGTTAGGCTTCACGGTCAAGCTTGTAGGACGCTAACGCAGTGCTGTTTACGATCGAAGCAGCGGTTTCAGGCATCGGCTACTTGACGTTGGCGCTGAGCGTGGGCACGCTATTAACCGCCGGCTTTCTGCTACCGGCCAACGACAGCGTCTTGCGGCGCAATTTAGCGGCGGCCGCGCGGCTGTTTTTGTTCGTTTTCTTGATCGTCGGCTTTCTTGCCGTGCTTGTGCAGGGAGCCAAATTGAGCGGCGGAACATGGCCGTCTGGCGATGTTTTGATCCGCTATCTCGGCCGTACCCAAAGTGGTCGAATCTGGCTCGCGCGCGAGATTTACGTGGTGTGCCTCATGGCGCTGGCCACGGCGCTTTTGCGCCGCGGGGTTAATGTCCGAGCACTGCGGCTACTTTTCTTTCTGGTTTTGGTGTTGGTCGCGACTCGCGGGCTCACCGGGCATGCGGTCGCCGCGCGAGAGAATGCGGTCCTGTTGATCGGCGCCGATGCGATTCACATGACCTGCGTTACGCTCTGGGCAGGCGGGTTGCCGGTGCTTTCCTGGCTGCTCTGGAGGGGGAGACGATCGCAGGAAAGCGCCAACCGGTCGGCTGTGGCGGTACGGCACTTTTCACGCGTGGCACTGGTCAGCGTCTGCTTGCTCGTATCGAGCGGCCTTTACCAATCGGTGACTCATGTGGAGGTCTTTCTGCGCTGCTCAATACCGCTTACGGCAACCTCCTGACTTTCAAGCTTGCGTTGGTTGGCTTGATGTTAGCTTTGGGCGCGTTAAACCGTTTTTCTACCAAACCCGCTCTGGCCCGCGCCGCTTCATCGGCGACCGCCGAGTCAAGGGCCGCAAAAGCATACCTGCCGATCGGCTGGGAAGGGGCTTTGGGAATGTCTAGTACTGGTTCTCACCGGGTTTCTCACTACCTTGCCGCCTGGGGTCCACAGCGCCCACACTCCGACGCAACCGGCAAGACGGGAGCATGCCTAGCCCTGCGCATTCTCATGCTCCGGCAAACCTCCTCGCACCCGCTGAAGGCGCCAGCGTAAGAATCATTGTCCCGGCGCCGGGACAAGTCTTTTCCGGGGATCGGGTGCCCCTCGAATTCCTTCTCATCAAGGGAAAACGCGGCCACCATGCGCACGCGTACGTAGACGGTGAGCTAGCTGGCATGTTCGAGACCACTAAGGGCACTTTGACTGGAATCAAACCAGGAGAGCACACGCTCGAAATTCGAGTTGTCATGGAAGATCACAAGACCGAGATTGATGCCACGGACAGAGTGACCTTTGCCATCGAATGAACTGCTCATGAAACGAGGCATCCAGACCGCTTTCAGTCTCACCACCGCCTTCGTTCTTGTCGGTTGTGATTCTGGCGCGTCCAGCCGGCGCAGACCTTTCGCTGGGATATTCCGGACTGGATTCCCCCGCCGGCCGAACCGGCCGACAATCGAATCACGCCGGCAAAAGTAGAACTTGGCCGCTATCTCTTTTACGATAAACGGCTATCGGCCGACCAGACCATGGCGTGCGCGACTTGCCATGAGCAGGCACGCGCCTTCACCGACGGCAAACGGACTGCGGTCGGCATTACCCATGAGGCAAGCAAACGTAACACAATGAGTTTAACCAACGTCGCGTACTATCCAAGCCTCACCTGGGGAAATCCACGAATCGAATCCCTGGAAGCTCAGGCACTGATTCCGCTCTTCGGCGAACGTCCCGTGGAAATGGGAATGGCTGGGCAGGAGACATTATTGTCAAAGCGGCTGAGAACGGAACCGCTTTATCAAAAGCTATTCGCCGAGGCTTTTCCGGAAAAGACGCGCGATTCCCCAGCGGACTTGTATTCCCTTTCCACTCTCACCGATGCTGTTGCCTCCTTCCAGCGCACCCTGTTGTCTTTCAACTCGCCCTATGATCGCTACAAGTACGGCGACGATAAGAGCGCCATCAGCCCGGCGGCACAGCGCGGCGAAGCGCTATTCCGGCGGGGGAAGATGGGTTGCTATAGATGCCACGGCAGCCTCTATTTTACCGACAACGTCAAGCATGCGCGGCTCGACGTTCCGGAGCAGCGTTTTCATAACACCGGTCTTTACAACGAAGACGGCCGGGGCGCTTACCCCGCGGGACACGCGGGCATAGCCGAATTCACAGGCCGCGACGACGATATGGGCAAGTTCCGCACGCCCAGTTTGCGCAACGTCGCGCTGACGGCGCCGTACATGCACGATGGCTCCATCGCCACGCTGGAGGACGTCATTCGAACACATTATGCCAGGAAGGGCGCGCCGTTCACGCGGGCAAACCCGCCAATCCGCTGCGCAGCAGACTGATTGACGGTTTTCAGGTCAGCGACCGCGAAGTGCGTGACCTGGTGGAATTCCTCAAGAGCCTGACGGACGAGAGCTTCGTCAAGAATCCAAAATTCTCCGATCCGTGGCAAAAGAAATGAAGATGAACAATTCCCACTGGATAGGATTGAAAGCATTGCCGTGGTGACGCTCTCCAAATCATCGCTTTTCGCGCTGGCGGTCGTTCCATTGTTGTTCCGGCAGCTATCGTGAATTTTATCGCCACCAACCACCACCGGAAAAGCCTATGGAAGTCGCGCGTTCCTATCTCAGGGTCACTCTGGCGCGGAACTACCGGGAGGCCTATCGCTTCATTTCAGCAGCCGATCGAAGCGGGTAGCCAACCAAGAAGATTACGTTGCAAGCTCAGGGAGCGTTTCAGCGGGTTTGCCCTGCAAGTGGCCAAAATGACTCGCCGCACAGGTTGGAATTCCGGCTGGTCGAGCAAGAGATCGAAGGACGACCGGGCGCGTTTGACTTTAGACTACAAAGTCCCCGCCGCCGATGAACTTTCTGCGCTGCTGTACAACTGGGACCAAGATAAGCTCAACGCGCTTTCCCGCGCCGAGCAACAACGCATCATTGGCGCCTTGGAAAAAATGAAAAAAGCTGGAAACATGATCAACATCGAAGGCCGGGAGACATTCAATCTGGTCAAAGAGGACGGTCGCTGGAAAGTATTCCTGGATTGGGCGTCGGGGATCAAAGTATCGTTTAATGCCGCTCTGCCCTCCGACAGCTTGGTTGAGGTTGAAGTGCTGAAGCGCGAACTTTTTGCGAGCGTGGATGAGCCGTTTCAAACCAACCTCAAATTTTGGAACCGAGGGCAACATGAGGTGGTGGCGCAGATCGATCACCTTATCGAGCCGAGGGAATTCGCCGGCCGCGTCGCCATGATCGCCTGCGGCTTTCTCAGACCGCTAACGCTTTACCCCGGCGAAGTGCGGGAAGTCTCCAGCGCCTATCTGCTCGACAGTGGGTTTCCGAAACCGACGCAGCTGAGCATCACGTACGAGTTAAAGCTTGGGCCCAACCCATCGGCGGCGAGCCGCCAGTCGAGTACGGCGAGTAAGGTTCGAAATCAATGAGCCGTTGCGGCCTGTTAACCGCTGAACTGACACTGAAGGACAAAATGAACCTATTCCTGCTGTTCGCTGTGGTCCTATTTCCATTTCTCACGGCGCATAACCTGCGGTCCGCAGAACCGGCCGTGAGTATACGCCAGCCCGCGTCGGTAGCTCACGCTTACTTGCGCGCGGTGTACGCCCGCGACTTTGCCGAGGCCTATCGTTATGTGTCCGGCGAGGACCAGCGCGCCAGAAATCTCAATCAATACCTGCGCCAGCGCGGCCCCTTTAACGGTTTCGCCCTGGACGTGGCTAGAATGCTTGCAGCGATGGTCGAGGTCAAAACCAC
Source organism: uncultured delta proteobacterium (assembly GCA_963840855.1). Lineage (GTDB taxonomy): Bacteria > Desulfobacterota > Binatia > UBA9968 > UBA9968 > DATACQ01. The sequence goes on from CAWJBB010000059.1 coordinate 91,175, forward strand.
CCAAACACAAACTGTTTCGAATCGCGTGCTGTTAACCGTTCATTACACGGCGCCTGATCCGGAAAAACTCTCGGCGCTTTTGCGCCACTGGAACGGCTACCAGTTAAACTCGCTATCGCCTACGGAACGCAAGCAAATCATCGAAGCCATCGAGAGCAAGAAACGCGACAGGTCGATCGAGATGATCGCCGGCGAGGAAAAATTGACCCTCATGAAAGAGGGCGACGAGTGGCGCATCTTTCTAGACTGGGCCGCAGGCGTCACGATCCCGATTCACACCATCGTTGCGGAGCCCGCCGCCGCAGCCGCCATAGACGTTCGTTTCTCGCCCAAACAAGTCGCAACTCAGCCCGGAGAAGTTTTCGAAATCATTTTAAAAATAAAAAACCTTTCTCCACAGCCCATCACCACGCGCATCGGCCATCTTGTCGAGCCCAAAGAACTGGCTGATTATTTCGAGATCGTGCAGTGCGGTTTTCTCTTGCCCGTGAGCCTCCAACCGGGGGTCGAGCAAGAATATTCCGCTACCTATTTACTAAGGGGGAGCCTTCCGGAAGGCGTTCGGAAACTGAGCTTGAACTATGATTTCAGATTAGACCAGGCGAAGTAGAACCTCGTGAATATTTTATGGTTAATTGATCGGCAAACAGCTGCGTGAACCGGGATTGGCATACGTCTAAAGATTACGGAGGAAACATGAAACTGCGACTGCTGATTTGCCATATACCTTTATTTCTTGCCATCGTTTTGTCTGGCCTGTCTTTGCGGGCCACGCAATCGTCGTATCTTGCGGTTTTGACAGCTCAGGCCCAGGATTCGTCTCTTGAGAATAAGAAAATTGTGCCCTTCGTGCCGACACCTCAAGAGGTTGTTGACAAAATGATCGAGCTGGGCGGGGTTAAAAAAGGCGACACCGTCTACGATCTGGGCTCCGGCGATGGCCGTATCGTCATCACCGCGGCGAAAAAAGGCGCCAGGGCCGTGGGATTCGAGATCGACGGAGATCTGTTGAAAGAATCGCGGGAAAATATCCAGAAGGCCGGCGTGGAAAATTTAGCCGAGATTCGCCAGCAGGATATTCTCACCGTTGATCTCTCCGCCGCATCGGTGGTCACCATGTATCTACTGCCGGACGTCAATCTAAAACTCAGGCCCAATGTCTTGAGCCAGATGAAACCCGGCTCCCGAGTCGTCTCCCACGCTTTTGACATGGGCGACTGGAAACCCGACAAAACCGAAAGAGTCAACGGCCGCACGATCTATCTTTGGATCGTTCCCGCCAAGAAATAGTATATTGCGTTCGACCCTGAACCAATTGTCGTGAAAAAACTATTGCTCATTGCCAGCTCGCTGCTGCTGATCTTACGCCGCTTTTTCTGCTTAAACATGGGCCCCGCGCCGCGCTGCCCGAGCCCGTCCTCGTCCTCTCGCGTTATCTCAAAGCGAGCTACGCGCGCGATTACAAACAAGCCTATAGGTTTATATCTGCGAAAGACCGGCAGTTGAAACCCGAAAAAGTCTATGTGCGCGAGCGCGGCACCTTTAGCGGCTTTACCTTGGCGGCGGCGCGCAAGCTGGCCGAGTCGATCGCCGTTGAGCCGGTGAAAATCACCGCGGACGGAGACCGCACCAGGATCAGAGCTGCGCTCAAACTTCCCGACGCCGGCAGCCTCGCGCCTCTGCTGATGGATTGGGATGAGGAAAAACTCAATGCCCTGCCGTCCGCCGACCAGCGCAAAATCCTTGCCGCCATCGACCGGCTAAGCCGCAGCGGCACGATCAAAACGATTCAAGGGGAAGAAGAGTTCGCGCTGGTCAAGGAAGACAAGGCGTGGCGCCTCGCCTTGGATTGGGACGCCGCTTTGCGCGTCAGCTTCGCTTCCGTCGTGCCGGCTGACGGCGCCCTCGAAGCCGAGCCGATTCCTCAGGGAAACCGTCGTCAAATCCAGCGAACCGTTCCGCATCAGCTATCGGGTCAGCAATCGCTCCGGCAAAGCTCTGCGCACCCGCATCATCCACAAGGTCGAGCCACAAGAGCTCAGGGAATATCTGGACATTATCGAATGCGCGCTGCTCCTGCCCACCTCCGTCCCTGCGGGGCAACAGGCGGAGTATTCGACGACTTACTTGGTGCGCGGCGATCTGCCCGAGAGCGCGCGCAAGTTCAATATCACCTATGAGTTCAAAATCGACCCGTAAGCGCATCGTGACGATTTCGTGGGTCGTCGGCGCATTCTATTGCGTCTTCACCTGCGCCGCCGCCTTCGCCCACTTTCCCATTCCGCCAAAGAAAAGCGAGATCGGCCGCCGGGTGGTCGACAAGCCGGTGAAAAATTTTATCCTCACCGATCAAGAGGGAAAAAAATTTCAGCTCGCGGACGCCCGGGGAAAAATCTTGGCCATAACCTTCGTATACACGAAGTGTCCGGATGTCTGCCCGCTTTTCACCGCGAAGTTCGCGTCCATACAGCGCGCCCTCGAGCAGCAAAAAAAGCCAGCGGATTACCTGTTGCTGACGATCACCACGGACCCGGAATATGACACGCCGAAGCAGCTCAAGTCTTACGCGGATCACTTCAAGCCGAATTTTTCTACTTGGCTCTTTCTCACCGGCACGAAAGAGCCTTTGGGCAAAGTCTGGAAGGATTTCGGCGTAAACGTGCGCAAGAGCGCCGATGGCCACGTACAGCACACGGCTTTAACGACGCTCATCGACCGCAAGGGCATGCGCCGGGTTGACTACTATGGGGACAAATGGCACGAAAACGAACTTTTGCAGGATCTCGTTTCACTCGCCGAGCGCAACCAGCCCGCGGACTGATGGCGCTTTGCGCCGGCGTCGCCGCCGCGCTGCTCTTCGGCGGCGTTCTTCATGCGGCGAGCGCAGACCAGGGACTTTTGGAAATTCGCGTCAAGGACCATCGCGAGGCCATCGGCGATTTTTCCCGCCTGACACTGAAGCTCGGTAAAATCTCTATCAGCCCAAAACCCGGCCTGGCATTTTGGAAAGTGGGCTGGCGGGAACTGTCACCCGCAGTTCAAGCCGTGGACTTGACGAAGTATACCGGTAAGGAAACCGCGACGGTCTTCAAAGCTATGATCGATGCCGGCCCTTTCGACGCGATCCAGCTCAAGCTCGACGGCATTGAAGGCATTCTCAAGAAAAACCAGCGCCAGTCAAAAGTGAAAAATGCCCTGACACCCATCAAACTTTCTTTCTCCGTCGAACCCAAAGGCGAAACTGTCATTATCCTCGACCTCGTCGTGCTCGACATGTCGGATCACCCGCCGCGGGGCTATGAACTGGGCCTCAAAGGCTACGAGCTTTATATGAACGGTAAATTGATCGATAAAATACCTCCAGGTTGAACGCAGAGCGCGGATAGCGGCATCAATCGCCGAAGCAAGAGAGCAAGTTTGCTGCTTCCCGACGTCTAAGTGGTATGAAGCGGGCGGTGAAGCCGGAGGTCCTTTAAGCGGGTAGAAAAAGGTAATGGGGCAAAAATGATCGGAGGTGCAATGAAAACTGCGTTTTTCGCGCTGACCTTTTTGATTTTATTGACGTCGCCTACGTTCTCGCAAACGCCTTTCTATCAAGGCAAGACCATCAGAGTGGTAATAGGATACACCGCCGGAGGCACCAACGATCTGTGGGCGCGCGCCGTCTCCCGCTTTTGGGGCAAGCACATTCCGGGAAATCCCAATATCATCGTGCAAAATATGCCGGGCGCCGGCACAATGGTCGCGGCTAATTACGTTTATGGCGTTGCAAAATCGGACGGGCTTACCCTCGGGTTGATCGCCAACGCCCTGTTTTTCAACCAGATTGGAGGGCAAAAGGAAGTCAAATTCGATTGGGCAAAGTTCGCGTGGATCGGCTCGCCGGAGGAAACCAGCGAAATGCTCTCCATGCGCTCCGACAGTCCGTTCAAAACTATGGATGATATTCGCAACGCGACCGTGCCGCCCAAATGCGGCACCACCGGAGCCGGCACCCCTGGCCATTACTTCCCGCGACTACTGGAAGAGGTTCTGGGACTGAAGATTGACCTCGTTACCGGTTATCCCGGTGCTTCTGAGATTGACCTCGCCATCGAGAAAGGAGAAGTCCAGTGCCGCGGCGGCACAACCAGCGCTTTTTTTGGCCGGGAACCAGGCCGCACCTGGGCCAAGACCGGATTTGTCCGCATACTTGTAATCGGCGGATCAAAGCGAGACGCAAGGGCGCCGGACGCGCCAACGATCTGGGAGCTGATGGACAAACACAAAACACCGGAGTCTGGCAAACGCCTTACCACGGTTTTGCTCTCGCCGGGTTCGTTTGGCCGTCCCATCGTGGGCGGCCCCGGGATTCCCGCTGACAGGGTCAAAGTCCTCCGCGATGGCTTTTTAAAAGCGATGAGTGATCCCGAGCTTTTGGCCGAAGCAGAAAAGCGCGGCTGGGAGCCGGACCCCGTAACCGGCGACAAGCTTCAGGCTCTGGCGCGCGAAGTGGTCACGCAGCCGCCCGAGGTCATCGCCCGAATGAATGTGGTCTTGGGAAAATGAGCATTGTTCACGGAGGTGAGACCAACGAAGACATTGTTCCGAAGGGAATCTAAAATAGCTCGATCTGGCGGCGTCGAAGGTCTTAAATCACCGACTCACCTTCTATCGTTTCTAAACTCGTTACGCCGCCACTTCCCAACCCAGCAATTCCACTTGCTCCAACACCGTCTGCGTTGCCTTCTCCTGCTTGTCGGGCGGGTAACCGTACTTGCGCAGGATTCGTTTGATGATGACGCGTAATTGAGCGCGCACGTTCTCGCGCATGGTCCAGTCGATGGTGACGTTTTTACGCACCGCGTCCGTGACCTCGCGCGCGATGGTGCGCAAAGTTTCGTCGCCGAGAATCTTGACCGCGCTGTCGTTGGTTTCGAGAGCGTCGTAGAAAGCCAACTCCTCTTCGCTTAACTTTAGCGTCGCGCCCCGTTCGTTAGCCCGGCGCATGTCCTTGGCGAGGGCGATCATTTCTTCGATCACTTGTGCTGCTTCGATGGCGCGGTTCTGGTATTTTCGGATGGACTGCTCGAGCATCGCGGCAAACGATTTTGCTTGGACGACGTTCTTTTTGCGCCTCATCTGAACTTCGCCGGAAAGCAACTTCCGCAGTAATTCCACGGCGAGATTTCTTTGCGGCATGCCGCGTACTTCGGCCAAGAACTCGTCTGAGAGGATAGAGATGTCGGGCTTTTGCAGTCCCGCAGCCGCGAAGATGTCCATCACGCCCTCGGGCGCGACCGCGCGAGACACGATTTGCCGAACGGCCAAATCCAACTCTTCTTGAGTCTTAGTTTCACCTGGCGCGTGTTTGGTGAGCACCGCGCGCACCGCCTGAAAGAAGGCAACGTCGTCGCGTATGCGCAGCGCCTCCTCGTGCGGCACTGCGAGCGCAAACGCCCGCGAGAGATCGCGCACGACTTCCATCAGCCGCTCCTTACCCTTCTCTAGCTCGGGCCTCAGGATATGTTCCTGGGCTGCCGGTAAGACAGAGAGTCGTTCTTCGGGTTTGCCCGCTTTCCATTTCGACCAGTCGAATCCGTGGAACAGGCCGCAGCAGATTTCGTACTTTTCCAACATGACCGCCACCGCTTCTTCCTGATCGATGGCGGTTTTACCGGTGCCGCCGCTTTCCGTGTAGGTGGCGAGCGCTTGCTTCAGCTCGTGCGCAAGTCCGAGATAGTCGACCACCAGTCCTCCGGGCTTCTCCCGAAACACACGGTTTACGCGAGCGATCGCCTGCATGAGCCCGTGGCCACGCATCGGTTTGTCTACGTACATAGTATGCAGCGAGGGCGCGTCGAAGCCGGTCAGCCACATGTCGCGGACAAGGACCATCCTGAATGGATCGGCAGGATCACGAAAGCGTTTGGCGAGATCTTCGCGCCTTGACTTGTTGCGTGCGTGCTCCGCCACTCGTGGTCCTTCAGACGCGTTACCGGTCATAACTACTTTGATAATTCCTTTATCGTCGTTCGGACTGTACCAATGAGGGCGCAGCTTCACGATTTCGTCGTGTAGGTCCATGCAAATCCGTCGACTCATGCACACGATCATCGCCTTGCCTTCGTCCTGGGTCTGGCGCAGCATCGCCTCCGCCCGCAATTCGAAGTGGTCGACGATGTCCTGGGCGATGAGCTTGATGCGCTTGCCCGCGCCGACCACGGCTTCGAGCTGTGCCCACTTGGACTTGAGTTTTTCTTTCCTGTCGATTTCTTCGCCCTCGGTCGCTTCCTCGAAGTCCGGGTCAATCTTGGGCCGCTCCGCTTCGTCGAGTTCCAGCTTGGCCAAACGGCTTTCGTAGTAGATCGGCACGGTCGCTTTGTCTTCGACGGCGCGCTGGATATCGTAAACGCTGATGTAGTCGCCGAAAACTGCGCGGGTGTTCTTGTCGGTAAGCTCGATGGGCGTGCCGGTGAAACCGATGAAAGACGCGTTGGGCAAGCGCGTCGCGCATGTGGCGCGCAAAGCCGTCGATAAAGTCGTATTGGCTCCGGTGCGCTTCGTCGGCGATAACCACGATGTTGCGCCTGTCGGAGAGCACCGGGTGTTGATCGCCTCTCTCCTCCGGCAAAAACTTCTGGATCGTCGTGAAGATCACACCCCCCGCGTTCACGTTAAGTTTCGCGCGCATGTCGGCGCGGCTCTCCGCCTGCACCGGTGGCTGTCGCAAGAGTTCCTTACAACGTGAGAAGGTGCCGAATAGTTGATCGTCGAGATCGTTTCGATCAGTCAGTATTACGAGCGTCGGATTCGCCATCTCCGGTTCGAGGATCACTCGCCCGGCGTAGAATGCCATCGTGAGACTCTTGCCCGATCCTTGCGTATGCCAGACGACGCCTACCCGACGATCACCCGGTTTGCCTCCTGGCTGTTTTGATGATCTTGTAAACGCCCTCGCAGGATCATGCCAACTTGTTCCGTCTCTGCCCGCATGCGCGCCGCGCGCAGGGTCTCCTGGACCGCAACGTTGACCGCGTGGAACTGGTGGTAGCCTGCGATCTTCTTAGCCACCGCGCCGCCACCAAAATCTTCGAACACGATGAAGTAACGAAGGAGGTCGAGGAAACGCCGCTTGTCAAAACACTCCTTGGATCATCACCTGGAGTTCCGGTAAGTAATTTTCAGCAAGCGTCTCGCCACGTGATTGTGCGCCAAGGTTTAAACCACTCCCGGCCCGCGCCAAGCGAGCCGATGCGCGCTTGGACCCCATCCGAAATCAGCAACGTCTCGTTGTAGGCGAACAGCGACTGAATCTCGGCCTGGTAGGTCTGCAATTGCTGATAGGCATCCCAGATCGTCGTGTCCTCATCAGCGGCATTCTTTAGCTCAACGACAGCCGAGTGGGAGACCGTTGACGAAGATGACAATATCCGGTCGCCGGTTGTGTTTGTTTTCAACGACGGTGAATTGATTGACGGCGAGCCAGTCATTGTTGTCCGGATCCTTGAAATCGATCAGGAAGGCCTGGGCGCCGCGAATGGCACCGTCGGATCGATACTCGACTGTGACGCCGTCTACCAGCAGCCGATGAAACGCCCGATTCCTCGCATCGAGCGTTGCGCCTTCAAGACGGGTGATTTTACGGAAAGCGTCGTCAATCGCTTCGGCGGGCAGAGTCGGATTCAGTCGCACGAGCGCTTCGCGCAGGCGGGTCGCGAGGATGACTTGGCCGTAGTCTCCCCGTTCGGCGAACAGCTCTCCCGGCGCGATTTCTGGCCCATGCTTGACAGCGAATCCGAGGCTCTCCAGCCATGCGAGCGCGGCATCTTCGAC
>CAWJBB010000060.1:0-44666 GCA_963840855.1 uncultured delta proteobacterium
ACGTCGACCTTTACCGATTCGCCTCCCGCCATGCGCTCTTCCAGGTATCAAATTTCGCCTATTTCGTGGTTGATGTTGTACGCCGGACGGTACGGCGCTACGCCTCCCACACATCAGAGCTCTCGATCCCCGCTGAAGACGATTGGGTCAAGGCTTCGTATGCACAGATGTTTGCCTTCCACGATGAAATGACGCCAGAGGAAAGCAAAATCTGGTCGCTGCGGCAATATGAAAAATACATTCGTCTGATCCATGCCGGCGCCGAAGCTCTGCGCATTAAGAGCCTTTTCCTCATTCAACCGATCCCAGGTTGGGGAAAGCCTCCCACGGAGCGGGAAAGGATAGCCGCTCAGGGCACTGACCGGAAACTGTACAAAGAGATGACCGACCATGTGGTGGGTCTGCGCGAGCGGTTTGGGATCCCGGTCTACAGCTTGCTCGACGTGTTTCAAGACACGAAGGAAGAGATCTACAAAGACCACGCTCATGTCAATGAACTAGGTGATGAGATCATGGCCAGGCGAGTCGCAGATTTGATTGCGGAGGTTTGGGGCTGGCCACGCAAGCAGGTGCAATAACTTGCCACAGAAGGGCCGCACCTCAATGTAAAAATGATAGGGTATGCAGCCCTGCCAACGCGGCAAATAATTCTGGACTTTATTGCTTGTTTGGGCTGTTCTCACTCAACCTAGTCGATTCATTGATGCGAAACGCTTCCGGACTTTTTTCCTCATCGCAACCGACTAAGCAGACCGGGCCGGCTACGCGTCACCGCCGGTCTTCGTAGGGGTCCGGGTATGCGCTCGAAACTGCGCAAATTCGGTTTTTATTTGATTCTCGTAGTTTTTGCTTTTGTTGCGACGCTCTTTGTCGGCGAGCTTGCTGTCACGGTTTATCATATCGTCCGCGACGGGAAGTATATTTTCCCAGGGGAACGGCTTGCAGCCGAGAGGAATGCTTACGTCGAGGTGGCTCGGGCGCAAACACCGAGTAAAAGCTGCGGCTATGGAGATAGCCTTATCATCCATCCCTATCTGGCTTACGTGCAAACGGCTCTGGGACCCTGTGGTGTCAGTTATGCCAACAGCAAGAGTTTGATCGGTAAAGAGTTTCCCGACAGGCCACGGCCTAGAACCGGTATTATACTTATCACCGGTGGCTCGGTCGCGGCCCAGTTTGTCTGGGATAACCGAAAAGAAGAAAGCCCTCTCGAACGTATTCTTAATGCGGAGTTCACCGGTGATCGTTTCGACCGGTTCATCGTTCTTAACGGTGGGCACGGCGCATGGAAACAACCTAACCAGTACATTTTTTTCGGACTTTACGCGGACATTCTTGCCGGAGTCATCACGCTTGATGGCGTCAACGAGCACGATTGGATCGCCTCTCGGCGGAGATTCGAAGAGCCTGCCAGCAATTATTTCCAAGCCGTTGAGCGCCAAGATCCCCGTGTGACCACAGCTCCGTTCACCATGGCCGCGCTCAAGCTGGACGCCGACCTTTACCGATTGGCCTCCCGTCATGCCATCTTCCAGGTATCCAATCTCGCTTACATAGTGGTCGATGCTCTACGCACGGCCCTGCGGCGCTACGCATCGCGCACACCAAAGATCTCAATCACCGCTGAAGACGACTGGGTCAAGGCATCGTATGCACAGATGTTCGCCTTCCACGATAAAATGACGCGGGAGGAACGCAAAATCTGGTCGCTGCGGCAATACAAAAAATACATTCGCCTGATGCATGGGGGAGCCGAAACCCTGGGTATTAAGAGCCTTTTTCTCATTCAACCGATCCCAGGTTGGGGAAAGCCTCTCACGGAACGCGAAAGGACATTCGCTCGGGGCGCTCACCGGAAATTGTACAAAGAGATGAACGACCATGTGATGGGTCTGCGCGAGCAGTTTGGTATCCCGGTCTACAGCCTGCTCGACGTATTTCAAGACACGAAGGAAGAGATCTACAAAGACCACGCTCATGTCAATGAACTAGGTGATGAGATCATGGCCAGGCGAGTCGCAGACTTGATTGCGGAGGTTTGGGGCTGGCCGCGCAAGCGGGTGCAATGACCTGCCACAGAAGGTTGAGGAACGGATCATCTTGACTCGGAGGTCGATAACTAGGGTTTATTAGCGTGAAAGCCACCGGAAGAAGGTAGCGTAACCTAAACTCTTGTCTTGGACCGTCGAAACCCATAACAGTCAAATCATTTCCATCATTGACGCACCTGCGAGTTTGCGCACTACCCGGGTAGCGAGCCATTTAGCCTATCCTGCTTGATGCGCCGCTTGGGTATCTGTGTTTGTTTGATTCTGTACTCTTCTTCCGGTCGAATCCCGTTTGAATTCCTATGCGGAGTTCCTTTAAATGGGATGTAAAGTCGCCGTCCCGGCAGGGTTCGGCAAAGCTTGCAAAAGGCAAAGGCTCTAGATGCCGACGGAATCTCCCGGTAGAGTTACCATTATCGTAGTTAATTGGAACGGCAGAAGATTTCTTGAAGACTGCTTGGGTTCTCTTTGTTGTCAAACCTATCCTTACCGGGAAACCATTTTGGTTGACAACGGTTCCACGGACTCATCCGTTGGCTTCGCAAGAGAGAAACTTCCTGGCGTAAAAATTATCGAGCTTGGAGAGAATCGAGGTTTTACCGGGGGTAACTTGGCGGGGCTTGACGCCGCGCGGGGTGAGTTCATCATGCTTTTAAACAACGATACTCGCGCGGATGAAATGTGGCTTGAGACCATATTGCAGCCCATGCTCCAAGACCCGACCGTTGGCATTTGCGCGTCGAAATTAGTCTTTGCCGATGACAAAAAAATCAATAGCGCCGGTGACGGGATAACGACCGCCGCCGTGGGCTTCAATCTCGGGCTCGGCAAAGACGGCGCTCTGTTTAATAAATCGGGACCTGTTTTCGGCGCATGTGCAGCCGCGGTTCTCTACCGCCGCAAAATGCTCGACGAAATCGGCTTTCTCGACGACGATTTTTTTCTCTACGACGAAGACACGGATCTGAACTTTCGCGCCCAGCTGGCGGGGTGGAAATGCGTGTACGTGCCGGGCGCCGTCGTGCATCATGTTTCTAACGCCACCGCGGGCAGGCTAAGCGACACCCATGTTTATTACCACACGCGGAATTTGGAGTTTGTCTGGCTAAAGAACATGCCTCTCGGTCTTATGGTAAGGTTTGCCCACCACAAAATCATGCAAGAAGTCGGCGCGTTCTGCTATCTGTGTCTCCGGCACGGCAAGTGGCGACCCTACTTTCGGGCGAAGCGGGACGCTCTAAGGTTGGTTCCCGTGATGTGGAAAAAGCGCAAAGAGATTCAACGGCGCAAGCGAGTGTCAAATTTCTATCTGAAAAGTATAATGACCTCGCTTTTTAGCAGAGAGTTGATTGGCCGGAAAATACGCCAATTCATTCGAGGATAAGTCATGTCGATAAATCGGCTCGCCGTGGCGGCGATAGCTTTTGTAGTCGTGGGGCTTTCGGGTTGTGGCGACCGGGGGTGCGAAGCGCCTGCCTCCGACCGGTTTTAAAGTTGCCTTCGAGTCGCATAAGATTGGGGCGCAGATGAAAAGCGGCGAAAGGGTTGCCGCGGATGTTACGGTGAAAAATGTCAGTCCTGTCAGCTGGCCCAGCAAGCCTAATTCAAAGAACCTCCATGCCGTGAATCTGGCCTACCATTGGCTAGATAAAAACTTAAGAAATAAGGGTTACGATACCTATATCGTTACCAGCATGACTAAAGGACATGAACGGCACCGGGTATGCGTCGGTCACTTGACCAGCAGGGAGGAGGCAGTAAAACTCCGGGAAACTTTGAGATCAAAAGAAAATTTAGTATAGGCTATTGTCGCGAACCCGCAGTAGATGGTTGAGGTCTTGGAAAAACTTCAAGCGTATCAAAAGCAACGCTCAGGGCGCGCTCATCGGAACTGCGCTCGCGCGATTTTGGTGATTCAGCATAGGCGTAGAAAAACTGCAGATCGTTCTTTCCCGCTCTGATCGCGTTACTTGGCACGTTGAATTCGTATGAATGCCAGCCTCGTTCGAGAAATATCTTGGAAACTAGAATGTTATTGAGCCTGACTTCGATGCGTTGGCAGGCGGTTCTATTGGGAGAGTAGGGGAATACACGCAATCGAACGCGGTAATCTTGAACGGCGGGGAGCTCCATCGTCAATGCCGACGCAAGGCCGGATGCCCAAACGACGGATTGTTTGCGATCAAGCCACCGCTCATTTCCCGACCAGCCGTACTGTAAGAAGTTTCGCGCTTGCGCAGTGCCGAAGTCGAAGATGCTAATTGCCGGGGTAGCCTGCGCCGTGGACGGCACAACCCTATGAGTACGAATGTTCGTTTCGATAGAATAAAAAAATATCAACCCGGCGACGCCGAAAGCTGCAACGCCCGCCCACCCGGAGAATCTCAGTGGACCGCGGCGCACCCAGTTTGAGCGGACGATCAGCTTCCTCGCTACAAGGACGCCGGTAAGAAGCCCGGTAGCCGCGCCGCCGGCAACATCCCAGGTAAAATGGGCGCGAAAATACAGGCGTGAGACGGCGGTCAAAACGGCCAGCAAGTAAAAGGCGGGGCCCAGCGGCGGAAACGCGGCAGCAAGAACAGAGCCCAGGGCAAAGCCGGCGCTGGCGTGGCCGGAAGGAAATCCACCGCTCGTGCGCAGTCTCGGTATCTGCAGCCGAATGAAATGTTTCATAAGTTCCACGGCGACGCCCGAGATCATCAGGGCAGCTAGCACGGCAATGCCGGCGCGCTTGGTTCGCTGGTTGTCATAAGTGTAACCATGAGCTAAAAGTAGCAGACCGACAGCACTTCCCAATGCCCCATGACCGAAATAACCAACTGCCGCCATGAAAAATTCGAAATACTGCGCCCGCAATACCGGGCATCCGAAATCCATGAAATCCATAACGATAACTGCTGCCTCGATATCATAGTGTTTGACTGGCGGCAAAGAAGATGCTCGACCGTTTACTCGCAGCCTAGAGAAAGCTGGCGAAACTTTTGATGCGTGTGGCGCTTGTCCACGATTGGCTTGTGGCAATGAGAGGAGGGGAGAAATGCCTCGAAGTTTTCTGCGAGCTTTTTCCTGACGCCGAACTCTACACACTGGTTTATGCCGCAGAAAAGGTTTCACCGACGATTCGACGCATGAAAGTGCGTACTTCATGGGTTGACGGATTACCGATGGCTAAAAGCCACTTCCGTTATTTGCTGCCCTTTTTCCCAGTGGCGATCGAAGCTTTCGAACTGCGCGACTACGATCTTATCCTTTCGAGCAGTCACTGCGTCGCAAAAGGAATTTTCCCGCACCGGGCTCTGCATTTTGCATACATACATGCGCCCATGCGCTACGTCTGGGATATGCACGATGCCTATTTTCCCACCGGCGGGTCGCTAACACGGGCGGCCATGTCGGTGTGTCGTGCATACCTGCAACGTTGGGATGTGAATTCGGCCGGGCGAGTCGACTATTTCATCGCTAATTCGCGAAACGTTGCGGCAAAAGTCAGCCAGCTCTACACAAAGCCGGCGACAGTGATCTACCCGCCTGTGGACGGCGAGAAATTTTCTATTCGGCACAAACAAGAGCCCTATTATCTTGTGGTTTCGGCGCTTGTTCCGTACAAAAGAATCGACCTTGCGGTCGAAGCATTCAACAAACTCAAACTGCCGCTGAAAATTGCCGGGGATGGTCCGCTTAGAATGACTTTAGAGAGAGCGGCGGGGCGGAATATCGAATTTCTCGGATGGGTAGACGACGCCAGCTTGGCCGAACTCTATGGCGCGTGCCAGGCCTTGATCTTTCCAGGCGAAGAAGATTTCGGTATCGTGCCACTGGAGGCTCAAGCCAGCGGTAGGCCGGTTATCGGCTACGGCAAGGGCGGGGTGCTCGAAACCGTGATTCCGTTCGATGCTTGCGGCGGCGCGCCGAACCGGCAAACCGGGCCGACCGGTATATTATTTCCGCAACAAACCGCCGAAAGTCTGATTATGGCCGTCGAGCTTTTTAAGCGGGCGAAAGACGCCTTTGATCCGGCAAAAATCATGCGGCATGCGGCTGGGTTTTCACGCGAACGGTTCAAGGCACAAGTCAAAGATTTCGTCGAAACCCGGATCGACAAGTGGCGCGGGCGGGCCTAGAACGATGCTGAAACGGCACAGTGATTTTTTCAAAAGTCTCATGCTGCTCAACGACCTGCTGCTCGTCAGCCTGGCGTGGTGGGCGGCTTATTTGATCCGTTTTCACACTTTCTTGTTAATGCAGCGGGAGGATTATCTTTTCCGTCACTACGTGGTGGCATGGCTTATCATCCTAGGTGTGTGGGCGGTTGTCTTTGTAGGGTTGGATTTATACCGGCCGCGGCGAATCTCCTCCCACCTGCGGGAAATCGTCGACCTGATTAAAGGATCGAGCCTTGCGCTGTTGGTTTTCCTTGCCATCCTTTTTCTCATTCGAGAAATCGTCTTATCGCGGGCCGTGGTGGCAATCTTCTGGTTGACGAGCCTGGTCTTGCTGAGCCTCAGTCACGTGAGCGTCCGTGAAGCGCTTAGAGTTCTCCGCAGAAGAGGATACAACCTTCGCCTTGTGCTCATCATCGGCGCTCCCGCTCAGGCAAGAGAGCTCTTAGGCAAACTGGTATGGTACCGTCACCTCGGTCTCGAAGTCTCCGGGATTTTCTTTACCGACGAATGGAACCTGGGCCCTGAGCCGATGGGCGTGCGAATTCTGAGAACGCGCGCCGAACTTGAGCGGGTCGTTCATGATCGGGCGGTAGACCAGGTCTTTATCACTTTGCCCTTGGATCAGGCGTCGAAGCTCGCCGAGATCCAACAATGGCTGGGGGACGATCCGATAACCGTTTACTATGTCCCCGACTTCGGCCAATTCGCGAAGCTTCGGGGCAGCGTGGAAGAGTTTGACGGGTTGCAGATCATCAGCCTTCAGTCCTCGCCTCTCGACGGCTGGAATGCTTTGCTCAAGAGGACTATAGATGTTTCGCTGGGGGGATTGGCGCTTTGGGTATTTGGCCCACTGATGGCGCTTATCGCCCTCGCCATTAAAATAACGTCCCCCGGCCCGGTGTTCTATCGACAAGAGCGCATGGGTTTGGATGGCGAACGATTCGAGATGCTCAAATTTCGCACTATGGTGCAGGACGCGGAACGATTCACCGGCCCGGTTTGGGCGGCCGATAATGATCCGCGGGTGACGAGGTTGGGCCGCTGGTTACGTTGGACAAGCCTCGATGAGCTGCCGCAGTTGATTAATGTATTGCGCGGAGAGATGAGCCTGGTTGGGCCGCGTCCCGAAAGGCCGCCGTTGATCGACGAGTTTCGCAAGTCGATGCCGAAATATATGCTGCGTCATAAAGTTAAAGCGGGGATGACCGGCTGGGCGCAAGTGAACGGGTGGCGGGGGAACACCGACCTGGAGACCCGCATTGCGCATGATCTGGACTACATCGAGAACTGGTCGCTTTGGCGCGATCTAAGAATTCTCTCCATTACGCTCTTCCGCGGATTTCTGCACTAGCCTGGCAGGCAACGTTTCATGAATTTCACTGAATGGTGGGGGAAGGCCGTTTATTTATTCCTTTGCGCCGCTATCATCATGCTCGGCGTTGGCCGCATTGAGATCCCGTTTTTGAATTTGCCTTTCAGATCTTGGAGTGTCTCCCGCTCGACATTTTTCTTCTGGCTGATTTGGAAGCTCCTGGTCTGGCGCCGCGACAAGAGTGTTCGATTGGAATTGAACCCAAAGTCCGTTTCTATTCCTCTTCTCCTGTTCGTGGGTTGGGTCAGCGCTTCTCTTTTACCCAATTTCGCTCATGCCGAGGACTACCGTTACTTCATGTTCGCGGTGGGCCACTATTTGATGGTCGTGGATGTCTTCCATGACGATCGCAGGCAGTCCCTGCTTTACTCTCTCCTGGCATTGACTCCCGGACTTCTCCTCGCCCGCGGAATTTTTGCCGACCCGGCGATTTTGAGTCTGAGCTTGACGACTCGATTTGCCTATCCCTTGGACCACGCGAACTCAGCTGGGTTCCTTTTTTCCATGAGTATTCCTTTGTGTCTGGTGATAATCCTAAGCCAGACCAATTGGCTGCGGCGACTCGCCGTCCCGTCTTTTATAAGCCAGGGGATTGCTTTGACCCTTACGTTTTCCCGAGCTGCCTGGATCGCCTCTTGCGCTTCGCTCATAAGCATTAGCGTCGCGGAAAAGAGGCTGCGAGCTATTGTCTCGGTCCTTGGGGTTGTTGGTCTGGTGGCGTTTGGGGTATCGAGCGAACTGCGCGATCGCCTTTGGTCATTGACCCAGGCAACGAAAGATCCCCACGTGGTTTACCGCGCGGACGTCATGGCGAATGCGATCTCGGCGGGATTGGATAGTCCATTTTTCGGCAATGGATACGGCCGGGATCATTTGCGCGTGGCGCTGAAGAAGAAGCACCCGGAATTTGCGGCTCAAGGATTTGTCAGCCACGCACACAACCTATACGCCGAGCTTATCGCCGGCATTGGTCTCCTGGGATGCGCTATATTTTTATGGGCACTGGCGGCGGCTGGCGTTCAATTGACTCGGAAGATAGCAAAGCGAGCTGTTTCTGATAAAGAAAGATATGCCGATCTGGGACTTCTGGGTGCCCTGATTGCGTTCGTTGTCGCCGCGCTGGGCGACATTCCCTTTTATCATCATGAACCTCGCATATTCTTTTTTACCCTGATTGGATTGATCTGTCTCCGCTTGCGGCCAAAAAAGGCGGCGCCGGATTCGCCTTCATGATCGGGTGAAAATCTTTGCGCCGCGGCGGAGCGGCAAACTTCTGCCTCCAATGCGTTCCGTTTCCCCCCTTTGTGGAATCTGGTAGTATACGTTTTCAGCTGGGGGCGATATGAATTTGCTTACAAACGGGACGACCATCGATAAACCCTGGGGGCATGAGCTTCTCTGGGCTCACACGGAGCGCTATGTAGGAAAGGTCCTGCATATCAAAAAAGGGGAGTCGCTGAGTTATCAGTACCATCGTGTGAAAGACGAAACGATCCGACTTCTTGCCGGCTCGATGGAGATGGACGTGGAAATGGACGGACAGCGCAGCAAACTGAGCCTCACGCCCGGCGACTGTCTGCACATCGTGCCGGGGATGAAGCACCGCATGACTGCCGTGGAGGATTGCGACGTGCTGGAAGTGTCCACTCCCGAGCTGGATGACGTCGTGCGCCTGGAGGATCGCTATGGCCGGGCGGAGCCGAAGGTCTGATCAAGGCGGAAGGCTGAAGCGTGGAGCCGTACGCAAATCTCGCTGAAAAGCTGGTCGAGCGAAAGCTCTTATCCGACGAGGAGATGGAGCGCGTTGTCAAATTGCAAGGAGAACGACACGCTCCGTTTACGCGCTTGATCGTCGAGTTGGGGTTGTTATCGGAAGACGACTTGTTGCCGGTGTTGCGCGACTATTTCAATATTCCGCTCTACTCTCTCAAGGACGAACCACTGACGCCAGCGCCCGTGGAACTGGATTCCACCATCGCGGAATTTCTCAGGTCCGCCTGCATCGTGCCGGTCAAGATGGAAGGGCAGGAACTGGTGGTGGCGACCAATAACCCGTTTGAAATGTCCCGCCTTCATGCGTTGGAATTGGCCGCGGGCGTGCGCGTCAAACCGGTGCTGGCCAAGGAAAAGGAAATCACGGCGCGCATCGAGGCGCTTTTCGGCGCCGCCATGTTGCCGGACTCCGCGCTGTCGTCGGGCGCCCGGGAAATAGAAGGCGCCGTGGATGAAGAAGACGTCGCGCATCTGCGCGACATGGCCTCGGAAGTCCCGGTTATTCGCATGGTCAACCAGCTCCTGGTCCGTGCTCTGGAGAACCGCGCCTCGGATGTCCACATCGAGCCCTTCGAGAACCTGCTAAAAGTCCGCTACCGCATCGACGGTATCCTGCACGAGGTGGAAGCGCCACCGCGGGAGCTCAAAGCGGCGGTGGTGTCGCGCCTCAAAATTCTCGCCCAGTTGAATATCGCCGAGCGCCGTTTGCCCCAGGATGGGCGCATCAAAATCAGGCTGGCGGGCAAAGATGTCGATCTGCGTATCGCTACGGTGCCGACGTTGTACGGCGAGAGCGTCGTAATCCGCTTGTTGGAGCGCGCGCAAATTTTTACCGCGCTCGACGCTCTCGGCTTTCCGCCGGCGCCGCTCCAGCAGTTCAACGTCATGATTACCAAGCCCCACGGCATGATTCTGGTTACGGGCCCGACGGGCAGCGGCAAGACCACGACGCTTTACGGCGCGCTGGAAAAAATCAACGATCCCGGCAAAAAAATTATCACCATCGAAGATCCCGTCGAATACCAGTTGAGCGGCGTCAATCAGATTCAGGTCAAACCGCAAATCGGTCTTAGTTTCGCCAACGGACTGCGCTCCATCGTGCGCCAAGACCCGGACATCATCATGGTCGGCGAAATCCGCGACGCGGAAACGGCGGAGATCGCCGTGCAAGCCGCGCTCACCGGCCACCTGGTTTTTTCGACCCTGCACACCAACGACGCCGCCGGCGCGATATCGCGCCTGCTGGAAATGGGTGTGCAGGATTATCTGCTCGCTTCGTCGCTACTGGGCGTGTTGGCGCAACGGTTGGTGCGCCAGCTTTGCTTAAAGTGCCGCAAGGAAGTACCCTTTGCCGGGGCGGTAGACCAGGAGCTGGAATGGGGCGCGACGAGTGCTTTGCAATTCGATCAAACCACCTGGGAAGCGGTCGGTTGCGACGCCTGCGCCGGCACCGGGTATCGGGGGCGTATCGGAATATTTGAGTTGTTGCCGGCCAGCGCGGAGATTTGCCGGATCATCGTGCAGCGCGCCGATGCGAGCTCTATCCGCAGTCTGGCGATGCAGCAGGGCATGCGATTATTGCGCGAAGATGGCTGGGACAAGGTCTATCGAGGCATCACAACGCTGGCCGAGGTCGTTCGCGTCACCCGCGAGGAAGGATAAACTTATTTTAGATTTTGGATCTCGGATTTTGGATTGTCGGAGCAAGAACGCACCGATTCTCGTTCAAGAGAAGACGCATCGACGGAGATCTCGCATGCTATTTGTACTTTCCTCTTCCGGTAATCGGAAATCCAAAATCCAAAATCCAAAATGGTGGGCGGCCAAAGGTTAGGCTTGAGAGATGGCTTTCTTTCAATATCGCGCGGCTGACCAGGCGGGCAAGGTCGTCGAAGGTGTCATGGAAGCCGAAGTGGAGCAAAGCGTGGTGGCGCGTCTTCATGAGATGGGATGCGTGCCTTTGAAAATCATGCTGCCGCGGGACGGCTCCGCCAAGGCGCGAGAATTTCGCGTGCCGCTGTTTACCCGCCGGCGCGTCAGCCAGGGACAGTTGCTGCAGTTTACCCAGGAACTGCAAACGCTGCTCGCCGCCGGCTTGCCGCTCGACCGGAGTCTTTCGATTATGGGAAACTTGATGGAAGGAAAAGAACTCACTCAGGTCATGCGCACGTTGCTGGAGGCGGTGCGCGCCGGAAAGTCTTTGGCTGCCGCCATGGGAGAGCATCCGGACGTCTTTCCCAAACTTTACGTCAACATGATTCGCGCCGGTGAAACGGGCGGCATACTCGACAGCACGCTGCGTTATCTCGTGGATTACCTCGAAAACTCGCTGGCGCTCAAAGAGGAGGTCAAGTCGGCGCTGGTCTATCCCATCATACTGACGGTGGTGGCGGGCGTCTCGCTGATAGTTCTTTTCGTCTTCGTGATTCCACGCTTCGCCTCCATGTTCCGCGACGTCGGCCAGGCTCTGCCGTTGATTACCCGCGTGGTTCTCGGTTCGAGTGAATTCTTAAGCGAGCACGGTTGGGTCTTGCTAATTCTACTGCTCGTCGCCACGGCCGGCGCCGTCCGTTACGTCTCGACGCCGGCGGGCAAAGCGGAGTGGGATCGCTTTTGCCTGCGCGTTTTCCTGGTGGGTGATCTCGTGAAAAAGTTTGAGACCGCCCGGTTTGCCCGGACTTTGTCTTCATTGCTCAAAGGCGGCGTCCCACTGCTGCAGGCCCTTGGCACGGTGCAAGGAGTCGTCAGCAATCGCTTGCTGGCCAACGCCATCAGCCAAGTGCAGGTGCGGGTGCGCGAGGGCAAAGGTATGGCGCGGCCGCTGGGTGAAAGCGGGCTGTTTCCGCCACTGGCGCTGAACATGATCGCCGTGGGGGAGGAAACCGGTAGATTGGACGGCATGCTTGCGGATGTCGCCGAGCATTATGACCAAGAGGTCAAGCGTACGACCAAGAGAATGACATCGATCCTCGGGCCGGTATTGATTCTCGGCATGGCGCTCGTCATTGGCGTGGTGGTGATATCCATGCTGCTGGCCATTTTCAGTATCAATGATTTACCATTTTAAGTTTTGCCGGGTTTCCCGGGAGTAGTATTCACCACGTAGGACACGAAGCGCATTAATGGAAAGAGATGGCCGAGGACCGCGGACCGGCCGGTCGTCCCTTCTCGCTCCGCTGGCGTCTGTTGCAACAAGGTTCCATGTTCGGGAAAATAGTTTAGACCACGTTAGCCACAAGGAAGCCTGAAGTTTGCCTTTTCAATACTATGAGAAACCAACACGGCTTTACGCTTATCGAATTACTTGTCGTCATGATTATCATCGGCTTGCTCGCCGCGCTGGTGGGCCCGCGTTTCATCCGCCAGGAAGAAAAAGCGAAGGTCAAGGCAGCCAAGGCGCAAATCGAGCTCTTGAGCACGGCGCTGGACACATTCCGGCTCGACGTCGGACGTTACCCGACTTCGCAGGAGGGCCTTGAAGCCCTGATGCGCCAGCCGGGCGGTCTCGAACGCTGGGACGGCCCTTATTTGAGAAAAGATCTGCCGCAAGATCCCTGGGGATTAGCCTACGCCTACCGCAGTCCCGGCGAGCATGGCCCATTTGACATCGTCTCCTATGGCGCTGACAAAACGCCAGGCGGCGAAGGGGATAATCGTGACATTACCAGTTGGGAAAAATAACCGGGCATTTTCACTTCTGGAATTGATGCTTGTCCTGGTTTTGCTTGGCCTGGGCGCCGCGGTGGTTGTGCCAGCCATCGGCAGGGGGTTAAAAAACCGCGAAGCGCGCCAGGCGGCCTTGGGTTTCGCCGCGGCGGCGCGGGAACTTGGCAGCCGGGCAAGATCGGAGGGGGTCCCGCAGCGTCTGGTGGTCGATGCGACGCGCAATAGTTATATACTGTCGCGGGAGAAGGAAATTGCGCTTCCGTCCAACTCGGCCTTTGCCGCGATCGAAGGCGGCGAAATGTTAGATAATGGACTGCGTCGCTTCAGCTTTTATCCGAACGGCGCCAGTTTTGGCGGCCGCGTCGACATTTCCGCCGGCGCCGACGGCGCGCAGTATTCGGTGCGTTTTCATCCTCTCACCGGCAGGGTCGAAGTGCTGCGCGGAGCGAATTGATGATCGATGATAGCCGCAAAGTAAACCGCCGCGCGGGTTTCACTCTCCTTGAAGTTATCGTGGCGATGGCCATCGTCGGGCTCGGCGTGGTAACGCTGCTCGAGATTTTTTCGCTGGGCCTGAGGCTAGGAGCCAGAAGTTCGGTGGAGACCGAATCGATGGCTTATGGGCGCCTGGTCATGGATGAAATACTGGCGCGGCGAAACATCGACGAGGGCGCTAGCCAGGGAAACTTTCAAGACCGCGGCCGTTGGCAATTGCTGATTCAAAACGTCAATGAGCCCGAACGCACATTGTCGTTGGGCGCTGGCTGGGAGCTCAAGCGAGTGAGCGTGGCCATGCATCTCAGGGACGCGGGAAAGGAACGGGAAGTGGAGTTAATGACCTTGAGGCTCGTGCGGAAAACGGACTCATGAAGCCGCGCCTTTCCATTAATTCAGCCCAAGCCGGATTCACCCTTTTGGAAGTGGTTCTGGCGTTTACACTTTTCGCCGTGCTTGGCGCAATTCTCTACGGCGCATTTTCCTTGGGCCACCGCGCGATGGAAAAGACTGAAGTCGTCTTTGAGGGCAATCAACGGTTTCGTTCGGCCGTCGATTTGCTCGGCAGTTACATCCGCTCCTCTTATCCTTATCGAACTTCGCCCCAGGACTCCGCCGTCTTTTTTACAGGGGAAGAGACGCAGGCAGAGTTCGTTTCCGCCTTCTCTCTGGCGCAGGGCGGCAGAGGCATGGCGAAGATCCGCATCTACGCGGAAGGCGGCCCGGGTGACGGGCAATCGATCAAACTCGAAGAACAGGGGCCGGTGCGGATCAATCAGGAAAAAGAGGCCGTGGCAATCAGCAATACTTTGGTGCTGCGCCAGCGGGTCAGCGGATTTCGCCTGGCCTATCTCGACTCACAAGACGAACGGGAGAATTGGCGCGAGCGGTGGGACCAGAGCGAGCACACGGGGTTGCCGCGGGCCGTGCGCCTGAGCTATCGCAACGAGAACGGGAAAGAAGTCCAATGGACGTTTCCCGTGATGATGACGGTGCTCGCGCCATGAACCGCTTGGTCATTGTCAATCAGCGCGGGTCCCGGGCCGGTAATCAGCGCGGAGTGGCGTTGATCATCGTGCTCTGGATTTTCATGTTTCTTTTCGTAGTGGCGTTTGATTTTAGCGCGAACGTGCGCGAGGAGGCCAACGCGGCGCACCGTTTCAGCGAAGACACCCAAGGTTATTACCTGGCGCTGGCAGGTTTCCAGCGCGGCCTTTACGAATATGCCATGCAGTCCCAAGGCGGACCATCCGGAGAGGCGGAAACCCGTCCGGGCTTTTTCGATTTGAGCTGGCATGAGGAAAAACTAGGTAGCGGCTCTTTCCGCGTGCGCTTGATCGATGAAGGGGGCAAGATCAACCTCAACCGCCTCGACGAGACCGCCTTGCGCCGCATCTTCACCAACATCGGCGTGGAAGAACCGCGCCGGTCGGCGCTGGTGGATTCGATTTTGGACTGGATTGATCCCGACAATCTGCATCGTGTCAACGGCGCGGAAAACGATTACTACGAATCGCTGTCTACGCCCTATACCGCCAAGAACGGTTCCTTTGACAGCGTGGAAGAACTGCTGTGGGTCAAGGGGATGACGGCGGAGCTGTTCTTTGGCGATGGCGGGGAACGCGGAGCGGCCGCCGGTGAAAATCGGCGGCCAGGCCTCGGAGACATTTTTACCGTCGATAGTCCCATTGATCGGGTTAACCTGCGCACCACGTCGGCGGAAGTAATCCACGCGCTCATGGGAATACCGCTGGAGAAAGCCCGCACATTCGTGGAGGCGAGAAAAAAGCTTTCGGATAACACCGTTGCCGATATGTTGCCCTTACTGGGGATTGGCGCGGGAGACGCGGCGGCTCGGATGTTTGTGTTCACCAATCCATCGGTAATCAGCGTAGAGGCGGACGGCCGCACGACCGGTGTGGGTTTGCCGCGGCGAGTTAAGGGCGTGGTCAGGGTCGCCGGTGGCCAGGGGAGGTTTGAAATGGTGCGCTGGATCGACCGCGCCAGCGCGCCTGCGGGAAATTGAAACGATCCAATACAAGGCGGTTTAGGACCGAATAGCCATGAAAACTAATCGTTGGCTGCAAGATTTATCACGCGTCGATTTCACCACTAGCGTGGGGATTTATGTCATGCGCGACCGCATTATCCTGGTGCGGCTGCGTAAGGCCTTGAATAATGTTTCATTGCTGGGACAGGAAGCCTACGATCTTCCTCTCGCCGATAGCAAACAGGCGCTGTCTGGGCTGACCGGCTGGATTCCCGAAGACGTTAGCGAGATCGCGGTCAACGTTGCGAGCGACTCCGCCGAACAGGTGTTGAGGCAGGCCATGCTTGCGCTCCTGCCGCATTGTGATCCGCGCAGGGATTCCTTTTACATCTGTCTGCCCCAGGAACAAGTAGTGACGCAAGAGATTTCTCTGCCGGCGGCGGCGGCGGCCGATCTCAAACAGGTTCTCGATTACGAAATCGAGCGCTACCTGCCGTTTCGCCGCGAGGATATCTTTTACGATTACGTGCCCACGGTGAAAAAGGGCGACAAAATCGGCGTCATGTTGTTCGCGGTGCCCAAGAAAAGCCTGGCGCCGCTACTCGCGGTGTTGGCGTCCCTTGGCGTCGAGGTTAAAGGCGTGGAAACCACGGTAACCGCGATGGCCAATTTTCTACTTTTTTGCGCCGGCGATACTACGGATCCCGTCGCCGCGGTGGGCGGCCACGACGGTGACCTGGAACTCGTGGGGGTTCAGAACCGGGAGCGCGGCTGGCGGCAGGTGCCCGAGCTGCTCTATTCATATTGGTTGCCGGAGTCCAAATTCGCTGATGGGGCGCGGCGCGAATTGTTGCAGCAGTGCGTCAAGAGCGCCGCCAAACTCTATAGCTGGGGGGCCGGGCGCTACGCCCTGGGTTCCGCCGACGGCGTACCGCCGAGCTGGAACGATCTAGTGATCGCCGGCAATCAGCGGCTAGGGAGCGGGTTGGAAATCGCCCACGCGTCGGTGTTGCCCGCGGTGGGAGCGGCGCTGCGCGGGTTGCGAGAGGCTTCCTTCGCCGGCAATGTTCTCAGAGCGGAAGCAAAGGACGGAGAGGCTGGACCCCTTACCTATGTGAATATGGCGCTCGCGGCGCTGTTGGTTCTCGCGCTGTGCGCGTGGGGCACTACTTATCCGGTAAAAGATGAGTTGCGCTTGAGACAATTGCGGGCTGAGAACGAAAAGCTCGAACCGGCCGTGGCGGCGCTCCGCCGCGAGGAAGCAGCGCTGCAAAAAGCTCGGACCGAACAAAGCTTTTTCGGCGCCCTGGATAAACGGCGGGGTGAGGTGCTGCGGGTGCTTGATGAACTTTCCAAGATCGTGCCCAGCGCCGCCTATTTGTCGAATTTGCGTTACCGAAGCGGTGCCGTCGAAATGCAAGGAAGCGCCGAGAACGCCTCGGGACTGATTCCACTTATGGAACGTTCTCCGGTTTTCGAAAACGTCGGCTTCAACGCCCCTTCAAACCGCGGCCGTGATAACCGAGAGACATTTTCCCTTAAAGCTGAATTGGAGCAGGCTAAAGCGAAAGCTGAAAAGGCAGGCAAACCATGAAAAAGTTATGGCAACGGCTTTCAGCGCGAGAGAAAGGCCTCGTGGCCACGGCAGCGGCGGTCCTCTTGCTGATTGTAGCGCGCTCCTTCCTGGTCAATCCCTATTTGGAACACCGCGATTGGGTCAAGACCCAGCTGGAGGCGGAGCCGCAGCGCTTGGAAAAAAATCTTCGCTACCTGGCGCGCAAAGAGGAAATGACCGCCGCCCTGGAATCGGTGCGCAATGAACTGAAGAACCGCGAACCCAAACTTTTGACGGGAGACACGCCTTCGGTGAGCGCGTCGGATCTTCAGGATGCGGTGCAAGCATTGGCCACGAAGGAGGGCACGCAGGTCATTACCACACGTGTGCTGAATCCGGAACCGGAGGGTTCGTTCTCGAAAATTTCCATTCAGATGGAAATCGGCGCGCATATTGATCAAGCGGCTAATTTGATTCGCAGCATCGAGACCGCCGAAAAGATGCTCCTTGTGGACGAGATCAATGTCCGGTCCCTGTTTCGCCCAATCGGGTTTCCGCAAGCGCCCGGTGTACAGCCGCCGGCGGGGCAAAATCTGCGGCTCAGCCTGACGGTGTCAGGATTTGCCCGCAATCAAGCCGCGTCGTCCGACCAACCGGAATCGGCCCCTCAGCCAGCCCGGAAGAATACCGGCAAAGCTTCTTAGCATAGTGTCTCAGAACTTCGAGGACTTATTCGTTGCTTTCCGATCGTCTTTCTCGCGATGCGCCAAAGGACGGATTAGAGTCAGGCTGAAGCGGGAATCCAGAACCCCCACTAAATCTCTTCCTTTCCTAAGGGGAGACAAAGAGGGGCTCACGGATTCCGACTCGCCCTCCTCCGCGCGAAAGCGGAACCAGCGCGGAGGGGTTGGCGGCAATGACTCGCAAACAAGTAGCTAGATTTGAGAGACACTACGATAACTTCCTCGTTTGGCTGGGCATGCATGTCACACATTGCACATTTCTGGCATAGATCATGCTGTAAAAGTCGGCTTTGGCGCTTTTTAAATGATCGGAAAAGTTTGGTAATAATCGTGAAATTGAGTAGCGTCAGGAAACGTTTGACGCCAGGTGACTCGGGCGGTATTTTAGACCGTTGCGTCAATGGTAGTTTTCATAATAGCAAATCGCTGAAAAACGCTGGGTGCCGGCCGCTCTAAAAAATCTCATAGGCGAGCCGCTCGGATTTATTTAGAGGATAAGGGATGGAGGATAAGCGATAATGCGCGAAGATCACGTGCTTGTTTCATCCTGTATCCTTTTGCCGTCATGCTTACTGATTTCACCAGCTAGATAGGAGTTGAGAATTCATACTCGGGTAATAGTGGTGGCGCTGCTACTGGTCGCGTCTTTGGCCGGCGTAGGGCTAAAAATATATTGGCTATGGCGGCAAGGGCCATGGAACTTGCCGGCGGCTATGAAGCCGAAACCCCTGGCGGATCGCGCCGACGAGAAAGCGGAAATCGGTAAGGTGCCCTCCATCGTCGGTACGGACGTGATCGTCGCCAAAAATTTGTTTGATCCCGAAAGAGGCGCATCTAGAACCAAAGAGACGGAAGCGGATACGCGCGCAGCGCAGCGCATTCGCAGCATGGTTCTGCTCGGCACTGCAATCCTGGGTTCGAGCCGATACGCGATCGTGCAGGATGGGGATGGCGCGGGGCGCACGCCTGCTGGTGCGCCGACGGCGGTGCAGGGGCCACGGCGCATGAAAATCGGCGACAGCATCGAGGGATTCAATCTGACTGAGGTCGGCGAAAAGGCGGTGGTCTTTGCGAGGGGAGCGACGCGCGTGGAACTGCCCATCGATTACTTTCGAAAAGTGCCTGTGGGCGTGGTGTCAACGACACCCCAGCCGGGACAACCGCGAGTGCCCGGTCAAGCCGCGCCGGGGCCCGCACCCGGTCAAGCCGCGCCGGGGCCCGCACCCGGACAAGTTACGCCGGGCGCGGTGCCTGGCCAGCCCATGCCAGGTGCGGCTCCCCGCGTGGTTCCCAATCTGCCGCGACGACCGCGATTGCCAACTCCGCCTTCGGAGTGAGCGGCTCAAGGTACCAATGAAAAAGCATATTTTGACACCAGTGATTTTTGCGATCGCGTTTATCTGCGGGGGGGCGGTATCGAATTGCATTGCGCAGCCAGAGCCCAGTCCAAACATTGCGCCGGACTCCGGTGTATCGGAGCCACGGGAAAAGCTGCCAGAACCGACGGCGCCATCGCCGTTGGTACCCGGCCAGGTTCAATCTCCCGCACCCCGATTCCCGGTGCCGTCTGTCCAACAACAGCTACAACAGCCTGCTCCGGGTGGCGAGGCGCCGCCGCCCTCGGTATCTCCCCCTCAAGTTTCGCCGACACCTGTAGCGCCCGAACGTAGGCTTTTACCTACACCTGCAGCTCCGGCGCCATCCGGCGGCATGATATCGCTTAATTTTACCCGCGCCGATTTGGTCGAGATCATTCACATTATCGCGCAACATCTGCGGCTGACCTACACCATCGACCCGGAGGTGAAGGGCACGGTAACCATCAATAGCGCCGAGCCTCTCAAATCGGAAGATCTGCTACCGATCTTTCACCAGGTGCTGCGCATGAACGGCGCCGTGGCGGTGCGGTCGGGCAACCTCTACCGTATAGTTCCGATAAAGGACGGCAAGAGTATCGCCCGCCCGGCGGGACAGGGCCGCGAAGACAGTTTTGCATTGCAGATCGTGCCGGTGCGTTACTTCACCGCGGCGGAGATGAAGCGTCTGCTGACGCCGTTCCTGATGGCCGGCGGCGAGATCGTCGAGAACCCGCGCGGCAACTTTCTCATCATCATCGATTTGCCATCGAACATCCAACGGCTCGTGGAGATCGCCGAGCTGGTCGACGTGCAGGTCTTCGCCGGCACGCGTATGGAGATTTACCAGCCCAAAGTGGCGAGCGCGGAAGAGCTGGCACAAGAGATGATCAAGATCATGCAGTCCTTTTCCGCATCGACGCCGCAAACCGACAGCTTCAACGCGCAGTTTATAGCGCTGCCGCGCATCAACCAGCTGCTGGTTATTAGCCACAGCGAAGCGGCGTGGACCTATGCCAAACGCTGGATCGACCGCATCGACGTTGTCGCCGAAGGACCAGGGCGAAGAATATTTATTTATCCGGTGGAAAACAGCAAGGCTGCGGATTTAGCCGACGTGTTGGGCCAGGCGCTTGGCCTACCGACGTCAACGGCGCGCGCGGCGGCCCCGTCTCTGCAGACTTTGCACCGTTCAACTGCAGGGGGAGGCAGCGGGACGGGCCCGGGGATGGGTAGAACAACGTCGCCGACGGGCGGAGGTGGATTTGGCGGAGGTGGATTTGGCGGAGCAAGTCCTACCGGTGGCGCCCCATACAGCGGATTCGCTGCTGTCCCCGCGCCTGGGCAACCTGCGCCTCAAGGATTACCCGCGCCAACTCCCGTACCCGTACCCGCGCCTGGGCAGCCGAGGCCGGGCACGCCGACGACGCCCGCAGCGCCGGGAGCGAAACCTGAAGAACAACTGCGCGTCGTCGCCGATCCTGGAACCAATTCGCTGATTGTTTACGGTACGGCGCAGGAATTTCAAAACATAAAAAACATTCTTAAAGAACTGGACGCGGTGCCGCGCCAGGTGCTGATGGACGTGCTGATCGCCGAGGTGCAATTGAATAACGATGAGAGGTTCGGCGTTGACTACGAAATCGCGCAGGGGGCCGTCACTTTTTTTGGCCGGACCTTCGGTCAACGTGGTTCGGTACTGACGGGTATTCTATCGAGCATTGTGGCACCAGGGACCGGCGAGGTGTTCTCCCGGTTTCCGCAGGGTATCACCGGCATTATTGGCAATAGCCAAACTGTGCGGGCTTTGATTAACGCGCTGCAATCGGATTCGCGAATCCGCATCCTGTCGTCTCCCAGTGTTCTTGCCAGCGACAACCGCCCGGCGCGCATTCAGGTTGGCAGCGAGGAACCGATCGCGACGGGGCAAGTGATCGCCGCGACGGGCGCTGTCAATCCGTCTTCGAGCACCACCATTCAATATCGCAACACCGGGCGAATCGTAACCATCGTCCCGCAGGTAAACTCACAGGGGCTGGTGAACCTGCAGATCCTCGCTGAAGTCAGCCAGCGCGGCGCCAACGTGACCGTCGGCACCGATTCCTTTCCGGCTTTCGATATTCGCCAGGCGGAAACCACGGCGGTGGTGCAGAACGGTGATACCCTGGTTATCGGCGGGATCATTGCTGATAACCGTTCCCACGACCGGACCGGCATTCCTTATCTCATGGACATCCCGGTTTTTGGGCGGTTTTTTGGCACGACCACCGAGCTAACTCGCAGGACCGAGTTGATCATGTTGATCACGCCCAATGTCATTCGCAACCGGGAGGAGTCTCGGGCTACAACAGAAGAATTCAAAAACAAAGTCTTAGGTATACGCAATGAACTTGAACGCTTGAGGAGGGATCACGAGCGAGAGTTGGAAAGGCTCAAGAAACTCGCGCCGGTGGAGCCCAAAGACGCAGAGCCCGACCAGCCCAACGCGACAACTCCATCGCCGGGAGCCTCGACACCTGGGCAGCAAGCTCCGGCTCGACAGTCGAGTTCCACGCCAGGACGTGGTGCATCGTCTTCGGCGCCGGTAGTAAGAAGCTCGGATGCATCCGAGACGATTCAATCAGCGCCGCTGCGGGACCCCATTGAGTTCAGGCTCCAACGAAAGCTGGAAGCGCCGCCGGCGGCACCTGCGCTGAGCGCGGCAACGACTGAAAGCGAGGAATTGCCGCCAGCCATGCCGAGTAATCTTGAGGAGAGCAGGATCGCTTCATTGCAAAACCCAGGATTTGCAAACCTGGCGAAATCAGGGGCGACTGAAGCACAGAAGCCGCGCGCCTCGGCGTCGGCGCAAGTGTGGGTGATTCAGATCGCATCCTTTGCCAGGGAAGCGGATGCGCGCGCTCTTGCCGCCAAGCTGAAAGAAAAAGGCTACAATGTGAACGTCCTGTCCAGCGAGGTCGTGGGCCAGCCTCGATACCGGGTCGAAGTCGGCCCGCTGGCGAACCGGAGCGACGCGCAAGCCATGCAGAAAGAGTTGGCGACTGTCCACAAACTCGAAGAAGCCTTCGTCCTGACCCGCGGGACTAATCCCAGCTCGAGCGCCCAACCGCGCTGACCCCCCGCTGCGTTGGCTTCGATTCCAGCGCTGCCCGTTCTTCCGTCCTCCCAATACCCTTCTGATTTTCTCTTTAGCGATGGCATCCTTGCGCTGTACTACTTATTGTCGCGATCTCCTTTACCCTGAAGCTAGGGCATGCCGGCGGTTTTCATAACACCCAGGCCTCTGTTATGATTCAAAGGTTGGACTTACAGCATGGCTGGGCGCATAAACGAATTGAAAGCTCTGATCCGCGGCGCAGCCAGCGACATTGATCCGCGTCTGGAAAGGGGCTATTGTTACGAAATTTCCGACAGAGCCAGAGCATCGGCGGCGGCGTCCTGGAAGCGATCCTCGGCGCATCTGTTGATTTGAAGTTGCCGAGCGACTAATAGCTTTCTAAGCACGAAATCAAAATGGACGAGGCGAGCGTGAACCCAAAAGAGCTTACGATTGAACGCGTGCAGGAGATTCTCAGAAGCCAACAATATGTCTGCGACCGGTCGTTGGCGACGGTGGTTTACCTTTCGTTGGTAATGGGCAAACCGCTGCTGCTCGAAGGCGAAGCCGGGGTCGGCAAGACCGAGATTGCCAAAGTGCTTTCCAAGGTTTTGGACGCCAAGCTGATCCGTCTGCAGTGCTACGAAGGATTGGACGCCAACACGGCGCTTTACGAGTGGAACTATCCCAAGCAGATGTTGCGCATCAAGCTTGAGGAGGTTGAAAAGGGCGACAGGCAAACCGTGGAATCCGAGATCTTCACCCAGGAGTATCTGACCAAACGGCCGCTCCTGGAAGCGATTCAAAGCGACGGCGCCAATCCGCCGGTGCTGCTCATCGACGAGATCGACCGCGCCGATGTGGAATTTGAGGCGTTTTTGCTGGAGGTGTTGTCGGATTTCCAGATCACCATTCCGGAAATCGGCACGATTCAGGCGAAGCACCGCCCCTATGTCTTTCTCACTTCGAACCGCACGCGGGAAATTCACGACGCGCTCAAGCGCCGCTGCCTGTACCACTGGATCGAATATCCGACCTTTGAAAAGGAATACGAAATCATCACCACCAAGTTCCCGCAGGTGGAAGGGAACATGGCCAAACAGATCTGCGCCTTCATGCAGCGGGTGCGCGAGATGAATTTTTACAAGCGGCCCGGTGTGGCGGAAACGCTGGATTGGGTGTCGGCCCTAGTCGCTCTCAACCGCCGAAGCCTGGATGACAAAGCGGTGGTGGAGACCATGGGCTGCGTGTTCAAATACCGTGAAGATCTGCATCATTTGCGCGAGCAGGTGGAAGGCAAACAGCTCAATCTGGACGCGCTGCTCAGAGTGTCGCCGGAACTGGTGAGTTAGCGAGATGGACATTACGCCGGAAGCCGTCGCCAGCGCCGTAACCAGCGTCGCCTCGGTGCGTGGCCGGGGCACGCTGCCGAACTTGATGGCGTTTGCGCGCGTGCTAAAAACGCTTGGGATCAAGATCGGTTTGAGCCAGGTGATCGACACGGCGCGCGCTACCGATATGGTGGAGATCAGCGCCAGGACGGATTTTCGCGCGCTGTTGCGCGCCAATCTGATCTCGCAAAAAGAAGATTTTCCGGCATTCGATATAGCCTTCGATTGCTTCTGGCGCGAGCAGGCTTACGAGCGGGTGCCGATGGAGACCATGGATATCGAAGGGACACCGACGGAATCCAACGCTCAGGAAGGCGGCGACGAAGAAGGCGGCATCGAAGAAGCCATCGCCGAGACCCTGGCGAAGGAAAACGTCGCTTTGGAAAACCTCGACGAATTTGCCATTCCCACCTACAGCGCCCAGGAACAGCTCAACCGCAAAGACTTCAGCGAGATGGGCGTGGATGAAAGCCGCGCCATCGCCCGCGCCATCCTGCTCATCGCCACCAAAATCGCCACCCAGATCAGCCGGCGCAAAAAGGTCAGCCGCAGAGGCGCGCTGGTCGACCCGCGCTGGACCATGCGCAAGAACATGAAATACGGCGGCGAAATCATCGATCTGGTGCAGCGCAAAAAACGCATCAAAAAAACCAAGGTCGTGCTGCTGTGCGACGTCAGCGGCTCCATGGATTGCTACAGCCGCTTTTTGATCCAGTTTATGTACGGGCTGCAAAACGAGTTGTGGGGCGTCGAGACCTTCGTCTTCAGCACCTCGCTCAGCCGCATCACCCATCTCATTCGCACCAAGGATATCGCCAACGCCCTGGAAAAAATCTCGGGCAGCATCCTCGGCTGGTCCGGCGGCACCAACATCGGGCGCTCACTCCATACCTTCAACCGCAGCTTCGCGCCGAGCATGGTGACCCATCGCACGGTGATCGTGGTCATCAGCGACGGCTGGGACCGCGGCGACGTTAGCCTGCTCGAACGCGAGATGCAGGACTTGAAGCGCCGCTGCAAGAAACTAATCTGGCTCAATCCGCTCTTGGCGAGCGAGAACTACGAGCCGCTCTGCAAAGGCATGCAGGCCGCGCTGCCGTACATCGATTTGTTTTTATCCGTGCATAATCTCAATAGTCTCATCGCCCTCGGGCGGACGCTGCAAAAAATGGTGGCATGATGGCGCACCAGACTGGAGCGTTGGAGTATCGGAGGACTGGAATATTGGGTCTCGAACCCATCAGTCCAGTATTCCAATTGCTATGAGTCCACCGGTACAATAAACCGGTAAGTCTTTTTCAGGACGCTGCTTCAAACGCAACACAAGGAGGCAATTATCATGGCAGGACCTGGAGCATGTTACGAACCAAGCGAGGCGGAAGGCAAGAAAAAAGATTCCATTTACCATCAGGTGAGAGAATTCCTCGACAAAGGCGAGACCCTGGCGGTGGCGACCATCGTGTCGACCAAGGGATCGACGCCGCGGGAAGTCGGCGCCAAAATGGTCGTTACGGCCTGGGGTGAAATCCTCGGCACCATCGGCGGCGGCTGCGGCGAAGCGGACGTGAAACGCGAGGCCATCGATGTGATCCGCACGCGCAAGCCGCGCACGGTGCGGATCGATCTGCTCGACGATATCTCCTCGGACAGCCCCGCGGTTTGCGGCGGCGTCATGAATGTATTCATCGACCCGTGGTGGCAGGAGCGCGACCGGGAGGCCGCGGCTGGCAAATGAGCTCGCTGTCCGAAGAGCTCGTGGAAATTTCCGAGCGGGGCGCAGCCGCGGTGCTCGCGACGGTGGTCGAAGTCGAGGGCAGCGTGGGTGTGGAGCCCGGCGCCAAATGCTTGATACGCGACGGCAAGCTGAGCGCCGACACCATCGGCAATGCGCGCGTGACCGACGCCATCGTCAAAGAAAGCGACGCGCGCTTGCGCGCGGAAAAGTCGCAACTAGTCTCCCTCGATGTGCCCGCGGCGGGCGGCAGGCTCGAAGTATTTTTTGAAGTCATGCCGGCGCCGCCGAAGCTCATCGTGGTGGGCGCCGGCCATATCGCCGTGCCGCTGGTGCAGATCGCCAAGGTTTTGGATTTTTTCGTGACCGTCATCGACGACCGGTTGCTGTACGCCAACCGCGAGCGTTTCCCGGCCGCCGACGAAGTGGTGGTAGGCGACATGGCGCAGACGCTCAAGGAAATGAATATCACGCCTTCCTGCTATATCGTGCTGATCACCCGCGGCCACGCCTACGACGAGCCCTGTCTCCGCGTAATTATGCATAGTCAGGCGAAATACATCGGCATGATCGGCAGCAAGCGGCGCATTAAGGCCTGCTTCCAGCGCTTCCGCGACGAGGAAAAGATCGCCGAGGAAGTAATCGAGCGGGTCTATGCTCCGATCGGGCTCGACATCGCGACTGAAACTCCGGCGGAAATTGCGCTGTCGATCTTGGGCGAAGTGATCAAAGTCAGGCGCGGCGGCAAGGCGGCGTCGCTGTCGGGCCACTGAACGGAATTGACGTGAGCGCGCCGCGAATCATTAACGGGATCATTTTTTCGGACCTGGGCCAGGCAGCGAAATTTATGGCGCTGGATTGGGTGCGGCAAGCCTTGGCGGAGAGTTTGGGTTTCGCACCGTTTCCGGCAACGCTCAACGTCCGTCCCGCCAATCCAGGAGATGCCTTGACTTGGCAGTCGATCCAGAATGATGCACGTTTTTTTTCCCATATGCCGTCCCATGAAGGCTG
Organism: uncultured delta proteobacterium; assembly: GCA_963840855.1. GTDB lineage: Bacteria > Desulfobacterota > Binatia > UBA9968 > UBA9968 > DATACQ01. The sequence continues at coordinate 26,392 of CAWJBB010000060.1, forward strand.
TTGTCGCGCGCGCATTTACCGGATTGAAGTTAAAAGTGGCATGGATGGCAGCAGCCGCGGGACGCCGGCAGCGGTGCTCTTCCCGGAAGTGAATGATTATCCCAAAGACAAAATCGAAATCGTCGCGCCCATGCGGCTGAAGGATGCCTTCGATGTCAAGGACGGCGATCGACTCACGTTGGAGTTTATCCATTGAACAGCAGGCGCAGACTCATTGTTGGCATCTCCGGGGCGACGGGCGCGATCTATGGCGTGCGCATGCTCGAGGTGTTGGCGAAGATTGAAGACATGGAGACCCACCTCGTCTTGAGCAAAGCCGGCAAGATGACGATCCAGGTGGAGACGCCGTACTCCGTCAAAGAGGTGGAAGCGCTGGCGGATGTGGTCCACGACATCAATAACGTCGGCGCGAGCATTTCCAGCGGCTCTTTTCGCACCGAAGGCATGGTGATCGCGCCCTGCTCGATGAAGTCCATGGGCAGCATCGCGCATTCCATCGGCGGTGATCTCCTGGTCCGTGCCGCCGACGTGGTGCTCAAGGAAAGAAAAAAGTTGGTGTTGGTGGCGCGGGAAACACCGCTCCATTTGGGCCATCTGGAGGCGATGGCGACGCTCACGCGCATGGGCGCGGTGATCTTTCCACCGGTGCCGGCGTTTTACCATCGCCCCAAAACGCTCGATGACGTCATCAATCAAACCGTAACGCGCATTCTCGATCAGTTCGACATCGACGTCAGCCTGTTCCATCGCTGGGACGATGAGGGCATGAGCCGCCACCCCGACGCGAAAAAACCCACGCCCATCGCTGCGGCGAAGGAACGCCGCGCGGTGAAAAAGCCTCGGTAAGAATCTCACGCCAGTACGATGCAACGCCGCGGAGTCAGTAAAAAACTCAGCAAAACCCAAAAACGGAAAAAAGAACATCTCGACATCTGTCTTGATACCGAGGCAGTCACGGGACCGTTGGGGACGGGACTGGACCGTTACCGGTTTGTTCATAACGCGCTGCCGGAGCTCGATCTTGACGAAATCGACCTGGGCGTCACGTTTCTCGGCCGACGGCTCGAGGCGCCCATCTTGATTTCTTCAATGACCGGCGGCTTCGATCTGGCGCGCAAGATCAACCGCAATCTGGCCGCCGCCGCTGAGCGCTTGGGGCTAGCGATGGGCGTGGGCTCGCAGCGCGTCGCCCTCGAAGAGCCTTCCGTCGCCGCCTCATTTCAGGTGCGCGACGTCGCGCCGAATATACTGCTCTTCGGTAATCTCGGCGCCGTGCAGCTAAACTACGGCTACACTATCGAGCACTGCCGGCGGGCGGTGGAGATGATCGGCGCCGATGGATTGATCCTGCACCTCAATGTTCTGCAAGAAGCCGCTCAGCCGGAGGGCAACCGCAACTTCAGAGGCTTGACGGCGCAAATCGCGGCAGTCTGCCGGCAAGCAGAGTTCCCTGTGATCGTGAAAGAGATCGGCAGCGGCATTTCCGCTGATGCAGCCATTCGATTGCGCGACGCCGGCGTTCGCGCCATCGATGTCGCCGGGCGCGGCGGCACTTCATGGTATACGGTGGAAGCCCGGCGCGCGGCGAGCCCGGGGCAAGAAGCGAAGTCGACCTTTTCAGCCTGGGGTATTCCCACCGATGAAGCGCTCGTCCAGGTGCGCCGGGCTATCCCCGATTTACCGCTGGTTGCCTCAGGGGGCATCCGCAGCGGGTTGGATATGGCCAAGTGTATGGCCCTGGGCGCGGACCTCGCCGCGCTCGGCCAACCGCTTCTGGCATCGGCTTTGGAGTCCGCCGATAAGGTGGTAGAATTTCTCTCTGGGATCATCCATGAAATTAAAATTGCCATGCTATGTGCCGGCGCGCCTGATCTGGCCGCGCTGAAAAAGACTCCGCTGATGCGGGAATAGACGTAATGGCTTCGAGCGACGGGTTTCGGGTTTCACATCGAAACTGCAAACTCGCAACGCGAAACTAGCATGAAATAATGGCGGAAGAACTGAAGCGGCAGATTCTCCAATATATCGAAGCTCATAACACGATGACGCTGGCGACTTGCGCCGACAACCTGCCGTGGGCGGCGACCGTGTTTTACGCCAGCGACGATCTCGGCCTCTATTTCTTTTCCGCGCCGGATTCGCGTCATTGTCAAAACCTCGCGGCCAACGCGAGGGTTGCGGTGACGATACAGGAAGACTATAAGGATTGGCGCCAGATCAAAGGGGTGCAGCTGGAGGGAAAAGTAACGCTGGTGGATTCGGTGCTCGAAAAGGCCAAGGCATTGGCGGTTTACGCGCGCAAGTACCCCGCCGTGATCAAGCTATTCACCGACCCGTCAAGCGGCGTGTTCCATAAAGCGTTTCTCAAGGTGAAATTTTATCGGGTGACTCCGGAAAGGGTCTTTTTTATCGATAATGCGCAAGGCTTTGGCAAACGGCAGGAGCTGGTTTTATAAAAGTAAGGCGAATCGGCCGATTATAACGTCTAATGGGTTATAAATAGGATGCATTCATGTCGCAGATTCTAGGCAAAGAACTCACCGACGCCTTGTTGAAACGCTTGAGCGGCGTTGCGGTCGCTTCCCACGAAGGGAAAATCATTCCAGTATTTACCTTGGATGAGGCTGGTTGGCCGCACCCGGCGTTGTTGTCCTACTATGAAGTCGTGGCGAAAAACGCCTCGACCCTCGAGATGGCGATCTGGAAAGATAGCTCCACCGCGAACAACCTGCGGCGCATGGGAAAGATCAGCCTGATGATCGCCGACAATGGCGTCAATTTTTATATTAAAGGCGCCGTCAAGGAGTTGGAGAAGGAGATGACCGGCGCGCCGCCGGTTTCGCGCTTTCAAATAACGGTCGAACAGCTCCTGGAAGACCAGGAGCCCAACGCGCAGATCACCAGCGGCATGACTTACACACGGGGGAAGGAACGCGATTCCAACGATTTTTCGGCAAAAGTCCTGCGTATCCTGCGCGAGCTATCATAATGCGGAAACGGATTTTTATAACCCTGGTATTGCTGCTTGCGATCGTCGGCTCGGGATACAGCTATTGGCGCTGGAATAATGGGCCAAAGGAGCCGCCCTACGTGACCACGCCGGCGCAGCGGGGCAATATCACTCAGGTTGTGTCATCCACGGGTACCTTGCAAGCGGTGGTCACGGTTCAAGTCGGCAGCCAGGTTTCGGGCACCATCGAAAAGCTCTTTGCCAACTTCAATTCCAAGGTAAAGTCCGGCCAAGTCGTCGCCGAATTGAATCAGGACAAGTTCAAGGCCGCCGTGGATCAGGCGCGAGCCAATCAGATCGCGGCACAGTCGACGTTGGCGAAATCCAAGGTCAGCGTGGAGGACGCGCGGCGCACCCTCGAGCGAGCCCGCGAGCTGAAAAAGCGCGACCTGATGGCTCAGAGCGAGTTGGATGCGGCGCAAACCGCCTATGATGCCGCGCTGGCGCAGTTGGACGTCAACAAGGCCCAGGTAGCGCAGGCCCAGGCGGCGATCAATCAAGTGACGGTCGATCTCAACAACACCGTCATTCGATCGCCGGTTGACGGCATCGTCATCTCGCGCAATGTGGACGTCGGCCAGACCGTTGCGGCTTCGCTGTCGGCTCCTACTTTATTCACCATTGCCAACGATCTCGCAAAGATGGAAGTCCACACCAACGTCGATGAGGCGGATGTGGGAAATGTTTGGGAAGGGCAAGAGGTCACGTTCACCGTCGATGCCTTTCCGGCACGGCGTTTCAGGGGCAAGGTCTATCAGGTGCGTAACGCGCCGATCAACGTGCAAGGGGTCATCACCTATAACGCGGTGGCGCGCATCGATAACAAAGATTTGCTCTTAAAACCCGGCATGACCGCCAACGTGCGATTCCTGGTCAGCCAAAAAGAAAACGTCGTAGTCATTCCCAATATGGCCATGCGCTTTAGGCCACCCGACCAGAAGGACGAGGCCCAAGAACTCCTGCGCCAGGAAAGAAGCCGCACAGCGAAGCCGGTCGGAACGCGCCGAACGAGCCGCGCCGCCGGCGCCGGCGGTGGAGGGGGCGGTGTGCAGGGAAATCGGCGCGTGACAATTTACCTTCTCAAGGACGATAAACCTCAGCCTGTTGAGGTTCAGCTCGGCATCACCGACGGAACAAGGTCGGAAGTGCTCGGCGAGGTGGTCAATGAGAACGATCCGGTCGTGATCGGGATGTCGAGTGCCGCGGCGTCCGCCGGGCAACCCGGCGTCGCCAACCCATTCCAGCCGCAGCAGCCTCGCGGGCCGGGTTTCGGCGGCTTCCGATGAGCGAGCTCATTCGCGTTGAGGATCTTCACAAGACCTACCGCATGGGCGACGTCGAAGTGCCAGCTCTTCGCGGTGTCAATCTGACGATCGAACATGGCGAATTCGTCGCCGTCATGGGTTCTTCCGGCTCCGGCAAATCGACCTTAATGAATATCTTGGGTTGCTTGGATCGCCCAACCACCGGCCGGTATTTTCTCGAGACCCAAGAAGTGGGCGCACTGTCGCGCGACCAATGGGCGCATATTCGCAACAAACGCATCGGGTTCGTTTTTCAAGGCTTCAACCTGCTCTCGCGTACCAGCGCGCTGGAAAATGTCGAGCTGCCCATGATGTACAACGGCTTCGCCGGCAAGGAGCGTCACAATCGCGCCGTGGAAGTCTTGTCTCTCGTCGGACTCGAGCAGCGTCTCGATCACAAACCCAATCAGCTCTCCGGCGGACAGCAGCAAAGAGTCGCCATTGCTCGTGCTTTGGTCAACAAGCCGTCGTTGGTTCTCGCGGACGAGCCGACTGGCAATCTCGATTCGGCCACCAGCCACGACATCATGATGCTCCTCCAGCAACTCAACGCCGAGCAAAAAATCACCATCGTCCTGGTCACCCACGAGCAAGACATCGCGGCTTACGCCCAGCGCCGCGTATTGTTTAGAGACGGCGAAATTGTTTCGGACGATAAGACCGGCCAGGAGCGAGAAAGTTTCAAACGTTAAAACAATGGCAGGATTCGGGATTTTGACATCGGGGTGAGATTGCGTAATGAGATCAAGCCGAGGGTCTCGGTCGCGCGAGTAGTCCAAAATCGGCAATCCAAAATCCAAAATTGATTATGTGGATAATGACGTTAAGAATTGCGCTTAAGGCGTTGGCACGAAACAAAATGCGCGCCTTTCTGACGATGCTCGGTATCATTATCGGCGTCGGCGCGGTGATCGCCATGGTCGCCATCGGTGAGGGTGCGAAGTCGACGATCCGCGCGCAAATCGCCAGTCTCGGCACCAACGTTCTCATCATAATGCCGGGCACGTCGAATCAAGGCGGCGTTCGCGCCGGTTTTGGCAGTGTCAACACGCTAGTGGACGGCGATGCCAGGGCGATGATACACGAAGTTCGGGCCGTCGCTTATGCGTCGCCGGTCTTGCGCCGACCGGAGCAATTGGTTGCGGGCAATCTTAACTGGGGCACCCTTGCCCAGGGAGTGGCGCCGGAGTTTCAACAGATTCGCGAGTGGCAGATCGCCGAAGGTCGGTTCTTGCACGACGGCGACATGGAAAGCGCGGCAAAGGTGGTGGTGCTGGGAGAGACCGTCGTGCGCAATCTATTCGGCAACGACGATCCCATCGACGCGGTGATCCGTATTCGCAACATTCCCTTTCGCGTCGTTGGCGTGCTCGCGCCCAAAGGCCAGACCGGTCAAGGGACGGATCAAGACGATACGGTGATGATTCCTTACACGACGATGCAGAAACGGCTCATGCGCATCACCTGGCTGCAAAGTATTGTGGTCAAGGCCATCAACGCGGAACGCGTGCAAGAGGCGCAGGAACAAATCACCTCGCTCTTGCGCCAGCGCCACCGCATCGGTCCGGAGCGGGAGGACGATTTCAACGTGCGCAATCTGTCCGATATCACCGAGGCGGCGACGACCAGCGCCCGGGTGATGACCGTGCTTTTGGGCAGCGTCGCTGGGATTTCACTGTTAGTAGGCGGTATCGGCATCATGAATATCATGCTCGTGTCGGTCACCGAACGGACGCGCGAGATCGGCATCCGCATGGCCGTCGGCGCGCGCAGCCGCGATATCATGCTGCAATTTCTCGTTGAGGCGGTCGTCATGGCCGCCACCGGCGGGATCATCGGAATTTTTTTGGGGATCGGCAGCTCTGAAGTTCTCAAAACATGGGCGCAGTGGCCGACGCTAATCGATCCTGCCATCGTCGCCATCGCTTTTCTCTTCTCCGGTGCCGTCGGAGTCTTCTTCGGCTTTTATCCCGCCAAAAAAGCCGCGACCCTGGATCCCATAGAAGCGCTGCGTTACGAATAAAATTTTGTCACGCTCCATAGGGCGCGAAGCGCGCAGTCTATTTAGCCCGGATTCCTTTAACGCCGTTAGCAGAGCTCGTTTGCCGTGCCTTGAGCCCTTCCGATAGCAGCGGCGCTACTCTGCCTGTCGTCGGCGAGGCGATAATATCCACCCTTTCGTAGGTCGCGCGCAGTGCCTCGCGAATGCGGTGTCGCGCGCGCTGGACGGTGAGGTACTCAGAGGCGGTGATGGTCATGCCCACTGCCAGGCCCCGGCTCACGTGCGCAACGAAGTCTTGGTGCCGCTCGCGAAACCAGCGACGGTTGATCCCAGCGCTCTCGGCGGAGCTGGTCATCATCGAGGTCATCGCCGCGTAGGTTACTTCGGGAACGTCTAACTCGACTATATCAGCATCTTGCACTAGCAAGGACTTTGAGCTGCTGCGTCGAACGCTTGTCTTACTGCAGGGTCCACTCCCTGCAGAAATCGACTGAGCACTCCGACTCTAAGCCCTTTCACGCTGGCATCGAGCCGGGATGCGTAAGCGGTATTTCTTGGCGTACGCTGGCCGGGTCCCGCGCGTCGAAGCCGGCGACAGCGTCCAGCCCGAGCGCGATATCTGGCACTGAACGCGCGAAGAGCCCGACATGATCTTGACTCCAGGCGCCGCGGAACGACCCGTGCCGGCTGATGATACCGAAGGTAGGTTTGAAGCCGGACGATGCCACAATAGGATGCCGGGCGGCGCACCGATGACCCAGTTTCGGTGCCGTAGGAGAGCGGGCCAATGCCCGCGGCGACGGCAACTGCTGACCCACCGCTCGAGCCGCCCGCGATGCGTTCGATATCCCACGGGTTGTGGACCGGGCCGAAGTGGGAAAGTGTCGATGTGCCGCCATGGCCAAATTCATCCAGATTGGTCTTTCCTATGATGACCGCTCCGGCCGCGCGCAACTTTTCCACTAGGTCTGCATCCGTCTCAGGGACCCAATCTGCCAAAATCTTTGAACCCCCTGTCGTGCGCACCCCGGCCGTCTCAAACATGTCTTTGATCGTGACAGGTACGCCGTGGAGAGCGCCACGATAATTTCCGCGAGCAATTTCTTCATCGGCTTTAGCTCGTTTGCCGGCATGGCTGCGAAGATATCTATTACTGAATGGCGATGGTTACAAGGACTACACCGCACTTGACGCGTTCCCGCAGATGGGCGATATTTCGCGCAGCCTTCGTCAGGTTCCATCAAGTACGTGTACGGAAACCGGTTGGACTGAGATTGTTGAACCCGAGCGCCATAAATATTCGCGAGGAGCGTCTCGATGATATCGAGGTAATTCGCGCGCTAAATTTTGCCGCCTTCGGCCGGCCCCAAGAAGGCGGGCTTGTTGACGCGCTACGAGCAAACGGCGGTCTTTCGCTCTCACTCGTCGCCACGATTGACGAACGGCTGGTGGGTCATATCTTGTACAGTCCCGTATCTATCAGTTGCAACGGGAAAGAAGTGGTTGGCGCGGGTCTAGGTCCGATGGCGGTAGTTCCCGAGCTCCAGCGCAAGGGCATCGGTGCCGAACTGATCCGCGCGGGTAATGAGAAGCTAAAAAGGCTCGGTTGTCCCTTTATCGTCGTGCTGGGACATCCACAGTACTACCCGAGATTTGGTTTTCGTCCCGCCCGCGCTCACGCAATACGCTGCCAATGGAATGTGCCGGATGATGTATTCATGATTTTGTCTTTGGAAGAGTCCCGGATGAAAGGCGTCGCCGGTTTGGCCAAGTATCGCGATGAATTTTCGGCGGCGCTATAGTCTTCGCTACTGAAATTTAAGGTAGGCGGCCCTCGCTCGTCTGAACGTATTCCAAATCAATCTCGGCCCGAAATGCGTTGATCCGGGCGACCTTTACCCGGACATTATCGCCCAGGCGGAATTTTTTCCCGTGGCGGCGGCCTTTGATGACGTATTCCTTTTCGAAATAATCGTACTCGTCGTCGGTGAGCGAGGAGAGTTTCACCAGTCCTTCGATAAAGTAGTCGTCGAGTTCGACGAAGAAGCCGAAATTAGCCAGGCTGTTGATGAAGCCGGTGAACTCTTCTCCGATCTTGTTCATCATGAACTGGGCTTTCTTGAGATCGACCATTTCACGCTCGGCGTCCATGGCGTGGCGCTCCCGCTCGGACGTATGTTTGCCCGCTTCCTGCAAATAACGGAGCAGGTCTTCGCGTTGATTGGGTTTGAGTTTCTCTCCCTGCAGCGCTTTGTCCAACATCCGGTGCACGATCAGGTCGGGATAGCGCCGAATCGGCGAGGTGAAATGGGTGTAGCATGTCGAAGCCAAGCCGAAGTGACCGATGTTCTCCGGTTGGTAAATCGCCTGCTTCATGGAGCGCAGCAGCACGCGGTTGAGCAAACGCTCTTCGGGTTTGCCGCGCGCGGATTCCAATAATCTTTGAATATCCCGCGGTGCGATTTTTTCTTTCTTCACCGGCAAGCGGTAACCCAGGGTGAGAAGAAACGGCGCGATGGCTTCCAAAGCCTCTTCGTCGGGTCCCTCGTGCACGCGGTAAAGCAGGGGAAGATCGTTGTCTCTCAAGCGGCGCGCAACGGCTTCGTTGGCGGCGATCATGAATTCTTCAATAATGCGGTGCGCGATGTTGCGCTCGGCGCGCACGATATTCTCCGGCATGCCTTGAAGATCGAGCAGGATCTCCGCTTCGGGCAAATCGAAATCGAGATTGCCCCTCTTCCGCCGCTGTTCATAAAGCAGCAGCGCTACCTCTTCCATCATCTTGAACTGCTCCACCAGATCGTTGTAGCGCGCCCGGCATTCGCCATCCTTATCGACGAGAACCTTGCGCACTTCAGTGTAAGTCATGCGCGCGTGGCTGCGGATTACGGAGTCAAAAAAGCGGCTGACAATCACTTCGCCTTGAAAATTGATCTTCATGCAGGCGGTCTTGGCCAACCGGTCTTCATCGGGATTCAGGCTGCAGATGCCGTTGGAGAGCGCTTCGGGAAGCATGGGGATTGCCCGATCCGGAAAATAAACGCTGGTGCCGCGAGCATAGGCTTCTTCATCCAGCGCCGTGCCCGGCCTGACGTAATGGGCGACATCGGCGATGGAAACGAACAGCTCGTAATGATCGTCTTGCCGGCGCGCGAAAACCGCGTCGTCGAAGTCGCGCGCTGTCTCGCCGTCGATGGTGACGATGGGCAGGTCGCGCAGGTCGGCGCGGCGCGCCACTTCTTCGGCGCCAATAGCAAACGAGCTTGCGGCGATTTCCCGGTGCACGGCTTCGGGAAACTTCGTCGTCAGGCCGTAGCGAAAGATCACCGACTGAGCTTGCACTTCGGGGTCGTCCGGGCTGCCTATGACTTGCAGCAGCTCTCCCTCCGGCGGCGACAGCGCGGTGCCGTATTTGGAAATCTCCGCCGCGATGACCTGGCCCTTTTCGGCTTTGGCTCCGCTTGTCCTTAGCGAGATGGCGCTGGCTACCCTCGGGTCCATCGGAATCAGATAGCTCTTGCCGGCGAATTCATCATAAGTACCGATCAGCCGTTTTTGCCCGCGCTCGACGATCTGCGCAATGTGAGCTTCGGTTGCGCCCCGTTGTTTGCGGTCCACGCGCACCATCACCCGGTCGCCGTGCATCACGCGGCGCATCTCTCGGCGGTTGATATAAATGTCTTCGGCGTTTTTGTCATCCGGGATGAGAAAACCATAACCGTCTGGATGGGCATGGATTCTTCCAATTACCAGGTTTTGGCTATCGGGGAGGCCGTAGTGGTTTTTTTTCAATCGTACCAGCCGGCCTTCGCGACACAGGTTTCGCAGGGCATCGATAACGCTCTGAAGTTCGTTCGGCGGAAAGCCGCCGCGTCTGTGGATCTCCGCGGGCGTCAAACGCAACCGAGGCTTGTTGGCTAAGAGATTTAGAATCTTGCGGCGCGCGTTGTCATCTTGCGGTTGTCCGTCTGCGTCCATCGTTTGAGCATGAATCGCTTCGCGGGAGTTTGCAAAAGGATTTCAGTTCAAAGTTCCGGGTTCAAGGTTCAAGGACTCGGAGTTTAAAACGCGGATTTAGAGTCGAAACCTTGAACTTTGAACGTTGAACCTTGAACGTGATGGATCACGATTTACCTTTGTTGCCTGCGTCGTCAATTGTTCTCGTTGCAAAATAATCGGCATTGTTGGGTTCGTTTTTTAGCTCCGCCATGAACCAGTCATCGGCCATGTCGGCCGGCGGCGGGATCTCTTGTAGAGGAATGTCTTTTTTGAGGGATTCCAGAATCGCGCGGGCCGTATCGGCGAAGTCACGCATTGCCAAGAGCACGATCACCGCGCTCTTGCGGTCGACGGTGCGAATGATGCCGACTTCCTCGTAGGACTCGAAAACGAACTTGACGTACGCGATATGCTCGGGCGGCGTGGCCAGATAGAAGAGCTGTAGATCGGTCATGGCGGGATGTCAGCGGTTTAGTAACCGGTCGAGGGAATCGCGCAGCCAATTTTTTCCGCTGCGTCCGTCCCGCCCCGTAACGTCGTCGCCGCGTTGCCAGGTGCCCCAGCGGAAGGCCTGGGCCAGAGCGCGATTTTCCGGGCGGATTTTAATATTGGGCAGCTTGCCGTCGAGCCGGAAGGAGACCGCGAGGCGGCCCTTGCGGTCGAGAAAGTAGCGGATCGCACCGTATTCGCGGCGCAGCTCCCGGGTGATGCTCGGCGAAAAGACGAGGAGCCCGTTCCATTGCGTCGCGCCGTCGATGCCGATCCAGCCGGCGCCGCTAATCTCATATTCGGGGGTGGATAACAAGAGGTCGTCAGTGCGGATGCGTTGCGCCTCGACGGTCAGCGTCGCTCTCAAATCTTGCACCGGCGTATCTTCCCGCTTGACGACGGCGGCGAGGTTTTCCGAAATGCGCTCAGCCGTTTTGCCGATCTGGCCCTGGCCGCCGCTACTGCGATAGAAAAGCCGCGCGATCAAGTTGAAGTCTTTAATCGTGCCGCTGCGTATCACCGCTGCTCCTGATCCTTTGAGTGTTGGCCGGAGTGTCTCGCCGGCCGGCGCGCGGCCGTCAAATTCGCCGCGAAAGTCGAGTTGTCCATTGAACCGGTCTTTTAAGTTCGGCGCCAATTGCTTCAATACTTCATTCAAGCTCAGGGCGTCGAGGCGCGGCGCAAGCCGAAAGCTGGGCGCTTTTCCGGCGCCGAAATTCCAAGCGCCGCCGCCGCGCAATTCCCCGCTAAAAGCGCCAACGCGAAGTTCTTTGAAGCTGACTTCCGCGGGCGACCACATTATGTCCGTTCGCAGATTTCGATACGGGATATTCCGGAACGTACCGTCCGAGGAGGAAAGAGTTCCCTGGAGACGCTGTAAGTTATCTTCGAAAATCATCTCTCCGCTGGCAACGACATTTTTGAGGCGCCCCGCGCCGGCCCCGGCGGGGAGAGGGATGTCCGTCAAATTCAGGTCAGGCGAGCGCAGCGTGTACCGTCCGCTGAGCCGATTCAGGTCGGCGATCTCGAGGGCAGCGGTCAGCGCCGACGAGCCGAGACGAAAGGAAAGATTTTGCGCGCGCGCGTGGTTCCCGTAAAACGATACCAATCCATTGAGATGATCGACCTTTCTACCGCTCGCTTTGTGGCGCAAAGCGACCTGGACCAGATTCAAGGTGCCGCGAGCCGCCCAACCGTTGACTGGCGACGCCATATTCTTTTCGAGCAGTAAGTTGTAGTCAACGTTGCCGGCGAACCCGTCGAAGGTTGGCGATGCCAGGAGCGGCTCCAAAGATTTGAGCGAGCTTTGGCCGGCGCTAAGCTTTATCGATAGCCGTGGCGCTTGACCTTGCGTCAGCGCGCCGGAAATAAGCATTTTCGCGTCCCCCAGAATGATCTCGGAGGGATGGAGCGCGAAGCCGCCCTCGTGTCGCGAAATCTGCGCGCGCAACTCCGCCGGTTTGCCGGCCGGTTTATGAAACCAACCGGGGAGACGAAACTCGCTCTTTTCTGCTTCGACCAGGGTGCCCACGCGCAGCTGGTTCCAGGTTCCTTCAAAGCGGCTATAAACGTTCACCGACCCGTCAGTCGCGAAATCTGCGGGCAGCGATTGCCGGAGCGGCGGCAGGCTGTGGAACTGTGACAAACTGATGGCAGTCAAGGTCAGTTTCCCAGCGATGGCTGCGTCCGCCCAGTCGCGATTTTGGGTGAATTCGGCCTTGCCTTCGAGAACGGCGTTGTAATCGGAAGAACCCAAAACGGGGACTTTCAGCGTGATGTCGGTAATACGAGGTTGTTGCAACGTGCCTGAAAGTTTTGCTTGGAGATACATGGGGCCGGTGATATCGAGCTCCCGAGGAATACGGTCGCGCAGAAAAGGGATGGCGCGGGCGAGCGTCGGTAGATACAAAGAGTCAAATTGCATTTCCAGATTGACCGGTTGCTGCGACCAGTTTCGCCCCAGCGCGGAACGGCCCATCTCGCCTTCAATGTGCAGGTCGCGGCCCAATCCCTCGGTAAGGGACGCTGCCAGTTTGATTTTTGCCCGCGCCGCAAGATCCAGTCCCCCGACGTCCAGATCGATTTTCTTGATTTGCAACGCCGCGGGCGCGCTGATTGAGCGGTCGATAAAATCAATGCGGCCGTCGACCACTTTGAGCCGCGTAATTAGAAAACTAACCGAAGAGCTTCTTCTTTCCGTTGAACCCGTGCGCAGCCTGGGAAACGCTCGCCAGTTCTTTCTTACGACTCGCCAACGCGGTGACGTTCAAGAGCCCGTCTTCGTTGGTGATGATCTGAAATTCGGGTTGGGTAAAAGTGAGCGCATTGATCACGAGGCGGCCGAGGCACAGGTGCCATAAGCTCACGCCCAGTCGTAGTTCTCGTGTTTGAACGAAGGGAGTGGCGGCGAACGCCGCGTTGTCGGCGATGCGAAAATCCTTCGCCGTGAATCCGATACCGCCCCACAGACTCGCCTCCACCGCTTCGAAGCTGGCATCGTCGCCGAGCAGCTTTTGCAGCTCCTGCTGCACTTCCCCGCGTCGCTTGTGGGCCACAACGCTGAGGGAAAACAAAACCGCGGCGCCCGCGACGGCCAGCAACGCGAGCGCGACTACAACGCGCCTTCGAGAAATGTTCATAGCGCCTTATCGAGACCTAACTCGCCAGAGCCGAACCAAAGAGAAGAGATTTAACCACAAAGAATGATGCACGCAGATGGTTCAAGTAGTTCAAGCCGTTCAAATCGTTCAAGCCGTCCGAGCAAAATGGGTTGGTTGAACGACTTGAACGTATTGAACGATTTTAACGTTTGGAACATACCCGAGCGGAAGGCGTGCCTTCGTGGTGAATATTTTCTCTCTTCTGGCTCAATTTGGGCAGGAACCCATGAAGAGAGTATAGCACGCGCCGCGCCCGGATCGCCGCTAATTCATCCGTTCGACGACCGTGGCGATGCCTTGGCCGACACCGATGCACATGGTGGCGAGGCCGAAGCGGCTGCCGCGTTTTTTCATTTCGTGAATAAGCGTCGTCACGATCCGGGCGCCGCTGCAGCCGAGCGGGTGGCCGAGGGCGATGGCGCCGCCGTTGACGTTGAGCTTGTTGAGATCGATGCCTAACTCGCGCGCGCACGCGAGCACCTGGGAAGCAAAGGCTTCGTTGATTTCCACGAGGTCGATCTGCTCGATGGTGAGGCCGGCACGTTTGAGCGCTTTTTGCGCCGCCGGTATCGGGCCGATTCCCATGTAGTTTGGATGGACACCGGCGGCGGCCGACGCCACGATGCGCGCCAAGGGTTTGAGTCTCAATTGCTCCGCTTTTTGCGGCGTTGTGATCAGCAATGCTGCGGCGCCGTCGGAAAGCGGTGACGAATTTCCAGCGGTCACCGTGCCGCCTTTCTTGAACGCGGGTTGCAACCCCGCGAGGATCTCCAATGTCGTATCCGTTCTCGGCCCCTCGTCCTTGTCAAGGACGAGGGGCGCGCCTTTTCGCTGCGCCATCTCAAAGGGTACGATTTCGTCCTTCAGGCGGCCTTCCTGCTGCGCCTTCACGGCATTTCGATGGCTGGCCAGCGCCAGCGCGTCTTGGTCCGCGCGGCTGACGTTGTATTTCTCGGCGACGTTTTCAGCGGTCTCGCCGTTGTTAATCAGCGAGTACAGCTCGCCCATGCGCTTGTTGGGAAAACGCCACCCCAGCGAACTGTCATACAGCTGTACATCGCCGCGCTGAAAGGCGTTGGCCGGTTTGCCCATTACCCAGGGCCCACGGGTCATGCTTTCGACGCCGCCGGCAACATAAACCTCGCCGTTATCTGTGGCGATCGAGTGAGCCGCTTGATTGATCGCTTCCATGCCCGAGCCGCATAGACGATTCAACGTGGCGCCGGGAATCGTATAGGGCAGGCCGGCCAGCAACGAGGCGTTGCGCGCGACGTTACGCGAATCTTCGCCCGCCTGATTGGTGCAGCCGAAGTAGACATCTTCGATTTCTTCCTTGGCGATGCCGGTTTTTTCGACCATCTTGGCGATGATGTAAGCGGCTAGATCGTCGGTGCGGACGTCTTTCAGAATGCCGCCGTGGCGGCCCATGGGCGTGCGCACGGCTTCAACGATAACGGCTTCTTTCATTATTTCACCTGACCTTCCGTGTACGAGTAAAACCCTCGACCAGTAGTTTCACCGAGAAAACCAGCGGTCACGAGCTTCCTCAATGACGGCGCCGGACGGTAGCGGTCTTCGCCGGTTTCCCTCTGTAATCCTTCAAGGACGGCCAAGACTTCGTCCAGGCCGATTTGGTCCGCCCACTTGAGCGGGCCTTGTGGATAATTCACCCCGAGGCGCATGGCGACGTCGATCTCTTCGGCGCTGGCCACCCCTTCTTCCAACGCCCGCGCCGCTTCGTTGACGATCAAGCTCAGGATGCGCGGAAACGTCAGGCCCGCCGCGTCTTTGACCCGCACCGTTTTCTTGCCCAGGGAATTAAAAAACTCTTCGGCTTTTTGCGCGGCGCTTTCCGCACTGCGCATGCCGGCGGCCAGCTCGATGACTTTGCGTTCCTTGAGCGGGTAAAACGTCGCGAAACCTATAACGCGCTCCGGCCATCTCAGCTGTGCCGCCAGATGAGTCACGGCGGAACCCAAGCATGAAGCCACGAGCACCGATGCCGGCGAAAGAAAATCATCCAGTTTTCTCAGGATGCCCTTCTTGTGCTCTGCATCCTGAGCGAAAGTTTCAATGACCAATGACGTGGTCGGCGCGAGATCGTTGGGCCGCGCCAATAATGAGACACCCAGCCCCTTCTCTTTGCAGAGAGCAGCAAACTCCATAGCAAGCCGGTTTTCACCGATGATGGCGACGCTATTTTCCACCATAAACGTAAAAGCCCCGGCCGGTTTTGCGCCCGAGATTGCCGCCTAGGACCATCTTTTGCTGGATCGGGCTGGGGCGAAAGCGCGGGTCTTCGAAGAACGAGCGGTAAAGCGATTCAGTGGCGGCGAAGTTGACGTCGTTGCCGATCAAGTCCATTAACTCGAAGGGGCCCATGCGAAAATTTCCCGCCTCTTTCATGACGCGGTCGATGGTTCCGACATCCGCTCCGCCGTCGCCAAGGATGCGCAACCCTTCATTATAAAAAGGTCGGGCGATGCGATTAACGATAAAGCCGGGCGTATCCTTAACACGGGCCGGGGTTTTGCCCATGCGGCGCATCAGCTCGGTTGCCTTCGCGATCGTTTCGGGCGCGGTTCGGTCGCCCTCGATAACTTCCACCAAGGGCATCAGCGGCGGCGGATTAAAGTAATGCAGGCCGAGAACGCGTTCGGGATGTTGCGTGCTCGCGGCGATGGCGGTCACGGAGAACGAGGAGGTGTTGGTCGCCAAGAGCGTCTCGAAACCACAGATCGCATCGAGCTGCTTGAAGATATCGCGCTTGAGTTCCAGTTTTTCCGGCGCCGCTTCGACAACCAGGCTGGAACCGTTAAAGTCTGCTAGCTTGGTGGTGCCGCGCAAGCGGTTTAAGACAGCGTGCTCTTCTTCCGCGGAGATTTTGCCGCGTTCGCGGCTGCCGCGCAAAAAATTTGCGACCCGGCCAAGGCCTGCCTCGATAAACTCCTGATTGATGTCATAGATCAGCGTTTCGAAGCCGGTCTGCGCGGCCACCTGCGCGATGCCGGCGCCCATGGTCCCGGCGCCGATGACGCCGATTTTTTCTGTTTCGTTGGCCATAATACTAAATCGCAGTCTCGAGTCCAGAGTTTCAGTGTCTAGAGTTGAAACCCAAAACGCTGGACTCTGAACGCTAGAAATCATTTACCGGTAAACACCGGCGTCCGCTTCTCTAAAAACGCGCGCACGCCTTCGTCGTAGTCCGAACTTCTACCGGCGATCTCTTGCAAATAGGCTTCGTATTCGAGATCCGATTCCAGATCGGGCAGATTCGCGTGGTTGACGGCGCGCTTGATTAGACCGATACCGCGTGGCGCTTTGGCCACTCGCTCGCCGATCTCTTTGGCCGATCTGACAAAATCAGCTCCGGGAAAAACCCGCGCGACAAGCCCGATGCGCAGCGCTTCATGCGCATCTAGAGAATCTCCGAGCAGCAGCAACTCCATCGCCTTGCTCAAACCTACCAGCCGCGGAAGTATGAAACTACCGCCGGAGTCCGGCGCCAGACCGACGCGCACGAACGATTGGATGAATTTCGCTTCTTCCGAAGCAACGCGCAGATCGCACGCCAGCGCAAAGTTACAACCGGCGCCGGCGGCCACGCCATTCACCGCCGCGATGACGATTTTTTCCATCTGGCGAATCTGGCGGATCATCGGATTATACTTTTCACGGAGCGACGCGCCGAGGGAGCCTTTCTGCTCCGGCGTACGGCCTTTAAGATCCTGTCCGGCGCAGAAAGCGCGCCCCGCGCCGGTGATCATCAGGCAGCGGACCTCCTGGTCGCGCTCGCCGTCTTTCAAGGCATGGAGCACTTCCTGGTTCATCTGCGGCACGAAGGCGTTGAGCGACTGCGGCCGGTTGAGGGTGAGGGTCGCGAGGCCGCCTGCTTTCTCGTAGATGATGGTTTCGTAGCTCACGGCGCCGCTTCCTTACCGCCCTTTGAGTGCCGGTTCGCGTTTTTCCAAGAAGGCCCTCATGGCCTCCTTGCGGTCTTCCGATGACAACAATAGATAGAAAGACTTGCGCTCGAAGTCGAGGCCCTCGTCGAGTGGCGCATTGGCCGCCTTGAGCACGGCTTGCTTCGCCGCCCGGATCGCCAGCACGGGTTTGGCGGCAATTTTTCTGGCGACGTTTTTGGCTTCCTCGAGTAGCAGTTCTACCGGCACGACGCGGTTGACCAGGCCAAGGCGTTCGGCGTCTACGGCGCTCAAGAAATCTCCGGTCAAGATCAACTCCATCGCGCGGTGCTTGCCGAGCAGATGGGTCAATCGTTGGGTGCCGCCGCTGCCTGGAATAATGCCCAGATTCACTTCCGGTTGGCCGAAGCGTGCGCTCTCGGAGGCGATGATGATGTCGCAGCTCATGGCTAGCTCGCAGCCGCCGCCGAGGGCGAAGCCGCTGACGGCGGCGATGACCGGCTTGGAGATTTCGTTTATCCGGTCGCGGTAGGCCAGCCGTTGGAGAACGGGAGGGTCGAAGGGGCCCAGGGTGGCCATTTCTTTGATATCCGCACCGGCGGCGAAAACCTTCTCACCCCCGGTGACGATCATGACGCGAACTTCGTCATCCTCATCGAGTGCCTGCATCGTCAACGACAGGTCCTTCACGAGACCGTAAGAAAGCGCATTCAGCGCTTGCGGTCGGTTCAACCTGACGACGGCGATGGCGCCGTCTTTTTCAACGATGACATTCTCGTATTCCATGGCGTTCGCGTTTTTAGACATACACTATGGTAGTGGGGGTTTCAAGAAAAGGGTTCGCACGGGTGGAAATGTCTAAAAGAGCTTAGAAAAGGATTCGCAAGC